>NZ_JBDUVF010000001.1:0-1493688 GCF_039938935.1 Acinetobacter sp. WA-87 | reverse complement strand
ATTCGACGCAGAAGTATACGTACTTTCTAAAGAAGAAGGTGGTCGTCACACTCCATTCTTAAATGGTTACCGTCCACAGTTCTACTTCCGTACAACTGACGTAACTGGTGCAATCCAGTTGAAAGAAGGCGTTGAAATGGTTATGCCAGGTGACAACGTTGAAATGTCAGTAGAATTAATCCACCCAATCGCAATGGACCCAGGTCTACGTTTTGCGATCCGTGAAGGTGGTCGTACTGTAGGTGCTGGTGTTGTTGCGAAAGTAACTGCATAATCACTTTTCAGTGAAAAAAGCGCTCCTTTTGGAGCGCTTTTTTTATGCTTGTTGTTTGACAATTCAATTTAAAGCTGGCCTTAACTGATACTTCAATGTCCTTATTTGCACTTAAGCCTTTTTATTAAATTTGTATGATAAGAATCAAGAAAATGAACAATAAAGTTTATGTAACTTAGGTTACTGGTAAGGAGCTTTCGATATGAATGCTAAAGTGAATATTACGAATCGTGCAGGAGCGAGCTTTCCAGTACGTCGGATGAATTTTGACTTTAATGATGTACCAGAATATTGGATGAATGGTTCTGCTGGACTCACACATTTTATGACTGCATTATCAGCATTGTTTCCTGCTGGTGAGAAATTCTTCATCGATAGTGTACGTGCCGTACGTTATCATCCAGCTATTAAAGATGATGAACTGCTACAAAAAGAGATTAGTGCTTTCATTGGGCAAGAAGCAATGCACACTCAAGAGCATGTAAATTTTAATGCTTCTGCTCAAAAGTTTGGTCATGATGTAGAAACGTTAGAGAAATTTACTGATACAGCGATTCAAACAGCCATTAAAACTTTTGTAAAAATTGTCAAACCTTTTGGCATGACAAAAGAAATGGTGGATTTGACTGCTACTACTGCACTTGAGCATTTTACAGCTACTATCGCCTCACAATTATTAGTAAATAAGAACATTCAAGAACTGATGACTGATGAGACCATGTCAACTATGTGGTATTGGCATGCAGTTGAAGAAAATGAGCATAAAGCTGTAGCTTTTGATGTATACGAGGGTGTATTTGGTAAAGGTGTAAAGGCTTATGCTTTACGCACGAGCTCTTTAGTATTTGCTATGACTTTAATCTTTTTGATTCAGTCATCGTTTGTACTTCGTCTTTTAAAACAAGATAATAAATTAAACTTAGCTGAGCTGTCTGTAATTTATAAATATGGTTATAGCCCATCGAAAGGTATTATTGCAGGTATGGCGAAAGAAATGCTTGCTTATTTTAAACCAGGTTTTCATCCCAATGATTTAGATACAGTTAGCTTGTTAAAAACATGGAAAGCTAAACTTGGACTTTAACCAAAAAATAAAGTGAAAAGGGCTGTGAATAGCCCTTTTTTATTGCCTTAAAAGTGCTACTCATTTTTAAAATTATAGAGTTTTATTTTGATTCAGAAAGGGGCTTTTAATGACCTCATCTGATAATTCGCTGTCCTCATCTGCACTTAAATAGCGCTTTTAAAAGTGTATTATTATAAATATTAAGAAAATAAATAAGGATATAAGTGAATTTTTGGTTCACTTAAAGGAGTCTAACATGAATGCTAAAGTAAATATTTCTAATCGTGCTGGAGCAAGCTTCCCTGTACGTCGTATGGACTTTGAATTTGATCAAGTTCCACGCTATTGGGCAAATTACGATGCAGGATTAACTCACTTTATGACAGCATTATCGGCTCTTTTTCCTGAAGGTGAACAATTCTTTGTAAATAGCACGCGTGCTGTTCGAAATGATGCAAAACTTGCTGACCCAGCTCTTCAAAAGGAAATTAGCGCTTTTATTGGTCAGGAAGCAATGCATTCGAAAGAGCACTTAGCATTTAATGCTTCAGCGCAGGCTTATGGTTATGATGTTCGTCATATGGAAAAGCAAACTGGAAAAGTCATTAAGATGGGTACGGCTGTTGTAACCAAATTAATGAAACCTTTTGGCTACACCAAAGAAATGATTGATTTGACGGGAACATGTGCTCTAGAACATTTTACTTCGACTATTGCCGCTGAACTTCTACAAAATCCTGAAATTCAGGCGATGTTCCAAGATAACACCATGTATCATTTGTGGATGTGGCATGCAGTTGAAGAAAATGAACATAAAGCGGTAGCTTTTGATGTTTATACAAGTATGTATGGGCAAGGTCCGAAAGCTTATTTTATGCGTTCAACTGCTTTAATTATTTCCATGGCTTTAATCTTCGCAACTCAATCATACTTTACTGCTAAGTTACTCAAGACTGATGAAAAGTTAACTTGGAAAGATACCAAATACATGCTTAAGTTTATGTATGGTCGTAAAGGTTTTATGACACGTCAAATTCCAGAATTGCTGGACTTTTTAAGACCAAAATTTCATCCAAATGATTCGGATACCACGGCTTTATTGGCAACTTGGCGTGAAAAGTTAGGTTTCTAATAAATCACATAGAAAAAGAGCAATTTAATTGCTCTTTTTTTTGCTCGTTTTTTCTATATAAGTTTCTATAATACTTTTAACTAGAAATCTGTAAATATGTTGAAATTCATGATTCGTACTATGCAAGCCTCCGATGTGGATAGTGTTGCTCAAATTGAAAAGCTTGTTCAGACACACCCATGGTCAAGACAGCAATTTATTGAATCTTTGAATTCTTATCAATGCACAGTGATTGAGTTAAATAGCAAAGTAGTTGGATTTTGTATTTTACAACCCGTTTTAGATGAAGCAAATTTATTACTCATGGCAGTTGATCCTAAAATGCAAGGGCAGGGTTTAGGATATGAATTATTAAGTGCTTCAATTGATCAATTAAAAAATGAGCCAGTACAAATCTTTTTAGAAGTGCGTGAAAGTAATAAAGCAGCTATTGGTTTATATGAAAAAACAGGCTTTCACCAAATTGATCTGCGTCGCAATTATTATCCTACTCAAGAAGGTGGGCGTGAAAATGCGGTGATTATGGTAAAAACCTGTACTGATGATTTCGCATCATTATTTTAATCACTTATCTCTTTGCATTTGATAAGAATAGATTAAAACTATTTAATAATTAAGTTGTTCCATTCGGAAGGTAAGGTTGTCATAAGAGACGTGCCTAACTGTTGGATCTCTTCTGGTGACAATGATCTATTTAAACGGCGCCATTGCCCATCTAGTAAAAGTTCTAAAGGTGTATATTGCGATTTGTAGTTCATTTTGGCAGAGTGAGGTACCCAATAGCCTAAATAAAGATATTCTAAGCCAAGTGATTTTACATATTCGATTTGATTCAAAATCGAATAAACACCTAAAGATCTACGGTGCTCATCTGGGTCAAAGAATGTATAGACCGCTGATAAACCATCATCCATAAGATCACATGTAGAAACACTGATCAGACGGTTATCTTTCCATAATTCCAAGAAGAAACTATCTGTGCAGCTATGAACTAGAAATTTTTCAAACTGATCTAAACTCGGCGGAAACATATCGCCATCGGCATGGCGCTCATTAATATAACGTTCATATAAATCATAATGAATTTGTGCAGCTTGCCGTGTTGGTAGAACAGTCATAGTAAGATCTTGATTTCGTTTCCACGCTTTTTTTTGCATGCTGTTCATTTGGAAATCGGCTACAGGAACACGACAAGACAAACACTGTCTGCATAAATGACATTCAGGACGATATACAAAGTCACCACTACGACGAAAACCTAATCGCGATAACTCTGAAAGAGTCACCACATCAATTCGGTGAATCGGGTCTAAAAAGACCATACGTGCTGACTTATTTTCTAAATAGCTGCAATCGTGAGGTGGGGTAATATAATATTGCAGATCATTTAAAAGGGACTTCGGGTGATATGATTTCATGATTGGTCCCTCCTGTTATCATTCCATTAATTTTGCATTTAATGCTATTGTTTTACTTGAAAATACACGTTCTTGATACTTTTTCCAATTGATAGAGGGGTGAATAATTACATCTTGTAACGATTTAAGATATTCCTGCCGAGAAAGTGTACAAGCCCCAAGACTAATTAAGTGACTATTTACAAGTTGGCAGTCAACCCAAGGAAGCTGATTTTCTTTACCAATTAACATTAAAGTATAAAAAGCCATTTTAGAAACATCGGTTTGGGTACTAAACATAGACTCGCCAAAGCAACCCTTACCGATCGTTACCCCATATAAACCACCTACCAGCTGTTCGTCTTGCCAAACTTCTACGCTATAGCCATAACCTGCATTAAACATTGCTAAATAGCCCTGAATAATATCTTCGCTAATCCAAGTTTCATTAGCATAACTTCGAGGTAGTGAACATGAGCGTATGACCTGTTCAAAAGCACGGTTTACCGTAATGGTGTAATCATACTTTTTCATATTCCGAATGAGCGATTTACTTGGTTTATAGTTTTGAGGATAAATCACACAGCGTGGTTCCGGACTCCACCAACAAATAGGCTCATCTTCATTAAACCAAGGGAAAAGTCCATGGGTATATGCTTCATAGAGCGTAGAAGGGGAGAGGTCAGCACCAATACAAATTAGACCATGACCATCTGGATCGGCTTCCTCTGGATCTGGGAAAATATATTGAGATAGAGGTAGTGTGTTCATAAGACTAAAATAATGTGTGCTTAAGGGTTATGCTATAAAAATTAATTTGAGGCAGCCAGTAATTATTATAAATGATAAAAAAACAGCCGTTATAAAACGGCTGTTTGTAATATCTAAACTTAAAGATTGTCTAGATATTTCTCTGCATCTAGTGCTGCCATACAGCCTGAACCAGCTGATGTAATCGCTTGACGGTAGATACTGTCAGCAACATCACCCGCAGCGAAAACGCCTGCTACAGAAGTTGCTGTTGCATTACCTGAAGTACCACTTTGTACTTGGATGTAGCCATCACGTAAGTTTAATTGACCATCAAACATTCCTGTATTTGGTTTGTGGCCAATTGCTACGAATAGACCATGAACTTCTACATCTTGCTTAGTGTCATCTTTGGTTGATTTAAGGCGAACACTTGTTACGCCAGTATTATCACCCAAGACTTCTTCAACTTCATGATTCCAAACGATGCTGATTTTGCCTTCTTTTTCTTTAGCAAATAAGTGATCTTGTAAAATCTTCTCAGAGCGTAAAGAATCACGACGGTGTACTAGAGTTACATGTGAAGCAATATTTGATAGATAAAGTGCTTCTTCAACAGCAGTGTTACCACCACCAACAACCATTACTTTTTGGTTTTTATAGAAGAAACCGTCACATGTTGCACAAGCACTCACGCCTTGGCCCATAAATTTTTGTTCAGACTCTAAACCAAGGTATTGAGCTGTTGCACCTGTCGCAATAATTAATGCATCACAAGTGTACTCTTCCATATCACCTTTAAGAACGAAAGGACGTACATTTAAGTCCACTTCGTTAATATGGTCATAGACAAGTTCGGTACCGAAGCGTTCAGCATGCGCTTGCATACGTTCCATTAAAGCAGGACCAGTCAAACCTTCAGGATCGCCCGGCCAGTTATCAACTTCGGTTGTTGTTGTAAGTTGGCCACCAAGCTGTAAACCAGCAATAAGTGTTGGTTTGAGATTTGCACGAGCTGCATACACAGCTGCACTATAACCTGCAGGGCCTGAACCGAGAATAATTAACCGAGAATGACGAGCACTCATTGAGGGTATCCTTATTTATTTCGAGAATTTTGAAAATTATACGTGAAATTGCCGACCAATAGCGTGAAATCGATGTGGATAATATTGATCAGGTCAATCGAATTAAGTTATATAACAATATAGAAGAGCCTTATGTTAACAACAACTGTAAAGAATCATGCACCTTTTTTGTAAGAACAGGTGCATAATATAAAGTTCATTCGTTGAAGATCTGAAATGTTGGTCTTCACATCTCTAAACCAATAATTAAATGGGTTACAGGACAGTATATGACTGCGGTGTCAAGTGTTTATGCACAGCGCTTATTGATGACATTATTCTTGGTCTCTTTTGGTATTTATATGTTTCTGGCGACAGTAACGTATACGCCATTTGATCCGGGCTGGATGCATATTTCAAGTGATACTCAGCAAGTATCTAATGCAAGTGGTATTGCTGGTGCATGGATTGCAGATTTGCTGTTTGGCTTTTTAGGCTGGGCAAGTTTGCTTATTCCAATTTTCTTGTTTGTTGAAGCCATTCAAGTCTGGTGGCCGCATAGTTTTCTAAACCGCCCATTTCGTTATGCTGCTCAATTCTTTTTAATTCTTGTTGTGTCGAGTTTACTCTATTTACACTGGAATGTACCGGCAGATACTTTGGATAATGCCGCAGGTGGGATTATTGGTTATGAATTGGGGCAGAGCTTATCTCAACTATTAACAATTTATGGTGCGACACTCTTTTTATTGGTTTTTGGGGTGGTTTTGTTCACTTTGGCATTTGGAGTGCAGTGGAGCAAAACTTGGGTTACGCTCAAAGCGATGCCAAGTTATTTACAAGACTTATTCTATAAGAACGTATCGCCAAATGAATCTGCTTATGATTTAACTACACAGCCAGCAAATAAAACAGCAAAGGTAAAAGTTGCAGAGATGCCTAAGGCCGAAGTTGCTGATGAGGCAGAGTTAAATATTCAATCAGAAAAAACACAAACAAAAGTTAGCTCTACACGACACGATGAAATGGCAGAGCGTTTATTTGCCGATGTTTTAGCAAAAGAGCAAAGTCAGCCTGAAGCTGTGGAAGAAAAGCAAAATCCTCAACCAGAAAACTTTGAACATACACTTGAACAAGCTCATCAGCTTAAAAAAGATAGTGAACGTCTGGTTGCTACAGGTGAAGTTTGGCGCGCTTTGCAACGTGATGATGCAAGTCATAAGCAAGAAATTGACGCCTTATTAAGAGCAGCTGATGATTCAAATGAACATCCAAATCATGAGCAGTTCCAAGAGGTAGCTTATCAGGCTAAACAAACTCAGCCTCAAGTCTCGAATACTCATCAAGGTTTAGATTGGAACGATGATGAGATTTTTGATGAGTTACTTGCCGCAGTTCCAAATAGTAAAACTGCCACTGATGTGCATACACCGTTCATTCAAGACCATCATGTTGAACCAGTTGTAACGCCGCAAGCATCTCATGCATCAGTTGAAACATCTGTAGCTCCATCGAATTTAAATCAGCCACCTAAAAATTTATCAAATGAACAGGTGTTTGATGATTTTGATGACTTGTTAATCGATGAAGATATTGCTCCAGCAACTCAACCGGTCAAAGCAAGTAGTTATGCTCAATCTTCAGCATTTGTACAAGCACCAATTCAAACTGCGATTGGTACAGAGAAGCTTTCAAAAGAAGAGTTTATTGAAGCTTGGCAAGAAACTGCTGGAAAGCCTGAGGATGATTTTGAAGATGAGTTCGATTTTGATGCGCCATTAACTGATGCATCTGGTCGACCAATGTCTCGTGCAATGCAGGTAGCTAAGAAGCGTTTAGATTTACCAACCTTACCGGGCTTTGAACTGCTTGATAAGGTTGACCCAAATAAGAAAGTTAACTTTACCGAAGAGCAGCTTTCACGTTTGTCTGAATTGTTAGAGATTAAATTACAAGAGTTTAATGTTAAGGCTCAGGTGGTTGAAGCTCAGCCAGGTCCAGTTGTTACGCGTTTTGAATTAGATTTAGCACCGGGTGTTAAAGCATCTAAAGTGACTAATATTTCCCGCGATTTGGCGCGTTCAATGTCTATGGCTTCTGTACGTGTTGTAGAAGTTATTCCGGGTAAACCGTATATTGGTATTGAAGTACCTAATAGTGCCCGTGAAATGGTACGTTTGATCGAGTTATTGGAAACACCAACATATCGTGACCCAAGTGCCCTCATTAGTATGGCAATGGGGAAAGATATTTCTGGTAATCCAGTATTAACAGATTTAGCAAAAGCACCGCATATGTTAGTTGCTGGTACAACAGGTTCTGGTAAATCTGTTGCGGTTAACTCGATGATTTTATCGATGTTACTTAAATATACGCCAGACCAGCTACGTTTAATTTTAATCGATCCAAAACAGCTTGAACTTGCAAATTATAATGATATTCCGCATTTATTAACGCCTGTAGTCACTGACATGAAAGATGCAGTCAGTGCATTAAACTGGTGTGTAAATGAAATGGAACGCCGTTATAAGCTTATGTCATTCCTTAAAATTCGTAAGTTAAGTGACTACAACCGAAAAGTTGAAGAAGCGATTGCAAATGGGGAAGATTTGATTGATCCAACATGGAAACCGAGCGATTCAGCGACACAAGAACGTGCACCTCGTTTAACGCCGCTACCATCAATTGTAATTGTGGCAGATGAGTTTGCCGATATGATCATGCAAGTAGGTAAGAAAGCGGAAGAAATGATTACGCGTTTGGCGCAAAAATCTCGTGCTGCTGGTATTCACCTTTTACTTGCAACTCAGCGTCCATCAGTAGATGTTATTACGGGTTTGATTAAAGCCAATATTCCAACGCGTGTAGCTTTACGTGTAAACAGTAAAATCGACTCACGTACTATTTTGGATGCAGGTGGTGCAGAAGACTTGTTAGGTCATGGTGATATGCTGTTCTTAGGGCCAGGTAAGATTGAGCCAGAACGTGTACATGGCGCATTTATTAGTGATGATGAAGTGAACCGTATCTGTGATGCATGGCGTGAACGCGGTGAACCTGACTATGTAGATGAGATCTTGACGCCATTTGATGAAGAGCCTACTTCTCGTGGCTTTGAAGAGGGTGATGGTGCTTCAGACCGTGATGCACTTTATGACCAATGCGTATCGTTTGTTCTAGAAACTCGAAAGGCATCTACATCATCATTACAGCGTAAGTTTAGCTTAGGTTATAACCGTGCTGCCCGTATTATCGACCAAATGGAAGAGAACGGTATTGTGAGTGCTATGGGTGCCAATGGTAAGCGAGATATTTTAGTTTAATATCTTCACTTGAAATTAAGCCTCTTCGGAGGCTTTTTTTATGGTTAAAAATAATAGCCCTGAACTGAAAGGTTAAGATTTTATCAAATAGTAAAAAATGCTAATGTGTGCTTCTAAATAAAAAACAATGAAACAAATCAGGAGGACAACATGCTAGTCGCGTTAATTACGTTAGCTTTTATTCATTTTTGTGCGCTTATTACTCCAGGGCCTGATTTCTTTCTAGTATCGCAGACCGCGGTAAGCCGATCTCGGAAAGAAGCAATGCTGGTTGTGGCAGGAATAACAGCAGGCGTTATGTTTTGGGCATCTTTAGCACTGATGGGCTTAAATATTATTTTCGAGAAAATGGCTTGGTTAAAGCAAGGTTTGCTTATAGCTGGTGGTTTATACCTATGTTGGTTAGGCTATCAAATGTTACGTTCGGCATTTTCAAAAAATCAGCAGGAAGAGGTTACGGAGGTTGAGTTACCTAAAGCACCTTACTTATTTTTTATGAAAGGATTGCTGACCAATTTATCGAATCCGAAAGCTGTGATTTATTTCGGTAGTGTGTTCTCTTTATTTTTAGCTAACCCTCAGCTTGATCAAGTTCATTGGTTGCTTTTTATTATTGTGTCGGTTGAAACGATTTTATGGTTCTGCTTTGTGACGTTTATTTTCTCGTTACCGAGTTTCAGAGTGGCTTACCGTAATTTTTCAAAATGGATTGATGGTATTTCAGGTGGTATTTTCACTGTATTTGGTATTTTCCTCATTGGAAATCGCTAAATCCAGACAATAAAAAAGCCTCTTAAAGAGGCTTTTTTTATTTTTAAGCTTAAGCAAATTTTGCTAAAACTTCTAAAAACGGCGCTGATTGACGAGGAAACTTAGCAATCACGTCATGGATGCGTTCACCTTCAGGATCTGTTGCATTGATATCTCGTCCATCTGCAACAAATTTAGTCAAAAGACGTTCATAGTCATTTGGACGCATATGTTTGAAAGCATGGTAGAGCACATGAAAATCTGCGTTCACACCATTTGGAGGAAGTTGGTTGAGGTAGGCAAAAACACGCTCATCGGACCATTCTTCATTGAAAGTTGCTGGCTGTGATAATGCCATGACAATCTCCTCATTTTAAAAAAGGCAAAATAACTTGCGTTATTTTGCCTTGATTCTGATGTGTTGAATAGTCAGAAATAGAATTATCGTTCTTCAGGTAAATTGATATTCATTTCTAACATTTCGATATTTGCTTCAGAACGAACTTGCATTTGGATATGCTGTTCGCCTACACCGCTGACATAACGACTCACCACCTGCATGATTTCTTTCTTCATTTGGTCAATCTTGTCTTGGCTTAAGCGACGGCCTAAACCTTGTTCTGATGCAACAATAACTTTTAAACGATCTTTAGCAGTTTGAGCACTTGATGGCTTTTCGTCACTGCTAAATAATTTACTCCAGAATCCTGCCATATCTACGCTCCAAATAGTCGTGCTAACCAGCCTTTAGGTTGAGCTGTGATGTGTCGATAAGGGCGTTCTTCGCCAAGAAAGCGAGCAACCAAGTCATCATACGCTTGGCCAGCTTTAGTTTCTGAATACAGAATAACTGGCTTACCTTCGTTTGATGCTTGTAATACGCTTGGACATTCAGGAATAACACCTAATGTCGGTACGCGTAAAATATCTTTAGAAATATCATCAATCGTCAGCATTTCCTGACGGTCAGCACGTTCAGGGTTAAAACGTGTAATACATAAATGCTTACGTATACGTCCTTCGTTGTGTTCAACTTTTTTAGTTTTACTGTCTAACATTCCGATGATGCGGTCAGAGTCACGTACTGAAGAAATTTCAGGGTTTGTCACAATGATTGCTTCATCTGCATGGTACATTGCTAAAATTGCACCACGCTCAATTCCAGCAGGTGAGTCACAAATAATGTAATCAAATTCTTGAGCAAGTTCGTCAATCACACGAGCAACACCTTCGTCGCTCAAAGCATCTTTATCACGGGTTTGTGAAGCCGGTAAAATGTAAAGGTTTTCGATATCTTTATCGCGAATAAGGGCTTGTTGCAGACGTGCTTCATTGTTAATTACATTGACAAAATCATAAACAACACGACGCTCACACCCCATAATTAAATCAAGGTTACGTAAGCCTACATCAAAGTCAATCACAACAGTTTTATGACCACGAAGGGCTAAACCTGTTGCAAAAGATGCACTCGTTGTAGTTTTACCTACACCACCTTTGCCTGATGTTACGACAACAATTTTGGCCACCGAATCCACTCCTATTATGGTCATACATACACCCTTAAAAGGGCTGTTTTTTGGTGATTTGCTTAATAAACTAAAGTTCTAGAGCTTCAAATTCAAGCTCTTGCTTTTCATTTAAATAAATATGTACTGGCTTTTTTACCACATGTTTAGGGATATCATCTGCGACACAATATGTTCCGGCAATGGAAACGAGTTCAGCCTCTAAAGATTGGCAAAAAATACGTGCAGCAGCGTGCCCACCCGCACCAGCAATGACTCTACCACGAACTGTGCCATAAATATGTATATTTCCTGAAGCAATCACTTCAGATCCACTATTCATGCCAGCTTTTAAAATAATATCGCCTTGGTCTTGTACAAGAGATTGGCCTGTACGCAAAATTTCATCATGATAAGAGGTAATATGGGCAACTGCATTATTATTTAGTGGTTTTTTTGTTTCTGCTGAAGCTTGTGCAGGTGCCGGTTTCTCTACAATTGCGATTTGCTCGGCAGTTGCTTTAATACGTTGTAATGGCTGATCTGCTGGTAATACAGGGAACTGAATAGCGCGTGCTTCATCACCCAAAATACCATCAATAACTGCCATTGGTTGCAAACCTAAGCTGACTAACAGCTGAATTAAAGCAATCAACTCTTGTTCAACAGTACTATCTATAATAACGAGAGTTCCCTGATAGGACCCTTCATTTAATATGTTTGATAATTGCTGGCGGATCACATCATGATCATTCGTATCGAAGGTTATCCTGCTAAAGTTAACCATTCTGCCGGTAATCCGGATATCAGCCATAAGTCTTCCTTCAAGGCGTTAAAACGAGCTGTAATATCGTTAAGTTTATTGTAAATAGAGCAAATGCTAGAACAAATCGTGCCAATTCTCTAGCGTGTTTCATAAAAAATTAAGTAAATGCTTATTCTTTGATTCGATCACGCTCCGCAAGGGTTTGTTGCCACTGTTTGACCTTAACTTGTTTGCGAATTGCTTCTAGGCTTTCAAACACCACAGACTCTACAAGTTGCTCAAGCTCACGGTTATTAATATTCACGTTACTTATTTTTTCTGAAATTAATTGATAAGTTGCATTTGGGTGCTCTTTTGATCCTTCAACCAATGGTTCAATTAAACCTGCACTGATATTTTCACCGAGCCGTTGTCCAATACTTTGGATTTGCTGTTCGATACGACCACCCACTAAAGGAATTAAGCGTAATAATTGAGTTAACTCAGGCGTATCCTCTATTGCCTGATCAACAATCTGCCCAACGCCTTTTGTGATTGCTGGCTTTTGTTCTTTTAAAGCAGTCGCTAATGATTCTTGCAATATAGAGGTCAGGGTAATTGTAAATTGTTCACGATGATGATTAACCAAGTCGTGAATAATTTGTTTATGTGTTGAGCTGGTCTGTAGCTCATTTCGAATGCCATCAATAACTGTAATAACAACACGGTCAGATAGTTCTTCCATGACGACGCGATAATAAAATAGCCCGTTTTTTCTCCAGCCTTCAGGAATAATAGGATAGCCTAATTCATATAAACGATAGGCAATAATGCCAGCACGAAACAAACGTAAAAAACGCAATTGAGGAATGATGGCTAAAATTTCATACCAGTGAATAAATGGGAAGAAGAACCAACGTTTATGGTGTTTATAAAAAATAGAGATGCCCCAACGGACAAGAAATTCAGTAATTAAAAAACCAATAAACCAAGCTTCTGTTGTAATTACCCATGGATGTAAATAGGTTTTATAAAAGGTGAGTACTTGGGGCAAGTGGATATGTTCAAAAAACCATGCCCCAATACTGCTCATTAAAAAGAAATTTGCTGCAAGACAGAACAGATTGAAAATAATAATAAACACCATAAAGATGTCATAAACCAAAAACAGCTTAAATGAAATGCTGTTTGGATCCATATGGTAATATTTTGCTTGTTTTCTGGAACTGTTTTGCATAGCTATAAATGCTTTTAATGAGTTGAAGTAGTATATCGAGCTTTCATTTGTTCGATAAGTTGATCTTTTTCAGTCCAAAGCTCGTGTACCCATTGTTGAAAACGTTCACGATAAACTGGGTCATCTTCATAGTTACCACCGAGTACCCAAGCTGGTATTTCAATTTTACGAAGATTTACCGCAATTTTTGAAACATCACCTAACCAGAAGTCGCCATAGCCCGGTACACCGTCAGGGTAGACAATCGTCATATCAACCAAAGCATCAATTTTGTCGCCCAAAATATTTAGAGCCAACGCCAAACCACCTGCTTTAGGTTTTAACAAATGTTTATATGGCGAATTTTGTTGATCATGTTTTTCCTGAGTAAAACGTGTACCTTCCAAATAGTTTAATAATGTAAAAGGTTGGCTTAAGAGCTGTTCGCATGCTTTACGTGCTTCCATCATATCGCGGTCTTTGAGCTCAGGGTTTTTCGCAATTTGCTCTTTAGTATGACGCTTCATCATTGGGAAGCCTAAAATTTTAAAGGCTTGACCAACGAACGGAATAAAGATGAGTTCCCATTTGGTAAAAAAACGGGTAAGGGGCATACGTGTTAAACCAAAATATTGATTTACTGTCGTATCAACCCAACTTTGATGGTTACAGGTCATTACATAACGGCCTTGCATACTCAAATCAAGACCTTCATCGATCGTAATATCCCATTTTAAATTTGGTAAAACATGATCAATGAGCCAGTTATTTACACCAAGCCAGCTATTTGTAATTTGAATATTGGTTTCATCAACTTTAGAAGATTTTTTTAACAGCTTAGTCAAACCTAAAGCCAATACAGGTGGCCCATGAAAAAAAGTACTACCTGTGATGACTGTACCTACAGTGAGTCCACGTGTAATTTTTTTTAGCGCAGATTGCTTATTGGGTGCAGTTGACATATAAATGACCCCGAATATCTAAAATCCATGGAAAGTTGTTCAACTATAACTATCGTGAAATGAAATACAACGATATCTTAGATAACAATGAAGAAATTGTGATGAGTGCGCATCTTAAAGTGCATCAAAATATTACAAAAAAATAACTAAACTGTTTATTATTAACAAAATATCAATGTTTTATACTTCCTTTTTGTTTCATTATTCATCCAGACAACAAAACACACAAAGTGAGGAGGCATGCAATGCGTGCACTAGTTATTTCAACAGTCGTAGGGGCAGCAGTAGTATTATCTGGTTGTCAGACAACAGGTAACAACCTAGGTGGAATTGAATACGATAAAGCCGCATTAGGTACTTTAATTGGCGCAGCAGCAGGTTATGGTATTTCTAAATCAAGTGCAAACTCTAGCCGTCAAAACAACCGTGCTGCGGCAATCGGTGCAGTTCTTGGTGCAGCTGGTGGTTTATATCTTGATAACAAAGAGAAAAAATTACGTGAGCAAATGGCGGGTACTGGCGTAGAAGTAGGCCGTAACCCAGATGGTTCTGTTCAATTGATTATGCCAGGTAGCATTACTTTTGATACAAACAAATCAAACATCAAACCAAACTTCTATGCAACTTTGGATAAAGTAGCTCAAACATTAGCTGAAGATAACAAGAGTGCGATTTTAGTTACTGGTTATACAGATAACACTGGTAATGACTCTATCAACATTCCATTATCTCAAGCACGTGCTCAATCAGTTAAAATCTATTTAGCTGGTAAAGGTGTATCTTCTACTCGTATTGATGCACAAGGTTATGGTTCTTCTAACCCAATCGCAGACAACTCAACTGCTTCTGGTCGTGAACAAAACCGTCGCGTAGAAATCAGCATTTATGCTAAACAATAAGAGTTAATTTATTGTTTCGAAAACCACCTTCGGGTGGTTTTTTTATGGGTGCAGTACAAGAAATAATCACGACATTCTACGGCGCATAAATTGCATTATTAGACATCATTTATACATATCCGCAGATTTATTATTGGGATTCTAAAAAAGAGATGACTATAATCATGCTCGAAAAATTAAGAGGTAATACACGATGTCAGCTGCCAGTCAATTGAACGACAAGCAAGAAGAAGCCATGAAATATACTCAAGGCCCTTTATTGGTGCTTGCTGGTGCTGGTTCAGGTAAAACATCGGTAATTACCCGTAAAATTGCCTATTTGGTGCAGCATTGTCGTATTCCTGCGCATCGTATAACAGCGATGACCTTTACCAATAAAGCCGCACGTGAAATGAAAGAGCGTGTAACCAAGCTTTTATCACGCGAAGAAGCAAAAGGTTTATCAGTCTCGACTTTCCATACGTTTGGCTTAAATCTTTTACGTTTAGAACTTAAAAATTTACCTTTAAAAGCTAATTTTTCGATTTTGGATGCGGATGACTGTAAACGTATTTTGATGGATTTGATGCATCGCGATAATTTGTCGGGTGCAGAAAGCAAAGAATTAATTGCCAAGGCAATGAAGAAAATTTCAGATTGGAAAAATGATCTGATTTTGCCAGAACAAGCACATTCGACGTGTGAAACTCCTGAAGATGTGCAGTTTGCGCATCTTTATCAACTTTATGAACGTAATTTACGTGCCTACAATGCTGTCGATTTTGATGACCTGATTGTTATGCCAACCCGCTTACTGCAAGAAAATGCAGAAGTACGTGACAAGTGGCAAAACCGCGTTCGTTATTTATTGGTCGATGAATATCAAGATACCAACACCGCGCAATATATTTTAGTGAAACTGTTGGTTGGTGTAATGGGGCAGTTCACCGCGGTAGGTGATGACGACCAATCGATTTACGCATGGCGTGGAGCGAAGCCTGAAAACATGGCTTTGCTTAAACAGGATTTTCCAAATTTACATATTATTAAGCTTGAGCAGAACTACCGTTCGACTAGCCGTATTTTGAAAGCTGCGAACTGCGTTATTCAGAATAACCCGCATATTTTTGATAAGAAATTGTGGAGTGATAAAGGCCATGGTGAGGTCATCAGAATTATTACTTGCCGTAATGATGACGATGAAGCTGAACGCGTAGTCAAAGATTTACTGACTCATAAGCTGATGAACGGTAAGAACTGGAAAGATTACGCTGTATTGTACCGTGGTAACTTTCAGGCGCGTGTATTAGAAACCCAGCTTCGCCAAATGCAAATTCCTTATAAACTCTCTGGCGGTACCTCGTTCTTCGCTCGTGCAGAAATTAAAGACGTGATGAGCTACTTACGTCTTATTATTAACCCTGAAGATGACAGTGCTTTCTTGCGTATTATTAATACGCCTAAACGTGCGATTGGGCCAGTTACTCTTGAGAAGCTAGGTTTATTTGCGCAAGAAAATAATTTGTCTTTACTTGGCGCTTCTTCTGATCAACGCTTAAGCATGGTTCTTCCTAAAAAAGCAGAAACTCAATTGCATGAGTTTGCCGACTTTATTGCGACATTTACGCGTGAGTTGCTAGAAGATGATGAGCCTGTGCCTAAAGTTCGTCAAATGATGAATGAAGCGGGTTATATCGACTATATCCGTGAACAGTCAGCAACACCTGCTCAAGAGAAAAGTAAACTCGATAACATCGAGAATTTATTTACCAGTATTCAAAATCTGATTAATCGTGCAGAAGATGTAGATGAAAAGAACATTGAAAGCGTTATTCGAAAACTGGTCTTGCTCGATTTGTTAGAACAGCAGCAAGAAGAAGAGGACACTGACAAAGTAAACCTACTTACTTTGCATGCAGCAAAAGGTTTGGAGTTCCCATATGTGTACATTATGGGACTTGAAGAAGAGCTTTTACCGCATAAAAACTCGATTGCAGCTGAAACCATTGAAGAAGAACGCCGTCTTATGTACGTGGGAATTACCCGTGCACGTCAAGGCTTAACTTTAACTTTGGCAGAACAGCGTAAAAATGGCGGTCAAATGAAACAGATGACCCCAAGCCGTTTCCTTGATGAGCTTCCGCAAGACGAGCTCGAATGGTTAGGGCGTAAAAAGAAAATTGCAGCAAATGTTGACCCTAAAGAACAGGCTCAACAATATTTGGCAAATTTAAAAGCTTTATTAAAGCGTTAATTTTTTTTAATTTTTAGGAAATCCCATGAAAGTTCAAGTTAAATTGCTCGATCCGCGTTTAGGTAAAGAATGGCCTTTACCTTCATATGCAACAGCAGGGTCAGCAGGTCTAGATTTACGTGCCTGTTTAGATGAAGCAATTGAAATTGAACCAGGTCAAACCGTATTAGTTAAAACAGGTATGGCAATTTATATTCATGATGTGAATTTTGCTGGTTTAATTTTACCGCGTTCAGGTTTAGGCCATAAACACGGTATTGTTCTTGGTAACTTGGTTGGATTAATTGACTCGGATTATCAAGGTGAATTGATGGTTTCAGTTTGGAACCGTGGTCAAACGACTTTCCGTTTAGAACCGGGTGAGCGTTTAGCACAGTATGTTTTAGTTCCGGTGGTTCAGGCTGAGTTTGAACAAGTAGAGGAATTTGAAGAAACTTTACGCGGTGCGGGTGGCTTTGGTCACACGGGTAAACAATAATTAGCTTATAAAAAATGATTGAAAGAAACGCCTGTTTTACAGGTGTTTCTTTTTATGTCTTGAATGTTACAATGAATTATATTACAAAACGCTTTACTCATACTCTTTTAACTTTTTTAGCAAATACCCTTTCAAATTTTGAATACTCTATGTTTTTGCGATAGATCAGATTGATCTTTAAATAGAAGATACGTTATGAATGTAAGACACTCATTTCCAAAAAATATTTTCCGTGCTTACGATATCAGAGGCAAACTTTCTTATTTAACTACAGACGTCGTCCGTTCAATTGCCTATGGATTGGCACAACAATATAAACAAGCAGCACAAACTCAATTAGTGATTGGCTATGATGCCCGTCTCACAAGCCCATCTTACGCTCATTTAATTGAAGAGATGTTAATAGAGCAGGGTTTAACAGTTACAAATATTGGTTGTTGTTCAACCCCGATGATGTATTACATTGCACGTGAGTTTGGCGGCAACGGCATTATGGTAACCGCTAGCCATAATCCTAAATCAGATAATGGTATTAAATGGATCTTAAAAGGGGAACCTCCATCCCCAGAAATGATTCAGCAAGTCGGTGAGTTTGCGCAAACTTATGTTCCTGTTCATCCAATATCATTATTAGAATTATCAACCGCTCAATTTAAATCAGAATTTTGCAAAAAATACCAACAAGCTCTTTTTAACGATATTCAACTCAGACGCCCATTAAAAGTAGTGCTTGATGGTTTACATGGTTCGGCAGGGCATTGCTCAAAGCTGGTACTTGAGAAAATGGGATGTGAAGTCATTGCTTTACGTACTACCCCAAATGGTGAATTCCCAGATCATGCTCCTGATCCATCCTACGCAGCACATTTAACGAATTTACGTAAAGCAGTAGTGGAGCTACAGGCAGATATTGGTATTGCGCTTGATGGTGATGGCGATCGTGTCGTATTACTCGATGAAAAAGCAAATATTCTAACAGCGGATCGTCTTTTATCACTCTTTGCACAAATGTGCCTAGAACAGCAACCAGATAAAGAAATTGTATTTGATGTGAAATGTTCGCTTATGGTTCAAAGAACTGTAGAGCAACTACGCGGTAAACCGAAAATGATTCGTACTGGAAGTAGCTTCCTTCGTTCATATTTATCCAAGTCTAAAGGGCAAGCCATTTTTGGTGGTGAATACGCGGGTCATTATGTGTTTAATGACGGACGCGGTTTTGGATATGACGATGGAATATATGCTGCACTGCGTGTAATGGAATATTTTACTCAATCTAAAGCAAAAACTATTTCTGAGTTATTTTCTATTTATCCTGAAAGATGCTGTACCGAAGATACCTATATCAGTACTCACCATTCAGACCCTAAGCATGTACTACAAGATATTGAAATTTTGAGCCATCGTCTAGGCGCACATATTAGTAAAATTGATGGTGTACGTCTTGATTTTGAGGATGGTTTTGGCATTATTCGAGCATCAAATACAGGTGAGTATTTTACCGTAAGATTTGATGCTGATAGTCCTTTACGTTTAAAGGAAATCCAGCAAAAATTTATTGATATGTTGCAAGAGCGTTACCCGCAAATTGCACAAGAACTTTCTGAAGCCTAAGTAAGGAGAGGCGCAATGCCACAACATCAGCACCTTGGCGTCGACAAAGCAAAAATCTTAATTGAAGCTTTGCCATATATTCAACGTTTTTCCGGTAAGACGCTGGTGGTGAAATACGGTGGTAATGCGATGACTGATCCAGAGTTGGAAAGTTCATTTGCCCGAGATATCGTTTTACTTAAAACAGTGGGTTTAAACCCGATTGTTGTGCATGGTGGTGGCCCACAAGTTGACTCTTTCCTAAAACAATTAGGTCGTGAGTCTGATCGTATTGACGGTATGCGTGTGACCGATGAAGCCACTATGGAAGTGGTTGAAATGGTATTAGGCGGTAGCGTAAACAAGTCGATTGTTAATTTAATTAATAAGCATGGCGGACGTGCGATTGGCTTAACGGGTCAAGATGGCAATCTATTACGTGCCCGTAAATTATTAATGGAAAAACAAGAAGAAGACGGTTCGATCAGACATATTGACTTAGGTATGGTGGGTGAAGTTACTGGGGTAAAAACAGATGTATTAGAGATGTTTACTCAAAGTGATTTTATTCCTGTTATCGCACCATTAGGTGTTGATGAAAAAGGCAATACCTACAACATTAATGCTGACCTAGTTGCTGGTAAAGTTGCGGAGGCATTAGGGGCGGAAAAATTAATTCTGCTGACTAATATTACTGGTGTGCTTGATGAAAACAAAAATCTGTTAACAGGTTTAAGCACCCAAGAAGTTGACCGTTTAATTGAAACCGGCGTGATTTATGGTGGAATGATTCCTAAAGTCGGTTGTGCGCTTGATGCAGTGAAAGGTGGTGTTGTCAGTGCTCATATTGTAGATGGCCGTGTACCACATGCGACATTACTTGAGATTTTTACAGATCACGGTGTGGGTACGCTTATTTCTAATCGTACAAATGCTTCTCACTAAAGTGAGTATTTTTATGAAAAGATCACGCTAAGTGGTCTTTTTTATGTCATTTAATTTTGGTCATTTTTTTGTCATGAGCTTTGACTAGTGTAAGGGGTGTCACTAGGAGCGTTCATTATGCTGGAAAAATTTAATCAATATCGCCAAACCTGGACTTTACCTCTAAATCGCCATAAGACTAGTAATCAAACACAGTTTCGCTTTGAATGGGTTGATAATTTAAAAGAATTACAAGATGTACAACGGTTCCGTGCACAACAGTTTAGTAAACAATTTGGCATTCATTTTGAAGATAATTTAGATCAAGATATTTACGATTTTAGCTGTGAGCATGCAGTATTACGTGAGAAATGGACGGGAGAGATTGTGGCTTATACACGACTTAAACTCTTCCAAGGCCATGAAATTGGACAAAGCTATAGTGCCCATGAGTTTGATATTGTCCCTCAGTTATCACACTTGCCAAACCTATTGGAAATAGGGCGTACCTGTGTGCATCCGCGCTTTCGTAATGGTAAGGCACTTTCTACGCTTTGGATGAACCTTGCACCTAAAGTGTTGTGGTCAATGCGTGCTAAATACTTGATGGGTTGTGTGAGTATTCACCTTCAGGATAATTTGGCTAGAGCGTATTATACGCATCGTCAGATTCAGCAATTACCAGACGCTAAAACCATCGATATTCGTTCTAAAAAGATTTATGAACCTGAATATCCAGAGTTTAGTTTTCCTCAAGATGAGCGTATGCCGAAACTGTTCCAAATGTATTTGAGTATGCAATCTAAACTGTCTAAAGAAGCTTTTTTCGATGATAAATTTAATTGTCTGGATTACTTTGTATTCTTAGAAGTGAATAAAATTGCTACTTCATTTGTAATGAACAAAATGGCTCAACGATAAAGATATCTTATATTTTGTAATAGCGAGCGCATATTGGGATTTACAAGCTATTTTACTCTCATGCACAATAGTGCGTATGGGGTAATGAAGCGAAAAGTTTAGAACAATATGTGCCAGCTATTAGGAATGAATTGTGCAACACCAACGGATATCACTTTTTCTTTCCGTGGTTTTTCACAGCGCGCAGGAATTACCTCTGACCATAGTGATGGCTTTGGTATTGCTTTTTTTGAAGACAAGGCATGCCGCTTATTTGTAGATAACCAGTCTGCGGTTGAATCGCCAATTGCCGACCTTATTCGTAATTATCCTATCAAATCGCGTAATGTGATTGCGCATATTCGTAAGGCGACCCAAGGTAAAATTACACTGGAAAACTCGCATCCATTTATTCGGGAATTATGGGGACGTCATTGGATTTTTGCTCATAATGGCGATTTACATGATTTTGATCCACCTTTGAGCGGACGTTTTACACCTGTAGGTAATACAGATAGCGAAAGAGCATTTTGTTATTTATTAGACCAACTGGTAGAAGTATTTGGTTATGAAGAGCCAAGTCTTGAGCAAATATTTGAAGTATTAGAAAAGATTTCTCCGCAAATTGCAGAATATGGCACCTTTAATTTCTGTTTATCTAATGGTAAAGCTTTATTTAGTTATGCAATTACTAAATTGCATTGGTTAGTCCGAGAATATCCATTTAACAATGCACATTTAATTGATTTAGATGTTGAAGTTGATTTTAGTCAAGTGACTACTCCAGAAGACCGAGTGGCAGTTATTACCACTGAGCCTTTAACCCATAATGAAAACTGGACAGCTTATCAACCGGGTGAAATGATTTTATTCCAAAATGGAATGCCTATAAAAAAAGCAATAACACATGTTGAAAGATTAATACGTGAAGAGAAAAATCCGGAACTTAAGCGTATTACTCGTGCAGATCAATATTAATTTTAACTAAAATAAATATAATTCTTTTAAAAACATATATTTTTATTTACTTAGCGATAAAGTATTTTGTTTAAAAAATACTTTATCGTTTTAGTTGGTTAATATTAATTAATTTTATGTAAATCAATACTTTGGGTTTTAATTTATTTTTATTATATAAAGCCGACAAAATAGGTTTGTTTTTATTTATCCCCTTTAACTATAAAATGCGATTTATGCAACAGTCATTGAACATCATTGGGGGTGGTGTATGAAAATGAAATGGGCTTTAGAATATAATACCGGTATTGAAGTTATTGATGAGCAACATAAACGGATACTTGATTATATTAATCAGATTGATGATGTAAAAGATGATGAAGATAGACGTCGTATTAAAGATGTTTTAGATAATATTATCGATTATACGCAGTCACATTTTACTTTTGAAGAAAGTTTACAAGAAGAAGCCGATTATAAATATAGAGTACCTCATAAACGTGTACATGACTTATTTATTAAAAAAATTGAGCTATATCGTGAACGTTTTGAAATGGGTCATACCATTGAAGCCGAATTACAAGAAATTTTGGCTAAATGGCTCATTAATCATATTCAACATGATGATGCCGATTATGTAGGAGCAGTAAAAGAAAATATGATGGGAATCATTAGAGAAAAGGAAAAGAAGAAAGGAAAAAACTGGTTCGCTCGTTTTTTCTCATAACTTTAACTAGAAAAACTCTAAATTATCGTTAGCGCGGCAAACTATCGTTTCGGTGGTTTGCTTTTTTTATGGCGCAAACTTTGATTTTCATGCATGAGACGGGCAAAATATCTATAGACTTTTTCAAGGAATGCATAATGCAGGACATACCTATGTCACGTTGGTTATCGCCTCTTATGGCGTTTTGCTTATCTTTTGTCATCATGGCTACTTTGGCCCCAACTATGGGCATCCAGATTGATCGTCAGCTCGATTTCTGGTTATTGTGGTTTGGTACAATGTTGTTATTGGCATTACCAGTTTGTTATTTGGAAATTGCTTTAGCAAAACGATCTAAAACGACAGCTTTAAATGCGCTATCGAGTCTAACTCGTGAAGCAGATAGTTCATCTAAATGGCGTGTGGTTGGCTGGCTTGCTGTTGTTTTTATTCCTTTCTTAGCTGGTAATGTTTTGAGCACTGCAAGCAATATATTAGTTGCACAATTTGCTCCAAGTATTTCTGGGCAAATTATTTTTGCAGGCCTTGCTGTTGCTGCCTTAGTACTATCTTTTATTCCACGTCAAATTCTTATTTTATTAATGACTGTTGGAGTAATTGCTTCTATTGTGTTGGCAAACATGATGGGAACGACTTTACAACCTTGGCATTGGACCAATGTTGAGTTCAAAGAGTGGGGTAATGCAACTGTACTTGCTCTTGTAGCGAGCGGTTTGGGTTTAGGACTTTACTGGCAAAATACAGTGGGTACAGTTAAAGCAGAAGACGGTGCAACTAAAACTGTGCTGCCAATTTGGTTGGCCCAGCTCATTGCTGTAATTGCTTTTGGCTTCTTTTCGCTTCAAGCTCAATTACCTGTTTTGACGTGGATATTTACAGGTGTGATGACATCTGCGCTATTTGTGCAATTGGCGCGAGAACAATTAGCTCAGCGTCAGCTCATGATTGTTTTACAGTGGGTAATTCTTGTTGTTGCCATTGCAGTTTGGGCGGTGCCTGAACTTCATCACTTATTTACGCTAATTCTTATGCTTTGGGGCTTACTCATTAGTTTGATCTATGCCATTTTTGCTGGCTGGATTATGAAAATTAGCCATTTGCGTAAATCAATGAATTTCAGCAACGAGCTTTTCTATAATTTATGGCGCATTGCTGTACGAATTGTTTTGCCACTTTCAATTGTTCTGGCAATGATTGCCGTAATTGGACAAAGTATTTAATGGAACGTATTCAACAAGTTTGGGTGGCTTTTGCCGCACCAGAACAACAGTTTCTCATTTCTATTCCATTTGTAGAGGGTATGAGTGCTTTGCAGGCAGTACAAGCAAGTGGTTTGTTAAATCAAGTTGAATTGTCAGAACCTCTTCAGCTCGGTGTTTTTGGAGTAAAAGTAGAAGCGGATACAGCATTACATGCGGGTGATCGAGTTGAGGTTTATAGACCTTTAACAATTAATCCAAAAGACATTCGCCGTAATCGTGCTGCGAAGAATCCTGTAGGCCGCTACATTAAAAGTAATCGCTTTAAGCAATCAGCTCAATAAGCAAAACCCCTCAAGTTTTTTCACTTGAGGGGTTTCTTTTTATTAGAAAAAACGATTATAGTGGCGGGGCAGTTAAAATCGCTTCTTTCGAAGCTGGTAAACCTGGTTGCGATTCTGGAATAGTCTCTAAACCTTCAATTTTAGTTACAGTTCCAGTACTATCAAAGTAAATTTTTAAATGCTGACCATGTGCTGCGGGGATTTTCGCTTTTTTAGCATATGTTCCCGGGATATAGTTGTAGATATAGTCCCAACGTTGTGGATTGAGCGGATCAGTCACTGTTGGGCTACCAAGCAAAAAGCGCACTTGCTGGAAATTCATGCCGACTTGTACTTGAGAGGCTTGAGCTTTAGTCAATGGAGTCCCTTGAGGAATATCAACCTTATACACACCAAAGATTGAACAACCAGCTAGGAGTGAAGTGACGAATAACGTCAGCACGAGTTTTTGCATTTTGCTACACTATCCCAATAAATTATGATGCATTTGATCAAAGGATAGATCATACTTCATCTAAATTCTATTGCCTATTCCAACTTGAGATTTGTTGAGAGACCTTTTTTCATGCCTATTTCCAATCAAGATTTGCGCAAAGCTGGACTTAAAGTTACCCTTCCACGAATTAAGATTTTGGAATTATTAGAAAATTCAAAACAACATCATCTTAGCGCTGAAGATATTTACAAGACTTTGTTAGAGCAAGGGGAAGATGTCGGCCTTGCGACAGTTTACCGTGTGTTAACACAATTTGAAGCTGCGGGCATTATTCAACGTCATCATTTTGAAAATAACCATTCTGTTTTCGAAATTATGCAAGAAGATCACCACGATCACTTAGTTTGCCAAAACTGTAACAAAGTTATTGAATTTACTAATGATGTTATCGAGAAAGAACAGCATGCTGTAGCAGACCAACATGGGTTTACCTTAACAGGTCACTCATTAAATCTCTATGGTTACTGTAATGAACCTGAATGTCAGGATGCATTGCGCAAGAAATAATCGTTTTCACATAAAGAAAACAAATAAAAAAGGAAGGTTACGTTTAACCTTCCTTTTTTTATGAAGAAATTACTGGCGGTCAAAAGTCAAATGCTGTTTTTCTTCTGCAATTTGATCTGGGCCTTCATTTGCAAGCTTAATCGTCAAACGTAAATCGTTTGGTGAGTCGGCATGTTTAAGCGCATCTTTATAAGTAATTTGACCTGTTTTATATAAGTCAAATAAAGCCTGGTCAAAGGTTTGCATACCGAGTTCACGTGAGCGTTTCATTAAGTCCTTAATTTCATGAATTTCACCTTTACGGATGTAGTCTGAAATTAATGGTGAGTTAATTAAAATCTCAATCGCTGCACGGCGTGAATTTCCATCTGGCGTTGGAATAAGTTGCTGAGCAATCATGGCCTTTAAGTTGAGAGATAAGTCCATATAGAGCTGACTGTGGCGGTCACTTTCAAAGAAGTGAATAATACGGTCGAGTGCTTGGTTAGCGTTGTTGGCGTGCATGGTAGCTAATACAAGGTGACCTGTTTCAGCAAAGCCAATCGCGTAGTCCATTACTTCACGAGAGCGGATCTCACCAATTAAGATGACATCGGGTGCTTGTCGTAAAGTATTTTTCAAAGCAATTTCGAACGAGTCAGTATCAATACCGACCTCACGCTGAGTAATAATACAGCCCGCATGTTCGTGAATAAACTCAATCGGGTCTTCAATAGTAATGATATGACCTTTAGAGTTATGGTTACGATGGCTGATCATTGAAGCCAACGAAGTCGATTTACCTGTACCTGTTGCGCCTACAAAAATAATAATGCCGCGTTTGGTCATTGATAAATCTTTAAGCACAGAAGGTAACTGTAAGTCATCAATCGAAGGAATTTTCGTTTCAATTCGACGTAGAACCATGCCCGGCATGTCGCGTTGCTGAAAAGCACTCACACGAAAACGTGCCGTTTTGTCACGATTCATAATGGCAAAGTTACATTCACGAGTATCCGCAAATTCTTTACGCTGCTTCTCACTCATAATCGAATGTAAGAGCTGTCCAATCACTTCGCCAGAAAGGCTATTCTTTGAAATGGGAACAATTTGACCATTAATTTTCATAGATGGTGCAACGCCATCTGTAATAAAAAGATCCGATGATTTTTTTTCAACCATCAGGTTGAGCAAGTCATTAAAATCCATAATTGTATTCTCGCTATTTTGTTATTTTTATAGGAATGATTCAGGCTGTTTTGCCGCAGTACGTGCAGTTTGTGGGCTAATTACACCACGTGACACTAAACCTTTTAAGCTTTGGTCAAGCGTTGTCATGCCATAGTTAGCACCAGTTTGAATGGCTGAATACATTTGTGCGACTTTGTTTTCACGGATTAAGTTACGAATGGCAGGAATACCAATCATGATTTCATGTGCTGCCACACGACCGCCGCCGTTCTTTTTAAGCAGGGTTTGCGAAATAACAGCTTGCAAAGATTCAGACAGCATGGCACGTACCATGTCTTTTTCTTCGGCAGGGAATACGTCAATGACACGGTCAATGGTTTTAGCGGCAGATGTGGTATGAAGCGTACCAAATACTAAGTGACCTGTTTCGGCAGCTGTAAGGGCCAAACGAATTGTTTCAAGGTCACGCATCTCACCGACCAAAATAATATCAGGGTCTTCACGCAGTGCTGAGCGAAGTGCTTCATTAAAGCCATGTGTATCACGATGGACTTCACGCTGGTTAATGAGGCATTTTTTTGACTGGTGTACAAATTCGATTGGGTCTTCAACCGTTAAAATATGGTCATAACGGTTTTCATTAATATAGTCCATCATTGCCGCAAGCGTCGTTGATTTACCTGAACCTGTTGGACCTGTAACTAGGACAATCCCGCGAGGATAGTCGCAAATGTCTTTAAAGATTTGACCTAAGCCTAAATCTTCCATGGTGAGTACTTTAGATGGAATGGTACGAAATACTGCGCCAGCACCACGGTTTTGGTTAAATGCGTTCACACGGAAACGTGCAACATTTGGTACTTCAAAAGAAAAGTCTGTTTCGAGTTTTTCTTCATAGTCACGGCGCTGTTTATCGTTCATGATGTCGTACACAAGGCGGTGGACATCTTTATGCTCTAAGGCTGGTAAGTTAATACGGCGAACTTCACCATCGACACGAATCATTGGTGGCATGCCAGCAGATAAATGCAAATCGGAAGCGCCATTTTTCACAGAGAAGGCGAGTAGCTCTGTAATATCCATAATTTCCCCAAGTAAATCAAAATATGTCATTATTTTGTAGAATAATATACGGCTTTCACTGAGGCTTACCAACACTTCGCTTTAGGTGAAAAGCAAAAAAGTTTTTTGAAAATGAGAACCTTGTCAATGAATTACCTGCAAGATGCGCGACAGCACGTATTACAGCAAATTAAAACTGCTTGTGAGCATGCTCAGCGTGCGACTGAAACTGTGCAACTTTTAGCCGTATCAAAAACACATCCAAGTGAAAGATTGCGTGAAATGTATGCAGCAGGGCAAAGGGCATTCGGTGAAAACTATTTACAAGAAGCTTTGGACAAAATTGAAGCTCTGCATGACTTAGACATTGAATGGCATTTTATTGGACATGTTCAACGCAACAAAACTAAGCATTTGGCTGAAAAGTTTGATTGGGTACATGGTGTAGACCGTTTGATTATTGCAGAGCGATTATCTAACCAACGTGGTGATGACCAAGCTGCACTTAATATTTGTTTGCAAGTGAATATTGATGGACAAGACAGTAAAGATGGCTGTGCACCAGAAGAAGTTGCTGAATTGGTTGCTCAAATTAGCCAACTGCCGAAAATTAAACTACGTGGCTTAATGGTCATTCCAGCACCAGACAATACCGCTGCTTTCGCAGATGCTAAAAAGCTATTTGATGAGGTGAAAGGGCAACATGCTCATGTGCAGGACTGGGATACATTAAGCATGGGAATGTCAGGCGATTTAGATGCTGCAATTGCAGCAGGTTCAACCATGGTCCGTGTAGGAACGGCATTGTTTGGTAAGCGTGAGCCGATTGAGAAAAAATAACTTTTACGGTTTAGCTAAATATTTTGTGGTGGAACTGTAATCAATTAATTTAAATTTAATTTTCCTCGCTTATAACCCAAATATTTTATATTTGAGTGTGTAATGTATGGATTTGTTGCATGTTTTCATTCTGGCAATTATTCAGGGCTTTGCTGAATTATTGCCAGTTTCTAGTTCCGCACACGTTATTTTAGCTGAAAAGTTAATGGGGTATGATCCATCTGCACCTGACATGACTTTCTTACTTGTAATGTTACATACAGGTACGATGTTTGCAGTGATCGTCTACTTTTGGAAATCTTGGAAAAAAACCTATTTTTCTTCTTGGGAAAGTTTTAAAAAACAAGCGTTCTATATTATTTTGGCAACCTTAATTACAGGCGTACTCGGTTTAGCGCTCCAATCTATGATTAAGCATGTGTTTTTCGGTGGCGCGAGCAGTTTCGAAATTGAGCATTTGTTTAGTAACTCAAAACTCATGGCAGCTGCACTGATTTCGGCAGGTGTACTTATTATTTTATCTTCGCGTTTAGATCGCGGCCAGCAAGGTGAAATTAGTTTGCGTAGTGCTTCTATTATTGGGGCAGTGCAGGCGTTATGTTTACCTTTCCGTGGCTTTTCACGTTCTGGTGCAACCATTTCTACAGGGCTATTTTTAGGTGTATCTCGCCAAAAGGCTGAAGAGTTCAGTTTTGCGTTGGCTGTGGTATTAACACCAGCAGTAATTTTAAAAGAATTATATCGTTTAGTTCATGCCCAAGGCTTACAAACTGTAGCTCATGGACAAGTGTTTCATTCGATGGTTCCAAGCTTGTTGGGTATGTGCTTTAGCTTTGGTGCTGGTCTTTTGGCGCTAAAATGGTTGTCTTCATGGTTAGAACATGGCCGTTGGCATTTGTTTGGCCTGTACTGTATTGGTTTCGCAATTGTCGTACTCTGCGTGAATTAATTTTTTGATGTTTTAAAATAAAAAAAATTAGCAAAAGACCATACAAGAAAAAGGGGCGTAAATAATACGCCCCTTTGTTCTATAAGATTCAATCAAATTTAAGATATGAAATCCTAATAATTAACCCACGACTTCAATGGTACTCGCACCAGCACCCAGTGGTTTCACCTGAATTTGTACAGGAATACGCTCATGCATTTCTTGAATGTGCGAAATGAGAATGACCTGACGTCCCTGATTTTGCAATTGATCTAAAGCATTCATGACCATGTGCAAAGAAGAAGCATCCAAAGTACCAAAGCCTTCATCAATAAACAGAGATTCAATTTTCATTGAACCCGAGGCCATATTGGCAATTGCTAACGACAAGGCAAGGGCAGTTAAGAATGATTCACCGCCAGATAAAGAGGCAACAGAGCGGGTTTCTCCATCCATATCATGGTCAATAATCGCAAGGCTTAAAGACTGATCTAGACGTTTTAACGTGTAACGTTGAGAAAGCATCGCCAGTTGCTGATTGGCATGTTCCACTAAAATATCTAGGTGATATTGCTGAGCATAGTCACGGAACTCTTTACCTTTAGCATCGCCAATGAGACCTGAAATTTTGCTCCAGCGATGTTCTTCTTGCTGAATATTTTGAATTTGCTCTGCATATTGTTGCTGCTTCGCAAGGTTTTGCTGGTGTACTTCAAGTTTAAGCTTAAGCCGATCACGTATTTCAAGTTGTGCTTTAAGCTCTGCAATATTGTCTTGAATGAGGCTAACAAGCTTTTCATGTTCAATATCTGGTTGAGTTTGTAAGTGCTCGCTTAATTGCTCTTGCATGGTCTTAAGGGCAGAAGAAGCTTCACTTAATAAACGCTCAGCATGATTAAGTCGGTTACGAATGTCTTGCTCTTGGGCTGAATTAATCTGCATGAGCGCTGTAAGGTCAGATGCTTGAAAATCAGCGTGAGCTTTTAACCAGTTTTGAATTTGCTCATCAACCTGCTGCTGATGTTGTGCAGTGTGTTGATGTTGATGCTTGAGCTGATCGAGCGATTGTTTCTGCTGCTCAAAGTGCTGTCTGGTTTGTTCGAAACGTTGTTTAGCCTCATGATACGTCGTTTGTTGCTGCTGACGTTTAGCGTCGTGCTCAATTAACCATTCGTGCGGTTTAATGTCAGCGCGGCCAGTCATTTGTTGAATGAGCGACACCGCTCTTTCATTATTTTGTTGGCCTTTAAGCGTAATTTCTTTGAGATTTTGATCGATCTCATCAATTTGCTTGGTCATTTGTTCAAGGTTGGCAGCTAACATTTTAAGTTCTTGTTGCTGCTGTTCAAAACGCTGTGCAAGCTGTTCTTGTTGTTCAAGCTGCTTAGCACGTGTGTCGAGAATCGCCCAAGTCTGCTTAGCCGTTTGGCTACTCGACTGCTGCCATGAATGTTGTTCAGCTTCAGATAAACACTCAACAATATGTTGAACTTGTTGTTGCCATTGCTGTGCCGTATTAAGCAAACTTTCATTACGTTGAATAGATTGAACCAGTTGATTGTGTTGTTTAATCGCTTGGGTTAAACACACGTTTTCTGAATCAAATGAACTGATAGCAGTTTGTGCCGCTTGTCTGAGTTCGTTAAACGTTTGCAAGATTTGTTCAGGAGTTTGATTAAGCTCAATGTGTAACTGATTGAGGCTAAACTGCTGCTCAAGTTCTTGCTGCAAGCTTGATTGTTTGGCTTTAAGTTGAGTTAAGTATTTCTGAACTTGCTCAAGCTCAGCAAGACACTGGGTAAGCGCATGTTGTTGGTTTTGCCATGCATTAAATTTAGTTTGTTCTAGCGCTACTGCCTGTTGCTCTTGTTGTTGCTGTAAATCGAACAAGGCCTTGGAAACTGCACTGTCATCAATACGATAAGGGTGATGTGTGCTTCCACACACTAAGCAAGCTTCGCCGTCTTTAAGATTGGCCCGTAACTGCTCAATATTTTCGGTGTGTAATAAACGCTGCTGTTGCAAGATGTGTTGTAACTTTTCACGTTCAGTTTTTGCTGTTTGGTAGTCTTGTTCAGCTAACTGGCAAACGGTTTTAAGCTGCTGCTCTTGGGCTGAGGCTTGAGTTTGTTTTTCGGTGAATTGCTGAAGCTCAGCATAGAGCTCATGATAGATTTTTATTTTTTGCTGAATTAGATCTAACTGCATGATTTGGGCAAGTTTCTGATCTTTATCTTTACGATGTTGCTCAAGTTTTAACTCAATCTGTTCAACTGTGCCGAGTGAAGCTGTCAGTTGTTCAAGTTCGCTTTTAGCTTCCGACAGCTTTTGGCGAGCAAGGGTAGGGTTTCCGAGCTGCTGTTCAATCGCTTCATAATTTTGAATAAATTGCCCAAGTTGATTTAAATGTGCTGAAAGTCCTTTGTCTAATACAGCATATTGCTGAGTCTGAGTAAGTTGCTGTTGAAGATGAATTTGGTTCTGCTCAAGCTGTGCAATGTGCTGTTGCACAGTATTTTGCTGCTGGTGCAGTGGACTGAGTTTTTGCTCAAGTACATATCTTTTTTCTTTGCACTTTTTATATTCATCGGCAATAAAGGCGCGTTCTTGAATGGACTGTCGAACTTGATTTAAAGCTTGTTGATGCTGCTGCTCAAAATCGAGCGTCTGTTTGAGTTCTTGTTCTGCAAGTTGATACTGCTTTTGTCCCGTTTCAAAAACTTGCACCAACTCATTAAACTTGGTTTGAGCTTGCTGAATTTGCGGTTCAAGCTGTTGTAGCGTTTGTAAATTTTGAGCTTGCTGAAAAACCTGTTGGCGTATTTCAGAGAAAACTTCGAGTCGTTTTAATTGCTCACGCTCACCAGCCAATTGTTGATGATGATTTTGTTGAGTTTGAAACTGTTGTTGTTTAGCTTGAACTTCTTGCTCAAGTTTCGCTTTGCGCTCAAACCATTGTTGCTGTTTGTCTAAGACATGTTTTTGTTGTTCTAACTGTTGATGGTTTTGCTCGGCTTGCTGATATTGCTCGGTAAATGCAGCAATCTCTTCATCAGACAAAATTTCAATATGGCCTAAGAACTCTTCAAGCTGTTTACGTTGCTTTGCAATATCTGCTGTTTTACGAAAAGCCAGCTCACCAATTTTGGCGAAAATGCTGGAATTGGTCAGGTACTCGAGTAACTCACCGCGTTCGCTGTCTCGTGCTTTTAAAAATGCGGTCACTTCTGACTGTGCAAGTAATACAGCACGCGTAAACTGTTCAAATGAAAGCTGGGTAATTTGTTTAACTTTTTCATCAACCGCTTTAGCTTTGTCGGCAAGTACCACGCCATCGGTCAGGCATTTTAAGTGGCGTTGCACGCTTTGTAATTTACCATTTGGGTTTTCACGCGCACGTTTAATTTCCCAACGTGCCAAATAGCGTTTTTGATCTTGTGCGATAAAGCAAAGCTCAGCAAACCCATGTCCTGTACCACGGCGTAAGACAGTTAAAGGTGAGTTAGTGAGTAACTCTGAACCATCAACATCTTTTAATTTGCCATCGCTGTCTTTAAGGCGCGGAACCCGATTAAACAAAGCCAGACACATCGCATCTAAAATGGTTGACTTACCAGCCCCCGTTTTTCCCACAATCGCAATGAGACCCGCATGGGCCAGAGGTGCGCTTTCAAAATCAATAAAGTGTTCATCAGAAAGAGATGCCAGATTTTTTATACGAATGGATAAAATTTTCATGACATATCCTTAAGGGGTTGCATCATTTTCAAGATGTTTTTGTGCTTCTTGTACCAGACTTAGAAAATCTTTTAAAACCGCATCATCGGCGCTGTAACCTTGTTTTTCCCAAATATTCTGAAAGAGTTTTTCTGGGGTTGGCGGTTCAAGAGCGATTTGCTGAGTAGTATTTGAATCGGTAGTGTCTTTATTCACATATTGACGTGAAATACGCACTAAACGGTAGCGGTCAGGCGGTAGAGCCGCTTCAAACTGCTGACGTAAATTCGGCTGTGGCGGCGTTAAACTATAATATTCAATATCGACATATTCACGGTGGTCAATATTTTCAATCACGCCATGAGGCAACGCTTTGAGTTGTTGCAATACTTCGTTTAACTCACCACGAATACGGTGCAACTGTATACAACGTGGAATTTCTACAGCTTCAAATTGCAAACGGTTGTCTGTCTCTTGAGCTGGGTCAATTTTGACTTCAACCACTTGGTGTTTATAGTTAATTTCACTAAAAGAAAGCGGAATTGGCGAGCCACTATAACGAATGTGCGGCTGGCCTACTTTTTGTGGTTTATGTAAGTGTCCTAAAGCAACATAGTCGACTGCATCTTCAAACAAAGTTGTTGAAAGTGCCTCTTCATTACCAATAATGATTGGACGTTCAGAGTCAGATGTTTCCCCACCTTGCATATGCGCATGCGACATCAAAATCAGAGCTTGGTCTGGTGTTTTACGACGTTTGGCCTCTGCAATCAGTTGCTGGTGCAAATAGGCAATCGCATTTTTGCTGTTAGTAGTATGTTCATTAAAGCCCGTAATTTCGGCTGAACGTAAAAAAGGTAGGGCAAGGCACCACGCCACAATCTCTTGATTTTGATTATAAATCGGTAAAAGTAGTCGATCGAGATCTAGAGTTTTATCTTCCTTCCAGCGAACCACGCCCACGGTTTTTGCATTGTATTTTTCTAAAAGCGGTTCGACTTGTTCAATACGGTAGCCTGAGTCGTGGTTACCCGCAATCATGAGCGTTTGCATGTGCGGCGCAAGGCGATGTGCATCTGCTAAAAATTGATAGAGTTGTTTTTGTGCTTGAGAACCGGGGTTAATCACATCAAAAATATCACCGGCAATGAGCAGGGCATGCGGTTGTTTTTCTTGAATTTGAGTGAGTAACCAGCTTAAAAATTGTTGGTGTTCGTAGTGTCGTGAATGATTATAAAAAAACTGCCCCAAATGCCAGTCAGAAGTATGTAAAAAATGTACGGACATAGAAACAGACATCAAGCCAAAATAAACACAGATACGTTAGCATAAATTGGCAGGAGATTTTATCAAGACATTTTAAAGTGCTCGTTATTTAAGCCTAGGTTGAAACTTAAATTAATTTTTCACTTTAAACTTTGCTTTGTTACTATCGACTTAAACCATGAACTTTGAGAACAAAATGACCATTCATGAATACGAAGTAAAAATACAGTGGGAAGGCAATACAGGAACTGGCACTTCTTCTTATCGTTCATATAAAAGAGACTTTAGTATTCATCATCCGCAAAAGGCCACGATTCAAGGTTCATCAGACCCAGCCTATTTAGGTGATGTGACCAGATGGAACCCAGAAGATTTATTGGTTGCATCAGCTTCAGCTTGTCATAAGCTTTGGTATTTACACCTATGTGCAGTCAATCATATTCATGTGCTGAGTTATGTCGACCATGCACTTGGCTTTATGGAGGATGCAGATCCAGTTAAACGAGGCCATTTTACTCAAATTACTTTAAGACCAGAAGTTGTTTTAGAAAAAGGTGCTGACCAAGAACTTGCTGCAAAATTACATGAAGAAGCACATCACGAATGCATGATTGCCAATTCGGTGAATTTTCCAATTACATGTGAGGCTAGCTTTAGCTTTGCTGAATAATTAATATGAAATAGCCACCGATAAAAGGCGGTGGCTATACATTAAAAAATAAATAGAGTCGTTAAATAAGATCTTTAAGCTGCATTTTCATCGACTTGGAAAATACCAAAAACGTTGTGGTCTAAATCGACAAAGTAACCATGCCAAGCACGACCGGGAATGGCGAATTTATCCATCGCGACAATACCACCTTGCGCTAAAATTTTTGCAGCTACTTCATCGAAGTTTTCGACCTGAACCGAGCAGGTAAATGCATTGGTGCCATATTCCATTGGCGGCGTTTGGGCTGGGCGTTTTAATAGACCACCCATAATTGAAGGCGTTTCGATACGATAATATTCAATCGGTAAGTTTTCATCGAGTTTAAATTGCCAGCCAAACACAGCTTGATAAAACTGCGCATCGCGGGCAGGGTTTGAAGACTGGATTTCAAAATAGGCAATATTGTTCATATTATTTAAAACATATTTTTATGGTGCAAAAAGTATACGCATAGCCTTTATAGCCACGAAAGGACTATTGTGTATGTTGAGCGTAAAATAAATGAAAGTGCTAGAAAATAAAAACCGACGATTCGAGTGATGAGAGAATCGTCGGTCAAAAACTTCATCAAGGGTTTCGGCTGCTAACAAAACCTAATCCGAAGGAAGGAAAGAGTCGTAATGAAAGGTCACCGAAACAATTTTGCGGATGCCGTGCAAAGGAAGTATTCGGTTGCTGCGACCTTATTACCCTATATAACGTCAAGAGATTCGAATTGGTTGACAGAAAAATGAAAAAAAATCGAAAAAAATTTATAATTATTTTTTGAACCCATAAATTAGGCAAAAATATGACCAAATTACGTTCTTACTTTCTCTGGTTTTTTGCTTTATGCATCGTACTTACCTTAATTGTAGGTGTGGTTGCAGCACTATTACCAGCGAGTGTAGGCGGTATTTTAACAGCCGTTCCATATTTAGGCGCAATGATTTTTGTCTTATTTAAATTTTTAAAGAAAGAACGCCGTGCACCGACTGTACCAGAAAAAAAGAAATTTACTTTAGGTTTTACCCTGATTTTTTGGGGCTATAACTTATGTGGTGTTTTATTTGGTCTGTTTTTATTTGCCAGAAAAGACCCTGAGATTTTGCAGAACTTTATGCTTTACCTCAAACAACCTCAGTTCTTGAGCATTATGGTGATTATGCTTTTAATGTTAGCTATTCCGCTTTATTTAATTACCTACTGGTTTTATGGCAAACAGGCACAGCGAATGGCAGACAAAATGTTTAATGTGCAATAGATCACTACATAAACAGCTACGATTAAATATAAATGAGTCTTATATAATGAAATAAAACTTGTGTCCTCGGCTTAGGAGGAAATATGAATAAGAATGTATTAATCACGGGTGCCAGTGGTTTTATCGGAACGCATTTAATTAAGTTTCTGCTGCAAAAAAATTATAACGTGATTGCTGTGACGCGGCAGGCTGGAAAGAAATCTGACCATCCTGCCTTACAGTGGGTGCAAAAATTCGAAGATATTACGACACGACAAATTGACTATGTGGTGAATTTGGCAGGTGCGAATATTGGCGAAAAACGCTGGACCGAGTCACGTAAAAAACAACTCATTGAAAGCCGAGTAAACACGACCCGAAAGTTATATGTATGGCTCAAGCAATCTGAAATTTTTCCAGAAGTGATTGTTTCTGGTTCGGCCATTGGTTATTACGGGATTGATGTTCAAGAAAAGTGGGCAGAGGTGTGCACCGAACAAAGCTCGCCACAGCCTATTTTTATGTCTCTACTTTGCCAAGAATGGGAACGAGCAGCTTTAGCAGACGCTCAGCAAAATACTAAAATTATTCGTTTAGGCGTAGTGTTTGGGCAGGGCGGTGGCATTTTGCCTAAAATGTTATTTCCGATTCGACTCAATTTAGTCGGTCAGATTGGTCATGGTCGTCAGCCTGTGGTTTGGGTACACATTGAAGATGTATTAAACGCCATCGAGTTTATATTTAAACATCCTCAATCTGCTCAAATTCATAATGTGGTGGCACCAGAAAACGTGACTCAAAAGGTATTTGTTGAACAAGCAGCAGAGGTTTTAAATAAGAAACCAATATTGTCAGCGCCGAGCACGGTTTTCCGTTGTTTGTTAGGGGAACAGTCGCAATTGATTTTAAATGGTCAATACGTTAAACCCACAGCCTTACAAGCAGAAGGATTTGAGTTTACTTATCCTCAATTGAAAATGGCTTTAGAGAATATACTCGCGTCAGGCTAAGATTTTATTTTGCAAACGCTCTGGTGAATATGCTTTGGCATCAACTAATGTCGGTTGACCTAGCATAAGTTGACGGAGCAATTGTGCAGAGCCTGCGCCCATACAGAGACCGTTTCTAAAATGACCAAAGTTTGCCCAGAGGTTATCCATTTCAGGCATTTTGCCAATGTACGGAACGCCATTTGGTGAACTTGGTCTTAGACCTGCCCAGCGCTGTATAATCGGAAAATCGGCCAGTTTAGGCACCATTTCTAAACACGCTTCTAAAATATTGTGCTGAGTCATTTCATCAGTTGAAGTGTCAAAACCACGATGTGCCATGCTAGACCCGCACACAATATGCCCGTCCATACGTGGAATCAAATACATCACTCGATTCATACACATGGTCGGTAGCCAGTGAGCAGTGGTTTTAAATAGCAGCATTTGACCTTGAACAGGTTCGACTGGAATGTCGAGTTGCAATTGAGAGTTCCAGTAATGACTCCAAGCACCCGAAGTTATTACAAAATGATCTGCTGTATGTTTGCGGCCATCTTCGGTTTGTAGCGCCTGTATCACATCACCTTGTTGAATTAGTTTTTTGACAGCAGCGTGTTCAAAAAACTCAACATTTGGATGTTGTTTTAAATAACTAATGAGAGACTGTAATACGCGAGGGTTACGAATATTAGATAGTTCAGGGAAATAAATGGCTTCTTGAAACTGAACGGAAATATGCGGATTAACTTGTTCTAGCGCATCTCGCTGTAAATATTCACAGCGCTGCATCGGTTCTTGATGTTGCTCGGCATAGGATAGTCCAACGTCAAAATCTTCTTCATCAAAAATCAGCATGCCTGTGTCATGTATTTCAAAATCAATCCCTGTAATAGGGTAGAGCTTTTGGTTCCATGCTTGATAAGAGGCTTTGCCAAATTGAGCAAGTTGGTTCACTGCATACACATAGCGCCACGGGTACATCGGAGAGAGAATGCCTCCGCCAGCCCAAGAGGCTGCTTGTCCCGCTTGTTGTTGATCAAAAATGCTGACTTTACAGCCTTGTTCAACCAACTCCAGCGCAGACATTAATCCACTTATGCCCGCGCCAATGATTGCAATATGCATGCAGTGTTATCCTTTCTCTGCGAACTTAGTTCATTTCCTTGAGTTTTTCAGCAGCGGTTTCTGCAAAGTAAGTCCAGATTCCGTCTGCACCAGCGCGGCGGCAGCACATGAGTGATTCTAAAATCACTGAATCTGATAACCAGCCATTTTGAATTGCGCCAGCTAACATTGCATATTCACCACTCACTTGATAAATGAATGTAGGAATACCAAAGGTATCTTTCACTTCACGGACCACATCCAGATATGGCATGCCCGGTTTTACAATTACCATGTCGGCGCCTTCTTGAATATCAAGCGCGATTTCATGTAAAGCTTCGGCACGGTTGGCAAAGTCCATCTGGTAGTTATATTTATTACCACCTTTTAGGTTGGATGCAGAGCCAACAGCATCACGGAATGGACCATAGAAGCTAGATGCATATTTCGCAGAGTAAGCCATGATGTTGGTATAGATGTGACCATTAGCTTCTAAAGCCTGACGAATTGCACCAATACGGCCATCCATCATGTCACTTGGAGCAATCACTTCGGCACCGGCTTCAGCGTGACTTAAGGCTTGTTTAATCAAGCACTCTACAGTCTCGTCATTCAGCACATAGCCTGTTTCATCAATAATGCCGTCTTGACCATGAGTCGTATATGGGTCGAGCGCACCATCGGTAATTAAAACCATTTCTGGCAATTCTTTTTTAAGCAAACGGCACGTAGTTTGTACTAAACCATCTTCACGCCAAGCAGCTTCTGCGGTAAGGCTTTTATCTTCTTGAGGGGTAACTGGAAAAAGAGCCAGTTTTGATACGCCCAATTCCAGAAGTCTTTCAGCTTTTTTCAGTAACAAATCTGCCGACAAACGCTGAATGTTTGGCATACTTGGAATATCTTGGGTCTGATTTTGTCCCGGTAATACAAATACTGGATAAATCAAGTGATTGGTAGTGAGCTGTGTTTCGCTGACCATCGCACGCAACTGGTCATTTTTACGGATACGGCGCATGCGAGTGGCTGGAAATGCAGGACGATTGAACGTATAAGTCATAACAATCTCGATGTTCGGTATTACACTAGGATAGGTTGGCGGATATTCCATTACTGTCAACCGACTGCTGTATTGTAGCCCCATAATGTTGGATTTGTACAAAATTATGGGTGTTTATCATGCTTTTAAATTTAGGCAATGTATGAGTGATGAAAAGAAAAATTGGACTGGGAACATCCATTTAGGTGCCAAAACTGACCTAACTGTGGTGCTCAACCAATTATGTAAGGCGTTTAATAGCTCTCCTTTTTTTAAGCATAGTGGAATGATTATGCGTGTGGTAGATGGCCACATTGAAGGCTATATCGAGATGCAACCCAACCTGATTGGTAATCTGGCATTTCAGATTTTGCATGGCGGCGTTGCTGCAACTTTGCTCGATAGTATTGGTGGAATTGTGGCAATGGAACACCTCTATCGCTGTTCGACTCCAGAAACTTTAACCGAAACTATTAAGCAAGTGTCGCGTTTGGCAACTGTCGATATGCGTGTAGATTATTTGGCTCCGGGACGCGGTAAGTATTTTATTGCACGTGCGGAAGTGTTACGTTTAGGTCGTAAGGGCTGCACTATGCGCATGACGATGGTCAATGATGAAGATAAAGCCATCGCAGCAGGGATTGCTTCATATGCCTATTAGTAGGCGATGAATTGAACCATTTTAAAGCGCCATGTGCGCTTTTTTTAGTGCTTAAAAAGCTGGAATTTTCATAAAAACTTTGAGATAAACATTAATTTAATTAGAACGAACGCATGAGTTATATTTTTTTATTCTCATATTGTGAGGTTTTAGCGTTAAAATTGACTGCTTTGACAATGCGATATGTCTTGTTTATAGAAAAATAAAAACTCTATAACAAGGTGTAGTGCGAGATTGATGGCAAAGCCAACTCATCTTTAGGAACATACCATGACTGATGCACAAAGCAATGTACAAGAAACAGTGCCAACAACATCTGCCTCGGATGACAACAACCAAAACAAGCGCAAAAAATTTCTTGGTTTTTTTGCGCTCATTTTATTGATCGCCGCTATTTTGTATGCAATTTGGGCATTATTTTTAAATCACTCTGTAAGTACAGATAATGCCTATGTCGGTGCAGAAACCGCGCAAATTACCTCAATGGTGAGCGGTCAGGTCGCTCAGGTTTTGGTAAATGATACTCAAACAGTTCATCGGGGTGATGTGCTGGTTCGTATTGATGAACGTGATGCCAAAATTGCATTGGCTCAAGCTGAGGCAGAACTTGCTAAAGCAAAACGCCAATACAAACAGACTGCGGCAAACAGTAGCTCTTTAAACTCCCAAGTTGTGGTTCGTGCCGACGAAATTAACAGTGCCAAAGCACAAGTTGCACAAGCACAGGCCGACTACGACAAAGCTGCTTTAGAACTCAACCGCCGTACGCAGCTTGCTGCCTCTGGTGCGGTATCTAAAGAAGAACTCACCAAGGCACAAAGTGCAGTGGAAACAGCTAAAGCAGGGCTAGAGCTTGCTAAAGCTGGTTTAGCGCAAGCGTCTTCGAGCCGTAAAGCTGCTGAAAGTACTTTAGCTGCTAACGAAGCCTTAATTCAGGGTGTAAGCGAAACATCGACTCCGGATGTACAAGTTGCACAGGCCCATGTTGAACAAGCACAGCTTGATTTGGAGCGTACCGTGATTCGTGCGCCAGTTGATGGTGTTATTACGCGCCGCAATATTCAAGTTGGTCAACGTGTTGCACCGGGTACGAGCATGATGATGATTGTGCCGCTGAACGAGTTATATGTAGATGCGAACTTTAAAGAAAGTCAGTTGAAAAAAGTCCGTCCGGGTCAACCAGTGACACTGACTTCAGATTTATACGGTGATGACGTTGAATATCACGGCAAAGTGGTAGGCTTCTCTGGTGGTACAGGCTCTGCCTTTGCCTTAATTCCGGCTCAAAACGCAACAGGTAACTGGATTAAAGTGGTTCAACGCTTACCGGTTCGTATTGCACTTGACCCGAAAGAACTTGCTGAACACCCATTGCGTGTTGGCTTGTCGATGGAAGCAAAAGTCGACTTATCTGCGAAGTAAACGCTTATGAAAACGCAAACACCTTTTGCCGAGTTAAGCGGTGGCCGTTTACTACTGGCAGCGTTTGTTATTGCCTTGTCGAACTTTATGGTCGTACTTGATACGACTATTGCCAACGTCTCTGTACCACATATTACCGGTAATCTTGCTGTTTCAAGTACACAAGGGACATGGGTTGTTACGTCCTATGCAGTTGCAGAAGCGATTTGTGTACCTTTAACAGGCTGGCTTGCAGGCCGCTTTGGAACGGTACGGGTCTTTATATTTGGTTTAATTGGCTTTACAGTCTTTTCTTTCCTGTGCGGTTTGGCAACATCGCTAGAGATGTTGGTATTTTTCCGTATTGGACAAGGTCTGTGCGGCGGTCCACTTATGCCACTCAGTCAAACCTTGCTTATGCGTATTTTTCCTCAGGAAAAACATGCACAGGCCATGGGGCTATGGGCAATGACTACCGTCGTGGGGCCAATTTTAGGACCAATTTTAGGCGGTCTGATTAGTGACAACTTGTCTTGGCATTGGATCTTCTTTATTAACTTACCTGTCGGTATTGTCTGTGTATTAGCAGCAATGCGCTTGTTAAGAGTAGCCGAAACAGAAACCATTTCTTTAAAAATTGATACGGTTGGTTTAGGACTGTTGGTACTTTGGATTGGTGCGCTACAACTCATGCTCGACTTGGGGCACGAACGCGACTGGTTTAATAGTACCAGCATTGTGGTGTTAGGCTTAACTGCCGCCATTGGCTTTGTGGTGTTCCTGATATGGGAACTCACCGACAAGCACCCCGTGGTGGATGTCAAAGTCTTTAGGCATAGGGGCTTTGCCATATCGGTACTGGCCTTGTCACTCGGCTTTGGTGCGTTCTTTGGCAGTATTGTATTGATACCGCAGTGGCTGCAAATGAACCTTTCCTATACTGCGACGTGGGCCGGTTATTTAACCGCAACCATGGGCTTTGGTAGTTTGACCATGTCACCAATTGTGGCAAAGCTTTCGACCAAACATGACCCACGTGCACTTGCAAGTTTCGGTTTAATTTTGCTCGGTATAGTGACCTTAATGCGAGCATTCTGGACCACAGATGCCGACTTTATGTCACTGGCTTGGCCACAAATCCTGCAAGGTTTTGCTGTACCGTTCTTCTTTATTCCACTGTCCAACATTGCACTGGGTTCAGTGTTGCAGCAAGAAATTGCATCTGCTGCGGGTCTCATGAACTTCTTAAGAACCATGGCAGGGGCGATTGGTGCTTCAATTGCAGTGACAGTCTGGGACGACCACGCTAAAGTGGCCCGTAGTGAAATGGTATCAAACCTGAACCCAACTGAAGTACAAAACAACCTTTTGCAAAATGGTTTTACGACTGATTCGACCTTAGGAATTATTTCTAACCTTGTCGATAAAGAAGCCATTACCATGTCGGCAAACCATGTATTTTTGCTGTTTGCGATCGTGTTTGTCTTTGCGGGATTAGTGATTTGGCTGTGTCCAAAACCCAAACAGGTCAGCGGCATGCCTTCTCATTAAACATAAAAAAGCATCTCTTCGGAGGTGCTTTTTTTAGGCTTACTAAAAAATGAGTGAATTTATAAATAGCAGATTGCGTCTACATTTAAAGAAATAAAACATGCCAGAATTGGGCAAATCAGTTATAAAAGAATGTGATATCAAGCAAGGAGGCACAACACAGGGCACAGCGTAAATAGCCTTAATCATTTAATATTATTAAAATCTTATTTTTATCAAAGATTAAAAAAACTTAATACCTGAAAACAAAGAAGCTTGCATGGCAATTGCATGGATAGGCAGGCGTATATATTGGAGTTATCACGTGAATAAAAGATATTCATTTTTGTTCAGTAGTTTATTAGCAGTCGGTTTATTACAAGGATGTGGAGATGACTCCTCGTCAGATCAGCCTAAGGATGATTCACATACAACCCCACCCAATTTAATTGTAGATAATGACCCAACCAGTTGTAGCAAACTGGCACAAGATGGTTCAAGCGTGGTGGTCGGTTCAAACCAAAATGGTGACCCAGCCGCGCCAGAGGGTGCGTCGGGTTATAGACTCGGTAACACTGTTAAATACGCAGATAAATATATGGTGGTGGCAAATACACCACTCGCGGTAAAAGCAGGTTGTGATGTTTTAAGAGCAGGTGGTAGTGCAGTTGATGCAGCCGTAGCGGTACAAGCAGTACTTGGTTTGGTCGAACCACAGTCGAGCACCATTGCTGGCAGTGGTTTTATGATGTATTACGACGCTAAAACCAAACAGGTTACGGCTTATGATGGCCGTGAAACCGCGCCAGCCGCAGCCAACGAATTTTATTTAATCCGCCAAAATATGGATGACCCAAATTCACCTGCACCTGTACCAAATGCGCGCCGTAGTGGTCGCTCGATTGGTGTGCCGGGCGTGATGCGTTTGCTCGAACAAGCGCAACAGGAACATGGCAAACTTAAGTGGAACCAGCTTTTTGATGAAGCGATTGGATTGGCTGACAACGGTTTCCGTATTCCGGGGCGTTTAGCAGATGCGATTACAAGTAATGCTAGCAGCTTAGCGCTTGATGCAAATGCAATGGCGACCTATTTCTACCCAGATGGTTCACCTCGTAAAGTGGGTGAAACCATGACTAATAAAGCCTATGCAAAAACGCTTGAAGCTCTCGCCACGCAAGGGGCAAATGCACTGCACACTGGCCCGATTGCGCAAGCCATTGTGGCGAAAGCAGGGCAAACCGTAGGGGATGACCCAGCAAGAACTCCAATTACCCCAAGCTTAATGACCTTGCAGGATTTGTCGAACTATCAGGTTAAAAAACGCGACCCGATTTGTACGACATATCGTGACCGTTACTATGTGTGTACCATGCCGCCTCCATCTTCGGGAGGGATTGCAGTTGCGCAAACGCTAGGTATTTTAGAAAACTTTGATATGTCGCTTTACCCACCTAAAAACCCTGAAAATGAAGGTGGTGTGCCAGATGTAATGGGCGTGCATTTAGTGTCTGAGGCAGAACGTTTAGCCTACGCCGACCGTGATAAATATGTGGCAGATACCGACTTTGTTGCTTTACCAGCACAGGGTATTGCAAGCTTTATTGATAAAAATTACTTGAAGCAACGTGCAGCACTAATTAACCCGAACCAAAGTATGGGCGTTGCACCAGCGGGTAATTTCAATCCAGCTTCGGGTGTCGACACCACAGTTGAACATGGCACGACTCAGTTCACCATTGTAGATGCCTATGGCAATGTGGTTTCAATGACATCGACTGTTGAATCGAGCATGGGTTCATTCCACATGGTGGATGGTTTCTTGCTGTCGAACCAGTTAACTGACTTTAGTGCGAACCCGCTAGATAGCACGGGAGCACTGGTTGCCAACCGTGTGGAAGGTGGCAAACGCCCACGCAGTACTATGGCGCCAACTTTAGTGTTTAAAGGCACCACGCCAGATGAGTTTTATATGGCAACAGGTTCACCAGGTGGCGGTACCATCATTCAATATGTGGTTAAAACTTTGGTGGGTGCGTTGGACTGGAACTTAAATGCACAGCAGGCGACTTCACTTGTGAATTTTGGTGCGACTAATAGCAAAAACACCAATGTGGATAGCTCGAATGTACAGCTTTCCTTAGTTGACCTGATTGAAGGTTTAAAAGCAAAAGGGCATGGCATATCGAACTCGGCGCAAACCAGTGGTATTTCAACGATTATGAAAGTAAATATAAATAATCAAAGCAAATACGCAGGTGGGGTAGACCCACGCCGTGAAGGAATTGTTTTAGGCAATGGTGCTTTATAAGCCTGTAGTCCAAACTTTAAAAAAACTGTCATTTTTGGCAGCTTTTTTATGTGGCCTTTGAAAAAAACAAAAGACACTCAATTATATAAATATGTTCATCAGTAGCAGACTGTTGATAAATTGCACAGCATTTTATTTTAGTTGTGCTATGATGTTCAGACATTCATGGGGATGTTATTGGCTTCGACGCTGGTGATGAAACTCATAGATGCATGCCGAGAGTGCATTTTCTCTCGTAAATCAAATTTGCATATTTTAGTCGCAAACGACGAAACTTACGCTCTAGCTGCCTAAGGGCAGTTTGTCCGCTTCCTAGAATACTTGTGGTTTAGGAACCCGACCGTAGCGCACGCACACAAGTCCGTATAGAGTCAGGCCTCGGGGCTTTATACCAAACTTAGAGGATCGCAACTTGTACCCTGTTCGTCGGGTCACTTGGTGTTAAAACAATAGACGATATCTAAGCATGTAGTATTCTCGAGCGTAATGCTGGCGGACGCGGGTTCAACTCCCGCCATCTCCACCAAAATTCTCTATATAATTAAGCCACTTATCATAAGTGGCTTTTTTATTGACAGGTTTTGATTTTATTAAGTTTTAAAAAGATTTGAAACGTCAATTTATGTCGTTATTGTAGTGTTCTGATAAAATTCTACTTAAAAAAAAAGAATAAATATGCCAAAGTAAGCTCCATTCTAAAATGATGATTTTGGTTGCTTTTTAACATGAATCAAGTACAGCTCCAAGAACTGCAAAAACGACTATGGAACATCGCTAATGACCTTCGCGGTAAGATGGGTGCAGATGAATTTCGTGACTATATTTTGGGTTTAATCTTCTATAAATATCTATCTGAAAAAGTACTAAACAGTGCCAACCAAGAGCTAAAAGAAGAAGGCTTACAGTTTAGTGATCTAGATGCTGAGAATGAAGAGCATCAAGAATTTTTGGAAGCACTCAAACAGGAAAGTCTTGAAAACATGGGTTTCTTCTTAGAGCCAACTCAGTTGTTCCATACGCTCGCAGACCGTGTTAGAAATAATGAGTTTATTTTGGATGAACTGATTCAGACTTTAAAAGCGATCGAACAAAGCACGCTAGATGCTGAGTCATCAGAAGATTTTGCACATTTGTTTGAGGATATGGATTTAACTTCGACTAAGCTAGGCAACAATGCGACTGATCGAAATGAATTGATTTCTAAAGTGTTAATACATTTAGATGCGATTGATTTTGATATCTCGAATACTGAAGCTGATGTACTGGGTGATGCGTACGAGTACTTGATTGGTCAATTTGCATCAGGAGCAGGTAAGAAGGCAGGTGAGTTCTATACACCACAAACGGTATCGACTTTACTTGCACGTATTGTGACGCTAGGCAAAGACCGTTTGCGTAGCGTATATGATCCGACTTGTGGTTCGGGCTCTTTGTTATTGCGTGTTAAGCGTGAAGTTGGAAATAACGTCGATGCCATCTACGGTCAGGAAATGAACCGTACCACGTATAACTTGGCGCGAATGAACATGATTCTGCATGATGTTCATTTTTCTAAGTTTGACATTAAGCAGGAAGATACTTTAAAAAAACCACAGCATATGGAGATGAAGTTCGATGCGATTGTGGCTAACCCGCCGTTTTCTGCAAAATGGTCTGCCGATCCGTTATTTTTAAGTGATGAGCGTTTTAAGTCTTTTGGTAAGCTCGCACCAAGTTCAAAAGCAGATATGGCATTCGTTCAGCACATGCTTTATCACCTTGATGACGAAGGCACACTTGCGATTGTTTTACCGCATGGGGTGTTGTTCCGTGGTTCGAGTGAAGGGCATATCCGTCAACATTTGATTGAAAAGATGAATGTGGTGGATGCGATTATTGGTTTACCTGCCAATATTTTCTACGGTACAACCATCCCAACTTGTATATTGGTGCTGAAGAAAAACCGTGAGCATAAAGACAATATCTTATTTATTGATGCGAGCAATGAGTTTGAAAAACAGAAGAATCAAAACAAGTTATTGCCTGAGCATTTAGACAATATTTTGGGTGCATTTGAAAACCGTCAGGATATTGAGAAATATGCCAAGGTTGCTTCAATTCAAGAGATTCGAGACAACGATTACAACCTAAATATTCCACGTTATGTGGATACCTTTGAAGCAGAAGCTGAGATTAATTTAAATGCGATTGCGAAACAACTTCAAGCCTTAGAAGTAGAAAGTCATAAGACTGAGGCTGTGATTACGGACTTTTGTAAAGAACTTGGGATTGATTCGCCATTTGTGGAGGTGAAATAATGGCTAGGCCTAAGTTAAGGTTTAAAGAATTTAATGGTGATTGGTCTTTAACTTCTTTTCAGGAATTATTCACTTTTAAAAATGGAGTGAATGCAACAAAAGAGCAGTATGGTTCTGGGATTAAATTCATCAATGTTCTAGATATTATCAACAACCCGAATGGCATTACTTACGATTCAATTATTGGGTCTGTAAATATTACATCAAAGGAAATTGATAAAAATTTAGTTCAATACGGTGATGTATTATTTCAAAGAAGTTCTGAAACTCGTGAAGAAGTTGGGCAGTCTAATGTTTATTTAAGTGATGAGCCTGTTGTCTTTGGTGGATTTGTTATTAGGGGGGCGGCTCAAAAAGAATACAATCCTGTATTTATGAATGGGTTATTAAAAACAGATTCTTTACGAGATCAGATTACTCAATTAAGTGGGGGAAGTACTCGCTTTAATATTGGTCAAGATTCTTTAAATAAAGTTTCTGCTTATTTACCTTTCAAAGAAGAACAAACCAAAATCGCTTCTTTTTTATCGGTAGTCGATAAAAAGATTACTCAACTTACGCAAAAGCATGAGCTTCTTAGCCAATATAAACAGGGCATGATGCAAAAGCTGTTTAGTCAGCAGATTCGTTTTAAAACAGATGATGGAAGTGAGTTTGGGGAGTGGGAATATAAAGAATTAGACTTGTTGTTAGATTATGAACAGCCGACAAAATATATTGTTTCGTCTACGAATTATGATAATTCTTTTCCAATACCTGTACTAACAGCAGGAAAAACTTTCATTTTGGGATACACAAATGAAGAGCACGGTATTTTTAATGCTGAAAGTCAAAATGTAATTATTTTTGATGATTTTACAACAGCCTATAAGTTCGTGAATTTCAATTTCAAAGTCAAATCCTCTGCAATGAAGATCCTTAAAACTGATCCACGTAAAAATAATATTTTTTATCTTTACTCTACATTTTCAACGTTATTTCTTTCATTAGGTGATGAGCATAAGCGTCGATGGATTTCTGAATACTCGAAGCTAGAGGTGCCTGTTCCTTGTCTAGAAGAACAAACCAAAATTGCTAATTTCTTATCAGTCATCGATCAAAAAATAAGAAAGGTTGCACAGCAGATAGAAGAAACAAAACAGTGGAAAAAAGGTTTGTTACAGCAGATGTTTGTATAAGTTAAAAGCAGTATTGAATTCACTCAATACTGCTTTTTTATTGTGATATCATTATGAATAATATAGAACAAAAAACTAAGGATTTAAGCCAAAATTTGTTGGATTGGCTTCAGAAGCACTTTGGCAGCAAAGATATTACTCAGTATAAAAATTTGGCTTTAAGTCTGATTTTTTACAAATTTTTATCAGATAAATTTGAGCAATTTGCAAATGAAAACTTAGAGGGTGAAATCGAGTACTGGGCTTTAGATGAGCATCAGCATGATGACCTGATGACTGCTATAAAGGAAGAAGGACAAGACTCTTTAGGGTATTTTATTGCACCCAAACACTTGATTGGTTCATTTGCTCAGGCTTTTAGCATCAATAATAAATATTACTTTTTGGAAGAGTTTGATAAAGCAATTCTCCATTTTCAACAAAACCTAATAGATCAGTCGCAAGGTGTCTTTGATGGGCTGTTAGGTGACATTGATACTACAAGTGTATTACTTGGTAGTTCAGCTAGTGCTAGAAATCAGACATTAGGTTCCATGTTGGTAGAATTGAATGCAATTAAACTCTACTCTAAAGATGAACCTAAAATTTTAGGGGGGGCTTTCTTTAGTTTAATTGAATTTATGGCAATGAGTTTGGGGAAAAAGAAAGGTGATTTCTATACACCAGCTCATGTATCAGCTTTGATGGCAAGTATTATTCATACTGAAAAAAGCCGAGTTCGTACACTCTACGATCCTACATTTGGCTCAGGCTCATTACTGATTAAGACGGATCAGACACTAGAGTTTGTCGATCAAATCTACGGGCAAGATCTGATCGATGGCAACTTTAAAACTGCTCGAATGAATTTTCTGATCAATGGCTATCACTATTCAAAATTAAAATTAGAAAGTGACAATACTTTAGAAAAGCCAAAACATCTTGATATAAAATTTGACGTCATAATTTGTAATCCAAAGTTTTCTCAAAGTTGGAATAATAATGATGCTAAAAAGAGTGATCCAAGATTTTCAAATTATGGAAAACTTGCACCTAAGTCAAAAGCAGACTTTGCTTTCATACAACACATCGTTTATTCCTTAGAGGATGAGGGAATAGCAGTTGTGCTGATTCCTCATGGGGTTCTATTTAGAGGTGATTCTGAAAGGACTATTCGTAAATTTTTGCTTGAACGCCTGAATTGTATTGATGCAGTGATTGGCTTGGCGAAAGATCTATCCCCTGTGATAGATACAGAAGTCGCCATGTTAGTCTTAAAGAAAAATAGACAAGCGGATGATAAAGTCCTCTTTATTAATGCCAAAGACTTTTATGAAAAGCAGAAAGCATTCAATATTATTTCGCCAGAACAAATTGCAGAAATTACAGAAATTTATAAAACAAAAGTAACCAGACCTAAAATTTCGGAATATGTGGAGCGCTCAAAAATTGTAGAGCATGGCTACAATCTGAATATTCCACGCTATATCGACTTGTTTGAACCTGAACCTGAAGTTGATATCGATGATACTGCATTAAAGTTAGAGCAGATTGATGAAACGCTAGAGCAGATTGATTTAGATATTAGAAAGTATTGCGATGAGTTAAGTATTCGTTATCCTTTTAAAATTTGATTGTTAAATATAAAAAGGGGGAAAGTAAAATGAAAATTGAATTAGATTGGTATGAACCAATAGAGCTAGGTAGTTCAAGTACATTAAAAGACAATGTTAAGAACTTTGATTTTTCATTACTTCCTGAAATCTCAGGAGTCTATATTTTTTATAGAGAATATGGCAATTATCAAGAGGCTCTTTATGTTGGAAAGTCAGAAAATATTCGTACTCGTATGAAAGCTCATTTTGACAGTATGAAATTAATAGATAGATTAGTAGAGACACCAAAAGGCCAAAAAAAGTTAATCTTTGCTGAAGTCAAAAGTCGTTCAGATTTAGCAAGAGCTTTAGCTCAAGCTGAAAAAGGATTAATTAATCAGTTAGATGATGAAAAGCATCCTTTACTTAATCGTAAGCTAATGAAAGATCAATATGATTATATTATTTCCAAAGGAAATGCGTTAAGTATTATTGATGAAGAGATACCTGTATTTTCTAGTAAAGTTTGAATAGCTTATCACTGCATGATTATCGCATGTAGTGAAATTTTAATTTACCTTTTTAGATGTAACCAGTCGGGGTGAATCACTAGCTCTTTTACATCTCAACTTTTTTTATAGCGATAATTGTACTGAGGCTTTTACTTACCTTTTACGAGTTTTATTCGTGTAAAGAAACCTTGATTTATAACAGCTTCAAACATCTCCACCTCACTTACTTCCAAATCACACTTTTTGGGGTCGGGATCATTTAAAATACGAGCTGAACCGCTAGTTCCAATTCTAAAATATAACTCTTTAGTCTTTTTATTTTCTTGCATGACAGGAAATAGTTTTTCTCCATCAGAAGTTAGAAAATAAAATGAATCACTAAATTTTTCATCAAAAATTGCCATAGACCTTTCGCTGTATATGAAATGCGTGGTATTAGTGCTATTTTAACACTTTAAAATGATGTAAATCATTACATTATAAAGACCAAAGAAGAGATGGAAGCGTGGGTACACAAGTAGAACTTGAGTTGGAAAATAACTTTATTCAACAGCTTGAAGGGTTAGGCTATGAAAGAGTGTTATTACGAACAGAAAAAGCATTAGTCGATAACTTAAAACTGCAAATCCAGAAACTCAATCAAATCCATCATGCTTTCTCAGAACAAGAGTGGAAACAGGTTTGGCATTACCTTACAAAAGAAACATCTATTTTTGGTAAAGCACAATTATTACGTGATCGTTTCCCACTAAAATTCGATGATGGTACGGTCAAGCATCTATCTTTTTTTGGTGAAAACGCAACCGATAATACCTATCAAGTTTCTAATCAAATCGTATCTGACCATTCTGCCTTGAATGGTAAAACGAGTCGTTTTGATGTCACTTTATTGGTGAATGGATTTCCTCTTATACAAGTTGAGTTAAAACGACGTGGAGTAGAAATTCAACAAGCATTTAAGCAAACTATTGATTATGCAAAATCAGCCTATAAAGCAGGTGACGGTTTATTTGGTTATATCCAGTTTTTTGTGATTAGTAATGGTGTCAACTGTTTGTACTATGCCAATGGCACCAAAAACATAGAATTTACTTTTCCATGGGCAGATGAAAATAATAAAAATATCAACGATCTTACTGAATTTACTAATGTCTTTTTGAATCCGAAACACGCATTTAAGATGTTGTCTCAGTACATTGTGTTACATCACTCAGATCAATTCTTAATGATCCTGCGTCCGTATCAAATTTATGCCATCGAACGCATGGTTGAGCATGTAAAAATATCTAAGGAAAATGCTTATATTTGGCATACCACAGGCTCAGGGAAAACCTTAACCTCGTTTAAGGCAAGTCAGTTACTGATTAAGAATCCTGAGATTCGTCGCGTAATTTTTGTCGTTGACCGTAAAGATTTAGATGAGCAAACCTACACTGAATTTAATGCGTATAGAGAAGGTTCGGTGGATAGTACGAACAACACTGCCAACCTCATTAAGCAATTACGCTCCTTAGATAATCGTCTAGTCTTAACTACCATTCAAAAGCTGAATAATGCGATTACCAAAGACCGCCATCAAAAGGAGATGGCTGATCTGCAAAAAGAAAAAGTTATTTTTATTTTTGATGAATGTCACCGTAGTCAGTTTGGTGAAACACATCAGAACATCAAACGCTTCTTTAAAAATGCACAAATGTTTGGTTTCACTGGTACACCAATTTTTGATGAAAATGGTTTAAAGAAATCAGGAGAGAAATTTACGACTGAATTTTTATTTCCTAAACGCTTGCATGAATATCTCATTGTGGATGCCATTACCGATCGTAATGTACTACCTTTTCAAATTGACTATTGGGGGAAATATAGCGCCACAGGTGAAACTGATAGTAATGAAAAAGTTGAGGAAATTGATAGTAAAGAGTTATACGACAACCCTGAACGTTTGGAAAAAATTGTTCGTCATATATTGAGTATCCACGATAAAAAAACTCGGAACAGAGAGTTTTGTGCCATGTTCTGTGTGAGTTCGGTTGAAAATCTTATCCAATACTACGAACTGTTTGAAAAAGTCCAAGCTGAAATGGTAGAGGACGCAGAAAGAAACAAGACCTATTTCCAACCAATTTCAGTGCGAACAATTTTCTCATTCGGTGTAGAAGAACAGGATCAGCAAAATACAGCAGACGAAATAGAAGCAGGTATGATTGCTGAAGAACCAGTGGATGCCCCAAATATTGTAGATGAGTCAAGAAAGGCAAAACTCGACAAGTATATTGCTCAATACAATGAAACCTATGGTTCAAGTTACAATACAACAGATAGCTTCTATGAGTACTATCAAAATCTTGGTAAGCGAGTGAAATTTTTTAACATCAAGTATGAGAAAGATGAGCAGATAGATTTACTTCTTGTTGTGAACATGTTCCTGACAGGATTTGATTCAAAATCATTGAATACGATCTATGTAGACAAAAACTTAAAATATCATGGTTTGATTCAGGCATTCTCACGTACCAATCGTGTTTATAAACCTTCAAAGCCATTTGGAAACGTAGTTTGTTATCGCAACTTAAAGCAAGCAACGGATAAGGCATTACGTTTGTTTTCTGATAAGAAACCATTCAGTAGTGTAACCATACCTGAAATGAGTGTGTTCTTAGAGCAGTATGAAACTGCTGTAGCACAGTTGAAAACACTGACTCCAAATTGTCAGGACGTAGATGATTTAAAACTTGAAGCTGAACAGTTGAAGTTTGTAGAAACCTTTAGGGAAGTTCTACGCCTGAATAACTTACTAAATATGTTTACTGAGTATGATAAAAACAAAGCGCCAATCAGTCCTCAAGATTTAGAAGATTATAAGGGGAAATATAAAGACTTATATAATCGTATCAAACAACCATCTGAGGGCAAAGATAAAGCTTCTGTCTTAGATGATATCGACTTCCAGCTCGAACTGGTGCATAACGACCGAGTGAATCAAGATTACATTATGGCACTGCTTGGGCTGATTGTGACTGCATCTAATCAAGCGCAGAAGGATCAACGTAGAAAAGAGTTGATAGATATGCTGAGTAATGATGCCAAGATGTACAACAAAAAAGACCTGATCGAAAAATTCATCAATGAACAATTACCAAAGATGATCACAGGGCAAACGGTGAAGCAGGCATTCTCAACATTTTGGGATGCAGAAAGAGCGCAAGCCTATGAAGGTTTCTGTCGTGTTGAACAATTGAAAAAGCCTGAGTTTGATAAAGTTGCGGATAACTTTAATTTCACTGAACGTCTTCCATTGCCTCACGAAATTAAAGAACTACCCATTCAAAAACCACCGTTGCTGAAGCGTAATCGTTATTTCGCAGAGCTACATAGCAAGACCTCTGAATTGTTAAGCCGATACAGTTTGAAGTTGTAAGGTGCAATTGCGAAAGAATGAATGCGGGGACAGCTCAAATCAGCCGAGGAGTTACTCAGGCGAAGGCTGTGCTTGTCACGCTATGATGAACATCTGAAGTGAATACTGAACAATAATGACCACCGCAACGCTAGCTCCGAGAGTAATTTCATTAAAAGAACTGTACCAACAGCATTTGAGTATTCCAGATTATCAACGTCCTTATAAATGGACAGAGAAGCATGTCAGGACACTGTTTGATGATCTGGATTATTTTGTAGCAGGGATTACTGCAAAGAACCGTGACGATGATCGTTACAAGTATCGTCTAGGGACAATTGTTCTTCACCAAGGCTCTGCGGAAGTAAAAAGCGATATCGTAGATGGTCAGCAACGGACATTAACTTTCTATTTAATTTGGCATGCTTTGCAAGCTAGAAAAGATCAATTCAATAAGTTGGATCTGCCTGAATTTAGTTTAGAAATTCCTGCTTGTCGCATTAGCCAAGAAAACTTACGCCGAAATTATGATGTGGTTGAAAAGCTGATCGATAAGCCACGCTCAAAGTCATTAGAAGAATATATTGAAATTCTTCTAAGTAAATGCGAGTTTGTGATTGTTGAGCTAAGCAAGCTGTCTGAAGCATTCCAGTTCTTTGATTCACAGAACTCAAGAGGATTAGATTTACATCCGCATGATTTGTTGAAGGCATACCATCTGCGAGAATTTGATCCATCAGAAGCAGAGTTAAAAACAAAAGCCGTTCAGCAATGGGAGCAAAGGAATGAAAAGGAAGTCCATCGAATATTTTCTCATTTCCTGTATCCCATCAGACAATGGACGAAAGGGGGAAAGGCATTCCACTTTGGTAAAGAGCAGGTGGAGGGTTTTAAAGGTTTGTCATTGCATCAGGAAGATCAGTTTCCACTGAGCCAGTCATATCGCATCTTGCACAGTATGGTCGATGAGTACAACAATGATCGCTTCCGCAGAGTAGATAACCTAAATTTAGCTTATCCATTTCAAATCACCCAAACCATGATTAATGGGCGACGTTTTTTTGAATGGTTTAGCCATTATGAAAGTAAAGCTTTAGGTTTGCTTGACTCACTAAGACATGATGATTGGGTCGCTCCATTATTAACAACAGCAATGTCGAAAAAAATTTGGACAGTCATCAATGGCGATGCCTTGCCTGAAAATCCTAAAGATTATGTTTATTCAGGTAGGACAAGAACAGGTGATGGCTATGTCCGTAAAGTACTCAATGCTTTTTTGTTGGCTTACTATGATCGCTTTGGTGAAGCGGAGTTTTCGAGTGCTTTGGAAATAGGCTTTATTTGGGCATACAGTTTACGCCTTAAACAATCCAGCATCTATGAGTCTAGTATTGAGAACCATGTGATAGGGCAAAATCTTTTTAGCCGTTTGGATCAATCACTACGACCAAAAGATTTCTTTAATTTTTCCTTGAATATCTATATTGAAGTTAGCCAGACAAGCAAAGCTATAGGTGTTGAAAAACTATTCAAAGAAATGAAATGCATGGCGGAGCAGGAATAATGTCTACAGAGCAATCAAAGCCATATACTATCTTGCAACTATTGAGCGAAGATATTGACTACCAAATTCCTGTTTATCAACGAAACTATGCTTGGGGACGACCACAGATCCGAGCGTTGATACAGGATGTTTATGATTATTATCTAAAGTCACAGATGTGTTTTGAAAACTATTATATCGGTAGTTTGGTGGTCGCAAAAAAAGAGCATTACTTTGAAGTGTTGGATGGACAGCAACGCTTTACAACCTTAAATCTCATGGCTTTATTCTTAAAGTCTAAACTTAAAAATCCAAAACTAGGTCAATTCAATTGCATACGCTTAAAATTTGAAAGCCGTGAAAAGTCAGAAATTCTTTTAAAGTCATTATGGAAGTTTGTGAGTGATCAATCTATTGAACAAGAAATAGATAGATTAAATGCACAATATGGGGATCACGCTATTCTCAGAGGTTATCGCATTATTCAGGAAGAATGCCTCAAGATTGTCCAAGAAGAAGATGAGCTTGAAAAGTTTGCAGGCTATCTACTGGATCACGTGGTGATTTTACGTACAATGATTCCAGAACTTGCGGATGTGACGCATTATTTTGATGCACTCAATAACCGTGGGGAACAGTTAGAAGCGCATGAAGTTATTAAGGCTCATTTTCTGAGTTTGTTAAGTGCTGAGAATAAAGATCGTCATGTTGTTCATCAAGTATGGTCAGCATGTCAGGATATGTACAAATATGTTGCCTATGGTTTTAGTCCAGATCAGAGAAAGCAGATATTTGGCGGGTCATATCATGAATGGTGTGTCAAAGACTATGAACACCTTAAGTCATGCCTACCTATCGAAATACCATTGAAAGATGTTAGTTCTGAAGACACAAGCATATATGGAGATAAGCTCACTTTGGAAGGAATTCTAAAGCTTAATCTTATTCCTGTTAGTGAGAAGACAGATGAAGAGTCGAGTGCACGTTTTACAAGTATCATTGATTATCCCAACTTCCTGATGCAGGTTTTGAAAATATATGTCAAATCGCAGTTGAAAGATGGCGATGCTAGCAAGATTGCACTTGATGACAAAACTTTATTAGAAAGCTTTAAACAAACGATTGTAGATGCAAGTCATGCAAAAGACTTCATCTACCTACTTTTGAAAATACGATATCTATTTGATCTGTATGTCCTCAAACGTGAGAATAGTCCCCAGTACAAAGGTTGGTCACTCAAGAAGCCTAAATACTATAGTTCTGGTAATGTGAGCTACGTAAATACCTTTTCACAATCTGAACAGGAAGGGGAAAATGAATTAGCATTAGAAGGTGGTCAAAGAAACCTTGTGATGCTTCTATCTGCATTTCATGTTTCCTACCCGACACATGCACGTAAGAATTGGTTGTTGAGCATTTTATATTGGCTCATGGATCATAGTGACAAAGGAATTGGTTTAACTGCCTATTTTGAATTTGTGGAAAATATGGCACGTACTTTAATCAAGAAGCGGTACTTAGGTACAAAGCAAGACTATGAAAGTTTCATGTATGGCTGCGAATTTGATCGTAATACTGAGGTCACTGCAGAAGACATAAAAACGCAGTTTACTTATGGGAAGATCCCTTACTTCTGTTTGAACTATTTAGATTATCTTTTGTTAAAGAAGGAAAAAGGTAGTCATGCTAAGTTTTATTTTAGCTACAAGGATTCGATTGAGCACTTTTATCCGCAAAATCCAAAAGTAGGTAAACCTTTATCTGAGGAATCAGTGTTACATAGTTTTGGTAATTTAGGGTTGGTCAATCAGAGTGAAAATTCTACTTTAACTAATGACATGCCGATTCAAAAAGCTAATTGGTTAAGGAAATATACAAAAGTACCAACTAGCTTGAAGTTAGAATTGATGATGCAGGTTGTCGAGAAGAATGGATCTGAGTGGAATACCGAGAATATAGAAAAACATCAGTGTGAAATGGTAAAGTTACTAATAGAAGATTTAAATGGAACAATATGTTCTTAGTGGCATGTTTTTATAATGTATTATACCTTTTTAGGGGTATTAAATTGTATTAGTTCAGACTTAATCCGAAACAGAGCTTGAAAATGAAGAAGTTACCTTTATCGATTAAAGGTATGAATCTCAATCAATAAAGGTAACTTCTCATGTGGCATACTAACAATCAAATCATCAAACACAAAGTCGGTCTGCTGAATTTAGCAGAAGTACTCCAGAATACATCCAAAGCTGTTAAAGTGATGGAAGTATCAAGAGATACCTTCTATCGCTATAAATAACTTGCCAGTACAGGAAATATACATGCTCTCATTTATCTAGGTTAATAGGATTTTGGATTCCACATATAAAAATTATCAATTCTGAGAATTTGCATGAAGATTTGGAAATAAGTTTAAAAGAATATTTGGATGTAATTTGAAAATATATTTAAAATTATTTGGTTAGGGGTTAAACAGTGAGTAGTCATATTAATTTAAATCGTCCTGAGAATATTTATGATGATTTGAAAGATAAAATATCAGATTTGATTGAAAAAATTATAAAGAATGAAGGTGTTTTAGATACTCAATTGGTGGGTGAGAAGTTCAATGAATCTAAGGAAATCTTGAATTTACAACAAAAAGAAATTGAAAAAAAGATGGATGAGCTTAAAAGTAATTCTGAATGGGATTATTTTACGATTGCATTTTTTGGTGAAACAAATGCTGGTAAATCAACGCTTATAGAGGTATTACGTCTTTTATTTTCTGAAAAAACAAAAAGCGAAATTCAAGCTAAATTTAATGATATTAAAAGAGAGTTTTCATTAGATGAAAATGAACATGAGAAGTTAAAAAAAACTAAAAATGAAATCGATCAGAAGAGTTTGGAAAATAATCAAAAATTAAAAGAGATAGAGCAAACCTATAATCAAAAATTAGAAGATTATCAGAAAACGCTAAATGCTATTAAACACGAACATGAAGAGCAGATATCTGATCAATCCTTACTAAATGAACAGAAACTTGAAACTTTTAATAGCCAGATCTTTTTTTTAAAAGACTCTATTCAATATAAAAAGAAAAATATGCCATGGTGGTTAAAGATTGTTTATATTTTTAAACGATTCGAAGAAGAAAAAAAAATTGGTTTAATTGAACTAGAGTTAATCAAACAGAAAGCTCAATTAGATACTGAATTGAAATTATTGAAGCAAAAGAACGAAAAAGAATATGCTTCAAAACAAGTGTATCTTGCAACGCTACAAGATGAATATGATGCAACCAAAAAAACAATAAGCTCAATTGTTTTACAATTAGAAAATGAAAAGAAAATACTTGAACAGAAGTTACATCAATTTGAAAAAAATTTAGAAAAGCTAAGAGCATTTGAAGATGGACAAATTATGGGGGATGGCCGGAGTGATTTTACTCGAGAGAGTAAAGAGTTTTTATTTGATATTAAAGGCATACAGGTAAAATTAATTGATGTGCCAGGAATTGAGGGCGATGAAAAATTAGTTGAGAATGAAGTTTCTAAAGCCGTTAAAAAAGCACATTCTGTTTTCTATGTTACAAGTAAAGATGCTGCGCCAAATGAAGGTACGCTTCAAAAGATAAAAACTCACTTGGCAGATCAGACAGAGGTTTGGACAGTTTACAATAAGCCTGTTACATCACCTAGATCATTAAAAAATGGACTGATTAGTAATGATGATGAAAGATGTGCCTTAAATGATCTGAATATATTAATGAAAGGCACATTAGATAAAAATTACAAAGATTATACTGTAGTAGCTGGGCTAGCAGCATTTTACGCAGTAGCTAATTGTTTGGTTCCATTCGGTGAAAAACATCGTAATCAAATAAAATTTTTGAATAATTCGAATCGTGATGAATTAAAGGAAAAATCAGGGCTTAGCAAGTTTCAAGAGCATTTAACTCAAAGAGTTATTGGAGATGTGTCTTATAAAATTAAAGCAAGTAACTTCAATAAAGTGAACTATGTCCTGAAGCAAACAGTAGAGAGGTTAAATCATATTCATGAAGAATTTGGTACATTAAAACTGAATATTGATAACCAAGTAGAGGTTACTAAACAAGAAATCAATAGTGAATACTTGGATCTAATGCAAAGTCTTAAAACGATGATTAAAAAAATCATTCAAAACTTTGAGCGCAAGACTCGTCAAGAAGTTTACAAGCGGATTGAAAGTGATATTAGTAATGAGGAGTTTAAAGGTATCTTGAAGAGACAAATTGATAACAATCTTGAATTAGTGAGTAAAGACTTTGTTGTTGGTTTTAAAACTGAGACTGCAAATTTTGATGAAAATTTAAAGCAAAAATTACAGAAACTCTCTTCACGGTTGGCTAGTATTCAAAATAACTTTAAAGCTGATGGTGTAACAGGTCTGAATAACAAAGTTCCATTGAAATTTGATATCAATAATGGCATTAACAAAATGGGGTTGCTTGGTGTTGGTATTGGTGTAGGTGCTGTAATGTGGTGGAATCCAGCGGGGTGGACAGCGATCGCTTTAACTGCTGCCGGATTATTATTTAGTTTTGCAAAAGCGATTTGGAGCTTTTTTGATTCGGATTTTAAAAAGTCAGAGCAAAAGAAAAATGTTGATAAAAATTTATCAAATATTGTGAAAGAACTTAAAAAAGTTGCTAGAGAAAATTTGAGTGAGGTCGAAGGGAAAATTGAGCCTTCATTATTGGATTTAAAGAAAAAGCTAAATGAACCAAGTGATCAAATTACAGGGCTTGTATACGATATACAGCAATCAATCAAAATGTTTAAAACTTTATCAAATAATATTAGCAGTGCTTACAAGGTAAAATAAATGTCTGAAACTTTAAAAAATCATCAAGATAATCAAGCTAAAGTAATAAATTTATTAAGTAAATTAGAGGGCTTTATTATACAAGGTCAAGAATTTGGTTTAGATGTATCAATAGATATTAAAGCTAAATTAAAGAACTCATTAAATACTTTAAAGGGTGATAAACTTAAAATTGCACTTATAGGTGGATTTTCGGAAGGTAAAACTTCAATTGCTGCTGCATGGTTAGGTAAAATTGATCCAGCAACTATGAATATTAGTGCTTCTGAGTCATCAAATGCCGTTAACATTTATAACATTGATGAAGAGTATCAACTCATTGATACACCAGGGTTATATGGTTATAAAGAGAAAGTGAAAAATGATGATCAAAATGTTGAAAAATATAAAGATATTACAAAAAAATATGTGAGTGAAGCACATATTGTTCTTTATGTAATGAACTCTAAAAATCCGATTAAAGAAAGTCATATTGAGGACTTGAAATGGTTGTTTAAAGATTTGAATTTACTTCCAAGAACAGTCTTTGTACTGAGTCGTTTTGACGAAGTTGCAGATGTAGAAGATGAAATAGATTACCAAGATAAATTTAAAATTAAAGAGCACAATGTCAAAGAAAGATTAATTTCAATCTTATCTCTTTCTATTCATGAAACCAATAACTTACAAATAGTCGCAGTTTCAGCAAATCCATTTGATGAAGGTGTTAATTATTGGATGAAAAATCTAGATGAATTTGAACAATTGTCGCATATCAAATTGTTGCAAAATGCGACTAGTCAAATTGTTAAAAAAAATGGTGGTTATACTGGTTTAATTGATGAAACGAGAAAGTCCATTATTAGTGATATTTTGATTAAGAAAATACCAGAAATTGAAGAGCGGCAATCCCAATTATCAAAGGAAATGGAGAAACTTAATCAAATTTATGAAATAGAAACTGGTGCATTGAATGTAATTTCAAAAAAAATTGCCCATGCAAGATCAAATTTAAAATCTAGTTTTAATGGGTATTTCCTAGATTTGGTAATGCAGGTTAAAGGTACTAGTCTAGAGACTATTGGCGAGTTTTTAGCGAGAGAGATTGGAGATAAAGGGGCAGTTATCTCAAGTAATATTAATGAGTATTTCCAAAATGAAACAAATCAAATCAATATTGCATTAAATACGCAAGCAGTTAACTTTAATGCGGAAATTGATAATATTGACACAGCCGTGGGATCATTGACTAAAAAAGGCCTTAATCATTTAGCGAAAAATATTAAGCTGGATAATACAACTATTTTAGCTGCAAGGGATGGTCTTGTTGCCGGTGGGCAACTCATTGGACTGAATTTAAAAGAAGCATTAAAGTTCCAACCATGGGGAGCGGTTAATCTAGCGAGCAATATTAACACTGCATTACCTCTTATTGGTATTGCAGTAGAAGCTTGGGATACTTGGAATCAAGCGAAGAAACAAGAAGAATTTCAGCTAGCAAGAAATAGCTTAATAACGAATTTACAAAACCAGCAAAGAGAGATCTTAGGGCTAATTGATAGTGATGCATTTATTGAACAATTCTTCCCTATTTACAAAGAGCTCAAAGATAAAGTTGAAGAGATAAAATTGATGCATACAGATCATGAATCAAAGACTAAGTCTTTTGCCTCTTGGAGAAAAGAGGCAATGATTATTGATGGGGAGTTTAGAAGTATATTATAGACTTCATATTTATATTATGGTCTTTAATGTGATTGAGAATACATAAAAAACCATCAACTCATCCTTTATTTGGAATATAAACGTCTGAGTCATGAGATTGACTAGGATGCTTGTTTAGATGCAATTCAAGAAAATCAGCTTAATATCGTCTTGGAAGTTGGGTCGTACCTTAAGTAAAATATTCTTTGAACATTATCCAAATTGTATCGTACGTGTGGTGGATGATTTTAAAAGTTAGTTTGGGTTGCAGACAATGTTAGAAAGCTTACAAATAGGATAATTCTGACAATCTATTTTGTGATTCAATGTACTAAATCTTATTTGGGTGAAAAGTGGATACAGGTAAAAAGTTATTGACTTTATTGTTAACTAAATCAATATCTTAGAATTTGAGTTCAATTGACGCCATCTCCACCAAAATTCGTGAAAAGCACTGAAACGAAAGTTTCGGGGTTTTTCTTTTTAAGATTTAAATAATTAAATCATCTGGGCGATGAGTAACACCCGTACAGCTCAAGTTCTTGCTGACACGATTTTCTAAATCATCTGAGCGATGACCACTATATTGGACTAGAGTCCATCATTAGAAGACGTTCCTAAATCATCTGGGCGATGACGAACTACGGGATCCCAATATTAAGCGCGCCGATAAATTTCTAAATCATCTATGCGATGAGCAACGGAATATCAAAAATATCACTGAAAAAATTGAACTTCTAAATCATCTGGGCGATGAACAACAGGTTGATGGCGTTTATGGCTCTAACACTTTATTGCTAAATCATCTGGACGATGAATAACACTTGGGGAGTTGGGCAAGGCGTTTATAAGCCTTTCTAAATCATCTGGGCGATGACGAAGATTAAAGACCACGAATCAATATACTGAGGCGGTTTCTAAATCATCTAGGCAATGAATAACTTTATACCGATGTTATGCTCAACGTCAGCTAATTTCTAAACCATCTGTACGATGAACACCTTTCAAAATTACTTTTAAAGGAAAAATAGGGCTTTCTAAATCCATTATATGATGGCTAACATAAATACTTAAGATCAGAATTACCCTATATTTTAAACCATCGCATAGATGATTTAGAAAAAATACAGCAGATTTATATGTTGGTGCTTCACGTTGCTCATCGCATAGATGATTTAGAAATACCAATTTATCCGAAGCAGTTTCAGCTGCTAGTTGCTCATCGCATAGATGATTTAGAAAAATCTACACTGACATGTTTACCTTCAAAATCAGTTGCTCATCGCATAGATGATTTAGAAAGAAAATATTGACTAAATGAATGTGCAAACTAGGTTGTTCATCGCATAGATGATTTAGAAATTGATTACCAAATCCCTTAATCCGTTCTACCGGTTGCTCATCGTGTAGATGATTTAGAAATATCGCATCTCGCGCAGGGCTATGTTGTAAATGTTATTCATCGCCTAGATGATTTAGAAATCTAATGTATCGCCTGCGCTAAAACATCCTGGGTTGTTCATCGTATAGATGATTTAAAAATTTTGGCAAAGAGCTTCGAAAGCTCCGTATTGGTTGTTCATCGTCCAGATGATTTAGCAATAGTACCATGATGTTGCCTTTCTGGTCTTTACGTTATTCATCGCCCAGATGATTTAGCAAATTTTTATACCTATATTTTTGGCTTCGTCTGAGTTATTCATCGCATAGATGATTTAGAAATTACAAGCCATCCCTGTATAGTGCGTTGGGAGGTTATTCATCGCCCAGATGATTTAGAAAGCAGCATCAAACGAGATATTGGCTAACATATTGTTGTTCATCACCCAGATGATTTAGAAAGATAAAGATGAGCCAACGGATAATCCGGCACTGTTGTTCATCGCCCAGATGATTTAGAAACAATATTTCGGAGTTCCACAACGCCGCAGACGATTATTCATCGTCTAGATGATTTAAAAATTTCCCTTTCAAAATTTAAAACGACGTATTTTGTTGTTAAAAGGTTGTGTTAAGCTGATAAAAACTTTCTCTTTTTAAAACAAAAGATTATATTTTTATGATATTTAAACTTTAACAATAAACTATGCATGTCATTTTCATCTCGGCTTGTGAAAAAAGAGCTTTAAAGAAAACTAGAGCGATTTTGGATAGCTATGCTATTCGTACAGGACATTCGTCTTGGCAAGCACCAATGACAATGGATGGCTTAAAAGAAATTCGTAGTGCATTAAAAAAAGTAGCCACTCGACAAACTGCGGTAGCCGCTTACATTAATTTTGGTGTGCGAAGAATGAAGCTGGCATGGGTTGTAGGAGCAAAACATAAATTTGCCCATGACGGTGCATATCCAGTTGCATCGACCAAAAAACAACAAAAACTACTGATGCTAGATGAATGGGTCAAAGTAAGTAGCTTGTTGGCAGGTGCAGCAGGGGACATGCATGATATCGGTAAGGCATCCCAACATTTTCAGAACAAATTAAGTCCAGAAATGGCAGGGCAAAAAATTAGAGATGGCATTCGACATGAATGGTTGTCTTTAAAATTATTACAACAACTCAGAAAAAATGGATGGGACTGGCAGCTTGCTTGGAAGAATTTAGATAAAGGTTTAGAGAAATTTACTTTAGGTGATCGACAAGAAATTGAACAGGGAATCCAAAATGAATTAGAAGCAGTCGATTATTTAGTTGTTACACATCATGGATTATTAGGGGTGGAAGAAGCTTTAAAAAATGATCCACTCGCATTACCTCACTATGAAAATCATGTTCGGACATTGGTTCCAAGCCGTGAACAAATGAGCTGTGCAGGTGAGTTGCCAGACTCTATTTTTAAAAGCCATCAAAAACGTATGCAGCGCTTAACTGCATTAATACCAAAACAAAAAACAGACCAGCTTTTGTACTGGAAAGCCTTAGCACTACATTCACGAGCAGCTCTGATTCATGCCGATCATATTGTCTCGGCCCAGCAATATTCTTTGCAAAAACCTGAAAATGTTTCGTTATTTGCAAATACAAAGCTTAAAACTATAGACCAAGACAAAAAAGCCAAATTACAAGATCAGCCACTAGAATGGCACTTACACCAAGTGGGTGATCGGGCTTCACGAATCGCAGTTCAAATGATGACTGATTTGAGCTTATCTGGTCTATCTGAGCAAACAGTTGAGTACATCTGTCAGCCAACAACTCACCGGCGTTTCCAATGGCAAAATATTGCAGCAAATGCATTGCAAAAAAATATACAGAAGCATCCTGAAACACCGGCACTCGTATTTAATATTGCAGGGACAGGAAGTGGTAAAACCCGTATGAATTTGCGGGCGGCTTGTACTTTAAGACCAGATGACCCAAGAATAGTGATTGCGCTTAATTTGCGTTCTCTAACTTTGCAGACTGGGCATGCACTTAAAACGTCAATGAATCTATCGGACGATGAAATCGCCGTGATTATTGGAGATACTGTTACTCAGACTTTATTTGATCAAAGTAAAGAGAAAATTGAGTTCGTTGATGAAGATGAAAATCATCCAGAGCCTATGTTTGATGCTTGGGGTGAGGACTGTGATTTACCTGAGTGGTTACATCCATTATTTACGGTTGAAAAAAATGGACGTAAAGTTTTAGATCAAAAAGAAACTACCATCCTTGCTTCACCATTATTAGTTTCAACCATTGATTATCTGATTGCAGGGGGGGAACCACATAGACAAGGACATCATGTTAAAGCATTACTCAGAATTATGAGTAGTGACTTGATTTTAGATGAAGTTGATGGCTATGAACCTAAAGCATTGATCGCTGTTTTGCGCTTAGTCCAGTTAGCTGCAATGTATGGTCGAAATGTTATTTGTTCGTCAGCAACCTTATCACTTACAGTTGCTAAAACAATTCATCGGGCATTTGAGTCAGGTATACAGATGCGGGCGGCTCTGTATGGAAATGAGAAAAAATCAATCATTGCGATTATTGATAATGAGCTTAAACCGCAGGTTTGGTTAGAACGATCAAATCAAAAATCAGAATTTAATACCAACTACCAAAAGCATTTAGATAATTTACAAGTTCACTTACTCTCTAAGCCTACTCATCGACTGGCTCAGTTGCTTTCATTACCTGAAACTACAGTTTTATCGTGGAAACAGTCGGTATTGGAAGGAGTAAAGCAACTTCATCAAGCGCATGCATGGAATTTTAAAAAGACCGAAAAGAAAATTTCTTTGGGACTTATACGGGTTGCCAATATTAAACATGCAATTCGACTTGCTCAATTTTTATCAGATCATTTACCTGAGGCAAAAGTAGCTTGTTATCATGCGAATGACTGGCTTATTTCAAGATTTTATAAAGAGCAACGTTTAGATCAGCTTTTAACACGTCATAAAGACGGTAAAAAAAGAAAAACTGGTAATGAGCAGATCGAACAAGATGATGAAATTATTAACCTCATTCAGAAATCTAGCTCCTTAAATATTCCATTTATTGTGATTGCAACACCAGTGGAAGAAGTCGGGCGAGATCATGATTTTGATTGGGCTATTATTGATGCATCAAGTGTACAATCAATTGTACAAACAGCGGGTCGTGTTAATCGTCATAGGTTAGAAAAAGTACAGCAACCCAATATTATGATTCCACAGTGGAATTATCGTTATTGTGAACGACGCGATATTGAAAAACTTAAGCAACAAAGTAAACAGCGCAGACCTGTATTTGTATACCCTGGCTATGAAGGGTATGGTTCATCTGTAACATCAACTTATTCATACCAAGATTTAAGCGAGCTTTTGCCATGGGATCATCAATCTCAATTAGTTATTAATGCCAGACTTCGTTTTGATCAAGTAAATTGTTTATTTGCAAAACATGATGATCAACAAATAGGAAATTTTTGCCAAAATTATTTTAATGATCAAGGGGAGCAGTTATTTTCTCGGTCGGATGTAGATGCAAGTATCATGACAGAGAATATTTATAATTTAACGCCTTTACGTGAACGTAACTATCAAGAAACCTATATGTTTGAGTGGGCTGATAGCTTGATTGTTAAAAAACAAGTTTATGGTTTTGATGAAAAAGCGACTAAAACTTTAAAATATCCAAAATACGGTTTGGTATGGGATCAAGTGAAGTTCGAAGAAATTCCTGCTAAACCACAAGCATGGTTAGCTCTCAATCCACAACAAATGAAAGATTACTGTTATGAATACCAAATTGCCAATGAGCAAGGCTGCCGTATATCTTTAATACCTTACAATAGAGACGAAATACCTACTTGGTCTTATGATTATGGCTTTGGTGTGATGCAAAAATAAATTACTAAAAATAAGGTTCTCGTACACAACAGAAGCTTAATTTTTTATATCGACGTAGAGCAGCCTTCCATCGCAGCTAATTTTATTTTTATAGTATTGCTATTTCTTCATTAGAATTTTGTCTCTTGATTCGTTAGAAATACCTCAAAATAATATTTAGGTTAAGTGAAATGACTTTTTTATCTTGTACAGAAATTGATGAGCTCATGACAGAGCTAGGGTATACACAAACTAATACTCGTAAATATGCTCATGAATTTAAATTAAAAAATGGTCAATATGTTTATGTTAAGCAACTGACAGATAACCAAAAAAGAAAAAAACAGCCTTCGAGGCTTATGATTCATCCATCTTTTCGGAAATTTAAAGAAGTTTTAACAAAGCTAGAGAAAGTTGAGTTTAGTTTTGCAGAAAAAGGAAATATGAATACAGCATTTGCTCGTTTTCCACAGTCTAGTGAGTCTGAGTGTGCCAAGAATCCTACACGGTATGGGATAGGAGTTAACTTTAAAGATAAATTAGCGTTAATTAATTTTCTAAAATTTATAGAAAGTAATAAGTACAAAGAGCTCTAATGAGCTCTTTTTTATTTAGATATCGGCTCTTGAAGAATTGATCTTTCAATCGCTTCACCGTCTATTAAATATAATTCGTTAATTAAAAGAAATTCTCTAAATATTTAATTCCCCAAAGGCCCCCGTGCCACAACAGAACTTTAATTTTTTGCGCTGATTTAAAGTTATCCACCATTGCGACACATAGATAAGGGAGCTAAGCCAAACGTGTAGTGCTGGTGGACGCGGGTTCAACTCCCACTATTCTATAAAAATCATGAAAACTTTAAATTTTAATGACTTAGTAATTTTTTTTAAATCCCTAAAACTTTATCACTATACACTGATCTTTTGTGTAAGTACCTTCAAAACTTCTGGATTAGCCTCTAAACATCAAAGTTGCATCAGTTATAGCAAGCATCTAAATAATAGAGGGTTGAAATGATAATGAAGTCTACTATATGCGCTTTGATAGTTGCTAAAGGCGGCTTTATTAATTGACCACCATTATTTGTGAATGCGATCCTCTTGCATACAACGTTATTTCACGTTCAAGGTGGTATGGGCAAGATTTGGCTATCTCAGCTTATTACAAGCACTATGAATTGCTAATTGAAAAGGGACTGACTGTATTTTTGCTATTGATAATATGTTTTTAGACGAGTCTCAGAAGAAGTTTAAGGTGAGAAATTAAAACGTTTAAGGTTATTTTTTCTTAAAACAAATCGAGTGTGGGGTATTTTAAAAAATACAAAATATACCGCACTTTCAACATGATTTTAAAAAAAATATATATCTAATTTTTAAAAGTTGAAAATTAATAAGTTGCTGAAATTTAAAAATAAATTTTGGTTTAAGTGGGTTTGAGAATGTAAAGTACAATTGACAGTTTAGTCATTAGTAGATACTATCCTTTAAAACAAATTGTTTACTATTGAAAATAGTATTACTGATTTTTACGTACCCTACATATATCAAGCGCAAGCTTTCGAGGAGACGCCATGAAAACTAAAAAATTAAACTATCGTTTAGCAGATGGTTATGGCATCGGCTAGTTTACAAAAGATTACAAATAAAGCATCCTATTAAGGGTGCTTTATTTTTGTGTGAAATAAATGGAAATCGACAATATACTTTTACTAAGAACAATTATTCTTTTATTACCTTATGTTTTAATATTTGCTTATTTTTACTATAAGGTTAGAGATCAATTCTTCCTTAAACCACGGACACATATACAATTAAATATAATGATGATTTGTCTAGTTATAGTGTTTCTCGAACTTGTTTACTGGAATTTATCCCTTAGAAACTATGTACTAATGGGTTTCTCATTAAGTACAAATACGGAAACAAAGGATACATCAAATACTATTTTGGTTTTACTTGGGATTGTCGCGGCTATTTTAGGGTGGTTGTTTCCTGCACGTGGTCAATCTCTAACCTCTACAAGAAATCATTCGATTCAGACTCTTATGGAATCAAGACTTTCAGATGCTTATACCCGTCAAGTTGAGTTATGCACTGAAATTTTTGTTAATTTCAAAAAGTCTAAAGGAGAAAACTATAATTTAACAATTGCAGATTTCAATGGTTTAGATCAAAAATATAAAAATGCAATTTTTTATCTTTTAAATTATTTAGAATTTGTTGCTGTTGGTGTCAGATTTAATGATTTAGATGAAAATCTTATGCGGAATATGATGAAGTCAATTATTAATGCAAACTTTACTTTTTTTGGTGAAATTATTAAAGAAAAACAAATAAAGACTCCAAGTGTTTACGAACATCTTACAGCCCTACAAATGAGATGGAGTTGTATCAAATAAATGTAAAACATCTTCGGGTGGTTTTTCATTATGTGACATTTAGTAACCAGTTTGTTGTATTGGATGTTGATAATTTTTCTAGCGACTTTGAGCTACATAGAACCGCTAGAATTAGCGGTTTTTTTATTGCACCATAATTAAAAATTTATTTATCCCTTTTTATCTTTATGAAGTGCTAAAAGCATAACAAATAGGGGGTTAGTATTGTATGTTGTTATTGTTCAGTTAAGAACTATTCCCCAAGGCCCCCGTGCCACAACAGAACTTTAATTTTTTGCGCTGATTTAAAGTTATCCACCATTGCGACACAGAGATAAGGGAGCTAAGCCAAACGCTTAGCCCATGTCATCTTTATCGCACCGCCGCATTACACTAAAAAAAGTAGGGGCAAAGTCCTGTGGGAGAGCAGGACTTTGCAAACTGACATGTTCTAGACCTTGCATGAGCTGAGGCGAATACACTTGTTCAAGCCGTTGGTAAATACAGTCGCAACTTGCTATGGTATGTCCACCAGACAGGCAAATTTTTTCAAACTCCTGCTGAGTGTGTATGTCACAACCCGAAACGCTGTAATCACTTACAACAAGGCCTAAAACTAAAATAGTTTTATAAAATTTCATATTATTCTCGTGATGATTTGGGGATATCTCAATGAGAAAAAAATAAATTGCTATATTCTAAGTTTTAAAATCATTTTTTAGGATGTAGTTAATCCGCCTGTAAAATAAGGAAAATAAAATGATTAAAATTTTAAAATAAAAATAATTTATAAATTAAAAACTTTAGATAATAGAAAACCTAAGTTTTAAATAAATAAAAAATTTATAAGGGAGAGGGGATAAGTTTATATAGTGGCATGGTCAACTCCTTAGAATTTATGGAGCTCTACCACCAAAGATCACCGTCAATTGATTATGGTGGTAGAACGGAAGAGGGTTGACAGACTGGGTATACAAACCAGCACGCGCAAGCGCGTCCCCCTCCCGTCCTACCGCAACGGTAAGGGGGAGGTGCAAGTTGCGCACAAGTCTCATACTCAGGGAGTATTTACCTGATACGCTGTATACTCGGTCTGTCAAAACCGACTGGCAATGTAGGCCAGCGAGACAATAATAATCATAAGTTTTTAAACGGTCAATTCAATTTAAATAAAATATTATAAAAATTTTAATTATTAAAAAATAATAATTGATTTAATTCATTTGTTTTTATTTTGGTGATTAAAATGGTTTTAATTATTATAAAAAACTTAATAAATTATATATTGTGATATTTTGTTTTGTAATTTAAGATTAAGTGAAGATAGTTTTTAAAATTAAATTATTAAAATTATCTAAATATAATCTTAACAATAATTAAAATATGGGGAGATAGCTATGACTATTTCTAGTAACGGAAAACTATTAATTCGCGTACCGAACGAGCATTTCGAAGAAATCAAAAATGTTCAGTTTAGTTATTCAATTTTCGCCGAAAATTTAAAGCAACCTACCGATGGTTTGACTGGTTTAACAGGAGTTACAGAGCCTCTGTTCCCAGATGAAGCGAACAATACCATGCTTAAGGGCGCATTAGATTTTACGAAAAAAAGCACTTGGCTATTGCATTCACCTACACAAAGAATTGCAATTCATCCATGGGATAAAGCTCATCAAATATATCAACAATATCAAGATGCTAAGTTAGCGGGCGATTTGTCAGATCAGGTCTATATTGAGCCAGATTTAGAACATTTCATAAGTACTAAAGAAAATGATGATACTCAAAGAAAATCATTAACTGTAGATGGAAAATCGACAGAGAATTATCCGGTAGAACCATTAAATACTCACTATCCACCCACCATGTCAAATTTAAGTAGCTTAGATTGGTATATTAAAAGAGATAACTTTGATAAAGCTTGGGCAGTAGGTTATTTGGGGCAGGGAATACGGATTGCCCATGTTGACACAGGCTATTCAGATCAGCATCAAACAAAACCATTGAATCTATTACCAGAACAAGGCTGGAACTATTATGACAATAATGCCGATACAGTAGATCCGGGCAATCATTTAAATGCAGGCCATGGAACCGCGACATTAGCAATATTGGCTGGTAATAAAATAACCTTGAATATTAAGGATAATCCGTCTTTAACTTATAGTGGTTATATTGGTGGTGCGCCAGAAGCATCTGTTGTGCCTATTCGTATTGGTGGCGTAGGTGGTTCGGTTGCACATATCTATAGCTCTAATCTCGCTCAAGGTCTAAAGCATGCTTTGGGAACTTACAATACGGCAAACGGTCAATACTGCCCGCCATGTAATGTTGTCACTTTAAGTCATGGAGGGCTGCCAACAGCAAGTTGGGCCGATGTCACAAACCAATTATATGACCAAGGTATTGTTTTAGTTGCTGCATCGGGCGACAGCTTTAATGCTGTAGTCATGGATATCGCAACACATTTTACGGTTTATCCTTCTGCATTTTGGCGTGTGATTACGGCAACAGGTGTGACCTATGACAACAAACCATATATCACTAATGATGCTGGTGTCATGCAAGGCTCTTGGGGGCCTGATGCTGTCATGGTAAAAGCAATTGCTGCCTCTACACCAAATGTCCCTTGGATGAAGTTAGGAAGTACTAATGGATGGGCTTTAGATGGAGGTGGTACATCGGCAAGTACACCTCAAATTGCTGCCGCTTGCGCTCTTTGGCTCCAAAAAAATAAAGCTGCGCTTGCTGCACTAGAAGGATGGCAAAAAGTAGAAGCTTGTCGTTTTGCTTTGTTTGGTAGTGTTGCAAATAAAAATCTTAATTTAAAACAAATAGGCTTGGGTACTTTAGATGTAAATGCCATGCTCGGTATGGATATCAATCAAATTGTTGCAAAAGTAACCGATCCAAAATTTGAAAAAATAGGGCCAGATAAAGTCTCTTTTCCGTTCTGGCGCTTACTGTTTGGCTTAGCTCCTCCACAATCGGGACGCGAGGAAATGTATGAAGTTGAAGCACATCAATTGCTTTATCGGTCAAAGAATATCGCGCTACAAAAAGCGTATGAGCAATATAGTGAAGCCAAAGATTTAAATGAGTTGAGTCCGCAGCTTGTCCAAGAATTGAGAGAGCAATTTTTACAAGAGCCAGACATGTCGATGGCTCTAAGAAGTTATTTAAAAGCCAATTTAAATACTTAAATGATTTGATGATAAATAACCAAACTGAAGCGTAAAAGTGTCAACATAACGGTGTTTAAAACTTCATGACTGGCACTTTTACGCTTTATTGAGAACATAATTTTCAAAAAAAGCCCGATATTTTTCGGGTTTTATAAATCAATCTAGATGAGTATTGATGCTTTAAGTCGTTAGCCAACTCTTAAAATGTATAACGGTAATTAATAAATACACGGTGCTGGTCCCAATCTTTACGGGGCATACCATTTATTTTTTCACCTAGGTTTGCATTTTCAAACTTTGACTCATAATGCAAAAATGAATAACGCACATGTAAGTTTTTCACCCACGGCAAGGCATAACTCACCGTAAAGTCAAAGTAACGCTCTTTACCCTCAATATCACTGCTGATGTTACTTTGGTGAGCACCAAAGCCATAAATATACTTCGCTTCGGTTTTTAAACCTTTGACATAGTCTTTCCAGTTATATTTCAGCCGAAGGGCAACGGCGGTTTCATCATTATTGGTAAAGTCAGGGCCAATGGTCGCAGAGGTCGGAAATGGGTTGGTGCCGTGGTCTTGCGTTAAAACCGAGTTACGGTCGGAGTGCACAGCAAAGTTATCTTCAATCCAAAAACCATCAAACTTTGAAACGGCAATACCACCTTCTAGATTATTCTTGGCCACATTTACATCGACAAAATAACCATTCCCACGGTTGTTAATGTCTTGGCCTTTGACACAGTCCAGCTCGGTTTCGGCACCGCATTTAAACAGCTTGCCATCGTCACGCGAGAAAAAAGCCCCTGTGTTAAATGTCCACACCAAGCCATGAAAGGGCAGTTTATATTGAGCAATCGCCCCATACTTTTTCAAATAATCTTTGCTATTTAAATATTCGGCATTCACGCTCCAGTTTTTGTACTGATACTTGGCACCAAGCAAACCAACATAATCAATTCGCTCGTCATTCTCAGTGACAAACTTTTCAAAACTATCCGTGCTGCGCGGTTTCCAGCGGTCATAGTAAGCGATGTAAGTTTGTAGCTGATCATTCAGTTGAAACTGACCACTCGCACCCGAAAAAGTATCGGGTACTGCGCGGTTATTGGTGCTTTTAAGTAAAAGCGAGTCTTGCAATTGGCGGCCTAATTTAATTTCGCCTTTATCACCGAGTTTTGCTTTGATGTAGAGTTGCCCTAAAGTTGCAAAGTTCTGATCAAGCTTGCCGTTATTTTCGACCTCTAAAAGCTGAGCGCTCGGCTTGCCAGAATCAAATAACTTGGTGACTGCATAGAGTGAGCCATCTACCCCAAGCCAGTCCCAAAGGTAAGGTGACTGATAATTTAACTCAAGCCCTAAGGCACTTTGTTCATATTCACTCGACGAAGGCGAAGGGTTGGCAAGCGTGGGGTGGGCAGTGCCTTCATCGTTCCAGTAACGGGTGTTAAGTTTTAATTCTAACTTGCCAAATTCTTGAGGAAGCTCTGCATATGCATTGCTCACACTGCCTAAACCAATACAGCCCCATAGCAAATATTTATTCATTTTAAATTCCTTTTTTAAGCATGAATAAGCCCTTTGCCTAACGCTGAGGTTAGGCAAGCTTTTTATGAAATGGATGAATTAAGGAGAGAGTTTTTCGAGCACTTGGCCTTTGGTTTCAATGGCAAACAAGAAGGTCACAAGGCCACCAATGAGCGCCACAACAGCCAGCACACTAAACACATATTGAATGCCATAGCCACCAACCACGAGGCCGACCATAACAGGCCCAATTGCAGAGCCGGCACGTAACCAAGCGGTACTAAAACCAATGCCCATCGCACGTAGGCGAGTAGGGTAAAGTTCGGCAGCGTAAAGGTATAAAGAGAATGAAATGGTCTGCAAAATGGCATAGCTAATCGTTGCGAAAATTACAACTTCCATGGCCGATTTAGCGCCTAAAACCGAGAGGCTCATGAGTGGAATAATCGCTAAGAAAAACGCTGCACTGTACCAAGGACGACGGCCGACTTTATCAATCATTAACGCACAGATAATAGAGGCAATCACACCCACACCCGAAGTAATCCAGCCATAACCTAAACTGGTTTGAAGTGACAGGCCAAAGTGTTGTTTGTAGAGAGATGGCAGCCAAGTCACCATGGCATTGTTCACCATATATACGCAAAACCACATGCCCCACAGGGTAAAGGTCCGTTTGCGGTAAATGCCACGGAACAGCTCACGCCAGTCGGTTTTTGCCATGCCTTGCGGATTAATTTCTTTAACGACAGGTTCAGGCAAAGGTTTACCGCTTTTAATAGCACCATCTTCAAAGCTTTTAACCACTTGATCGGCTTCTTTAAAACGGCCTTTGGAAGCAAGCCAGCGTGGTGACTCAGGCAAGAAAAACCGTAAAGGAATCACCAGTAAAGATGGAACTAAGCCCACAATAAACATGACTTTCCAGCCGTAAATTGGCATCAGGAAAAATGCTGCCATGCCTGCAAACATAAGACCAAGTGGGAATAAAACTTCATAAAGCAAGAAAAACTTACCGCGCTTTTCTGCACCAATAAACTCATTAATATAGGCACTCGCAACAGGCACTTCGCCACCTGTACCAACACCTTGCAAGAAACGGAAAATTAACAGTGACATTCCGCTCCAAGCAAACAAACAAGAAATGTCCATTGCCACAAACAGTAAAATAGTAAAAGACAGTACTTTTAAACGACCGACTTTTTCGGCAAGAGAACCAAAAAAGATAGCACCGACCAGTTGCCCGACATAGCCCGCGGCAATGATCGCACCAACATAGGCAGGCGTCAGGTGCCATTCGGTAATGAGTTGGGGTAAAGCAAAGGCAATCGCAAGAACAGTATAAGCGTCAAAAAAGGTCGCGATACCAATGGTAATACGCATAAATTGCAATCGACCAGTGACGGGTAGCCGTTCAAGTCTTGCAATAATTTCCGCATTTTTTTGATGATGACTAATTTGTTCTACATCCGCTAGATTTGTCATCTTCTATCTCCTTATTACTACATTCCTCGTAGTTTTGTTGTTCTATTTCGCACTACCTGTTCACCACAGTTTGCATGCTTTTTATTATTGTTTTTAAGAGACATGCCCGATGTTTGGCCTCAGGCAGCGTACAGGAAAAAAAGGCTAGCGTACATGCTAGCCCGAATAGAATTTAAGCAACGGCTTGGGTTAAATCGACCTTGCCAATTCCAGCTTGACGCATCGCATCATGAATTTCTTGCTCAGCACCATCAGCGAGTGGAAGCAGAGGCGAACGCACAGTGGCATGGTCCAAAATTCCGCGAGCAACCAATGCATGTTTAAGCGCGACCGTACCTTCCATGTGTGAACCGCGGTGATAAACATTGCGAGTCACTGGTAATAATTGATCGTGAATCGCACGTGCTTTAGCATAATCTTTAGCTTTACCTGCTTTAATCATTTCAATTAACAGTTCAGGGGCAATGTTGCCATAGCCAACCAAAGCGCCGTCTACATCAAACATGGTGTGAAGCAAATATTCATCGTGGCACGTCAACACCTGTAAGTCTGGACGTTCACGGCGAATAATCGGAATTTCGACATCCCAGCGGCGCATGTTACGCACACCATTTTTCATGGCAAATACGCCTGGCTGTGCAGAAATATCGAGTAGAGTCTCTAGGTCGTAAGTGGCCTTCGTTGCATCTGGATATTGGAATAAAATAGATGGCAAACCACTTTCTTCATAAATTGCTTTATAACGGTCTTGTGGTGCGCCTTTTTGATAGCCAAAACGCAACCAGCCATGTGAAGGGTAAATCAAACCTGCCGAAGCACCAGCGCTGACTGCACGTTTTGCTTCTTCTGCTGCAACCGAAGTACCTTCGAGTGTAATCCCTGCGATTACCGGAATTTTGTCATCTACCGATTTAACAAAGCTTTCGATGACCTGCATTTGTTCTTTTTGCGACAAGAATGTTCCTTCACCTGCATGCCCAAGAACAACCAAGCCTTTTACACCATCAATACTGCCTAACCATGAACCTAAACGTTGAATTGCATTATGGTCTACTTGTCCGTCACGGGTAAAAGGAGTCACAGGTGCTGGGGTTAATCCACGTAAATCTAAACTCATAATCGTACTTCCTATACAGTGTAATTAAATATTCTCTGGTTCTTAATCTGACTTAAATCGTGTTGTAGAGAACATGATTGGAGTATAGAAATAGGTGAGCTATGTAGGAATTACCAATTCTTGAATTTCAGTTATACTGAAAATGTATAGCTCAAAATGCTGCCTATTTACGATTTAGGAAGAATCGATGAATTATGAATTATGGAAAATATTTTTAGATGCGGTGGAACTCGGTAGCTTAAGCAAAGTCGCGATGTTGCATAACACCAATCAGCCGCAAATCAGTCGGCAAATGAACGAGCTTGAGACGCAATGTGGTGGTCGTTTGTTTAACCGAACTGGACGCGGCGTAGAACTCACCGATTTAGGCCAGCATTTACTTCCTAAAATTCGTTCATGGCTAAACGTGACCGATCAACTTAATAATGAAATTTTGCACTCGACCGATACCCCAATTGGTACGGTTCGTATTGCCAGTTTGCCATCTACTGCACATCCGTTGTTATCGACGCTTTATAAAGTCCTTCAAGAGAAATATCCCTTAATTAAACTGTCGGTGCGTGAAGGGCAAGGGGTACATTTAGAAAAATGGCTTGAAGATGGTAGCGTCGATTTAGCCATTCTCTATCGGTTTAACCCGACACCTAAACAGGGCGATGTGTACCTTACCGAAGTTGATACCTATTTGGTCGGTTGCGAAGGAGACACGCTCACTCAGGCCAATGAAGTCGACTTTAAAGCAGTAAGTGAGTTACCGCTGGTCACGTTTTGCAGGCCAAGTAACTGGCGCAATTTTTTAGACCATATGGCTTATGAAAATGGGGTAGAGCTGAATATTGTGTTTGAAGCCGACTCGATTAGTTTGCAAACCCATTTGGTTTCCGAGTCTCGCATGTATACCATGCTGGGGCCGCAAGCTTTAAAAAAAGCTAGCCAATACACCTCAATTCAAGCCGCAAAAATTATTAACCCTGCGCTCAAGCGCTATATTTCTTTGTCTATTTCTAAGCACGGCTATTTAACGCCTGCGTGTAAGGCGGTGATGGAAGAAATTAGGAATTTGGCCGATTTGCTTTAATTAAACCGTAACTTTATGACTGATACTGTTGCATGGCGCGCATCATAATTGTTGCCATTTTGAAGACAGTGTTGCGACATTAAACAGTCTATGTTTTTACATGCTTTTTTGTTTTTATAAATGCTTTAGATTTGATTTGTTTTTAAATATTTAAAACATCTTTTTAGTGAATTTAATGACTTTAAAATAACAGGATGCTGTTTATGCCAGAGACCTCAATTCAACAAGAGACACAAAGTACATGGGCACTATGTCGCGATCCTGTTTTACTGACTATGGTTGGTGGAGCAATTGATACCATTGGCTTTATTGCGTTATTTGGTTTTTTTACAGCGCATGTGACGGGCAACTTGGTGCTTGCAGGAGCAGCCTTGGTGAAGGGCGGTACAGGAGTCTGGATTAAGCTTGCAGCTATTCCATTGTTTATTTTGACGGTGGTGATTACCAAACTGTTAATTGACCGTAGTCAGGTTAAACACAAAACACTGTCTTATTTATTTTTGTTTGAAGCTATTTTCCTGTGTGCCTTTATGGTTGCAGGGCTTTATTTTGAGCCATTTAAAAATGCCGATGCGATTACCGTTGCTATCACAGGTGGACTCGGTTTAATTGCTTTAGCTATTCGTAATACTTCAAGTAAAACCCTCATTAAAAATATTAGCCCAAGTACCATGATGACAGGCAACACTACCCAGCTTGGGATTGATATTGCCAACTTGCTAAAAAACAATAATGAGGCCAATCGAGCCAGTCTGCTTAAAAGTGCCAGTATTGTCATTGGCTTTGTGATTGGTGCTTTTATGGGGGCTGTGCTTTATGTCTATTTTGACTTTTGGAGTGTAGCGCCGTTTATTTTACCTATCCTTTATTTTTCTTATTTGGCTTCACAGCAGAAGTTTAAACAAGCTTAAACAGAGCTGTTGAAAGAGCCTGAATTTAAACAAATTCGGGCTTTTATTTTTTCAATAGAGCACCATTGAAGCTGAGCTGAAATTGTTCGTTCACAGCTTTACAGGCATAATGACGAGTGGGGAAATACATTCGATAAAGGAATGCACAATGACAAAATCCGGCCATTATTTAGTGCTTGCAATAATGGGACTGCTTAGCGGTTGTCAGGTCATTCATTTAAAAGAAAGTAACTTAAGCAGCGCTTTGAAAAGTAAAAATGAAAGCATTTTGACTGACAATACTTTAAGTCATCAAACCCAAAACTTACTGTATTTGGTGAAAGAAAATGAAAAGTCTTGTCTGCAAAATTTTGAAGATTGTTTAAAGAAAATTCAGGGGCTGTCTGAAAATAGCAGCAGAGAAGAGCGTTATGCTGCGCTCAGTGAAATTTACTTGGCAAAAGCTTTAGATGTTGGGCGTAGTAGCCAGTGTAATGTGGGCAGTAAAAATAATAGCTGTGTCGAGCAAGAGTTAGCACTATTTGATAAAAGCTTGCGTTATAGCTATGTTTATTTGTTTGACTCTGAAGAGTCGCCGTTCGATCGGGTATTTGACCATCGGCAAAATCAGGTGCGTATTTTTTATAACGTGGCTTTGTCAAAGCTCATAACCACGTATTTTAATCATTTAAATACGCTTCATTTTCCACCTTTACTAAAAGCAGATGGGCATGAGTACCAAGTCAACTTTGATCATGCCGTAGATGTACAAAACATTGAAGTCGATACCTTTCGCTCTAGCTATAACATGAACTTTTCAGGGTTTAATACCGTCAACCGTAAGGATGGGTTAGGTGCCGAATTTATTGTGGGACGTAAGGAGCATGATGTAAATCATGGTTTCATTTTAGACCCCGACGCTTTTTACGCTCACCAGAGCAATCCCAACATACATTTACCACGTTTCTTTCCAGTCACGGCCATTGCCTACCCAAAACAAAAGGCCACAGCAGATCAGATCATTGCTGGGGCAGATTTAGAAATTTCCATGTTCGACCCTTATCGGCAGGACCGTGTAAAAGTTGAAGGTGTGGATTATCCACTTACTGCAAACTATTCGGCGCCTTATGGGCTGTGGCTGTCGAAATATAATTTAGGGGCAGCGGGTTATTGGTCTTTAATTAATAAAGAAACCAATTTGATTATGCCGCATTTATATATGCTGGAGCCTTTTAACCCGAATAAAAAAATCATTGTGTTTATTCATGGCTTAGCAAGTAGTCCAGAGGCTTGGGTGAGCCTAACCAATGACATTATGGGAGATGCCGAATTAAGACAAAACTACCAAGTTTGGCAGGTGTTTTATTCAACCAATATGCCGATTTTTGAAAGTCGTTTTCAGATTTATTCATTGCTGAATCAGGCTTTTCAAAATGTTGCCAAAGACAGCTATGCTGCACATGATGCAGTGTTGGTTGGGCATAGTATGGGCGGAGTGATTAGCCGCCTATTGGTAAGCGATGCTGATGTTTCAGAGCAAGCCATGCAAAAAATGAATGAAGCACAGCTAAATCGTTTAAAGGAAAATCCTGTTATTCGAGAGCGTTTTCAGTTCAAGACTTTGCCTTATTTTAAGCGGGTAGTTTTTGTTTCGGCGCCGCATCATGGTACTGACTACGCTGATCGATGGTTTACCCAAATTGCTCGCCGTGTTATTCGTTTGCCTGCTGACTTTTTTATTGCGGTTGAAATGAGAGATGAGAAAAATACAAAACTCAGAAAAGGTTTAATTGAAAACGGAGCGAGTAATTTAAGTCGCTCTTCTAGCTTTATGCAACTTACGCAAGCCATTCAGCCATCGTCCAACGTGGTCTATCACTCGATTATGGGCAATATAAATGGCACCACAGATAAGTCAAAAATGAGTGATGGGATTGTACCGTATCAAAGTTCACATTTAGGTGGGGAGCAGTCGGAGTTGATTATTAAAGGTGGGCATTCAATACAAACTAGCCCTGAGGCAATTTTAGAATTACGTCGTATTTTAAGGTTGCATTTAAAGCAGTCGCAGCTTTCAAAATAGAGTTTTTGTTTTTAGAAAACCACTGCTGACAGGCTCAACAGTGGTTGAAGTGATTAATTAAGCTGGTTTTGTTTGAGCGATTTTTTATGCTCAAAGTAGCTGATTGAAAAAATAACCAAGCCGACCAAATACAACACGCCAGACAACAGCAGCAAGTCTAAGCCTGCTGCATAGAGCAACCAAAGTGCATAGATTGAAGCGACACTTGCAATAGCGATATGCGGCGTGCGTTTATGGCGAATCGATTCTTTAAGATAAAAAGCCGACACCAGAAAATAAGGCAACAAAATCATCACCGATGAAATCAGTAAAAGCTGAGTGTAGTTTTTATTGAAAAAATACACGGCAATCAGAGAGCCTTGTACCACAATAGTAGTGAGCCAAAGTGATGAAATGGGTACATTGTTCTGATTATTCTTTAAAAATAATTTAGGGAATGCACCATTTTTTGCGGCTAAAAATGGAATTTCGGTCGCAAATAACGTCCAGCTTAAATAAGAAGATGAAACTGAAATAATCAGACCGATGGTAATAATGATGGTACCCGGTAAGCCGATCAATTGCTGCAAAATGGTCGCCATAGATGGGTTATGCATACCTGCAAGGGCTTCACGACTTGCCACACCATAAGCCAGTACTGTCACCATGACGTAAAAACTTAAGGCCAGTAACACACCTAAAATGGTCGCTTTACCAATGTCATTACGGTTCTTTGCACGCGATGATAAAACCACAGCACCTTCAATACCCGTAAATACCCAAAGGGTAATGAGCATCAGGTCTTTGACTTGCTGCCAAAGTGGAACTTTTAAAGAGAAGTCATTTAAGTTGAGTTTGAATAAATCAAACTTAAAGGCAATAAAAGTAAAGAAGATGAAAACCACCATTGGAATAATTTTGGCAATGGTCGCTAGCAAATTTACAACAGCAGCTTCTTTAATGCCTCGACTCACTAACCAGTGCACCAGCCATACAAAAATGCTTGAACCAATCAGAGAGTAGAGCGTGTTACCTTCACCAAAAATAATATGGTCTTTGCTGTCGGTAAACATACCAACGCCTGAAAAGGCAATGACCACATAGCCGACAATACCAATGGTGGTACATAACCAATAACCCCACGCCGAGCAAAACCCGATGAGGTCTCCAAATCCTTCCCGCGCATAGTTATAAATACCGCCGTCTAGATCTGGTCGTTGACGGGTTAAATGCAACAATGACAGGGCTAAGAAAATAATGCCGACCCCAGTAATGAGCCATGCAACAAGAAGGGCAGAACCGTTGGCAACTTGAGCCATATTTTGGGGAAGGCTAAATACGCCAGACCCCACCATAGAGCTAAATACCAGCGCTGTAAGAGACAACAATCCGATTTTGGCAGCAGACATGGTATTTATTCTTTAAAAAATTGAGAAAGTTCAGCAATGTGTTCTGGTCCAATACCACAGCAACCACCAACCAGACTTGCACCTGCTTGCTGCCACTGTTTAGCAAAACCAAGATAAGCTGGAGCATCTAAGTCTTTACGAATTTCATCCAGACCATCGTTGGCTGTAGCACTATCATCTTGCGGTGGGAAAGCGTTGGCATAGGCGCCAATTTGTACAGACTCAGGAATGAGTTCTTTAATCTCATTAATCGCCTGCAAGATCACTTCAGGTTGGCAGCAGTTAAACAATACTGCTTTGGCATTAGATTGTTTGATGAAATCAGCCACTTGCTGCATGTTTTCGCCTGAACGAAGTAATGCTTGTTCTTGTTTAATTTCATCTTGCAGCGTAAATGACACCCAATAGTCCTTACCATCTTGTGGTAACAAGGCATGCACTGTTTCAACTTCTTTTAAGCAAGACTGGGTTTCAGCGAGCCAGAAATCTACTTCTGGTGCCAATGTTTTAATGATAGGCTCAGCTAGGTTTTTAGCCTGTTCTGGTTGGAACAAGTCTGCACGGTAAGAACCAAATAACGGTGGTAAGCAACCTGCGATTTTGACATTTTTGCCGCTTTCTTTAACTGCATTTTTCGCTTGTTCGATGGCAACTTTAATTAAACGTACGCCGTCAGTTTCAAAGCGTTCCTGACCAATGTGAAATGGTACAACCGCGTAGTTGTTAGTCGTGATGACTTCTGCACCAGCATTGATAAAGTCAAGGTGGACTTCTTTTACTGTTTCAGGTGCTTCAATAAGTGCTAAAGCAGACCACTCTGGTTGACGGAATGGAGCGCCACGACGGGCCAATTCACGGCCTAAACCGCCATCTAAAATTTTCATAAATTACAACATAAAGGGAGAAAAATAATTCAGCTAATCTAACGTGTAGGTGAATTCTATTCAATCACTAATATGCTCGATATATTTCAAAAAAAATGAGATGGTTATGAAAAATTTTTCTTAAAAGGAATTCTGTAAATGCTGTTCAGTTTTACTGATGAACTTCACATGAAAATGAGCGTGTATTGGTTGGCAAACATAGAATGAAAACGATCTTACAAAGCGCCATATTGTTGCCAGTTTTCACCTGTATGCTGTGTTTTATAATAGGCTTGAAGTTGTTTAAGCTGTGAAAAATGTATACCTGACCACACCAATAAACTGATCACTATTAAAACCTTAAATACATTACGAAGTTTATTTAGGCGGGAAAAAGCCAGTAGAACAAAAAATAGTGCAGGTAAAAATATAAAGAACTGAATAGAGGAGAAAAATAGATGAGCTGTGCTGAAATATAACGCGGCTGCGCTCATGAGCACATTTAAAACTGAACAGATTTTCTGGTACTTGCCGAGCTTAAATGCATATGCAGTGATAATAAATAATACGGCTGAGCTGACGTAAATTGCTGTACCACCAATCATCCATATATAAAACCCGCTTAACAAAAGATAAGCCAGTAGCAAAACAAGCACGAGCTTAAAACAAAATGACAAGAAGCGAGGTGATGAGTTTAAAGGCGTCATAGCTAGTCTAAATATCTCAACTGTGGTCTAAAAAACAAAAGGACAAATCGAAATTCATCCTTTTGATATTTTAGTTATACATCATCAAACTTAGTTTGCTTTTGCAACAGGGGCAGCAGCAGTTTCATCGTTTGCAGCTTTGAATGGAGATGTATAGTTCAAGCCAAGCGTAGAACTTGTGTACTGACGAACTTTGTCGAGTAACACTGGGTCTTTGCTCAAGTCTTGCTTATAAGAAACCACGATTTCATGAAGCTTTTGGTTCCACTTACCTTCAGTTTGCTGAGGGAAAGCTTTTTCAAGCAAGTTAAGCATGATGTATGGAGAAGTCGAAGCACCCGGAGACGCACCTAACAATGCAGTTACAGCGCCGTCTTTAGAAGCAAAGATTTCTGTACCGAATTGAAGTGTCGCAGGTTTACCCGGTTCTTTCTTGATGATCTGAACACGTTGACCACCTTGGCTTAAACGCCAGTCTTCAGCTTTCGCATCTGGGTAGTATTTACGAAGTTCATTTAGACGGTCTTGGTCTGACATCATCACTTGGCTCACCAAGTATTTAACAAGATCAAGGTTTTCCAAGCCAACAGTCGTCATTGGTAAAATGTTGTTTTTGTTGGTTGATGCAAGCAAATCAAGCTGTGAACCATTTTTCAGGAACTTGTTTGAATAGGTTGCAAATGGTCCAAACAATACATATTTTTTACCGTCGATATAACGTGTATCAATATGTGGTACAGACATTGGAGGCGCACCAAGTTCAGCACGACCATATACTTTTGCGGTATGTTGAGCAGTAATTGCTGGGTTATCAGTAATTAAGAACTCACCACCTACAGGGAAACCAGCATATTGTTTCGCTTCTGGTAAACCAGTAAGTTGCAATAATTTAACCGCTGCACCACCTGCACCGATAAACACGAAACGTGTTTTAACGTGATCTGTTTTACCAGTTTTCAAATCTTTGAAAGTTACAGTCCAAGTTTTGTCATCATTTTGGCTGATGCCAGAAACTTCAGTTGAAGTCTGTAATTTGAAATTTGGGTTTTGGCTTAAGTGTTTCACTAACTGATTCGTGATTGAACCGTAGTTAACGTCTGAACCAACTTCCATACGCGTCGCTGCAACTTTTTGAGTTGGGTCACGATCGTTCATCACTAAAGGTGCCCATTGCTTAATTACAGCTGGGTCTTCAGTAAATTTCATACCTTTGAACAACGGGCTTTGAATCATGGCAGCATAACGTTTTTCTAAGAACTGAACGTTATCGCCCCAAACGAAAGCAATGTGTGGAACAGGGTTAATGAATGATTTTGGTTCAGCTAAAACGCCTTGTTTTACCTGATATGACCAGAACTGTTTTGCTACTTCAAACTGAGAAGCAACTTTTTCAGCTTTGGCAATTTCCATCTTACCGTTTTTCTCTTCGGTATAGTTCATTTCCATAAAGCCAGAGTGGCCTGTTCCGGCATTGTTAAAGCCGTTTGAACTTTCTTGAGCAACTTGGTCAAGACGCTCATACATACGAATTTGCCAATTCGGTTCAAGCTCAGTGAAGTAAGTACCGAGAGTGGCACTCATGATGCCGCCGCCAACAAGAACGGCATCAACAACTGGCTCATCTTTTGCAGTTTGCACTTGTTTTGACGCAATCGGTCTAAACAAGAAAACAATACCTGCAATTAAAATAATAATGATTAATACCAGAAGGTATTTCAAAAACTTTTTCATGCAAGGGGAACCTTAAAATAAGTTATTTGAGTCACTTAAGGTGTGAGGAAACCTAGACAGCGTATCCAGACAAAACGGATATAAATGCGAAAGTAAAATTCTCCAAAACAGAGAACTTTAAAAAAAGAAAAATTACTTGGGATTATCGCAAACACTCTATATTTTAGACTAATTTTGCATTGACAAGACAATTTTTATAATAAATGGGTTCTATCAAAATCATAAATATGATTTATATTTAATCAAACTAAGCTTTTATAAGATTATTTTTTGCTGATATTTTTATATAAATATATGAAAATTATTAATTTAAATAATTATGGTTAAAATTAAATCACTTGATGGTAATTTGCATATAAAAATAGATTAATTTTTATTTCATGCCATATTTGTGTAAATGTTTAGCTTATAGCCGCTTATTTTTTGTCATACATAGTTCTTATTAATGTTTGTGCAGTACCTATTAAATTAAGGGCATATTTCTGTATAAGAAATATGCCCTTAACGGTTTTATGACGCGACATAGAACGGTGCAGTTGAACGTGGTAATGCTTCACGTCCACGAATTTGGTCTGCAATTTTCTCGGCAATCATAATAGTGGTTGCATTTAAGTTACCAGTAATAATCAATGGCATAATTGAGGCATCAACTACACGTAAACCATTCATACCGTGTACACGGCCTTGACCATCTACAACAGCCATCTCATCTTCACCCATCTTACAGCTACAAGACGGGTGGTAAGCCGTTTCTGCGTGGTTACGAACAAAGTCATCAAGCTCTGCATCACTTTGCAAATGTTTACCCGGACTAATTTCTTCACCACGATATGGATCAAGCGCAGGTTGCTGCATGATTTCACGTGTAATACGAATTGCATCGCGGAACTCACGCCAGTCTTGCTCAGTTGACATGTAGTTAAACAAAATACTTGGATGTGCAAACGGATCTTTCGATTTAAGTTTGATACGACCACGTGAAGGCGAACGCATTGAACCCACGTGTGCTTGGAAACCATGTTCTTTTACTGCATTACTACCGTTGTAGTTAATCGCAACTGGCAAGAAATGGTACTGAATGTTTGGCCACTTGAACTCATCGGAACTACGGATAAATCCACCCGCTTCAAACTGGTTACTTGCGCCAATACCTGTACCGTTAAATAACCACTCAGCACCAATGGCTGGTTGGTTATACCATTTTAAAGCAGGGTATAAAGAAACGGGCTGCTTACATTTATATTGCAAGTACATTTCCAAATGGTCTTGCAGGTTTTCACCTACGCCCGGCAAATCATGAACCACATCAATATCCATTGATTTTAAGAAGGTACTTTGACCTACGCCTGAGCGCTGTAAAATTTGCGGTGATGCAATTGCACCTGCGCAAAGTAATACTTCGCGTTTAACCAAAGCACGCTGTAAGTTGTTTTGGTCGGCACCAATAATGTATTCAACACCAATCGCTTGTTTTTGATTAAATAAGATTTTATTGGTTGTGGCGTGGGTTAAAATAGTCAGGTTTGGACGACCTTTTGCCATATCTAAATAACCACGTGCAGTACTTGAGCGGCGGCCTTTAGGCGTAACTGTACGGTCCATTGGACCAAAGCCTTCTTGCTGGTAACCATTTAAGTCATCAGTACGTGGGTAACCTGCTTGTACACCTGCTTCAACCATGGCATGGAACAGCACATTGTTGCCATTTTTCGGGGTAGCAACGGATACAGGGCCGTTATCACCATGGTAGTCATTGCCACCAATGTCACGAGTTTCGGCTTTTTTGTAGTAAGGCAAACAATCGGCATAAGTCCAGTTTTCAAGGCCTTTATGAGTTGCCCATTGTTCTAAATCCATCGCGTTACCGCGGATATAACACATGCCATTAATTAAAGATGAGCCACCTAAACCTTTGCCACGACCACATTCCATGCGGCGGTTATTCATGTGTGGCTCTGGGTCGGTTAAATAAGCCCAGTTGTAGCGACGACCTTGAAGAGGGTAGGCCAAAGCTGCCGGCATTTGTGTACGGAAATCCAAGCGATAATCTGGTCCACCTGCTTCTAAGAGTAAAACGGTGGTATCTTTGTCTTCGGTAAGACGCGCAGCGAGTACATTTCCGGCAGATCCTGCGCCAATAATAATGTAATCATATTCTTTAATATTCATAACTATCCTTTTTTTACTAACAGTTTGCCTGAGCAATCTATAAAGACTGCTCGGCATATGTGATTTAGGTTGAAGTGTTTAGAGCGATACAGGCATTAAAAAATGCTTTGATAATCGCCAAGTTCAACTTGAATAGATTTGATACGGGTATAGTGCCCAAGTGTGGTCAAGCCATTTTCACGGCCCACGCCAGATTGTTTGTAGCCACCAACTGGCATCTCGGCAGGTGATTCACCCCACGTGTTAATCCAGCAAATACCGGCTTCAATTTGGTGAATAATGCGATGAGCGCGGCTAATATCTTGAGTGACTACGCCAGCAGCTAAACCAAAGGTCGTGTCGTTAGCACGGCGGATGACTTCTTCTTCGGTTTCATAGCTTAAAATGCTCATGACAGGTCCAAAAATTTCTTCTTGAACAATGGCCATCTGGTCAGTGCAATCGCTAAATACAGTCGGTAGTACATAAGCACCTTTCGCAAGCTCGCCTTCGGTCGCACGACCACCACCAATTAACACCTTAGCGCCTTGTTGTTTGCCTGACTCAATGAAAGACAACACTTTTTCCATATGAGGGAAGCTAGTGAGCGGACCAAAGTTCGTGTCTTCAGCTATTGGGTCGCCAATGCGAATGCGTTTTACACGCTCTACAACCGCTTTTTCAAAGTCGGCTAAACGTGATTTTGGAACAAATACGCGCGTACCGTTGGTACATACTTGACCTGAGCTAAAGAAGTTCGCCATAACCGCGATATCTGCGGCACGGTTCAGGTCAGCATCTTCACAAATAATGAGTGGTGACTTCCCACCAAGCTCCATGGTCACTTCTTTCAGTGTAGAGCCAGCAGCGCTTGCCATGACTTTTTTGCCGGTTTCCACACCACCAGTGAATGAGATTTTTTCAATTACAGGATGTTCAGTGAGCCATTGACCAATTTCACGACCTGCACCTTGTACCACGTTAAATACACCGTCTGGTAAGCCAGCTTCTGTATAGATTTCTGCAAGTTTAAATGCAGTAAGTGGGGTTGTTTCACTTGGCTTGAAAATCATGGCATTACCCGCAGCAAGAGCAGGGGCAGATTTCCATAAAGCAATTTGAATTGGATAGTTCCAGGCACCAATACCGGCAACCACGCCTAAAGGTTCACGGCGTGTATAAAAGAAACTTGATTCGCGAAGCGGAACTTGTTCACCCTGAATGGCTGTTGCAAGTCCTGCGTAATATTCGAGTACATCGGCACCAGTCACAATATCGACGGTAGATGTTTCGCTATAGGCTTTACCTGTGTCGAGTGTTTCAAGACGGGCAAGCTCATCATTACGTTCACGGAGAATGTCGACAGCACGACGTAAAATACGTGAACGCTCCATGGCAGTCATGGCAGCCCAGATTTTTTGTCCTTGTTGGGCACTTTTTACAGCAGCTTCAATATCTTGTTCAGATGCCTGTTGAAGAGTCGCGATTGTCTCGCCGTTGGCAGGGTTAATACTATTAAATGTTTTACCACTGGTTGCTTCAACGTAGCGTCCATGGATATACAGTTGATAAGCTTGTACATCACTCATTTTGTCTCTCCTGCAAAGGCTTGTTCGCAAATTGCAATTGCGTTTTTACATAATCGTAAGCAATAGAACGGGCCAGTTCGCTGTCAAATTCGTTATGACGGCTTAAACTGCCGCGTAGCCATAATCCATCAATCAATGCTGCCAACCCTCTTGCGGCAACACTGGCCTGTTGTTCATCTATTAACTTGAGGAAATAAAACTTCAAGTTAGAGTACAGGCGTTGATCATTAATCTTTTGCAAACGGCTCAGGTCTGGTACATGCATACTTGCAGACCAAAAGTCTAACCAGACCCGCATTGCTTTTTCATTTACCTGACTAATGTCAAAGTTAGAGTCAATAATTGCCTTAATTTGGCTTTCCGGATGCGAATCTGCTTCTGCTCTGTATTGTTCGGTTTTCCGACGCAAAACATTTAGCATTTCTTGCATACAAGTATTTATTAACCCTTGTTTGTCGCCAAAATAGTGGCTAACAATGCCGGTCGACAGCTCGGCTTTTTTTGCAATTTGTGCAATGGTGGTATTGGATAACCCCACTTCATAAATTACGTCGAGTGCAGCGTTCATAATCTCTTCACGGCGCACATGCTCTGGTTTTACTCTGCGTTTTGTCATGATTTTCCACATCAGCACTTTTATGGGTGCTTTAAATTCAGCATGTTAACTTGCAGAGCATCATAGCACTTTTTTTATCATACTTGTTATTGATTGAACGTTCAATCAATAACAAGTATGATGTGTAAAAATCAATGAATTTTTGAATCTGACTTCGGGGAAGAAGAGATAGAATCGAAAGTTCTTAGGGATAGGATGATGCGCATAAGTCCAGTACTTATCACGTTATTTTAGAAAAATACACCGATTGCAAGGAGCAATAAGATGGTGTTGAAAAGTGATAAATATTCTTCAGACCATATTCGGTTAAATCGTTTCGTATTTTGGAGTTCGGCAGTCAGTATCGGTATTTTTGGCCTGTTATTTGTACTGTTTCCGCAAAAAAGTCAGTTTTGGCTGACCTATGTACAAGAGCAAGTAAACCACTTTTTCGGGTGGTATTACATGTTGGTGATTGTGCTGTGTTTAGGCTTTGTGGCATGGCTTGCCTTTTCAAAAGTAGGGCAGATTCCTTTAGGAAAAGACCACGACAAACCTGAGTTTGGCTATTTGGCTTGGACCTCAATGCTGTTTTCGGCAGGTATTGGTATCGCGCTACTTTATTATGGTGTTGCTGAACCTGTTGACCATTTTCTAAGACCACCAGAAGGTGAGGCAGGAACAATTCAAGCTGCTCGAAATGCCATGACCTATAGCTTTTTGCACTGGGGTATTCATGGTTGGGTGCTTTATGCCTTGCTCGGCGTGACATTAGGTTACTTTGCTTTTAGACAAAATTTACCACTCGCGCTACGCTCGGCACTCTATCCAATTTTCGGAGAACGAGTTCATGGCTTGGTGGGTGATTTTGTCGATGGCTTTGGTATTTTAGCAACCGTCATTTCGCTCGTGACTAATTTAGGTATAGGCGCTTTAGTATTAGTTTCAGGCATTTGTTATTTAATTCCTGAAATACCGCATAGCTCTGCAACTTTAATTACTGCAGTTTTAATCATGATGAGTGTTGCGACCATTACAACAGTGGTCGGCATTGAAAAAGGCTTGGCATGGTTATCGCGTATTAATTTACGTTTGCTCTATGCTTTACTTTTATTTGTATTTTTAACAGGACCGACTAACCATTTGTTAAATGGCCTTGTGCAAAATACGGGCGATTACCTTAATAATTTTATGGGTAAAAGCTTTGATATGTATTTATACAATCAAAAAGCCAGTGGTTGGTTGGGTTCATGGACTGTGTTTTATTGGGCATGGTGGATTGCTTGGGCACCTTTTGTAGGAATGTTTATTGCCCGAATTTCCAAAGGTCGAACCATTCGTGAAGTAGTGTTGGGTGTATGTCTGATTCCACTCGGCTTTACACTGGCTTGGATTTCAGTTTTTGGAAACACTGCAATTTACTTAATTCTCAATCAAAAACATAAAGTTTTAGGAGATATGGTTTTAAGTGATCCAGCGTTGTCATTATTTAAATTACTCGAATATCTCCCGTTTAATCCGTACATTGCGGGGATTGTTGTTGTAATTTGTTTCGTTTTATTTTTGACCCCTGTTGGCTCTGGTACACTAATGATCGCCAATTTGTCCTCGAAAGGGGGCACCAGTGATAGTGATTCACCGATCTGGTTACGCATCTTTTGGTCTGTGGTCATCACCATTGTCAGTATCGGTTTACTCTTAGCCGGTAGTTTCAACTCCATGCAAAGTGCAGTGGTGTTATGTGGTTTACCATTTTCTGTAATTATTTTGCTTTATATGTTTGGTTTAGCCAAAGCCTTAAAGCAAGATGAGTTTGACCCGAATGTTGTGAAAAAGCAGTTAGCTATTTCAAAAGACATTTCTATTCCATCGAATTGTGACCAGAACAAAGTAACCGAGGTTTCATAATCTTGGTTCATCACATTTATTTATATTTTTTGCGTTCAAAGCAGTCTTTTCATTATGGTTAAATAGTGAAAAGACTAAATTGAATATTTTATTTTCTTCTATTCCTTGAGGATTGTATGGCAACAGATAATCCAAGAGCAGTTGATGATTTAACATTATCTAAATCTAAAAAAGACCCGCTTAATCGTGTGGTTTTTTATATTTCAGCTCTAATTATTTTAATCTTTTCTCTCGTTACTTTTTTGTTTAACGATTTTGCAAATCGAACAATTAACACCGTACTTGCGTGGGTAACGTCAACTTTCGGCTGGTATTACTTACTGGCTGCAACACTGTATATGGTGTTTGTTATTTTCATTGCCTGTTCCAGATATGGTGAAATTAAACTTGGCCCTAAACACTCAAAGCCTGAGTTTAGTCTACTGAGTTGGTCTGCCATGCTGTTTTCAGCAGGTATTGGTATCGATTTAATGTTCTTCTCGGTGGCCGAGCCATTATCTCATTATATGCAGCCACCTGTTGGCGTAGGCCAGACCTATGAAGCGGCACGCCAAAGTATGGTGTGGACGCTGTTTCACTATGGTTTGACCGGATGGTGTATGTATGCCTTGATTGGTATGGCACTCGGTTATTTCAGTTATCGCTATAACTTACCGCTGACCATTCGTTCTGCACTTTACCCAATTTTCGGGAACAGAATTAATGGGGCAATTGGCCATAGTGTGGATACTGCCGCAGTCATCGGGACAATTTTTGGTATTGCGACCACCTGCGGGATTGGCGTGGTACAGCTGAACTATGGTTTACATGTTTTATTAGGACTGCCAGAGAATATCTGGATGCAGTTTGCGCTGATTGCCATTGCAGTCGGTATTAGTATTATTTCAGTGACATCTGGGGTGAATAAAGGCCTTCGGATTTTGTCTGAAATCAATATTTATGTATCAATTGGTCTTTTGCTATTTATTTTGTTCTTGGGCAATACCGAGTTTTTACTCAATGCTTTGGTACAAAATATTGGCGACTATTTAACTCGATTCCCGACCTTGGCACTTCAAAGTTTTGCTTTTGAGCAGCCTAAAGATTGGATGAGCAGTTGGACCTTGTTCTTCTGGGCATGGTGGATTGCTTGGTCTCCATTTGTAGGACTCTTTTTGGCACGTATCTCAAGAGGACGTACTATCCGTGAGTTCGTGTGCGGGACTTTAATTATTCCTTTGTTATTTACCTTAACATGGTTATCCATTTTTGGTAACAGCGCATTGCACAGCGTGATTTTTGAAGGCAACCAGACTTTGGCTGCAACGGTATTATCAAATCCGGCACATGGTTTCTATGACCTGTTAGCACAGTATCCGGGTTTTACTTTTATTGCTTCAATCGCGACGGTGACTGGTCTTTTATTTTATGTGACTTCTGCCGATTCAGGGGCATTGGTTTTGGGTAATTTCACGACCAAGCTCACCCATATTGATAATGATGCACCACGTTGGTTAAGCGTGTTCTGGGCAATTGCCATTGGGTTATTAACGCTCGCTATGCTGATGACCAACGGGATTACTGCTTTGCAAAATGCCACCATTATTATGGGACTACCGTTTAGTTTCGTAATGTTCCTTGTGATGGCAGGGCTTTATAAGTCACTCAGACTTGAGGACTACAGGCATGCTAGTCGAAGTATGAATGCAGCACCCGTGGTAGGTAACGTCGACATCCTTAACTGGAAAAAGCGGTTGACCCGAGTGATGCACCATCCGGGAACAACTGAAACCAGACGTATGCTCGACACAGTTTGTCAGCCTGCTGTTCAAGCTGTTGCCGATGAGCTTATTAAGCAAGGCGTGAATGTAGATGTACAGCAGACACCACTTGAAGACGAAGAGGCGTTATATCACCTCGATATCACCATTCATTTGGAAGAAGAGCAAAACTTTGTTTATCAAATTTGGCCTGTCCGTTATAGCGCGCCTAACTTTAGTCAGCGTGTAAAACGAGGCAAACAGTTCTATTACCGTCTCGAAACTTATCTTTATGAAGGTTCTCAAGACAACGACCTTGTTGGTTACAGTAAAGAACAGGTCATTAATGACATTTTAGATAAATATGAAAGACATATGACCTTCTTGCATATCAATCGTATTAGCCCTGGAAACCGACCATTGTTCCCAGATCCACAAGCTTAAGAGGAAAATGCATGGCTTCTCCTTATCTACATTCTTTTGCTTTATTTTTCTCATTGCTCAATCCATTTTTAATGAGCATTTATATGATTGGCCTAATCCGCCATTCAGAAGCTAAGGTGTTTAATAAAGCACTGATTCAGGGAAGTTTGATTGCTTTTATTGTGTTCATGCTGTTTGCATGGGGCGGTGAAACAATTTTTAGTAAATATCTGAATGTACGTTTTGAAGCCTTTCAGATTTTTGGCGGCCTGATCTTTTTGGTGATTGGCTATCGTTATGTGTTTCAGGGTGCCGATACCATTGGTGAAATGCGCGGTGCTCCTGAGCATTTAGCTGGAACCATCGCTATGCCATTTATGATTGGGCCAGGTACTATTAGTGCCGCTGTAGTTACAGGCATAGAAATGTCAATTGGTGAAGCAGCCCTAGTGATTGCCTTTACGTTATTTTTAACCTGTAGTATTTTGATTTTGATGAAATTTTCACATGATCATTTACGCTATAAACATGCCAAACATATCGACCGCTATTTTGATATTGTCGGGCGTTTATCAGCGTTATTAATCGGTACGATCGCTATTGATATGATTATCAATGGTGTGACAGGTGTAATTAATAAAGTTTAGCAAGTATCGGTCAACATCGTGCTATGCCATTTAATATTGAAAAATGGCATAGCACTTTTTTATTATTTTTAATTTCTCAATCAATTTTTATTTAAGAAAAATTAAAAAATAATTAAAAATAATAGATTAAAAAAGCTTCGTTCAAAAAAAGAATAAACAATATTAAAAAATACGATGCTATGTGGTGGATTTAAGCATGTTTTTTTTGTGAATTATCAACCATAATGTTTCTGAGCTTGTTTGAGACAGAGTTGAGTCATGCCTACATTAGATGAAATGACAACCGTAACTGATGATCAGTCAGAATTAACCATGTCAGTTTTAATGACTCCTGATATGGCAAATTTTTCAGGTAATGTTCATGGTGGAACAATTCTTAAGCTGTTAGACCAAGTCGCCTATGCTTGTGCAAGCCGTTATTCGGGCAGCTATGTGGTGACTTTGTCTGTAGATAAAGTGAATTTTAAAGAACCGATTTATGTAGGTGAGTTAGTTACCTTCTTGGCAAGTGTGAACCATGTAGGCCGTACTTCAATGGAAGTTGGTATTCGTGTTGAAGCGCAAAATATTCAAAAGCGCACCGTTCGCCATACCAATAGCTGTTATTTCACAATGGTTTCTGTTGATGAGCATGGTAAACCACGCGAAGTTCCTCAATTGAAGCTAGATACCGAGTGGAAACGCTGTCGATTTGAAGCGGCAGAGCATCGTAAGGTGTTGCGCCTACAAGAAAATCATAATCCTTCTTGTAGCATGTATAAGAAAACGTCTTAATCAGATCGAATTAAAAAAAGATCGAACCGCAGCATGGTTCGATCTTTTTTTTCATCACTGAAATTTAACGTCCTGTTTCATTTCAGCAAAATTATCTCTGAGCTTGGAGGAGAGTACAGAGATAATAATTATTGAGCAGCAGGAGCGGCTTCAGAAGCTGAACCTACAGCGTCAGATGCAGCATTTGCAGTGTTGGCTTGTTCTTGAGTTGAAACTACAACTTTGTCTTCTGGAGCATGAACCTTATCATGTTTAGAAGCAGCGAAAGTTGAAGCAGCAGTTAAAGCTAGAGTAGTAGCAAGTAAAGTTTTAGCTAATTTCATTTTATGGCATCCTTAAAATTCATTAAACAATAAATTAAACCTAATCGTTCTTACCAACATGAAACCTGTATGGTTGAATGATTAAGCTAGGACACATGCTAAGCCGAGCTTTGGATTGCATCAATTAACTTAACAATCTATTACGCCTATCTTAACAATATGAAATATACGGGCCGTTTATGTGCGTCTACTGTAAAATTACCACGCTGGTTGAACGTTTAAAATGTGAAAAAATATTTCATGTTGAATAAAAAAAAGTCAGGTTGGTTACGTAAACAAAACACTCTGGTATGAATTATGAATTCCTTAAAATAGAATATTCCGTTTGACAATAAATAATTTAAAGTAAATTTAGATAAGTAATGAGACTTTATTCTCATATTTAATATTTTTACCCACTTTTTAAAAAGATGACGCCAAAAGAAAAATCATTTTCATGCCACTTAAACAGTGATATACCTTTCCTAGTTTTTTTGAACCTTGTTGATTTGAGTTGCTTGTGAAACTGATTCCCCAAAAAACTGTTCCTACCCATATTATTTCAGGATTTTTAGGGGCAGGGAAAACCACATTATTACAGCATTTATTAAGTCAGAAACCCAAAGATGAAGTGTGGGCGGTCTTAATGAATGAGTTTGGTCAAATTGGGGTAGATCAACAACTTTTACCGCAAGAACAAGGCTATGCCGTAAAAGAATTATTAGGTGGGTGTTTATGTTGTAGTAGCCAACTCCCCATGCATATTGCTTTGGCTCGTTTGCTAAGTGAACAAAAACCAGACCGACTCTTTATTGAACCTACAGGGCTTGGACATCCTTCACAACTGTTTGATCAGTTAACTGAACCTCATTGGCAAAACAGCTTGGCTATGCGTGCATTAGTCACGGTTGTCGATGGTAGCCATTTGCATGACACCAATTGGGTTAAGCAAAATCTTTATGAAGATCAGTTAAAAGCTGCCCAGATTGTTGTAGTTTCTCATGCTGATACGATGTCTTTTGAAGATGAACAAGCACTAGACCAATTGAAAGAAGAGTATCAACCTTATCAACAACAATGGTTAACGACAGAGCATGGTCAACTCGAACTAGCACAAATTGATGTCGCTGCTCGTTTAACCGCACGCTCTATACAACCTTTACTTAAGCTTCAAAAGCAGATGAGTGAAGCTGAAGTAGCAAAAGAAATTCGTCAATTGCCTTATCACTATGTTGAGTCAGCGCAGGGATATACTGTTGCAGGCTGGAAATTACCTAAGCGTTGGAAATTCGAATTTTATGCTTTGCTCGATTTACTCTGCGCACAGCAAGACTGGCTGCGTATTAAGGGAATTTTTCATACAGATCAGGGGTGGAAGACCTTTAACTTTAATCCTGAACAGTTTAATTATAAGTCTGGTGAAGAGGGTATTGATAACCGTATTGAAATCATTAGCCAACATGAACATGACTGGCTGGCATTTGAAACTGAGTTATTAACTTGCAGAATTGACGAATAGAGAACATTGAAAAGATAGCTCAATGTTCTCAAAAATCTTCATCTATTTTTTAATGTCGAGTACAGCTTTGGCTTGGGCATGATCAATATCTTTTTCCCAATGGGCAATCACTACGGTCGCAACACAGTTACCAATTAAGTTGGTACAGGCACGAATAATCCCAATAAACCAATCTACAGACAGTAAAAGTACTAGGCCAATTGCAGGTAAGCTTGGAATAACTGAAAGTGTAGCTGCAAGAATAACTAAAGCTGACCCCGGAATACCATGCGCACCTTTAGAGGTAATCAGTGAAACCAGTAAAATAGCTAATAAGTCATGCATAGAGAGATCGATATTGCAGGCCTGCGCAATAAAAATCACTCCTAATGTTAAATAAATGGAAAAGCCATCTAAGTTAAAAGAATAACCGGTTGGAATGACTAGACCGACTGTTGAGTCTTTTATGCCTAGGTTCTTAAGCTTCTTCATGACTTGAGGAAGAACCGAGTCGGAAGAGGCAGTACCTAAAACAATCGCAAGTTCATCTTTAAAATAGCCTACAAATTTGAAAATGTTGAGGCCAGCAAGCTTTAGAATTAAACCTAGAACAATGACAACAAATAAAATGCAGGTTGCATAAAAGAGTAAAACTAAATAACCGAGTTGCAGGAGTGAGTCTGATCCAAATTTTGCAGTGGTATAGGCAACTGAACCGAATACTCCAATTGGAGCTAAGCGAATGATTAGCCCCATAATTCTAAAGAAGACTTCAGAGAAAGCTTCAAGTGCCTGACGTACTAGCTCTGCTAAATGTTTAGGAATTAAAAGTAGCGATACGCCAAATAAAATCGCGATGAGTAAAACTTGTAAAATATCGCCGTTGGCAAAAGCGCTAGTAAATGTTTTTGGAATAATATTAAGAAGAAAATCTGAACCTGTATGCATGTCGTGAGCACGTTCGGTATAGGTACTTAAATCTTTAGCATCTAAATGGCTAATATCAATATTCATACCGACGCCCGGTTTAAAGACATAAGCAACAATAATTCCCAAAATTAAAGCAATACTTGTGACTACTTCAAAATAGAGAATCGTTTTTGCACCGACTTTGCCCATTTTTTTAATATCATTTGCACCATAAATTCCCAGTACTACGACACAAAATACAATTGGTGCAATCAACATTTTAATCAGTGAAATAAAACCATCACCAAGGGGTTTTAAAGCTAGAGAGAAGTCATGAAAAGCAAGTCCTACTGCAATACCGAGGAAGAGAGCGCAGAGAACTTGTAGGAATAAACTACGTTTAAGTTTTTGCCACATAAGTCATCAAATCAAAAGAGAGGAATACAAACCCTTCAAAGCAAAAAGCCCGCCAACTTGGAAAGCGCTTGGTTGTTTTGGAAGAAGATGCAAATTTAGAGTGAAAGAAGTTTTGTGTTACTGCGTTTTTTCTATAATTTTTTAATTGAAATCGAGTATTCTTAGCGCCAAATTTTTGGACATATTAACCATGGCGCTTAAAGCAACAATTTATAAGGCAGACTTGAATATTGCCAATATGGATGACCATATCTATGGCGATTATCAATTGACGCTTGCATTGCATCCTTCAGAAACTTTAGAACGGTTAATGGTTCGAGTTATGGCATTTGCACGTTTTGCAAGTGACAGTCTTGAATTTACTAAAGACCTTTTTGAAACCGATGAGCCTGCACTTTGGCAAAAAGACTTAACAGGTCAGTTAGAAAATTGGATTGAGGTCGGTTTACCTTCTGAAGATAAAGTGAAAAAAGCCAGTGCTCGTTGTAAAGCTGTAGCAATTGTTGCGTATGGTTCACAGGTCGAAGACTGGTGGAAGAGAAACAGTAAAATTAAAACATTAAGTAATGTCCAAGTTTGGCAAATTGCACCTGAAAGTACAGCAGAGTTAGAACAGCTTTGTGAACGTACGATGCAGTTACAGTTAAACGTTATGGACTCTGAGTGGACTTTACTAGGCGAAAATGGCCAAGCAAATGTAGTGTGGACTCAATTACAGTAAAATTGGAAAGCGCAACAAAATTTACAAAACTAGTTGCTAGACTAAAGATTGAGTCTGGGCTGTGAATTTAAATGAAACGGAAATGTTATGATCACTGAATTAGAAATTATCGATTTAAAAGTAGGCGAAGGTAAGGAAGCGGTTAAAGGTGCCTTAATTACCACTCACTATACAGGTTGGTTAGAGGACGGTACCAAATTCGACTCTTCAATTGACCGCGGAAATTATTTCGAATGTGTCATTGGTACAGGCCGTGTGATTAAAGGTTGGGACCAAGGCATCATGGGAATGAAAGTGGGCGGAAAACGTAAACTTATTGTTCCTGCGCATTTGGCTTATGGGGAACGCAAAATGGGCAAAGTTATTCCGGCGAACTCAAATTTGATTTTTGAAATTGAGTTATTTGACGTAAAAACTCGCGATGAATGAAATCAAAATTTTACCGTTTGATTTTTTATATAAGCTTTAAATATGAATATATTCGTTATTTATATTTTAGCTTTTTGAATATTTAAGATTATTTTCAGTTTATTTGATTATAAAGGTGAACTGAAAAACTGTTCATTTTGGGCAGTTTAAACTTAAGGGCTAAACAAACGTCGGTTTTAGTTCTTAAGTTTAAATTTCACATAAATAATCTATATTGCTATTGAGACGCTATTTCATGATTACCCGCTTTGCATCTCCTTTGTTGAATCTAACGCTTGGCTTGGCTTTAGCAGGCTTGTCAGGTATGGCATTAGCTGCTCCTCCTAAAATAGATGCTTCAGAACTTACTGTTATTGGCTATCATGAAATTACCGATACTAAGAATGCCTTAATTCCTCAATATGCGGTGACTACGAAACAATTTAGTGAGCATATCGATTGGCTGCAAAAAAACGGTTTCCATTTTATTACTGTAGATCAGTTAATTCGCGCTCATCAGGGTAAAGTTGCACTGCCAAGCAAACCGGTTTTATTGACTGTAGATGATGGTTATCAGACTTTTTATCAAAATGCTTATCCAGTGATTAAGGCTAAGAAAATACCAGTAGTACTTGCTGTTGTTGGTTCATGGTTGGAGCCAAAAGAAAATCAGAAGGTAGATTTTTCTGGTGAAGAAATTCCACGTGATAAAATCTTAAGCTGGCCTGAACTTAAAGAAATGCAAGATAGCGGTTTTGTTGAAATTGCAAGCCATAGCTATCACTTACACCGTGGTATTAATGGTAATCCACAAGGAAACTCTGAACCTGCGGCAACCACACGTTTTTATGATGATAAAACTAAAACATATGAAAACGACAGCCAGTATCAGGCTCGAATCTATAATGATTTAAAAAAGAATAATCAGTTGCTCAAACAACATGGTATACGTTCGCCACGTATTATGGTTTGGCCATACGGTCGCTACAATATGCAAACGGTCCAGATTGCTAAAAAGCTTGGTATGCCAATTACCATCACACTTGATGATGGGGCAGATCATGCTAAACAATCTCTACAGAATATGAGCCGTATTTTGGTAGAAGGCGGAATGAGTACCAATGATTTGGCTCAAGAGATTAAAAACCGTGAATTAAACTTAACGGATAATAATCGCCCGCAAAAAATTATGCATGTTGATCTCGACTATATTTATGATCCAGATCCGAAACAACAAGAGCGTAATTTAGGTAATCTACTCGACCGTATTAATGCGATGGGCGTAAACACGGTTTATTTACAAGCTTTCTCTGATGCAGATGCTAATGGTTCTGCCGATATGGTATACTTCCCAAATCGACATATTCCTATGCGTGCTGATTTATTCAACCGTGTTGCATGGCAAATTCAAACACGTACGCCTGTAAGCCGTATTTATGCGTGGATGCCTTTATTGGCATGGGAACTACCAAAAACTGATCCTGTATCAAAAGATTTGGTTGTAACCCAGCAGGATAAAACGAGTGAGCATCTCAATATGGGATACATTCGTTTAAGCCCTTTTTCACCTGAAGCGCGTCAAACTATCCGTGAAATATATGAAGATTTAGCGAAGTCATCGTCTTTCAATGGAATTTTATTCCATGACGATGTGACTCTGTCTGATTATGAAGATGCAAGCCCAGATGCCTTAAAAGCTTATGCGAAACAAGGTTTACCAACAGACTTGGCAAAAATTCGTGCAAATGACGAAGATTTGCAGAAGTGGACTGCATATAAAACAAGATATTTAGATGATTTTGCGATGGAGCTTGTTGGTGAGGTTCGTCAGTATGAGCCATTCCTGCTTACAGCACGTAATTTATATGCACAAGTGGCTTTAAAACCATATGCGGAAAATTGGTACTCTCAGTCACTTGAAGAGTCATTAAACCGTTATGATTTTACTGCTATTATGGCGATGCCTTATATGGAGCAAGTGAATAACCAAGATCAATTCTATAAAGATATGGTTGATCGTGTAAAACAGTATCCAAATGGCATTAAGAAAACAGTTTTTGAGCTACAAGCAACGAACTGGCGTAATAACGAAAAGGTACCTTCAACTGAAATGGCTGCGACAATTCACTCTCTCTATGAACAAGGTGCAATGCATGTTGCATATTACCCAGATGACCCAATTAAAGATCATCCGGACGTGAACGTGATGCATAAAGCATTTGCTGAAAAGTCATCTCGTCTTGTGCCGTAGACGAGGCTGAAACATGACAATCTTTGCTGCAATATGGTCGCAGACTCTAAAGTTCGTTTTTTATTATCCATTGTTTATGTCATATCTATGGATGATTGGTGCGATCATTTTCTATTGGAAAGAACGTAAGGCTCCACCTTACGATCAACCGGCTCCATTAGAAAGCTATCCGAAAGTTGCTGTACTTATTCCTTGCTTTAACGAAGGCGATAATGCAGAGGAAACCATTAGTCACGCTTTAAAACTGGATTATCCTAATTTTGAAGTCATTGCGATTAATGATGGTAGTTCGGATAATACGGGTGAAGTCCTAGATCGTTTAGCTGAACAATACGAAAAACTTCGTGTTGTTCACCTTGCACAAAACCAAGGTAAAGCAATGGGCCTACAGGCTGGTAGCCTCATGACCGATGCCGAGTTTTTAATTGGTATCGATGGGGATGCTTTGCTTGACCCGCATGCAGCAAAATGGATGATTCGTCATTTTCTTCAGAATCCAACAGTTGCAGCCGTAACTGGAAACCCACGTATTCGTACGCGTTCAACTTTGTTAGGACGTATTCAAGTCGGTGAGTTTTCTTCGATTGTGGGAATGATTAAACGTGCGCAGCGTACATTTGGTCGTTTGTTTACGGTGTCTGGTGTAATTACGGCTTTCCGTAAAAGTGCTGTTCACCAAGTCGATTATTGGTCACCAAATATGTTGACCGAAGACATCGATATTACTTGGAAATTGCAACGTGCAGGCTGGGACATTCGTTTTGAACCGAATGCCTTGGTCTGGATTTTAATGCCTGAAACATTAAACGGATTGTGGAAACAGCGTTTACGTTGGGCAATGGGTGGGGCACAGGTATTAATTAAAAATATTGATGTGTTCACCAAACCAAAATTGAATTTTTTATGGCCTTTAATGTTTGAGCTTTGCTTAACTTTAGTCTGGTCATATTTAATGCTGGCAATGGCTTTATTGTGGTTGGTACATTTTATTTTCCCAGTCCCTGCATTAGCCGTTGTGAGTTCCCCATTTTTACCGTATGGTACAGGTATTTTATTGGGGGCAACCTGTCTAATTCAGTTTGCTTTAAGCAAATGGATGGATAGTCGTTATGAACCGAATCTAGGAAAAAACTATTTCTGGATGATTTGGTATCCATTGGTCTTTTGGCTAATCACCATTTCGGCAACCATTGTGGCATTTCCAAAAGTCTTACGACGTGGAGATGAGAAACGAGCACGTTGGGTGAGCCCGGATCGGGGCATTCGTTAGATGAAATGCAAGAGTCATGAGATTTTAAAGATCGTGCTGTATTGATGTCTGGGGAAAACCGCAGCACTTCGTTAGGTAAAAGAGAAATGAAGACAAATTCGTTGATTATTGATTTACGTCGTCAATTACCGTGGCACAAGCGCTATGTTTCTACAACAAGCACAGCCATGATGTGGGGCGGTTGGTTGTTGTTGTGGCGTCCGTTCGTGTTTGTATGGCTATTGGTTGAACTACAAAAAACACATTTGGTACACCGTTTATTTAGTGCCTTTGGTGTGGGAATTGAGCATGGCTTTACAGCACTCATTGCTTGTGCAATTGGTTTGTTGCTATGGAGTCATATTTTGCCTGAACGCCGTGTGGGTGGTGATGAACTTGACATGAAGCAGACAGATGATTATGCACGCTACTTTGATTTACCTGAGCAAGAAATTGAGCAGGGACGTAGCCAAAAAATTACGATAGTTCACCACGATGAATTTGGTAAAATTGTTAGAGTTGAATAAGCCAAATTAATTCAAGAAAGCCCACATCATGTGGGCTTTCTTTTTACATATATGTTTTTAGAGAGTAATAAGTTTTAAATCTTGAAAGCTATGTCTAAGTAGGCTTTATTTACCTTTGAAAACAGGTGGACGCTTTTGTAGCATGGCAAAGACACCTTCTTGCACATCTTCTGTGGTCAGCAAAGGCTGTAAATGAGTTTGCAATTGATTAAAAGCAACCTCATAGCCTTCATTAATTGCTTCGCGTGCAGAGGCAAGAGTGGCTTTTACAGCAAGTGGCGCAGCTTGGGAAATATGTTCCGCAAGTTCTATCGCACGGTTAAGCTCCGTCCCTTCAGGGCATATTTCTGTAATCAGATTCATATCAAATGCTGCTTTTGCATCAAAAGGGTCACCTGTTAGTAAATATCGCATCGCTTTGGCCCAGCCAGCAGCTTGAGTAAAGCGAGCAGTCGCGCCGCCAAAAGGTAAGATGCCACGTTGGACTTCAATTTGCGCAAATTGAGTATTTTCACTTGCAATTGCAAGATCTGCATTAAGAAATAGTTCGATACCCGCGGTATAACAGTAGCCCTGTACAGCTACAATTAATGGTTTACTCAGTTTTCGGCCAACTGTACCCCATGGGTTAATTTCTTCATCATTAAAATCGAACACGCCTGTAGCAAGCTTAGGTTGTAACTCAACCAAATCTAAACCCGCCGTAAAATGGTCGCCATGAGCAAAAATAATCGCACAGCGCAGAGCATCATTATTTTCATATTCTGTAAGCGCTAGAGATAAATCTTTAATGAGGTGGCTATCAAAGGCATTGCGTTTTGCTGCCCGATCTAAACCAATTAAAAAAATATGTCCTCGAGTTTCACGGCTGACTTTTCCTTCTTGATTTGACATATTGTCGCGCTCTTTATTTGTGTTTCATTATCTTTTAAACAATCATTTAAAAACGATCAAATACAATTTGTTGATGACTTGGTAAGTGAAAATAAAAGCATGCTGTCAATACTCGTCAAAAGTCAACCTGACGTATAGATGTATCAGGTTGAGCAAGATTATGCAGAGCGCCTTGAATACATTAATAGCCCTAGACATAACAGGATTAAACCTAAAACAAGATGTGAGCTAAGTTGTTCATGGTTGAACCATGTTCCCCAAAAGGTGGCTAAAACAGGGGTGATAATTGTAATAAGTAGTACCGTCGTCGGTTGGAGTACCTTAATGAGTTGATAATAAAAAATCATGGCAAGTACAGAAGAAAAGACAGCACTATAGAAGACCGCTAGTGAAATTTTCAGACTTGGAAGTTCAGTTGGAAGATGTGACCAGAAGAAAGGCAATAAGCATGCGTAACCTACCCACGAGACAAGGCTAGAACCCGTCATTTGTATAATGGGGTGAATATGCGCTCCGACAGATTTTACGGCAAAAGTCGACAATACATAAAACAGCATAGCGATTAGCTCTAGCATAATACCAATACTGTTGAGCTGAAAACCTGATGAAGATAGCCCTAATGTAAAACTCATCCCGACAAGCGCAATACCGAGACCAAGCCACTGCCATGATGAAAAACGCTCACGCCCTAATACAAAAGAACTGACAAGCCCAGATACTAACGGAGAGGTGCCGTAAATAATTGAAATAATGGCTGATGGAACTTTATCTGCACCCATGTAGCAAAAAGCCATGGAACCAAATAAACCAATGGCTCCTGCACAGTAGCTTAAAACCGCTTTTTTACTAAAGATCAGTTTTAAACGGAAAAACTTTAGACATAGTAAAGCAATCGGAATAGCGATGCTAAAGCGAAGGAATAATCCCCATGCCCAGTGAAGTTCTTGTACTGTCCATACGGCGGCAAGTGGTGTAAGCGACCAAATAACAATGACCGCAATAAATTGGCCGGCTGTAGCGAGTCGAGTCGGAGATGAAGGTAATGCTACAGCCGGCTGAATCTGCGGGCTGGACGTACTCTGTTGTTCAAATAAAGGCTTCATATAAAGCTCCATAAAGTAATGTTTTGTAGGAGGAACGGACATAAAAAAAGCCGCTTTTTATGGCGGCTTTTTAAGAAAAATCAGAGAAAATATTATGTAAGTAACTTCTTGATGTTTTTATTCAAAGCGCCAAATTGTCCGAAATAAGGACGTCGGCAATTGACCACACAGAGCATCATCTCTGAGGCGTGGAATTGACGCGCTAGACAATAATGGGATTTAGATAAAAACATGATAAGTATATTAAAAATATAGATGATATTTTTATAACATATAAATAGAAAAGTGCAAATTAGATTCAAGCGTGGGATATAGATTTTGTTGAATACGTTAAATTAGTTGTTTGCTTAGGCCCATATTTTTCTCATAATACCTCGTCAAATTGATCTCAATAAGCAGCTGCTCTTATGTCACCTCTAGAAATCTTTGCGGTCTTAATTAGTCTAATTGGAGTCGGATTAACTGTAATTCGCAATATGTGGTGCTGGCTGTTTAATTTCTTTGCCTTTGTTCTATACGCCTATTTGTTTTACGAATTTAAACTTTATGGTGAAACGATTTTGCAGTTCTTTTTTATGGCTGTAAATTTTTATGGTTTTTACTATTGGCTCAAAGGAAAGCAGCAAGATCACGACATTCGAATTGAACCTATCGCAGTTCAAACCGCGATTATCCAAATGATCATTGCTGCGATAGGTGGCTTACTATTTGGTTTGATACTTAAAAACTTTACCGATGCAGCAGTGCCTATGCTCGACTCACAGCTTGCAGCATTTAGTTTGCTTGCAACTTATTGGACGAGTCGAAAACATATTGCGACTTGGATACTTTGGGTATTTGTCGACATTATTTATGTGGGTATGTTTATTTATAAAGATCTATTTTTAACTTCAGCCTTATATGCAGCCTTTGTATTAATGGCAGCTTATGGTTGGTATCAATGGGAAAAGGTTAAAAGAAAGCAGGTTGATCATATAGATCTTAAAAAAACTATTTAATGTATGAGAAAATATTAAAACAATAATCCTGTTTGGAAACTATTTGATGACTCATACTTTAAAAAAACTTTTATTTTGTTTATTTCTTTGTTCTGGTTATGCAAATGCTCAGATTAACGCTGTTCCTTTAAAGCAGCTTAGTAAATTACCGGATTCATGTCAGAAAGATGAAGCTACTGAAAATAATAAATTAGCTATACAGACGGCACAGATAAAAATACAAAGCTATTCTTGCTTTAACCCTGATATAGCTGATGCGCTAGGCTATAATGTATTTGCTATTCATTTAGATAAAAATAAAACCTATTATTTTAAATCGAAAACTCAGGATATATCCTCAATAGCTGGTCAGACTATACATAAAATTGATTCTGAAACCTTTGCAATAGACAACTATCAAGAGCGTGGCGGAAATTTCATTATTTTTTGGGTAGCGGACTGGTCAAATATTTATACACAAGATATTTCTTATTATACGGATGATGAAACTTCCATAGATAGCTTTATTAAAGACAGACAGATTTATTTACAGAAGAAAAAATATTTGAATAATACCAAAACTGCAAAAGTTGGATCTCCCTTAATCATTATGAAAGACAAACAAAAAGGTTTGATTATTAATAAGACTAAGGCACAAAACTTTTAAATCATTAATTTTTGGACTTTTATGAAAAATTTAACTCATATATTTTTATTTTGTATTGGCTTTTTAGTAGCAACGACCTCTTATGCGCAAGTAAATATTAAACCTTTATGGCATGGTAAAGTATTGAACAGTTTTGATATTCCTTTAAATAATTTGAAAAAGCCAAAGCAGGTTATTAAAGGTGAGGCTGATGAGTGCAATGGTGGTTATTTCCCAGATCAATGGGTATATGACGATGGAGTGGTACTCTCTACAGGTTCTTTAGATAAGGTATATGTAAGCCAGCAAAATGGTCTAAAGTATGGTTCTCGATTATTTAATCATTTAACTTCTGAGAATGAGTTTAAAAAGTTTTTTGGTGAACAGATCTATATGACTAAAAAACATGTTTATTCTTTACAACCTTGGGAAGGTAGTAATGATAGTCTAGACTTTCACTTCCGTAATGGAAAATTGCACTACTATAGGCACTCTATTGATGACTGCTAGTAATTAACTTTTAAGAATAACCATGATCCTGAATTTAGTCATATATAAGCAACAACAGTTTGATGCAGTGGCCCAAAAAATTATGGCTGAACACACAAAATATATAGATTTTAATTCAGTGTCAGATTTCTATAAGGCTGCATGGCTCAAAGATTTTCCACAAGGCACTCGGGTCTCTGCGACAGGTTTAGATGATGGAGCCGAAGAGTTTTATGCAGTGGTGCAGTTTAAACAGCAGTATTTAAAATTTGATATTAAAGAAAATTATTCAACACTGTGTTTTCAGGATATGAATGGTGAAATTTTTAAGCGTAATTTTTAATTGATGAAATAAAAGTACAAAAAAGCGACTTAACGTCGCTTTTTTTAATAGATAAATTTTGAAATTTTATCTGCCGTTGCGATGACCAGAGCGGCGATATCTTCTTTAAAGGTTTTTTCATCATAAGTGGTAATTGGACAGCTCACCGAAAGGACCGCCACCATTTTTCCATTAGATTGTTTGAAAATAGGAGCACCACAAGCAGCCATATCATGATTGTAATGACCCCAGCTCACCATCGATTTTTGGGTTTTTACATAATTTAGTTTTTGTAAGAGTGCTTTCAAGTTAGTTGGGGTAAGTTCTGAGAAACTATCCCACTCATTGAAATTACGATAGCGTTGTCGTACTTCTGCCTCTGGTAAATCCGACAATAACATTTGACCAATAACGGTAGCATGAGCTGGCCAGCGAGTACCCAAACTAATATTGCTGGTAAAAGTACCCATTGATTGAACGTTATTTACAAAAACAATATGTGTACCTTCCAAAACAGTCAGATGTACTGCCAGTTTGGTCTGATCACGTAGTTCTTTCATTAAAGGAGTGGATAAATCGAGTAATGAAAGCTTCGATAAACTGTTAAAACCAAGCTCCATAACTTTTGAGTCAAGCGCATAAGTTTTTTGGGATGCTTTCCTTAAATAGCCACAAGCTTCGAGTGTATAAATAAGACGAAATGCACTAGAACGGTTCACTTCCAAAATTTCGGCAATTTCTGTAATCGTCATTTCTTGTGCTTGTTGATTAAATGCTTGCAAGATGGCTAAACCACGCACAAGCCCTGGTACTAAATATCGATCATCATTTTTTGTCGTTTCTGATTCTTGCAAATCTTCTTCAATCTCTAGGCTCATTTATGTTGTTTTCCTATAAATAAAAAAGGGTTCGAATTGGGGCATTATGCTTTATTTTAGAACTATTGTAATTATAAAGATCACATAAAACATTTTTTATATTTAAAACAAAGTTTTCTTTTTGAAACGTAACAAATTATTTAAAATTAATTAATAGAATGATTTTTATCATTATTTTTACTTTGACAAAAATTAACCAAGAGTATTATTCTTTGCTTGTGTTTTGAAAATGAAATTAAGTTTTGTATATAAAACAAAATGAGGACGCAAAGTATGAGTTGGATCTCAGTTTGTCAGCAGGGTGACGTTAGCGAAGATGAGCCGAAGGCTATCGAAGTTGAAGGAAAAAAAATTGGCGTATTTTTTGTCGATGAAAATTACTTCGCTATCGAAAATGTTTGCCCTCATGCGTATGCCTTATTAACGGAAGGATTTATCGAAGATCAAACTGTTGAATGTCCATTGCACGAAGCAATTTTTGACATTCAGACAGGTGAGCTAAAAAGTGGGCCCGGGTGTAGAAACCTATGTACGTACCCAGTTCGTGTTGAAGGACAGGATATTCAAATTCAACTCTAGTCCTCACATGTACAAGGAAGCAGAACAATGAAGACATTTAATGAAAAGTTAGCAAGCTGGATTCATGCAACGCCAGCAACCGAAGCAGGTATCAACAATATTCAAATTCCTGGTCAATCTGAATTGTTGGTTTGGCAGACACGTTATAAAGAACCGACTCTCTACGAGCAAGATTTTGTAAAGAACTTGATTCAAGCATTTTCTGCGGGTGCAACAGCGCTAGATGATGTTGTTTCTGCACTTAATCAACAGGGTTTCCGCTGCGAATCTGGTGATGAATGGACTTCTGCAAGCTTTACAGAAGAAATGCAACGTTTAGGTTATTGATTCAGGGAAGAATAAAATGAACGCAATCGTATCAACTTCACAAAGTGCTGAAGAATATTTAGAACTTGGTTTACGTGACCAATGGCATCCGGTTTTGGCAAGTTGGGAAGTCGCTGCTAATCCTGTCGGAATTACCCGTTTAGGCGAAAACATTGTGGTTTGGCGTGATGCCGAAGGGCAGGTTCATGCACTTGAAGATCGCTGTCCGCATCGCGGCGCTCGTCTTTCCCTTGGTTGGAACTTGGGTGACCGAGTTGCTTGTTGGTATCACGGTGTTGAAGTTCGTGCTGATGGTGTGGTTGCCGATGTGCCAGCAGTTCATGAATGTCCAATGACTGGAACTAAATGCTTAAAGAACTATCCAGTAATTGAGCAGCATGGTGCAATCTTTATCTGGTTTGGTATTGATGCAAATGAACAACCAGCGCCGCTTGAGTTCCCAGAACAACTTGCCAGTGAAGAGTGGAGTGCCTTCCTTTGCCAAGCAGACTGGAAAGTGAACCATCAATACGCGATTGATAACGTGATGGACCCAATGCATGGTAGTTATTTACATGCGACATCGCACTCGATGGCAGATGGTGATCGTACCGCAGAGATGAAACATCGCACGACCGATAATGGTTTTATTTTTGAAAAAGAAGGTCAATTAGGTGTGAACTTCGATTGGGTTGAATATGGTTCAACAGGTGCGAGCTGGTTACGTCTGTCAATTCCATACCGCAAACAATTTGGCCCAGGTGGTGAGTTCTGGATCGTGGGCTATGCAACGCCAATTGATGCTAACAATACCCGCGTATTTTTCTGGCGCTGCCGTAAGGTGAGTGGCTGGCAACGTAATGTATGGCGCTTCTTGTATCGCAATCATTTAGAGCAGTTGCATTGGGACGTATTGGAACAAGACCGAATTATTTTAGAAAACCTTGCGCCAAATGCACGTGAACAAGAATTCCTCTATCAACACGATGTTGGCCTTGCTCGTTTACGCCGTTTAATGAAAAAAGAAGCTGAAAAGCAATTAAAGAAAATTGCTGCGCTAAATGCATCAAACCGTATTGAGATGCAGGAAGAAGCTCATGGCTAATGTAGCGTTGTTGCAAGGCAAAAAAGTTTTAGTAACTGGTGCAGCACGCGGTTTAGGCCGAGATTTTGCTCAAGCTATTGCCGAGGCTGGTGCTGAGGTTGTAATGGCAGATATTTTATCTGACATGGTACAACAAGAAGCACAAGCTTTGCAAAAACAAGAACTGAATGTTCATGCTGTTACCGTTGACCTTGCCAATGCAGACTCTATTGAAAATGCGGTTGCAAAAAGTGTTGACGTACTCCAAGGACTAGATGGCCTTGTGAACTGCGCGGCACTGGCAACCAATGTTGGTGGAAAAAATATGATTGATTACGATCCTGAACTTTGGGATCGGGTCATGAATATTAATGTGAAAGGCACATGGCTCATCAGTAAGGCATGCGTTCCCCATTTAAAGCAATCGGTTGCAGGCAAGATCATTAATGTTGCTTCCGATACAGCACTTTGGGGCGCACCAAACCTGATGGCTTATGTTGCAAGTAAAGGTGCAATTGTTGCCATGACGCGTTCAATGGCAAGAGAGTTGGGACAATCTAATATCTGTGTCAACACATTGTCACCGGGACTTACTCTGGTTGAAGCAACCGAGTATGTACCACAGGAACGTCACGATTTATATGTCAATGGAAGAGCGATTCAACGTCAGCAACTTCCACAAGATTTAAATGGAACAGCATTGTATCTACTGTCGGATTTGTCCTCTTTTGTGACAGGTCAAAATATTCCGGTCAATGGCGGTTTTGTCTTTAACTAAGGAGTAGTCAAATGATTACAGGGATCGAGATTTTAAAGTTTGGAGTTGAGGATAGAGCCGCTTCAAACAAGTTTCTAGCAGATTTTGGTTTAAGCCAAAGTACTTCGGATATTGAAGGTACAGATTTATACCAAACTCAAAATGGCAGCAAGATTTATCTATTTAATTGTGATGATGATCGTTTGCCACCTGCGATTGAACAAGGCTCAACTTTACGTGAAGTCACTTGGGGTGTTGAAAGTGCTCAAGACCTTGATGACTTGGCAGTTCGTTTGGCTGATGTAGCAGGTTTTAAACGTTCTGAACATACAGTTCAGTGTCTTGACCCAAATGGCATGACGATTCGTTTTGAACAAAGTTTTGTTAAAGATGTCTCTGAACTTAAAACGGAAGGTATTAACCAATACGGCAACATTCAACGTGTTAATGCAGCAAGTCCTGTCTATGAAAAGGGTCAACCTGTTGCGATTGGACACGTGGTGTTCTTCACACCAGATTTGGCAACAACTGAAAACTTCTATATTGAAAAAGTAGGTTTCCATTTATCTGATGCCTATAAAAATCGCGGTGCATTCTTACGTTGCCGCGGTGAAGGTTATCACCATGATTTATTCTTGCTCAGTGTTCCAAATAAACCTGCTGGCTTAAATCACGTTGCGTTTGTAGTACGTGATATCCATGAGGTGATTGGGGGCGGTTTAAATATGAATCGTTCGGAATGGTCAACTTTTATTGGACCGGGACGTCATCCAATTTCTTCTGCTTATTTCTGGTACGTCAACTCGCCATTAGGTGGTGCGTTTGAATATTACACCAATGATGATTATTTGACAGAAGAATGGCAGCCACGTGTAGAAGAGCATCGTTTAGAGCTTTTCACCGAATGGGCGATTGAAGGTGGTCTTGATGACACAACCCGCCGTCAGGTGAAGCCTGTTTAACAGGTGTGGCTGAACAAGGAAGATGGCTATGGAAAAGATCGTAATTGTAGGTGCCGGACAGGCAGCGGGTTGGGCAGTAAGTACCTTACGCCAAAATGGTTATGTGGGCGAAATTCACGTGGTTTCAAATGAAGACCAGGTGTTTTACGAGCGTCCACCACTGTCTAAGCAAGTACTTTCAAAAGAAGCTACTTATGAAAGTTTGAATCTGTTCTCACCTGAACAGGTTCAAGAGTTCAACGTTCAATGGCATAAACCAGAAATTGCAACAAAAGTCGATCGTGAGCAAAAACAGGTTCATTTAGAAAGTGGCCAAGTTTTACCGTATGACAAATTGCTGATTGCAACTGGAAGCCGTGCACGTGTACCCGTCAATACATGGCAGTTTATTCCAAATGTTGTGACCCTACGTAATGTGCATGACTGTGAACGTTTGGCTGAAATTTTAAAGAATGCAAAAAATGTCGCTGTGATTGGCGGCGGCTGGATTGGTTTAGAAATTGCTGCAACTGCACGTAAGCAAGGTAAAGAGGTACATGTTTTTGAATATGGCGACCGCTTATGTGCAAGAAGTGTGAGTCCGGAAGTTTCTGCATTTTTAAAAAATATGCATGAAACACAAGGCACAAAAATTCATTTAGACAGCAAAAGCCTTCATTTGGTTGAAGCACCGAATCAGAAAGTTGAAGTGGTGAACCATCCTCAACATAGCCAGTTATTTGACTGTGTTGTGGTAGGTGCTGGTGCTGAAATTGCCAAAGAGTTAGGTGTGCACGCTGGTCTCGATGTGAAAGATGGCATTGTGGTGAATTGTTTTGGGCAAACCTCAGATCAAAACATTTATGCTGCAGGTGATGTCGCAATTCATCCGAGCTTGGGTTATTGCATTCAGTCTTGGGCAAATGCACAAAATCAAGCGATTGCAGCAGCAAAGTCAATGCTCGGAATTGATACTGAATATACCGATATTCCATGGCTCTGGTCTGATCAGTACCACTTCAATATTCAGATTTTAGGTACGTATCAACCAGATAGAACCAAAGAAGTAGTGATTCGCCAAGGTGGTGAGGATCAGGTGAGTTATTTATATCTCGACCATGAAAATCGTTTGCTGAATATGATTGCCATTAATGATTCGAAGCTGATCAAACTGGCAAAACGTTGGATGCAAGCCAACACCGTTTTAGATCCAAAATTATTAGCAGATGCCGAATTTAATGTCATGAAGTTAAAACCGTAAGCATTAAATCTGGTTCTCATTACCAAATCGAAGGAATGACGCATGAGTAATGAAGAAAAAAGTGGATTGAAGCATTGGGTGCCTGCTTTTGTCCTTATGGTGTGTGTGGTACTGGCATTTTTCGACAAGATTAGTATTGCGGTTTTATTTTCAGATCCTCATTTTCAAACTGCAATGGGAATTGCTGAAGATAAGGCCAAGCTTGGATGGCTCATGACAAGTTTCTTGCTTGCTTATGGCTTTTCATCGGTTTTTCTAAGCTTCTTGGGTGACATTTTTAACCCAAAGAAAATGCTGTTCTGGAGCGTAACATCATGGGGTTTACTCATGTTCTGTATGGGCTTCACCACCAGTTATTCAGGCATGTTGATTTTACGTGTACTGCTTGGTTTGGCAGAAGGTCCGTTATTTGCCTTGGCGTATACCATTGTTAAGCAGACTTATACAGACCGTCAGCAGGCACGTGCTTCTACTATGTTCTTACTGGGTACACCGATTGGTGCATTCCTTGGTTTCCCGATCACTGCAAATGTTTTAGCTCATCACGACTGGCACACCACTTTTTTTGTGATGGCTGCGCTAACCCTAATTGCCATTTTCAGTATTGTTTTTGGTTTGCGTAACTTACAGCTCAAGAAAACTGTCGAAATTGAGGGCGAGAGTAAACGTACCAATTTCAAAGGCCACATTGCTAATACTAAATTGCTGCTCAGCAACAGCGCGTTCTGGCTGGTTTGCCTCTTTAACATTGCATTAATGACTTATTTGTGGGGCTTAAACAGCTGGGTTCCTTCTTATCTTATTCAAGACAAAGGATTCAATCTCAAAGAGTTTGGGATGTATTCAAGCTTTCCATTCATTGCCATGTTAATTGGCGAAATCATCGGTGCGTTTTTATCTGACAAGTTAGGCCGCCGAGCAATTCAAGTCTTTAGCGGTTTATTACTCGCGGGCATCTTCATGTATGTGATGGTCATTATGACTCAACCATTATTGATTATTGCTGCCATGTCTTTAAGTGCGATGGCGTGGGGTTTTGGAGTAGCAGCTGTATTTGCTTTGCTTGCCCGAGTAACCACCTCAAATGTAGGGGCGACTGCGGGTGGAATATTTAACGGTTTAGGTAATTTTGCAAGTGCAATTGCGCCTGTTCTTATCGGTTACATCGTGATGCAAACACATAGTTTTAATTTAGGAATTAGCTTCTTGGCTGCTGTCGCTGTCATTGGGTCGTTGTTCTTGGTTCCTCTTTTAAAACGTTATTAATTCACTGTATAGGAGTTTAAAAAATGACTACACAACAATTCGAATCGTGGGCACAACCAGAGGGTGCTTCTTTAGAAGATTGGTTAAATACGCGTATTGCTCGCTTTGAGACACGTAAATACGACTTCGATGCTTTGAAGTTCCAAGCAGATTACGATCCGAAGTATCGCCGTGCACAAATGCGTTACATGGGTACGGGTGCAACAGGTGTTGCAAATGACGGTAACACTGTTCCAGCAGAAAACTTCACATTTTCCACAATGGTTTTGCCTGCACAGTGTGAAGGTCCTTTGCATATTCACCACGATGTTGAAGAAGTGTTCTTTATGCTTCGCGGCGAAATTGATTTGTTCATTGAGCACAACGGCGAAAAATTTGAGACCCGTTTAAAAGAGCGTGACCTGATTTCAATTCCACCGGGAATCTATCGTGGTCTTTTTAACCCAGGTCAAGAAGATGCCTTGATGTGTGTGATGTTGGGAACAGGTAAACCAACCATTCCTAACTATCCACCAGAGCATCCGCTGTCTCAAATCAAACGTTAATTGTTTGATGAAGTGAATGAAAGGAAATAATCGAAAATGATGACACTCATTGAAAAGTTAGCAGAATTTCCGGTGAAAACCGTTACTGTTCAAGGCCAGCAGCAAGCCTATCGGGAAGCCGGTCAGGGCGAGTACCTTGTGCTGTTGCATGGCATTAGTTCAGGTTCTGCTTCATGGGTGAACCAACTTGAAGTGCTGTCTCATCATTTTCATGTCATTGCCTGGGATGCACCGGGCTATGGCAAATCAGATGAACTTTTAACGGATCAACCGAATGCTACCGATTACGCAAAGCGTTTGGCAGTGTTATTCAATACTTTAAAAATTGAAAAAGCAATTGTGGTAGGACACTCATTAGGTGCCTTACAGGCGAGTGCATTTGCTGCACTTTACCCAGAGCGAGTGAAGCACTTAGTTGTTGCTAACTTGGCTCAAGGCTACCAACGCCACGATGAACAAACACAAATTCAGGTTTTTGAAAAAAGACCAAAAATGTTGAAAGAACTTGGTGCTAAAGGAATGGCCGAAAGCCGTGGACCTCATTTGATTTATAGACAAGAGCCACAAGCCTTAGCTTTAGTTTCAGAGGTGATGCAGCAGTTGACCTTACAAGGTTTCACCCATGCATCGTACTTACTCGCATATGACGAAATACGTAATTATTTAACCGATTTAAAAGTCCCATGCACAGTCATTGCAGGGCAGCAAGATCAAATCACTCCTGCGTTAGGTATACAAGAGCTTGCTCAGGAATTGCAGTTGGAACAGCGCTTCATCATAGAAGATGCAGGGCATTTAAGTTATGTCGACCAACCGCAAGCATTTAACCAAATTATGTTGACGATTCAGGAACAATCGTAAGAGAGATTAAGGATTATGAGCTTCCAAGTTGAAGGAAAAGTTGCAGTTGTTACCGGTGGCTCATCTGGGATTGGGCTGGCTGCTGTTGAAATACTGGTTGCAGAGGGTGCAAAAGTTGCTTGGTGTGGTCGCGATGAAGAACGTTTAAATGCTTCTAAGCACTATATTTTAGAAAAATTTCCACATGCCAATATTTTTACCAAAGCATGTAATGTGTTGAAAAAAGAAGAAGTCCAGCAATTTGCCAAAGAGGTCAAACTCAATTTGGGCAATGTGGACATGCTCATTAACAATGCTGGGCAAGGCCGTGTTTCAAATTTTGAAAACACACAAGATGAAGACTGGATGAAAGAAATTGAGCTGAAATATTTCAGTGTTTTACATCCGGTACGGGCTTTTCTCGACGACTTAAAACAGTCGGCAAATGCCTCAATTACCAATGTGAACTCGTTACTGGCATTGCAACCAGAACCGCACATGATTGCGACTTCATCTGCACGTGCTGCGCTGTTGAATTTAACCCATTCATTGGCGCATGAGTTTACTCAATATGGCGTTCGTGTGAACTCGATTTTACTTGGAATGGTCGAATCTGCGCAGTGGAAACGCCGTTATGAAACCCGTTCAGATTTGAATCTGTCATGGGAAGAGTGGACCGGCAATATTGCAAAAAATCGCGGTATTCCAATGCAGCGTTTAGGCCGCCCAGAAGAGCCTGCACGTGCTTTAGTTTTCTTGGCATCACCATTGGCATCTTACACCACAGGTTCGGCAATAGATGTCTCGGGTGGTTTTAACAAACATTTATAAATACCAGGTGCTGTCATGAAAAAGTTGATGATGATTGGTTTTGGCGCAATGGCAGCAGAAGTGTATGCCCACTTGCCTCAAGATCTGCAACTCAAATGGATTGTAGTGCCATCTCGCAGCATTGAAAAAGTGCAGTCACAAGTCTCTTCCGAGATTCAGGTGATTTCAGATATTGAGCAATGTGATGGTACCCCAGACTATGTCATTGAGGTGGCAGGTCAAGCAGCAGTAAAAGAGCATGCTCAAAAAGTTTTAGCGAAAGGCTGGACCATTGGTCTGATTTCGGTGGGTACTTTGGCTGATAGTGAATTTTTGGTTCAGCTTAAGCAAACTGCCGAAAAAAATGATGCCCATCTGCATTTACTGGCAGGGGCTATCGCAGGTATTGACGGTATTTCTGCTGCTAAAGAAGGTGGCTTGCAAAAGGTCACTTATAAAGGTTGTAAAAGTCCAAAAAGCTGGAAGGGCAGTTATGCAGAGCAATTGGTCGATTTAGACCATGTTTCAGAACCTACGGTCTTTTTTACAGGAACTGCGCGTGAAGCTGCCATGAAATTTCCGGCCAATGCCAACGTTGCAGCAACGATTGCACTTGCAGGGCTTGGAATGGATGAAACCATGGTTGAGTTAACTGTTGATCCAACCATCAACAAAAACAAACACACCATTGTGGCAGAAGGTGGCTTTGGACAAATGACCATTGAACTGGTGGGCGTGCCGTTACCAAGTAATCCAAAAACATCAACTTTGGCTGCGCTTAGCGTGATTCGTGCTTGTCGCAACAGTGTAGAAGCAATACAGATTTAAGAAGGATTTGATCATGGCGAAGGAAATTTATATTGCAGGTGAATGGCGATTAGGTCGTGGTGCAGTCATTCAAAGCCTGTTTCCGGCAGATCAGTCGGTAAACGCTGAGCTTTCAACAGCAACGCTTGAAGATGTAAATGAAGCAATTGAGAAAGCAGATCAGGCTTGGCGTCAACCAAGCTGGAGAAACAGCTTGCCGCATGAGCGCGCACGTATTCTCTACAAAGTTGCAGACATTATTGAAGCGCGTGTAGATGAGTTAGCGAAATTACAAACACGTGATAATGGTAAGCCTTTAACCGAAACTCGTGGCTTGGTGATGAGCGCGGCGGCAACTGCACGTTATGTTGCTGCGGCATGTGAAACGTTGAACGATGAGCTTACCACTCAACGTGCTCCAGACTTTATGACCATGAGTGTGCATGAACCTGTCGGCGTGGTAGCAGCAATTACACCTTGGAACTCTCCAATCGCGAGTGAAGTTCAAAAGCTTGCTCCAGCTTTGGCAGCAGGAAATGCCGTGGTGTTAAAACCAGCAGAAGCAACTTCATTGATTGCTTTAGAGCTTGCCAAAATTTTTGAAGAAGCAGGCTTACCAAAAGGCTTACTCAGTGTGTTAGTTGGTCGCGGTTCTGTGATTGGTGACGCAATTGCTCAACATCCATTGGTTCGCAAAATCTCTTTTACAGGTGGAACAACCACGGGTCGTCATTTGGCACACATTGCCGCAGATAAACTCATTACCACTTCGCTTGAGTTAGGTGGAAAGTCACCAACCATCGTTTTACCAGATGCTGATGTAGAACTTGCTGCTAAAGGTGTTGCGTACGGTATTTTTAGCTCAGCAGGCCAAGCGTGTATCGCAGGTTCTCGCTTGTTTATTCATAGCAGTCTTTACGATCAGTTTTTAACGCGTTTGGTTGAAATAACCAAAGGCTTACGTGTGGGCCACCCGGAACAAGCTGGTGTGCATTTAGGGCCACTGGTTAATGACAAACATTTGCAGTCAGTTGACCGCTATGTGCAGCTTGCTAAAAGTGAAGGTGGTCAGGTTCTAATTGGTGGTGAAGCGCTTACGGCTGGTGACTATGCCAAAGGGAGCTATTACTTACCGACCATTATTACGGGCTTAAATAACAGTGCTCAAACCTGTCAGGAAGAAATTTTTGGTCCTGTTTTAGTGGTTATGAAATATGACAACGAGCAAGATTTAATTGCCCAAGCCAACGACAGTTGTTTTGGCCTTGCTGCAGGTATCTGGACTGAAAGCTATCGCAAAGCTTGGCGTATTGCACGTGCCTTAGAAGTGGGAACGGTATGGATTAATACCTACAAAAAGTTCTCGATTAGTGCACCGTTTGGTGGCTTTAAAGACAGTGGTATCGGGCGTGAAAAAGGCCGTTTGGGCATTTTATCGTATATGCAACAAAAGAGTATTTATATGGGGCTGAATGAACAGCCTAACCCTTGGTGCGATTAATAAATTCAAGGACTGAAAACAAATTTTGAGGAACAGACATGACTGAACGTGTAAATGTAGGCGAAGCAATCGCAAGAGTTTTAGAAGCGCACCAAGTTGATAGTATTTATGGTGTTATTTCCATCCACAATTTACCGATTGCCGATGCAGTAGGGCGCCGTGAAAAAATGCGCTTTGTCGCAGCCCGTGGTGAAGCGGGTGCAGTCACCATGGCAGATGCACACTCACGCTTTAAAGGCTTAGGTGTTGCGCTGACCAGTACAGGTGCTGGTGCAGGTAACGCGGTAGGTTCACTGATTGAAGCAATGAATGCAGGTAGTCCTGTATTGCATTTAACAGGTCAAGTTGAGCGTGAATATCTCGACCGTGATGCAAGCTTCATCCATGAAACCAAAGACCAACTTACATTCTTGCGTGCATCGAGCAAAGCAGCGTTCCGTATTAGCAGCCCAGACAATGCAGTTGGTGTAATACGTGAAGCAATCCGTGTAGCAACCACAGTTCCAATGGGACCAGTAAGTGTTGAGCTGCCGATTGATGTGCAGGCAGCAGAAATTGATTTGCCACTTAACTTAGGACCAGTCAAAGCGCTTGAGTTACCACAGGCAGAGCAAGCAGAAATTGATCTTCTTGTCAGTGAAATCAAAAAAGCAAAACGTCCAATTTTCTGGATTGGCGGTGGAACTTTAAATAGTATTGCAGAAGTGAAAGCAATTGCAGATTTAGGTATTCCGGTTGTTTCATCGACTCATGCTCGTGGGGTGTTGGCAGATGATCATCCACGTAGCTTAGGTGCTTTCCATAACTCGGCAGGTGTTGAGCAGTTATTAAAAGATGCTGACTTAATGGTAGTCGTAGGTTCTCGTTTACGTAGTAATGAAACTAAAACCTATTCGGTTGAATTCCCTGAAAATATTATTCAGGTAGATGCCAACCCAGTGGCTCAGCAACGTAATTACAAAATTCGCAACTTCATTTGTGGCGATGCCAAAGATGTCTTAACACGTGTGTTAGAACAGCTTCAAGGCATTTCAAAAGTTGATGCTGACTACGATGCTGCTGTAGTAGCTGCTAAGCAGGCTGCAATTGATGCACTGCGTAAACAAATCGATCAGTACGCTTTAATTTGTGATCACTTACGTGCAGCTTTACCTCAAGACGGTATTTTTGTACGTGACATCACCATGTCGGGTAGTACATGGGGTAGTCGTTTATTCCCTGTACAAGCACCAAACCAAAACATCCACTCACTTGCGGGTGCAATTGGGTTAGGCCTTGCAACAGCAATCGGCGCTTCAATTGCTAACCCTGACAAAAAAGTGATTGGTTTAGTCGGCGATGGCGGCTTAATGCTTGGTATTGGTGAGATTGCAACCATGGTGCAAGAAAAGACCAATATGATCTTAATGATTATGAATGATGGTGGTTATGGCGTAATGCGTGGCATTCAAAATAATTATTTCGGTGGTCGCCAGTATTTCAATGAACTGCATACGCCTGACTACAAACTTCTTGGCGAATCAATGGGTGTGAAAAGCTGGAAAGTAGGTAGTGCAGATGAGTTTAAAACGGTTATTCAAGAGGCTGTCGCTTTTGAAGGGCCAACCGTGATTGAGCTGGATATGAACTCGATTGGACCATTAAACTTCGCGGGTCCACCGCAAAAGAAACTGTATTAACCAGTTTGGATGGTTTAGTACATATGCGATGGGAGCTGCTAAGCCATCCTTTTTTTAGATAAATTTTTTTGTCTAAAAAACAATAAAAACTAAGTTTTACAGGTAAAACAAATAAAGTTCCAGCAGGACGCTGGAACTCAATAAAGGATGTAGAGATGAAAAAGACTTCATTGATCATGGCATTCATTGCACCGGTTACGCTGGGGGTAAGCGTCAATGCTTTTGCAAAAGATTCATTACTTGAGTGGAAAAGTGATGATGGAACTGAGTCATTAAAGTTGGGTGGGGTGGTTCGGTTAAATCAACGTTATGAAGATTGGGAAGGACCAAACCGTGGTTTTGGTAAGCTCTATTTCGACGTGTTCAGGGTTGATCTGAAAGGTAAGTTTGATGATGCTTACATCAATGCCAGCTATCTGTTTCAAGATCAACAGAAAACTGCTATTGAAAAAGCCTATGTGGGTTATAACTTAAATGCCAATAACAGCATTGAAGCAGGTTTGGTTTATAAACCTTTCACGATTTATCCCTATCCGCAAAATGGTTGGACTTACCACATTCCATTCTTTTTAGGTTATGGCAATAATATTGCACCAGGACTTAACTGGAATTATCACGACAAAGACTGGGATGTAAAACTCGGTTATTACCCACAAATGTTAGAGACCAACTTACGTTATTCACCTGATAGTGCAACTTATGATGACTTGGCAGGAAATGCATTTCCATCTCAAAAAGCCTATCAAAATGAAAAACGCAATCAGGTGAATACCCGTATTGTACGTAAGTTAGAGACCGATTTTGGTAAGCAAGAGTTTGGTGTTTCTGGTGCAATTGCACAACTACATAACAAAGTGACTGATAAAGACGGCAAATATTATGCAGTCGGTTTGCATACTGAAAATAATTACAATCGCTTTAATTTACAAAGTTCGGTTATTCACTATCAATACGATGCGAAAAATCCGGATGGTGTAAATAGTGACATGACCTTAATGGGCAATAATGGCTTTACACCTGCTTATTTCATTGCTTCGGAAGGGACGATTGCCAGTTTAAACCTTGCCTATACCTTGCCTGTGACCAATATGGGCAAGCTAAAAGCCATCAAGTTTTATAATGACTATAGTTACCTTGATAAAAAACGTGATGATTGGTCAGATTCGCAAATGAATACCACAGGTATGATGTTTATTGCTTCACCCTTTATGGTTTGGGCAGATTATACGTGGGGTAAAAACTCCAATATTATTGGTGGTTCGACTAACTCAACAGGTTATACCTCTGCAACCTCGCCAAATAGCGATAAATGGCTATACCGTATTAACTTTAATATCGGCTTTACTTTCTAAAGTAAGTAGCATTAAAAAACCACGCAATCGGCGTGGTTTTTTTATTTAATAAGTTAAAGCGTTTAATACCTGTTTTTTTCAAACTTATTCCAAAATACAAAAGCAGTCACAAAGGCCAAAATAGTCAGCGCGAAAATATAATACACCGCACCAATATCACTATATTGACTGAGCCAATGAACGAGAGGCAGTGTCATACCGCCAACAATCGCATATGACAAATTATAAGAAAATGAAATGCCCGAGAAACGCACAGGCGCGGGGAACATTTTAACCATACTGCTCGATACCATGCCGACAGTACCTGAGCATAGACCCAACAACATATATAAACCAAAAATGGTTGAATGTGCGGCATGTCCTAAACTGTTATAAAAAACTGCTGCTGTGAGTGCTACGGCAAGTGTACCGACCATCATGACTTTGCCACAGCCAAAACGGTCAGCAAAATAGCCAGCCAAGATACAGCCGACCATTTGCATAACAATTGCTGCACTTTGCATTTCAAAAGTTTGGGCGCGCTCAAAGCCAAATGAACCAATCAATAAATTTGGCATGGCTAAAATGACCACCACCACACAGCCCGTTAAAAACCATGTAAATAACATGCCAATGGCAACGGCTGTTTTATGCGTTTTTAACACTTGCTTGACTGGCATTTCTTTGGAAATTTCTTTACGAGCCTGCATAGCTTTAAACACAGGCGTTTCTTTTAAATAAGTCCGTAAATAAAGTGCGACTAGACCAAAAATACCGCCTGCAATAAAGGGTATACGCCAAGCCCAGTCATGGATTTGTCCTTCACTAAAATTCAGTGAAATCCATAAAGACATGAGTGCGCCTAGTAAAATTCCTAAAGACAGACCAGCGGTAAGTAAACCATTTGCCAGTCCGATTTTTCTTTCGGGTACATGTTCTGACACAAAGGTCCATGCAGCTGGAATTTCCCCCCCAATCGCAATCCCTTGTACCACACGCATAAGTAATAAAAGTAGCGGTGCCAAATATCCAATATTTTCAAAGGTGGGCAATATCCCAATAAACAGGGTAGGCAGCGCCATCAGCAAAATAGAAAGCGAAAATAGTTTTTTGCGCCCGACCAGATCACCAAAATGGGCCATGACAACCCCACCCAAAGGCCTAAAAAAGTAACCTGCTGCGAAAATACCGTAAGTGTTAAGCATGGCCCAAAAAGGACTAAGCGTACTTGGGAAAAACAGGTCAGAAATGATTTTGGCGTAAAAGACATAAATCACGAAATCGTAAAATTCTAAAGCACCGCCCAATGAAGAAAGGGCCAGCGTTCGTTTATCTTCTTTATTAAGATAGTTCGCATCCTGCAAAGTTAAGTCCTGATCCATTTTTTACTTAATTGTTGTAATTGAAGTTTGGATATTAATGGAAAAGTGAAGTAAAAGTAAATGGAGGAAATTTGTTCTATCAAGAAGGTTAGATTTTCATTACTCAAATAAAAAAGCTTTAAAACAAAAAATGTATTAGATGAAACAAAAACAGATGTAGGAATGACTTTTCTTTTGGGCTATTCAGCGACACAATAAAACTTGTCATATCGAGCTTAATGAGAGATTCAAAGGATGAGTGTAGTTTTACCAGTCGCAAAGCGTGGTGAAGATATCTTAAAACTGATTGCGGCTCCTGTCTCGGCAAATGAACTAAACAGTGATTGGCTTTATCAGCTTGCTGCTGCTATGCAAGCAACCATGCTTGAGCGTAATGGGGTAGGGATTGCTGCACCGCAAGTTTATATCTCTAAACGCGTCATTATTGTGGCATCGCGACCAAATCCACGCTATCCAGATGCGCCTGAAATGGATGCTGTGGTGATGGTAAATCCTGAAATTTTAGAATTTTCGAATGAAACACTTTTGGGTGAAGAAGGTTGTTTAAGTGTGCCTGATGAGCGTGGACAGGTCGAACGTGCAGAAATGGTTAAGGTTAAATATCTAACACTCAAAGGGGAGATGGTTGAAACAATTTTTCATGGTTTCCCAGCTCGCATTGTTCAACATGAAGTGGATCATTTAAATGGAATCTTATTTGTAGAAAGAATAAGCTAATCTTCAGTTTAAAGTTTTGAAAAATCTATAATGAGCTTGAAATGAATAAGACATAGCAATTACAATACTTATAGCGTGATATTTAAATCATTACAAAAGATATAATTTTAATATTATCAGCAGGTTGTGCTGAAATTTTGCGCTATGTTGTGAATCTCCTCATTTAAGGTTACTGACCATGAAAACCCCTCTCCCAGAATATTTGGCAAATGTTATAGAAGCCTGTGACATCGACAACAGTGGTCATCTCGCCGATTATATTCCTGAGTTGGCAAATGCAAACCCAGATCGATTAGCTTTAGCAATGTCTACGGTAGATGGCGAAATTTATTCGGTTGGTGATGATGATGTCGAGTTCACCATACAGTCGATTTCTAAACCTTTTGTATATGCTTATGTTTTACAACAACTTGGCATTGATGCAGTACTTGCGAAAGTAGGGGTAGAGCCTTCGGGGGAAGCCTTCAATGAAATTTCATTGGGTAAAGACGGACGCCCGAAAAACCCGATGATTAACTCTGGCGCAATTACTGTACATTCCTTGATTCAGGTCAAGCATGGTTTACATAGCGCAGAAATTCTACGCCGTTTTATGAGCGAGCTTGCAGGCCGCGAATTAAGTTTTGATGAGTCTGTTTATGATTCGGAAGTCAAAACAGCCTACCGTAATCTTTCGATCGGTTATATGTTGCGAACTGTCGGAATTTTGGAAACTGACCCTGTAGATATCGTGAATGGCTATATTCGCCAATGTGCGATTATGGTTACAGTTAAAGATTTGGTACGTATGGGCAGTGTACTTGCCAATGGTGGGGTCGACCCTAAAACTGGAAAGCGCTTATTGAACCGATCTGTGGTTAGACAAGTACTCAGTGTCATGATGAGCTGTGGTATGTATGATGCCGCAGGTGACTGGCTGTCGACTGTAGGTATTCCTGCTAAGAGTGGTGTAGCAGGCGGTATTTTAGGTGTGCTGCCGGGTCAGGTCAGTATTGCTGCTTTTTCACCTCGTTTAGATGAGCATGGGCATAGTATTCGAGGCATCGATATTTTAGAGCGACTATCTCGTGACATGGGATTACACCTCATGGAAGGTACACCTTCTGCACAAACGATTGTACAAAGTCATTACCGCACAGGAAAAGATGCTTCATTAAGTGTATATGTGCTTCGCGGTGTATTGAAATTTACTGAAGCTGAAATGTTGTTGCGCATTTTACAAGACGAGACAACTGACCAAAGCACAATCGTCATTGATTTAACCCAGATTTCACTTATCCACGATGTGGGTAAACGTATGTTCTTAGAAGGTGTTGATCGTCTGATTGATGATGGACATACGCTTGTTTTAGTCGACCCTGAACAGCGCTTAGACCATGCCAGAACTGGTAAAGATCGTGAGCTTCATGTCTATCATGATTTTGATGATTTGCTCGAAAAGCATGACCTACCTGCAAAAAAAAAGACTTATAGCGACATCGCGGCACTTCTAAACTGCTGAGGTGTTTTTCCTAGATGTCGCTTAAACATTGCACTGAACGCGCTGGGGTTTGTATACCCCAGTGATTCTGAAATTTGAGCAATAGATTCACCATTCGCGATTTTACTTAAGGCAAGTGCAATATGCATTTGCTGGACCCATGCCCGATAAGACAGTCCAGTTTCTTTTTGGAACATGCGCATTAGGGTTCTAGAACTCGCACCAATCTCATCAGCCCAATCTGTCAAATCTTTTGAATGATCAGGAGTATGTAATAACTCTTGGCAAATTTTTAAGAGTCGTTTGTCTTTCGGCCATGGAATCTGAATAGGCAATAAATTGGCCCGATGAATTTCTTCAAAAATCAAAATTTGTAAAGAACGGGAAAGCTCTTGAGACGTCGCCGTATTTGGCGTGTCTTCTCGCTCAATTTCATTTAAACGAATCAAAAGTTCATGTAGAAGGTTGCTTACCCGAATAATAAAGCAATGCTGACCCATTAGAGCGGCTGCATTTACTTCAACCAACGCCGTATTTAACTTTACGTGACTCAGTGAAATCACACTGTGCTCGACATGAGCAGGAATCCATAAGGCACACATGGGTGGCACAATCCACACATGATTAGGTGTAAACACCTGAATGTTGCCAGTGGACGCATATAAAAACTGCGCACGTGTATGCGTATGGGTAGGTGTGATTTCTCGGTAAGAATGCTCAGAAGATAGCCCAATCACAAGTTCAGACAAATCAGACTGAATAAGAGAATCGGACATAAACTATCCTAAAAATTGTCACTTATACGATGATTATTGGAAGATAACTTTGTAAGCGACAATTTACAATAAGCATCTCATTTAAAAATATTGGAGTTTTTCAGGTATGACGTCTTCAATACAATTGAAAGATGGTATTGCCAATACCGTTGCAAATGATCAGCCTCAAGGAATGATTATTAAAATTGTAGGCGCTGTGGCAGTCGCACATTTACTGAATGATTTAATTCAAGCAGTGCTACCCGCTATTTATCCAATGCTAAAAGCAAACTTTTCGCTGAGTTTTGCGGAGGTTGGCCTGATTTCGTTTGTATATCAAATTACAGGTTCACTGCTCCAGCCTTGGATTGGACTTTATACCGATAAACATCCAAAACCCTATCTTCTTCCGCTCGGAATGGTCGTCACATTCTGCGGCATTATCTTATTAGCATTTTCACCTAGTTTTGCTGTGTTGTTATGTGCGTCGGCGCTAATAGGGGTCGGGTCTGCAACATTTCATCCTGAAGCTTCACGGGTGGCGCGAATGGCATCGGGTGGGCGCTTTGGTACGGCACAGTCGACTTTTCAGGTGGGCGGAAACACGGGTACAGCCATTGGCCCATTATTAGCAGCATTATTGATTGTTCCATTTGGGCAGCATGCAGTTGCGGGTTTGGTGATATTTGCACTTTTGGCAATTTGGGTTTTATTTGGTGTAAGCCGCTGGACGGTAAGTAATGCAAAAAGTCAGGTGGTTGCACGTGTTACTCAAGCACAGAGTAAATTGCATGGCCGTAAGCTCATTATTGCTTTGAGCACAATTAGTGTGTTGATGTTTGCTAAATTTACCTACATTGCGAGCATTAGTAACTACTTTACCTTTTACTTGATTCAAAAGTTCCATATTAGTATTCAGACCGCTCAGTTGCATTTGTTTGCCTTTTTGGCAGCCGTTGCTTTAGGTACATTTGCAGGTGGCCCAATTGGTGACAAAATTGGCCGTAAAGCGGTGATCTGGGTTTCATTTGTTGGTATGGCGCCGTTCGCATTAATGATGCCGTATGCAAACTTATTCTGGACAACAGTTTTCTCAATTATTGCAGGTTTGGTGTTGTCATCGGCCTTTGCAGCGATGGTAGTGTATGCGCAAGAAGCTGTTCCGGGCCGTGTGGGTATGATTGCCGGTTTAATGTTTGGTCTTATGTTTGGGGTAAGTGGTATTGCCGCAGCTGGGTTAGGGCATTTAGCTGATATTAACGGCATTGAATGGGTATTTGGTTTATGTTCATTCTTGCCATTACTTGGATTTGCAACTGCATTTTTACCCAACACAAAAGTTAAATAAATGAAAAGACTCTCAGTCATATTCGGCTGAGAGTTTTTTTAGATAAATATAGTTCCAATTAAAAAGACTATTTCTGAATACCAAATTTAAATACGGTGACACTGTTATAAGTTTGATTTGGATTCAAACGTGTAGAAGGGAAGGATGGTTGATTCGGGCTATCTGGAAAATGCTGTGTTTCTAATGCTAGCGCATCTGCTTGTCGATAGAGTACGCCATTTGCACCAGCAACATTCCCTAGTAAATGATTGGCTGTATACATTTGAACGCTTGGTTCAGTAGTCAAGACTTGCAGTGTCCGTTTAGATTTTGGGTCAAAAACATGAGCTGCAAGATTTAACTTTCCTTGAGACTTTTGATTAAGTACCCAAGTTTGGTCATAGCCATATCCATAGGCCAATTGCTGATGATTCGCTCGAATATCTTTCACAATTGCTTTAGGCGTTCGAAAATCAAAAGGCGTACCTGCAACTGAAGCAATTTCACCTGTTGGTAATGAGTTTTGATCGGTTACCAATACACGGTCTGCATTGAGTTGTACAACATGATCTAGCACACCATAAGGGTTGTTGCCAGCGCCTGATAAGTTGAAATAACTGTGGTTGGTGAGGTTGACGACTGTAGGCTGATCAGTTTTGGCTTTATATTCAATCTTGAATTCATTTTGATCTGAAAGACTGTAAATTACTTCCACATCTAATTTCCCAGGAAAACCTTGATCACCATTTGGACTGGTTAACTTCAGAGAAGCTTTAACGGTTTCACCTTTGGAAACGAGGGGCTTAACTTGCCAAACACGTTTATCAAAACCAGGATTCCCGCTATGTAATGAATTCGGCCCATTATTTTTTTCAAGATTATACGTTTTTCCATCTAAGCTAAATTTAGCATTACCAATACGGTTCGCATAACGGCCAATTAACCCACCAAAATGAATGCCTTCCTTGGTATCAGTGACTTCATAGCCTTTTAGGTCATCGAAGCCTAAAACAATATTATTTTGTTTACCATGTGCATCGGGAGTCAAAATCTGGGTAATTACACCACCATAACTAATAAAAGAAACTGAGACTCCTTTGTTATTGCTCATGGTGTATAAATCAACTTTTTGGCCGTTTTGAGTCGTACCATATGGTTTTACATTTAATGTGGCTGCATTGGTAAGTTGTGCAAAGCTATAAATCGTAATACCTAAAATTACTAATTTTTTCATGCTTATACTCTATTTTTTAATAATTGGACTGGATGAATATAAGATTGATTTTTCATCTTTTTAAAGAGGTTTTTATTATATATAGTGTTAATAATAATCGAGTAGTTAATGCTAAGTATTGAACTAACTCACACAGCTTAAGGCTATGAACAAAATAACTCGATTAGTAAAATTCAACGGTAAGCTATTTTTATGAATCATCCCGACTCGGTTTTAAAATTTTCGCTTGGTCTTAATGGCTTGTCATTCGAAATAGGCAAACAGCACATTCGAATTGAGCAGGGCTTGAGTTTTGTTGATGCAAAAAGTATGAGTCATGGTGTTATTGATGAGCTGGCTATCGAAAAGATGATTTATTTTATTGAAGAAATCATCGAGTCACAGCTACTCAGAAATCTAAAGATAAGTGGTTTAGCCGTTACGTCTGATGCAGCCATGACACAACTGAGTGAGTTATTTTTTAGTGCAAAAAAGCAAATCAGCCGTATCGAGCTTGAGCATGGATTCAATGATTTTATTGAGCGTTTGAGCTACTACACAAGCCAAGTGGCTCCAGATCAGCTTTATGTTTTTACCTACTTTGTATTTGTTCGAGAAATGATGCATCACTTAAGAGTTGAGGAAATTAAGATCTTTTAAAAAATCACTTTGTTAATCTGGTAATGAGACTGTTAAAGAGAAGGCTGGCTAAGTTAGATTTAAAGGAATGTCTACATGAAGTAGAGAGTCTTGCAGTAGACTCATTGAAATTTCTCGATCCTAAGGACTGGGAGATTTTTTAAGCTTAAAATTTAAGTTTACGAATGAGAAAAAGATATTAATAAATAATTGTTTAGAAAGTTGTAATTGATTAAGAAATGTGCATAATTTTTATTAATTACTAACTTTAAAATAACGTTAATATGGATATAGAAATTAATTTTTTTGAGCTAGAAAAACAAAATTTTGAATTAAATCTTTTTGTAAGAGAAGTAAATGATAAAGATGAAAAAAAATTGACAGTTGAAAATTCTAGGTTAGTAAATTTATCTATATCTGATCAAAAAAAACTCTATGAAGTTGTGATGGAAAAGCACGCTAATTTTGAGGAAAAAACTATATCAAGTTTAGAAAGTCCTTATCTAACTTTGTGGTATATATCACAATTAATTAGACTAACTTATTTCTATGATCGATACGAAAAATTTGAAAAAAATAAGCTTAAATTTTTTATAAAAACTAATTCAAATATAGCAGGGGATCAAGAAATTACTATACAGCCTGAATATATAGAAGTGGATAATAAAATAGGATTTTTAATAGATTTTCATTTTAATAAATCTGATTCATATACTGATTACAAACAGATTCAAAAACTATCTTTCTCACTAACCCCCGATGGTAAGGTTAATGGGTTTAAAAATAAAAATATAAGAGAGTTTATAGAGAGGAATTTTAAAAATTATATCGATAAAATTTTAGAAAAAATAGATATTAAAATAGTAAAGAAATGGTACGTGAAAAAATATTCTTTATTGAATAAATGCTTTTATTCAAATGGTCAAGTTGAGTTGTTGTCTAATTTAGACTTAATACGAAAATATCCAGAAAAAATAAAATTTGCAGACAATAAAAACTTTTACTTTTTGTTTGATGAAAGGAATGTTTTTTTTGCTAGAAATGTATATAAGGCTTTAGCTGGAGCATTATTTAAAAATTATTTTTCAGGAATGAAGGATTTTTTTAATATGAGTATTGATAAGGGGAATGTGAAAAAATACGAGTTGAAAGGTAATCTCCTCGGAAATTTGAAAAATATAGAGCAGGAAATTCTTAAAAAAGATAAAAATGCTTTTTTAGTAATTTGTTTACATGGTAGAGAAGAGTATATATCTAGTCAATTTTATACTGCAATTAAGTTACTTTGTTTAAAGTATGATGCTGGATCACAATTTTTATATAGTGATAAGCTTTCTAATGAAAATACTTTAAAATATAGTATTTCCAATGTTGCTTTACAGATCTTTTGTAAAGCAAATGGAATACCATGGAGTGTTACTAATAGATCTGATGAAAAAGAAAGTCTAATTATTGGTATTGGTACTAGTCATAAGAGACTAAATGAGGAAAAAACAATTTTTCATGCATTTGCTATGTGTACAGATTCATCTGGTATTTTTAGCTCATCCATGACACTCGCCCATTCTGAAATAAAAAATAATTATTTCAGTGATATAGAGAAAAATTTAACTGAATTGAAGAAATCCTCAAACCTTAGTAATTACAAGCAAGTAGTTTTTCATCTTACTAATAAAATTAGTAACTCTGATATGAGAATATTAAGTGACATTATCAAAAATATCTTTAATGATCGTGCGGATTTAGTAATTTTGAAACTAAATAAATCTTCTAAATATATAGGTTTCTCAGAGAGGAATGATTGTGTAGTTGCTAAAGGTGTATGTATAAAGTTAAATGCTAGAAAATTCTTATTGTGGACAGATGGGCATTGTAATGAAAATATTTATAGTAATAGGCCTTCAAAACCAATTGACATCGAGATACTGCACAGTCCTAAAGATGTAATTGTAAAAAATCTTTTAGAGGATATCTTTAAACTTTCAAGTGCAAACTGGCATGGTTTTAAAACAAACTCATTACCGATTACACTTGTGTATTCTAAAGATATTGCAAACTTTATTTATTATGTACATGAAAGTGGTTTGTTAAAAAAATTGCAAGAATTACCAACTTCGAAAGTTTCTAGTCCATGGTTTTTATAATATGAATAAAGATTACTTTAAAGATAATACATTGCTTTTTATTTTAGGTGCTGGAAGTAGTATTGATGCAGGTATTCCTACAGCCTATAAAATGGTGTCTGACTTTGAAGATAGGATTAAAAATGATAATGAACTCAAAAAACTCTATTCATATTTTAAAAGCGCTATAATTTTTCAGAGAGGTTTGAAGTGTTATTCACCTAATGTTTCTGTAAGTATTGAAGAAATACTTAATGTTATTGAGGCACTTAATTTACAAGAAGATAATATTCTTTATCCATATATTGGTACATGGTCTCAACATTTTTTAAAAACCTCGGGTGCAGATTTTGAAAATGTAAGAAAATTAGATGTAAAAATTAGAGAACTTTTATTTTCATGGATTACTTTAAATGATTATAGAAAATCAAAATATTTTTCAAACATAGGCCGACTTGCTACAGATATTAATACTTCAATTCGTATTTTTAGTTTGAATTATGATATATGTGTAGAAAAAGCGTTTCGCATCTCTGATATGAGAATTGAAACTGGAATCTCTCCAGAAACATATGAGTGGTCTTCACTTCGGTTCGATGATTTACCTGATAATGAAATACCTGATGCATATTTATATAAACTTCATGGTTCTATCGACTGGGAAAAACAAGATTCAGGATTGCCTAAGTATTCAGAAACACCTATTAAAGATGATCCACAGGTAATTTTTGGTACAGCTGTCAAACTTAGATCTTTGGATCCATATCTATTTAATCTATATGAGTTAAGAAAATACTCATTACATGAGAATTTAAGATTCATTGTCATAATAGGATATAGTTTTAGTGATGACCACATAAATCGATTGATACAGCAATCTCTTTTACAAAGGAAGTTGATAAAATTAATAATAATTGCGCCTGATAATGAGGAAAAATTATATGAGAGAACAGTTAGAGAAAAATTCTTAACGGAAAATATTGAAGATAATAGATTAATTTTTGTTAATGAGTTTGCTAAAAATTTTCTTGAGAATTTAAATTTGGATTTCTTTAATCAGTATTATCAAGAAGACCCAGATTTACCATTTTGAACTCATTTAGTATATTGATTCCCTTGAGTTTGAGGGAATCAATATAAAAGTATTAATTAAGCAATCGAATCATCTAAATTCGGCGCTAACCAACGCTTCGCTTCATCTAGTGTCCAACCTTTACGTTTTGCATAATCTTCAAGTTGGTCTTGAGAGATTTTGCCCACGTTAAAGTATTCGCTTTGTGGATGTGAATAATAGAAACCACTTACCGAAGATGGCGGCATCATTGCAAAGTGTTCAGTCAGTTTAGTACCGATTTTTCCGGTAGAACCTAACCAATCAAATAACACTGCCTTTTCAGAGTGCTCAGGGCAAGCAGGGTAGCCCGGTGCAGGGCGAATACCGACGTATTTCTCTTTAATCAGTTCTTCATTACTGAGCTGTTCATCAGCTTTATAGCCCCAGAACTCTTTACGAATGCGTTCATGTAAGTGTTCTGCAAAAGCTTCAGCAAAACGGTCTGCCAATGACTGCACTAAAATTGCAGAGTAGTCATCACCTTTGGCTTTGTATTCATTTGCCAATTCTTCTGCACCAAAAATTGATACAGTGAATCCGCCTAAGTAGTCCTGTTGCTCACGGTTATTACGAATGTAATCTGCCAAAGACAAGTTTGGTTTACCTGTTATTTTGTCAGATTGTTGACGTAAGTGCTCAAAAGTATGAGTAACATTTTGACCCGCTTCATCAAATACGCTCACTGTATCTGCGTCAGTGCGCTGTGCTGGGAACATACCAAATACAGCACGAGCATCAAAACGGTTGTTGTCGATAATATCTTTCAACATTGCTTGAGCTTGGTTGTAAAGGTCAGTTGCCGCTTCACCCACCACTTCATCTTCTAAAATTTTCGGGAATTTACCTGCCAAGCTCCAAGAAATGAAGAATGGTGTCCAGTCAAAATATTCTACAAGGGTTGCAAGCGGGTAGTTGGTGAGGACTTGTGTTCCCAAAAGATTTGGTTTTGGTGGTACATAGCTCTCATCAATTTTAAAACCATTTTCAACCGACTCTTTATAAGTCAGTTTGGCCGCTTTTGGTTGTTTGTTGGCTAAACGTTCACGAATTTTGGCATATTCAGCACGATGCTCTGCAATAAAGTTTCCACGCATTTCTTTCGAAAGGAGAGTGGTTGCAACACCTACAGCACGTGAAGCATCTGCAACATAAATCACTGCATCGTTTTGATACTGAGGGTCAATTTTTACTGCTGTGTGCGCTTTAGAAGTAGTCGCGCCACCAATCAATAAAGGAATGTTAAAACCCTTACGTTGCATTTCTTTCGCAACAAATACCATCTCATCTAAAGATGGAGTAATCAGACCAGACAACCCAATGATGTCACATTTTTCATCAATTGCAGTTTGCAAGATTTTCTCGCAAGGTACCATCACGCCAAGGTCAACAATATCGTAACCATTACAGCCAAGTACTACGCCAACAATATTCTTACCAATATCGTGTACGTCGCCCTTAACAGTTGCCATGAGGACTTTACCTTTAGATTGGCTGCCTGTTTTTTCAGCTTCAATGTATGGGTTGAGCCAAGCCACAGCTTGCTTCATAACACGTGCAGATTTCACAACCTGAGGTAAGAACATTTTCCCCGAACCGAACAAGTCACCTACCACGTTCATACCATCCATCAAAGCGCCTTCGATTACATCTAAAGGACGTTTTGCTTTGAGGCGAGCTTCTTCTGTATCTTCGTCAATGTAGGTAGTAATCCCTTTAACCAACGCATATTCAAGACGTTTTTCGACTGACTCATTACGCCATTCAAGGTTCTCGGCTTCTTTGGCAGCACCGCCTTGTCCGCGGTATTTTTCAGCGACTTCAAGCAGTTTCTCAGTCGCAGCTTGACCAGATTCACCTTGGTTTTGGTTTAAGATGACATCTTCAACAGCATCTTTGAGTTCTTTAGGAATATCATCATAAATCGCCATTTGACCAGCATTTACAATCCCCATGGTCATGCCTTGTTTAATAGCATGGTACAAGAACACAGAGTGAATCGCTTCACGAACAGGCTCATTACCACGGAACGAGAATGAAACGTTCGACACGCCACCAGAAATCATGGCATGTGGTAAGTTTTGTTTAATCCAACCTGTGGCTTCAATAAAATCGACGCCATAGTTATTGTGTTCTTCGATCCCTGTTGCCACAGCAAATACGTTCGGGTCAAAAATAATATCTTCAGCAGGGAAGCCTACATCGTTAACCAAAACATCATAAGAACGTTTACAGATTTCACGTTTACGTTCAGCAGTGTCGGCCTGACCTGTTTCATCAAAGGCCATCACAATAATTGCTGCACCATATTGACGGCACAGGCGAGCTTTTTCGACAAACTCATCATAACCTTCTTTCAAAGAAATCGAGTTAACAACTGGTTTACCTTGTACGCATTTTAAGCCAGCTTCAATGATTTCCCATTTTGATGAGTCAATCATGATCGGCACACGTGAAATATCTGGTTCAGAAGCTACAAGGTTTAAGAAATGCACCATCGCATTTTGCGAATCGAGCATCCCTTCATCCATGTTAATGTCAATAATTTGTGCGCCAGCTTCAACTTGCTGCTGTGCAACTTCTAAAGCTTCGGCAAAGTTTTCTTCACGAATGAGACGTAAGAATTTTTTCGAACCTGTAACGTTAGTACGTTCACCCACGTTCACGAAAAGTGAGTCATCATAAATATTAAATGGCTCTAAACCACTTAAACGGCAAGCAGGGACTGTTTCAGGAACTTGGCGAGGTGCAATGTCTTTTACTGCATTAGCAATAGCGCGAATATGATCAGGTGTGGTACCACAGCAACCACCAGTAATATTAATTAAGCCGCTTTCTGCAAATTCTTTTAAGAATGCAGCAGTTTGTTCTGGTGTTTCATCATATTCACCAAAAGCGTTTGGTAAGCCTGCATTTGGGTGTGCTGAAACAAACGTATCTGCGACATCGGAAATAGTTTTTACATGAGGACGCATTGCATCTGCACCAAGCGCACAGTTAAAGCCAATCGATAGTAAGTCACCATGACGTACAGAGTTCCAGAACGCTTCGGCAGTTTGACCTGTTAAGGTACGACCCGATGCATCGGTAATGGTCCCTGAAATCATGATTGGTAATTCATGACCAATTTGTTTAAAGACTTCTTTTACCGCAAAAATTGCCGCTTTACAGTTTAAGGTATCAAATACAGTTTCAATCAGAATGATATCTGCACCGCCTTCAATCAGCGCATGAGTCGCTTCAATATAGTTTTCTTTTAGCTCATCAAAGGTAATGTTACGAAAAGCAGGGTCATTTACATTTGGTGAAATTGAACAAGTACGCGAAGTTGGCCCAAGTACACCTGCTACAAAACGCGGCTTGTCTGGAGTTGAATACTTTTCACAAGCTGCTTTGGCTAAACGTGCTGCTTCACGGTTAATCTCTGGAACAAGATCTTCCATATGGTAATCAGACATTGAAACACGCGTACCGTTAAAGCTGTTGGTTTCAATAATGTCTGCACCAGCATCAAGATAAGCTTCATGAATGCCTTGAATAATTTGAGGTTGTGTCAAAACTAAAAGGTCGTTGTTACCTTTTAAGTCATGTGCCCAATCGGCAAAACGCTCACCACGGTAGTCGGCTTCTTCTAACTTATGGCGCTGGATCATCGTTCCCATGGCACCATCAATAATCAGAATGCGTTTAGCAAGAAGCGCTTTTAGGGTGGCAAGCGTAGACATAAAAAACCCCGATCTTTTATATGAATTTAAAAATGCGGCGCTATTGTAACAGAATAGCAGCACAAATGATGACCTACGAAGGTCACGAGTCGATGAGTAAAAAATTAGTAAAAAGAGTCGGTTTTATGACAAAAACAAAAAAATTTTCATGAAATATTCATCAAATGATCATGATATTGAAATATTTCATGCCCAATATGCCGAAATATTACAGTTGTTTTGTATGAAAAATAAACATATGGGTCATTTTATTTATTTTTTTGCTGTAAAAATAAGCACAAAAGGAGCTCGTAAATAATGATTTAAGTTATTGTATTTTAATAAAAAAATAAAAAATAGCGAGGAAAGGTGCATCAAATGAGGTCAAAATATAAAAAATTGACTTCATCAGGCGGCTCTTTGTCATATAATTGTCATAATTTAATTTAAGAATACAGAGGATTTTATTATCCTCTTACCGTCTGCATGAATTCTAATCTACCCCCTGTTTCGGATTCAAAACTTGCGGCAAACCTGCAAGCAAAATCGACGAATGTACACGTCCCAACACCGAAATTTTTTATGCCGGTGTTTCTGACGATTATTGTTGCAACACTTATTTATATTGGGTTTCAGGTTAGTGCTGATTTAGCGCATGTTCCACCTTTGAGCCTTTATTCGGTTATTCTTTTATCTACTGCGCTTTTCATTGCATTGGGCTTTGAATTTGTAAATGGTTTCCACGACACTGCCAATGCAGTTGCAACGGTCATTTATACAAATGCATTGCCGGCACCAGTTGCAGTCATGTGGGCTGGTTTTTGTAATTTCCTTGGGGTAATGGTCGCAAGTGGTGCTGTTGCTTATGGCATCATTGCATTGCTTCCTGTTGAACTTATCATGAATATGGGTAGCGGTGCTGGCTTTGCAATGGTTTTTGCATTGTTAATCGCTGCAATTCTTTGGAACCTTGGTACTTGGTTCTTAGGAATCCCAGCTTCTAGCTCTCACACCTTGATTGGTTCAATCTTGGGCGTGGGTATTATGAACCATCTATTGAGTGCATCGACTGGCGTAACGACCAGTGGTGTAGATATGGATCAGGTGATTAAAGTAGGTAAGGCATTATTATTTTCACCTTTAATTGGTTTTGCTTTTGCAGCAATCTTATTCTTGTTGGTTAAAACTATTTTTAAACGCCAATTAGAACTATTTCAGCCACCTGAAGGTAATAAGCCACCACCAGCAATCATTCGTGCAATTTTAATCTTTACCTGTACAGGTGTAAGTTTTGCACACGGTTCAAATGACGGCCAAAAAGGTATGGGACTCATCATGCTCATTTTGGTTGGTTTAGTACCTTTAGCTTATTCAATCAATAAAAACCTCGATACACAACAGGTTCAATCATTCCACCAGCTTTCTTCTCAAACTGCTGTTTTGTTAAACCATAATCAGCAAGAATTGACTGATGAAAAAGCGCGTGAAGTTTTAACTAAATATATTCAAACCAAGCAACAAACACCTGAAGTTGTACCTGCATTGGCAAGTATGACTGACCATTTAGGTGCTCGTGTTTCTAGCTATCGTGACTTAAAAGATATTCCAGAAGCTGCGATTAGTGAAATTCGTAATGACATGTATTTAAGTACAACGACGTTTAAACGTTTGGACAAAGCAGATGCTTTACCAAAGATGGATGATTCACAGAAAAAGCTTGTGAAAGATTATCGTGGTAGCTTGGATTCATTCTTACAGTACATTCCAAACTGGGTGAAAGTTGCAGTTGCATTAGCGCTTGGTCTTGGCACTATGGTCGGTTGGAAACGCATTGTGGTGACTGTAGGTGAGCGTATTGGTAAGGACCATATGACTTATGGTCAAGGTATGTCTGCTGAGCTTATTGCAATGAGTACAATTGCAGCAGCAGATGGTTTAGGTATGCCAGTTTCAACTACACATGTTTTAAACAGTGCTGTTGCAGGTACCATGGTTGCAAATAAATCAGGTTTAAACTTTAATACTGTTAAAACAATCTTATCAGCTTGGATATTTACTTTACCTGCGACTATCTGTTTGTCAGGTGGTTTATATTGGTTGTTCTTAAAGTTCATTTAAGTTGTCTGTTTAAATCTAAAAGGCCACTATTATTAGTGGCTTTTTTATTGGCATATTTAAAAAAAAAGATCGCTTTTTTCAGATAAATTCAGTAAAGAATGAATGATTATTGCAAATACTTATTGCTGTGTGACTAGCTCAAAAAATTGATGAAAGGATATAGAATGAAAACGGTTCAACTTGATCAGCTAAAACAACAATTCCCACTCATTCAAACATTACAAGATTACCAAGAAACATTTTGGTTTAACCCGAATCGTTATCCTTTAAAAGATGCACTCGCGAAAGTTGGTCTTAGCGAGCAAGATGTAAAAGACGCCGAGGCTAGGCTAGACCGTTTTGCTCCTTACTTGGCAAAAGTCTTTCCTGAAACTCAAACGCAACACGGAAAAATTGAATCCGAGTTAGTTGAAATTGCAAATATGCAACACGCCCTATCTGTAAAAGAGCAAAAGGAACTTACAGGGAGCCTTTGGCTTAAAAAAGATAGTCATTTACCGATTTCAGGTTCAATTAAAGCACGTGGTGGTATTTATGAAGTCTTGGCTCATGCTGAAAAACTAGTAATTGAGGCAGGGCTTCTTAAGTTAGAAGATGATTACAGTAAACTCGACCAAGATGCATTTCGGACATTTTTTTCCAAATATCAAATTGCAGTAGGCTCTACAGGTAATCTTGGTTTATCTATTGGTATTATGAGTGCGAAGCTCGGCTTTAGAGTGACAGTGCATATGTCTGCCGATGCAAGGCAATGGAAAAAGGATAAATTGCGTTCATTGGGCGTTAACGTGGTTGAATATGACAGTGATTATGGGGTTGCTGTAGAGCAGGGACGTAAAGCTGCAGAACAAGATCCAAATTGCTTTTTTATTGACGATGAAAATTCAACAACATTATTTTTAGGTTATGCCGTTGCGGGGTTACGTTTAAAACAGCAGTGTGAGCAAAAGCAGATTAAAGTCGATGCTGAACATCCATTATTTGTTTATTTACCTTGTGGCGTAGGTGGTGGCCCCGGTGGCGTGAGTTTTGGGCTTAAACTTGCTTTTGGTGAGCATGTACATTGTATCTTTGCAGAACCCACGCATTCACCTTGTATGTTATTGGGTGTGCATACAGGACTGCACGATGAGATTTCAGTAAATGATATTGGTTTAGATAACATTACTGCTGCAGATGGGTTAGCTGTTGGTCGTGCTTCTGGGTTCGTAGGGCGGGCTATGGAACAGTTAATTGATGGTTACTACACGATTCATGATGAACGTTTATATGAGCTGATTGCACTTTTAAATCAAACGGAAAATATTCAAGTTGAGCCCTCAGCAGCGGCTGGCATGATGGGGTCATATTATGTGCAAACTACTCCTGATTATTTAGCTTTACATCAATTGTCAGCAGAGAAGTTAAATCAGGCGACACATGTGGTTTGGGCAACTGGTGGCGGTATGGTGCCACCGGATGAAATGCAAAAATATTTGACACATAGTCAAAACAAATAATTAGATCGAAAAAAAGCCCAATTCGAAAATTGGGCTTTTAATTTCATTATTTTTTAGAGAATTTCTTAAAAGGAAGTTTCTCTGCTGCAAAACCGTAAATAGCAGCAAAAGGGAGAGCTGTACGGGCTAAATAAGCCACACGCCATAGTCCACCGTGATTGGCACCTTCCATCATTAATTCTAGGGGATGATCAAGTACAGTTTCTGGGTTTGCTACAGAGGACTCACTTCTTAAGTCATGAATCCATAGCGCTGCCATAATCGCATTGGTCGTTTCAGGGCTGAATGCTTCAACGTCAAAAAGTTCGGCACCATTAAATGCTGCTTTAAGTAATGGGTTTTTGGTCACCGAGTGAGTTGTGGTAGACGGAGCAATATTAATACTTACACGTTGGCCTTGATGACGAGCAAGTGTTGCACGCCATTGTTGAATGCGTTTTGCCAAAGCATAGTTTGGTCCTTGTTCAACTACTAAGCAGTCTGCAATGCCATAAGTTTTACCATTCTCACTGGTAATTAAATCTTGATAAGGCGCTTGGAAAAAACGTTTAAGTGAAAGAGCAGAAACCCCTTTCGCAGCCATTTTTTGTAGTTGTGAACGCGATTTAAATTTCTCTTGAGCTGCTTCGGCAACTTCCTGAGGCACTGCGTAAACATCGGTTGGAGTACACATGAACATTAAGCTGGTATCTGATTTATGTTCACTCACATATTGCATAATACTGTCCATTGCCATTGAAACACGGACATGTTTTTCACCGTCTAAATACGCAATAGCAGCTAAATCTAACTTTTGTGGAAATTGAACTAACCACTGTGCAATTTCTGGAAGTTGAGTCAGTAAATTGGCACCTAATTTATCTTTTAACTCTGAGGCTTTTGCTGACGAGTCAACTGATTCAATCGTAGGGGCAATAAGCGTTGCATTTCCATTTTTAATCGTATTTAAGATTTTGTCCCACACTCGTGAATTTGGTAAGTCTATTGCAATAATATTAGCTTTCCATTTTGCCAGCCAAGGTAAGGGACCCGCTTCTGATGCTGCACCAAACAACACCATAGTACGATCTGATAAATCAAACCATTCAGGATGTGCAATAGCTTCACGCAATGCGTTTGCATGACTTGGTTCAATAATTCCTGCATTTTCCCATTTTTGAATTTGGTCAAGGAGACTTTGTCCACTGAGTTTCTGACCTTTATATGGAACATACCATTCCGGTGCCGATTCACTTTCGCCTTTGAACTTTACTGTATTTAAAGGTGCAGACGCAGGAATGCGAAGAGCATCTTTTAAAAGGTAATGTTTGCCATCTCTAAAAAAATCAAAAAGATGATGTGCCTTATGTAACCCTTGTTTTGCAATGGTGATTGGATTGTTGCTATTAGAAAGTCCATGCTGAACAAGCGATTTAAAGTATGTTGGATAATTTTTACGCCAGTTTTTCTCAGTCAAAATCTGTTGAGCAGTTTTATTATCTACAATAGATAAAGCTTCTGACAAAATCTCTTGGCCTGTGCGAGAAGTACTTTGCTTTTTTGTTGAAGCGTGTATTGGAAATTGTAGACCTTCTACTTGACTCTGACTGGACATAAAATATCTCACTTGTACGGTATCATTAATATACAGGTGTATACATTATCTATGCCAACGTAAAGAAACGAGTGGCAATAACTGACAAAATGAAAATTAAATTATTTATGTGATAGAGGTGGTTTGAGTGAATTTTTGTGATAATTCGATCTCATTTTTACCTCATTTTTTTTCACATTTTTAGAACATTTTTATAGACTTACGTTACATAAATGATTATTTTGTACAGAGCAAAGTCATCAGGTCTAAACTGAAGATAAAATGTTCAAAATGTATCAATAAAAAAGATACGATGATGATGAAAAACTAGACTTTTTTATTAAACGATAAGACTAGTGAAACGGAATAAGAAAGAATTGGGGTGAAACTAGATGGAAGACAACGTAAGATTGTCTTTTAAAAATCTTGGGGATATGGTGATTTTTTTGCACCATAATTTTCTAGTTTCGCCCCATCTAATTTTGGGTGAAACCCTCCATATAAGTTATTTTTCCATAAAGAAAAATTAATTTGCTTACAGTCTATCTAAATCTTTAGCAACGGCCTTTCTTAGCTTGTCCTGGTGGACAGAAGTCTCCTGGATGTCCGTAATGTGGTGAATCTGGATCGACCACAACACTGCCAGCAGGGGTGTAAACTGCACAAGCCGATAGTGATAATGTGAAAATTGCAGCTGCACAAACTAGAAATGTTTTCATATTGTTCTCACTTTTTATCATTCTCCCATTCAGTATTTACTATAGAAATTATTAGTTTGTTTTTCGATCTATTTTTGGTTAAGAAATATCAATACTACAAAATAGTTTTAACTTGTTAAGGTGTACGTAAAATTGTTCGAAAACCGACGTGGGTAGCAGCTAAATCAAAATCTTGAGGGTAACGGCTACTATTTCGATAACGTGAACAATAATTTTCAGCACACAAAAATGAGCCTCCTTTAATGACATATTGGGTACTGCTCATTTCTTTTTGTCTTAAATCAGAATAATTACCCATATGCTGATCATGTGCGCCTTGGTAGGGAGAGGATGTCCATTCCCAAACATTTCCAATCATATCGAATAGTTTAAAGCCATTAGGTTTAAAACAGCCAACAGGAGCAATACCAGTAAAATGGTCTTGATTCAAATTCTCAAAAGGGAATGCACCTTGCCAGTAATTTGCTTGGGGGTGTTGATGTTCATCAGTAGGTGTTTGGTGTAAAGGCGTGTCGGTCTGTGAGTTTGCTTTAGCGGCGTATTCCCATTCAAGTTCTGTTGGTAAATCGCGTCCTAGCCAAACTGCATAATGCTCAGCATCATTTTTTGTCACGTAGCTTACAGGTTCATGAGGGTTAGGAAGTGTACCATTTTGGCCGTTTGGGGTTTTCCAAGTATATCCAGATTTGAGTTGCCACCATTGCTGTGGATGATGTGGGTCAGGAGAAAAAACAGCAGCCTGCTTCTGTTTTTCAGCATCGGTAATATAACCCGTGGCTTTTACAAAACTTGAGAACTGAGCGACAGTAACTTCAGTTTGATCAATCCAGAAACCTTTAACTTCGCGCTGTTTTTTCCCAAAGTTAAGCTCATCTGGATAAGCTTTTTCAGAGCCAAAATTAAAATGTCCATCTGGAATGAACATCATTCCAGCCGTTGTATTTTTAAGCCAACCTGTAGGAAGGCCTGTATAGCTTTTACACTGTTCAATAGAACCCAAAGCAGCCGATGGGATGGCTTGCTTTGGTACAATTTTTTTCGTGTCAGAGCTATGTTCAGACTTACTACAGCCTGTGATGAATAACAGGCTGATTGTAGTGCTTAGAACCAGTTTCAATTTCATTTGGCGTTATATTCCTGTACGCCATTTTGTTCAGTGTATTTTTGATAAACCGAGAGCAACTCTTGTACTTTTGCTGGGTAAAGCTGCGCAACATTGTGGTTTTCACCACGGTCAGTGGCAATGTTATAGAGTTCCCAAGTACTCGTGCCTAATTCAGGGCGACCTTGAAGCGCAATTTTCCATTCGCCTTGTTTGGCATATTTACTGCCATGGAGTTCATCGGCAAAGCTGAAATTTGCTGGACGGATGGTTTGTGATTTATTTTCAAGTACAGATTTCCAAGAATAACCGCTCGGTGTATTAATAGTTCGACCTTTATATTGGCCTTGAGGGACTTGAATATGGGCATAATCTAATAAGGTTGGAAAAACGTCGAGTACAGATGCAAAGCTATGATTGGTTGCTTCTGCTTTTTTCTGATTTGGTAATTTCACAATAGCAGGGGCAGTCGTTGCACCTTCGCCAGCCGTATCTTTCCATAAGTGGAAAGGTGCCGCACTGACCTCGGCCCAACGTGGTCCAATATAGTGGTATGAAGTAGGCGTACCTACGTTTGTTACAGAGTTATCAAAACCAGATTCACTACCATATCCACCACGAATAAAACCTTCTGCGCCATTGTCAGAAACAAAGAAAATTAAAGTATTTTCATAAAGATTATTTTGTTTTAGATATTGGATAATTCGGCCCACGTTGGCATCAAGATTTTCTACCATACCTGCGTAGATTTCCATTTTTCGGGCTTCAAGTGCTTTTTGTTCAGCTGTTAACTCATCCCATTTTCCATATTTTTGTGGTGCGTTTTGGGTCGCAATTGGTTCTGCTGCTTCAAAGTTTGCCGGAATAATTCCAAGCTGTTTTTGGCGAGCTATACGTGCTTTACGAATAGCATCGTAGCCAACATCATAAACGCCACGATATTTGTCACGATATTCTGCTGGAGCCTGTATAGGCCAGTGGGGTGCCGTGTAGGCAGCATAAGCAAAGAATGGTTTACCGCTATTTTTACCTGATTCTAAATAGCTCAGTAATTTGTCGGTAAAATAGTTGGTTGAGAAGAAGTCATCAGGTAATGCTGAAACAGGAATAATTTGACCATCTTCTGTATAAGTCGAGTTGCGTTTAAAGGCACTTGGAGCTTGTTTAAAGTGATGATCTAGACCTTGTAATAAAGTAAATGAATGATCAAAACCTTTGGCGTGTGCATTGGTTTCAGGGGTTAACCCTAAATGCCACTTACCACTAATATACGTCCGATAACCATTGTCTTTGAGCACCTGAGCAATCGATAAAGAGCGTTCATTTAAATAACCTTCATAGCCTGGCTGCCCTTTTAAATGGTCTGGTGTAAGCTCTGCCATAGCGCCTATACCTGCTAGGTGATGATCAGTACCGGAAATGAGTTGCGAGCGAGTAGGGGAACAAGTTGGTGCAGTATGATAGTCCGTTAAAAGTCGACCTTCTTGCGCCAAACTATCAATATTAGGCGTGTGAATTTCACCACCAAAGGCTCCTAAATCTGAATAGCCTAAGTCATCGGCCATAATGAACAGAATATTGGGTTGCTTTAATGTAGTTGTTGCAGTTTCTTGTGAATTATTATCGTTACAGCCAGCTAAAGATAAGCTAAATAAAGCAATGGAAAGACTAGATAAAAGAGCTTTGTACTTCATTGTATCATCTGAATTATTAAGAGAATTGTGCACGAGTTTAATCAGATGGTTTTTGCAATCAAAACAAGGAATTGATCAAAGAAAATCAGAAAAATGTCTGAGCATTTATATTCATAAATAAATGAGAAAAAAAGAAAAGCCCGTAATGGGCTTTTCAGAAATATTCAGTTTAAAATGGCAAACGGGTAAGTTGATCTAGGAAATGCGGAATCACTCTTGGTTCAATCAAGATTGTTACAATTACGCCGTAAGCCGCACCCCATAAATGGGCACTATGGTTAATATGAGTATTGCCACGTTTGCCTGCCCAAATGCTATAAGCGACATATAAAACCGCAAAAATAATCGCTGGTACAGGAATAAAAAATACAAAAATTAGCTTCCATGGCTGAAACAGAATATAAGCAAATAGAATAGCAGATACCGCTCCTGAAGCTCCAAGACTTGCCCAGTTTGCATCATTTTTATGTTGTAGATAGCTTGGTAAAATCGCAAAAATTAAACCGCCTAAATAGAACAACACAAAGCCCATGTCATAAAAATATTGGCGATAAAAACTCTCAATAATACTGCCAAAGAAAAACAGGGTAATCATGTTGAACAGTAAATGTGTCCCATCTGCATGAATAAAGCCATGTGTAATGAAGCGATCAAATTGTCCACGTTGCATTGCAGGTGGCCAGAAGATCAGACGATTCATAACATTTTGATTGCTAAAAGCAAGTAAAGAGACGACGACCGTAATAATAATAAGGGTAATGGTATGGTTAAAGGGCAAATTCAACATAAGAAATATTTAAAAAATGATCAATACTGGGGTCAATAATGCCATTAAAAATACAACTTGAAACCCTGTTGTGTATAAATCCGACAAATTTAGTTGATTTTTTTTAAATCCACCTCATCTTCGGTTAATATAAAGGCATCAGCTTGAGGAATATTGTTATGTCGACTGAGAACACCAACACTGCTGTTGCAGAAGAAATTCCGAACCTTTTGATTACACCATCTGCACAAGAGTATTTGCACGAATTATTGGCGAAGCAAAATACTCCGGGAATTGGCGTTCGAATTTTTGTTGAACATCCGGGTACACCACGTGCAGAGTGCTGTATGGCATATAGCGCACCAGAAGAAGTGGTACCAACGGACTATAAACAGGACTATCCTGATTTTCCTGCATACATTGATGCACCGTCTATTCCATATCTTTTAGACGCTGTAATTGATTACAACAAAGACCGTTTCGGTGGTCAGTTAACTTTCCGTGCACCAAATTCAAAAGTGCCACGTGTAGGACCAGATGCTTCAATTGAAGAACGTATTACTTATATTCTTCAAGCAGAAATTAACCCAGGTCTTGCAGGGCATGGCGGTAATTGTAGCTTAGTAGAAGTGCAAGATGACTCAGAACATGGTTTAACTGCTGTATTGAAATTCGGTGGTGGTTGCCAAGGTTGTTCTGCAATTGATGTGACTTTAAAACAAGGCGTAGAAACAACCTTGAAAGAAAACATTCCTGAGCTTCAACGTGTGGTTGACCAAACAGACCATACGCAAGCAGAAGGCGCTTACTTCAAATAATAAAATTATTTGAAAAGTGAAATAAAAAAGCCTCTTCCTGAGGTTTTTTTATTTTTATCAATTGAAAATAATTATCAATATTATTTATTTTATTATTTAAATTTGTTACATTTGTTTAAGTAAAACTTAATATTTATTCATAATTTAATCTGTTGGAGCAGGATATGACTAAGCGTATTTTCCAATCTGTACTATCAATTTCGGTACTTACAGGAATGTTTCCTGCGGCTTATGCCGCTGAAAGTGAAAATATTTTAGTTGATTCTTCCAGAAAAAATAAAAAAGATAGTGAGGTTGCACAATTAGAAAAAATAGTCGTGACAGCAAGTGGTTTTGAACAAAATATAAAAAAAGCAGCCGCTTCTATTTCTGTTTTAACTCAAGATGAAATTAATAAAAAAGCATATCGTGATGTCACTGATGCACTTAAAGATGTGCCTGGTGTCGTGGTTACAGGGGGCGGAAGTTCATCTGATATCAGTATTCGTGGAATGGGAAGTGCCTATACCGTTATTATGGTCGATGGTAAGAAAGTAAACACACGTTCTGTACGACCAAATAGTGATAATTCAGGTATTGAACAAGGTTGGTTACCGGGAATCGAAAGTATCGAACGTATTGAAGTTATTCGTGGCCCAATGTCTGGACTCTACGGTTCAGATGCGATGGGTGGTGTAATTAATATTATTACTAAAAAAGTTGCAGATGTTTGGAGTAGCTCGGTTAAGTTGGATACTACCATCCAAGAAAACAATAAATCTGGAAATCTTTACCAAGCTAATACTTATGTTTCAGGGCCATTAATTAAGAATTTACTTGGGTTAAAAGCCAACGGCACATTTTCACAAAGAGATGAAGATGAAATTATTGGTGGTTATAGCAAACAAAAAATCCGTGCAGGTGGGGCCACTTTAAGTCTGACTCCGAATGACCAACATACCATTGAACTTGAATATCAGCGTTCTATTCAAAATCGTAATGCTACAGTTGGAAAATCAGTTTCGCCTATTCAAACTGGACGTAATCCACCAGTGGATTCAATAACGGATTATTATCGTACCGAATATAGTTTGACCCATCGTGGTGACATTGGTCCTGTGAAAACTCATTCTTATATTCAACGTGAAGAGAACAAGAACCCATCTAGAAATATGGAAGCGGTGAATACTACTTTTAATACGCTTAACCAGATCACACTCGCAAATCATGCACTGAGCGTTGGGGGCAGTTATTTAAAAGAAGAATTAGATGATTTAGGAAACCAGTTAAAAGTGGGCGGGTCACAACCTGTTTCTAATTTAGATCGTTATAGCTGGGCATTATTTGCAGAAGATGCATGGAATATTATTGATCCTTTTACTTTAACAATGTCACTGCGTATGGATCAGGACGAAAAATTTGGAGATCATTTCACTCCTAAAGTTTACGGTGTGTGGACTTTAAATGATAACTGGATCATTAAAGGCGGTGTATCAACAGGCTATAAAACACCTGCGCTAAGAGCGACAGTAGCGGAATGGGGACAAGCGACAGGCGGAGGACGTTCGGCAGGGGTAATTGTTGGTAATCCAAATCTAAAACCAGAAAAAAGTACCAACTATGAGCTGTCATTTTCTTGGGATAATTTAGATAACTTGAATGCTGGCCTAACGCTTTTTAATAGTGAATTTAAGGATAAAATTACAGAAGTTAGAACCTGTTCAGGAGATGCAGGTACTTATAATTGTGATTGGTTAGGTACAAAATTTGATTTTGTCAGTCAACGCACAAATGTAGATAAAGCCAGTATGAGAGGGATTGAAGCGACGTTTGGTTGGCTCATTTCACCTGACTTAAAGTTGAATGCTAATTATACCTATACCGATACAGAGCAAAAGAGTGGAGAGTTTAAAGGCCAACCTTTAAATGAAATGCCGGAACACATGTTTAATACCACTTTAGATTGGCAAATGAATGATTTGGTGGGGATGTGGAGCCGTTTGAATTTCCGTAGTAAAACTTCTGAATATTTAAGCCGAACTTCAATGGCTGAAGGAAAACCTGCTTATGGGTTGGTTGATATTGGTATGAACTATAAACCGACTGATAAAATCCAAGTTGCAGCAGGTATTTATAACTTATTTGATAAAGATATTGATGTAGCAACTTACAATTATGTTTTAGACGGACGCCGTTATAATTTAGGGATTATTTATAAGTTTTAAATAGTTAAACAACAAAGGCGCTTTAAGTGCCTTTGTTGTTTAGAATATCTAATGTTTTTTCAGAATAATAAAATTTCTCTAGATACACGCGAGCACGGCGTCTTAAATGTCCTGTTGTCACTAATTGCTGTAATACTGGTACAAGTAACTGAGTGAGTTCGCGTTGTACTAGACTTTCATCAATATTAAGGTCACGTAGTAATAAGTCAAAGTTACGTTCCTGATTACGGACGTACCAAGTATAAATACCATCATGTACTTGTTGTTTCAGGTAATCAGTTTGACGAATGTGGTCCCAAATCTCATGTCCTAAGCCCACTGTTTTTGTTAAATCTTGAACTTCTACATAATTTTTCAAAACAGAAAGAGGCATCGTTTTAACTTTGTGCCAAACATTTGCCTGAAAATGGTAGAGCTTATCATTGTCAAAATGTTGGTTTAAAACGCGTTCACTCATTTGACTGAGTTTTAAAATATTCTTTTGCAAATAATGGTTAATGGTATCGTCGAGATTAGAATCGGTGACTGTTTCTAATACAGATTTACCCATTTTCATAAAACGGCCTACACCTGGTACGCGTTTTGACATAGATTCATCTAAATAATCATGCATTGTTTGCTGAATCAATTGAGTCAACAGTGCAGAAAAGGCAGGGTTATTCACAATTGTTTTAATGAGTTTTTTACGGTGCTGTTCTTTACTTGCAATATATTGCGCAATGCGGTCAATGGTTAAAACAGGAATAACGTCTTCAACTGTTGCTGTATCATTTGCAGGATGAATGAGTGCAAAGCGAATATGCTCGGCAATCTGTTCAATCAAAAAATCAGAAGCAGGTGTATCTAAAATCTGCTTTTGAATGAGCTGTTGAATCTGGTCAAAGGTCCAAAGGTGCTGTAATTGTCGACTACTCAACCAATGATAAAATTGTTCAAACTCTTGTTGGATCACCTGAGTCTGAGCAAATTGCTCATCTAAAAAATCTAGATGAGCTTCAATAAGTTTTTCTATGATTGGTTGGGTAGACATAAGGTCTCACAAGTCCGAAGTTTTATTTAAGGTGCGGTCGTTTTTGACGTCTGATCTGTTTCTACTTTTAGTAAAAACGGTACATATTGTTGAATAACTAATTGCTCAGCTTCCAATATTGGCATATGGCCTACGTTTTCTAAAATAACTGGAGGCTGTGCGTTTTTTAAAAGTCGTTTTAGTTCACTCGCCACTTCAACATTAATAATCTTATCTTGTTTGCCCCATAAAATGAGTGTGGGTGCATCAATGGTTTTGGTGAGTACCGCAAATGAGTCTGGAGTATAGACTTTATTGAGTGCAATGAGTTGGTCGACTAATTTTTGAGTTTGTGGTGCCTGATTAATCATCAGTTTTTCTTGAGCTTGTAAGAACTCTTTAGGAATAAACGGAGGATTAAACATGGTGTGTTTTAATAAATAATTAAAGTCACCTTTTTTAGAGACTAAAAGTTGTTTTAGATAGGTAGGATCTTTGAGATAAATTGTGTTGGCAGAACGGAAAATACCGCCGCTATCAACTAAAAATAGACTCTTAGTTTCAAATGGATATTGTCCAGCATACAGCAAGGCTATGGAACCGCCCAGTGAGTGTCCTGCAATATGGATTGGGCCCTTCAAATTTTCAGCTTCAACAAACCGACGTAATTTTTCAGCTAAGTTGGGAACAGAATAATCGAAATCTTGAGCAACGATTGTTTCGCCACTCCCCGGTAAATCAGGAATAATGACATGATAATTTGTAGTTAAGTAATGTGCTACTCGGTTCCAGTTATCTCGACTACCACCTAACCCATGAATGAGCATTAAAGTTGGCTTTGTGCTAGAACCACCTTCACTATATGACCAAGTGATATCACCAACTTTTAATTTTTTGCTTTGCAGTCCAGCCCAGCTACGTTCTTGCTGTAATACGGTCTGAAAGTTGATATCAATATTATCGGCTGCCTGTGCTTGAGAAATACTCATCACTGAAAATAAGCTACAAGAAGCTATAGTCAATATAGTAGCAGTTTTTTTCATGGAGGCTTTAATTGATGCAGACAGCCTAGTCATAGTTTTCATCCTTGAAGCTTAAACGAGTTTGAAAAATTATTGAAAAACTTTGCCAATGAGTCATTTGCCAAACGTTTGGAATGAAGAAAATTATAGTCAATCTAGGAACTAAAGTATGTCTATTTTTTCACTAAACAGTAGGGAATTGAGCAGTAATAGCTGATTAAAATCGATTAGGCATTTTTAAATTTTTTCATAACAAAGGATTTATTTTTTGTCAGTGACATTCAAATTTTGACACATTAAAATAATTTCTAACCTTGAAAAAACAATGGAAATATAAAATGCCTACTGCGCAAGAAGTTTTAGATCGTCTGAAAGCTGGTAATCAACGATTTGTAAATGGAAATACTTCCCTTGCAAAAACCTTATCGCACCATGAACGTGCTGAAATGGCAAAGGACCAAAATCCGTTTGCGATTGTATTAGGTTGTTCAGATTCTCGTGTACCAGCAGAAATGGTATTCGATCAAGGTCTTGGTGACTTATTCGTAATTCGTGTTGCTGGTAATGTGGTTGCTCCTTCACAAGTGGGTAGTGTCGAGTTCGCAGCAGAGCGTTATGACTGTCCAGTTGTAATTGTATTGGGACACAGTCATTGTGGCGCGATTCAAGCAACAATTGATACGTTGATGAATCCTGATCACCCACCGTCATCTAACTTAATGTCAATTGTGAACCGTGTTCGTCCATCAGTTGAAATTTTAATGCAAACTGACTTAAAAAATGATTTGAAGAAACTTTCGTGTCATGCAGTACGTTCAAACGTTTTTGCTTCTGTAAATCAATTACGTCATGGTTCTGCTGTATTAGAGAGCCTAATCGCAAAAGGCGAGTTGATTGTTGTTGGTGCTGAATATTCGTTAGAAACTGGAGAAGTTACTTTTTTTGACTTCTGAGCAGATTGAAAAAATTTAAAACTAAAAGGTGCCTATAGGGCACCTTTTATGTATGGATAAGCCAAATTAAGTAATTTTGTTTGTGCTTGAGCATTTGGATGAATCAAGTCATTTTGCATTAGTTGTTTTTGACCAGCGATGCCATCAAGGAAAAACGGTAGCAGTTTCACCTGATATTTTTGACTTACAGTTTTATAATTATTCTCGAATGCTTTGCTATAAGCAGTTCCATAATTTGGCGGAATTTTCATACCAAAAAGAATAACCTGCGCTTTTTGTTTTTGGCTTAATTGGACAAGCTGAGACAAATTTTGTTGAATCATTTGTGGTGGTTGCCCACGTAAACCATCATTGCCACCTAACTCAATAACAACAACCTCTGGTTTATAAGTTTGTAAAAGTTTAGGTAATCTCGCTAAAGCGCCACTTGTAGTTTCACCACTCATGCTTGCATTGACCACCTTATGTTGTTTGAGATACTGTTGGTCTAAGCGTTTTTGTAGTAATTGTACCCAACCTTGTTTAGGGTCTATTCCATAACCGGCACTAATGCTATCTCCTAAAATTAAAATAGTCTTTGCTGAGACCAACATGGGCAACATGCTCAATGAGATGAGTAAGAGGCTTTTAGAACCAAACAAATAAGATTTATACATTTGTGTTTCAACTCGAATACTAAACATATAGGACTGTCCACATCATGCCACAACCTATTATTGCTGCCCATAAAGTTACACAAACTATTCAGATTAACCAAAATCAGTTTACGATTTTAAAAAACATTGATTTAGAGATTTATGAAGGTGAGCAGGTAGCAATTACAGGACGTTCTGGTTCAGGTAAATCGACTTTGTTGGGCATTTTAGCGACTTTAGACCAACCGTCGGAAGGAGAGGTGTGGTTATGTGGACAGGCTATTCATGAGTTAACAGAGGAACAACGTGCCCAAATCAGAATGCAGCATATTGGTTTTGTATTTCAGTCTTTCCAACTTTTACCGCAACTAAGTGCGCTTGAAAACGTGATGTTACCGCTTCGGTTGCGTAAAGACTTTGATTATAAAATTGCTGAGCAAAAAGCCTTAAACTGGTTGCATAGAGTAGGGTTGAGTCGACAAGCCGAACAAACGCCTAAAGTCTTATCTGGAGGTGAGCAGCAGCGTGTAGCAATTGCTCGGGCTCTGATTGCCGAACCACAAATTATTTTTGCCGATGAGCCAACTGGGAACTTAGATGGGCAAACAGCTCAAGAAATTGAAACTCTACTTTTTGATTTAAATAAAGAGCTCGGTACAACGCTTATTTTGGTTACACATGACCGTAATTTGGCAGCGCTTTGTCAACGTCATGTTGAGTTAGATGATGGTCGACTAAAGACGGTACAGGGTGGTTGAATTATGCGCAATCTTCTCAAACCACTTTTGCTACAAAGCTTTCGTACCGGAGGGTTATATTTACTCATTATTGCGCTTTCACTTGCGATTAGTGCAACAACAGCTCTCAAGTTCAGTAATGATCAGGTTAAAAATGCGGTAAGCCTACAAGCGTCACAAATGTTAGCAGCGGATTTAGTTCTGTCGAATAATGAACCTCTAGACACTAAATGGCAGAAAAAAGCAGAGCAGCTTGGTTTAAGACAGACTCATGTGACCATGTTTAGTTCTATGGCGCATACTCAAAATCAGTTTGTCATGGTCAATGTCAAAGCAATAGAGCCGGCGTTTCCATTAAGAGGACAGCTTGAGATTGTACCTAGTGCACAGAGTATTCAACCCGGCCAAGTATGGTTAAGTCAAAGAGCAGCCGATTTACTTAAAGTTAAACTAGGCGATACGGTTTCTATTGCAGATGCCGAATTTCGTTTTAGTGGTGTCATCGTACGAGATTCGAATCAGGAACTCGGCTTTTCAGGTTTTTCGCCTACTGTGATTATTCATCAAGCTGATATAGCTAAAACGCATGCAATTCAAACTGGCAGTAGAATCGATTATCGACTGTTAATGTCTGGTCAATCTGATCAGGTACAAAACTTTAGCAAGCAATTTAAACAGCAACATAAACCCGTAAATGATCAGGAAGAAAACGCAGGTTTACGTTTACGCGATGCCAGTGAGTCAAATAGTAGATTATTACGCCCACTAGAAAACCTTGATACTTTCTTACAACTTGCCAATATTTTAACGATTTTATTGTGTGGCATTGCGATTGCTTTAACGAGTCAACGTTATGTTCAGCAAAACCAAGACCATATTGCTTTAATGCGTTGTTTGGGTGCCAGTAAGTTCCAAATTTTATGGGCATATATCGGGCTACTTTTCTTAGTCAGTACAATTTCGATTGTGATCGGTAGCATATTAGGAATAATGATGGGTTATGGGTTACTTGAGCTTATGTTGCAGCTCATTCCACAACTAGAGTTAAGTTTCTCGGTAGTCGGCTTTTTAATTGGCCCCTTACCAATTGCTATTTTTACGAGTGTAATTGTGCTACTTGGATTTATTTTGCCAAGTATCTGGGAGTTGTTAAATACACCTCCAATTCGAGTTATTCGAGAGCAAGCAAAATCTCGAAAATCACTATTTTTTATGTTCTTTGCGGGTATTACCAGTCTTGTTATTTTTAGCTTAGTTTTAAGTGAAAACTTGATGCTCAGCATTATGGTGCTAGCTGCAATTATCGTTCTGTGTGTTTTGTTGTACACTGCTGTTTGGGTTTTGCTTCGTAGCTTAAAGAAGATGAAAACCCGTTTATCTTTTTATATTCGTTCACCATCGCAAAGTGCCTTACAAATTACAGCACTGGCTTTGGGTTTAAGCCTTATTACCGTGCTAAGCGTACTCAGGACAGATTTATTAGAACGTTGGCAACAGCAGTTACCAGAAGGCACACCAAACCAGTTTGTTTATGGTCTACCACCATTTGATTTAAAAGCTTTTGAGCAGCAATTAAAACAAAATGGTTGGCAAAGTACGCCTCTGTATCCAAATATTCGTGGACGATTACTTGCAAAGAATGATGTTCCTTTTTCTGAAGATGCAATCAAGCAAAATAATTCTTTACGCCGTGAATTAAATTTAACTCAGTCAAACACTTTGCCAAATGATAATGTCATTAGAAAAGGACAAACCACTTTTAATGGCGTAGGACAAGTTTCAGTCGAGGCAAAAACTGCTGAAAGTTTAGGTATTCAGATTGGGGATAAGCTGACTTTTAGCATGCCAGACGGTACTTTGCAGGCTAAAGTTGTGAATTTTAGAAGTGTTGAATGGGAAAGTTTTAGTCCAAATTTCTTCTTTATTTTTTCGCCCAAAACTTTAGATGAAAATGCGGGTAGCTACTTGGGTAGCTTTTATGTGCCTAAACAAGATCAGCCTAAAATGATTAATATTATTCAGCAATTTTCAAATACAGTTTTTATTGATGTTGACCGTATTTTGGATGAAGTAAAGCGTTTAATGAATGTATTAGTCAAAATCGTGACTGTACTTGCGGCTTTAGTTGGCTTTTCTGGAATACTCGTTTTAATTGCTTGTCTAAACCTGTTAATGGATGAGCGCCGTCGAGAGGTTGCTTTATTACGTTCATTTGGTTTGTCTAAAAATAAAATGAAGCAAATGCTGAGTTTAGAAATTGGATTTTTAGGGCTATTAGCAGGCATTGTTGCCTGCTGTTTTGCCGAAGTAATTAGTGCAATAGCAAGTTATAAAATGAATATGGCTCTACAGTGGCATATTGAAATATGGTTGATTTTACCACTTGCCATGATGCTCATTTGCGCTCTCATTGGTCGATATCGACTTGGTTATCTTTGTAATTTACCGCCGCTACAAAGTTTGCGAGAGCTGAACCAGATTTAAGTTAAGGCAGTATTTCTGGGTTTTGAATTAAAATTTCATGCCAAAGTGGAAGTAATGGTGAGTTCAGTTGATTACAGTAAATATAGAAGCCGACTGTTAATAAGAGTCCTCCCATTAAACCCAAAAATTTTAAGGTCGTACTAAGTTTAGTACGGTAACTTAAATACCAAATCAGCGCGAGTAATGCACCCATAATCATACCGCCGACATGTGCAGCATTATTGATACCTGTGGCAACCAGACCGAATATAAGGTTAATCGCCATTGTTATCAGGTATACTTTTTTATTAAGTATACGTATTTGATGTGGCGGAGGTGGAAGTAAAGAAAGAACAGTTAATGCAGTACCTAATCCCATAATGGCGCCTGATGCTCCGGCACTTACATGGGGAGCTAAGCTCTCATCGAAGTGTTGTAATAATTCATACCCATTTTGAATATTGATATAACTACTTAAAAGGCTGCCAAATAAGCCTGCAAGTAGATACATAATAATCAAATATAATCGGCCAAATAAAGCTTCGGCGACATTACCAAAAATATATAAGGCCCCCATGTTAAGCATAAGGTGAATGATACCAAAGTGAAAAAACATGCTGGTAAATAAACGTTCGGGCTGTCCAGAAAAAGTAAGTGGTGTAAAATCTGCACCCCAGTGAAGAGCATCTTTTATGGCTGGGTCGCTAATGTCGACTCCAGATATAATTTGCCAGATGAACAAACCTACATTGATTGAGATCAGTAGGGCCGTCAGCCACCATGCTTGTACATTCAGTTTACGATTAATGTGCGGAGGCTGAGATTGAGTCATGCTATGCTTTTGTTATATATGAACATGCTTTACAGCTTAACATGAAAAAAGTTGAATACAGGAGATTGGGACGAACATGAAAGCTTTTATTGTTCGCGTGTTGTTAATTTTTATTGGTCTAATTCTCCTAATTCAGCTTTGGATTTTCTCAAGTTTAGTTTGGTGGCGTACTCATGAAGTTGATACTACCATGTTTATGCGAATTGATTATTGGTCAGATACATCTCGGCCGATCATTCATGAATGGCTCGACTATGATGATATAAGCGATAATTTCAAACATGCGATTTTAGCTGGTGAAGATGCAAAATTTATCCATCATCATGGCTTTGATTGGCAAGGTATTCGTTTTGCCCTTGAGCGTAATAATGAAGAGGGTGAAGTTGTTGCGGGTGGTTCTACCGTGTCTCAACAGCTTGCAAAGAATCTGTTCCTATATAATAAGCGTTCATTTATTCGTAAAGGCCAAGAAACACTAGCGACATGGATGATGGAGCGCATGTGGTCAAAACGCCGAATTCTTGAGGTCTATATGAACTCTGTTGAATTTGGCAAACATTTATATGGTGTTGAAGCTGCTGCCCAATATTATTATGGTAAAAGTGCTAAAAACCTAACACGTGAACAAGCTGCTTTTTTAGCCGCGTTATTGCCTGATCCAAAATATTATCAAGATCACCGTAATGACCATAAACTACAATATCGAAAACGCGTTATTTTACGTTATATGAATAGCACCCAGATTCCTGAATAACTCTGTCTTAAAGATGTGTTATTTTTTTAGTTTTTATCAAATTGACATAATTTTGCAGCATACTATTTTGCAGAGATTTTGGTTGGAAAGAGATTAAGTTAGACATGAATACAGCGATTACAGCAACGACCCCAACAGAATATAGTTATAACGACCGTTATATTAATCGTGAATTGTCTATTCTTGACTTTCATTTGCGTGTATTGGAACAGGCAGTCGACCCTTTACATCCATTACTTGAACGAATGAATTTCTTGCTTATTTTTTCACGTAATTTAGATGAGTTTTTTGAAATTCGTGTAGCTGGTGTCATGGAGCAATATGCTTTAGGCAATGAAAGTCGAAGTCCAGATGGTTTAACACCTAGACAAGTCTTACAAAAAATCTCTGAGACTGCTCATGCTGCAATTGAACGTCAATATCGTATTTTAAATGAAGAAATCTTGCCTAAACTCCGTGAAGAAGATATTTGCTTCTTACGTCGTGGGGAGTTAACACCAGCTCAATCAGCTTGGGTTAAAAAATATTTTCAGGAACAAGTCGCACCTGTTTTAACACCAATTAGTCTAGATCCAGCTCATCCATTCCCGCGTTTAGTCAATAAAAGCTTGAACTTTATTGTGACCTTAGAAGGTAAAGATGCGTTTGGTCGTCAAATTGATTTAGCCGTTGTACCAGCACCACGCTCATTACCTCGTGTTGTACGATTACCAGATGAGTTAACGGGCGGTAAAGAGCATCATGTCATGCTATCTGCCATTATTCATGAACATGTATCAGACTTGTTCCCAGGCATGACTGCAACGGGTTGTTACCAATTCCGTGTAACCCGTAATGCCGATTTGGCGCTCAATGAGGACGTTGAAGATTTAGCTAAAGCTTTAAAAGGTGAGTTAAGTTCACGCCGATTTGGTCGTGCAGTTCGCTTAGAAGTGACTCATAACTGTCCACAGCATATTTATGAATATTTATTAGAAGAATTCGATTTAACCGATGAGCAACTATACAAAGTTGATGGTCCTGTAAACTTGGCTCGTCTGGTTTCAAACTTTAAACGTCCTCATTTGCGTTATGACTCACATACACCGGTCGTACCAAAAGTATTTAAAAAGACTGAGAGTATTTTCTCGGCTATGCAAAAGCAGGATATTTTGCTTCATCACCCATTTGAATCTTTTGCTCCAGTTATTCAGTTACTCCGCGAAGCAGCACGTGATCCACAAGTACTTGCAATTAAACAAACGCTTTACCGTAGTGGTGTTGATTCGGAAATTGTGCAAGTCTTGGCCGAAGCTGCACGGAATGGAAAAGAAGTAACGGCAGTTATTGAGTTACGTGCCCGTTTTGATGAAGAATCAAACATTGAAGTGGCAAATGTGCTTCAAGAAGCAGGAGCGGTAGTCGTTTATGGCATTGTGGGTTATAAAACTCATGCCAAAATGATTATGGTAGTACGCCGTGAAAATAATAAATTGGTACGTTATGTTCATTTAGGAACAGGTAACTACCATGCGATGAATGCCCGTATTTATACCGATTATGGTCTTATGACGACCGATAAAGACTTATGTGAAGACGTACATCGTATCTTCCAAGAGTTAACAGGTATGGGCAAAATGGCAAAACTGAAAAAGTTGCTCCATGCACCTTTTACTTTGCATGCTCAGCTCATCAACTTTATTGATGAAGAAATTGCCAATGCTAAGGCTGGTCGTAAAGCCCAAATTATTGTGAAAGTAAATGCTTTAACTGAAGTTCAGTTAATCAATAAATTGTATGAAGCTTCTCAAGCAGGGGTGCAGGTAGATCTGATTATTCGTTCGATTTGTTGCTTACGTCCAGGATTACCGAATTTATCGGAAAACATTCGAGTACGTTCAATCGTAGGGCGCTTCCTTGAGCATACGCGTGTTTATTACTTTAGTAATAACGGCGATGCTCGTATTTACTGTTCAAGTGCAGACTGGATGGATCGTAACCTATTTAATCGTGTTGAAGCATGTTTCCCAATTGAAGACCCAGCATTGAAGAAACGAATTTATCAACAAGGTCTTCTTAATTATTTGCAAGATAATCAGCAAGCTTGGTTATTACAAGGTGATGGCACTTGGGTTCGTGCACAACCTGCTGAAGGTGAAAAACTGCATAATGCTCAAAGAGAATTATTAGAAACATTTAAATAAAACTTAATATTAGAAAACCGACTTTATGTCGGTTTTTTTAATTATATGAAATTCAAAGTATTTTAGTCTGAATACTTAAATGGTTGCAGGATATACAATAATAATTTGAATTAACGCAAGATGTTTAAAAAATATGTGATTCTTTGCATAAAACTTTGAATATTAAAAATATACAAATCACGAGAAATCTACTTTAATACGCCGCATTAAATATACTTAACTTTGGTAAGTGAATAATATGCAATGCTTTATTAAAAGTTTATTTATTAGAATATTTTTAGGGGTAATGCCAGTGACTGCTTATGCAGATCAAAAGTGCTATGGAGATATTATTGTATTTCATAAATATGATGATCAAATGATATATCCCTATTTTGTACAGCCGCCTAGGGAAAAAAATAAGAAGAATGAAACACAAAATAAATCTATAAACATTCAAAAAAGAAAAACGACTCAAGATGAGCAGTTAGCACAAAAGAAGGCCGAAGAGACTCAATCAAAAAAAATAGAAGAAAAGAAAACTCTTGATAATAAAAAACAGCTTGATGCAGCAGTGGCTAAAGAAATTTTAGAAAATGGTGAAAAAAAATGGATGGTACAAGTCGCATTAGCACCTAATCAAAATAAAGCAAATATGCTCCAGTCACAATTGCACGCTAAAGGATATAAGGTGGTGACTAGTCCAACCACAAAAGGAATACGGGTCATGATAGACCCAGCGAATGATTATGCGATTGCACAAATCATTCGAGAAAAAATCATTTCAGATGAGAATTTAGATTTGAAATCAGCTTGGGTTTTCAAATGGGCATCTTTAACAGCGCAGTAAAAGAAAAAGGAGTCCGAAGACTCCTTTTTTTATTCATGTAAATTTGTTGTGATTTTCTGCATGATTTGCAGGAGTACATCAAATTCGCTTTGTAGTGGTGTACTTTTACGTGTAACGAGTGCCAGAGTACGACTTGGTGCATCTTCAATTGGTTTTGCAGTAATCTGATCATTAAACTTGATCATACTATTTTCAATTGCGATTTCTGGTAAAAGCGTAAAACCTAAATTAGAAGACACCATCTCAACTAAGGTAGGTAATGAACTTGCTTTTAAACGGTTATCGTTTTTACGCTCACCAATTGGACACGCACTTAATACGTGGTCACGTAAGCAATGGCCTTCTTCAAGTAAAATCAGTCGTGACAAATCGAGGTCATCTAGAGAGTTTGCTTGAAGCGCATTTGTATCTTGTTTACTGCAAACAAGATACAAATTTTCTTTTGAAATTTCAGCTACTTTTAGACTTCTTGTGTCAAAAGGTAGTGCAAGAACGATCATGTCCAAATTACCATGCTCTAATCGCTCTACAATTTTCTCGCTTTGAGCTTCATGTAAATGCAACTGAATTTTTGGTAATTGGTGATGCACTTCATCAAGTAACCGTGTCAGGATAAAAGGTGCAATGGTTGGAATAACACCCAAATGAAGATCACCAGTTAATGGTTCACTCATTTCACGGCTTAAACGCATTAAATCCTGAGCATCTGCTAGCAATACACGGGCTCGAGCAACGACTTGCTCACCTAATGGCGTTAAACGCACATTCTGACGGTCACGTTCAACCAGAACGCCACCTAGTAGCCTTTCTAGCTCCATAATGCCGCCCGATAAAGTCGATTGGGTAACAAAAGAGCGACGTGCTGCTTCAGTAAAATGCAAAGTTTCCGACAACGTAACTAAATATGATAGCTGTCTTAGTGAGGGTAATGCAGCCATAGTGTCCTAGTATGATGATTTAAAATGATGCGCAAATAAACCGCTAAGCTGTGGAATAAAATGGGCAGGGATATCATGCCCCATTCCATCAATTAATTCAAACTTAGCACCGGAAATTGCTTTTGCTACAGCCTTACCGTGGCTCGGTGGAAGTAAGCGATCACGAGAGCCATGTAAGACTATTGTGGGTTGCTTAATTTCACGGTCCAGTTGCAGTAAGGAACCTGTACATAATATTGCTAAAAACTGTTGAAGTACACCAGCAGGATAATAGCTACGTTGATAAAGTTTTCGTGCGGTTTGAACGGCTTCAATATGGTTAATATAACCAGGAGAACCAATTAACTGGAATAATTTTAAGCTGTGATTAACAATCCCTTCTTCATCACGTGATTCTGGTTTGCCAATCAAACTTAAAAGTTGTTTAGGAAATGGTGGGGGTAAAAACGGTTGATTGTTACTTGTAAACATCAAACCTAACTTTTCTACTTTTTCTGGATATTTTGCAGCAAGAATTTGGGCAATCATACCGCCCATTGATGCACCGACTACATGAGTCTTACTTACGCCTAAACGGTCAAGAAGCATCGATACGTCGTCAGCCATATCATACAATGTATAAGGTGCGCCTTGATTACTTAACCCTAAAGCAAAACGTCCCATCAACTTCATGGTATTTAAACGTTTACCCTGATGACGAACTTTTGAAGAAAGGCCAATATCACGGTTATCAAAACGAATAACACGAAAACCTTGATCAATGAGCGATTTACAGAAAAAGTCCGGCCAAAATAGCATTTGAGCACCTAAGCCCATAATCAGCAAAATGGTCGGGTGTTCTGGTTTACCACCTACTTCTACATGCAATTCAATACCGTTGCCTAAGTTGACTTTGGTTTCCTGCATAAAAGGAGTGTAGGGTGAAATACTAAATTGTAAGGCGCTATTCATGTTATTCATACCTTAAAGGAATACTCTTTAACGAGTATTCCTAATTTAAACTTTATGCTTGGGCAGGAATAAGATCTGGAACAAGCTTAGTTAAAGTTAAACGTTGCTTGCCTGCTGTCGCACCTAACAATACGAAACCACGTAATGTTCCGTCATTATCAAGTGCTTTAGCAAGCATACCATCGTCGAATTCTTCAGTTTCCCAATTTACATCGACATCAACTGGTGCCGGTAAAACTGTAAGTGGTGCAGCCGGGGTTTTTACCGCAACTGGCATTGCAGGGTAATGTACATTTGTCTGTTGGCCGCTTAATGTTTTTGCTAAAGCACGCGCTTGCTGCATAATTGGCATTACATAAGGAAGTAGGGTACCGTTAACTTCTGCACAGTCACCAATCGCATAAATATCTGCTTGATTCGTTTCAAGCAAGCTATTGGTAATTACACCACGGCTGGTTTGAATATTTGCGCTTTGAGCAAGAGAAATATTTGGTTGTAGGCCAATTGCTGAAAGTACGATATCAGCAACTAAAGTTTGACCATTTGCTAATGTAACTGCGTAATCTTCACCGTTATTGATTTTACTTACTTTTTCAACGGTAGTGCCTAATGCAAATTTAACCCCAGCTTCTTCAAGATTTTCTTGGAAAGCTGAAGCAATGTGTGAAGGTAATAAGCGGCCCAATGGTTGAGGCGCTAAATCAATTACCGTTACATCATATTCACTATGAAGTAAGTCATTGGCAAATTCACAACCGATTAAACCAGCACCCAAAATTACAACACGTTTATCTTTACGTTGAGCAAGGTTTTCGCGGAAGGTACGATAGTCAATTAGTGAGTTCACTACATGAATGTCATCACTGCCATCTCCTGCAATTGCAAGACGAATCGGGTTGGCACCAATAGCCAAAATTAATTTTGAATAGGGTTGTTGAGAAACAACACCATCTTTTTCCAGAACAAGCTCATGACGCTCAGCTAAAATTTCTTTTACCCATGTAAAAGGTTCAATACGCATATTGAGCTGTGCACTCATTTTTGCAGCATCACCTAACGGAATTTGTTCCGGAGCCTTTTTACCTGCAAAGGCATTAGATAACGTTGGTTTTGCATAGTTCACCGCATCATCCGCACAAATCATTACAAGTTCTTGCTCTGGGTTAAGCTTACGGAACTCACGTGCTAAGGTATAACCCGCCATGCCTGATCCGATAATGACGATTGGATGCATTTTTTTCTCCAGAATTAGAATTGTTCATTTAATACGGTGATTGGTGATATATAAAAAAGACCATGTAAATCATGGCCTTTTCATTTAAGACATTAGATTTCGATCATTTCAAAGTCAGCTTTTGAAACGCCACAATCAGGGCAAGTCCAATCATCAGGGATATCTTCCCATTTTGTTCCAGCTGCAATGCCGTCTTGTGGCCAACCTTCTGCTTCATCGTAAATCCATCCACAAACGATACATTGATATTTTTTCATGAGACTCTCCGCACTGATAAGTTTGCTCAAAGCTGCCTTTCAGTAAAACTATTCCATCTATTAATAATGTAACTACGATCCGTTCAATAATAACTAATGTAGCTTTGATCGGGTATCAAATTTTTACGCAGTTCTACATTTAAAGTAAAGCACATAAGGGAGTTTAATCATTCGTAAGCAAAGATGAATGGCATATCGAGACAAATAACTGGTTATTTAGGCAAAACTTCAACATAAACACATAATAAACCATATTTTTTTATTCACTTATTAATCTAATAAGGTTTTAAGTGATATGAAGGGTTACAAAAAGAACAAAGCATTTATATAAATAAAGTTCTTAAAAACATAAGCTGATTAATAAATAGACAGATAAATTGATATTTATATAAAGCGATAAAGTTTGTTGAATACTTGAGTAACAGAGATAAGGAAGTTGAGTATGGAAATTCTAGTATATGAAGTAGAGATTAACGCGCCTATAGAAAAAGTATGGAATGTACTCTGGAATAGCGAGACATATAATGCATGGACGAAATTCTTTGCGCCGGATTCTTCAATGCGCACTGACTGGAAAATTGGTGGTAAAACATATTTTCTAGACGGAGAAGGAAATGGAATGGTTTCGACCATTGAAGAAATGAAAAAGCCTGAAGTGCTAATTTTTAAACATTTAGGAATGATTAAAGAGGGTAAGGAAGACTTAGAAAGTGAAGAGGTGAAGGGCTGGAGTGGTTCGCTAGAAAAATATTTTTTAAGCCAAAATGGGAATACTACAACTTTAAAAGTTGAATTGGCCACCTTACCTGAATATATCGGTATGTTAAAAAGTGGCTTTATTCAAGGATTTGAAGTTGTAAAACATATTGCTGAAGGGAGCTAGTTTATCTTACTCAGTTCGTTGTTTAGGCAAAGTATTTTTTATGAATTTTAGAAATCAGATCATTGAGACGAGAAGGATAAGCAAGACGATGATGGCCTCCGTCATATGTTTCTACTGTCATATAAGGTGAAAGCTTTTCCTGTACTTGATACATATCAAGTTGCTCGTCTCCTAACTCTAAATAAGCCATTTTAGGATGAGAGTGATCAAGATCCTCATCACAAAGGTGAGGATAATCATTACGAAAACTAGGATTAAGGCTTGGGTTAGCAACAATCACCGCTAATTTATGTTGAGCGGCTGTTTTCAATGCCCAGTAGCCGCCAAGACTATGTCCAACCAATAAGTCAGGTTTAATTGTTTCGATCGCTTGGTGATAAAAATCTTTAACTGAAGAGTAGCTTAGGTTTCGATAATCAACATCAATACAAAATTTTTCAGGATGCAAGATGGCATGGAACTTTGTTGATTCACGAGAAGAATCCAAGCCATGTAAAAATAGAATTTTCATTATTTACTACACAATCTCATGGATAAAATAAAAGGAAAAAAGCCTTTTAATATCGAGGTCATTTGGATTTTTTTATATTTTACTTAAAGCAAAAAAAAATGATCTTAGCGATTGGTCTAAGTAATTTTCGTCATTGAATACTGATTTAGTGTGAGTGGTTTGACTTTTTTCATTTTTGTTTTGTTGAAATCATTCGAAAAGCTTCTGCAATCTGTTAAGCTATGCCACTTCATTTTTACTTAATCGAGGCAGAGATGACGCAACAAAACGCTCAATCGACTTCTGAACCAACTATTTCCGAAAACGATTTAATTGCACAGCGTCATGCCAAATTAAAGCAAATCCAAGATGTTGCAAAGGATACTGGAAAGAGTCCTTGGCCAAATACATTTAAACGTGAACACTACGCTGCCGATTTACAAGAACAATTTAAAGATCAGTCGAAAGAACAAATTGAAAGCGCTGAACATGTCTATGTAAAAGTTGCTGGCCGTGTCATGTTAAACCGTGGTTCTTTCATGGTGATTCAAGATATGACTGGGCGTATCCAGTTATATGTTGACCGTAAAGGTTTACCAAAAGATATTCTTGAGACCATTAAAGGTTTGGACCTAGGCGATATTATTGCTGCTGAAGGTTATATTGGTCGTTCTGGCAAAGGTGACTTATATGTACACCTTGAAAGCTTTGAACTTCTTACAAAATCGCTTCGTCCGTTACCAGATAAATTTCATGGTTTGAATGATACAGAAGTTAAGTACCGTAAGCGTTACCTCGACTTAATCGTGAATGAAGAAACTCGTAAGACTTTTGAAATTCGTGCCAAAGTTGTTGCAGGTATTCGTGCATTTTTAACAAATGAGCGTTTCATGGAAGTCGAAACGCCAATGATGCATGTAATTCCAGGTGGTGCGTCTGCACGTCCGTTTGAAACGCATCACAATGCTTTAGATATGCCGTTATTCTTGCGTATCGCACCAGAACTTTATTTAAAGCGTTTGGTTGTTGGTGGTTTTGAGCGTGTGTTTGAAATTAACCGTAACTTCCGTAATGAAGGGGTGTCAACACGTCATAACCCTGAATTTACAATGATCGAGTTTTATCAGGCATATGCTGATTATAAAGACTTGATGGCTTTAACTGAAAACATGCTTGAAAAGCTAGCTCTTGATATTTTAGGTACGACTGATGTGCCTTACCAAGGTGAAGTGTTTAGCTTTAAAGGGCCATTCAAGAAAATCTCTATGTTTGATGCCATTTTAGAGAATAACCCTCAGTTCACCCCAGAAAACGTTGGTGATCGTGAGTTCCTTGCAAAATTTGTGCGTGAGGAATTAAAAGAGCAAGTTAAACCTGGTTTTGGTTTAGGTAAACTTCAAACAATCGTATTTGAAGAAACAGTTGAAACTAAACTGCGTCAACCTACCTTTATTACTGAATATCCAGCGGAAACGTCTCCACTTGCTCGTCGTAATGATGACAATCCGCACATTACCGATCGTTTCGAATTTTTCATCGGTGGACGTGAATTGGCAAATGGCTTTAGCGAGTTAAATGACCCAATTGATCAGGCAGAGCGTTTCCAAGCTCAGGTTGCTGAAAAAGATGCGGGCGATGATGAAGCAATGCATTACGATGCAGAGTTTGTTGAAGCGCTTGAATACGGTTTACCTCCAACAGCTGGTGAAGGTATTGGTATTGACCGTTTGGTTATGCTTTTTGCTGATGCGCCAAGTATTCGTGATGTAATTTTATTCCCGCATATGCGTCGTAAAGAAGGTTAATTTAATCTTCAAAGTACAAAAAGGCAGTTTATACTGCCTTTTTTTATTCACTATTTATATATAAAAAACACTAAAATTATAGAAAACTTAAGACCACGTTAAAAAATGTAATTGCACAGTTTAACAATTGCAAATTTGTGATAAAAAAATTAATGTGTTGCTCATAAATAACTTTGAGAATTGTGCTGACATGTTTTTAAGAAAAACACTTTCAATTGCATTATTAACAGCTGCCTCTTCAGCTGTTTTTGCCCAAGGTTTGGTGCTTAATAATGATGATTTGCGTACAGATTTAAATTGGTTGAATCAACAAGGTGTTATTAACATCAGCACTTCTACTTGGCCTTTAAGCGGTGATGAAATTCAGCGCGCACTCTCTCAGGCTAAAGTAACTCATCCAGCTCAACAAAAAGTTATTAATTCAGTTCTTAATGCATTAAAAGCAGATAACGATACAGTTAAAGTAGGTGCTTTCGCTGGAACAGATATCAAAGATATTCCTCAAGCATTTGGAAATAATCATAAATCACAATATGAAGGTTCTGTAGAGTTTAATGCGGGCGGTGAAAACTGGGATGCAAAAATTCGTGTAAACGCTGAAAAAGATCCACAAATTGATAGTGGGCGTGATGTAAATGTAGAAGGTTCGTATGTTGCTGGTAAGCTCTGGAATCAATGGGTTGTTGCAGGTCAAATTCCAACGTGGTGGGGACCTGGACATGATGGCAGCTTAATCCGTGGTGATGCGAGTCGTCCTGTGTATGGTGTAACAGCGCAGCGAGCTATACAAAATGCTTTTGATACCAAGTGGTTGTCTTGGATTGGACCTTGGCAATATCAAGCATTTGCAGGGCAGTTAGATGATTATAAAGCTATTCCTCACGCTAAGTTGTTAGGTTTGCGTGTTACCGCAAGTCCATTACCATATTTAGAACTGGGAGCTTCTCGAACTTTACAGTGGGGAGGAGAAGGGCGTTCTCAAAGTTGGAATTCATTATGGAATGCGATTAAAGGTAATGATAATGTTTATGATGCAGCTGAAGATAGATCTAACCAAATTGCTGGATTTGATGCTCGATTAAATCTGCAATCACTTTTAAATGCTCCTGTTGGTATTTATGGTCAATATGTAGGTGAAGATGAAGCAGGGCTCTTACCATCGAAGAAAATGTATTTAGCTGGTGCTGATTATTCTTCTAGCTATAAAGATATGCCTTATCAACTTTATGCTGAGTGGGCAGATACACGCACTAATGGCGATGTAAAAGGAATCTCTTATAGTCATTATATTTATAAAGATGGTTATTACCAGCATGGTTTCCCTCTAGGCCATGCAATGGGTGGTGATGGTCAAATGTACTCTGTCGGTGGTGATATTCGCTTTGACACGATGAATCGCTTAAGTGGCCGTGCAATGGTTGTGAAGGTAAATGAATCTAACTTGGCAATTAATAAAGCCTTCCCTAAAGAAGATAAAATCAAAGCACTTGATTTAACTTGGACGCATTACATCAAACCAGATCTTCCATTAAAAATTAATGGTTGGATTAGTGACTCTGACCTAGAAGGTAATGACTCAGGTGCATCTATTGGTATTGAAATTCCATTAGAACGTAAAATGTTTGGTTTTTAATTAATTAAATAGTGCTATAGCAAGAGAGAAGCTAAAATGGCTTCTCTTTTTTATTGTATTTAAAGAAATCTAAAGATGAGATCGTGATTTGCTTCAGCTAATAATGCGAGCTACGATAGACAGGTTAGTTATGCAAATCAGTATTTTACATTTATATGATGAATTTGAATATCAATATGAAAAAACAAGCAAAAGAAAACAGTTTTAAATCACTATAATGCATAACTAATGCTATAAGCCTCATAAAGGGCTTGTGGTTGGATTATTTATCACGAAAAATTGGAGTTGTTATGGCACTCGTTCCTCCACATGGTCTTCTAAGTGGTGGTTTAATACCACTTCTAGATTTTATGGGCAAAATGGATAGAGAAGGGCGTGTTCATGACTGAATCAAGACTTACACATCTCAAGCAACTTGAAGCTGAAAGTATTCATATTATTCGTGAAGTTGCAGCAGAATTTGAAAATCCAGTCATGCTTTACTCAATTGGTAAAGATTCGGCTGTGATGCTTCATCTTGCATTAAAAGCATTTTATCCTGCGAAACTTCCTTTTCCTTTATTACATGTAGATACAGGTTGGAAGTTTAAAGACATGATCGCGTTTCGCGATAACATGGCAAAAACCCATGGCTTTGATTTAATTGTTCATCAAAATAAAGAAGGCCGTGAAGCAGGGATTAATCCATTTGATCACGGTAGCTCAAAATATACAGATATTATGAAAACCCAAGCTTTAAAACAGGCTTTGGATAAATATCAATTTGATGCTGCTTTTGGTGGTGCGCGCCGTGACGAAGAAAAATCGCGTGCGAAAGAGCGTGTGTATTCATTCCGTGATAGTAAGCATCGTTGGGACCCTAAAAACCAACGTCCTGAACTTTGGAACCTTTACAACGGTAAAGTAAACAAAGGCGAAAGTATTCGTGTATTCCCTTTATCTAACTGGACAGAGTTAGATATCTGGCAATATATCTATTTAGAAAATATTCAAATTGTTCCTCTTTATTTCTCTGCTGTTCGTCCAGTAGTTGAGCGTAGTGGTACGCTCATTATGGTGGATGATGAACGCATGCGCTTAAAAGAGGGTGAAGTTCCACAAATGAAGTCTGTACGTTTCCGTACGCTTGGCTGTTACCCATTAACAGGTGCAGTTGAGTCTGAAGCTGATACATTGCCAGAAATTATTCAGGAAATGTTATTGGCAACAAGTTCTGAGCGTCAAGGTCGTATGATTGACCATGATGAAGCAGGCTCAATGGAAAAGAAAAAGCAAGAAGGCTATTTCTAAGACAGTTTCTAAATTTGTGGAGTTTGAGCAATGTCTCATCAATCAGACTTAATTAGCCAAGACATTCTGGCTTATCTAAAACAGCATGAACAAAAAGACCTTTTGCGTTTTTTGACTTGCGGTAACGTAGATGATGGTAAAAGTACTTTAATTGGTCGTTTACTTTACGATTCAAAATTGATTTATGAAGATCAATTACAAGCAGTGACACGTGATAGTAAAAAAGTAGGTACGACGGGTGATGCACCAGATTTGGCGTTACTTGTAGACGGTTTACAGGCTGAGCGTGAGCAAGGTATTACTATTGATGTAGCTTATCGCTATTTCTCGACTGAAAAGCGTAAGTTTATTATTGCTGATACACCGGGACATGAACAATATACCCGCAACATGGCTACTGGTGCATCGACTGCTGATCTTGCAATTATTTTGATTGATGCGCGCTATGGTGTTCAAACACAAACGCGTCGTCATACATTTATTGCTAGTTTGCTTGGTATTAAAAATATTGTTGTTGCCATTAATAAAATGGACTTGATTGAATATTCACCTGAGCGTTTTAATGAAATTCAGATTGAATATGATGCGTTCGTGAGCCAGTTAGGTGAGCGTCGCCCAGCTAATATCTTATTTGTTCCAATCTCTGCTTTAAATGGCGATAACGTTGTAAATCCATCTGCTCATACTCCTTGGTACAAGGGTCAAACCTTGATGAGTATTCTTGAGTCTGTGGAAATTAGCCGCGAATCAAACAAACACGAATTCCGTTTCCCTGTTCAGTATGTGAACCGTCCAAACCTCGACTTCCGTGGTTTTGCGGGTACTGTTGCTTTAGGTGAAATTAAAGTTGGTGACGAAATTGTAGCGTTACCTTCTAGTAAGCGTTCTACGGTTAAAGAAATCGTTACTTTTGACGGTAACCTTGAGCAAGCAGTGGCTGGTCAAGCAGTTACATTAACGTTAAACGACGAAATTGATATTAGCCGTGGTAACGTGCTGGTACGTGCAGGTGAGCAACCATTAATTTCACGTAGCGTTCGTGCTTCTGTGGTATGGATGAATGAACATCCGCTTGTAAAAGGTAAGTTGTATAACATTAAGATTGGTACTCAAACTGTTCCAGCAAAAGTGACCAACATTCACTACCGTGTGAATGTAAATACACTCGAGCATACTCAGGTAGAAGAACTTGAGTTAAATGCAATTGCCGATGTGGTAGTTGAGTTCGATGCTCCAGTCGTGTTTGACCGTTATCAAGATTCGCGTTATACAGGTTCATTTATTTTTATTGACCGTTTAAGTAACGTGACTGTTGGTGCGGGCATGGTAGAAGCTGCGGTAGAATGGACTGCTCATAGCAATGCTGTTACTGCCGAAGACCGTGCTGCTCGTTTAGGTCAAAAACCTGCTGCTATTGGTGTTTCTGCACAATTAATTGAAAAAGCTCAAGTCTTAGAAAGTTTGCTGATTCAGCAAGGTGTAGTTGCGATCGCGAAAGCAAGTTTAACAGCTGAGCAATTGGTTCTGTTACGTGAGACTGGTGTTGTAACTATTACAACTTCTGTGGATGGTACAGATACTGAGATAACTGCTGAAACAGTAGAAGAAGCAGTAGAAAAAATCGTGGAATTGGTTCGTCTTTAATAGATTGAAAATGAATTCCAAAAAACCCGCGTAAGCGGGTTTTTTTATTGAGTTTAGAAAATACTTTGAGTTTTTAAAGTTAAATATTCTCTTAAATCTTTAGGGTAGTTCTGAATCATGTTTAAGAATGTATCTCGATCACCTTGATATAAAGCGCGTGTTGCTTCCTCGTAATTTGGCATATTGCCTAACATAGCAGACATAAAACGGTCGATGGCTTGTTTGGCAAGCATAATATTGCCTTCAGAATTTGGATTATTTAACTCTTTATCAATTAACTTACGAATTACTGCTGATGCACTCGCACTTTGTTGATCTAACCAATCCCAATGTTTTTTCTGTAAAGTGATTTCACGCGAAATTACGCCAAGTTTAGGTCGACCAACTTTTTTAATTTCTTCAGGTTCAGCATAACGTTGTTGAAAATCTTGTTCTGAACCAGAAAGGTCAAGATCGATTTGTTGACCGGTTTGATCATTAAAAATCAGAATATTTTCTGTTGTTTTTGGAAGATCTTTTAGTTTTTTTGCAAGTTCAACAAGGGAGTCGCTTGCAATAAGTGTGCTTCCAGTGAAAGCAGTATAGGTGATTTTAGTATTCATTTTTGCCACATATTTTTATCAGGGTAAAATAATATTATCAGGGTAAAACTAATTTGGCAAACATTAAAATTTATAACCAAAGAATTATCTGATTTTATGAGTGGTATCTCTGAAATTAAGGCTATAAAAATAGTCAAGGTAAGAGGCTATTTAAAATTTTGTTCTGCTTTAATATCGCTTTTATGAGAGAATGTGCCTTTAGTTGTATGTATAAGGACTCCTATGTTTGAGCAATCTCCTGAATCTTTAAGCGATATCGAAATTTTAGACATTTTACAGTCGATGAAAAAAGATAAGCTGGATACGGAAGCAAATGAGATTATCCGTAGCGGGGGAAAAGCGGGACGTCAGGAAGCGCATAAACAGGCTTTGGTGGCACTAAATACAAATTTTGAAGAGAAGTTTGTAGAGGCAGTGACTCTTGCACTAGGTTTAAATGCAGCTCAAGCTAAAAAAATTCGCTATAAAAAAGATCGAATTCGTATTTTAAAAGCGCGTGGTATTGATTATTTAGCTATTGATGGGGCAGAAACAGCGCAAGTTTTGGCACAAATTTCACAAGCAATTGTTCGTGAAGATGCAATAGTTACCCATGACTTACATGATATCTTCCCATTTTGGAAAGAAGGTTGGCCAATGGTGCAATTTGATAATGCCTATAAAATTTTAGAAGAAGATATTACTTTGCACTTTCATGCGTTCTTAGATGCCATGATTGAGTACGTAAATAAATAAAAAATAAAAGCCCCAATTGGGGCTTTTATTTTTTATAGCAGAGTAGAGTTAGATCGCACTAAAAAGTGGGAAAACACCAATCACCAAAGCTGTACCCATTAACACCATACAAGTAATAAATGCCCACTTAAAAGTGAACTTTTGATGATCTGCAAAATCGACTTTAGCAAGACCACATAACAAGTAAGTTGATGGAACAAGTGGTGATAATAAGTGTACAGGTTGACCTACAATTGATGCACGAGCAATCGCTTCTGGACTAATACCATAATGTGAAGCAGCTTCAGCAAGAATAGGTAATACACCATAGAAGAATGCATCATTTGACATAAAGAACGTCAAAGGCATGCTTACCAACGCTGTAATTGGTGCCAGATATGGACCCATACTTGCAGGAATCATTGCGACAAACTCTTTAGACATCGCTTCAACCATGCCTGTGCCAGATAAAATACCTGTAAAAATACCAGCCGCAAAAATTAAGCCTACAACAGCCAAGATACTATCTGCATGCATAGCGATACGTTTCTTCTGCATATCAACATCTGGATAGTTGATAAGCATCGCAATACAGAACGCCAGCATGAATAACACTGACATTGGTAAAATACCTTTGATCAACGCAATCATAAGAATAATGGTGAGTACCATATTTACTTTACGCAAATGTGGACGAGTCGCTTCTGGATCTTTTGAAACAGTAATATTGTCACCATGATGGCTTTCAAGCTCAATCACGCCTAAACGTTTTTGCTCATAGCGACCATATAAATATGCCAAGAAGAATAACCAGCCAATACTAATAATCATTGGAAGAATCATTGGTACAAAAATATGGCTTGGGTCGACTTGAAGTGCACTCGCTGCGCGGGCAGTAGGTCCACCCCATGGCGTAAGGTTCATTACACCACTACATAACAACATAAGTGCTGTCATGATCAGTGTATTCATACCAAGTCGCTGATAGAGAGGAAGCATCGCTGCGACACAAATCATATATGTCGTTGAGCCATCACCATCAAGAGAAACTAACGTCGTTAAAAAAACGGTCCCTAATGTAATTTTTAGAGGATCGCCTTTAACCTTTTTCAAAATCCATTTAACCGGGGGATCGAAAAGACCTGCATCGATCATTAAGGCAAAATATAAAATTGCAAATAATAGCATTACACCAGTAGGTGCAAGTTTTTTGATGCCTTCTAGCATCATCTCGCTGAGACCTTTAAGCTCAATATGACTTAAGCTTTCAAAGTAGTGACCTAGGCCCCAAGCAATAAGAGAAAAAATAAATGGGATAAGAATTAAAGCAATAATAGGGCTTAAACGTTTGGACATGATTAAGTACATGAAGCACAAAATCATGCCAACACCAAGTAATGTCAGCATACAATCAATCCTTTGCCTTTAGTTTTACTGAACAAGTTTATTCCAAACTTTGACTTTTATTATTCTTATGAATTTTTATTAAAAAAACAAATAATATATTTAGTTTATTTGGTTAATATATATTCAATTAAAAGGTATATTCTCAGGAAATACTGAACATATATATTAATGGCTTAGTTTATTTATTATATATAGTAGCTTTTATATTTATATAAAGGTTTTATCATATTTAAAATTATCATATATTTTGAAGAATTATACTTGCTTTGAGCGTTGAGATGAGAAGAAGATCCATTTACAAGGCTTGTAATGCCTACGTTACCTAAGGCTGATGGGGTTGTAAATGCTTTATTCGCAAATTTTCATTTCAATTGAACTTAATTTTTTTATTTTAATTAAGAGGTTAATCTTTATATTTATAAATATGATTAGCATAATTAATTAAACTTTTAATAATGAAGAATATTAAATGAAAGCGTGAATTTAATAATTACTTATTCATATTAAAAAAATATCCTGCATTTGGCAGGATATTTTGCACCAAAATAAATCAATTTTCGTCAGGCGGTGAATGTAATTCAGATTTTTCTAATACGCGAGTAACTAATAGTTGATCGATTTTAAAATGATCCACATCGACAACTTCAAATTTATAACCACCAAATTCGACAAAATCGGCTGGACGAGGAATTTTGCGTAAACGATACATCATAAAACCTGCTAGCGTTTCATAATTCTCTTCATCGGGCATTTCGTCAATTTCGAGAGCATGTCTCAGGTCATCAATTGGTGTGCTGCCATCAATTAACCAAGAGTTATTGTCACGTTTAATGATTTGCTGTTCTTCTTCAATTGGGGTGACCCAGTCACCCATTACGGTAATCATGATATCGCTTAAGGTGATAACACCAACTACAAGCGCATATTCATTAATTACAACAGCGAACTTTTCTTTTGTTGATCGGAAGCGATCAAGTAATTCAGAAAGCGTTAATGTGTCAGGAATAATCAGAACATTACGAATAGTAGATTCATTTAATTGAGTGGGTGATTGGTTATTTAAAATACGAACAAGAAAATCTTTGGCATCTACATACCCAATAACCTGATCAATATTTTCATTACACACTAAAAATTTAGAATAAGGATATTCTGCTAATTTTTGTCGAATACTGTCTTCATGTTCGTTTAAAGTGAAATAAACAACATTTTCACGCGTTGTCATACTCGATGGTACGTTGCGTTCCTCTAGTTCAAAAACATTTTCAATAAAATGATGTTCTTGTTTTTGAAGTACACCTGCTTGGGCACCTGCATCCATAACAGCTGAGATATCGTCAAAAGTAATATTGTCTTCGCGAGTTGTATTTACTTTAAATAAGCGGAATAACAGGTTCGCGATGGCATTAATTCCCCAAGCCAAAGGTTTGCAAACTTTAATAAAAACTTGAATTGGATTGATAACACTAATTGCAATTTTTTCTGGGGCAATCATAGCCAAGCGTTTTGGCATAAGATCGGCAAATAAAATAAATAGCGATGTTACTAAAGTAAAAGATAGAGCAAAACCAATTGTTTGCGACCAGGGACCTACATAGAAGCGGTCAACTAAAGTCACAAAAAAAGGACGGAAAGCAGCTTCGCCTAAAATACCGCCTAAAATTGCAACAGCATTTAGTCCAATTTGGGATGCTGCAAAAAAGTCTGCAGATTGTTCTTGTAAATCAAGTACCTGTTGAGCACGTTCCTCACCAGCTTCAGCTAAAATTTTTAACTTCACTTTTCTGGCACCAGCCAGTGCAATTTCAGTTAAAGATAAAAAGCCTGCTGCGATGATGAGCAGTACGATGATAATGATATTTTGAAAGAGACTCACAAATCACCCGAGGTTCATCATTATTATGACTATGTTTTAACACAAAAAAGCGCTGAGGTGATCAGATTGATTGCTCAGCGCTTAAAGATAATGTTTGAAAGAGACAATTAAATTAAAATTTATTTAATAGTGAGAAAATTGTGAATTGTTGGTAAGAAATTCACGATTTTCTTCTTCGATCATTTGGCGAGCAACGAATAGAATAAGTTGGCGTAACCAGCGATGAGCAGGGTGATGGTGTAATAGTGGGCACCAAGCCATTTTAAGTTCAAATTCTGGAATATAAAAAGGAGGATCCTTTATAACCAGTTTTGGATTTTGAGTTTGTAGGCGCGCCATTCGAGTTGGAAGCGTTGCAATGAGGTCAACATTTTGAGCAAGCAAGGCTGGCATTTGGTAGTGGCGAGTAAATACTGAAATTTTACGGCGTTGACCAATACGTTCTAATGCTTGATCAATCCAGCCTAAACCACCTTGTTTATCTGGGTTTACGCCAAAACCAACACCCATACCTGTTTTAGATACCCAAATATGCTGTGCATCTAGGTAACTTTTAAGATTTAAATGAGTAACAGCAGGGTGTTTGTCATTCAAAATACAGCTGAAACTATCACGCCAAACTAACACTTGGTGGAAACTTTGCGGTATTTCATTAAATCTATTAATTGCCAGATCAACTTTACCTTGTTCCATGTCTCTATATGACACATCACTTGGGGTAAGAAAGTCGAGCACTACATTTGGAGCTTCAGAACGTAAAGCTTTTACAAGACGAGGAACCAGAGTTGCTTCTGCATAATCAGAAGTCATAATGCGAAAAACGCGATTGCTGGTATAAGGGCGGAATTCGGTACGCGGTTCCAAAATCATGGAAAGATCAGAAAGGGCATCGCGAATACGTGGTTGTAATTCGAGTGCGCGTTCTGTCGGTGTCATTCCTTCCGATGAGCGGATTAGAAGAGGGTCGTTAAATAAATTACGCAAGCGACGTAAAATATTACTCATGGCTGGTTGAGTAACGCCAAGCTGTTCTGCTGCGCGTGTAACATTTTTTTCACGAAGAAGAACATCAAGATATATTAATAGATTAAGATCTACCCGTTCCAGATTCATAAAAAAAATACCGAAAATAAAACCCTAAAATTGTTTCAAATTATGCCATATTTAAAGAACATTGTGTGAAAAAATGATGAGAAAAACGACATTTTTTGTTGAAATTAAGTATGCTTGAAAAGGACCTCAAATGCTCGATTTTATTATCTTTGATCTGTTTTTGACTTTATCTTTATAGACGTAAAATTTTTCTTTTATATTTAACCATGTTCTATCATTAAAATTGACTTTTTACATTGGCAAAAATCGCCTAATTTACAATTGACTTTTGATACTAAAAATGAATGGAAAAATCTCAAAAATTGTATAAAAATAAAACTTGGAGAGTTTTTTGATCAAAATACTATACTCCTTTAGGATTATTTTGTTTTTATAAACAAAGTGTTATGTTTTTTAGTTTTACTTATAATATCGATTTATTGGTATATTTTTTAAATAAATACTGAAGATTAACGAAGGATATTGGATTAATTGATTGGCTAAGTCTAAGCTGTGTTCATGAGGAAGCAGCTGGTGTCATAAGAAATTTAAGTAACGTGACTCTAGGCTTCAATCGATGAAATCCTAAAATGAATACAGGACAATATCATGACTACATATCAAACAGCGATTGATGCAGTACGTCAATTAAAAGCAAAATTTGGCAACACTTGGGCAGACATTAGCCCAGAAGATGCTGCTCGTATGCAACTTCAAAACCGTTTCAAAACTGGTTTAGATATTGCTAAGTATACAGCTGCGATTATGCGTCGTGATATGGCTGAATACGATGCTGACTCAAGCAAATACACTCAATCATTAGGTTGCTGGCATGGTTTTATCGCACAACAAAAAATGATTGCGAACAAAAAATACTTCGGTACTACAAGCAAACGTTATATCTACCTTTCTGGTTGGATGGTTGCTGCTCTTCGTTCAGAGTTCGGTCCACTTCCTGACCAATCTATGCACGAAAAAACTTCTGTTCCTGCTTTGATCGAAGAAATCTACACTTTCTTACGTCAAGCTGATGCAAAAGAATTAAACGATTTATTCCGTGCCCTTAAAAAAGCACAAGAAGCTGGTGATACTGCTAAAGCAGCTGAAATCACAGCTCAAATCGACAACTTTGAAACTCACGTTGTGCCAATTATTGCTGACATCGATGCTGGTTTCGGTAACGAAGAAGCAACTTACTTACTTGCTAAGAAAATGATCGAAGCTGGTGCTTGTGCGCTTCAAATCGAAAACCAAGTATCTGATGCTAAACAATGTGGTCACCAAGCTGGTAAAGTAACTGTTCCACACGAAGACTTTATTGCTAAGATCCATGCATTACGTTATGCATTCTTAGAAATGGGTCTTGAAGAAGGTATCATTGTTGCGCGTACTGACTCTGAAGGCGCTGACTTGACTCAAAAAATCCCAGTGGTTAAAGAGCCAGGTGACATCGCTTCTCAATACATCAGCTACTTAGATACTCAAGAAATTGACATTGCTGATGCGCAAGAAGATGAAATCTTAATCAAGCGTGATGGTAAGTTACACCGTCCTAAACGTTTACCTTCAGGTTTATATCAGTTCCGTGCTGACACTCAAATTGACCGTGTTGTACTTGACTGTGTATCTAGCCTTCAAAATGGTGCTGACCTTCTTTGGATCGAAACTGCGACTCCAAACGTAGAAGAAATCGCACACATGGTTAACCGTGTTAAAGAAGTTGTTCCAAATGCTAAGCTTGTTTATAACAACAGCCCATCATTTAACTGGACTTTAAACTTCCGTCAACAAGCTTACGACCGTTGGGTTGCTGAAGGTAAAGATGTTTCTGCATATGACCGCGCTAAATTAATGAGTGCTGAATATGACAATACTGAATTAGCTGCTGATGCTGATGACAAGATCCGTACATTCCAAGCAGATGCTTCTCGTGAAGCAGGTGTGTTCCATCACTTGATCACACTTCCGACTTACCACACTGCTGCGCTTTCTACTCATGAGCTTGCACAAGGTTACTTCGGTTCTGAAGGTATGTTGGCTTATGTTGCTGGCGTACAACGTAAAGAAATCCGTGGTGGTATCGCTTGTGTTAAACACCAAGCAATGGCGGGTTCTGACATCGGTGATGATCACAAAGAAATCTTCTCTGGTGATAATGCTCTTAAAGCACATGACGATGCTAAAAACACAATGAACCAATTCGCAGCTAACTAAGAATTGATTCCATAAAAAACCCGCTCAAATGAGCGGGTTTTTTATATTGAAAATTTATTAATCTTGTTTTTTCAACACATAGTGCTCTGCCAAAGAACCTTCAATTTTTTTACCTTCCATATCTAAAGCAGTTGCAGTATTTTCGCCAATAAAGAATTTACGATTTTCAGCTTTATTATCTAAGGTAATGATAGAAGTATTGTCTTTATCGAAAGCAAACTTACCATGTGTTTCAAATGGTTTTGTATCACCTTTGCCTAAGTAAGTTTCAGTCAATTCGTAAGTTTTATCATCTTTTAATTTTAGTTCTGTTTTGATGCCTTCACAGTCTGCACATGGAAGGGTACCTGTATATTTACCATTCCAATCTAAAGAATTTTCTGCTGTGTGCTCAGTATCTACAGCAACAGCACTACTTGCTTCACTTGTTTGTACAGGGGCAGAAGCATCAGAAGTTGTCTCTGTTTTATTTTCATGTTTGTTACATGCGACAAGAAGAGTACTCATAAGTGCAATTGCTAATAATGATTTTTTCATGATGAAGAAAACCTCAAAAATAAAAATAAAAAGTCTTTAAAGCCTAGAAAAAGATCATAAAAAATAAAAGCGTTTGTATGTAGTCAAAATTTAACAAAAGGTAAAGTGTATATTTTTTTGTTCATTTAAACGATTTTTATTGAAATTTATAACGAGTAAAAAAAGTATCCACTAACTGAGTTAATGGATACATCTAAAAAATTATGGATGAGCAGAAACTCCACCTAGAGAATCACACGCTGATTTATAGAGTTCATATTGTTTTTTTACTACTTCGTCTAAAGGCATTGCAAATAATTCCTCACCATCTTTATAGCTTTCTACATAAGAGGTCGCTTTTTCTTTACTTACTGCTAAAGTTTGTTGGTAATAAGAATTAATTGAGCTATTTGAAATCTCCCTGGTTTCTACGTTTTTACATTGGAAATTATTTAGAAGTTTTTCTGCGCGTTTGACCTCACTAGATTGGCCAAAAATACACCCAGTTAAAAATACAAAAGGTACTAACACGAAAAAGATTTTCATGGAAAAAAATTTATAAGAGCGAGGATGGGCGCTATTGTATAAATAATTCCATGCTTTACTGTGGTTTTATGTTAGACATTGATGATTTTTTAACTCATTAAAATAAAAAAATTGTTTCCAAGTTTGTAATGACCTCTTTTTGTATATGGTGCATATTTTGCTTATTAAATAAAGCCATTAATAAAAATGAGCCAAAATGAATCGGATTCAACAATTTTCTCACACTTCTTTAGCACCATTTTGGTATGCGCAATTAGAACTTGGTTTTTGTTTTAAAGAAAGTCGCACCATAATGAATCATAGAAAACATTATGGCCCTGTTCGGGTGCAAAAAATGCTCTGGCCTGAAAAAACTGGAGTTTGCCACGCTATTATTGTTCATCCACCAGCAGGCATTGCAGGAGGCGATCATCTTACTTTTCAAATTGAAACAGCTGAACAGGCGCATGCCGTTATTACCACGCCTGGGGCTGGAAAATGGTATAGAACGAATGGTAAACAGGCTTTTCAACATATTTATTTGACTGTAAAAAACGACTCTATTCTAGAGTGGATGCCTCAAGAAACGATGTTGTTTGATGGTGCTGTAGCGTACTCAGAAACACATATTCACCTTGAACAAACAGCAAGTTTCATTGGTTGGGATATGCTGGTATTGGGACGGCAAGCTCGAGCTGAAAATTTTGTTCAGGGCAGTTATCACAACCAGTTTAAGTTATGGCGTGAAAATAAATTATTAGTTGCCGATACATTATATTTTGAGGGAGGAGATCGCTGGTTAAGCTCATGTTTAGGAATGAATAATCAGGCTGTAATGGCAAGTTTTTGGGCTGTACCGCCTGAAAAATTTCGCTCTCCATTTTATTTAGAACAACATGTTGAACTTGTCCGTGAGTTAATCATGCGTATGGATGCCCCGGTTACTTTGACTTTATTGGAAGATGTGCTCTGTGCACGTTTTTTAGGGAATGATGTACGGCATTGTCATGATGCATTTGCTGCCATACGCGCAAGATTAAGACGTTATTGGTTTGATTTAGATGAAGAATTTCCAAGAATTTGGAAAACCTAACTTACGTTAAATTGCGTATTTTAAAAACGATTAGAACAAGTATGCTGCTTTTGAGCACGCATTTTGCTTAAAGAAAACTAGATGCTATTAGGAAAGAGATATGGAACTCAATCCAACAGAGAAAGATAAGTTACTCATTTTTACCGCAGGCTTAGTGGCTGAGCGTCGTAAAGCACGAGGTTTAAAGCTGAATTATCCGGAAGCAGTTGCCTTTATTTCAGCAGCCTTACTCGAAGGTGCACGAGATGGAATGACAGTGAGTGAACTCATGCACTTTGGAACGACTTTGTTAAAGCGTGAAGATGTTATGGATGGTGTAGCGGAAATGATTGCTGAGGTTCAGGTCGAAGCAACTTTTCCAGATGGTTCGAAATTAGTCACTGTTCATCAGCCAATCGTATAAAAGGAGCAGTTATGATCCCCGGCGAAATCATTACTCCAAAGACTGACATTGAGCTAAATGTTGGGCGTGAAACTTTAAAAGTTATGGTGGCTAATGTTGGTGATCGACCTATTCAGGTAGGTTCGCATTTTCATTTTTATGAAGCCAATGATGCACTACAGTTCGACCGTGAAGCTGCAAAGGGTTTTCGCTTAAATATTGCAGCGGGTACTGCAATCCGTTTTGAACCGGGCCAAAGCCGAGAAGTGGAACTTGTCGCTTTAGCTGGTAAGCGAGAAGTATATGGTTTTGCAGGCCGAGTCATGGGTAAGTTGGATTAAACATAACAACCATAATGAAAGATATGAGTAAAAAATTATGAAAATGTCACGTCGTGCATATGCTGAAATGTTTGGTCCAACGGTCGGTGATCGTATTCGACTAGCTGATACAGAGCTTTTTATTGAGGTTGAACAAGATTTAACGACCTATGGTGAAGAAGTTAAGTTCGGTGGTGGAAAAGTCATTCGTGACGGGATGGGGCAATCTCAACTTTTAGCCGATGAAGTTGCTGACACGGTCATTACCAATGCTTTAATTGTGGATTGGTGGGGAATTGTAAAAGCTGATGTTGGCTTAAAAAATGGCCGAATCTGGAAAATTGGAAAAGCTGGCAACCCCGATATTCAACCTGACATTACCATTCCTCTAGGTGCAGCAACAGAAGTGATTGCGGGTGAGGGGCAAATTTTAACAGCAGGTGGTATTGATACCCACATTCACTGGATTTGTCCTCAGCAAGTTGAAACCGCGCTTATGTCTGGTACAACAACAATGGTGGGCGGCGGTACAGGACCAGCAGCAGGAACTTCGGCAACCACAGTGACTCCAGGTCCTTGGCATATTGCGACCATGTTGCAGGCGATTGATGATTTACCTATGAATATTGGTCTGTTAGGTAAAGGTAATCTGAGTTTACCAGACCCAATTCGTGAGCAAATTAAGGCTGGAGTAATTGGGCTAAAACTGCATGAAGACTGGGGTTCAACACCAGCAGCGATTGATAACTGTTTGAGTGTGGCAGATGAATTTGATGTTCAGGTCGCTATTCATACGGATACATTAAATGAGGGTGGCTTTTTAGAAGAAACACTGGCCGCATTTAAAGACCGTACCATTCATACGTACCATACAGAAGGTGCGGGTGGTGGACATGCTCCAGATATTTTAAAAGCAATTGGACAAAGTAACGTGTTGCCATCTTCAACGAATCCAACGCGACCTTATACCATTAATACTATTGATGAGCATTTAGATATGCTCATGGTATGTCACCATTTAGACCCTGCAATTGCTGAAGATATTGCTTTTGCAGAAAGTCGTATTCGCCGTGAAACCATTGCTGCCGAAGATATTCTGCAAGACCTAGGTGCAATTGCCATGATGTCTTCTGACTCTCAGGCGATGGGGCGCGTGGGTGAGGTGATTTTACGAACTTGGCAAACTGCACACAAAATGAAAATTCAACGTGGCCCTCTAGAGGGTGACAACGAGTTTCATGATAACAATCGCGTTAAACGTTACATTGCTAAATATACAATTAACCCAGCCATTACCCATGGTTTAAGTCATGAAATTGGTTCGATTGAGGTCGGAAAACTTGCTGATCTGGTGTTATGGAAGCCGGCCTTTTTTGGTGTGAAGCCTTCCATGATTATTAAAGGCGGCATGATCGCGGCGGCGCCGATGGGTGACATTAATGCCTCCATTCCGACACCTCAACCAGTTCATTATCGTCCAATGTTTGGTGCCTATCCGCGTGGTGTGCATAACACTTGTATTACCTTTTTATCTCAAGCAGCCATTGATGAAAAAGTTGCTGAAAAGTTAGATCTTAAAAAGCTAATTAGCCCCTGTAAAAATACACGTGAAATTACTAAAGCGGATATGAAACATAATACATATTGTCCAGTTATGCATGTACATCCGGAAACTTATGAAGTAAGAGCAGATGGTGAACTATTAACTTGTGAACCTGCTGACGTATTACCAATGGCTCAGCGTTATTTCTTGTTTTGATAAGTTTTATTGAGATGATTTTGTTTTATGAACTTATATATATGAACTGAATAAAGGAGAGAAAAATTAAATGAAAATCTATACCCAACGTCTTGAAGATATTTCTCCTGATCAGGCATTTGAAACGGTTGAACTAACTTTTGATACCCGTCAAAAATCACGTTTTCGAGCGGCCTTGGCAAGTGGCGTAGATATTGGAGCTGATTTGCCGCGTACTGGAATTTTGCGTAGTGGTTCGTATATTGCAACCCAAGAGGGTGATGTATTACGTGTTGACGCAAAACCTGAACGTTTAATGCAAGTTAGTGCTAAAACCGATTTTGATTTACTTAAAGCTGCCTATCACTTAGGTAATAGACATGTACCATTAATGCTCACACCTACAGCTTTGTATTTTGAGCCTGATCATGTGCTTGCAGAAATGGTAGAAGGATTGGGGCTTACAGTGACAGAAACGGATCATCCTTTTGAACCTGAAAGCGGTGCCTATGCTCAGCATAGTCATGACCATCGCTTAAGCCCAATCAAAGCTTTACACCATGTCCATTCATAATGCTGCGCAATTACTGCAATTGCTGACACTGTCTTCAACGGCACTGCCAGTTGGAGCGTATTGTTATTCGCAAGGCGTGGAAACAGCCATCGATATTGGCTTAATACACGATGAAAGTTCGGCAATTGCTTACTTTGAAGAAGTTCTTGAAATGCTGTTAGTGAGGTTTGAGCTACCGGTACTCAAACGTCTTATGCAACATTATGATGAACCAGACGAGTTCCTGACTTGGGCAAATTTATATAAGGCGAGTCGAGAAAGTAAAGAGCTTTTGGCTGAATCACAGCAGTTGGCATTTTCTTTAAATGCATGGATTAAAGATGTTTTAAAAAAAACGGTTGAGGTTAAAAAGCAGTTTGGTTTTGTGCCTGTCTATGCACAGCTTTGCGGTCGTTTAAAGCTTAAAGAAGAGGATGTGCTTACGGCATATACCTTTACCGTTTTAGAAAATCAGGTTTTGGCAGCAGTAAAAACGGTTCCATTGGGACAAATGGCTGGGCAAAGAATTTTATGGCACTTGCATGGTTTAGTACCAGAGGCAGTACAGAAAGCTTTGAAACTTAATGATGAACAATTAAGCAGCGCTTTACCTCGTTATGCCATGCTGAGCATGAAACACGAAACACAATATTCACGGTTATTCAGATCTTAAGTTTAGGAAAGAAGGATAAAAATCATGACAGAACGTAGCCCGTTAAGAGTTGGAATTGGTGGACCAGTAGGTTCGGGTAAAACAGCACTTACGCTTAACTTATGCCGTGCCTTGCGTGATAAATACAATATGGCTGTAGTGACAAACGATATTTATACTAAAGAAGACTCAAACTTTTTAACCCGTAATGAAGCGATGTCGCCAGATCGTATTGTGGGTGTGGAAACAGGTGGTTGCCCACACACAGCAATTCGTGAAGATGCCTCAATTAACTTGGCTGCGATTGATGATCTATGCGAAAAATTTGATGGCTTAGAGCTTATTATTATTGAAAGTGGTGGTGATAATTTAGCCGCTACATTTAGCCCAGAGCTCTCTGATTTAACTTTATATGTGATTGATGTAGCAGGTGGTGAAAAAATCCCTCGTAAAGGCGGGCCGGGTATTACCAAGTCAGATTTACTGATTATTAATAAAACTGACCTTGCGCCAATGGTTGGTGCAAACCTTGATGTCATGGACCAAGATGCGAAACGCATGCGCGGGGAAAAGCCATTCTTATTTTCAAACATGAAAACACAAGATGGTCTTGAACAAATTATTCAATTTATTGAGAAACAAGGGCTGTTTAAGGCTTAAGGAGTAACTATGAACTTCATTAAGAAATGGGGCATTGGGCTCCTTAGCATGTTACCGGCATTAGCCATGGCACATCCGGGACATGATCATGCACATTCAGGGTTTATGGCAGGTTTTATTCACCCTTTTACTGGGCTTGATCATTTAGTCATGGCTTTAGGTTTTGGTATCTTGTTATGGTCAGCCGCTAAACAATGGAAAATTACTGGTGTCATTACACTAAGCATTACTTTGATTGTAGGTTTTTTAGTAGGTTCTGAAGGTTTAGTACCAGCCAGTATTGCTGAATACGGCATTATTGCTTCTTTGATTGTTACAGCGATTGCACTATGGACAAAATCAAATCGGATTTTGCCTATTGCTGCTGCATTACTTGCAAGCTTTCATGGTATAGCGCATGGTGTTGAACTCGCACATGCGGGACATATTGTTGCATTAGTAGCTGGTATGGTTACTGGTATGGCACTTATCTATTGCTGTGGCTTAGCACTAGGTGCATTGTTTACGCGATATGTACCTTATGGCAAAAAAATTATGGGTACTTGCGCAGCAATTGTTGCAGTCATTGGTTTAAGTTAATTAAACCCTTGCAAAAAAAGGTAGCTTTAAGCTACCTTTTTGGATTTGCAAAATAAAATGTGTGTGCATAAAAATATTTATCCTATTTTTACAGCGCTGATTATCTTTTACAGTGGATATGTTCAGGCCTATGATTTTTTTCAACCAGAAAGTGATTCTACTTTACTAGATACAGAGCAGTTGTTAGATCAATCAGATTTAAACTTGGAACAAAGGCGGTTAGCCATTGAGCATGATGATGAAGTTAATAACTATAATGTGCTCAAAAACGAGTTTTATTCAAATGAGCGTTGGGTAATTTATAATTATACGGCCTATGATACCGGGCAACTTCAGAACAAAAACAGCAATGGTTTAACGAATCATTTTAATATTCAAGATTTATCCATTTCAGTTGGGTATGGAGTTAATTATAGTGTTAATCCAAGACTGAAAATTGGTTATGAATATATTTCGAGTTTTCCTTATGATCGAGGTCAACTCATTCGATTTTTTACGATCTATTTATTCTGAAATAAAAAATTAAAATAATCTAATTCAAATAAATAGATCAGGTAAATTAATTCTTTATAAAATCCTACATGTTTAAATTTTCTGGTAAAGCCCCGCGTGGACAGTACCTGCTTTAGTGGTTTTCACTTGTTGCCATGATGCAGGAAGGTGAAGCTGAGATAAATCTCGGTCAGCTTCAACATAAATGTATCCATTATTTTTGATATGTGAATCTGCCAATTGAGCGAGCTCTTGCCATAGATCGAGACTATAAGGCGGATCTAAAAAAACGACATCAAATTGTTCTTTTAAGCGCGGTAATGCTTGCTGAGCAGTTGCATTGAATAAATGACAATTCTGCGCTTTTAAAAGCTGGATATTCTCTTTTAAAAATCGTGCTTGAGTCTTATCAGGTTCAATCATATAAACAGATGCGGCACCGCGTGAAAGCGCTTCAAAGCCTAATGCACCAGAACCTGTACAGATATCGAGAACCTGAGCATTTTGAATGTCCCACATGAGCCAATTAAATAACGTTTCACGAACACGATCTGGGGTGGGTCTTAAACCTTCAATACTTGCGAATGGTAAAACTCGTCTTTTCCATTCGCCCCCAATAATGCGTAATTGATTTTTCATTATTCATCGATCTCATTTGTAGCAGGGCGAGCAGGAGTAGCTTGTGGAGCAGATGCTGCTGCGGTAGTTGTAGCAGGTGCTGGCGTAGAGCTAGCAGTTTCGCCGCCACTTGGAAGCTCACCTGGTTTAATTCCTGCCGTCATAAGGCCACCATTAACTTGATGGTTGGCTGGACGAATCGGATTTTTATTGCGGGTTAATAACCAGTAATCAAATATCGGCTTAGCAAGTTGAGCTGCGGAACCACCATGACGACCATTTTCCCAAATGACCGCAATAGCAATTTCAGGTTTGTCAGCAGGTGCAAACCCAACGAATAAACCATGGTCAAGTTGGCGTTCACTAAGCGCAGCTTCGTTATAACGTTTACCCTGTGCAATACTTTTAACCTGTGCTGTACCTGTTTTTCCGGCAATTTGATAAAGCGATGTACGGATACCTCGTCCAGTACCTGATTGAATTACATCAATCATGGCTTCTCGCATTTTTACCCAGTCTTCGTCTGTACCGTTGAAATTAATTTTTCCATCAGGCGCATTACGGACTGTAAAAGGTTTTGCACCATGTGATGCACGTAAAACATGTGGAACTACATGAGAGCCGTGATTCGCTGTAATAGCAGTTGCCATTGCAAGTTGTAATGGAGTTGCAGTAAATGCACCTTGACCAATACTGACTGAAATTGTTTCACCTTTCATCCATTTAGTTTTGCGCGTACGCATTTTCCATTCTGGACTTGGGTATAAACCTTCACTTTCACTTGGTAAGTCGACACCTGTTTTTTGACCAAAGCCAAATTGGCGCATCCATTGGTTCATCTGGTCGATGCCCATTTGATTTGCCAAAATATAAAAATAGGTATCGCAAGACATGATAATGGCTTTGTGCATGTTCACGATGCCATGACCAGTTTTTTTCCAGTCACGGAATTTGTGAGAGTCACCAGGTAAATGGAAATAACCTGGGTCAGAAATAGCAGTAGACCAGTCGACAATACCATAATGTAAACCGCCCATTGCTTCCATTGGTTTAATAGTCGAACCAGGAGGGTATGCGCCTTGAACAGCACGGTTATAAAGAGGTTGGTCGATGTTGTCACGTAGAGAGCTATAATCTTTATGATTAATACCCGTCACAAATAGGTTTGGGTTAAAGCTTGGGCTTGAAACCAACGCAAGAATTTCACCAGTACGTGGGTCTATCGCAACAATTGCACCACGACGACCAGCAAGTTGCTGTGATGCTACGACTTGTAAACCATAATCTAATGATAAATAGAGGTCATTACCACGAGTTGGATCTTTACGTCCTAAATGACGCAATACATTACTATGAGCATCGGCTTCTACTGATTCATAACCAGGTGTTCCATGAAGTAAATCTTCATAGCTTTTCTCTACGCCAATTTTACCAATCAGGTTTGTTCCAGCGTATAAGTCTTTATCAATACTTTTTAATTCTTTATCGTTAATACGGCCAACATATCCAATCACATGAGCAAACAATTCACCATGCGGATAATAGCGCGTCATTTGGGTTTCAATTCTAACCCCAGGGAATTTGTATTTAACTTCACTAAACTTGGCAATGTTTGTCTCGGTCAAGTTTAGCTTAATTGCAACGCGTTCAGTTTTTCGTGCCGTTTTAATACGACTTTTAAAGCGGTCTACATCTTCTTGAGTAAGTTCTAAAATAGGCTGTAATTGTTCAATAACTGCATCCGGATCTTCAACATCTGCCTTACTTAATGTTGCGGTAAAGACCGGATAGTTATCTGCTAGTAAAACCCCATTACGGTCATAAATATAACCACGAGCAGGGGGGAGCGGTTGTAAACGAATACGGTTTTTATCCGATGCAGTTGAGAACTCATCGTAATGAAAAATTTGCAGATAAGCGTATCGGCTGGCTAGTACCAATAGACAGATAATCACAAGACCTACGGCAAAAAATATACGACCTCGATAAATGCGCTTTTCTTGCTGGATATCTTTTAAAGGAAAGTGCTGTTTCATACGGATCGACTTAATGACATAGGGTGAGAAAAATAGCTGCTTATTCTAACGCAAGCGCAGTTAAAATATTGCATAATTTTCAAAGTTTCAGTGAAGAGGAAAATTGGCTTTTTTGACTTTGTAGACAACAAAATTGTAGAGTCTTGTATATAAGAAGCAAAATAATTCTGTTAAAGTCTTTCATTCAATAGAATAGGGTTGTTCTCACTATACGATTAGGGAAAATGGAGAAAATAATGAGAAAAATTTATCCCTTACTTGCAGTTTTGACAGTAAGCAGTTGGGCAAATGCTCAAGATTATTCATTTCTTCCAGAAGCAAAATTAGCAGATCACAAAGCATCTACTTGGAATGTAGGTGCAGGTTTTACTCAAAAATTGTTACATCTTAATGGTGAGTGGGTAAATCCTTATGGTATTGCCTATGCCAAGGTTGGCGCATTTTTAAATGGTGATAAAACTGCTGGTGGGCAGGTTGGATTTCGCTATCCTTACTATCTGACTGGAACAGATAAAAATGGCTACTATATTGGCTTTTATGCTGGACACCTTGATAGTAAGCCGGTAGATGGAGAGTATAAATCTCGTTTAGGTGCTGGTGTCGATTTGGCATATGTATTGTTGAATTCAGAAAGAATTAGTACTTTTAGTGTCGGTATTGGTGCAGCTGAAAAACTGACTGACAAGAACGGAGCAGTTGCTGCGAAGACTAAACCACAAATTCAATTTTCTTATTCTCTAAGTTTTGGTTTATAAAACAAAGCAGTTTATCGTTAACTCGCCATAAGCAGAGCACAAATAAATACGAGAGTCTTACATGTTAGAGTACGTCAGCGGATTGTGGCAGACCTTTTTACACAGACCTGATTTTTGGGCCGTTTTAAGTATCATCCCAGTTACTGCCTTTGTCACATGGGCACATGTGTGGATGGCGTTAAAAATGGTATTTTACCCAATCAAATTTTGGGGTTTTCATTTAGGCCCTTTACCAGTCGGTTGGCAAGGAATTGTGCCGCGCAAAGCTGGACGTATTTCAGGAATTATCACCGATAATACTTTATCTAAATTAGGTTCTTTACGTGAGTTTTTAGAGGCCATGGACCCTGAAGACATGGCACGTATTATTGGTGAGCAAGTCGGATTTGAACTTGAGCATTTGATTGATGAGGTGATGATCGATCGTAATGCCGTACTTTGGGAAAATTTGCCTTATTCAATTAAACGCCGTATTTATGCACAGGCGCATAAACAATTACCCGGTGTATTAAGAGAATTAGTGACTGAGCTGACCATGAACGTCGAGTCGCTGGTGAATATGCGTGAAATGGTCGTGAGCCAGATGGAAGGTGATCGCCGTTTAATGGTACGTATGTTTTTAAAAGTAGGCCAAAAAGAGATCAACTTTATTTGGCATATTAGTGCTTTAATCGGGATGTTCTTTGGTATTTTCCAAATGGTTGTTTGGTTCGTTGTACCTTGGCACTGGACTGTTCCGTTTTGGGCTTCAATTTGGGGTTTTTTAACCAACTGGATTGCAATCTGGATGGTATTTAATCCAATTGAACCAAATTATATTCGTTACCCACAGATTTTTAGATTAACAAAAGACCGTAAGTTCCCTTGGATTGTACCCGTTCTTCGAATTGGAACGTATAATTTCCAAGGTGCTTTCATGAAGCGTCAAGAGGAAGTCTCTGATGTGTTCTCAAGTGTAGTTACAGAAGATCTGATCACCTTAAAATCGATTATGACTGAAATGATGTATGGGCCGCGTAAAGATAAGACGCGCCGTATTGTGAAGCGTCATATTAACGAAATTATGGAAACACCACTTGTTCGTACATCTTTACAGCTTTCTTTAGGGCCAAGAGAGTACGCAAGATTAAAGACGGACTTGATTGATCGTTCAATTGAAATTACGATGGGACCCGTATGTGACCCTGCACTAAATGCAAGCCGGGCACAGAAGATTTTTCAAATGTTTAAAGAGCGTATTCGTGAACTAACACCAAAAGAGTTTCAGAATTTATTACGTCCTGCATTTCAAGAGGACGAGTGGATTCTTATTGTATTAGGTGGGGTAACCGGATTTATTGCTGGTACAATACATTTGTTTGTAGCTTTCTTATAATTCGACGTCGGGCAGGATCTATTGAAGATTAATGAGACTTTTTCTGCCAGACTTCATTCATTGTTTTAAATGAGGATGTTTTTTATGCGCATTATCTTACTCGGACCACCTGGGGCAGGCAAAGGTACTCAGGCTCAGTTGATCTGTAAGCGCTACAATGTCCCACAAATTTCAACCGGTGATATGCTCCGTGCTGCGATTCGTGAAGGTACTGAACTTGGTCTAAAAGCTAAAAGCGTAATGGAATCTGGCGGTTTAGTTTCAGATGAACTTATTATCGGTTTAGTAAAAGAACGTATTGCTCAACCTGACTGTGCAAATGGCTGCATTTTCGATGGTTTCCCACGTACTATTCCTCAAGCAGAAGCATTGGAAAAAGAAGGCATCAGCATTGATCACGTGATTGAAATTGATGTGCCTGACGAAGAAATCGTAAAACGTCTTTCTGGCCGCCGTCAGCACCCAGCTTCTGGTCGTGTTTACCACACTGTATACAATCCACCTAAAGTGGAAGGTAAAGATGACGAAACTGGTGAAGATCTTGTTCAACGTCCAGATGACCAAGAAGAAACAATCCGTAAGCGTCTAGCGTCTTATCATACTGAAACAGAGCAATTAGTTGGTTTCTACCAAGGTCGTGCTGCTTCTGGTGAAAATGCACCAACTTATGACAAGCTTGATGGCTTACGTACAATTGAAGATGTACAAAAAGATTTGTTCAACATCTTAGACAAATAATTTTATTTTTATTGAAACTGCTTAATGTTTACATTGAGCAGTTTTTTTATATCAAGAATAGTTGGCGACATAAGATGTCGCACTATGTAATAATAGTATGTAAAATTAAATTTAAAACATTTATAGTGTGTCCCATTCTATAAACCAAAACATTGAAATTAAAAAATTATTTTAAAGGGTTAATTATGTTGCTGACGATTCAGTCTGATCAGGTGGAACAAATTATTCCAGATGCAAGTTCAGCGAAATCAGCTAAAAAACTAGCGAAATTTGAAGCATGGAATAATATATCTGGTTCAGTTGACCAATGGATTTGGGGAGAAATTCAAGGTAGTTCAATTTATCAAAGTGCAATTTTTTTACCTGAATTGAAGTGTGAATGTAGTTGTCCAAGTTTTAAACGGCCTTGTAAACATGCCTTAGCATTATTATTAGTGTATACCGAGTATCAAGATAAATTTATTGTGCAATCAGACCAACAAAACATACCTGATCGTGTACAAAAATGGCGTGATAAAAAAACGAAAACACTTGAGAAAAAAGAAAACAAGATTGATAAACCTATTGATGAAGAAGCTCGACTTAAACGCCAATTGGCGCGTGAGAAAAAAATGGATGCTGGGATTTATGCATTACAAACATGGCTAAATGATGTAATTACTATAGGGCTAGCAAGATTACGCCAACAACAACACGAAAAATTCAGAGATATTCAAAGCCGTTTAGTAGATGCTCAAGTTGCAGGTTTGGTGAGTTATTTAGATGAATTTTCTAGTGCTTTGTATCAAACCAACTGGCAAATAGAAAGTTCATTCTGGTTGGCTAAATTACAAACTGCTATTCATTTATGGCAGAATCGTCATCATCTTAAACCTGAGCTGTATGAAGAGGTAAAACAGTTATTTGGTATTAATTTGCCAGCTGATATATGGGATAACATACCAGTTCATAAATTTGGTCTATACGCTTTAGGACAAGTAACACAGGAGTTGGTGAATACTCGTGGACGTTATCGTCGTCAATGGTTATGGGATAGTCAGAACCTACGTGATTACTTGATACTGGATTTTGAAATACCTCCTCATTCAAGTTTTGGAGTGACCTTACCTTATCAAAAACAATTGGCTTTAAATGCTAAGCTTTATCCAGTGATAAGCCAACAACGTCTTCGTTTAGAAGATAATTTAATGTCGTTCAATGATTTGAGCCTAACGCTCGTTGCGCCAAAAGGCTTTAAAAATTTTGATCAGGCATTTACTCAATATGCGAATGGCTTAAAACAATATCCTTTACAGTTAGTACGCTTTTTTTGGCTTGAGCAATTGCACTTAGTTAAACATGACAAAGTAATTTATTTGGTCGATCAGAATCAAAAAATGTGTGAAATTGAGATTAAACAATTTGTTGAGTTATGGTTTTTAGTGGGGGCTGAGCCATTTAGTGCAGGCGTTGAATGGAATGGATTACAACTAAAACTCGTTAGTATTTGGCAAGGAGGGCAATTTGAATGTCTTTAACTCCATCATACAGTGAGTTTAATCAGCAGTTACTACTCAAGCTGACTTTAGGGCTGCAATTTAAGCAGGTTATCAAAACTCCTAAGGAATTGCAGGTTTATGTACCTAAAGAGATTGATTCAGCCCAAGATTTATTGGTCTTGAACCAATATTGGGTGCTGATGCAACAAGCAGGTTATCAACTGCAAGAGATGCCCGAAACATTTCAGAAAAATATCGCACAGATTGATCAGATAGAAAATGAAAAGCAGTTAGATGATGGGCTCGTGCAAATTTTGAAATGGATTGTTGCACAAGAGTCGCCATTTTTATATCAGGATTGGGTTAATCAAATTTTAAAACTTGCTCAACAACAGCAGCAAGTGATTCCACGTTATTTGGTGTTGAAAGTTTTACCACTGTGTCGGAACCTAGTGTTATTGGCATCAGTCTTACCTGAGTTTGCATTTCAGGGAGATGTGACAACACGTGTAGATGATGCGAAAAGAGTGTGGAAATATTTGAAACAACAAAATGCCGAACCATTGATCCGTCAGTTGTTGAAATCAAAAAATAGTGATTGGTCTTTATTGATGAGCCAATTGTGCGGTCAATTACCAGACTTTATTAACCAGTATATTGCGGAATTCTGGTCACAATCTATTCAGAAAAATCATTTGCAAAGTCATGCTGAAAGTCTAGTGACATATAACATGCCAGTAACCCAATTTGAAGCTTTATACCAGCATGTGAAAACACTAGAACCCCAGAATGCAGCGACAGTACGTAATAATGCAGCATTAAGCTTTTATTTATATTATCAAGATAATACCCTCTATAACGAGGTTATGGCGTTACTGCGTGCATGTTTAAGCTACGATGTTCAAGCCAGAAAAGTTAAATTCAACATTAACTTAGATCAAGATGATGCATTGAATGATTATGGTTTCTTTGATCGAGAAGCAAATTTGGTTGAAAGCCGTAAAAGTTTAAAAACGGCTTACCAAAGTTCTCAAGTCGAACAGGCTTATCAGGAGTTTTGTGAAAGTTCACAGGGCGTACTTTATCTCAAAAGAATTTTAATCCAATTACCACTTGCCTATTGGTTAGAATTATTTGGTACTTGGGATCATTTATTTTTATTACATTCGCGACAAAAAGATTCACTGTGGAGCGCATTTATTTTGTGCTGTTACCGAGAGCAGCGCCGTGATCTAGCTTTATGGTTTTATCAACATCAGACCAAATGGTATGAAGCTGTGACAATATCAACTCGAAGCAGGATCGAGCGTGAGACAATCTTTGGTTTGCTAGATCAGGAGCCAGCAAGCAAATTATTATTAGAACAACTTGAGTCCTATTATCGAAATCAAGATTTAGAACATTTTTGCTATGTATTTCAAAGAGCAAAAGTTTTACATCAAGATCAGAAAATTTCAGAAATGGCAGCTGTGTTAATACAACACGCGTATGGGAATTTGGACTTGCAGCAGGATCAAAATAAATTTGCATTATTAAAAGAGCATGCGCAATGGCTGATTTTGGAAGCTTATCCAATAGACTTCAGTTGTCTACAACCTCTTTTTTCTATTTCTGAATGGAAACAAATGAGTAATTTTATTCAGTATAAACAAAAACTTATTTCTTAATGATCAATAAATCATAAATTAGGATAATCAACATGTCTCAACAAGTTTTACGTGCACGTGCAGAACAACAGTTTTCTCATGAATTAGATGCATTAAAGGCACATGACCATTTAGCAAAACCACCACAATGGCAACTTTCACCGAAAGCTGTTGTAGATTATTTATTGGGGACCACTTTAGCTGATGGAACTGTGATTTCACCTAAATATATTGGTAATCGCCGTTTAATGGAAATTGCAGTGGCAACTTTGGCAACTGACCGAGCATTGTTATTATTAGGGGTGCCGGGTACGGCAAAATCATGGGTATCTGAGCATTTAGCAGCCGCTATTTCTGGAAATAGTGCATTACTGATTCAAGGTACGGCTGGCACTAGTGAAGATACTTTACGTTATAGCTGGAACTATGCACAACTTTTATCTAAAGGTCCTAGTGAAGATGCATTAGTCAAAAGCCCGATGTTGCGCGCGATGCAAGAAGGAAAGATCGCTCGTGTAGAAGAATTAACTCGTATTCCTGCAGATGTTCAAGATACTTTAATCACGTTGCTTTCTGAAAAAAATCTGCCTGTGCCTGAGCTCGGTATTGAGTATCAAGCGATACAAGGTTTTAGTGTGATTGCAACAGCCAATAACCGTGATAAAGGGGTGAATGAACTCTCCTCTGCGTTAAAGCGTCGTTTTAATACGGTAATTTTACCGCCGCCTGCCACAATCTCAGAAGAAGTCGAGATCGTACAAAAGCGTGTTCAGTCATTAGGTAAAAGTTTGCAACTTCCCGAGATTCAGCCTTTGGATGCTCAAATTCAAAAATTGGTGACGATTTTTAGAGAGTTGCGTCATGGACAAACTTTAGATGGTAAGCAAAAGCTAAAAACCACTACGGGTACCTTATCAACAGCTGAAGCTATTTCTGTGATGAGTCATGGTTGGGTAATGGCTGGGCATTTTGGTTCAGGTAATTTAACTGACCATGAATTAGCAGCAGGTTTACAGGGTGCTGTATTAAAAGATCCAGTTCAAGATCTTGTGCCTTGGAAAGAATATGTGGAAACCGTGATTAAACAACGTGAGGGTTGGCAAGACCTGTATCGTGCTTGTCGTGATTTAGAATAAAACCTAATAATAAATGACTTCATCCCAATCTTCTCCTTGAAAAGGAGAAGATGTGATTGAAATAAAGGATAGAAAAATGCTGCATATTCTCGGTATTCGTCATCATGGGCCTGGTTCGGCACGTAGTGTATGTAATGCTTTGGCTTCGATTCAACCCGATTGTATTCTGATTGAAGGACCACCTGATGCCAATCCAATCATTGCTCAATTACAACATGCCGATTTTAAGCCGCCTGTAGCATTGTTGTTGAATACTCCTGTACAAAAAGAAGTACGATCACAGGCGGTCTTCTATCCTTTTGCTGAGTTTTCACCTGAGTGGCAAGCTTTACAATATGCGCTGCGTCAGCAAGTTGCAGTAGAGTTTATGGATCTACCCTTGCAACATCGTTTTGCATTAGAAAAACAATGGGCAGAACAACGTCTACAGAAAGCTTCGGTGGATGAACAGGCATTAACAGATGAACAAGAGGTTGAGCTGAATCAGCAAGATGATATTGAGTCAGAATATAATCTGGAACAACATTATCTTTCGATTCGTCGAGATCCAATTCAATTATTGGCTGAACAGGCTGGCTATCAAGATAGTGAACGGTTTTGGGAACATCTAGTCGAACAGCAACCACATGCTGGACAAATGTTCACTGCTATTAGCGATGCGATGGCAGCTTTACGTGATCATTTACTAAGCCAGCAACCTGAAAATTACAGTAGCGAAGATCAATTACTGGAGCAGTATCGTGAAGCCTATATGCGCAAAGTGATTAAGCAGGCAGAAAAGCAAGGCTATCAAAATATTGTGGTGATTTGTGGTGCATGGCATGCACCAGTGTTGGTGGATTTAAAAGCTCAAACTAAAGCGGATACCGCTTTACTGAAAGGTTTGCCTAAAATCAAAGTTGATGCTGCATGGATTGCGTGGACACATGGACGATTGAGCCGAGATAATGGTTATGGCGCAGGTGTACAAGCGGTTGGGTGGTATACCCATCTTTGGAAGCATTACCAACAAGCTTTAGACGGAAATGTTGATGGCGAAAAAATTACCATTGATTGGTTAAGTCAATTTGCCCAAGCCTTACGCCAAGCAGGTCATGACGCCTCTAGTGCCCAAATTATTGATGCGGTACAACTGATCCAATCTTTATTGCAATTACGTGGACGCCGTATCCCTGATTTGGAAGATTTGTTTGAGGTAATTCGCTCGGTCTTGAATCATGGTTTAGATATTCCACAACCGATTTTAGCTAAATTGCTTGAAGATGAGCAATTGGGACAAGTACCTGCTGAATTGATTGAGTTGCCAATTCAAAAAGACTTTTTACAGCAAGTGAAGCATTTTCGCTTAAAACTTGAAGCACCACATCGTGATATTACGCTAGATTTACGTGAAGCATTCGACTTGGCAAAAAGTCAATTTCTGCATTGTATTAAATTACTTGGCGTTGCTTGGGCAGAGTTAGCAGATACAGGTGCGAAGCAAGGGAATTTTAAAGAAATTTGGCAGTTGTCTTGGCAGCCTGAAAGTAGTTTATATCTGAATGAAATGTCATTGTGGGGCAATAGCGTGCAACTTGCTACGCAAAGTTATGTAGAACATCAGATCAAACAGTGTGAAGATGTGGGACAAATTGCTCAACTGATTGAAAGCATTTTATTGTCTGGTTTGGACCAAAGCTTAAATTTGGCTTTGGATAAACTGAATGAACTTACCACCCAGCATCAAGATCCAAGTATTATTTTGGCAACCTTAAAGCCACTAATTACCGCAATTCGTTATGGCAGCGTGCGCCAGTTTTCGATGCAACATTTGCATCAAGTGGTAGAACATTTAGCGATTCGTTTGATGTTGAGTTTGCCAAGTTATTGTGTACAACTGAATGCCGAAATGGCGCAGCAGTTTGCTCAACAACTACAAGCCTTATATGAACTTTTAGAACAATTGCAACATGATGAATTATTGCAGCTCTGGCAGGAGACCTTACAACAGTTATTGCAGCTGGAATATATGCAAGGTTATTTGCATGGTTGTTGTGTACGTTTAGCACGAGAACAGCAGTTAATTGATGTGGAACAGACACAGGGATTTCTCTCACGAGCTTTATCGATTGGGCAGACAGCCGACTTTAGTGCCGCTTGGTTTGAAGGTTTTCTGACTCATCAAGCTTTGTTATTGATTCATGAGCAAAGCCTTTGGGATACTGTGAGCCAATGGGTCAATCAATTACAAGAGCAGCAATTTATTGAGTTATTGCCAATTTTGGCGAGAACAGCCTCCAGTTTTAGTCCTGCTGAATCACAGCAATTAATTCAGAAAGTGACGCTAAAATCGACCACAATCAAACAAGAGCTCGGTACTTTAGACATCGAACGTGCTCAAACGGTATTAGATGAAATATACACATATTTACAGCCTGTTTCTGTCGAGGTTTAAGTGATGAACATGAATGAAGAACTAATCACTTTAGAACAATCAGACTTTGCGGAACAAGAACGACGTTGGCGTTTGATTTTAGGACAAGTCCCAAATTCGACTTCGCATTTACCGAATTGGTCGATGCAAGATAGTAAGATGCAAGAGTGTTTGAATGAACTTTATCAGACGCAGCAGCCTAATCGCCGAGGTGGTCTTGGGCATTCGAGTCCTCGAGTTGCGCAATGGTTAGGTGATATTCGTCAGTATTTTCCATCCTCGGTAGTGAAAGTCATCCAAAAAGATGCTTTAGAGCGTTTGAATTTACAGCAAATGTTGTTAGAGCCTGAATTGTTGGCGAGTGTTGAGGTTGATATTCATTTGGTTTCAACTTTGATTTCACTCAATCATTTGATGCCTGAGAAAACCAAAGAAACTGCACGTATTGTGGTACGTCAGTTGGTAGAGCAGCTTGAAAACCGACTAAAACAACCATTGCAGCAAGCGATTAGAGGCAGTATTAACCGTTCAGCCCATACACGACGTCCTAAACGCATGCAAGACATTAACTGGAAGCGCACTATTCAGGCCAATTTGAAACACTGGCAAGAAGATTTTAAAACCATTATTCCACATGAGTTACATGGACATCCACGTCAACAAACGGCTTTAAAAGACATTATACTCTGTGTTGATCAGAGTGGTTCGATGGCTCCTTCAGTGATTTATTCCAGTGTTTTTGCGGCGGTGATGGCAAGTATCCGTGCAGTCAGTACGCAAATGATTGTATTTGATACCGAGTTAGCTGATTTAACCCCTTTGTTAGAAGATCCTGTGGATGTGTTATTCGGCACACAGTTAGGTGGGGGAACCGATATTGCTAAAGCGATTAAATACTGCCGTAGTAAAATTACTCGCCCAGAAGACACGATTTTTATCCTCATTAGCGATTTATGTGAAGGTGGTGATGCTAAGCAAATGCTCAAACAAGTGGCTGAAATGCTGGACAGTGGGGTACAAGTCATTACGCTACTGGCATTGTCTGATGATGGTGCCCCTTGGTACGACACTCAACATGCACAGATCTTTGCTGATATGGGGATTCCAACGTTTGCCTGTACACCTGATCAATTTCCCGAACTCATGGCAACTGCAATTGAAAAACAGGATATTCATGCATGGTATGCAAGCCAACAAAATCTGACATAATAGTAGTTAAAGATTATGTTATGGCATATAACACTCAAAGTTTGAGTGGATTGAGGATACTTCTTTGCTGAAAATTATTTTGATTGTAGTGGTAATTTTAAGTTTAGCTCTACTGTTATTTTTACTATATCAAAGTCAAAAAATGCTACGTCATGTGCAGAAACAACAGGCTTTGGAAAATAAAAAGAACGGACGAGAACGTCAACTACATCCTAAATTGCAGCAGATTAAAAAACCTCAGGATTAACTGAGGTTCTTTGTTGGAATTGCTTTTATAGCACCAAATTCAAAGCGGTCTGGCCAGTTACACACATCGGCAACCACACACTCTGAGCATTTCGGTTTACGGGCAATACAGCAGTAACGGCCATGTAATATCAACCAGTGATGTGCATCTATAATAAATTCTTTAGGAATCACCTTAACTAAACGGTGTTCAACCTCAAGTACATTTTTGCCTACTGCTAAGCCAGTACGGTTTCCCACACGAAAAATGTGCGTGTCGACAGCCATAGTTGGTTGTCCGAAAGCAGTATTTAAAACCACATTGGCTGTTTTACGTCCTACACCTGGTAAAGCTTCCAAATCTTTTCTATTGCTTGGAACCTCACCGTTAAATTGCTCCATTAAAATCTTACAGGTTTTTATGACATTTTCAGCTTTGGCGTTATAAAGGCCAATGGTCTTTATATATTCTTTAAGTCCATCTACGCCTAAGTTATAGATTTTTTCAGCAGTATTGGCGACAGGATAAAGCTTATCTGTTGCTTTGTTTACGCTAACATCGGTCGCTTGTGCCGATAACATGACGGCAATTAATAATTCAAAAGGTGATGAATATTTTAATTCGGTTTCTGGAGAAGGTCTTTGTTCACGAAGGCGTTCAAAGAAAATTTGAATCTGCTTTTTCGTCATATTTTTGACGGCCATTCAGACCTCCTGTAATTGAGTGAGTTGCTGGTGTAATTCATCAAGTTGAAGACGCTTTTTTGAATCTTCTCGAACACTGAGCTGCTTTTCCAACTTTTTAATTTGTGTGCGAATTTTAGCTAATTCAATAGTCGTTTTTGCGTCATTTACAATTACTTCTTTCGGCTTCTCAATGATTTGAATTGAAGGCAGATCATCAAGTGCTTGAGAGAACTTTGCAAAAAATTGTGTGTCAATTTCAGCGCGTACGACAGGGCCTTTGCGATGTATACGACGTTTCTCTTCGCGTTGAATATGCGCGTAGTAACGTTGTCTTAAATCATTTTGTTCCGCAATTCTTTGCTGTTCATTTGGTAAAGCTTGAGTGTCTTCGACCAGATCAATACAGTCAACTGGGCAGGGTGGAATACATAACTCACAACCTGTGCATAGATCAGTTAAAATCGTATGCATGAGCTTACCACTACCAATAATGGCATCTACAGGGCAGGCATTAATGCATTTTGTACATCCGATACATTCGTCTTCACGAATAATCGCTTTCATACGTTGTGGGCGTCCATCGGCTTGTACAGGCCATACACTTGTTTCAGCAGGTAACGACGAGCGATTTAATAGTTTTGCGAGCGCATCGGCCACTGGCTGTCCACCAGGAACACATTTATTTGCATCTTCACCTTCAGCAATTGACTTTGCGTAAGGTAGACAACCGTCACGGTGTCCACATAAACCACATTGTGTTTGTGGCAATAACGCATCGATCTCGCGTATGAGAGAAATAGATGGATTCATAGAGGAAAATAGCTTGTTTAAAACGATGCGATAATGAAGAAAAACCTAAGTAAGGTCAATGGATTTTAACGAATTTATAGGCTTTTTGATTGACCTAAAATGTAGCTAATATTGCACAATAATAGATCAAAAAAATTGAAATGATAAATGACTATTATTGATTTTTAGATAGTTTTTCTAAAATTAACTTTATGATAATTAAGAAAAATAAAATAATTTAAAATAACTATTGTTAAAATTGATGGAAAGGGATTTAATATTTTGCTGCTAAATGATGCATTTTAAAATGTATTGCACCAATTTAATTCATTACTATGCTGAGGACCGTGCATTGAAATATAACAACCTGAATGAATTCCTGAATTACGTGCAAGCGCGTGATCCGCATCAACCTGAGTTTTTACAAGCTGTCGAAGAAGTCATGACAAGCTTGTGGCCATTTATTGAAAAAAATCCGGAATATGCAGAGCAGGGATTGTTAGAGCGTTTGGTTGAACCAGAGCGTGTAATTCAATTTCGTGTTTCATGGATGGATGATCAAGGCCAGACTCAAGTGAACCGTGCTTTTCGTGTTCAATATAATTCAGCAATTGGTCCATTCAAGGGGGGAATGCGTCTCCATCCGTCGGTCAACCTATCTATTTTGAAATTTTTAGGTTTTGAGCAAACTTTTAAAAACTCACTGACCACTTTACCAATGGGTGGTGGGAAAGGTGGTTCAGATTTTAACCCTAAAGGTAAATCTGATGCTGAAATTATGCGATTCTGTCAGGCACTCATGATTGAGCTTTACCGTCATTTAGGTCCAAATACCGATATCCCTGCTGGAGATATTGGTGTGGGTGCGCGTGAAGTGGGCTACATGGCTGGCATGATGAAAAAACTCAGTAATGACACTGCATGTGTATTTACTGGTAAAGGAATTTCATTTGGTGGTAGCTTAATGCGTCCGGAGGCTACAGGCTATGGTACGGTTTATTTTGCAGAAGAAATGCTAAAAACACGTGGGCTATCTTTTGCTGGTAAAACTGTTTCGGTCTCTGGTTCTGGTAACGTTGCTCAATATGCTGCGGAAAAGGCAATGTTCTTGGGCGCAAAAGTGGTCAGCTTATCGGACTCTAATGGTACTGTTTATCTAAAAAATGGTTTTACAGATGAGTTGCTGGCTGAAGTTATGGAGTTGAAAAACGTTAAACGTGGACGTATTTCAGAGTTTGCTTCTAAGCATGGCTTTGAATATTTTGAAGGTAAAACACCTTGGCATATTCCTGTAGATATTGCTTTACCATGTGCAACACAAAATGAATTAACCGATGAAGATGCTAAAACACTGATCGCTAATGGTGTCATTTGTGTAGCTGAAGGCGCTAACATGCCATCTACACTTGAAGCTGTTGAACATTTTATTGAAGCTAAGATTTTATATGCTCCGGGTAAAGCATCTAATGCGGGTGGGGTGGCCACTTCTGGTTTAGAAATGTCTCAAAATGCAATTCGTTTGGGCTGGACACATGCTGAGGTTGATGAACGCTTACATGCAATCATGAAAGACATTCATGCCAATTGTGTTAGATACGGTACTAAAGAAGACGGTATTGTGAACTATGTAGATGGTGCCAATATTGCAGGCTTTGTAAAAGTTGCTGATGCGATGCTTGCACAAGGTATTTATTAAAATATAGAAATAAAAAATCCGATGCAAAAGCATCGGATTTTTTTTAGTCTAAAAATTATTTTTTAGGCTTTTTAACCATTTCTTGCTCTACAACCATATCTAACACATCTGCTTGGCTAGATTGATCTGCTGCTGGGTTTTTCACTTCAAAGCGTTTTACACGTAAAATTACGCGTTGGTTTGGATTGTGTTCAAAACCTTCGATTTGACCATAATATAATGACCAGTTTTTGTCGGCATAAGTTTTAACGCCTTTGTCATCATATTTAACTTCACGAACTTGCAAGCAAGTTTGTGGCGCAACACCCGTACAAGATTTAGTTTCTGGCGCTACTTCAAGAAAAACAGTTTTACCTTCAGACTGGTATTTTGCTTCAGGTGTCATTTTACCTGTGAACGTATATTTCTGACCTTGAGCATCAACGATTGTCAATGTTGGTTGATCGGCATTTGATGTATTAAGTTCAAATGGAATCGCACGTTTTTGGAACAGGCTGCTAGAGAATTGTTCCTGTTTCATTAATGCAGGTTCACAGGCCATCATAGTCGACATTACATCAGCAGTTACGATGGTATTGTTTTCAACTTTCCAAGTAGTGCCTTGGCGGTTACAACCTGTTGCGATAGATAAACGGTCGTTTGTGAAGTTAAGAACAATCGGCTTTTTAGTATTTTCAGGTTGATATGACCAAGAATAATCAGTTAAAGCTTGAGTATTAGTTGCTTTTACGCCTTGGAAAATATGCTTTTGACCTGCTTTATCTGTCATGCTTAAGATTACCTGACCATTGCTGTTACTAATTTCAATTGGCAATTTTGCTTCACTAAAGATGCTATTAGACAATTGTTCTTGTTTCATTAAATCGTCTTGGCAAGCCATCATTGTTGATGCAAGTGGAGAGGTTACAAGCTGGTTACCTTCAACTTTCCAAGTACCACCTTGACCATTACAACCTGTGTTAATTGCTAATTTGCCGTCTGCATTAAAGTTAAGAACAAGTGGCTTAGATGCTTTTACATTTTGGTAAGTCCAAGTATATTCACTTAGAGTTGCTGCAAGATTTTGTTGTTGCTCAGATACAATTGGAGCTTGAGTATGTGAAACTGTTTGACACGCCATCAAAGAAAAAGGTAATAACGCAAGAATTAAATATTTAATTTTCATTTAAAAACTTCAAGTAAAAAAAACAACAGCACTAAGCTTAAAACATTCTTAAAAAAAGAAAATGTAAACATATGATTGTTTCGGTTTTTAAAATGTATAAGTTTGTAAATTATTCGAATTTTTAATAAAAATAATGCTATACCCCGCGAAAACGGGGTATTTCCTAAAAATTAATCAAAACGATATATATCCATACCTAATGAACCCATTGTGAAGCTGCTATGAACAATCGTAAAACGATGACCAGTTCCCATAGCGAAAAATAACGGTGCAAAATGTTCAAGAGTTGGATGATTACGTTTTATATAAGGCAGTGATTGCCATTCCAACACGCCATCGTAATCTTGATGTGAAAGCTTATTAACGACAGTATTTCTAAAAGTTGAAGCCCATTCAGGAACTTTTGAATTGTCACCTTGCCAAGACAACTCAGCAAGATTATGGGTAATACTTCCAGAACCAATCAATAAAATTTGCTTTTCACGTAAAGGTGCAAGCGTTTGTCCAATTCGATAAATTTCTTGAGCACTTAAGGTCATCGGCAAAGAAATTTCAACAACGGGAATGTCTGCATCTGGATACATGTGTAAAAGAGGCATCCATACACCGTGGTCGCGAGGACGAGTACTATTGGCGTGTGCAACAAAATGAGCATCTGCCAATAACTTCAATATTTCTTCGGCAAGCTCTGGTTGACCAGGTGCGCTATAGCGAATCTCGTACAACTCTGGTGGGAAACCACGAAAGTCATGCCATGTTTCCGGACGAGTCGAACTACTTACTTCAAGTGCTTTACTTTCCCAGTGAGCAGACATCACGATGATTGCCTTTGGAGTAGGTAGATTTATACCAAGACGATGTAAAGCAGGACCCACTTGTTCTGGATCAAGTGCAAGCATGGGTGAACCATGTGAAATAAACAGTCCGGGAAGGGTTTGTAGTTCCATTTCATTACACCTGAGTTGAAAAGCAGAATAATAGTCATTATGCCAAAATCAGGACATGTTAAAAGTATTCTGATTTCAACGGATTGTTCTTAAAATGAAACGTTTGTTCTTTTTATGCACGGTGATAAGGATGATTATGATTAATGCTCATCGCTCGGTAAAGCTGCTCGATTAATAAAACACGTACTAAAGGATGGGGCATGGTAAGTTTTGAGAGTGACCAATGCCAAGCAGCCGCTTTACGTACTTGATCTGACAAACCATCTGGGCCACCAATAGCCAGTGCAACATCATTACCTTCAAGCATCCATTGTTTCATGGTGTCAGCTAGCTTTTCTGTGCTGAGTTCACGGCCACCCACCTCTAAAGCGATGAGTGTCTCGTTTGGTTTTAACGCATTTAAAATACTTTCACCTTCAATTTGACAGTATTTTAAAATATCCGCTTCCGAGTCATTTTTACCGCGTTTTGCCATTGGAAGTTCAATCACTTGAGTCTGGACAAAAGGCTGGATGCGTTTGAAATAATCTTCAAAACCAGTAAGTACCCAAGCAGGCATTTTTTGACCAATGGTCAGAATACGAATTTTCATGTGGTCTATTCAGTCAAAACAGCTGACACATTATACCTGAGGAGATGATAACCGCGGGGTGCAACTGGGCATAAAAAACGCAGTCCAAAAAATGGTGTTGGACTGCGATCAAATGATCATCTGTCTGGAGTTCAGATGACCATAGAGAATAAAAACAAGGCTATCTGTAACATAAGATAGATAAGAGTAAATAATAAAATTAATCACTCTTACTTCTTATTATGAGGATGGTTGGATATTTTTCAATCAAATTATGTAACAAAAAAAGAGAGCCGAAGCTCTCTTTTTTTTATTTTTCAATTAGTGACGCGCTGCTTTTGAACCTTCCACCGGTTTTACAATCGGTGTTTTGGGTAAAGGCTTTGGCATTGCAGTTAATGCTAAAGGTAAGATTTCATCAATGCTTTTCACAGGTTTGATTTCTAATCCTTCTTTAACATTGTCAGGAATCTCTGCCAAATCACGAACGTTATCTTGAGGAATAAAGACAAGCTTAATTCCACCACGATGTGCAGCAAGAAGTTTCTCTTTCAAGCCACCGATACGCATCGCACGACCACCAAGACTTGTTTCACCTGTCATTGCGATGTCTGGACGAATCGCAATACCAGTAAATGCTGATACAAGTGCAGTTGTTAATGCTAAACCAGCAGATGGACCATCTTTTGGAGTTGCACCTTCAGGTAAGTGAACGTGTACATCAGTTTCTTCAAATCGAGATGCTTCTATACCAAGTTCGTCAGCACGTGTACGTACTACAGTCATTGCTGCGGTAATCGATTCTTTCATTACATCACCGAGTGAACCGGTTGTAATAAATTTACCTTTACCTTTAACAGCTGCAACTTCAATAGTTAGTAACTCACCACCAACAGAAGTCCACGCCAAGCCATTTACACGGCCTACTTGTGCTTCGTCTTCAGCCATACCAAAGTCAAATTTATGTGGACCTAGATATTCAGGAAGATTGGCAGAGGTAACGTCAAGCTGTAAGTTTTTAGACTTTTTACTTACCGCTTCTTTTACCACTTTACGCGCAATTTTAGAGACTTCACGTTCTAAACTACGAACACCAGCTTCACGTGTATAGCGTTGAACAATGTCACGAATCGCTTCTTCATGAATTGTTAACTCTTTTGGACGTAATCCGTTGTTCTTAATTGCTTTAGGAACAAGGTAACGCTCAGCAATATTTACTTTTTCATCTTCGGTATAACCCGGTAGACGAATGACTTCCATACGGTCCAGTAATGCTTCTGGAATATTCATACTGTTTGCGGTACAGATGAACATTACTTCAGAAAGGTCAAGATCAAGATCTAAATAGTGATCGTTGAACTTACTGTTTTGTGATGGATCAAGTACTTCAAGCAATGCAGAAGCTGGGTCACCACGGTAGTCTTGCGCCATCTTGTCAATTTCGTCGAGTAAGAACAATGGGTTCTTCACGCCAACTTTTGTTAAAGACTGCACAATTTTACCTGGCATCGCACCAATATAAGTACGACGGTGTCCACGAATTTCTGCTTCATCACGTACGCCACCAAGCGCCATGCGAACAAATTCACGACCTGTTGCTTTAGCTACTGATTCACCGAGTGAAGTTTTACCAACCCCTGGAGGACCTACTAAACAGAGGATAGGGCCTTTGAGTTTTTTCACACGTGATTGAACAGCTAAGTATTCAACAATACGGTCTTTAACATCATCAAGACCATAGTGGTCAGCATCAAGAATTTCTTGTGCTTTAGCTAAGTTAATACTGACTTTACTTGCTTTGTTCCACGGCGTATCTAAAATCACTTCTAGATAGTTACGTACAACGGCAGCTTCACTAGATGCTGGCTGCATTGCTTTAAGTTTACGGAACTCAGCTTCAGCTTTTTTGCGTACGTGTTCAGGTAAATCAGCTTCAGCAAGACGTTTCTCAATTTCAGCAACGTCGTCTTCAGCACCGCCATTCATATCGGAAAGTTCACGTTGAATGACTTTCATTTTTTCATTTAGAAAGTATTCACGTTGGTTCTTTTCCATTTGGCGTTTTACGCTGTCATGTAAAGTTTGCTCAATTTGCTGTTCAGCAGATTGATTCATCAAGTAGTTCATTAACTCTTGCAAATGTGCTTCAAACTCATCGTGCTCTAAAAACTTCTGTTTAATTTCAATATTTAGAGGTACACGAGTTGCTACGAAGAACATAAGTTGCAATAAGTCTTCGATTTTATTGGCAGCAGCAACGAGTTCACGTGCATTACGTAATTTTGCTTCTGCATATTGAGCAAATAAGTTACGTAACTCTTGTAAACGAGTTTCTTGAGTTGCCTTATCTACATTAATAGTCATTGGACTTAGATCATGTTCAGCAGTCAAATAACTATCTTCATCGATAATTTTTGTGAGCTTAGAACGATGTAAGCCTTCAATAAGTACTTTAATGCAGTTTTCATCATTTTCATGATTAACTACTTGTACAATCTTAGCGACTGTACCGTACTGGTATAAATTGTCGTGATCAATTTCTTCTGTAAGCGAATCTTTTTGCGCAACTACAAATACTAAATTGTCACTGTTACGAGCCACATCAACTGCATTGATCGATTTTTCACGACCCACGAATAGCGCAATTTGCATGTGTGGATAAACCACAACATCACGTAAGGCTAATAGTGGTAATACACTTGGAACCTGAGGCTCTAAGTCAGTTTTTTCATTCATAATAAGTTCAGACATGGGCACTCCTAATGAGTGACAACGAGGTTGCCATGTTTTTTATAGTGATGTGTATTTCAAAAATTACAAGGGCATGACAATAGAAAATGTTGAAAAAATGACTAATTTAGTCAACTTTTTTTTTAAAATGTTATGAATCAATAGATTAATTCTTAAGAAGAATAAAATTTTGTAGTGAAGCTAAGCATTTTTACTTAATAATTACTCTTTGCCGTACAAGTAAGGAGGTCAGTTTTCGAAACAAATGTTTTGTTTAGTTTTATTTTATAATAAGTATTTTTATTAAGTATATTTAAAATTTTATTTATTTTATAATTTATTATGAGTGAAATAAATACACTATTATTTATAATATACAGGTGTATTTTAAATTAAATGATTTTTGCAAAATAATTATATTAATAATGATATTTATTTTAGAGTTAATATTCTATTTTTATAATATACAGATGTATTTTAAAATGTATTTATTTTTATTAACTTTATAAAAATTAATCATATATTTAGAGTTATTATTCTATTTTAAAATAAGTTTACTTATTTTTAACAAAAACAAAACACTCTATCGTTAATTAATTTTTTATTTATTAAATTCAGTAATTTGAAATTAATTATAAAAATGTAATTTGTGATTAAAATCACAATTTTTCTTATCATTATTTTGTTTTTATATTTACCCTTTAAATTTATTCAATTAGGATGCCGCCTCTTTTTTTGGGCCGAAAATTTTAAAAATGTATTTGTACATTTTTATTGGTCTTTGAGTTTGGTATTTGTCTGAGAATTTTTATGAATAAAGTTTATAAGGTCATTTGGAATGCTTCGATTGGAGCATGGGTTGCAACATCTGAAATTGCAAAAGGTAAAACAAAGACTAAATCAAAAACTTTAAATGCATCAGCGATTATTTTAACTATTTTAATTAGTTTTACGCCAAATGCTTTTGCAGGAACAAATACCGAGGGTGGAGTAGGCCAAGGAACATCTATTTCAGGTACCACTTCTTGTCGTGAAGGGAATGCAAGTACTGCCAATCAAAAAGATGTCGCTATTGGTTGTGGAGCCCAAACTCAAGACCGAACAGGCTCTAACATCGCAAACCGTAACAATCCTTATAATAATTCTACTGGTGCTTACGCTGGTGCAATGAAACAAGGTGGAGCAATCAGTGTCGGTACTGGCGCTGTAGTTGAGAAAGGTTTAGGTACTGCAATTGGTTCTTATGCGACAACTCAAGGTATTTCAGGTGTAGCAATTGGTACTGGAGCTTTGTCTTCTGGAAATACTGCTCTTGCGGTTGGTCGCCAATCTGCGGCGACTGCCGATTTTTCTCAAGCCATTGGTAATGTTGCAGCAGCTACAGGTAAAGGCTCTTTAGCAATTGGTCACTCGGCAACGGCAGAAGGTTACCGTTCAATTGCAATTGGTTCGCCAGATATTGAAAACGCTGACCCAGTTGCGGGACAGGCGGGTGCTGCTTATCAACCTAAAATGGCAACAAAAGCAACGGGTAAAGACTCGATTGCGTTTGGTGGTGGCGCAGTGGCCACTGAAGAAAATGCTTTAGCGATTGGTGCATTTTCAGAATCTAAAGGTAAAAAATCTGTTGCAATTGGTACAGGCGCAAAAGCACAAAAAGATAATGCCGTTGTGATTGGAGACCAAGCTGAAGCTACTTTTGATGGTGGTGTAGCAATTGGTAAAGGTGCACGTTCAGAAGCTGAAAATAGTATTGCTGTAGGTAAAGATTCAAAAGCAGTCCAAGCTAGGGGTGAAAGTTTCTTAACTAAACAATCAGCTCCAACTGGTGTTTTATCAATTGGTGATGTGGGAAGTGAACGCCGTATTCAAAATGTAGCAGACGGTTCAGCAGATTCGGATGCTGCCACCATACGTCAGTTAAAAGCGGCTCGTACTCATTATGTCAGTATTAATGATAATGGTCAGCAAGGCAGCAATTTTGAAAATGATGGGGCGACTGGACGTAATGCAATTGCTGTTGGAGTGAATACTTCTGCTACTGCTCGTGATGCAATGGCGATTGGTGGATATGCACGAGCAACGGGAATTGGTGCAATTTCAATGGGTAGCAGCAGCCAAACAGTTGGCAGTGGTGATGTTGCGATTGGCCGTAATGCATCGACTAAAGGAGCAGAAGGGACACCGTCTGGTTATAGCAACCAATCAATTGCGATTGGTGACCAGACCAAAGCGATTGGAGATCAGTCGATTGCGATTGGTGCCGATGTCATTGCAAGAGGAAACTCTTCTGTTGCTATTGGTGGTGATGATGTAGATAAAATTGCACAAGATGCTGAGCTGAGTAAAACCTATACAGAAATTACGGGAGGGATACTTAAAGCAGGTAAGTATCCAACAACTGAAGCGAATCACGGCTCAACTGCTGTAGGTACTCAAGCTGTAGGTACTGGTGCATTTTCATCGGCTTTCGGTATGACATCTAAAGCAACTGGTGATGCTTCATCTGCTTTTGGCGTCATGTCTAATGCTTCAGGTAAAGGTGCTGCTGCATTCGGTGCTGTTGCACAAGCAACAGGTGATAACTCGGCTGCAATTGGTAAAGGGGCTGAGGCTACAAATGAAAATGCTGCTGCTGTCGGCGGCGGTGCAAAAGCAGCTGGTAAAAATGCTGCAGCCATTGGTGGTGGTGCAATTGCCGACCAAGAAAATGCAGTTGCAGTTGGTCAAGGTGCCCAGTCTTTAGTTGAAGGTGGTGTCGCTTTAGGTGCACGTAGTAAAGTAGAAGCTAAAAATAGTGTTGCTTTAGGCCAAGATGCTGTAGCAACCGAAGCGACAGGAAGCTCTTTCCTGACCAATCGTGATGCTTCTAAATCTAATGGTGTTATTTCTGTTGGGTCGGCTGGAAAAGAACGCCGTATTACCAATGTTGAAGATGGCTCAGCTGACTCAGATGCGGTAACAGTACGCCAGCTTAAAAATGTTGATGGACGTGTAAACCAAAACACGAGCAATATTAGTAAAAATGCTCAGAATATTACCAATCTAAATCAAAAGTTAGATGATACAAAAACTGACTTGGGTAACCAGATTACTGATACCAACATTAAGTTAAACAATACCAAAGATCAGTTAACGACTCAGATTAATGATACTAAAACTGAGTTAAACAACACGATTGGTAATACGAAAACTGAATTAAATACAAAAATTGACAGCACCAAGACCGAGCTTGAAAACAAAGGCTTGAACTTTGCCGGTAATAGCGGTGCAGATGTCCACCGTAAATTGGGTGAGAAGCTCAATATTGTAGGTGGGGCGGATGCTTCAACTCCAGCTGCAAAAACAAGCAGTGAAAATGTCATTACCCGTACCACTCAAGATGGTATCCAGATTGAACTGTTAAAAGACTCGAAGTTTGACAGTGTGACTACTGGCAATACGACTTTGAACAATAACGGTTTGACAATTAAAGACGGTCCAAGCATTACTAAAGAAGGTATTAATGCGGGTGGCAAACAAATTACCAATGTAGCAGATGGTGTAAATGCTAAAGATGCAGTGAATGTTGATCAGCTCACCAAAGTGAAAGATAACTTAAATGGCAAAATCACTGATACAAATAATCAGTTAAATGATGCGAAAAACGATTTGGGTAATCAGATCGCAGATACCAACAAGAATTTAAATGATGCTAAGAATGATCTTGGTAATCAAATTACCGATACCAACACCAAGTTAAACAATACCAAAGATCAGTTAACAACTCAGATTAATGACACTAAAACTGAGTTAAACAACATGATTGGTAATACGAAAACTGAATTAAATACCAAAATTGACAGCACCAAGACCGAGCTTGAAAACAAAGGCTTGAACTTTGCTGGCAATAGTGGAGCAGATGTCCATCGTAAACTTGGTGAGAAGCTCAATATTGTGGGTGGGGCGGATGCTTCAACTCCAGCAGCTAAAACAAGCGGTGAAAATGTCATTACTCGTACCACTCAAGATGGCATTCAGATTGAGTTATTAAAAGACTCGAAGTTTGACAGTGTGACTACCGGTAACACGACTATAAACAACAATGGTTTAACTATTAAAGATGGTTCAAGCATTACTAAAGAAGGTATTAATGCTGGTGGTAAACAAATTACCAATGTAGCTGATGGTGTAAACGCTAAAGATGCAGTGAATAAAGGTCAGTTAGATGATCTTGCTGCCAAGCAAAATGCAACTGATGATGCTGCCGTAAAATATGATGATGCCAAGACCAAAGACAAAGTTACCTTAAAAGGTAAGGATGGTACGGTTTTAGATAACGTGAAAGCAGGTAACATTTCATCTACTTCAAAAGAAGCGGTAAATGGTAGCCAGATTCATAATATTTCAAACAGTATTAAAAACAGCATTGGTGGCAATACAGTTGTAAATCCAGATGGTAGTTTGACCACGAATAATATTGGTGGAACAGGCAAGAATAATATCAATGATGCAATTAGTGAAGTAAAAAATACTGCAACTAAAGCAAAAACCACTGTAACTGAAGGTGATAATGTCGTTGTAAAAGAAACTGTTAATAAAGATGGTAGTACTAACTACGAAGTATCGACTAAAAAAGATCTGACATTAAACAGCGTAACTGCAGGCGATAGCGTACTTACTAATAATGGCTTAACTATTAAAGAAGGTCCAAGCCTTACTAAAGACGGTATAAATGCTGGTAGCAAACAAATTACCAATGTGGCAGATGGTGTAAATGCTAAAGATGCAGTGAATGTTGATCAGGTAACTAAAATCAAAGACAGCTTAAATGGCAAAATCACTGATACCAACACCAAGCTAGACATGACTAAAGATCAGTTAACGACTCAGATTAACGATACCAAGAATGAGTTAAACAACACGATTGGTAACACAAAAACTGAGCTGAATAGCAAAATCGACAATACCAAGGTTGAGCTTGAAAACAAAGGCCTGAACTTTGCTGGCAACAGTGGAGCAGATGTCCACCGTAAACTTGGTGAGAAGCTCAACATTGTAGGTGGTGCAGCTGCTTCAACTCCAGCAGACAAGACCAGTGGTGAAAATGTTATTACCCGTACTACTCAAGATGGTATTCAGATTGAGCTATTAAAAGACTCGAAGTTTGACAGTGTGACTACTGGCAATACCACTTTGAACAATAACGGTTTGACTATTAAAGAAGGTCCAAGCATTACTAAAGACGGTATTAATGCAGGTGGTAAACAAATTACCAATGTAGCTGATGGTGTAAATGCTAAAGATGCAGTGAATAAAGGTCAGTTAGATGATCTTGCTGCCAAGCAAAATGCAACTGATGATGCTGCGGTGAAATACGATGACGCCAAAACCAAAGATAAAGTTACCTTAAAAGGTAAAGACGGCACGGTTTTAGATAACGTGAAAGCTGGCAACATTTCATCGACTTCAAAAGAAGCAGTAAATGGCAGCCAGATTCACAATATTTCAAACAGTATTAAAAACAGCATTGGTGGAAATACCGTTGTAAACCCAGACGGCAGCCTGACGACCAATAACATTGGTGGAACAGGTAAAAACAATATTAATGATGCAATTAGTGAAGTAAAAAATACTGCGACTAAAGCAAAAACGACCGTAACTGAAGGTGACAACATTGTTGTAAAACAATCTGTTAATAAAGATGGTAGTACTAACTACGAGGTAGCGACCAAGAAAGATCTAACTTTAGATAGCGTTACTACAGGCGATAGCATACTTAATCATAATGGTTTGACTATTAAAGATGGTCCAAGCATGACTAAAGATGGCATTAATGCCGGCGGTAAGAAAATTACTGATGTCGCGAATGGCGTTATTGCACAAAACTCTCAAGATGCTGTAAATGGCAATCAGGTTCATAACATCTCAACAAGTATTAAAAATAGCATTGGTGGAAATACAGTTGTAAACCCAGACGGTAGCCTGACGACTAATAACATTGGTGGCACGGGTAAAAACAATATCAATGACGCAATCAAGTCGGTAGATGACAAAGTCACTAATGGTGTAAATGACTTGACCCAAAAAGGGCTGAATTTTGGTGCAAATGACCAGAAAGCAACTCAGGGTAAAGCTGTTCATCGTAAGCTTGGTGACACCATTAATATTGTAGGTGGTGCTAATCCAGAAACTGCTGAAGATAAAACCAGTGGTGAAAACATTATTACTCGTACCACAGAAGATGGCATCAAAATTGAGATGCTAAAAGATGTGAAATTCGACAGTGTAAATGTCGGTGGTCATATCTTGAATCAGCAAGGTCTCATCATTAAAGACGGTCCAAGTGTCACAATTAATGGTATTGATGCTGGAAGTAAGCAAATCACCAATGTTGCAGATGGGGTTAATGCAAAAGACGTAGTCAATAAAGGCCAGTTAGATAAGCAAATTAATGAAATTAAAGATCAAATTGGTAAAGATATTGGCAAACTTTCTGATCATGCTGTGCAGTATGACAAAGATAAAAATGGCAATGTCGACAAGAACTCAGTCACTTTAGGTGGTGGAGATAAAGGTACCAATCTGAAAAATGTAGCTGATGGTAAAGTTGCTGAAGGCTCTAAAGACGCCGTAAATGGTGGCCAATTGTGGAATGTTCAAAATCAGGTCGATAAGAACTCGAATGATATTAAGAACATTCAGAACAACATTGACAACATTTCTAATGGTAAAGCCGGTTTAGTTCAACAGCAAAAACCAAATGCTGAAATCACGGTCGGTAAAGACACGGGTGGTACTAGCGTAAATATGGCTGGTAAAGACGGTGATCGAGTTATCCAAGGTGTTAAAGATGGCGAGATTAAAGCTGGTTCGAACCAAGCCGTAAATGGTGGTCAGATTCACAATATTTCAGACAGTATTAAAAACAGTATTGGTGGAAATACATCAGTAAATAGTGATGGTTCAATCACGACTAAGAATATTGGTGGAACAGGTAAAGACAATATTCATGATGCCATTGGTACGTTAAATCAGTCGAACCAAGAATTAGGCAACAAAATTACCAATCTGGGAGATCAGTTACAACAAGTATTCTATGACACCAATAAACGTATTGATGACGTTGAGAAAAAAGCCAATGCGGGTATTGCTGCTGCTATGGCTTTAGAAAATGCGCCATTTGTAGCAGGTAAATATACCTATGCTGTTGGTGCTGCATATCATGGTGGTGAGAACGCAGTCGGTGTGACCTTACGTAAAACCTCTGACAATGGCCGTTGGTCAATCACAGGTGGTGTAGCAGCTGCTTCTCAAGGTGAGCCAAGCGTTCGTATTGGTATTAGTGGTGTTATTAACTAAGAAACTGGTTAGGAGAGTAGCAATGCTCTCCTTACTCGACAGATTAAAGAGATTATAGAAATGAATAAAACAATCCAAAGCTTAGTCGTAGCAGCTTTTGCTGGTTTCACGGTAACAACTTATGCAAATGAACCAGCTCAGCCACAGGAAATTCATTTTCCAGCGATTGAAAAAAGCTATTTGAAACAAGTAAAACGTTATGAATACCAAGATGTTGTACGTTTAGACCAAGGCCTAAATAAAGACCAAATTCGAGCTTTACTAGGCAATCCGCAATTTAGTGAAGGACTTTTTGCAGTAAAAGTTTGGAACTATGTATTAGATGTCCGTATTCCTAACACAAACCAGTACCAACGTTGCCAGTTACGTGTTGATTTTGATAAGCGCTATTTAGCAGAACGTTTATCTTGGAAAGGTGAGGCTTGTGAAGGGTTGGTTGCTTGGGGAGAAAATAATCAGGCATCAGCACATAGCACTGTAATTGCAGATCGTACAGCGAGTGTCTTATTTGCCTTTGATCGATTTGATGCGAGTGCTATTGAAAAAGGTGCTGAGAGCATTACCAAAATTGCTGAGCAGATTAAAAAAAGTCAAACAAGGAATCCTATTATTGTTTCAGGCTTTACGGATCGGTTAGGTAAATTTAGCTATAACCAACAATTGTCTTCACAACGTGCTAATACTGTTGCCAAATTATTGGTGCAACAGGGTATTGTAGCAAGTCGAATCCAAATACAGGCAAATAGTCAGACCGATTTATATAAACAGTGTAGCGGTAACAATAGTTCACAACTTATTCAATGTTTAGCACCAAATAGACGTGTTAATATCAATTGGTAAAACGGTCTGTCACGGCAAAGTAATCATCCATAAGGTGGTTACTTTTTCGTTTTAAGGGACTAACAAAGTAAAAGGATATATTTAAAAATATTATTTTTTATAAATTTTATATAAAAATCATCTTTTAAAATAATAAAAGTTCTGTGGTGTGAGTAAGCCATCTAAGGGTTGATCCCAGCTTTGACGTTCTAACGTGTGTTCAATAAATTGAAATTGATGAGCCAATCCTAAACGGTAAGGTTTATGCTCAGTACTTGCCAATGTACGATCATAATAGCCACCTCCCATACCAATACGTGTCCCGTAGTGATCACAAGCTAAAAGCGGCATAAGCAGTAAATCAAGCTCTGAGACATGTTTTCCTCGCGTTGCCATAGGTTCTTTCATTCCGAGTGGATGATGAGAAAAACGTCGACTTAAATATTGGTTTTTATTGATCTTTATCCATACTAAACGTTGATTCATTGAACAAATCATAGGTAAATAGACTTTTTTGTTATTTTTAAAGCAGAGTTTGATAATAAGATCAGTATGAATTTCACCGAAAGCATGTAGATATAAGCCAATTTTTTTTGAGGAGTGAAAAATAGGAAGTCTATTTAGGTAATGTAAAACGTTAAGTTGAGCCTGTTTTTGCTCAAATTGGGTTAAAGAACGTCTTTTAGATCTTAAATTTTTTCTAATAAAACTTAGTTCGTTCATGTATAAATCTAATAAAGATTTGAAATCAGTCGTCCAAAATTATACCTATTTTTCTATAGTTTTACCGAAATTTAAGTATTATAAAAAAACAATATAGTTTAATCGATAGCATAAAAATTACTTTTTTCTAAAAAAGGCATCTATATAAGTTTTTTAGCTTTTTTACGTATCTACAGTATTTATTTACATGTAATCAGGATAAGTATATTTAAAGATGAATATGAAACTGTGAAGGCTATGAAGTTAAAAATTTTAACGATGATGATGTGTACTGCTTTACTGAGTGCTTGTACCAAACAGGCAGACTCAGAAGCTCCTCAAGTTGACTATAAAGCTCAATTTGAAGAATCTGACCAAAAAATTGGCGAGTATTTAGACCAATTGGATAATCCTAAAACACCGCAGGAAGTTAAGGTTAAAATTTTATGTCACGACTATCCTGATCTTTACAAAAAAAAGTACATGCCTGCCTTAATGAAAATTTCACCAAAGCCCTATACTGAAGAGAAACTACTTTCAGATTTGAAAAGTGCAAGGGATTACTATAAAGGAAGTTTAGGAATAAAATGCGATAATTGAAAAAATGCATAGTGTCACGTAAAAATCAATAATTGTGAATTGATTGGCATTATTTAGATATGCTAAATTTATTGATGTTCATTATTTAAATTTTTCACTGGACTTGAAATGCAAATCATAAAATTTTTGCGGAGTTTTAATACGATTGGTACCTATTTAACACTTGCTTCTATCTTGTTAGTGGTCATGATGATTTACTTTTATGTCATCAATCCTGCATGAACATTTAAAGAAAAATCATTTTATCTATTCGTTATCTTAAATGGAAGTTGAATAATTAATACAAGGTAGGGATATGAAATTTAAAATATTATTAATAAGTTTTATTGCAACGGGTTGCTATGCTAATGACAATACAGATGATCCAGATATTTGTAATATCGTGAAAAAAGTTGCTTACAACGTAATGGAAGCTCGGCAGAAAAAAGTACCAGCGCAGGAATTGCAACAAATTGCTGATAGTCTTATAGATCAAAAAGCAAAGCAGTTTTATCAAGACTTAATTAATTCAGCTTATGCTGCAAAAATATTTAAAACGAGTTTTTTTAAACAGAAAGCTATCGAAGATTTTCAAACAGGGTGGTATCAAGAATGTTTGAAAAGAAATGCACAATAATTAATAAATGATAATTCACTAATTTTTAAGTTTAACTAATAAATAAAAATGAAATTGAGTACTAGACTGACAGGTCTGTATAGAGACTTTAATTTGAAATAAAAATTATATTTATACTTATTTTCTAGAAAATAAATACTCCGAAGATGCCGCTGCATGTGTCGTTACCCTGAACCCGATGAGTTCAAGGTGGACGCGACGTACACTTGCTGGGTTTCCTACTCGAAGGTAGGCATACACTCTAAATATACAGAACGCAATCCATAAGTTTAAGTATCGGCAGGGGAATAGACCCGCTGGCGAACATCCCAGAGATAGCTTAATTATAAACGATCTTATTCAGTTGGCAATCGTCTGAGTTTATTGAACTGTAAAGTTAGTCTTCATTTGATGAAGCTTTGTACACTAAAAGTACATATAGTAATCATGAGACACACGAGGTAACTTCAATAAAAAAATGCCTTGCTCTATTACTTATAGCGCAAGGCATTTTTTGTTGAAAGAGGTTAATTAAACAGTTTGTTCAACATCTTCCAAAATTGCCTGTAGTAGACGTTCACAGTGTGTATATTCTTGCAAAGATTTATTCAAGCTTAATACTTCTTGGGTGAGCTGTAGGGCAACCATAATGACCAGTTTGTTGTGCTCAACACGGGGAGCACTGCGACGCATTTCGTTAAATTTCTCATTGAGAAGTTCAGCTGCACGCTCAAGTTCTTCTCTTTTATCAGAGGTAGTCGCAAGTCTAAAAGTTTGCTCAATAAGCCGAAGCTCTACCATGACTTGTTCACTCATGATTGCGTCTCCTCGCCAGTTTCAGCATTTGGGTGAGCAAGTTGCTGAATTTCTTGTGCATTTTGATCTTGAGCTGTACCTAAAATTGCTAAACGTTGAATAATCGCTTCAACTTTGGCTTTGGCAAGTTCATTTTTTTGTAACAAACGGTCACGATCTTGCTGTAAATCATGCAACTCTTGTTGAGTCTGTCGTTGATGTGACTGAAGTTTTTCTTTGGTTACACGTAACTCATTACGCTCTGCCAAAATTTCTTGAAAACGATTTTTTAAATCAGTGGTACTTTTTTCTAGACGGCTATAACGTTCAGCAAGTGTATTAGCATCTTGATTCAATTGTTGAAATTGGCCTTGTAACTGAGTCAATTGCTCAGTTAATGTCTCAATTTCCTCTTGTTTTTTAGTAATGATGCTATTTTTTTGCACAACTTGTGCGTGATGCTCTGTTTCAGCCAGTTCTTTAGCTTCCGAGAGAGTAGAATTTTCACTCTCTAGATGATGTAAGCGTGTTTTTAAAACGCCAATATGCGCTTGTAGCCGCTGTAATTGTTCTAACATAACGAGGTCGCACAGAATTGCAATCAAAGGTAATATATACGAAGTATAGAGATTGGATAAACGAATGCAAGACGATATTTCAGGCTGGACAGAATGGAACGCTCATTTTGAAGGAATTGAAGAAATTTCAAGCCCTAGTGAGTTACATGGTTTACTAACAGGTATTGTTTGTGTGACAGAAGCGCCAACGCGTGAAGAATGGACACAAATTTTAACAACTCTTAATGTACCTGATTTAAATGAAGAAGCTTTAGCGCTTTTAACTGATGAAACAGAAGATGTAGCGCATGCTTTATCGGAAGATGAATTGGACTATTTGCCAATACTTCCAGATGATGAACACACCCTACAAGATCGCGTACAAGCATTATCAGACTGGTGTGCTGGTGTTGTTCTTGGCTTTGGTTTGGCATCGGGTCATGTCCGTGCTGATGAGAGCGAATTAATTGAACATCTACAAGATGTCGCAGCAGTAGAGTTTGAAGACTCTGATAACGACGAAGAAGGCGAAAGCAGTTACGAAGAATTGTACGAATTTGTACGCCTTATTCCTGTGAGTTTATCTATTGGCAGAAAGAAAGTAACAGTTGCTGAAAGTTCATTATTGAAAAACTTTTATGCAAAAAGTAAAACTTCTGCTGTAGGCACTACAGATCAAAATATTGTAGAAATGTTTACACCACATCGCCCAAGTTAATTGAGGCGATGTGTTATTGGCTGTGTTTAATTTTTTGACTTTAAAATTCTAAATCAAGTAGATCATTATGAAATTGCCTCAAGCTGATTTTCAACATCGCAGAAATCGTCTAGCAGAAAAAATGGGTCCAAACAGCATTGCGATTATTGCAACGCGTGAGGAAATGTACCGTAATCGTGATGCGGATTATAAATTCCGTGCCGATAGTAGTTTTTTCTATTTGACTGGTTTTGCAGAGCCTGAGGCAGTAGCTGTTATAGAAACCTTTGATGACGTTACTGACTATAGCTATAGTCTGTTTTGTCGTGAACGTAACCGTGAGATGGAAATCTGGAATGGTTACCGTGCGGGAATTGATGGCGCAATTGAAGAGTATGAGGCAGATGAAGCCTATGCAATTGATTTGCTTGATGAAGAAATTATTGAAAAATTATTAAACAAAGAATGCCTTTATTATCGAATTGGGCACAATGCTGCATTTGACGCCAGAGTAAGCCAATGGATTAAAAAAGCGAATGCCGAGCATCGTCATGAAGCTGCTCCAGCTCAGTTGGTTCAACTTGATCGCATTATTGATGAAATGCGTTTAATCAAGTCACCGCAAGAAATTGAGCTAATGCAAATTGCTTCAACAATTAGTGCTAAGGCACATACTCGTGCAATGCAAACTGTTCGCCCCGGCATGATGGAATATGCACTTGAAGCCGAGCTTAATTATATATTTGGGCAAAACGGCTGTGTGCCTTCATATAACAGTATTGTCGGTGGTGGTGCTAACGCTTGCATTTTGCACTATGTTGAAAATAACCAGCCTCTTAAAGACGGTGATTTGGTTTTAATTGATGCTGCATGCGAATATGAATTTTATGCATCGGACATTACCCGTACTTTTCCAGTGAACGGAAAATTTAGTCCAGAACAAAAATCATTGTATGAAGTGGTACTGGCATCTCAATATGCGGCGATTGATGCAGTACGTATTGGTAATTCGTACCGTGAGCCTCATGAGGTTGCAGTCAAAATTTTAACTGAAGGCTTAGTTGATTTAGGTTTGCTCAAGGGTAATGTGAGTGAGCTGATTGAAACTGAAGCATATCGTCAATTTTATATGCATGGTACAGGCCATTGGTTAGGTATGGATGTACATGATGTCGGTTCTTATAAAAAAGATGACGATTGGCGCCAATATGAAGAAGGTATGGTGGTTACTGTTGAACCAGGTTTATATATTGCACCAGATGACGAAACTGTAGATAAAAAATGGCGTGGTATTGGTATTCGTATTGAAGATGATGTGGTCGCAACCTCAAAAGGCCCACGAGTTTTAACTGCTAATGTAGTTAAAGATATTGCAGATATTGAACATTTAATGGCGCAAGCTAAAGCATAATTAAACGTATTCGCCAAAGGAGCAAATTCGATGCAACAACAAGTGATTATTGTAGGTGGGGGTATGGTGGGTTTGAGCCTTTCCCTGATGCTGGCGAAGGCTAATATCGCAGTCAAGCTATTAGAAGCTGTGAAATACCCAAACTATGATGATCAAAATGTTGCCCCTTACCATTCTAGTTTCGATGCACGTAATACGGCTTTGTCACGTCGTAGCGTACAGATTTATCAGAAGCTAGGGTTATGGGATGCATTACAACAACATGCCACTCCAATTTTACAAGTTCACATTACTGAGCAAGGTAGTTTTGGTAAAGCACGATTAGTTGCGGAACAAGAAAAAGTCGAAAGCTTTGGACAAGTCATTGAGAATGCATGGCTCGGTCGTGTTTTATTAACTCAAGTACGCCAACAGCCTTTGATTGAGCTAATTGATGGCGTACAAGTTACTGCTCTAACTCAAGATGCTGAACAAGTACATATTGAAGCTCAGCGTGGTGATGAAGTCTTAAAGCTTGAGTCAAAATTATTAATTGCAGCAGATGGACGTGATTCTTTCTGTCGTCAAGCAATTGGTATTGGTGTTGATGTCCACGACTATGATCAAGTTGCGATTGTTACGACTGTACAAACATCGAAACCACATGAGCAGGTGGGATTTGAGCGTTTTAGCGCATTAGGGCCTTTGGCTTTATTGCCATTACCGGGTGAATACCGTCGCTCGGTAGTATGGCCTGTTAAAAAGGGCACTGAAGATGAATGGTTAGGCGAAGAAAATGACCAACACTTTTTAGATGCCTTGCAAAAAACTTATGGTGACAGAGCGGGTAAATTTGAAAAAACAGGTAAACGCTTTAGCTATCCGCTTTCACAAGTGCTTGCGCATAAACAAGCGGTTGGGCGCGTTATTTTAATGGGCAATGCAGCGCACACCATTCATCCAGTTGCAGGCCAAGGTTTTAATTTATGCCTACGTGATGCAGATGTATTGCTACGTTATTTGGTAAACCAGCTAAGCGCATCTGATGATATTGGTAACCCAGATAATTTGCTTGCTTATGAACAAGCCCGTTTATCAGACCAACAGCGAGTAATTAAGTTCTGCGATACTGTTGTTCGCGGTTTTAGTAACCAAAACCCATTATTAAAATTAATCCGTAATACGGGATTAATTGCATTTGATGTTATTCCGGGTGTTAAGCCACTGGTAGCGAACTATGCAATGGGGCTAAAAGCATGAGTGAAGTCTTAGATGTCGTTATTGTTGGTGGTGGACTGGTCGGTGGCTTAACTGCTTTATTACTTGCTCAAGGTGGTGTACAGCCTACCGTGCTTGATGCTGCCCCTGTACTTGATGTTGAAAAAACATTAAGTGTGATGAACCCACGTGTTTTAGCACTTAGCCAAGCGACGATTCATTTACTTAAAACAGTGAATGTTTGGGATGATTTAGCACGTCAAATGCCTTATACCGGCATGCAGGTGTGGAATCTAAATGGCTATGGTGAAATTAATTTTGGCCATGAGTCTGTACAAAGACCAATGCCAGAGCAAGCCTTAGGTTCTATGGTTGAGCCGAGCGTATTGAATGTTGCCATTCAGCAAAAGATGCTAGAGCAGTTAACCGATTATCGTGCTGAAGTTCGTGTTACGCGTATTGAGCAAGGTGTTGGGTGCTGGCATATCCAATTGGCTGATGGATCTACACTTAAAACTAAACTGCTTATTGGTGCAGATGGTGCCAATTCATTTGTACGTGAGCAAGCTTTTATTGACCTAGATGTCCTAGATTACAAACAAGCAGCCATCAGCTGTGCAATTAAAACGTCTAAGCCGCATCAGCATGTTGCTCGTCAAATTTTCTTACCTACTGGACCTTTGGCATATTTGCCAATGGCGAGTCTGGATGCAAGTGAAAATGGTTACTGGCAGTCAATTGTCTGGACACTGCCAGATGATTATGCCGATGAATATTCGGCTTTAAGTGATGTTGAATTTATGCAGCTTCTAACTCGTGAAAGCCAGCATATGTTGGGTGAAGTGCTCGATGTTCGTTCAAGAGCACAGTTCCCACTTAAGGCTCGTGCTGCAAAACAATATGTGAAGGCTGGTTTAGCCCTAATCGGTGATGCCGCTCATGTTATCCATCCGCTTGCTGGACAAGGGGTAAATATTGGCTGTTTAGATGCCGCTGTACTCTGTGATGCGCTACTGCATGATTTAGGCCGTGGTGTGTGGGCGCATGAACAAACATTAAGACGTTATGAACACCGTCGTAAAGGACAAAACGATGCGATGATGCACAGCATGTCTGCGATTGGTTGGCTAGAAAGTTCTGAGTTGTTCCCATTTATTTTGGCTCGAAATGCGGGACTTAAGCAGGTTGAACAAATTTCGTTCTTAAAAGAGCGTTTTATGCAACAAGCGAACGGTTTAGGGGCTTTACAAAACACCCTGTATAGTCGTTAAAATAATTACGAAGTTTATGCTCTACTGGTCTAAATAAATATCAGTAGATATTTTTTAAACAATCATTTATATATCATTACCAATTCGGTCAGAAAAGATACGGATTTGACCAATTTGGCTCTTTGCTAAATGCAAAGAGATTGCTAAATTTCTGAGGTCTCAAAGGCCATAGCGATGATGCAATACAAATCATTGTGGGGAGTGTAAATATGACAGATATCAATGATTATGAAGATGCAGAAGATTCTGCTGTAGATGAAGATGAAGCCAAAGCGGCTGAGAGCGGCGCGGCTGATGAAGAAGCAGGCAACTTAACGGATGCCGATCTTGCAGAAGCAGAAACGCTTACCGTAACTGCGAAACAAAAACAGCGCCAAGCATTGGAAGATGAGGTTGCTGCATTTTTAGCTCGCGGTGGGAGAATTACTGAAGTTCCGCCAGACGAACATAGCGACCATTAATATTAAAAAAGCATCACATGAGTGATGCTTTTTTATTGGCTTTTAAATTGAGTTAAAGGTTATTTTGCAGTTCTTTTAAAATGCCGCATTCGTCTACTGTGCGGTCGGTAGAGCAGTGCTGTTTTAAATCGATGAGTGTTTCTTTTAAAAGCAAAAGTCGTTCAATTTTTTCCGATACTTCGATCAAATATTTATTCACCAAATTATCAACTTCCGTACAAGCCTGTTTCGGCTGAGCTTTCATCTGTTTTAGCGTTTTAATGTCGTTAAGGGAAATATCTAATTCGCGGCAATGTTTAATAAATAATAGGTCCGCGAGCGTTTGATCTGTGTAAATACGATAATTATTTTCTGAGCGCTGAATACGGTCCAGCACACCTACTTTTTCGTAATAGCGAATAGTATCGATAGGAATATCCGCTTTTTTTGATAATTGGCCAATAGAAAGACTCATAAGACTTGACTCTGGAGCTACTCAAGGGTTTTTAATCACTATAAAAGAGTTTTTGAGGAAATAAAATGGCCGGATGTGGATGTGCTTCAACATGTTCCCCTACAAAGAAAGTCAGCCCACGTTTTAGAAAGGCGTTGTGGATTGCACTTGTGATTAATGCACTCATGTTTGTGGTTGAAATAGTAGGCGGTTATAAAGCCCAATCTGTTTCATTGTGGGCAGATGCACTCGATTTTGCAGGAGATTCAGCAAATTATGCTTTGTCTTTAGTTGTACTTTCGATGAGCCTTTACTGGCGCGCAACCGCAGCACTGGTTAAAGGATTAACCATGGCAGCTTTTGGTTTCTTCGTCATTGCAAAAGTGGTGTGGTCATTCTTTCATGGCGTTTCACCTGAACCGATGGTCATGGGCACAATTGGGGTAATCGCCTTAATTGCGAATGTTTCTGTTGCGCTTATGCTTTATGCATTTAGGGATGGTGATGCCAATATGCGCTCTGTTTGGCTGTGTAGTCGAAATGACTCTATTGCGAACATTGCTGTTATTTTTGCTGCTGTAGGTGTGTTTGGAACAGGCACCGTATTTCCAGATTTATTGGTAGCCTTTGTGATTGCATACTTAGGTGTATCTTCCGGCTATGCTGTGATTAAGCAATCATTACAGGAAAGAAAACAGTCAAAAGTGATGTTAGGTTCAGAAGCTTAATTGTGATTGCATAAATAAAAAGTACCATTCAATCATGGTACTTTTTAATGGTTGAATACATTAGATGAGAAGTGAAATTGCAATACTCCACATAACGCAACCAATAAGAAAGTCTAAAATTTTCCAAGCTTTTGGATTGGTAAATAACGGTTTTAGTAATCTTGCACCATAACCTAAACTGAAAAAGAAAATCCAAGAAGCAAGAATACTACCTAAAGCAAAACTAAGTTTGTCTTCTAGCTGGGTTGCAACCGAACCCATCAGCACAATGGTGTCTAAATAGACATGTGGATTTAACCAAGTAAAGGCAAGGCAGGTCACTAGTGCTTGGGTTAAAGTTTGTTTTGGGCTGCCTCCAAGTTCCATGCCTTGGTTCGTTTTAAACGCTGCATAGAATGCTTTTGCACCGTATACGAATAAAAACGTTGCCCCTAAATATTTAGCGACCGAGATTAAGATAGGCGATGCAGTCATAATTTCGGCAAAACCCAATACACCACAAGCAATTAAAATCGAGTCAGACAAGGCACATATTAAACATAGCCAAAATACATATTGCTGTTTGAGTCCTTGCTTTAGAACAAAAGCGTTTTGGGCACCAATTGCTACAATTAGGCCGCTACCAATACCTAAACCTTTAAAAAACACACTCAGAGAAAGCATAACCATTAAGTAGAAAAAATCAGATGCGGGAATTATCTGACTTTTTATTGAGAAATAAGTAAAATTAAGAATATTTAGGTTTGGCTAAAAATAATTTAGGTTTGTATATGTTAGATAGTAAGCAATGTGAAGCTTTTCTTGCTGTTGCAGAAGTCGGGAGTTTTGATGCAGCAGGAGAGCATTTATGTATAACTCCTTCTGCTGTATCACTACGTGTACAAGCACTAGAAAAATATTTGGGTCAGATTTTAATTATACGGGGCCGCCCTTGTGTACTCACACAAGCAGGACAAACCTTGCTCCAGCATTTACGTCATACAAGGTTAATGGAGCAAAATCTTTTACAAGGTTTAACGGGAAAATCTTCTGAATCGGAATTTTATAAAATTGCTTTAGCTTCAAATGCAGACTCATTAGCAACTTGGCTTTTACCAACTATTCAGCAAACATTGTTTAAAGAAAAAATAGTGTTAGAGCTAAAAATTGATGATCAATCACACACGCATACTTTGCTAGAAACGGGGCAGGTTAATGCATGTATCACAGCAGAAGAGCAGGTTATGGCGGGTTGCTTAGCTCAGCCTCTTGGTAAAATGCGCTATAAAATGCTGGCATCGGCCGAATTTGTAAACCAGTGGTTTAGTGGTGGAATTAACCGAGAAAATTTAAGAAAAACACCAGCAGTTATTTTTAATCATAAAGATTTAATGCATTCGGAAGTTTTATTAAAAGGATACGGTTTACCGATGCAGAGTTATCCTTATAGTTTTATTCCGGCAACAGATGCTTTCGTCAAAGCAATTCAGCTGGGTTTAGGTTACGGAATGGTGCCAGAGCTTCAAGTTCAACCATTACTCGAAAACGGAACACTTATTGATATTATGCCTGAGGCTCAACTTGATATTCCTTTGTATTGGCACCACTGGAAAAGACAGTCGAAACAACTTGATGTGCTGACCGAAACAATTGTTCAATCAGCGAAAAAGATATTGAGATAAATTTAAGTCTGTGAGCGTGCATAAAAATTTGAAACGTGTTGAATATAAAACTCTATGTCTTGCGCTGAATAACCTAAAAGTTGTCCGATTCTACGGTCTAGTGCTAAGCGGTCTTCAAGTTGAGTTTCCTTTATTGATTTTTCAATACATAACACGAGTTCATTCAAATCTACCAAAGAGACATCTTTATAGATCAGCATAATTGAAAAAGGTACGGGTAAAGATGTTTCAATATCTTTACTGAGCATAGTTAAAGTACCTTGCTCAAGATGCTTTACAAATTCAGTAGGTAATAAGTCATAAAATAAAGCAATTGGTTTCTTACCAGACAATAATAATTCTAGTTCTTGCCCTTCATGAGGGCCAAGTTTCCCAAGCTGTTCAGCCATATCAATGCTCTTGTTTTTATGATTAATATTATTATGCAAAATTTATGCGCGGGATGGCATAAAGTATTTGCCATCACCGCACTTAGTTAAAAAATTAAGATTGCGTTAACTCAAGCGCACGTTGATAAGCGACTTTTTTCTTAATACCCGTTAAATCAGCAGCAAGTTGAGATGCCGCTTTAACAGATAAGTCTTGAAGTAAACGCTTTAAGAGTTCGTCTAGTTTTTCTTGTTCCAGATCTGTCTTTTCTGGTGCACCACCAACTACCAGAACAATTTCACCTTTTTCTTGATTGTGGTCATTTTCAATAAAACTGACCAAGTCTTTTAAAGTCATTTTTTTGATGGTTTCAAAAGTTTTGGTAATTTCACGTGCAAAACCCACAGGGCGGTTTTCACCAAATACTTCAGCCATATTTTTTACGCATTCTAAAATACGGTGGGGTGCTTCATAAAAAATTAACGTTTGAGTTTCATTTTTAAGCTTTTCAAGTTGCGTAATACGTTGAGAAGCTTTTGATGGTAAAAAGCCTTCAAAACTAAAACGGTCACTTGGTAAGCCCACCGCACTTAACGCAGCAATTGCAGCACATGCACCGGGTACAGGTACAACTCTAATACCATGTTCTTGTGCAGCTCGAACCAGTTTAAAACCGGGATCACTAATAAGCGGCGTACCTGCATCGCTAATCAAAGCAATATTTTCACCAGCAAGTAACTTTTGAACTAACTGTTCAATTTTATTGCTTTCGTTGTGGTCATGGCATGCTGTAAGTGGAGTAGATATATTATAGTGCTTAAATAATTGAGCTGATTGGCGTGTATCTTCGGCAGCCACAATAGAAACTGATTTTAAAATATCAATTGCACGGAAAGTCATATCATCTAAGTGCCCGATAGGGGTGGCTACAACAAATAACTGAGCACTCATTTGGTTTTTTACTCCGTACAGATAAACAATTTTAATCGGTTAGTGTACCCGAAATTATCTTTTTGGCGTGAACAATGTCATTGGGCTTTTTTACTTTTTAAGACATCTGCTTTTGATTTGCTCAATTGAAAAAAATTAAAAATGTATAGAGCAAGCATTGAGAGTATTTACATTTCTAATGGGGAAAATTATGTTAGTCGCGCAGCAGCTCGGGCAATGGGCTGAACAAACGGCATTAAAAATTTTAAAAGAACAAAATTATGAATGGGTCGCCAGTAATTATCATTCACGCCGTGGAGAGGTTGATCTGATTGTAAAACGCGGTAACGAATTGATTTTTGTTGAGGTAAAAGCGCGTGGACAGGGCAATTATGGACAAGCTTGTGAAATGGTCACTGTGAGCAAACAGAAAAAAATAATTAAAACGGCGATGAGGTTTTTACAGCGCTACCCATCTTATCAGGATTTTTATTGTCGTTTTGATGTGATTTGTTTTGATTTTCCACAGAAAATTGCAAAAACAGTACAGCAAGACTTTTCGAAATTCCATTATGATCTGCAATGGATCGAAAATGCATTTACTTTGGATTAAGAGTTCATTACTCTTTTGAGCAAATTAAAACCGATGTTTATGATCAAGCCAAGAAGAGATTGATAGGAGTCTGGTGGAGTGTTGAAACGTATTGCTGTAACAGCGCTTTGTGTCGCAAGTTTGTCAGGTTGCGCAAGTTTTATTTCTGGTGGAACAGGTACAGCTCCAGTTGGAACAGATAGTGGTGTACGTAGCTTAGGTCAGGTATTCATTGACTCTTCAATTAAACGTACAGCGAATATTAACCTCTATAAGCTTGATCAGCGTTTTAAACAATCTCGTATTAACATCGAAAGCTTTCATAGCACAGTATTGTTAACTGGTCAGGTACCAGACCCATACTTGAAACAGCTGGCAGAAGATAATGTTAAAGCGATGAGTGATGTGAAAGCCGTACATAACTATATTACGGTAGGTAACAAAGTAAGCTATAACACGATCATGCAAGATGCTGGTGTAACCGCAAATACACGTGCTCTATTAATGAAAGCACCAGTTGTATCGGACAGTAAAGTACTCGTTCATACCGAAGATGGTGTTTTATACGTGATGGGTCGTTTAAATACTGCTGAAATTAATGATTTAAACAGTGTGCTTCAAAATGTGGGTAACGTGACCAAAATTGTGACGCTTATTGATAACATTGATTTAGCGCCTGCTCCAGCAGCATCGACGGGCAACGCAACGACTACGCCAGTGATAAATAATGTTCTTGCTCAACCAACAGTTCAAACTCCTGTTGCAATTGATCCGGACCAAGCAGATCCAGCATCATCTACTGCACAATAAAATATGAACTTGATTGAACAATTACAAAGCAAAATTGAGCAGGCGAGAACTCTTTATAAAGAGTTCCGTCTGTATGATTTGGGGAGCTTTGCTTTAAACCGTTTTACACCAAAAGATGGTTTCGAGCAGGTTTTAAATGTGCGTTATGGCTTAAAGCCTCGCCATCGTCTAGATATTTATCGTTCTACTAAGCGCTTAGCTCATCGACCACTCATTGTTTTTGTACATGGTGGTGCTTGGCAACATGGTAATAAACGAGACTATTTATTTGTTGGTGAAGCTTTTGCAAAAGAAGGTTATGACGTTGCTGTCATTAACTATCAGCTTGCACCAAAGAATATTTTTCCAAGTTATGTAGAGGACTTAACGCAAGCGTTAAATTATTTGCATCAAAATCAGGAAAAATTAGAAATCTCGACAGAGAATACTGTGCTTATGGGACATTCGGCAGGTGCATTTAATGTAATGTCTGCTGTTTATCACCCTGATTCTACTAAAATTGAATGTTTAGGGAAAATTAAGGCAATAGTTGGATTAGCTGGACCATATCATTTTGATTATAAAGGTGATCCGCTTGCGGAAGATGCTTTTGATCAAGACATTTCTTATAAAGAGGTGATGCCTTATTATTTTGTAAATCAAAATAATATTAAGCATTATCTACTCATGGCTGAAAATGATCAGATCGTAAAGCAACATAATACTTTAGATATGGATCAAGCTCTTAGGGAGAAGGGGAATCATAGCCATATTGCTATTATCCCTAAAACTGGCCATATTACGATTTTGGCCAGCCTATCGAGTTTTGTAAGTCACTACTTCAAAACAAAACGAACCATTTTGCATTTTCTGGATGAAGTATTTTAAAACCATTGAGTTTTAGAAAGCGCAGATTACTTTGCTTGAGTAATCTGCGTAATCATTGCGTGTGCAATACTGCCTTTAAATGGAATTTCAGGAAGCTGATCAAATTTAAAGAATTGTGCATCGGCAATTTCATCTTCCTGCAAAGAAATCTCGCCTGACTCATATTCAGCTCTAAAAGCAATCATGAGATTACTTGGAAAAGGCCAAGGCTGGCTTGACATATATTGAATATTTTTGAGTTTAATACCCACTTCTTCTAAAGCTTCACGTTGTACCGCTTCTTCGAGAGTTTCGCCAACTTCGACAAATCCTGCAATTAAGCCATACATATTGGTTTTATTGTGAATTGATTTCGCCAATAACACTTCATCATCACCTTTAGTAATGATAGTAATAATGCATGGATTGACACGAGGGTACTGATGATAGCCACAAGAAGGGCACACCATTGCATATTCACTGGAGTGGACTTCGGTGGCATGTCCACAATGGCTACAAAACTTGTGGTTACGCCGCCATTCGAGCAATTGTACAGCACGACTTGCCTGTAAAAATTGCTCTTTTGACCAGTTGGAAATAAGCTGACGTATGGGAACGAGTTGCAGACCTTCTGGTATAGCCTCTTCACTCAGTAGGTCACGTGCAATGACCTGTTCGTTATGAGTGAAAAGCAGATCACTTGCTAACTTTTCGACTTTGGGTAATTGAAGGTTTTGGTCAACCAATAATTGTTGATGATGAAAAATATAAGCAAGTGATAATTCAGACATTAAGCTGCCTTTTTTTGAAGTTGTTGACTACTTAGCAATGCTACATCAAACATGGATTGTAGAACAGGCTGTTTATTTTTTAAATTGTCAACTAACATATCTAGTCCCGCTAATACGTTAAAAATACAGTGAATCTGATCATGACTAAAAGGTTGATTCTGATCGATTTGATTCTGTACAAATTTAGCAGTTTCAAGCAAAGCATTTTGTTGAACCGTACTACCTAAAAATTCAGCTGCACCAGCCAACTCTTTTAAAGAGCCTGCAATTGCTTCAATATTCTGAGTTTGATCGTTGGCATATAAAGTCAAACTTTGGCATACAAAATCGATTAAATTTTTTGTCTCATTTAATAAGGTTTGATGTGCTTCATCCAAACGATCTAAAGAGATATTGGTGTTGTTTACACGAATTTGTAGACGACTAGAAGAATAATTTCGTACCAAAATACCAATGGCATTCATCGCTGACAAAATACTCTTCATCAGTTGCTGAGCGTAATTTTCATTACTCAATATATTGATTTGACTTAAGCTGCTTGCTTGATGAGAAAGCTCGGCTGCTGCTTCATTTAAATTAAGTAGTTTAAATGTATGTGCGAGTTGCATAAGGCTGTTTTGTAATTGCTGTGCCTTTTCTGGTGACATGTTTTGGTAGTTGTATTCAATATCATTACGAACTTTATTCATTTCGTTTAAGATCAATTGGCTTACCGTTTCCATGGTGTCAAAGTCTGGACCATACAAATGCTGACTTAAGGTTTTAAGCTGAGCATCGGTGAGAAATTCATAACCAATATTCAGTTGCTTACGAATTTGCTTTGCAAGTTGATCTTCTTGTCCAATCACAATACTAATTATATCTGCTAGGGCATTCGAATTTGCTTCAAAGCTTTCAGGTGCTGCTAAAAATAGACTTATAGTATTTTCAAGATTAATCAATACCCGTAAGCGAGCATCATTTAAAACAAGTTCATCAATGTGATTAAAGGCAGAGTTAACCAATTGCCAATATTGTTGGCTTAGTTGACCATGAGCCATGCTGACTAAATAACTACCAATCAGTTTAAATGCTTGGAAATCTTGAGTAGTTTCAGTTTTATTTAAAAATTTAAGCAAAGACAACTTATAAAGCTGATGAATAAACTGAGTCTTTTCATTAATAACGACCTCGGATAAAGGTAACTCAATTGAAGCTACTGTAAGATTTGCAGAAATCTGTTGTCCAGATGATGTTAATGGCTTGTTTAAAGCTTTTTCTAAATTGTTTAGAGTGTCCAAAAGAAACTGTGGTACTTCAACTTCGCGTAAACAGATAAATTCGATATAGCGTTTAACCATGGTCGTGCCTTCACTGAGAGCAACCACCTCATTGGTATTGATGTGCTCTGGCTTGGCCATAATCTTTTGCATTAATTCTGTCGAATACTGTGTGATCTTTGCCAAATAAGGGATATCAATGAGGCGTAATACCTGAGTGCATTGTTTAAATTGTTCTAATGCATCATCAATACCAAAAGGGAGAGCCTGTTCTTCAATTAATGTACTTACAGCGCCTTCCACAAGTTTTATTGAGTTATCAATTTCATTCTTGATGATAAGCAACGCTGTCGGATCAAATTGAATCGAATTATGCTCAGACATAAAAATTCCCCTTTGCAAAAAAAATCAATTGTTATATTCGTCATGGCTCAATATTTTGAGCTAAAAATCTATACGACTAATATAACTTAACTTGCAAAAGGGGAAACCAAAAAAACACTAGAGAATCAAAAATTTATTTTGCAAAAAGGCAAGGTTCTCCATGTTTTTTCTCAAATTCTTTGACCCAAGTCTCATGTGTGCTTAACTCTTCATCTGAAGGGTAAATAACGGGTAAATCAACTTGAACTCTAGTTCTTGTTGTATTTTGCTGATCTTTTTCACTCTGCGATAGTGCATCCATATCAAACGATACTTGACCACCTGTCATAGCCAAGTAAACATCAGACAGAATTTCAGCATCGAGTAATGCACCATGGAAGGTACGGTCACGAGCTGGAATTTCATAACGTCTGACTAGGGCATCGAGTGAGTTTTTCTGTCCCGGATGCTTGTTTTTTGCAAGTGCTAAAGTATCAGTAACTTCACAAACTTCGGAAAGAGCAGGTAACCCAACACGTTTAAACTCCATATCCAAGAAGTTCATATCGAAGGTCGCGTTATGAGCGATAATTTCTGCGCCTTTTAGATACTCAAATAAAGTATCTGCAATGTCTGCATAGAGGGGTTTATCTTTTAAGAAATCATCACTGATACCGTGAATGTTTTCTGAATCGCCCACTGGTTTTTCAGGGTTAATATAAATGTGAATCGAACTACCCGTAAGCTTACGGTTAATCATTTCGATTGCGCCGACTTCAATAATGCGGTCGCCATCTTGGAAATAGAAACCAGTCGTTTCAGTATCGAGAATGAGCTGACGAGGGCCTTGCAATTTAAGCTTTGCTTCGGTAACAACAATTTGAGGATGAATGTTACTACTTTGCTGCTTAGTTTCTTGCTCTACAGCTTCAACTTCATTTACTTGCTCGTCTACAGTAATCATCTCAACTTCTTGTGATGGTTCAAGAGCGATATCTTCATCATCGGTTGTTTCAACCAGATCAAATCCAAAAGGGTCGTCTAGCAACCAGTCCTGTTCAGGCTTTTTTATATCTTGCGGTGCAGCAACAGGTTGTGGTTGCTTGAGTTCTTGAGCAGTCTTATCTGCACCTAAATTGGCAAGTTGGTCTGCCATTTCATTGCCAGGATGTCCTGCATGGCCTTTAATCCAATTCCACTCAATATTTCTACCTGCGCAAACAGCATCAAGTTTTTGCCATAGGTCAGGGTTTTTAACATCTTTCCAATTTTTCTTTTTCCAGCCATGAATCCATTCTGTAATGCCTTGCTTTACATAGTTTGAGTCGGTCCAGATAATTAATTGTGCATCGGGTGGGCAAAAAGAAACACCTTCAATCGCCGCAGTAAGTTCCATACGGTTATTGGTTGTATCGGGTTCACCGCCAAATAATTTATGTTCACCCTGTTCGGTAATGACATATGCACCCCAACCGCCTAAACCGGGATTGCCACGACATGCACCATCAACATACAGTGTGATTGTTTGAGACATAAATCGAAACCTAAACTGAAAGAAAAAGAGCTGAATATGGTGTATTGTATACGCAAAAAGTTCGGTTCCATCGTTACAAAGCAAGCTTTTTTTAATTTCTTGTAACATTTCCATGCAAATGACATTAAATTATTGCCTTGTCTATCTTGCATGCTTTACTACAATGGCATCGAAGACCTAGGGTTTGTGGGCAGACCCCAAGAAATATTACGCGAGTTGTTTGGAAGTTTTTATGTATAAACCAACCACATTTGTGTGGCAGCCATCTGCAGCATCATTATTCAAAATTACAGTCCTTAGCTCTGCTTTAGCTGCGTTGGGTATTACAACAGGCTGTTCTTCGACTCCGCAATCTGCAAAAACCTCGAAAACAAAACAGGTTAGTGGAGCAGGTTATCTTGATGCAAGCAGTCTAGACTCGTTAGAAGATTTACTTTCAGCAACTGATATGCGTGCTGTAGAGGGTGACCGTCTACTTATTTTAAAACACGGTGATGTTTGGAAACGCATGGCTGTCGGCTTTAAAATGGATCTCGATCACTGGGATCCACGTATTGAAGCGCAGCGTAGTTGGTTTATTTCACGTCAGCCCTACCTTGACCGTTTAAGTGCTCGCGCAAGTCGTTATTTATATCATACTGTTAAAGAAGCAGAACGCCGTGGTCTTCCAACTGAACTTGCGTTATTACCAGTAATTGAAAGCTCGTATGACCCTGCTGCAACAAGTAGTGCAGCAGCAGCAGGTTTATGGCAGTTTATTCCAAGTACTGGCCGTATTTATGGTTTACAACAAACGGGTATGTACGATGGTCGTCGTGACGTTGTTGAGTCTACACGTGCTGCATATGAGTTTTTAGGTAGCTTATATAACCAGTTCGGTTCGTGGGAATTGGCTTTGGCAGCTTATAACGCTGGTCCGGGTCGTATCCAACAGGCGATTAACCGTAACCAAGCTGCGGGTTTACCAACCGATTATTGGTCATTAAAACTTCCACAAGAAACCATGAACTATGTTCCTCGTTTCTTGGCAGTTGCTCAAATTATCAAAAATCCTCGTGCTTACGGGGTTTCATTACCACCAATTGCGAACAGACCCCACTTCCGTGAAGTGACATTGTCTGCGCCGTTGTCTTTAAATGAAATTGCATCGGTTAGTGGTCTTAGCCGTGCCGAGTTATATGCATTAAACCCGGGTTATCGTGGTGAAACAGTAGACCCTGCAAGCCCAATGCGTATTTTAATTCCTGCTGATATTAGCCCTTCAGTGGATAATAAATTAAAAGGAATGAAATCTGGTGGTGGTTCAGGTTGGTGGGCAAATGTCACATCGCCATCTAAGCCAACTACAACGACTTCAACCTCAGTCACTGTTAAAACATCACCAGCTACTCAAGTTCAGCCTGTAAGACCTACGACTCCTACAAGAACAACGGGCAGTTCTGTATCAGTAAAAACCTCAACACCTCGTGGTTCTGATGCTTTAGCTGCTTTTGCGGCCTCAGCTGATGTGCCAAGTGCACCTCGTATTCCAGTTGCAGTAACGCCTGCAACCAATGTTAAGCCAGTAAGAACAGAACCGCCAATTTCAGCACATGAACGTGAGAAAATTTTAGCTGCTGTTCGTGCTGAAGGTGAGAAAGAAACAGTTGAGCAAGCTTTACAACCACAAGCCACTCAAGCTGAAAAAGACCAAGTCGTTGCTGAGTTAAAGGCAATTGCACCGCAAGGTACCGAAATTGTTGATCCTTACGATGGTAAAATTAAGTTAACTGCGATTCAGACAAGTCAATCCGTTGCTGAACAGCAAGGTAAAGAGTTAAGTAAGGGCTTTGCTTATCCAAAAACGTTAACTGAAGATGCAAGTGTTGCAAATTCTGAAGAAGCACAGCGCAATAAAGATAAGCCTTACATTAAAACCGATACTGATGTTGTTGTTGTACAACCTAAAGGTAAGCGTAGTACCTATACTGTACAGCCGGGCGATACATTAGCAATTATTGCGATGAAAAATGGAGTCAACTGGCGTGATGTTGCCAAGTGGAACCAGATTGATCCAGAAAAGACTCTCTTTGTAGGAACTAGCCTGTATTTGTATGATGCTAAACCTCAAGAGGTTGAGTCTACGGCTAAATCAACAGTTAAACCTGATGTTTACGTTGTTCAAGCAAATGACAGTTTAACAGGCGTTGCAAATCAATTTAATTTGTCTGTGAAACAGCTTGCTGAATATAACGATTTATCTGTAAGTGATGGTCTATTTGTTGGTCAGAAGTTGCATTTGAAAGAGCCTAAAGGTAACCGTAATTCTGCTAAGGCAGAGCCTAAAGCTATTCAGGCAAGTACACGTCGTATTGCAACAAAGAGTTATACGGTTAAACGTGGTGAATACTTAAAGTTAATTGCAGATCGTTATGCATTATCTAATCAAGAATTGGCGGAGTTAACACCAGGGTTATCAGCTGGTAGTAATTTAATGGCTGGCCAGAAAATTAATGTACCTACAAAAGAAGTTGCTGTTGATGAATCTGATGACAACAAAGCTTCTGGCAAGTATGAAAAACTTGCAGCAGGGCCGTCGTATAAGACTGAAAGCTATAAAGTGCAACGTGGTGATACATTATCAAGCATTGCGACCAAGTCTAAAATTAGCTTAGCTGAACTTGCAGAACTGAATAACTTAAAAGCGAGTAGCCATGTCCAGCTTGGCCAAAACTTGAAAGTACCTGCGGGTGTAAGTGTTCCTGAACACTATGTTGTGCAGTCTGGTGATAGCTTACATGCGATTGCGTCTAAATATAACTTACAAACCAGTTATTTGGCCGATTTAAACGGATTATCACGTACAGCAGGTGTTCGTGCTGGTCAGCGTTTAAAATTGACAGGTGAGATTGAAACACCGAGCAAGGCTGCTACTAAAAATGCTAAAGATGAAGCACCAGATACTTACACCGTTAAGTCTGGTGATAACTTACGAAGCATCGCTAGCCGTTATCATTTACAGTTAGATTATCTAACTGCATTAAATGGCTTGTCTCGTAACAGCACTGTCCGTGTTGGTCAGCATTTAAAACTAACAGGTGATGTGCCTGTAGAAACAGCGAAAGCTGATACCGCAAAATCATCTGCTAAACCTGTTGCAGCAGGCAAAAATACTGAAAAGTATACGGTTAAGGCTGGTGAGTCGTTAAATGCGATTGCGAGTCGTGCAGGTATTTCAGTTCGTGAACTTGCTGAAATGAATGCATTGAAAGCAAATGCTAACCTACAGCGCGGTCAAAATATTGTAATTCCAAAAACTGTAGTGGAATACAAAGTCAAACGTGGCGACACCTTAATTGGTCTTGCGAGTAAATATGGCCTAGAAACCACTTTACTGGCGGAACTCAACAACTTAACACCCTCGACTCAATTACGTATTGGCGATATTATTAAAGTGCCTAATTTATAGAATAATTAGAACTTTATGCAAAAGTTATATTCTCAACTGAGCCTGCTAGTCGGGCTCAGTGTTTTTTCACAAGTTGTATTCTCTGCACAGCAAATCACGCCTTATATCGCAATTCATTCTAAGCCTAAATACTTCGCAATGGCTGCTATGCCTTATGCCAACCCAAATGCACCAAAAGGTGGAGTATTGAGTCGGGCTGCGCAAGGGACTTTTGATAACTTAAACAGCATGAATGGGAAGGGAAACGCGACAGAAGGGGTAAATTATCTTTTTGATACTTTAATGACTCAGTCACTTGATGAAGTTGGGGTTTTATATCCACTTTTAGCCGAGAAAGTTTCGTATGACCCAGAAAGAACACAATCCGTTACTTTCTATTTAAATCCCAAAGCTCGTTTTAGTAATGGTCAGCCTTTAACCGCGGCAGATGTAAAATTTAGTTTTGATACGTATCAGACCAAATCTAATTTTGGTCTACAAATGTATCTTGCTGACTTGGCAAAAACAGAAGTGATCAACCCACATCAAGTTAAATTCACTTTTAAGTCTAGTCATAATCCCAAAATGCCTTTTGTTGTGGCGAGCTTACCGATTTACTCAAAAGCAGATTGGCAGAACCATGATTTTACCCGTATTACCTTGCAACCGATTGTAGGTTCAGGGCCGTATGTTGTTGAAAAAATTGATGCTGGACGTAGTATTAGCTATAAACGAAATCCGAATTATTGGGCAAAAGATTTGCCTATTAATAGAGGGCGCTATAACTTCGACCATTTAAAATATGTTTATTACCGCAATTGGGATATTGCATTCGAAGGTTTTAAATCTGGGCAATATACCTTGCATGAAGAAACTAATCCTAAAAAATGGGTCACTGATTACAAGTTTCCAGCGGTAAAAGCAGGTTTAGTCACTCTATATAAATTTAGACACCATAACCCGATTGCAACTGAAAGTTATGTGTTTAATACACGACGAAAACCTTTAAACGATATTCGCTTTAGACAAGCTTTAACCTATGCCTATGATTTTGAATGGCAGAACAAAGCTTTGTTTTATGGACAATATCAACGACTACAAAGTTATTTTGAAAATAGTGAGTTGGCAGCAACAGGTCGTCCTTCAAAGAGTGAGCTCACGATATTAAAACCACTTTTACCAAAGCTTTCACCAGTCATGCAAAAAGCTGTCTTGGCAGACTGGAAATATCCAGTTTCGGACGCCAGTGGTTTTAACCGTCAAAACTTATTAATCGCAAGACAATTACTCATTCAGGCTGGCTATAAAATTAAAGAAGAGCAGTTATATACGCCCGAAGGCAAGCCTGTACACATTGAGTTTCTTATTCAGCAAGATGGCAAACAAAGAACACTCATGCCATTTTTAAGAAATTTAAAAAAATTAGGAATTAATATTAATTTACGACAAGTCGATGCGCCACAATATTTAGAGCGTACACGCCGTTATGATTTTGACATGACCACCATGAACTTGCCGCAATCGTTAAATCCGGGCAATGAACAGGCTCAGTTTTGGGGCAGCGCAGCAGCCATTCAAGATGGCAACTATAACTATGCTGGTATTCGTAATCCTGTCATTGATGAAGTCATTTCAAAACTGGTCACTGCCAAAGACCGTGAACAGCAAATTACCTATACTCATGTTCTTGACCGATTACTTCGCGCAGGCTATTACCAGATTCCGACTTATGGAAAAGGTGATTATTGGTATGCGTACTGGAATATGTATCAGCAACCTAAAGTGAAACCTGTGCTCTCAGCCGGTATAGAGTATTGGTGGATTAATCCAAACCAAGCCAAAAAAGTTGCTCAATATTTACATCAACAATAAAAGCACGTATCTAAAGGAAATCCTGTTATATGGGTTCATATATTCTGAAGCGACTTCTTTTAATCATTCCAACGTTGTTCATTATTTTATTGATCAACTTTGTGGTTGTGCAAATTGCCCCAGGTGGGCCCGTTGAACAAGCAATCCATGAAGTAGAAAGTGGTGTAGGAGCAGGGCGGATATTAGGTACTGAAATGTACTATCAAGGTGCTAAAGGATTAAGCCCCGAAATGGTAGAGCAAATTAAAGCACAATACGGTTTTGACCATCCTCCAGTAGAACGTTTCTTGTTGATGTTAAAAGGTTATTTAACTCTAGACTTTGGACAAAGCTTTTTTAAAGATAAACCAGTAGTTGAGTTGCTTTGGGAAAAAATGCCTGTGTCGATCTCGCTTGGGCTATGGGGCACTTTGCTGATTTATCTTATTTCAATTCCGCTGGGTATTAAAAAAGCCAAACAACAAGGTTCTTGGTTTGACCGTTCTACTTCACTGTTACTGGTAGTGGGTTATGCGGTGCCAAGTTTTGTTTTTGCTATCTTACTTATTGTTTTCTTCGCAGGTGGGTCATATTTTCACTGGTTTCCATTGCAAAATCTTGTGTCGGATAATTTTCATCAATTAAGTTTTTTTGAAAAAATTACAGACTACTTATGGCATATGACTTTGCCGCTTATTACCATGGTGTTAGGTGGTTTTGCGAGTCTAACCTATTTAACCAAATATTCATTTTTAGAAGAGCTTAATAAACCTTATGTCTTGGCAGCTTATGCAAAAGGTTTAAATAGCCAGCAAGTTTTATATAAACATGTATTTCGTAATGCCATTTTAGTGGTTCTTGCTGGATTGCCAGAGGCTTTAGCAGGCATTTTCTTTGTGGGAAATCTTTTTATTGAAATTATTTTTCATCTAGATGGTGTCGGTTTATTGGGCTTTGAAGCCATTGTTCAGCGAGACTATCCAGTTATTTTTGGCGTATTGTTTTTCTTCACGCTGTTTAGTCTGCTTTTACGACTTATTTGCGATGTGCTGTATCAATGGATTGATCCGCGTATTCACTTTGATGCACAAGGAGGCAAATAGTGTCTTTTATTGTGCGATCACGACTGCAAAATTTTAGGCAACATAAATTAGGGTGGGCAAGCTTTATCTTGTTTAGCCTCATTTTAGTGATTTCATTGGCTGCTGAACTCATTGCTAACGATAAACCATTGCTAGTGAAATATGAGGACGCTTATTATTTGCCTGTTTTTAAGGTATATCCCGAAACCACTTTTGGTGGCGTATTTGAAACAGAAGCAGATTATAAAGACCCTGCTGTACAAGAGCTTATTAATCATACAGGTTGGGCGATTTGGCCGCTCATTCAATTTTCTTATCAGACACCTAATTTAGACTTAGCTGTACCTGTGCCATCGCCACCTTCTAAACAGAATTGGTTAGGAACAGATGACCAAGGGCGAGACATACTGGCACGTATTCTTTATGGACTTAGAGTTTCATTACTTTTTGGTTTAGCTTTAACAAGTTGTGCAACACTACTAGGCATTTTTGTGGGGGCTATACAAGGCTACTATGGTGGTTGGGTCGATTTGCTAGGACAACGACTAGTAGAAGTCTGGAATGGTTTACCTATGCTGTTTATGGTCATGATTTTGGTCAGTATGTTTACCCCAAATGTATATTGGCTATTTTTTATTATGTTGTTCTTTAGCTGGACTGTGCTTGTGGGAATTGTCCGTGCTGAATTTCTAAAAGCGCGTCAACTTGACTATGTCCGTGCAGCTCAGGCTTTGGGTGTAAATGATAGAACAATTATTTTTAAGCACATTTTGCCAAATGCTATAAGTTCTAGCTTATCGCAATTACCTTTTATTCTGACCACCAATATTATTGCTTTAACCGCACTCGATTTCTTGGGCTATGGATTACCGCCAGATGCGGCCTCTTTAGGTGAATTGTTGTTGCAAGGTAAAAATAACTTAGATGCACCGTGGTTAGCTTTATCTGGGTTTTTTAGCTTAGCTCTTGTGTTGTCATTATTAATTTATATTGGGGAGGCGGCACGCGATGCATTTGACCCAAGAAAATAAATTGAACTCAGATACTACCTTGCTAAAAATAGAAAACCTTTCAATATCTATGCAAGATCAGACTTTATTGGAGGGTTTCAATTTACACTTACAAGCTGGTGATACGCTTGCAATTGTAGGTGAAAGTGGTTCAGGTAAAACAATAAGCTGTTTGGCGATGATGGGATTATTACCAGAAAAATTAAAAACATCTGGTCGTATTATTATTGATTCAAAAAATATTTTAGAAACAGATGAAAAGACAAAAACACATATACGTGGCCGCCAAATTGCCATGATTTTTCAGGAGCCTTCTATGGCTTTAAACCCATTACATCGGGTTGAGAAAATTGTTGGTGAACATTTCATTTTACAAGGTTGGTCAAAATCGAAAGCTCAGCAGCATGTAATTCAATTATTAAAAGATGTAGGAATTGCTAATCCTGAGCATATTTTAAAACGTTATCCCCATGAGCTTTCAGGTGGGCAAAAACAAAGGGTTATGATTGCGGCTGCACTAGCACTTCAACCTAAAATTTTAATTGCAGATGAACCAACTACCGCGCTTGATGTCATTTTACAGACGCAAATTTTAGAATTATTAAAATCTTTGCAAAACAAATATGGTATGGCGCTGATTTTAATTAGCCATGATTTAAATTTGGTACGCCGTTATGCCAATGAACTCATTGTATTACACAAGGGGCAAGTTGTAGAGCAAGGTCAGCTTGAACAGATTTTTGAAAATCCCACATCAATTTATACTGAGCAATTGTTAGATCATGATCTTGGTTTTGCTCAGCCAATTTCCCCCAGTTATAAAATTTTATCTGTTCAACAACTCAATGTTAAATACCCAATTCGGAGTGGTATCTTTAACCGAATTCAAAGTTATACCACTGCTATTGAAAATATAACTTTTGAGCTTACTCAAGGCGAAGCGTTAGGTGTTGTAGGTGAAAGTGGTTCAGGTAAAACCTCATTGGCTTTAGCGCTGGTTCTATTACTCAAAAGTGATGGGCAAATTATCTTTTTAGGGCAAGACATAAACCGCTTAGAACAAAAAGCTTTGCGTAAGATTAGGTCAGACTTACAAATTGTTTTCCAAGACCCATTTGGTAGTTTAAACCCACGTATGACAGTAGGGCAGATTATTGCTGAAGGCTTAAAAGTGAAAGCTGTAGCTGATAATGAGATCAAACAGCAAGTTGAATCAGTCTTGATAAAAGTTGAGTTGGCTGAAGATTTTCAACATCGCTATCCACATGAACTTTCTGGTGGGCAACGTCAACGCATTGCTTTAGCGAGAGCTTTAGTGGTTCAACCTAAACTTTTAATTTTAGATGAGCCAACATCTGCCTTAGATGGAACGACTCAAAAAGCGATGATTCAATTATTGCGACGTTTACAACAAACAGAGCACCTAAGCTATATTTTTATTAGTCATGATTTAAATGTGGTCAAAGCACTGTGTCATAAAGTGATGGTATTGCGACATGCAAAAGTTGTGGAATATCAGCCGACTGAACAGTTATTTAATGATCCTCAAACTGAATATACCAAGCAATTAATTAGGGCGAGTCTTTAATTTTTTAAATAAGATTATGTTTTATAAGCATAAATATAATTTAATTTTTTAATGCAAAAAGTTGCATTTCTCTATACTTTTTAAATTTGACATGTGCTATTGTCAGTTATCGATTTTCCCTTGACATGACCTGTAACTCATCTAAATTAGAGTAATTGCTCTAAAGTATTAAAAGAGGTTAACCATGAGCCAGATTGCACAACCAATCACGATTCGAAATACCACATTTAAAAACCGAATTATTAAAGGTGCAATGAGTGAGGCACTTGCAAACTATGAGGGACAGCCAAATGACTTACATTTAGGCCTATACGGTGCATGGGCTAAAGGTGGTTTAGGCTGTGCGATTACTGGTAATGTGATGGTCAATTTCGAAGCCAAAAACGAACCAGGCGTGGTGGTGATTGAAACCGAACGTGACCTAGAGCGTTTAAAAGAATGGGCCGCGGTTGGTAAACAATATGGAATGGTACAGCTCATTCAATTGTCTCATCCAGGTCGTCAGTGTCCTAAAGGCTTAAATAAAGAAACAGTCGCACCTTCGGCAGTTCCTTTTAGTCCAGCTTTAGCGACCATGTTTGGCACTCCACGCGCGCTTACACATGAAGAAATTTTGGATATTATTAAACGCTTTGCAACGGCTGCCAGCATTTGTGAGAAAGCAGGTTTTGAAGGAGTGCAGTTACATGGTGCACACGGCTATTTAATTAGCCAGTTTTTATCGCCATTAACCAATAAACGTACAGATCAGTGGGGTGGTTCAGTTGAAAACCGTACTCGCTTTTTACTAGAAGTTTATAAAGCGGTACGTGAAGCAACTTCAGAGAATTTTATTATTTCAGTTAAGCTCAACTCTGCCGACTTCCAGCGCGGTGGTATTAGCGAAGAAGATGTGATTTCAGTATTTAAAGCAGTTGATGAAGCAGGCATCGACTTAATTGAAATTTCAGGTGGTACTTATGAAGCACCTGCAATGGCTGGTGCTAAAGCCGATAAACGTAAAGCAAGTACCATTGCACGTGAAGCATACTTCTTAGACTTCGCTGAAAAAATCCGTCAGCATGTAAAATGTAAACTTATGGTGACAGGTGGCTTCCGTACTGTAGAAGGAATGAATGCTGCTCTAGCAAGTGGGGCATGTGACTTTATTGGTATTGCTCGTCCACTTGCTGTTGAAACAGATTTGACTGACCGTTTAATCGCAGGCCAAGATGTTCGCTATGCCGTAAAACCAATTAAAACAGGTTTACCTTTTGTTGACAAAATGGCGATTATGGAAATTATTTGGTACGCAGCACAATTTAAAGCTATTGGGCAGGGCAAAAAGCCAAATCCAAAGCTATCGCCTTTAATTGTGTTTTTAAATTACGCGAAGGGCAATATTAAGGCCGTTGTTCAAGGGCGTGTGAATTCACGTAAATCTGCATAAATAAATTACCAAGCAATAGCCCAGTAAGTCTGAAACGTAGAAGCAGACCATTGACCTTTAATTAAAGCATTTTTAAAGGCTGGTCTGTTTCCTATTTGAGCCAGATAACGCTGTATATGTTTAAACTGGCTGTAATTTGGTGAGCAAGCCAATAACGGAAACCACATCAAAATATCAGCAGTAGTAAACTGATCTCCAGCAAACCATAAGTGGTGCTTTAAATGTTTATCGATCATGCTCATGTGTTGTTGTAATGATTGATTGAGATATCCTTGATCGAATCCATATTTTAAAAGCTTTGGAATGAAACGTACTGGAAAAGGCGTACGCTCAGCAATTTGTTGAAAGATTTGTTTGAGTACCAGATCGGGAATAAATGTTGCCTCACAGTAATTTTTCCAATAATAAAAATTTTTTAGTTGCTGATTTCCTAAATTATTCTGTCCCAATTGTGGGTGTAAATGAGATAAATAATCTAGGATTGCTGAAGTTTCGGCCAAAATTGAAGATTGCTCGTGTTCAATAATTTCGAGGGTTGGAAATTTTGATAACTGATGCGGCGAGTTATTATTTTTGTCTTCGTCCGAATGATATTTAGTGATGAGCTCATAGTTGAGTCCTAATTCTTCTAAAAACCAAATAATGCGTTGAGAGCGTGAATTTTGTAAATGAAATAATCGAATTTGCATGTCATGTTCAAATTATAGTTTTGATTTAATTTTAGTATAGGGTAGAAAAGAATTTAAGTATAATAAAATATTTATAAATCATAAATTTATAATATTTTATATGAGAAAATAAAAGCCACTGTATTTTTAGACAGTGGCTTCTTTAATGACTAATATCCCTAGTGAGATCTTATACGGTAAAAGGCTGATGCTTTGGTTCGTTATATTCTTAGTTTAGAACGTATAGCTCATACCTAATTGAACAGTACGTGATTCACCCGGGTATGCATATAGATTGAAAGCGCTTTCATCATAAACTTTGTCAAAAAGATTTTTCAGATCTAAGTTAATACGAAGTTTTGGTGATGCTTGATAATAAGAAACCAAATCTGTAACTGCATAACCTTTCATGGTGTAGGTACTATTGGCCGTTTGACCTGCACGCTTATCAATATATTTTTGATTGATACCTAAACCCAACCCTTGTAAAGGCCCATCCTGAAATTCATAGATATTTAAAAGATTAAAACTATTTTTTGGAATGTTGGCTAGAGTTGTTCCTTTTTGCAGGCTATTGTCCTTAGTTACTTCTGCATCTGTATAGGCATAGCCACCAATAATTTTCCAAGCAGGTGTAATTTGCCCTGCAACATTTAGCTCAATACCTTGGCTACGAACTTTACCAGCAGCAACTTTGTAGGCTGAATCTACAGGATCTAGGGTTAAGACATTTTCTTTGTTGACATAAAAAATAGCAGAATCAATCGATAACATATTATCAAGTGCTTGCCATTTAAAGCCTAACTCGTAAGCTAAACCTTCTTCAGGATCAAACCCGTCTCCATTACGGCTAGCACCAGTGTTTGGCTTAAAAGATTTTGCAGCATTAGTGTAGATGGAAAGATCGTCACTGGCTTTATAGACTAAACCTAAACGTGGAATAAACGCGTTATGACCGGTATTCCAATTTGCGGTATTAGGTAATAAGTTCTTATAGTCATGCTCATAATGTTCAAAACGTAAGCCTAATAGTGCGCTTAAACGCTCATTTAAATCGACTTGGTCTTGTAAAAAAAGGGCAGTTGTTTTTAAGTTTTCACGGTCATGTGTGGTTACACGATAAAGCTCAGGCAGAGGCTGCCCTAAAACAGGGTTGTAGATATTAATAGGGTAGCTACCGACATCTCCACTTGAACGAATAATGTATGACTTATAATCATAGTTTTCATATTCAAGCCCAGTAACTAAGGTGTTTGCTAAACCCAAAAACTGGAATTTACCTGTTAGATTAATTTGAGCATCGGTATCTTGCCACTTTAGTTCACGGTAGTTGTAATTTCGACCTAGCGTTTCCCCGTCTTTTTGAATTCCATTTGCTTCTACTGCATAGCCATGTAACTTGCCATTTAAATATTGCACACCAGCATTGAGCTTCCAGTCATTTCCAAGCTCGTGTTCAACTCTTAATTGAGCCATATTGTTATCATTATAAAGTCGGTTGTTGTCTTTACCCGTTTCCCATAAATAAGTGTCTGGTGAACTGATAAAAGACTTCTGACCTGCATAGCGTGTTTGGCCACGGTCAAGCGGATGTTGGTTTCTTAAAATATCGGCTTCAAATGTAAGTTTTGTTGTGTCAGAAGCCTGCCATTGAATGACTGGAGCAATGCCATAACGTTTAGATTCAACATGATCACGATAACTATCACCACCTTCTGCAATCACATTGAGGCGATAGCCAACGTTTTCCGCATTAGGTACAGTTCCTGTCGTGTCTACAGTGGTGCGATATAAACCTTCACTGTTGAGCTGGGCACCCAAAGTGGTTTGTTGCTCAGACTTTGGTGTTTTAGAAATTAAGTTAAAAGTACCGCCTGGGTCACCACGGCCATATAAGCTAGAAGAGGGACCACGTAAAACATCTATGCGTTCAATGGTATTACTATCTGGGACATTTGGATAACCACGGTTAATTGGGAATCCGTTTCGATAAAACTCGCCACTAGTAAAGCCACGGAGGTTAAAACCTGTTAAACCTTGACCACCAAAATTATTAGCACGAGTCACGCCTCCAGCTAAATCAAGCGCCTCAATTAAACGAGTAGCGCCAATATCTTCAATTACTTTTTGGGTGACCACACTGACCGACTGAGGGGTATCTTTTAAAGCAATTTCGCTGCGTGTTGCACTACTCGAGCTATCAACTTTATAAGTTTGATCTGATGCCTGTTGGGCTTTAACTTTAATAGTGGCAAGAGTAGTTGAAGAAGTGTCTGTATCTGCAAAAGCAGAGGAGATACAGCATAGTTGAGCAATGCTCAAGGAGAGGAGGCGAAGCTTAAGATCCATTTAAAACCTTATTGATAATAAATATCAGTATAAAAATAAGAATTATTATAATGTAACTGTGTGTAAAAGGAATATGGAATCAGTGATAAATTTGCACAAGTGTATTTTATTTGGAAATATAAATGACAAAAATTAAAAACAAAAAAGATAGGGTTAAAAAATTATAAATTACAGTCTAAAATAGAGCAATGAATACATAGAACAATAGCTTTTAAAATCATATAAATAATTTATAGCTAGCCGTTTTTAATTGTATTTTTAAAATCAAAATAGTTTTTATATTTATTTAGGGGAAATTCGATGTTTGCGATAGTTGGCATATTTTTAATAGCCATAATGATATTGGCGATTTTAAGTATTTTAAAGAAAGGGGAAAGCAAAAATAGAAATGCAAAACGTAACCCAATCAAGGGAAAGCGTATCATTACTATGAATGAACAACCTACTTTTATGAAACTAAAGGAAGCTTTGCCGGAACATATTATTTTAGCGCAAGTTGCTTTCAGCGCTTTTATGACAGCGCAAGGATACGCGACGCGTAATTTATTTAATCGAAAAGTTGCTGATTTTGTTGTGTTGGATAAAGCATTTAATATCGTTGCTATTGTTGAGTTAGATGATTCTAGCCATAAGGGGAAGGAAAAGTTTGATGCAGAGCGAGATACTTTAATTCAAGAAGCAGGTTTTAAAGTTATACGCTATAAACGAACACCAGAACTGGCACAAATACATCGTGATTTTAATATTGCATCGAGTTCATTAGCTCAAGTTCCAATAGAACCAGATTTAACAAAAACAAAGTTAGTTGAGGATGCAATAATTATTGAGAGAGATGAGCCAACTATGCAACCTACACAACATATTAATGAAGTAAAGTTGAAGTCTTGATTTTGAAAATACGGAACTTATCTCATGGATAAAATTTGAAGTGAGATAAAATAATTTGAAGCGATGATTCTTTGTAGAAAGAATATGGCGTCCCTACGGGGATTCGAACCCCGGTTACCGCCGTGAAAGGGCGATGTCCTAGGCCTCTAGACGATAGGGACGTTGAGGATGGCGGTATCTTAAGAAGCCGCCACTAAACTGTCAAGTAGGTAAGGAGACAGTTTGTTCAAAATATAGCAAAACAGTTCAGCAGTCTTCTGAGTATCGTATAAAGCAGAGTGTGCTTCTTTACCATCGAACTCAATTCCAGCTTGAATACATGCTTTAGCAAGCACGGTTTGTCCAAACATAACAGCACTTAAAGTAACCGTATCCATGACTGAGAAACTATGAAATGGGTTTTGGTTTTTCGTGCTTGTACGTGCAATTGCTGCTTGTAAAAAACCAAGGTCAAAATGTGCGTTATGACCTACAAGTACTGCATGAGTACAATGTTGTTGTTTACGAACTTCATTGACCGATTTAAAAATACGACGTAGCGCAGTTCTCTCGTCTTCAGCCATTGCTATACGCATTGGATTGAATGGATCAATACCAATAAAGTCGAGCGAACGGCGATCGAGGTTTGCACCTTCAAACGGGTTAATATGTGCATGAAATGCAGGACCAGGGACAAATTGTCCCTGAGCATCATACACAATTGGAATGCACGCGATTTCTAGCAATGCATCTGTCTGGGCATTAAAACCTGCCGTTTCAACATCGACAACAACAGGTAAGAAGCCACGAAAACGTTGGCCAATGACCGGGACAGAATTTTCTTGTGTCACACTTTTCTCCATTGCAGCGTTTTCCCGGCATGCAGCGGGATAATTTTTTGATCATCTAAATAATCAAAAGATTCGGGAACGAGGTTGTCTTCTTTAACCAAAGTAATGGTAGAAGTATTACGTGGTAGACCGTAGAAGTCTGCACCAAAGTGGCTTGCAAAACCTTCTAAACGCTCTAATTTACCAACTTGATCAAAAGCTTGTGCATAAAGCTCAATTGCATTAGGAGCACTATAGCAGCCTGCACAGCCACAAGCATTCTCTTTTGCGTTTTGTGCATGAGGGGCACTGTCTGTACCTAAGAAAAACTTAGGATTACCGCTTGTCGCAACTTCAAGTAAAGTCGTTTGATGTGTTTGACGTTTTAAAATTGGTAAGCAGTAAAAGTGCGGTTTAACACCACCAACCAACATATCATTACGGTTAAATAATAAATGCTGAGGAGTGATTGTTGCTGCAACATTACGGTCTTGTTCTAAAACAAAATGTGCTGCATCACTTGTCGTAATGTGTTCAAGCACAACTTTAAGTTTCGGAAACTGTTTCAATAATGGTGATAATACCTCATCTAGGAAGCGTTTTTCACGATCAAAAATATCTACATGATTGTGAGTCACTTCACCATGAAGCAATAACGGCACTTGATGCTCTTCTAGTTGCTCAATGACTGCATAAACCTTACGAATGTCACTCACGCCATTGTCGGAATTTGTGGTCGCACCCGCAGGGTAAAGTTTAATTGCATTTACATGTTCTGATTCTTTAATTTTACGAACTTCATCTGGTGAAGTGTGATCAGTAAAATAAAGCACCATGCGAGGGTCAAAATTATTGCCTTCTGGAACATGCGCAAGAATACGTTCACGATAAGCTAAAGCTTCATCTACTGTTTTTACAGGCGGTACAAGGTTAGGCATACAAATCGCGCGAGCGAATTGTTTAGCCAAATCTGGAACAGTACGTTTTAATGCTAAACCATCACGTAAATGTGCATGCCAATCATCTGGCTGGAGCAGGGTAATAGAGTTCAAGGCAGTTCAAACTTCGAAATAAAACAAATGATAATCGATAAAGTGTGAAAATGGTAACGAGAATTACGGACAAATGGCAAAATAAAGCGCAGGGAGCTTTAAAAAATAATGTTATATTTTGTTAACGCGGAATATGTGGGAATCGACTAGTGGCAAATAGGGGAAATGTACATCAATTACTCAAATCTAAAGAAGAAATCGAGTATTTGGTTACTCTACATACCCATCGTTATGCCAATATGCCTTTGCCAAAACAACTTGAAAAAAAATTCTGGCTTTTAAACCTCGATCGAACTCGGCAAAACATCTCAAAATTTTTAGCAAGTGGTGTACTCACTTATATCATTTTTATTTTACTGGTGTTGCCGACAGACTACTTTGTAATCGGGGTGCCTTATATAACTTTAGATTTCGTCTACTGTTTGTTAAGTGCAATGAATATTGCATTTGCACTTTTAGTATTTTGGGTATTTGCTAGGTTTAAAAAACTCTCTAAGCATTTTTATTTTGCTGCCTGTAGCATTGTTTTTTTTTCCATTATTACAAGTGCCATGCTGTTGCTCAGTGTTGGAAATATGGCTCTTAAAAATCAGTCGATGTTGCTTCTTTCATTTTTATATATGCTTGGGTTTATTTTGAGCGGCATAAAACCTTTGCATATGCTTTATGTTGGCTTATCGGCGGCAATATTGGTTTTTGTGTTACTCATTCTATTAAATGTGAATTGTGACTATATTGCACTTGGGCGTGCCTTGTTTGGTAGTTGTATTTTGGGTTTTTCTATAAGCACCATGCTTATTTCAAGAGAGCGCAGTCTTTTTTTAAGTAATCAGCTTGCTGAAATTAATGAACAGATTTTACGTATTGAAGCATCTGAATTGCTTCAATTGAGCCAGCAAGATGCGCTAACTCAAATTTCAAACCGTCGTACTTTTGACGAAATGTTTGATTTTTACTATTACCGTGCGAATCAAGAAAAACGTCCGTTAGCTGTCTTATTTATTGATATTGATTTTTTTAAAAACTATAACGATTTTTATGGGCATCAGATGGGAGATAAGGTTATTTCATCTATTGCTTCTGCAATCAAAAATTCAATTCGCCATGTCGATTTTGTTGCACGCTATGGAGGTGAAGAGTTTGTCGTACTTTTACCTGAAACACCGGCACAGGGTGCTTATTCAGTGGCAGCAAATATTTATAAAGCGATAGAACGCCAAGCTATTCCACATGCTGCTTCCTTAGTTTCGAAATATGTCACTATCAGTCTAGGTTTTACTGTATATACAGGTGGGCTAAAAATGGGGCAAGATGAATTAATTCATGCCGCAGATCAGGCTTTATATCGAGCAAAGCAGCTTGGTCGTAACCAAATTTATTATCAACCTTTACAAATCGTAGAAACTGCCTGATTTAATTTTAAATATAGAAAAGCCACCTATAGAGGTGGCTTTTTTCACGTCATAAGAAAATTATTTTTTCTTACTGTCTAATTGAGGAATAGCAGAACCTTGACCGATTGAAAGTAAACCAGCATCTGTATAGATACCAAGTTTTGCACGTGTATCGGTAATATCGAGATTACGCATAGTCAACTGACCAATACGGTCCATTGGCGTAAACATTGAATCGCCTTTTTCCATTGTTAAACGTTCAGCTTCGTACGTTAAGTTTGGAGATTCAGTGTTCATGATGGTGTAGTCATTACCACGACGAAGTTCAAGAGTCACTTCACCAGTAATCGCTTTAGCAACCCAACGTTGTGCAGTTTCACGCAACATAAGTGCTTGAGAGTCGAACCAACGACCTTGGTAAAGTAAACGACCTAAACGTAAACCATTAATACGGTACTGTTCGATCGTATCTTCGTTATGAATACCTGTAACCAAACGCTCATAAGCAATATGAAGAAGGGCCATACCTGGTGCTTCATAAATACCACGAGATTTTGCTTCGATAATACGGTTTTCGATTTGGTCAGACATACCTAAACCATGGCGACCACCAATACGGTTTGCTTCAAGAATAAGTTCAACCGGATTGTTAAAAGTTTGACCGTTTAACGCAACAGGTACACCTTCTTCAAAACGTACAGTGACTTCTTCTGGTTTGATTTCAACTTCTTCTTTCCAGAAAGCAACGCCCATAATTGGGTCAACGATTTTGATACCAGCATTTAGGTATTCAAGATCTTTTGCTTCGTGAGTCGCGCCCAACATGTTTGAGTCAGTTGAGTACGCTTTTTCTTTTGACATTTTGTAGTCAAAACCGTTATCGATGAGGAACTGTGACATTTCTGCACGGCCACCAAGCTCATCAATAAAGTTTTGATCTAACCAAGGCTTATAAATTTTAAGATTTGGATTAGTCAACAAACCATAACGATAGAAACGTTCAATATCGTTACCTTTATAAGTTGAACCGTCACCCCAGATGTTTACGTCATCTTCTTTCATTGCAGTAACGAGCATAGTACCTGTTACTGCGCGACCGAGTGGAGTCGTATTGAAATAAGGAACGCCACCTGTACTGATATGGAATGCACCACACTGAATTGCAGCAATACCTTCAAGCGCCAATTGTAAGCGGCAGTCAATTAAGCGAGCTTTTACAGCGCCATATTGTTCTGCTTTCTTTGGAATTGCATCGTAGTCATCTTCATCTGGCTGGCCTAAGTTTGCAGTATATGCATAAGGCTCAGCGCCTTTTTGTTTCATCCACAATAAAGCAGCTGAAGTGTCTAGACCACCGGAGAAGGCAATCCCAACTTTTTTGCCTACTGGTACATGCTGCAAGATAGTTGCATTATCAGTCATTGCTAATCCTAACATTTATGAAAAAGACCCCGTTGAGGTGGTCTCGAGAATTCTGAATGGCGGCTATTGTAGCACTATTCATGGTGCTTTTTTGGCAAAAAAAGCATTAATTCACTTGTTATGATTGGTATTTATTATTTAACAAAATATGTGATTGTCATCTGTATAGGTAGATTGACCATAATCTCAAATAAAAAATAATTCTTGGTCATCCAAAATTATTAAAAAAGTATTAAAGTACTATGCAACAAGTTGCAAAAACTATTGGGACGCAGCATGACAAGTTACGCCAATTTATTAAAACCATTACATTTAGGCTTTACCACTATTAAAAATCGTGTGGTGATGGGTTCTATGCATACGGGACTTGAAGATCGTTTTTTTAATTACCCAAAACTCGCAGCTTATTTTGAAGAGCGTGCAAAAGGTGGGGTTGGCCTGATTGTGACAGGTGGTATTTCACCGAACCGTCAAGGCTGGTTGGCTCCAGCTGGCGGTACTATGAATAGCCTATTTGATATTCCTCAGCATCGCTTAGTAACCCACGCTGTCCATAAACATGGTTCAAAAATTTTAATGCAAATTTTGCATGCAGGACGTTATGGTTATCAGCCTTTTGTGGTGTCTTCAACAGCAATTAAATCGCCAATTTCACCATTTAAACCGCGTCAGCTTTCTGAAAAAAATATTCTCAGCACCATTGAAGACTATGCACAGTGCGCGGACATTGCCAAAAAAGCAGGCTACGACGGCGTCGAAATTATGGGGTCAGAAGGATATCTGATTAACCAGTTTTTAAGTCGCCATGTAAACCAGCGTACTGATCGTTGGGGCGGTGAAATTGAAAACCGTATGCGCTTTCCGGTTGAAATAGTCAAAGCAATTCGTGCAAAAGTGGGCGAAAAATTTATTATCTGTTTCCGTTTATCGCTACTCGACCTTGTGCATGACGGTAATACCATGCAAGAAGTGGTGACTGTTGCTAAAGCTTTAGAAAAAGCGGGTGTAACTTTATTAAATACGGGTATTGGTTGGCATGAAGCACGTGTACCAACTATTGTAACCTCTGTACCTCGTGCAGCGTTTGTCGATTACACAGCTCATGTAAAACAACATATTTCAATTCCAGTCATTGCATCTAACCGTATTAATATGCCTGAAACTGCCGAAGAGATTTTGGCAAAAGGCAAGGCAGACATGATTCAAATGGCTCGCCCTTTATTAGCCGATGCTTTTTGGGTAAATAAAACTGCGACTAATCGTGTTGATGAAATTAATACGTGTATTGCCTGTAACCAGGCGTGTTTAGATCATGCATTTAAAAATAAACGTGTGTCTTGTTTAGTCAACCCACGTGCAGGCCATGAAACAGAATTGGTCTATTTAAAAACTAAACAGCCTAAGCGTATTGCAGTTGTTGGTGGTGGTGTGGCAGGTATGTCTGCTGCAACTGTGGCGGCAAGCCGTGGTCATGCAGTGACTTTGTTTGAAGCCAATAAAGATGTAGGTGGTCAGTTTAACTTTGCCAAGGTTGTACCAGGTAAAGAGGAATTCCACGAGACGATTCGCTACTTTAAAGTACAGCTTCAAAAAACAGGTGTAGATGTACGCTTAAATACGCGTGTAAATCGTGAGCAACTTGAACGTGAAGGTTTTGATGAAGTTATTGTTGCGACTGGTGTAGTGCCACGTGCTTTAAAAATTGAAGGAAGTAATGCACCACAAGTTCTTTCCTATGCTCAAGTTTTGCAAGGTGCAGAAGTGGGACAAAAAGTTGCAGTGATTGGGGCAGGTGGTATTGGTTTTGATGTATCAGAGTTCTTACTTAAACCACCACATCAGCCACAGCCTCAACCTTTGGCTGAATGGCAACGTGAATGGGGTGTAGATCCAGATCCGAACTATATTTCTGAAGGTGGTATGCAACCACCAGTAGTTGAACCAGCAATCCGCGAGATTTATTTACTGCAACGTAAAACAACACCGCTCGGTATTGGTCTTGGTAAGACTTCGGGGTGGGTACATCGCGCTCAGCTTAAAAAACATGGTGTACGCATGTTGCGTGGTGTGCAATATAAAGCAGTTACCGATGAAGGACTGTGGATTGAGCATAATGGTCAAGATCAGCTTTTACGCGTAGACACTGTTGTGGTGTGTGCAGGTCAAGAATCGGTAAAAGACTTGATGCCAAAAGAAGACGAGTCGACTATAGCAAACTACTATATTATTGGTGGTGCAAAGCTTGCAGCAGAGCTAGATGCGAAGCGTGCGATCAAAGAAGGAGCAGAATTAGCTGCTCAACTGTAAAATTGATGAAACAATATGCACTTGAACACAAAGCGATGATATTTTTCTTGAATAAAATGAATAAGCTTTGTATTCTTACGCACATGGAAGCGTGGCAGAGCGGTTTAATGCACCGGTCTTGAAAACCGACGAGGGTGTGAGTCCTCCGTGAGTTCGAATCTCACCGCTTCCGCCAAATTCAAATTTCTGACACTGTTTAACGCTGTATAAGTCTATGATTTATAAGGTTAAAGTTGGAAATAAGTAATACTACAAGCCATGACACAGTACGTCAATTGGCAGTTATAAAGTAGTAAAAAATGCAGTAAGATTCGCTCTTACTGCATTTTTTTATGTCTGGATTATGACGACCCGTGGAATAAACAAGCTTAGTGCTTTGCAAGTTAAAAAAGCTAAATCTGATCCTAATAAGATGTATAAGTTGTCAGATGGGGGAAACCTGTATTTGCGTATTGACCAGAGTGGTAGCAAATACTGGATATTCAATTATACGCGCCCATTTTTGGGCAAACGTAACGATTTATCTTTGGGTACTTACCCAGAAGTTTCGCTAGAAGATGCTCGTACCATTCGAGATCAATATAAGAAGCTCATTAAGCAGGGTATCGACCCAGCAATGGAGCGGATTGAAACCAAGTCACAAAAGCAGAAAGAAGCTGAAAATACCTTCCGTGTTATTGCTGAGCTATGGTTGCATAAACGTGAACTTGAACGAAAGCAGGATGAAGAAACAATCCGTCGTTTGAATCACGATGTTTACCCTTATATTGGTGATCTAACCTTTCCTCAGCTTACTTTGGAAATACTTGAGACTAAGGTCTTCAAACGTATTGTTGAACGTGGTGCTTTGTCTGTTGCTAAGCGTCTTAAATCTGATCTCAATCAAATATTTAAATCAGCCCGTAAGAAAAAACTGATTCAATACAATCCTATTGAAGATATTGAGCTGCCAAAACCACAGGCAGGGAATTTTCCAGCAGTAACAGAAGAGCAAGACTTAGCTCCTATGCTGAATAAAATCTGGAACTACTCCAAACTCTATCCTCGTTGTTTGCTGACAACACAGGTTGCGTTAAAAATTTCTGTATTGACCTTTCAGCGACCGGGTGAGATACGAATGCTGAAAAAGGAATTTTACTATCGTGAGGAGCGTTGTTTTAAATTTACTGCCAGCAAAACTAAACAGCTTCATATTGTGCCCTTATCAGATCAAGCCTTTGATCTGATAGAGTCAATCATTGATTTACGCCCTTACAGTGAATATATTTTTGTAGGGCGGGATGGAAAAACTGTCATTTCAGACAATACAATCAATTCGGCTTTAAAGCGTTTAGGTTATGGCGGTGAACAGACAGCACATGGTTTCAGGGCAACGGCACGTACTATGCTGGATGAGATTTTAGAGCAACGTGTAGATTTTATTGAGCACCAATTGGCCCACAAGGTAAAAGATAATAATGGTACAGCCTACAACAGAACCAAGTTCCTGAATAACCGTCGAGAAATGATGCAAGAGTGGGCTGATTATTTGGATTCTTTACTTGAACATAGTGACCAAAAGCTAGAAGATCGCTGATTTCTTGATTAAATTGCTTGGTCAAATATTACCGTGATGTCTAACGTGAAGCCAATTTGTAACAAATTGGTTCTTTGTATTTTAAATAAATGTTAGTTATTTTTGTAACAAGTTAAATTTAAAAGATTTTTGTTTTATATCTCATAAAGCACCCAGTATGTTAAATAGGCGGAAAATTCCATGGTTTTTGGAGTTCCTATAAGAGATTTTATCTTAAATAAAAAATATTTTTTAACTTAAGTAACTTATTTTAAAATAAATTATATTAATAATAGATAAGCTTAATCTTAACGAATTAAAGTATATGAGGAAATAATGTGGATAAAAAAAATTGGATTCTTCAAATTCAAGAGACTCGCAGAAGTTTCAATAATTCAACTTGGATTCCTCTTAGAGCATCACAGACCAACGAAAAAGGCTCAGTCAAAAATATAGGTTTTGAAAGTGAGTTTTTTGGATGCGGATCAGTTGCATTTCCACCAGAACATGTAGATAAAGCAAATAACTTAAGTTGGAGTGATATAGGTATTAGTTCAATTGGTAAACCATATGCATATAATGATGGTTATTATTCGCCAATTGATAAGTACGAACGTAATGATAGAGAACCTATAGGTGTCCATTTAATTTTCGAATACCCACAACCTGTTATTGGTGGGAGGAAGTGGATACTTAATCCAGATTTGATAGTTGCTCTTGGCTTAATTAAGGAAGGGCAAAGTTGGATAAGACCTGAGGAAAATTTTGTTGAAGTAGCTCGTGAAGTTTTTGATGAGAAAGGGAATCATGTACTAATAGAAATTAAAAGAGAATTCTTAATTGATTACTTGGCTGCAAGAAATTTAACACTTCGACTCTCATATTATCGTCAGAGAGTAGAAAATGTTGAATCATTGGCCAATAGTGCTTATGCAGTTTTAACAAATTTTAAAGAACAGCGAAACGATGGAAGATTTGAATTACTTATTCGCAATGTAAATGATATTTTTGGAGGTGGATGGGCATCTTTTAGAGTTTGGAGAACAGATGTTGATGAAGGTGAAGATGCACCAGTAATGGGGCCTGAAAATGATGACAATACAGAATATGAAACTTCAAAAGGTCATAAAGGTGGATATCAAGGTGTACGGGTAGAAGGAGAGTTTTGGAGGGATGAATGGATTCATCATCAAAGAAAAAGTATACGTGTTCGTAGAGATCAAAATGATACATTACCAAATTTCGTTGTGGAAACTGACGGGACAAGAATGAATGCTGCTTCATTAAACGATGAAGATATAGGTCGTTGGCTATGGTTTCGTTCTAGTGTTGTTAATGAATTGCTTAGTTATAGAGGATTTTTTCTTGAATGGTATACGGCAGAAACTGGGGCTATTCATTCGACTTCTGGATATAGAATACATTTTGGAGTGAACTCGTCAGATTTCATTACTGTATATGCTTATGATATAGCCCGTTTAGAAGCATGGGAGCAACATGTTTGGGTTGGCCATAACATAGCCCCAGATGGAAAGGTTTCTTCTGAATTGCTAATGTCACAGGTTAAGGCACAACCTGCTTCTACACACGCTGCTGAAACTATGTTATTTGAATGTACTAAGTTGTTAGAAGCGGGGTTTTATAATGAATATGGAATTAAGTTATTTTCACAAGATATAAGTGATACAAACTTTTTTAAGGATATCTCTCGTTTTTCGAGTAAGGATCAGACATCATTATTAAGATTAGCAAAGGAAGTTATCCGTTTTTTCTCTGAGCGTTTGAATAAGGAACAACTCCGTAAGCTTTCAACGCGTAAAGATAAAGAGAAGCTCGGTTCAAATAAACTTCTTGAAAGTATCTTAGCTGATAAAGTTGGAAACGATAAAGCTCATGAGATTTTTGGAGTGATTGCTGGAGTCTATGATATGCGAAATGGTGATGCACATCAGACGAGTTCTAAAATTGGAGATGCTTTGAAACTGGCTAGAATTGATGAAAATAGATCATATCTTAGACAAGGTGAACAACTTATTTCAAATTTTGGCCAGTCTATTTGGTGGATAGGTAAATTACTCTTTACGGAATCATAGAGTTCATCCTTAAAAAAAGGGGAGCTTAAGCTCCCCTTTTTTTAAGGATTATTTTTTAGTTCGCTCAGTATGGAGTCACGTAAAATTTTATTCATGCGTGTTTGGTAAGCCGAGTTATAGTAAAATGTGTGAAAAGATACGACACTACATGTCGCTATAATCTATTTATAGTATTGTCGTCTATTAGTAATATAATTAGTATTGGTTGAATAATATTTTTAATTTTAAAGAAGAATCCTATGACCAAAAAGACTTACACTTTGAAAAAGAATCCTAATACAGATCAGTTTCACCTTTTTGAAGGTAAATTGAATCCTCCTAATTCAGAGAGTAAATGTACATCTGAAAGTTTTTCAATTTGTGAAAAGATGAAATGGATTTCTGGATCTAAGGATATCACTTGTGAAGTGGATGAATCCATTGTCCGTGTTAAATGTGCTCAATTAGGCCGCTCTGTATGTGGTATATGTGTTAGTCATTTATATGCTGATCCAGAGTAAATATGGTGCTGTCGCATTAAGAAATTAGGTTTTTCTAAAATTAACATAATACAGCTTATGAGAAATGATTTAATTAACTATTGAAAACCAGCCTGTCTATGACAGGCTGTTTTACTTTATGCTGCTTTAGGACTTTTCTCTTCAAGCCAAGAATTGATTTAGCATTAAGTTTAAGTATAGCTATTGCTGTAATGTTTATGTAGTAAATGATTTATGTAAAGAAGCCCCAACACTAGGTTAGGGCTTCTCTTTTATTCGTAGTGATAACGACAAGAAATGACAGTTGTCGCCACATCAGTTACTTCATAGACTAATCTATTTTTTTCATCTATTCGTCTGCTCCACAAACCTGCTAAATCGCCGAGTAATGGTTCAGGCTTGCCAATACCATCAAAGGGGGTACGAAGACACTCTTTGATTAATGTATTGATGCGCTTAAGAGTCTTTTTGTCTTGGTTTTGCCAATACACGTAATCCTCCCAAGCTGTTGGAGTAAAACTAGTCTTCCGTTTCATCTAAAAGTTCTCTTTCGATTGCTTTAGATGCCCGTAATTCTGCAATTGATTTTGCTAGGTGTGCTGCATTACTTGGAGAAGACATGAGGTGCAATGTTTCCATTATACTGTTGTAATAGTCTTGTCCCATTACAACCGCATGTTGACCTTCTTTTCTCGTAATTACTGCAACATCTGAATCATCAATGACACGATCTAAAACCGTTTTCAGATTATTGCGAGCATCGGTATAAGTGAAAATTTGCATAGTCTTAATTTTCCTATTACTCAAGCATTACAAGTCATTAATTACAATCTTTACGATATTCGCCAGTATATATTTGACATTTCATTTAGCACTATTTTGGTCACTTCTTTAGATACATTGATCATTACATTTGGACACTATGGATGGCTGTATTTTCGTCATTCACTTTTGGCATAAATTTAGATACTTAGATAGACACTATTTAGCTTATTACTCTTACAATTGCGACTAAGCATAGTAACTGTAAAACTTTTGCTTTAAAGTGTCAATATTCTGTACAGACAATATTTTGTACATAATGTATGGGTGAAAAGTAAAACAGCCCATCATAGACAGGCTGTTTGCGTTATACAGCTTTAGGATTCTTTGCTTCAAGCCAAGCTTTGATTTGGCTTTCAGTCCAAGTGGGCATACTTGCTGTTAAATAGATGGGTTTGGGAAAGTCACCACGGCGAATCATTTTCCAAAAAGTTGACTCTGCAATATTCAGCAATCCTTTACTTGCTGGTTTATGAGAAAGACGACGTCTACGGCCACTACGATCTACATAATCTTTCGCTGCACGTTCGGGATAATTCACCAGATCCTTTACTCGATAGCGCGCTTCTAACATTTTACTTTTCCTATAGTTTCTTAATTTAATGACTGAATTGCTTTTTGGGTTCTGTTCTGAAAAATAGTGTGTTGCTTACGGTAGATATCATCGATCACTTCAGCAAGCTCTCGTATATCCACAAAGAGCGTTCCTTTTTGGCTGTCATCCATTCTGAAGCATGAAAAGGGGAATCTATTCTGACGTACTCTTTCCAGCATTCTTTCTTTGCATAGGTGCGGATAATATTCCTTTACAACATCTTCGAGCTTTACGTGTAGTGAACGAAACTTCAAAAATAGATAATCGAAGGTTGATAGATCTGAAACCATGTCTTTTCCTTTCATGTCCTGCTGTACTAGAGCATTTCAAGTTGCATTAGAGTGTGTGATCACGGTTGCTATTATTCACATTAAGATTGGCTCTATTAAGGATTCAACAGCCGTAAAAATAATTTTTTATAAGTCAGTTAGATGTAAAATTTAAACTGGGGTTATGAACTATGGTTTAAGAGGTTATTACAGGGTGGTATGAAAGTATTCGATAAACATTTAATTGAAGAGTTAGAAACAGAGTTGCTGAACCAATACCTTAATATTAGCTGGCTAGAAGACTATCTGGGTGAAGGGTCCCCAACGTTAAAGCTTGATATGTTTTGTAGTGAACTTGATTCAAAGAAAGGTTCCATGTCATTAACAGTTAAAGATTTATTGAAGGCTCTAACTGATATCAATGTTGACATTACACGAACGGGCAGCCTTGATTCACACTTGCATCCCCAGTCTAGTTTTACTGTGGAAGAGCGTAATCGTATATATCAGGAAATGGTCGAGAATTGCCAGAAAACACGGTATGAGGCTTTTAGGCAACAGTATGGCTATTCAATAAGTGACTTGGTTAACCTTCTGGATCAACTCGAAGTTTTGAGAAGTAATTTGGAAAAATTAAATGAAAAAGAACAACATAAGGCTTATAAGGAAATACTTCATGGATACATTGGCTTAGACCCGCTTAATTATGGATTTCAGAATCCATCTTTGAAAATCAGAATAGCTAAAGGTAGAAGCACTCAAGGCGAATATCAGAAAATTGTAAGGGCTAAAAAGAAAATATTCTTTGACCTGTTAATTGAACAAGTACAGCAGTCTGGCAAGAAATATCAGAGTGTATATAAGGCCGTGGATGAAATCATAGATGAAGTTACGTGTAAGTTCCAAACCTACGATGAGGAATGGATCAAGTCAAAGCTGGAAGTTAGTAGGGAACAAGTAAAAGTGCTACATGAAGAAATACTGAGTAAAACATTAACAGCTTCAAAGAAAGATAAATTGCAAAAAGAAATAGCAAAGCTCTCAGCTTTCATGAAACTGCTTGAGCATGCTTTAACTGATAGTTACCCTTTTAAATTGCGCAAAGGTATTCTTCCCTTCAATACTGATTCTCTGGATGAATTATTAATGAAGGCTTTAAGGCTTGAAAGAAATATAAAAGAGCAATGTATTGAATAGTTTCTATAGGCTTTAAAGAGCGCTCTCGGCAAATAGCTAACCAATACTCGACTTAATTTAAGATTCATGGATGGGAGTTCCCATCCATGATCTCTATACACTGAGATAATTAGCAGGTAAGTGTATAAAGATGATTACCTTTGTCCATACACTCATTGGTGTAGCGTTCATTGATAAGGTTTTCGATCATCTTTTCTTCGGTCACATTGTGCTTCTCTGCCAATATATTTAAGCAATGAAGGGCTTTATCAGTTAGATAGTAATGATGCTTACGCCCTTTGTTTTTCTTGCGGTAGTTTTTTTGGTACGCAGCATTCGATAACTTATCTTTTAGCGCTCTATATATGTTGCTATCTATAGCTAATAAATTGTCAAAGATTGCATTAACGACAATACTACACTCTTTGTCATTTAGGGGATTGTAGCTTGTACTATTGAGTACCTTAGCATTTTCTCTATCTTGATCCATATAAGTTTTAGCCCATAGGTAGAACTCATCACTGTCAAAGCTTTTAAAGTGTAACGGTTTCTTGCTTATGATTTTACTAAAACTAGCTTCCAGATCATCAAGGGTGCGGTTAGATTCGTAATAGTTGGGTAGCATGAATATCGTATAGAGGAACCTAAAATATTCATTATGTATATCACGGAAAGTATTATATCGACCCTCCTTGTAATTAATTTGGTTGAGTACAAAATATAATAGACGCTTGTTGCTCTTGTATTTGGATAAGTCTCTTCCTCGTATTTTTAAAGTGCTTTTAAAGTCTTTTAAAGTATCGATGAAGTGGTTAATAAATTCTTCCCTAATTTCCTCATAACTGTTTATAACCTTGCTTCTAATCTCATCCATATTAGTCATGGTGTTTAAGGCTTTAATATCTAATCGGACTAAAGCCGAGTCCATATCATCAATGTCTCTTTCAATATCATGTTCCTCATAATCTTTATTCATGACATGCAAAACCCAAATCATATCCTCATCAGAAAGTTGTTTGAGATACAGTTTTAATTCTTTATGTGCAGAGCTTTGATACATAATTGACACCTTCTTACAGTAAGCTTTCCGTTTAGTTTAGCCAAATGTAGGAAGGGTTTTGGGGCGGTTTCTAGTATGATTTAAGACGATTTCGCATGTTTTTTTTATAAGCTTCTAATAATGTATATAAGGTGATATAGGCACCTCTATGGGCAATTTCATGTCGAAACTCCACAAGTGAGGGAGTATTTTTCAGTTTCGTTTGTAAGTCTCCTGTTTGACAATGAACTTACATGCCTCTGCTAATTGATATTTTAGCGTCGGATAACTTGACATGAACTAGGCAATTCATCATATAGGAAAAACTACAACTACATCATATATGGATATATTAATATATTGATTAGATCGGGAAAATCATATTGCCTATATCAGGTATGGATTAGGTGTAATGACTTAGTTAATACCACCAATACATTCTAGTTAATACACATCAATATATTTAATATCTAATCTCTAAATCATAGTCTATATCCATAACCCTATTATCTATCTACTTAAAACCTATTAACCTCTCACCTTATTAAATAATCACATTACTTAACCATGATCTTAAAACCTTTAGGTAATTAATAACACCATAGCCACTTCATGTAGTCCTAAATAACTACAGGTAAGTGAACATGAACGTTAGCCTAAACCAAAATGAAATCAACGAGGCATCATTACTGATCGAAATTGAAAGTTTTATCCTAACCACTCTTGATGCTACAAGACAGCCAAGATCATTTTATGAAATCTTCGCAAACCTTCTCTTAGCCTTCAATCAAGTCTATAACCCTGACTTTAGTTATACCTGCTTAATCGATCTCTTTTGTAGTTTGCTCCATGACTACGACCTGCAATATGAAACCTCATTATCACTTTACAATCGCTTGAAACAAAGAACCTTTAAAGACTGGCAAGCTTATTTCAATCGAGCTAGAGTTGGTCACCTTAATGAATTACGTCAACATCGTTATAGCGAAACATTAAATGCTGCCAAGCTTAATAAACGCCTTGAAGAAATATTGAAAAGCTATTCTGCTGTGCTGGTGGTAAGGATTGATTTAGCCTATGTGGTTAGTCCAGATATTGAACAAGTAGATAATGATTTAGAAATGCTTAGAAGAAAGATCAAGCGATCTGAATATGGAAGGGAGGTATTGCTACTGGTATGGGCATTAGAGCAGGGAGAAAAGAAAGGCTACCATTGCCATATTGCATTGATCTTTAATGAGCGTAAGCGCACGAGTGCATGGAGTATTGCTAAGGCTGTGGGGGAGTTATGGGAAGATGTTACAGGGGATGATGGAAGTTACTTTAATTGCCATGATCGTAGGTACTTAAAGCAATACGAAGAGCAAGGTACTTTAGGGGTTGGCATTATCTATAGCGAGGTTGATTATCAAGTACGAAAAATGTGTTCAACCTTGTCCTATTTAGCACGACCTGAGAAAGAGCAATACCTCCGAGTAAAAACAACGAGGAAGATGCGTACCTTTGGCATGTCACAGCGTTAATTGGAATCATACACAGATATGTACCATCTAGATGAGAAACATCTTCTCTTCAATAGGTGATAGCTGGACTTTACTAGTTTCGGCTATCACTTCAGGAACAATGAATACCTTAAACTCTATATTCTTATAGCTAAAAACTATAACTCCAGGCCATGAAATGATATCAGGGTAAATACACATTAGGGTTACCCTTGAATTTAAGATCATGCATAGAATGATAGCTTGGATTCTAAACAAAATGGCACTATATTGTATGAAGACATAATTAGTTTTCATTGCTATGCGTAAACTACAATGAAGCTTAAACACGCCGAGGTTTTTAAAGATGTCAACTATTAAAAAATCACGCGATGAAAGTGAAATTCCTTCAATGGCAGGGCAGGTGCTTCGGGCGAGTTTTCTTGAGGTATCTCGTTATGCAAGCGTACTTTATGCAAAAGATGGTGCTGTCTTAAAACAAACACCAAATGGGCGAACAGTGACGATTAAACAGTTACCTAAACGCGATCATGAGTTAGCTCAACGCGTGCTTAGTCAAGGAACTGTAAAGCTTAAAAAGCGTAAAGTTGAGGAAGCTGAATAACTTGATGTCCAATCGTACTCCACGGATTAGAATGTTTGCTGGACCAAATGGATCAGGTAAAAGCACGATGATTCATGGGTTGGATCAACGATTATCTAAACTTTTTTTAAATGCCGATAATCTTGAGCGTGAGCTTAAAACTAACCCTATTCTTGATCTGGAACAATTTGATAAACGAATTGATGCTACCCGATTAGTTCACTTCTTGATGGGGTTGCAAATAAAGCGTCGAGAGAATGATGGTCAAGAAATCATTACTCCTTGTCTTTTGAAGACTCCGCAAATTGATGGGAACAAAATAGATCTGTCGGGTAATCTGATTGATTCATATCTTGCTGCCCGAACTCTGGATTATATTCGCAAAGAGCTATTGGCGTTGAAGGTGAGTTTCACTTTTGAGACGGTGATGTCTCATAAAAGTAAAATAGAATTTTTACGCGATGCAAAAGCATTGGGATATCGGACCTATTTATATTTTGTAACCACAGAAGACCCAGATATTAATGTGGACAGAGTTCGGCAACGGGTAAGCCAGGGTGGTCATCCTGTTGAAGAACAAAAAATTAGAGAGCGTTATTACCGAACTATGGAAATGCTGATTGATGCGGTCGAAGTTGCAGATCGAGCATTTCTATTTGATAACTCAAGTGATGCAACTCACCAGAACGCATCTTATATTGGAGAAATCACAGGTGGAGATACCCTGACTTTTAACCCGGATTTTGATGGAGAGTTACCCGTCTGGGTTGAGAAATACTTGTTGGTACATCTGGTTGAAAATGACTGAGATCAAACAAGTTTAACCCCCTTATCTTTTTTTCATTCTATTGCTTCTGTATTTTTATACCTAAAACCCGTCTCTTATGTAACCCCTCATGAGTTAAACATAGGAGCGATAAAATGTTAGATAGCAATACCCTGGAACAGCTCTTTTTTATAGAGAATAAGTTTGATCAACTCACCCGATTTATACAGCAATCAGAAACTTGCCCTGCTGACTTTGCAAAGCTTAGGCATGAGATGGATGAGGACGAGTTTTTCGATCGGATGGCCTTTTTGGTTGATTGTGCGGTGTTTTTCTATGAAATGATTTTCCATCTGGGGGTCGACGGTTTCGAGCCTTATTATTTGCATAATTTACGGGGTGAACCGGATCATCTTGAAATTGCAAAGGGGATGCTCTTTTATATGTTTGATGCGGTGGTTGAGACAAAGTTCTCCTACTTAATGAAATTGCGTTTTGAAGAGTATTATGAAGAAAGGGAGGATTCAAGGAATTAACTTATTTCAAATATGTACTATCTGAATGAAAGCATATTGTTTTCTAAAGCTTTTCCATTTCAGAGGTATATATTATGAACATTACTTGCCCAAACTGCCATTCAGAACATGTTATTCGAGTGGTCAACCCTCATTCCCACACAGGCAACCAAAGCCTGGCATCGTCAGCATCATTTGCCACGATGGGTGCAGCATTATCAAAGAGTCTGCCAATTTCACCTTTAATAGGGGGAATTGCAGGAGCCGTAGTCGGTGGTATTTTCAATAGTTTGTTTGATCGTGTGCCTGTCACCCCAAGTTGCTGCTTTCAATGCCAAAGCTGTGGTCAACTGTTTTATTGATGGATGGGCATAAAGTTGGGGAGGGTGAACCTCCCTGAACGATAGATGTTGTTTCATTTAAATGAGTTAAGCCGCTGTACATTGCACTATTTGTGGGTCAGTAATGTAGGTCTCAAAATACAATTGATGATCATCATTCATGACAGGGGTATCTTTAGCACTAAACTGGATACAGTCCCCTTGTTTTAACTTTTCAAGGATAAAGTTCTGAGCCACAGATGTGTAATGCATATCAAACTTGATAGGGCCTGCTTCGGTATCCAAAAGCAACGCATCATCTTTTTCTAAAACTGGGTTTATTACAGTGAAAGTATAGCTGTGTTCATACTTTTCAGAAAAATGATCTGTCTGATTTTGTTCTGATGCGACATGAATTGATTCACCATTTTGAATTAGGTCTGCTGGAGTAGAATTTGATGAAGCTACATGTTGAGTATTGAGAAGCTTCTCAATTTCAGCATCAATATGGTCGCCAAAATCTACATCTTTATAATATCTGGAATCTCCCTGAAACCATCGTAAATAAAGGTTAGGGCGCTGCTTTTCGAGATGTTCGATCTTTTGTCTCATTAAACCAAGTAACTGTTCATATCGAGTCTGTCCAAGTTCTGATACAAACTTATTTTTTTCATCAATCATTTGTTGATATCCCATTTGGGTAGCAACGATCGCTCGTCTAACCCGAATATCATTACAACTGACAGAGTTATCGGCAGTACAAGACTGTGCTTGATAGTTTAATTTGGCAGAATTGACCTCATTGCAGCCAGTCAACAATATGGCTAAGGAAATGGAGTAAGTAATTTTTTTCATAATCTTTCTCTACGCATATTCAGACATTAAGTTCATTTAAATTTTATTGAACCAATTGTTATGAGCCGAACTTCCAATCCCCCTGATCGGTAGAAACGACTATTTCAATAATCTTTGCACGACCACAATTGTTCGTATCTACGGACATTGTTTGCCCGAAACCTAGTCGTCTTGGTGTAGTTATTTTTTGGTATAAAGGGCAATTACCACGGTTGACCGTGACATTTGAAACAGAGACATCATCTACAAGTGATTGAACCTTAATGACTGACATGAAAGAGTGGTAGGGGTTTTCTTCCACTACAACTTTTACAGGTGAGGTTTCTGGTACATTGGAAGTTGTCTCATTTTGGTTTTGAGAATGATTGCCGCGCTCAATGATGTTAAAGCACTCGTCATTTAACGTAGATTCAATATCTTTTGTTTTCTTGTTCCATGAAAGTTGCTGGTTGTCACAGCCATAAACATCATCTGAGTGATTGTCTAAGAATCGAATGTTCCATGTGTAAAGAAAAAGATCTTCGGATTGCTGGCGTAGAAATCTGACATTATCTACCGTAAAGGCGGTATAACTATCCGGATATTTTTGATCAAGTAAATATTGCAGGGTTTCTTTACCATAGGTGGCAATGTCATTTTTGCCTTGTTCAATGAACTGTTGTGAATCAGTTGTATTAGCTTTAACTGCTTCTGTTTGAGCAGTATTTGAAGAAGCCTTTTCTGTAGATTCATTTTTGGTGCAAGCTTGCATTAAACAACTTACAAGCAAAGTAATAATGATTTTATTATTCATGGTGTTTCCTAAAATGTGTACTTCCATTAAATGAAGAAGTGATGGTTGTTATTGATGTGTCATGGAATGGCTTGATTACTTATGCTTTGGGTGATTCGCCATATTGATTTGCTGATGGATTACCTTCTTGGGTAGCCCAAAACAGTAGTAGTAGAATGCCTACAATTGGTACTAAGGCAATTAACATCCACCAACCTGAACGATCAATGTCATGTAGCCGTCTTACATTGACAGCAATATTCGGAATAAACGTAACCAGCATGGCGAGTGTGGCTAAGTCTTCATTCATGAAGCTTAAAAGTAGGCTTAATAGCACACAGAATAGTTCGAAATACCAGAACTCACGTCGTCTTGCACGGCCTTTAAAATCTGCAAATTTCTTAAAGCAGGTAAATATGGCTTGTTGATAGTTGTCTTCACCTTGTTCCCATTTTCTAAAAGCCTCTTTAGCTTTATGTGAACTTTCTTGACTAGCGGGAGCTGTGTATGAAGAGTTACTTTGAGTTGGTGTATTCACAATGGCAGGAATTGGGTTGGCTGTTATTTCAAGATAAATGCCTATTGCTTGCCCCTCGGCATTGATTTCAAAATCAACTTCATAGCCACGGACAGGTGCTTGTGTTTCTTTCCACTCACTGCTTACAAAGCTATAGCGTTTGTGATCTTCGCCAGTAATGATCCCAGTATTCGTCTGGATTGAAAAATCAAGAATTCTACCTTTCATTGTTATGTCCTTGTTTTAGGTATTGGATAAATTGATATCGAAGTGAAAGGTGCATTCACCTTGATTGGTTTAACCATCACTTCATGTCACAACACCAAACAGCTTTTATTTCCTGTCCAAGCTCTAGAAGGGAATTACTCTTGCCCCACAAAACAAAGAGACGGATAAAAGTCATAAACAGTTAAACCCCAACGCCTATAAGGTATACAGAATATTTTCACAGGGCATACTTATCCCTACTTCATGAAGCATAAGCAGAATAAAAGTTGATTGTGTTGGTATATAAAAGTTTTATTATTAGCCGAGTGGCTTATCTTTCAATGGGCAGGAGTGCAACGGTTTTTTGCCATTGAATAGATCAGCAAAAGAAAGGAAAGATGTCTTAAAACAGGAATCGAAATTAGTCATGGTAACCACTCCTATATAGATAAGAAGTTCTACCAGACATAATTTAATGATTAATGGTGGCAGAACGAAAGAGGGTTGACAGACCGGATTGGATTGACACCAGCACACTCGAAAGTGTCCCTCTCCCGTCCTACCGCTACGGGAGGAGACGAGATGTACCCTCAAAATTATCCCTCAGAAGGAATAACTCTGATGCAATCCAATAAACCGACCTGTCAAAGTCGACTGGCAATGTAGGCCAGCAACGTCATCATAATCTCTGAAAATGATCCCGTCAATTTACTGCGCGGTAAAGTTGCATCGTGTGTCTAAAAAATAATTTAAAAAACTTTCAGATATATACCATCTAAGTGAACTCATTCTGATTGAATCCATTTTCAGAAAGCTTCCCGTTTTGGCCTGCTCTCCGCAGGCCTTTTTTTATGCAGTAATTCAATTTTTACATCATTAGTTATCGTGAATAGTGAGGTTACTTTATGGCACATTTAGTAGAAACAATGGCATTTGTTGGCGACACTCCATGGCATGGATTAGGCAATCCACTCAGTCCAAATCAGCCGATAGAAGTATGGGCACAACAAGCAGGCATGGACTGGCGTATTGAATCATCTAATGTCAGCTATATGGCAAAGAATGAGCGTGGGCAAAATATCCTTATGCCGTATGAGGAACAGCGTGTTTTATATCGTTCAGATACCCATGCACCGCTATCCGTTGTAAGTCAACGTTTTCAAGAGGTACAACCTCAAGAGATTTTAGAGTTTTACCGTGATTTGACGGAGCAATCAGGTTTTGAGCTGGAAACAGCGGGCGTACTGAAAGGTGGACGTAAATTTTGGGCGTTGGCTCGTACTGGGCAATCGGCAGCACTGAAAGGAAAAGATATCAGCAATGGTTATATTCTCTTGGCAACTGCTTGTGATGGCACATTGGCAACCACGGCGCAATTCACTTCGATCAGGGTTGTTTGCAATAACACTTTAGCGATTGCCTTACGTGGGCAGAACAGTAGTGCTGGTGTTGTTAAAGTTCCACATAGTACTAAGTTCGATGCTGAGAAGATTAAGCAACAATTAGGTATTTCGATTAAAACTTGGGATGAGCATATGTACGAAATGAAACAGCTAACTCAACGAAAAGTAACTCAGCAGGAAGCAGCTTCTTACTTTGATGCGGTGTTTAATAACACGATGATGAGTGCTACAGATCAGGAGGAAAGTATAATTCAGTATTATCTTAAAGCAGCATCAATGAACAAAAAATCAAACTCCAAATCTGAGCCGAATGGACGAGCGATGTCGATGGCTATGGAAATGTTTAACGGACAAGGGCGAGGGGCAGAGCTAAGTTCAGCGAAAGACACAGCTTATGGTTTGCTTTGTACTATCACGGAATTTGTTGACCATGAACGCCGTGCCATGAGTCGAGATCATCGATTGAATTCAGCATGGTTTGGTATGGGAGCTACGATTAAGCAACGTGGACTGGAACAAGCATTAAAAATTGTTGGGTAGAGTTACATAATTAGCCTAAGCAGAGCTATATTAAGTTTATTTTATTTAATTGCATCTTCGGATGCAGTTTAATAACTTTTCAAGAGTTGGCAAATCCCCTTTAAATTGGATAAAAAGTATCAAATTTAAAGGGATAAAATCTAGTTATCAGAATAATCACAAATTATTTTTTTTGTTTAATAAGTTAAATAACTTGATCAGTTCTTTAATTTTAGTTGCCCTTATGCTCAATATGTTTGTTTCTTCCAGCCATTATTCCACTAAAAGTACCGATACACCTATTAATAAAGGCACTGTCCAGTAACTAAAGAAATCAAAAAACTTATTAAATCAAGTTTTTTGAAATTTAACATTTGAAAGCATTGTTTTACTGGGAAGAGTATTCTTAAAATACTCTTCAAGTATTTAATTTTGTTGATTTTCAAGATTTAACACTTTATGCCAGTGTTGTTCGAGTTGTTTTGTATCATAGTCAAATGGATGAAATGACGGACGAACATAGTCAAGGAATTCTTTAATAACAGTAATATTAAATAGGCCTGTTTTTGGGTGTGTAATTTGACTGATAGATTGTAGATGTTTTTTTGATAGAAACTTCTTATCTGCTACTAAAAGACGGAGTGTTCCATAGGTCATTAATCCTGCAAAAGTACTACATCCAAGTACCATCCATACCATGCGTCTAATATAGCCACCACCTGCGGCATGATAGGCATCAAAAAAAACTGCTTTATGTTCATTTTCTTCAACCGCATGCCAAAGCCATAAATTACGTAGAGGGCCAACCATCTTTTGATTCCACGTATTATTGCGTAATAACTCTGCTCCAAAAGTTCCATTACAGTGTTCAATTGCACAGCCGATTGCCATTCGGTCCATTAACGGTAAAGCACGATCTAGCAGACTATATATCTGAATTAATTGACGCTCAAAAGTTTCAATATCAATGTCATTTAGATCAGCATAACGATGATATCTAGTATGTTCTTTGGCATGCATTGCTTCTTGACCTATAAATGCACTGATATCAGCCTGTAATACAGGGTCGGTTATACGTTCTCTAAGCGTACGTAACATTCGGATTAAAAATAATTCACCTTGTGCTGTTATTGCCGATAACGTATTCAAAAAATGACTATAAAGAGGATCTTGATCAAACCAATAACGTGTAGAAGGATCAAAATCAAACTTAATATTTCGAACAGGAAAAGAGGATTTAACTTTTTGTACAGCGTTAATAGTGGTTGACATGATAATTATTACTCCAATATAGAGAGATGATGTCTATGAATAATCATTAATGGCGTGATCTTGCATAATGAATACTCTACAAAAGAACTACTAGGTTCTTTTGTAGAGTATTCGCACTACATTTGTCAATTTATTTCTGACAATTTGTGTTGTCAAAATTGGTAAAATTATAATATTCTTATATATTTCTTATGTTTAACATGTATTTTTTACATAGGTTTAGTTTTTTAAGGCATATAATTTTTAGACTTGTTATGTGAAATTAAATTCAGGAAAAAATTTTTATCTAGTACAGTACGATTTTTTCATGCCCGTCTTATTCATTTATGCCAACGTTTATTTAGTCTTAAATACATCAATTAATTTGCTTCATCATTATGGCTTTCATACGGTTGCAGAGGAAAGGGGCTGAAGTTCTAAAAGCGACTTTTTTAACTACTTTTAATTGAAAAAGCGTTTTATTGAAATCTGCTTGATCGTGTAAAAAGAACGTTTAAAAGAAAAAGTGGTTTCAATTTCTGAATTTGGCCAAGGCTCAAACGTTAAAAATAAACTTAAGGTACTTTATTTCTTACGCACCGATTTAGAGGGGCTTTACTACTTACTATTTAAAGCCATTTTTGAAATAAAACTGACCTATTCAAAAAGCCTATCAAGTCGCAATTAAATTCAGCCTATGTTTGTGAAAGCATAAGCATGAAATGAGATATTATATTTCATATGGTTTTAGCATATCTGGACAGGTTTAGACTTGTTTATATCCAATAGAAAACTGTATGAAATTAACCAGATCATCTTCGAGATCTAATAATTCAGTAAATTTGTTTTGGCAAATGTAGCGGAAAATAATTTCATAAGCGCCGCCAATTGCTGCATCATAAAATAAATGAGGAACGCTGACCCATTGATCTGGGTCATTCATTTTAATGATGTCATGTATAGATTTTAGTCTTTGTCCTAATTCTGCAAAAAATAAATTACGTTGTTCTAGACAGCGACTTCCAGCATTGGGGAACTCGATCGCCCAAGCCTTGGTAAAGTCTTGTTCACTATTACATAGTTGTAAATAGGCACGAACTGAAGATCTAATCCATTCATCTGCATTCATATTTTTAATTTTAATTTCAGAGAGAACTTGCTCAAATAAAGCTTTTCTACCTAAATCATCTGCTGCCAGAAAACAATCTTCCTTGTTTTCAAAAATTTCATAAAACACCTGCTTAGATACTCGTGCTCTTTTAACAATGTCTGTAATACTTGTAGCAGCAAACCCTTTTTCTGCAAATGCACTAACAGCTGCTTTAACCAAACGTCGGCGTTGCTTTTCACGTGTTTCTTCAGTTAACAGGCTGGTGCGGCCTCTGGGTAAGCCTGCTGCTTGAGTATCATAAGCGCCAGAGAGTTTTTCCACACTAAATCTTCTAAAATTTGAAATCTTGCTAAAACTATCATTAACCGCTTTTTTGCTCAAGATTGTTTTGTTCTCAGAAACTTTTTTATAAATAAATATATGAATTTCAATTGGATGAAAAATAACTATTGACTAAGGATATAAAGAAATCTACAAAAGAACTAATTCGTACTTTTGTTAAATAGAAATATGACTACCCTTGAAGAAGTTAAACCTAAGCCCTCCTCAACAGCACATCGTTTGATAGCCTCGTTTCCAGTCAGACGTTTAAGTTTCGATTTCACCAGTTCAAAGCGTTACTGGTTTGATAATGACGCTTATTTCACCCATTTGATGAATGCAATGTCAGCTATTTTTCCGCAAGGAGAATTAATGTTGATTGAGGCTCTGAGAAATATACGAGATAAAATTGATGATCCTGTGCTTCAAGCAGAGATAAGCGCGTTTATTGGACAAGAGGCCATGCATGCTAAAGAGCATTTGGCATTTAACCGTTATGTAGATGAACAGCAAATCAATATCAATGAATTGCAAAATGAAGTTAAAGCCTTATATGCCCTAATGCAAAAAATATTACCAACTATGCATATCATGTCGGTTGGTTGTGCAATTGAACATATTACGGCAACTTTAGGCGCCGAACTCTTGCGTAATGATGAGTGGAATCATCGCTTAGTCGGTCCAGTTGCTGAGCTATGGCTATGGCATGCAGTTGAAGAAAATGAACATAAAGCGGTATTCTTTGATGCTTATGTAGCATCAGGCGGTGGATACTTATCACGTATTTTTTACATGACATTTGCAGGAAGCATTTTACTTTTCTTAATTGCAAATAACACACGAAGATTACTTAAAGCCGATGGAGTGCTTTCTTTAAATGGCATCGCTAAATTTTTTAAAAAGGGAGTAGGTAGTCAAGGATTACTGACACTACAAACGGTTAAAGATTTTTTAGATTACTACCGTCCTGATTTTCATCCTTTTGACCACGATACCAAAAGGTTAGAAAACCTGTGGCAAAAGCGTTTAGACCTCAAAATTTAAACTTGATAAAGCTTGCGCTTAGCCGTGCAAGAAAATTACAAGTTAAAAATGGAAAAATAATAGTGTGGCGTGATTACTTGGATTGGTTAAATATTAATAATCTGACCAAACATCAGGCCCATCCTTAATTTCGTCCATTGTTAATAAACAATCGTTGAGTTGCTGCTGAAGTTGTTCCCAATTAATGCCTTGTCCGATAAAAACAATTTCTTGTCGACAGTCACCTGTACGTTCATCCCATTTTTCAAAAATACTATTACGACGATAAACATCTTGAGGCCAATCAGCCTGATGAATAAAATTCCACCATTTTCCGACATATTCCCAAGCAAATTGATTTCCTGTTTGCACCAGCATTGCAATATCCTGATAACGATTGGCAAACCAGATATATCCTTTACAACGTAATAAAGCACCGTTATTCCACGCTTGTTGTAAAAAGTTCTGAAAACGCTGAGGGTGAAAGGGTAGACGCTCACTATATACCCAAGAAGAAATACCATAATTTTCAGATTCAGAATGGATCTCTTCATTCGGATCCATCTGTTTCATCCATCCTGGGGATTTCACTAAATCAGGTAAATTAAATTTGTGAGTATTTAGAACTTTTTCCAAATCAATTTCCCCAAAGGCCATGGGTAAAATTTCTGCTGCGGGGTTCAGTTCATTGAGCAGTGATTGCAATTGAGAGTATTGTTCTTGCCCAATCACATCAACACGACTGACTAAAATAACATTAGCGTATTCAACTTGTTCAATCAGAAGATCCGATAGAGGACGTGTTGTCGACAACTGTTCATCTTGATGGGCTGTCTCTACTTTGTCATTGGATTGAATCATTTGAGCAAAGTTTTCGCCATTTACTACAGTGACCAACGTATCTAAACGTGCCAGCTCACTTAAGCTAAAACCATTTTGATCAAGAAAAGCAAATGTTTCAGCAACAGGCATGGGTTCTGAAATACCTGTAGATTCTATTAAAATATAATCAAACTGTGACTTCTGCGCGATAGTACTAATTTGTTCGAGTAAATCAGCCCTTAAGGTGCAGCAGATACATCCGTTGCTCATTTCAATTAATTGATCAGTACCACGACTGAGATCTACATGACGGCGCACATCTTCAACATCAATATTAATTTCACTCATATCATTGACGATTACTGCTACTTTCATATTTTGCTGATGATTCAGAATATAGTTGAGTAGGGTCGTTTTACCTGAACCTAAAAAGCCTGATAAAACAGTCACAGGAATACGAGACGAATTAAGTTCAAATTGTGATTTTAATGATATTGCTGTCATGCATGACCTCATAGTTCGTGATAGTTAATATAGAAAATCAGGTTAAGAGGTCTGAGCTTTATCTAAATAGCTTTCAAATAAATCAACGACTACCGAACCTTCAAGACCTGCATCTCCCCATAATTCCTGTGTTGAAAATTCAACATGATAAGTGGGTTGGGGTAATGCATCTGCATGACCATGGCCGGCAGCATCTGGGAATGGCCATTTTTCCGTGGTGCGGTGAAGGACAACGCCTGTTTTTCCTCTCACATAGGCGGGTACACGAATATGACCGGAAATCGATTCATCACGGACTGTAACCACGTCTCCAACTTCAAATGGTGGACGTCCTGAAATTGCTTCGCGGCCATTTGAATGATTTGGGGTCGCGAGTTGAAAATGAGATCCTAAAGCTTCATCGAGTTCTTCTTGTGTAATTACACCAGTCTCTGTAAGCAAAGTGGCTGTTGCAATCACATAACGCTCGTAATATTCAGTCCCAACATGTTGCCGTAATCCAATACGCTCAACCGCATGACGAATCTGATCAATATTAAATTTATTGAGATGTCCTGCGCCTAAAAACATTAATGTATAGGCGAGGTGTTCCCAGTCTTTTTTAAATACAGGTTTATAGCTCTTACTATTAATTTGGTGATCAATTGCGCCAAAACCTTGCTTACCACCTAAATCATGAAAACCATCCATTATGTTTACTCCACTATATCGTTGCTAAAAAGTGTGATTAAAAACTAAGGTAATTTTGGCAATGCAACACCAATAAGTACGTCCTTGGTGATGAGCTGTTGAAGCTCTTCTTCAGTCATATGCTCAGTTCCTTCTGGGCGCATTGGTAATACTAGATAGCGTGTTTCGGCAGAGGTATCCCATACTTTAATTTTGATATCTTCAGGAAGTTCCGTGCCCAGTTCTTTTAGTACCGTGCGACCTTCACGTACTAATCGTGCTCGGAATTCAAAGCTCTTGTACCATTCTGGCGGCAAGCCTAAAACGGGCCAGTTCGTGCAAGAACAAAGGCTGCAAACAATCACATTTTTGATTGTTGGCGTATCTTCAAGGGCAACAATATATTCACCCTGTGGGCCGGTATAACCAAACATTTCACAAGCTGCCGTACCATCACTTAACAACAGCTCACGATAGGCTGGGTCAGTCCAAGCTTTAGCAACAACACGAGCGCCGTTAGCTGGATCAAACTTATTGGCAAGCAGGTCGGTTAAACCTTCGATAAATCCTTCAGGTATTAATCCTTTATTGCTAAGGACTGTGTGTAATGCCCATGCTCTCTCGCCTGGGGTGGAGTTTGATTTTTTAGAAACAGATGTACTCACGTGTAAGACTCCTTGGTAGAGATGAGTTTCAACGAACCATATTCATGAAGAAATGGTTTGATTGATTGAACGTTTTGGGTTTTGTTTAACTTAAAAAGTTTTCCAGTCAACGGCTGCTTCAAAAGCGGCTGCTGCTTGATAGATCGTGCCTTCGTCAAAGTGACGGCCGATGAGCATCATGCCAACGGGTAAATCATCTACTAGCCCACATGGCACACTCATTGCTGGATGACCTGTAATATCTTGTGGGGCTGTATTTCCAATCATTTCAAAGGCACGGGTAATGTATTCCGTCAATGAACTGTCTGAGTCAGGCAGAGGTTGAGCAACAATTGGCAAAGTTGGCATTAATAGAAGATCGTATTCAGCTAATTTTTGGTCATAACCTGCGCGGGCACGTCTTACAATATTTTGTGCTTTAGCGTAGTAACGACCTGAATAGTTTCGAATGCCGTATTCGCCCACAAACATACAGACTTTTAAGGTTGGAGAAAGCTGATCGGCTTTTTGACGCCAGTCTTTGTGTTTATCGAGTAGTTTGACATCGTATAAGCCTGACCAATTGAAGCCCATGCCATTCCCGTGCATCATTTGTGCAGTCAGGCCTTCGCAGCCTATCGGTGTCCATAATGCGCCTGCCAGTTGATGTTCAGGCAAAGAGATTTCTTCAACAATAGCACCGAGTTTTTCAAATTCAGCTGCGGCTTGGCGGACTTTTTCTGCCACTCGTTGATCCATGTTGGGTAGAGCAAAGCCTTCCTTAACAACACCGATTTTTAAACCCTTCACACCGCGATTTAAATAACTTGTATAGTTTTCAACATGAACACCATACTGACGTGGGTCTAGCCCATCTTTACCTGCGATGACTTCAAGCAGTAGCGCATTATCTTGAACCGAACGACTTATTGGTCCTGCATGATCAATAGTATTTTCAATAGGCATAATCCCGCTATATGGAACCAATCCGTGGGTCGGTTTCATCCCATAAACACCACAAAAAGCAGCGGGAATACGGATCGATCCGCCTTGATCGCAGGCAATTGCTAAATCAACATCGCCGTTTGAAACAAGTGCAGCACTCCCAGATGATGAACCACCTGCACAATAACCGTGACGATATGGGTTGTGTACTGGGGCAGGGTCTGAGGTATGACTGCCACCTGATAGACAAAAATGTTCACAGGTCGCCTTACCTAAAATCGTAGCGCCTTCATCAAGCATTCGAGTAACGACAGTAGCATCATAATCTGGAACGAAACCTTCCAAGGTCGATGAGCCATTCATCATTGGAACTTGAGCAAGTGATACATTATCTTTGAGAGCAACGGTTTTCCCTGAGAGTTTTCCAGTTGGGGCACCTTTGACTTCAGTTTTGTAATACCATGCATTTAGTTGATTTTCGGTTACGTCAGGTCGATAAGGTTCTGTACGTGGGTAATGATCTTCTGGAATTTCATCTGCCTGTTCATCAATCAAATCATAAGCATCAAAATTAGCCTGCATAATGCTTAGATATTCCTCGGCTTCTAAGTCAGTCAACTGCATGTGCAGGTTGCTTGCAATCTGTTTTAAATCGTCGATAGTTGGTCTTTGAATCGCCATAATTTTTTACCCGTCACTTGTTATTCTGACTGAAGATATTCTTTAAATTAGTCTGTTCTTTTCTTCAAAACTTGATTTAAAGCGCCAGTCATTTGTTCGAAAAGGACAACATGAGCAGTTATCCTGATAGGGTTTAACTTTTAAAAAATGCGTAAATAACGCAAGTTCAAACGAAAATCTTCTTTTAGGCCATTTTCAACTGAAAGATCACGTCCCAACTGCACGACGAATTGGTCTTTAGGCGTCATAAACTTGCTAATAGCAAAGCGAATGTTGGTGGTTTCGGTGGATTTATCCTGTGAAACATTATTAATTTTGGTTTCGCCACCCCAGTTATGACCGATACCTAATCCCACCGAAGTTGTGGCATTTGGCATATAACGTCCCATGACTTGTGTTTCAAATGAAGTATCTTGTTTAAGGGTGTCAGAATTTGTCCCGTAATTATCGTTATTGGTGTAAAACACCACATCACCCACCAGATCTAATGCCCATTTTGGTGTGAAATGCTTAACATATGCACCCTGTAAATCAAATTTCCAGCGATTACTCCCCAAATTTAATGCTTTATCATTGTCGTAATCTCCGGTCGGAGCATTAATATAAAGCGTTCCTGCAAGAACATCTTTGGCATCATTTAGACGGTAGCGGACAGGCGCAGTTAAAATAAGATCCCCTATACCAGAGGTGCTACCCAGTCCGCTAGCATTGTCTTTGCCTTCAACGCGACCAAAGGGTAATAAGAACTGTGGCTCAATTGTGACGCGATCACTGAGTTCGAATACATGGATCATCCTTGCGATTCCTATGTTTGATTCGACTTTCATATCTTTTGCAGCGGTTGAACTATTGCTATAGAGTGCATCGGTCGTGGCATGCTGATAATAGATTGCACCGAGAGTTAGGCCACCGGGAGCTTGTTCATAATCACCCGGCATAACTTCAGCCCCGTGTGTTTCAGCATATGCAGCCAGTAGAGCTATTAACATCATGTAATATTTATAATACTTTGAATTCATTTGTAATTCCTTTAGGCAATAGCCAGCCATGAGCACAGTTAGACTGTGCTTGTGTTCTGGTGAAATAAAATAATTTGGGGGTATTTAGGTGGTTTGTGCGTCGCGCATCATGCCTGTTTGGGAATGGCAATTGATGTATTCAAATATTTGATGTTTAGCATCACTGACTGAAACTTCATGATAAAGACGCAAGTTTTGTAAGCCGGTAACAACTTTGAAGAAAGTAGTAAAAATTCTGAGATGTGTGGGATGTGATTCTGCCCAACGTTCTAGTTTATCTAATGAGCGCCAGTAGCCTATATCATAAGCGATATCAAGTAAGTTACCGTCAAGATCAACATTTCGAACAAAACGGTTGCTATAGCATCCTACAGATTGGCCTTCATCACGAAGGAAATCCATGCCATCCTGCAATGAAGGCAGCATTTCATTAAAATATAATGCTCTTTCTTGCTCATCTGCATTGACCCAGTCCTGACCAGAACGAATTAACGTAATATTGTCATGACCCTGTACGACCACACGTCCACCTTTTTGAGGGTCACCTGAAAGTATCTGTAATTCGCCATTGGCTAACATGCGATCTGTCTGTGAAATCGGAAAGCGTTCTCGTGCTGATCCCCAATATCCATGTTCTTGAATATCATCGCTGATACGATCCATGACTGCACCAACACCCGGCAAATCTTCTTTAAATGCATATAAAGTTTCAAATTGTTCAGCCCGCGGTGAAACAATTTCACGAAAATAACCGATCCCATCATTTAGTCGATCATCTGAACTCCACCAGTCATTGACCTCTGCTAAACGTGCCCATTGGCAGTAGGCTGCGGGATCACGCCAGTAACCAACCACAATATAATTTTCATAGTTCTGATTATCAGTATGATGGGTTATATCATGGTTTAATGGCCCATTTTCCAAACCAAAACTTTTCACAATATGCTGCATCGCTTTTATAGCAGCAGCTTTTTGATCAGGTTTAAACTGTATGCCCAAATAAGCCATCACAACTTGTTCGAGATCTTCATCAGCACGTGCTACCCACATAGCAAATGGTGGTTCATATTCATCATGAATTCGTCGGCTAAGTGTGCGAGGGCATTTTAGATGTTTGTCGATTGCTGATTCCATTTTCTTTCTCCTACATCTCTTGTTGCAGCGGTTTCTATCGCAAAATTTGTATTGCTTTAACGGTTATCTATGTTCTGGAGCGCCGTTGTTATATTGATATTACGCAAGGCATAAAATGAAACTTGGTCAGAATGGACAATCTCTTGTTTAAAAAAGACAGGTTTCAATTTGATCAAAAAAAATATATCGTTTAATTTATAGTGAGCTGTTGATGATGCAGGATTGCTCGATCAGCATGTAAAAGTATAAGTAGATAAATAGAACAGATGAGTCTTATGGAAAAGGCTTCAACTATGCACAGAGATAACAGAAGAGTAGTGGTATGAAAGTTGCTTGATGAAAGCAAGGCCATATTTTTTGACATCTTGCGTAGTCGTATAAGGGATTAAATTGCTATGAATCATTATCAGTCATTAAATCCGATTCATTATTCAACTCAAGATATAAGTGCATCCGAACGTTTCGAATATTGGAATGATGTTGTCCTTCGGCACTGTATTCCAGCTCAAAGTAAGCCTGAAGATGAAAAAAATTTTAATGGTGAATTAAGTGTACGTCAGCTTGGTTTGATAGATATATGCACTGTTTCATCCACTATGCACTTTTGGGAACGCACCGAAAAGCATCTACGGTTTGGGCCAAATGACGACTTATGGCTTGGCTTTATGGAAGATGGCTGTGGACAAATAGCCCAAGGTGGCAGGGCAACCCAATACCAAAATAATAGCCTCATGCTATACGATGCTGCACAAACCTTTCAGTTCAATTTAGCAGGGAACAAAAATCACCTAATCCGAATCCCTCGTCATTTATTAATCAATCGTGTGCCTAACATTGAACATTTAACTGCTCAAGTTTTAGATGAAACGCGGCCGGGAATTGTTCCTCTGCGTGAAATGCTACGCCAATCAGTAGATGATAAATTTGATTTTACTAACATGGATTTTGCTGAACGCTTTGCTAAATCAGCTTTAGAGTTATTGGTATTAAGTTTAGAAGTACAGGATATTGCTAAAGTAAATATTGAACGGGATTTATATAGTAAAGCGATGAGTTTTATTTTGAGGAATTTACAAAATCCTGAACTTAACCTAGAAAAGATTGCACAGGCACATTGTGTATCAACACGCACATTGAGTAGGGCATTTGCGAGACATCAAAAAACAGTAATGTCGGTAATTTGGTGTGAACGTTTAATAGCGAGTCGTGATGCACTAAAAAGTGGCCGAGTGGTTAGCATTTCTGAAGTGGCATTAGATTATGGTTTTACTGATTTTTCACATTTTAGCCATGCATTCAAAAAAGCTTTTGGTGTAACGCCTAGAGAATATTTTAAAAAGTGTTAGTTTCTTTAGTTTTTTTTCAGCACTTTTAGGCGAGTCTGACAGAGCCTCTCTTTAGACAGAGGTGCACCTGAATTGAGAAGAGGAATCACTAATTATTTAATTAGGTATATTCTGAGCTATACAGAAGAGCATAGTTGAAACGTCAAACCTTTTATCCACAAACATCTAGAATATCAAGATAATTCTGTGTATCACAATTCAAAAAATATTTAATAAAGCTATATAAATTAGTGAAATTTTAAGCTAATCACAATTTAAAATGCTTTAGCTTACTACCATAGGACAAAATTAAGTGCTTTTCATTTAAGGTTTTTGCAATATGAATTTAAACATCTTTTAGAAGTTTACTCTTAACTTTAGGGTATTTAGTACAGCAGATTTGATTATTGGCTCTGGTATTCAAACCTTCTTTTTTTATGAACCTCAAATTATTTAATGTGTGTTAAATTCCTAGACTGTAATTTAGCTGAAAATAAACAACTCCAGCCAGCACTTGATAAATCTATCACAGTGCTCGCAGAAGTTTTAAAGTTTGATCAGCTATACAACTTAATTGTAGCAATTACACTAACTGAGCTGTCTTACTTTTTATAGTAAATTCATAGTCTTTTAAGGGGAAATGACGGCTTTTCCATGCAGCTTCCAGTGTGGTGGACGCACGAAAAGGCACATCACCTTGCTTGATAAAGTAGTAGCTGTTGGAACCCTGACAGCTTGGATTGGCAAAGACCTGACGGCTCTTACGTGAAAGGATTTCTGTCATATAGGCATCCTGCGCAGATTTTGTTACTTCAATAGCCACAGCACCACGTTTTCTGGCTTCACTCAATAAGCGCACAATGTGTGCCGCATTATTCTCAATTAGAGTGAAGAAAGATGCGCCGTTATAGCCGTACGGGCCAAAAATGGTAAATATGTTAGGAAAGCCCGCAACCGAAATACCTTGGTACGAACGCAGACGGTTTTCATCCCAGTCATCCGCCAGATTAACGCCATTACGGCCAAAAGCGGCATAAGTTGGCAGAGCATCCTTATCTGATACCTTAAAGCCGGTAGCCAGAATCAGCACGTCGAGTTCATGCTCTACACCATTGCTGGTGCGAATACCATTCGGGGTAATTTCCACAATGTTGCTGGTTTCCAGCGTCACATTGTCTCGGTTAAAGGTCTTTAGGTAAGAATTGTGGAAGCTTGGACGCTTACAGCCGATCGCGTAATTTGGTGTCAGCTTTTTGCGGATTTCTGGGTCGCTTACTTGCGCGGCTACATAGGCGCGTGCGGCTTTTTCAATCAGTTCTGTACCGGGTATTAGGCTGTGATAATGAGCCATTACTGGAAAGGTAAGCTCTACAAAGGCTTGACTAGCAAGGCGAGAAACTGCTTTTACACCTGGGAAGAACTTTAAACTGCGACGTGCGGTGTCGGACAGTTGGAAGTCCGGTTTTGGCAAACACCATATAGGAGTACGCTGGAACACTGTCAATTGTTTAACTTTGGGAGCAATTGAAGGAATCACCTGTACAGCCGTAGCGCCAGTACCAATAATACCTACAAGCTTGCCAGTTAAATCCACTGAGTGATCCCAGCGGCTGGTGTGCATGGTCTTGCCTCTAAAGCTGTCAATACCAACAATATCGGGCAGTTTTGGTTGACTTAAGGGGCCGCCTGCATGAATCAGCCAGCGTGCGGTTAAGTTACCTCTGCTGGTTTCAAGTTCGTACTGACTAGCATTTTCATCAAAAGTTGCTTTGTGTACTCGGGTGTTAAAACGGAACAGTTTATTCAGATTGTACTTGTTCACACATTTTTCGGCATAGGCTTTCAACTCTTTACCTGGGGCATAGCTGCGCGACCAAGTGCTGCCTTGTTCAAAAGAAAATTGATAACTGAATGATGGAATATCAACTGCCACCCCTGGATAAGTATTCCAGTGCCAAACACCGCCAGGTCCCGTAGCGTCATCCAAGATGAGGATATCTTCAAACCCTGCCTTGCGAAGTGCTATAGCCATACCAATACCAGAAAAGCCTGCACCAACAATAACGATCTCGTGATGTTCAGTCATATTGACCTCTTTAACTCATTATTTTTCTATTCACCTTAGGGGGATACCTGCATACCTTTCAAGTATAGCCCTGTTGGTTAACTTAGTATCTGGCTTGGACAAAGATACTGTTCAGCCAAGGTTTTATAGACTATAGAGCATCGTTATACATCACAAGTACCAATTAGTACTTTTGAGAATGGATTTTGTCATTTAAAGCCATTGGCATGTTCTAGGTAATCGACTCACTCAAAATCAATCTTTAGAAATTTGCGCTCAACAGCTAGGAATTGACTGGCGAATAGAATTCTTTAATGCCAGTTATATGGCAAAGAATGAACGAGGGGAAAATATTCTGATGTCATATGAAGAGCAACGAGTACTTTTTCTTTCAGATACTCATGCACCGCTATCTGTTGTAAGTCAACGTTTTCAGGAAGTACAACCTAAAGAGATTTTAGAATTTTACCGTGATTTGACGGAGCAATCAGGTTTTGAGCTGGAAACAGCGGGCGTACTGAAAGGTGGACGTAAATTTTGGGCATTGGCTCGTACTGGGCAATCGGCAGCACTGAAAGGCAAGGATGTCAGTAATGGCTATATTTTGTTGGCAACGGCATGTGATGGCACACTCGCAACAACGGCGCAATTTACCTCTATACGTGTGGTGTGTAACAACACTTTGGCGATTGCTTTGAAAGGGCAGAACTCCAATGCGGGAGTCGTGAAAGTTCCACATAGTACCAAGTTCGATGCTGAGAAGATTAAGCAACAACTTGGTATTTCAGTGCGTGCATGGGATGAACACATATATGAAATGAAGCAACTCAGCCAGCGTAAAGTAACCCAGAGTGAAGCTGCTGCTTACTTCGATGCAGTGTTTAATAACACTACGATGAGTGCTACAGATCAGGAGGAAAGTATTATTCAGTATTATCTTAAAGCAGCCTCTATGGATAAAAAATCAAACTCTAAATCTGAACCGAATGGACGAGCAATGTCTAAAGCTATGGAAATGTTTAATGGACAAGGGCGAGGAGCTGAGTTAGCTTCAGCTAAAGATACTGCTTATGGACTGCTTTGTTCAATAACCGAGTTTGTAGATCATGAACGCCGTGCAATGAGCATTGACCACAGACTTGATTCGGCATGGTTCGGTGCAGGTGCAATGATGAAGCAACGTGGGCTGGAGCAAGCATTAAGAATGGTATCTTAATTATATAGTTGGCTATTCAGTTTAATTTAAGTTTACCTGTTTAACCTAAGACTAGTAATTACGCTGCGTTTGTAAGATTAATTCAAGTCTATTTCTAGCCATATTTTTCCTAATGTGGCTTTTTTTTGCCTTAAAAAATATAAGATTATCCTTATAGGATCAATCCAACCTTTTATAGGTTCACTTATTCGAGTAAAAACTTATTCACTTCTATGCCTGTGATTCAAATCCTGAATATGTTTTGTGATTTATTGAAAGATGATAATGTTGAAAAAAATCTACTTTACACGCATGTTTACAGATAAATCTAAAACTGAATTTTACTTTTATTTTAGTAGTTTTATCCAGAATTTTTTGCTCTAAAAAATTATTAATCTGATTTTTGGTACAGATGAAAAATCAACATTACATTATTGTCGAAGTAAAAGAAGACCATCAATATGAGGGTCTTAATGTTTTAGGTAAAACAAAGACGGCTAAAGACTACGCAAGCCATAGTTAGGTTGAGTACAAAATGATTAAGTGAACTGTTGCAAATGCGAATACTTACCAATAGCTACTTGGCTAAAAGTATTATTTAATAATGTAAGTTTAATTCAATAAAATTAAAAAAGTAACGTAGGTTTTAGTGTTACTTTTATAAGTAGAAGGTATTTGAATATGAGTCAATTGCCATACGATGCAGGACCTGCTCAACCGACTCCAGAACAGCGACTTTTTTTAATGAATGAAGATGATTGGGAGTTGTTTATCGAGCAGTGTGTTGTGCAGTTAAAAAATGAAAATAATTATAAACATGTGTACAGGTTAGGTGGCGCAGGCGATAAAGGTAGGGATGTCTGTGGAAACACATTAGATAGACCTGAAGCAGGTACATGGGACTTATATCAAGCTAAACATTATGGAGATAGTCTGAGCCCTAGTAATTTTGGAGGAGAGTTAGCAAAATTTATTTGGTGTGTATTTAAAGATGAATATACAGTTCCTAGAAATTATTTTATTTGTGCTTTAAAAGTAGGCCCTAAATTATACGATTATGTAATGAAGCCTGCTGATTTAAAAGAATGGATTCTAGTAACATGGAAAAAGGGAGACTTTAGTTTTCCATTTTCTGATGAGTTGGAAAATTTTATCAATGTATTTGATTTTGAAATAATTAAAATAAAACCTTCCAATGAGCTTTTAGAAATACATGCGAGATCGCCAAATCATTGGAGTTTATTCGGTGTATTAGGGCCTCGTGAACAAAACCCAGAAGTCCCAATGGAACATGAAAAGCAAGAAGAGATATATTTAAAGGAACTTTTGAAAGTATATAAGGAAATTGGTGGGAATTTATTGGAACTAACGACTTTATCAAAAACACTTAATAAACATTTGATGATGCAACGTAGACTATTTTATTCTGCGGAAGGCCTGAATCGTTTTAGCCGTGACAAGTTGCCAGGTGCTTTTGATGAGCTGCTCGTGCAGGTTGAGCTAGGTATTGGAAATGAGCTCCTTTATCCCCATGAAACAGGCTATGAAAAAATTCGTGGTGTTTTAAATGTAGCGTCTTCACTGCAAGTTACATCAAACCCTTTACATGCACGACTTCAGGCTGGTGATTTACAAGGTTCTTGTCACCATCTAGTTAATCAAGAAAAAATTCAATGGATTGATGATGAGTGATATTTTTAATACTTCCTTAGAATTAGGGGTGCGAATAGTTTATCTCTTAGGAGCTTTATATCCTAGGGGAGCAGATATCCATAAATTAGCATATCTAGACTATGCTGTAATTTATTCTTCAGATTTTGGTGGTCCTTCAAGCTTACATACATTAGTACCTTTTCGGGGCGGAGAATTTTCAAATAAGAAAGATGCTTTAGAAAGTGGTATATTTTTAATGTTAAATCGCTCACTGATTGATGTTGTTATTGATGATGACGGAGTTAATTATTATATAGGTGATAATGGGCCTAGTATTATCTCGGTAATGAATAATGAATATTCAAAAAAACTAATTGAAAGATGTCAATGGGTTGCTAACAAATTTGGTAGCTATAGCGAAAATGAATTACGAAATATTTTTTTTAATGAAAGTATCATAGTTGGTTCAAATTTAAATTACTTGGGTGAATAGTTAAATGAAATTTTTTATAAAAGCTTTGATGGTTATTGGAAATAATAAAAAGCCAGCTATATTAAATTTTGATAAAAAGTCTCATTTAATTTTTGGTCCTACTGATACTGGAAAATCATATATCGTTGAATGCATTCGATTTTGCTTAGGAGATGAAAAAATTCCTAAAGATGTAGGCTTAAGTGAAGGATATAGCTTAGCTATTCTCCATGTTGAATCGAATAGTGGAAAAAAATTTACCATTTTTAAAAGCTTAGCTAATAGTCTAGAAAGTGTATATGAAGGGGTGTATTCAGATATCCCAATAGACTTAGCTAAAAAACTTGATATTAAAGTAGATGATTTTTTGATAACTGAGAATAATATTCAGGAAAACAAAATATTAGTTAAATTAGGAACTTTAGGCCGTGTTACAGCAAACGACTTAAGGCGAATTAGTATATTTGATGAGATACAGACACTCGATAATATTAATTTTGAAGGTAAAGACTCCAATACAAAGGTACGAAATAGATCTGCTTTATCTTTTTTTTTGACAGGTTCTGATGATTCACAAATGCCATTAGCTATTTCAACGGATGCTAGAAATCAAGCTAAAGGTCAAGTATTATCTTTACAAGAACAGATACAAATACTCAATGATGAAATTCCAAAAGATATAAGTAAGGAGGATGTAGAGGATAATCTTGAGAAAATTTCTTTGCAAATAGAGAAAATTAATAAATTTTTGTCATATGACTATCAAGTATTAAAAGAATTAAAGAGTGAGTTTTCTTTATTTGAGCGAGAAATAAAAGAAACTAATTTGAAAATGATAAGTTTAATAGAAGCTAAAGAGCAATTCTCTATACTTGATCAGAAGTATGTGAATGATATTAGTAGACTAGAGATGACAAATATATCTGCCTCAATTGTAGCTAATTTGCCCAATAGATCCTGTCCAATTTGTTTAACTACTTTAGATCACCAAAAACGACATCATATTTCAGAAGAAGATTTTGTTAAAATAAGAAATGGTGCTGCGGTAGAAATTCAAAAAATAAATCGATTAAGAGAAGGTCTAAAGTATGCTATAGAAGATATCGAGTCAGAAAGTTCAGAAGTTTCTCTGAAATTGGATAGTTTAAATAATTGGTTGGAGAGTAATAAAATCCAGCAAAAAAATTTACTAGAAGCTGATGGTTCAAATGTTAAAGCTAATCTAAATGAACTTACTGAAAGAAAAACTGAGTTATCAATTTATTTGAATAATTTTAAGATTATTGAAAGATTGCAAATACAATTAGAGAAAGAAATACCAAAATCTAAACGTATGACTCAAAAAATAGAAAGAAATATTGCTAATTCGGCAACAGATTTAACATTACGAATCAAAGAATTATTAGAAGAATGGAAAGTTCCTGATGTTCGAACGATTGATTTTGATGATAAATGTGTTGATATAAAAATTAATCAAAGAGCTAGGGTTTCCTATGGAAAAGGAAAGCGAGGAATATTTTTAACTGCGTATATGATCGCTTTGATGGAGCTTAATATTGAGAAAAATTTACCTCATTTAGGATTTGTTCTTATCGACTCTCCAGTAGTTACTTATAAAGATCCTAAATATTCATCAAAGCAATTAAATGAAAATAATATGAATTCAGATGGAGAATTGTTACCTGAAGGTGTTAAGGATAGTTTTTATGGGTGGTTAACGACACGAAACGATACAGGGCAGATTATAGTTTTAGAAAATGAAGAACCAAGTGAGCAGCACAAAAGTCAATTAAGTTATACGGAATTTTCTGGACCAAGTGCTACTGACAATGAAAGGATCGGTTTTTTCCCACTAAATTGAAAGTTAAAAGCTAGGTTATTCAGATTGGAGGATATATAGAATTAGTTCATATCATTCATACAGATCAGAATGTGTGGATTAATGCTGATGTATCCTTTCAACGCTTTAAGAATATGCTTCTTGTGAAAGTGTTACCGTATCTACCATTCCATATCTCTTCTGATATGACTTGTTTTGTTTTTAAGTTGATTGCTAAAACTAAGGTATCCATCCATGGATGCCTTAGTTTTAATTGAATCTATTATTTTTTATTGTGTAAGGTTTGGGAATACCTTGATCTGGTCATTTGGAATTGCAAGTGGTTTAGCCTGAGCTCCTGGTTTGGGTATAAACTGAATTACGGTTTTTTGCCCGATTCCCGTGAGCATTACATCAATATTCTTAAAAGACTTATAACCTGACTCAGTAAACATCGGGGTATTATCTTGATAGGTCGCAGGGATGGCTTGATCATACGGTGGTTTAAGCAAGACATATGAAGGACCAGTACTAAGATGAGCAAATTTCATTCCACCATCTAAAATCCGGCCTGCTACCCCGCTAAAAAATAGCGGCATCACTGCAATCAATCCGAGAAATAACCATCGCATTTTTCTGCTATGGTCTTCTTGTTGTGCAAGAGAACGTTCATTGGTTGAATGTAATAAAATACGACTCACTATTACTCGGTTGTCATTGTAACCACTCCAAAGCATCGCTTGAAAAATTGTTGTTGCAAGAAGGCTTATTAAAATGATTGCGGAAGGCTCTACCTTATACATGAGATAAATGAACATGGCACCGAATAGTGCAAAGAAATAAAGAAGAGGCTCTGGTTTAACAAATAAGATCAGTTCAGGAGTACCAGCGCGATTTTTAGATGGTTTATATTTTTTTAGCCATCCATGAACAGGTTTAACTAAACGTTTGAGCCAATACATTCCACAGACGCCGACGGAGAGCAGGCCTACAGTGACAAAGCCATACACCAAGCCGAAACTGGCCGCAAAGATAATAAATAACAGGCTATCACCAATAGTCACGCCGGAAGGAAAGTAATTCAAACGGTGACAATACAGAACAAAGCATAGACCACCCAAAAAAGTACTAATTTTAAAGGCTAGGGATAAATATTTAGAGAATCCATCAGCACTAAAGTCGATTTTTTGAGGAGGGGGAGAAGGTAATTGCATAAGCACCTACTGGTTATAAGTTAAAAAATATACAGTAGTAAATTTTAATTGAATTTAAAATACAGACTTGTCTGTATTGCGACAAAATATGTCGCTGGAATTTAAAAAAGCTTTATAGCTGAATGTTGTAATAAGTTTGTTTTTAGGAAGGTGAAAATTTCACTTTTTATCAATACCAGCAAATCACCTATAATAACGATGTTAATTTTCTCTGATGGTTTTGTTGGGTAATTTGTCCATAGCAAGTTTGTAGTGAAAAAATCCAGATACCAGATATTAGTTTTTCATGTGATTCTAATACTTGATGGCTTCCAGAACTATCAATTTTTGGATACTTAAAGACACATTAACATGGCCTAACGTAAAGGATTTATTTCCTTTTTTTCTAATTCAATCAAAGTCTGGATAAAGCCCCATGTTTTCTTAGGTTTAATTGGGGCTTTTTCACAAACTGAGCTATTGATGATGCCATCCAGAAGTGAGATAAATAGATGAGCAATAGCAATAGGATCATTCAATCCCAATTCCATCAAAATAGAAGTGGTGGTATCGAATAACCAATTCCGATATTCATCCAATACGACTAGAATAGATGGGTATAAGTCTCCTATATCCATGCGTGCTTTATGAAATGGGCACCCTTTGGCATCATTTTGATTTACCCAGTCAATATACCAAAGATAGAGTTGCTCTAATTTTTCCAATGGTGTTGTTCGTTCTGCGATATGCTCTTCCACAGCCATTTGAATATTGAGTTTTAATTCCTTTAAGCAGGCAAATACCAGTTCTTCTTTCGATGGGAAGTTTTTATAAAAGGTCGCTTTAGCAACATCTGATTCTGCAATAATACGGTCTATACCGACATTGATATAACTTTCTTGAATAAAGAGCTGCGTTGCTGTGTTTAAGATTATTTCTCTTTTGGGCTGCTTTTTTTTGAATTTTATTTCTGCATTCATAATGGGTTAGCGCAATATGCCGAAGTATTATGCTTTTATTCTAGTGTATAGAAGGGATTGTAAGCTAGTCATCAGAGGGGGGATCTAAAAATAAAAAGATCTGTATTTTTTGTGAAATTGAACTGAACAGACCGTTCTGTTAAAATTATTTCAATTAATAATAAATCTTTTATCATAATGTTGAACAATATATTTGGTATTTTAGAAAAAATAGGATTTGGTGCTCAAAAGCGTGCAATTAATGTTCGGTTTTCAAATGCAGAGCTTAATTCACAAATAATGTTGCAACGTATTGATGGTTATCATGGCATTAATGATGGACTATCAGCAGAGCTTATTTGCTTATCTACAAACCCATATATTGAATTAAAACAGTTTATTGGATGTCAGGTTACAGTTGACCAAGTTACAGATTCAGGTCAGCTTTTTAGAACTACAGGTATTGTCACTGGTGCTAGCCAAGGTCAAAGCGATGGTGCTTTTAGTTTATATCGCTTGACTATGCAGGATGCAACGAGCTTATGGCATAAACGACGTAATAGTCGTGTGTTTATGAATAAAAGCGTTGTGGACATTATTGAAGTCATCTTTAAGGAATGGCAGAGTAAAAGTCCTTTATTTGCGTCAAGTTTACAGTTAGATACGAGTGGTTTAACAAAAACATATGATATACGCCCATTCTCTATGCAGTCGAATGAAAGTGACTATGCATATTTAACTCGAATAATGCGTGAAGAATCGATTAACTGGCTTGTGGATGAGGCGAGTTATCTTGTAGCAAGTAATAGCCAAAATATTGAGGCACAAAAACTACGTTTAATTGATGATAATGCTCAGTTTCAAACGCTCAAACGCAGAACCATTCGTTATCACCGTTCAAATGCGACTGAACAATATGACAGCATTACTAGTTTTATTGCTCAGCGGCAGTTACAACCAACAGCTATCCATGTACAACGTTGGCAAGCTGATAGTCTAAGTCAAGAAGATGCCAGTGGATCAGTGGTCAGCTCACATCAACACAGCGCTCAGCGAGACAATGAAAGCCTAAGCCTGGAACAGGCGTGGAATATATCTCCTGCTTGGATAAGTGATCTTAAAGGAGAGGATCAGGCCACCGCTTCAAGTAATTCTCAGTTAGAAAAACTGAATATGCATTTAAACCAATATCAAGCCCTACAAGCCAAGTATTTTACAGCGCATAGTAGTGTACGAGATACTCAAGTCGGTTATTGGTTCCAATTGATTGACTATCCAGAGTTAGAAAAAAATCATAGTCAGCAAGATAGGGAGTTTTTAATCCTTAATAAGCACTTTTATAATCAAAATAACCTCCCCAAAGATATTCAAGACCAAGTAGAAAAATTATTGACCTTAAGTCACTGGCAAAACAGTAAAGACAGTGAACAAGAGCGTCAGGCCAATGAATTTGTAGTTGTTCGTAGAAATATTAACGTTGTACCTGAATATGATCCTCTAAAGCATCGCCCTGTTGCCCACGTACAACGTGCCAAGGTAGTTAGTGATGGTGAAGAAATTCATGTGGATGAATGGGGGCGAATAAAAGTTAGATTCTTATTTACGCGTACAGATGACCATGCTCATGATGGTGGTGCGGGGGCCAATAATACTGATACAGATTCGGCTTGGGTAGATGTCCTCACTCCTTGGGCTGGTGAAGGTTATGGAGCGCGTTTTTTACCTCGTAAAGATGAAATCGTAGTAATTGATTTCTTTGATGGCAACATTGATCGGCCATTTGTAACGGGACGCATCCATGAGGCACAGCGTTCTCCAACGAAGTTTGATATTAAAGGGCAATTACCTGACACAAAAAAACTGAGTGGTATTCGCTCAAAAGAGGTTGACGGCAGTGGATATAACCAACTTCGCTTTGACGACACGACTGGGCAGATTAGTGCTCAGTTACATAGCAGTCACGGTTCTTCTCAGCTTAACTTAGGGAATTTAAGCCATCCAAAAGATAAAGCGGAAAGTGAAGGACGTGGACAAGGCTTTGAATTAAGAACCGATGAGTGGGGAGCTATTCGTGCTACTAAAGGAATACTCTTAACGTCCGAATCGTCAGAACAAGCACAAGGCGAACAACTGACAAGGTCTAATATAAAAGAGAACATTAATTTTCATACTGAAAGTAATAAATACTTTAAAGAACTTGCTTCGGCCCATGAAGTGGATGAGCCAGATTTAGATTCACAAGATTCACTTAAAGAAAAATTTGATAAATGGAATGAAAGTTCAGATGCTTTAGTGGCTTTGCATAGTGAATCGGCAATGATTTTAGATAGTAAAGAGAATTTGCAACTTGCTGCTAAACAAAATATCGATGTCAGTACACCAAAAAATCTACAATTTTTCACTGGTAAAAGTTGGATTGCAAAAGCATTGGATAAAATTAGTATTTTTGCCAAACATGCAGGAATCAAAATTAAATCTGGTGAAGGTGATGTAGAAGTAGCTGCACAGAAAGGAAAAATGACCTTATCTTCCAAACAACAAATGCATGTTTACTCACTTAATGATTTTGTCCGAATCGAAAGTGGAAAAGGAGTTTTGATTACTGCCGGTGGCGGCTATATCAAAATTCAAGATGGAAATATAGAAATTGCATGCCCTGGTTTAATGGAACTTAAAGCTGGTCAAATCCAGACAAAAGGTGGTGCTTCTCTTTCAAGTCAATTACCAGCAATGCCAGAATTAAAATCACAATATGACGAGCATTTTATTTTGCATTATCCAGACGGCGAACCTGCTAAGAATCTGAAGTACCGAATTACGGCTGAAGATGGGCAAGTTTTTGAAGGTGTATCTGGTGAGGATGGAAAAACTACAGTTTTTACCAAAGATGCTATGACTGCATTAAATATAGAAGTTTTTTCTCCAGAATAAAGCATTAGGAAGGTTAAGAATGAATTTATTAAAGCGCTTAACACTTTGCTTATTAACAGCAGTTTCTTTTAGTGCGTGTTCAAATGTTGAGAAACAACAAGAAGGAATTAAAGTGATTGATTATAGTAACCCTAAGAAAGTATGTTTTGGTCGAATTGAATTAACGGTCCCTAAAGAGGCTGAAGTTGAGTACAGCAAGTTCAACTATAATGGCAGTGATATAGAAGTTGATGAAAATGTAAAAACATACGAAGCATATCAAAAATTGATTAATGACAAGATTCAGTATTTAAAGCATGAGCCTCATGAAACAGAACACGTTTTATTAAAACGAGAAATACAAGGTCCTATAAATAAAGATGGGCGGGTCGTAAGCAATATTATTATTTATAGAAGTAATAAATTTACCACTGAAGCATATGAAATTGATGGTTATCTATACTTCCCGCTCAAAGGATTGTTGGTTCTAAAAAGCGGTGCAGATAATGATTTATTGGATGATGCTATTGAGGACATGAAACAAACATTAAAAAGTATAAAAATTAGATCGGCTAAAGGAGAAGAACAAGCTGGTTTGTGTTGGAAAGATTTCTTTATTTTAGATGATATGAGTAAAAATATTCCGTTTACAGGCGGCTATTTACATTTTAGATTTCCAAGTTATCCAAGAGTTCGAGTAGATATAGAGCATCGAGTTCGACTGGAATCTGATCGTCCATTAATCGAGATGGTTAAGGAAAATGAGGCAAATGCCCCTGCCGTTTTTAAAGCTATGATGAGCACAGAAAATTTAAGAGAGCAAAATAAAGAAATCAATGGTTTAGCTGGTGAAGAGATATTTGGCTATGCCCATCGTAGAGGCTTCTCTGAGCGTGGTTTTGAGTCAGCAGCTTGGCAATATTTGGGTTCACTGGAAAATAATAATGATCCATTTATTCATTATAGTTTAGAAAGTGCTGAACTTGTCCATGATGACGAGCCGCTTCAATCTACTGTTAGTCAAAAGAAAGTTTTCCAACTACATGACTTTATTCTAAACAGCATCCAAATTGCCCCTAATAATAAAAAGGAACAATGAGATGGTAAATAAGTCTATTGCTCAATCAGGCTCGGCGACTAGTCCTACTACAAATAAGGCTGGAACTTATGTAGAAGTGCCTTTGCAAGACACAATTCCAATTATTTTTGTACCAGGAATTATGGGGTCAAACATTTTTAATACTGCTTTGAATAAGCCTGTATGGAAGTTGGGCAATGGCGGAGGCATGGTTGGTACTATTTATTCACAAATGCAAAAAAGCCCTGCGACATTACAGAATGAGTTGGATCCGTTAAATACAAGAGTTGATACAAGTGGTGATATAAAAGTTGATAGTCGACTTAAATTAACTGAAAAGACATTAAGAGAACGCTATTGGGGTACAGTGCATTGGGATAGTTATGGTGGAATTTTAACTTATTTACAAATGGTACTAAATAATGTGGATTTAAATGAAAAGCCAATTTATGGAGGAGGAGTCGGAGGAGGCTATGCTGCAATTCATCAAATGAAACAGCAAGAAGCTGTTTATGAGTGGAAAAGTTTACTTAATCAGGGAGAATCAAAAAAATGGACTCCTCAAGAGCCATTTATATCAATTAATCAACAAGAGATAGAACATTTAAAAAAATTTCATTTTCCTGTCTATGCCATGGGCTATAACTGGCTACAATCTAGTGAAAATGGAGCAGCAACTGTTGCTCAAAAATTAGATAAAATAAAGCAAGAATATGGTGCACGGTTCCATAAATTTATTATTGTTACTCACTCTATGGGGGGGCTCTTAACACGTAGATTAGTACAATTACGTGGAGGGGATATTGCTGGTGTGGTGCATGGCGTTATGCCGGCAGAAGGAGCGGCAGCTGCTTATAGACGACTTGTTGCAGGCTCATCAGAGGGAGGGTTGGTAAGTGCAGTTGCGGCTAATGTCATTGGTAAAAATACTGAGCATGTGACCGCTGTACTTGCAAATGCTCCAGGTGGTTTAGAGCTTTTACCAAGTAAAGCTTACAATAATGGTCGACCATGGCTATTCCTGAATGGTTCTGGACTTATGAACGGGAAAGACTTACAGACTAATGTTGTTTCCCTTCCTAAAAGTGATCCATATGAAGAAATTTATAAAGCTGATGGCGTTTGGTGGGAAATGGTCAAGGAAGAATTGATTGACCCTGCCAATATGGTGAAAAAGAGCAATCCTAAAAAATCAGTGAAAAATATCTATAAATTAAAAATTAATGAAGTTAAAAATTTCCACGATAAAATCACCAATAAATATCATCCATGTACCTATGTTAATTATGGACATGATCCTAAACATTCAAGTTTTGGCACTCTAACATGGACATTGGATCGTCCGTTGAGAGGTTTAACGGCCGAGCAAATGAAAAGGTTACCAAGAGCAACAGCAAATCAAATAGGTACATATCGTCAAAAAATTGTTCAAGAACAAATGAAAAAAATTAAAGAAGGCAAAGGTACAGATGCTAACAATCGTGACTTAGCACTTGAGAATAATGGTATCCGTTATATCTCGTTAGTAAGCGGTAATCTAGGCGTATTTACAATCTCCAATCAAAACGCACCTGGAGATGGTACTGTACCGTATCAGTCTGGTTGTGCTCCACTAAAACAGGCCGGAGTTAAACAGGTATTCAAAATGACAGGTTTTGATCATCAAGGTAGTTATAATAATACGCAAGTTAAGCGTTCTGTACTTTACTCTATAGTCAAAATTATTAAGGAAAATAATATTCAACCGAAATATAGATAAATCAAAAAGGTATCTTCCTTTAAATGCGCGACTTTATTGTTAAGTAAGATATATTTTCACTACTTTCAAAATCATAGTGGGAAGGGGGTATTGGAATGATGAATAGCCTAAGTAAATTTTTTGCGAGCTAAAACTTTAGCTAGATAGTTGTATATAAATTTTAAGATGTATTATGAACCAGAATTTTTTACCCATTTTTAATATCAGTGAATTACATAACTTTTTAAATGATACATTAAATGCTTGTATTGCTCAGAGGAAACAAGGACAACAATTGTTTTGTGTGCGTGGCATATTAAAAAATGTTGAGCAGGCAGTTGAAAACTCAAAATGGTCATTAGTCTATGATTTGATCATTCAAGATACCACTGGGGCGATTGAAGTTGAGATTCCAAAACATCTACTATCTAGTTTCAAAAACGGTAGTTATGTTGAAATACATGGAGTGCCAACATTTAATTTTTTTAGAGAGCAATGCACTAAAAGATTAAAGGGGTACACTATAAAGGCAATTGAAGATGATAGTGCAATACAAGCATTCCAGTCGAAGCTGTCAACATTAGATGATTTAAAAAAGCATAGACCAAAGAGCCATACTTTCCCCAATCAATTTGATCTTTCAGTTGCGGTAATTTACTCCTCAGCAAGTAAAGTTGATATACAAAAAGACTTTTACAACTATCTAAATGAATATCGTGATGAGTTCAATTTCGATGAGAAGCCTGTCAGTTTGAGCAATGTTGATGCCTTATCTCATGTAATCAGTTCTTGTATTGACTACGATATTGTTGTGGTTATTCGAGGTGGGGGAAGTAGTGATGCATTTGATATCTTTAATGATGAAAAAGTATTAAAGGCCTTTTCTAATTTGAATGGATATCGAATTGTAGGCTTGGGTCATAATTCCGATGTAACGCTTTTAGACTATTTGGCGGATCATTCTGCAATTACTCCATCAGATGCAGGAATACATCTAAAAGGGCAGTTTGATGAATTGTTTTCTAGAAATGACATCTTAGAGCAACAGAAAATTAAAATTTTTAAGCTAGAGAGTGACCTTAAAGCAAAAAGTGATGATGTGATTGCTTTGTCTGCTAATTTAAAGCAATTGTCTGATCGAACAGATATACAGACATTAATGAACGAAAATAAGAGATTGGTTGAGCTTAATCATGAATTCAAACAACAAGTGAGTAATGGAAGAAAGGACGACTTAACCAACACAAGAGGCTCCGTTGTGATGTTTATTATTGCCGTTGTTGCTGTTATTGCAGGAGCAGTATTAGGAAGACTAATGTGAAGACAGTAGATAAAGCTAAGCTGGTGATAGAGGCTTTGAGACATAAATCGTCGGTACAGGATATTAAAAAGCAGATTTGTAATGAAGATAACGCTGACTGGGATAGGGTCAGCAAAAAAGCTTATGATTTATATTTTCAAGAAGCACGTCGACAACGTAAATTAGATGCTAAAACCCGGCATGTAATTGTTACTCCGCTGGAAGAAATCAATGATCTCATTCAGTTGAATAACAACCTCGTACAATATGCTCTAAGTTTACCATCAACTGTAACGTGGGCTGATGTATCTAATATTCAAAAGTTAATTTCTGATATGCCAGCAAATGAACATAAAATCATAGATGCCTTTGCAAGTATTATCATGAATCCTGTAATGCGAGCGCGACAGAAAAAGGGTCGATTTGAACATTTCCCTCCTTTTAAAAGCTTTGTACACATCATTGAATCTGCTGTGATTTCTTACTATCGAGGCAATTTCATTGGTTCTTATTTGACCTTGATTCCTGTTATTGAGGGGGTGATGTTAAGGTGGCTTGGTTATTTCGGAACGGGTAAAAAGCCTACCTTTCCTGATCTAAAGCCATTCTTTTGCAATTCTTATCAGAGGCAACCATGTCCGGGTAATGTTTTGTTTTATGATGTTTTCTCAAAAGCATGCGATAAGTTACTTACAGAACACTTATTTAAAGACTCGCAAGAGGGTGATGCATATTCAAACTTTAATAGGCATCTAGCATCTCATCTGCTTAGTGATTCACAATTTGCTACTAGAGAAAATTGTGTAAGACTCTTTTTGTTATTGGATTTAATGTCAGAGCTTTACTTATACGAAGCTCATTGCGGTGGTGATCCAAGATTTAAATTGAGCGATGAAGACATATCACTTGAATTTAATCAATATCTTAAACTAATGGCGCAGTTACATAGCCCTGAAAGAGTCCTTTTAAGTGTCACAATGGACACAAAACATACTCCATCAGGTGACCTATGACAGAACCTATAACATTTGAAGAGTTTAAGTCATCTATAGCTGAGAGAGACTTAGATGGCATAGATTCGGAACATACTTGCTCAACACTTGCCTTGGTTAAGTCATTCAATGCCAGTGGTCCACACATGAACCGTTGGTGGGTAATGACCCCTGTGAACTGGTCTTGCCCTTGTTGTAAAAGGACTAAGGCAGAAATAGTAAGGTTAAATAAAAATAATTATCTAACCTGCCAATTACATGAACATCATGATCACATGAAAGATGTGGTTAAAGGACTTTTTGAAAAGTATTCGATTCAAAAAGATCACGTTGTAGCTGATGAACTTTCTGAAAGATTTGCCATCAAGGCAGCATTCTCTTTATCTGCTTATGACAATACGGTTGTTTGCTTCGATTGTAATAAAGCAGATGCAGATGCCAAAAAGATAGTAAAAGCGCACAAGTATTTTTCTTTCTCGCCACGTGAGATCGCAGAGTTCGTTAAACCCACACCGAATCAAGAGCATGAAATTGATCCGCTACTTGCACAACAAGTATGGGAAAGGGCTAAACCTATTTTTGAAATGAGAATGGAGTTTGCTGAAAGATTCGCAAAAATTGCGGCTGAAAATCAAGATTGGTATCAACCATCAGAAAGAACTGCTAAGCAAATTGAACGACTTGCTAAATGGCATTTTGAACGTCATGGATTACACCAATTTGATAGATATGAACCAGAGAGGCTGCTTTATAATCCAGTACCATTTAAAGGTGCGAACAGTTCATGGCGGTTAAAAGATAACCCTATAGTTAAAAAGAAGCCTTCAAACAATGAGCTTGCCCATCTTGTCGCTACACGAGGGAAGTATTGGAACAGATATGAAGGTGAGTGGTTCTGTCCTTGTTGTTTTAGAGATAAATATGATTGTGTGAGGCCTTCAAAGAAAAATTCATGGATATTTGAGGTTAAAACAGCTTCTTTATTCTCCATTAAAGATATGAATTTTGATTCTAATCCTGCTCCAATGTGCGTTGATTGTGTCGATATGGCATTGAATTTTGGGCGGGAAGTGTTGGAGTTAAGCGGAAAGCGTTCGATGATCCACTTTCCTAGTTCTGTTCTTACCTTAAGCGAACTTCGAGAAATTGTAATTGCTAGACCACACTCTCAACACAAGTTTAAGAATGAAGTCATTGATCGTATCATTCCAGAGATTGTACAAAGGGTAGTTAAGTTCTGCGATAGTTTGCCATGACAGAGAGTATAGGATATCCTCGACAATGGTGCTGTTACGGCAAGAAGCTCGATAAATGTACGGTCGTTAGAAAGAAATCCATTGTAGTAAAAATTGCAGTAAAAAATTAAATTTTAATATATAATTATTTATAAATCAGGTGGTTAGGCATTTAATTTGACTGTCACCGCTTCCGCCAAATTCGAAAAGCCCCTGTTAATAGCAGGGGCTTTTTTTATATGGGTATTTAATACTTAATTTTAATTGGCATCATCAATAGGTAACTACTTTCTGAGAAAGCATGTCCAATTATCATGATCTATTTTGTGCAAAGATGAGAAATAAGATTTTCATACTGCAAATTTGCTTGAGTTGTAAAAATCTTGACAAATAAGAAGGCAATAACAGTTTGTTATAATAAGATGTGTATTACAGCTCTTGATCTCAAAATCCGAACATCACACGGATTTGAGAACAATTAGAGTCTGATTTCTCATTGAGTTATTCGTTACAGACGATACAAATATTGATAAGGGATTTGACTCTTGATCGGAAAGATTTACATGGACTCTCATCAACTAGCGAGGTCGCCATAATGCCTTCTAAAGAAGAGAATAAAAGTTCTGCCATATTTCGCTCAGATCCGATGTTTTGAGATAATTCCTTTTTGTTTTTAGCCTTGAGCAGAGTATCTTCTAGCCAATCAATATTTTGTTTGGCGAACAGCCGTAATTCATTCAAACACGGCTCTTGCTGAAAAGAGGCTTCCCTTAACATTATCAAGTACAGGCATAGGCGGTTTTCATCATTCAACATCTCGGCAAAAAGTTCAGAATATGCATGCAGTTTTTCGCTTAGACCATCCTGCTTTTCAATTTCAAGCAATCGGCAGAATTGTTGCTCTCGGTACTGCTGAAGAGCATATCGAGCCAAATCATCTTTAGACTCAAAATGATAATAAAGGCTAGGTGCTTTAATTTGTAAGCAATCAGCGATTTGTCGCATACCTAGTCCACTAAATCCATGCCGTTGAAAAAGATGGATTGATGCGTCCAATATTTTTTCACGTGTGAGCGGTTGATGAGTTTTTCTAGTGGATGCCATAATATTAATCCGTTAGTTCAATGCCGCCATGATGTGTAACGAACACGAGTGTGTTCTCTACTGCAAACGCTTCATGTTCATCGATGCCCTGAACTTGTAACACATCTCCAGCTTGCATTTCGACATCATTGAAACGGATTACTCCCTCTAGAACGACAATCTGTTCCCATCCAATATGAGTGTGTTTAGGAAAGCTTGCTCCAGCCTGAAATTTTGCCAGATAGCTCCCAACTCCATCTTTATAGGTCCAAGTTTGACAGGTTTGAACCCCAGAAATACCACTTTCTGTCCAAATGCGATCTTTTTGTTGAACTAAAATCATTTATAGCTTCTTAGGAGATTGAATTTTAATTAATCTAACTAACGTTTGTTAGAAAGTCAATCTGAACTAAATTGTTAGTGAAGAATAGTAGGTGTTTATGAGTGGCTATATTTGAACATGAAATTAATAAAGCCAGTAAATTCACTGGCTTTATTTAAGGCAAATATTATTTAACACTCGCCGTAACCATTACTTCTACTAATACTTGCGGACGTGCCAAATCTGCTTGAATAGCCGCGCGTGCTGGTGCTGCTCCATCTGGTAACCATGCTTCCCAACACTCATTGAACACTGCAAAATCTTCGGCAATATTTTTAATCCAAATTTGTGCAGTTAAAATACGGCCTTTATCACTACCAGCTTGTTCCAGTAAAGCATCAATTTTTGCTAGAACTTCTAAAGTTTGTTGCTTAGCATCAGCATCTAAAGTTGTTGGAACTTGACCCGAAACATACACTAAACCGTTATGAAGCACGCAACCTGATAAACGTGCATTTGTGTCAATACGTTGAATATCATGACTCATTTTATTTCTCCAGAGATAAACCATCTAATGTAATTGGTGATGTTGCTTGGCTTATTAATTGACTAATGACCATGGCACAACCAGCGGCCAATGTGAAACCTAAACTACCTTGGCCAATATTTGCCCATAAATTCGAATATTTCGTACGACCTAAAATAGGTAGGCCGGTAGGGGTGGATGGACGTAAACCACTCCATTCTTGTGCAGTATTTACACCCAATAAATCGGGAAATGTTTTTCGTACCGTATCTTTCAATGCATTTATACGTTCTTTTCGAATGTAGATATCTTGATAGCCAATATCGACCATTGCTGCAATACGAAGCTGATTCCCCAATTTTGCATATACAATTTTATTTGCATAATCGGTTACGCTTATATTGGGTACAACATTGGTTTTTTCTGGGAATGGTAGAGTCAGGCTATATCCTTTTAATGGATAAACTGGGACTGAAATACCTACCATATTAAAAAGTGCGGTACTGCTATTGCCCGCAGCTACGACAAATTCATCTGCTTCTATACGTCCTTGATTTGTTTCAATTGCAGTAATTTTATTATTTTCTGCAAAAAAATCTGTCACTTCATGTGTATATAAGCATGTGAAGTTACTACTCTTTTCTAGTGCTTTATACAAAGCTAAACAGAATTTGTAGCAATCTGCTGTTTCATCATCAGGTGTATAAATTGAACCCACTAATGTAGATTCAATACCTTTCAAGGCAGGTTCAAGTTGAACGGTTTCTTCCGGTGAAAGCACTTTTTGTACAGTTGGATCTATCCCAGAGATTGCTTTTTTAAAAGCTTTTTCATCACGATGAATAATCATTTTTCCCGATTTTGCCCAGTCAAAATCATCAATTTCATCACGCCATGTAGACATAACATTTTGACTATATAGGGATAACCGTAAAATATGATTGCCGTTCACAATATTGTCTTTACGATTACATGCCATGAGGAATTGGAATAACCAAGACCATTGAAGAGGTGAAAAATTCAATTTAAAGTTTAAAGGTGAATGGGCTTTTCCTAACCATTGCAGCGCCTGAAATGGAATGCCTGCATCCGCCAAAGGTGCAACATAGCGATAACTGAGTTGACCGCCATTTGCAAAACTTGTCTGGCAGCCAATCTTGTCATTCGCTTCCACTATTGTAACTTTATGACCTGCTTGAATAAGTGCATAGGCTGTACTTAAACCAATGACTCCACCACCAATGACAACGACATGTTTTTTCATTCTTCCATGCTATATTTGCAACACACATTTGTATTAAAGAAGAAGAAAAAGGGTTAAACAAATGAGTTTTTACATAGTACTCATAACTTTTGGTTAATCGATGGTGTCATCGAAGCAATTTCTCTTTTTATTAATTCAATAAAATCTTCAGTCGCTTTGGTCGTACTTACATTTGCATTTTTTAAAATATAAATTGTGGTATACAAACTTGGTTTTACTGGGTGAATCATATGATTTGGTAAAGAGTGTGCAGCAGTATAAATATCGGTAATGCTACATCCTAAACCTTCGCGTACCAGTTCACTCGCCATATAGTAAGTTTGTACATTCACAATACTTTTATTAAATGTTCTGTACTTTTTTACGACTTGCATGAGGGAATCTGAGTAGGGTTGAATCCACCTGTTTTCATCAATTGAATGAATATCTTGCTTTGAATCAATAGGCTGAGAATCAATATAAACCAGAGGAATTTCCAGAACAGGTGTGGCAATAATGCCATGTTGAGTATGGGGCTGAAATGTCACCGCAATATCAATTTCACGTCTTAATAATTTTTGCTCTAAGGCTTGAGTATGATCGGTACCAATATTGACAAAAACATCAGGGTATTTTTTTAGAAATTTTGCAGTTAATTTGGGAATGAGGCTCAAACCTAAACTGGGTAAACATCCGAGTGTGATTTGACCTTGAGTATTTCTTGCTAAATTATCCGTCAACTTATTTAGTTCATTTATTTTTTCATAAATTGGCTTAATTTCATCATATAAAGTATAGGCTTCTTTCGTGGGTTGTAATTTCCCTTTGACCCGTTTAAATAGAGCAAAACCAAGGCGTTGTTCTGCATGTTTGAGCAATTTACTGGCTGCTGGCTGTGAAATGCATAACGATGCTGCTGCTTCTGTGAGTGAACCAAAAAGCATGACTAAATAGAATATCTCTAGGTGTCGAAGATTCATAAATGAGCACATAACTAATAGTTATAGGTAATCTATTAGAATTCATTATTTAATGTCAATGAACCCTTGTAAATTGGTATGAAATTCAATGCCAATGATCAAGGAGTGATACATATGTCAGTTGAGCAATCTTCTATAACAATACCTAATATCAGGACACCTAAAAATATTGCCCTTATTGCAATTATTATTCTTAGCTTTGTTTTAGCATTTTATGCAAAAGGCTTACCTATAGAGGAGGTCGGTTTAATTGGGTTATTGCCTATTTTTGCCTTAGCACTCTTAACTGTTATCGGTCTAGATATTGTCCTTGCAGTGATTATTGCGATTGTTATTAGTGTGATAATGACATCTACCAGTGTATTTGAACTAGGTGGAATACTTGCAAAGTCTACGGGTTCATTTATTGCAACTGTCGGTCTTATTATTATGTTGGGTGCTGGGGTTGGTGAAGTCGCCAACCGAACAGGTGCAGCGAAAGAATTAGTCAAATTTATTGTCAATAAAGTTGGGCTTTCAAGTATTCCTCGCGTGAAACTTGGCATCATGATTTCATCAGTTGTTATTTGTGGTTCATTGGGGACTATGGCAGGTGGTAATGCCATTATTGTTGCTGTCATTATTCCCATTGCAGCAGCTGTTGGTTTAACGCCACCCACCGTTGCATTACTATTGATGACAGCCGGTTCGGTCGGTCTTTTTATAGGACCATTTACACCAAGTACAGTGACTATTTTAGAGTTGGGAGGTTTGACTTACCCGCAATACTTAAGTGCTTGTGCCATTCCTATGAGTGTTGTCACACTTCTTACAGGTTGGTTCATGTCTGGCTATATACAAAAGTGGACTTTTGGAAAATATACCTATAATGAAAACTTCTTAGAGCCTTCTGAAAAAATAGAAAGTGCCTCCGAATTGAAAAGAAGTAAACGTGCGGCGATTGTATTCATTGGCACAATTATCGTGATGGCAATTCTTGGAATTATTTTTAAAGCAGGTTTTAGTTTTGCAATTATTGTGATGCTCACTGTTGCCACTTTGACTGGGTTAATTGCGGGTTTTAGTCCTAAGCAGATTTTAGAAGCACTCTATGAGGGATGCGGTAAATTAGTCTGGATGTTTATTCTTTACTGGTTATACAATCCAATTTTAGTTCTTGTTGAAAAACTTAACGCTTACCAAACACTGTTGGATAATGCGACACCGTATTTGGTCGACTTAAGTCCTGCGATGCTCTGTTTTGGTATTTTCTTATTTAATATTGTGGGGCATATTCCAGGGGCAGCTGTTGCACAAATGACCTTTACCAATAAAATTTTTGGACCAATTTTACTGGCAAATGGTGTTCCACCTGTTGCGGTTACAGCAGTTCTATTATCAAGTTCCCAAGTAGACTGGTTTGGTCCTTTCCCATCTTCTGATATGTTTGGTCAAATGGGGTTAGCACGTTCAAGTCAACTCAAATACATGTTATACGGTGGTTGGGCCATAGTGATCGCAAATATTCTACTTTTTGCAGTATTGTTCCAGATTTTGAATTAGTTCCTATAAATTAAAAGTCTTTCTTATTTAAATAAATGTTAAAAGCCTTTTAAACTAGAAAGTTTAAAAGGCTTTATTTTGTACTGTATAATTAATAGGTCTTTTTAAAAATAATTTATTTAAAATAGAATAGTTGTTTTTTATTTTGCTAATTTAATTCATAAGTACCAAGGTTATGTGTAAAAATAATTTTAATTTTCAATGGATTTATTATTTTATTAGCTTATGCATTGGGAATTTTTTTTATTGGAAATGTTATTGGAAAATATCTATCTATAATCGACAATATTTTTTCATGACTCATATTTCTATTGATAGTATCAAAATATTTGTTTTTATAAAGTATAATTGAAATAATGATTGTTTTATAATTTTATTTTTAAAGGTATGGCTCATATAATTTTAATAAATAAAAATCCTGCTAAAAAATATAATTTTAATCTGAGATTTAGATGTGCCTAAAAGATATATTGTGTAGGGATTTGCCAATGTAATCAATAAACCTCAAATGTTATATTTGTGGAAATGATAGACCTATAAATATGTGGAAATTTATTTTATCTATTTTATAGATCTATTTGAAAATTAATATAGTAAAGCCTTTATCTCCAATTTGTTTTAAAGAGTTTTTGAAGCAATATTATGTTTAAGATGGTTATTTGCTTTAAATATATGCAATAACTATTTAGATGCTAAAAATATGTAAGTAGTAGGATAAAAATGTTAGAAACTGATGTTTTAATTGTTGGGAGTGGTCCGGCTGGTTCTTCGGCTGCACTTATGTTAAGTACTTATGGAATTAGAAATATCATAATAACTAAATATAGATGGCTAGCAAACAGTCCTCGTGCCCATTATATCAGTCAAAGAACAATGGAAGTTGTACGAGACTTAGGCATCTCAGATGAAGTAATCGCAAAAGCAGCACCAAAAGAAGTTATGGGAGATGTGGTTTATTGCACATCTTTAACTAGTGATGAAATTGGACGTTTTCCTTATGGAATGAATCATCCAGAAAGAATGTCTGAGTATGCTAAAGCGAGCCCTTATGAACAGTGTGATCTTCCTCAACACCTATTTGAACCTATTTTGCTTTCAAATGCGGCATCACGAGGAAGCCATCCAAGATTTGATACGGAATATCTATCTCATGTGCAGGATGAGGATGGAGTAACTGTCACTGTTTTAGATAGATTAACTAAACAAACATACTTAATCCGATGTAAGTATCTAATCGGAGCTGATGGTGCAAGCAGCCAAGTGGTAAAAGATTTAGATTTACCTATGTCTGGTAAAATGGGGAAAAGTGGCAGTATCAGCATTATTTTTAAAGCCGATTTAACAAAATATGTTTCGCATCGACCTGGATACCTCTGGTGGATTATACAACCCGGAGCAAACATTGGAGGAATTGGGCTAGGCTTACTGCGAATGGTTAGGCCTTGGAATGAATGGCAGATTGTTTGGGGTTACGACATTGAAAAAGAAGAGCCATCTCTTACTGATAATGAAGCGATTGCGATTTGCAAACAGCTTATTGGCGATAACGACATTGAAATAAATATAAGTAGTAAGTCATTGTGGACAGTCAATGAAATGTATGCGGAGCAATATTCGAAAGGTCGAGTTTTCTGTATTGGTGATGCTGTCCATCGCCATCCACCTTCTAATGGACTCGGTTCAAACTCATCTATACAAGATGCTTATAACTTATGTTGGAAATTAGCATTTGTATTAAATGGCAAAGCGGGTCGTGGTTTATTAGACAGTTTTAATGATGAAAGAGCACCTGTTGGTGAGCGAATTGTTAAGCGTGCAAACCAAAGTGTCCGAGAGTTCTCTACTATATTTTCTGCTTTAGAGTTAGATGGAAAGTACAGTACAGAGGCGATGCAAAAAAGCATTAATGATTTGAGTGAGAGTAATGAAAAATGTGCTCTTAAACGCCGTGATTTAAGGTCTGCAATTGAATATAAAGCTTATGAGTTTGCTGCTTTAGGTGTAGAAACTAATGTGCGATATCATTCATCTGCAATTATTGGAGCAGAATATCATAGTGAAAATGAATTAGATTCTTGTCGAGATGAAGATCTTTATTACTATCCCTCATTTAATGCTGGCCATAAAATCCCTCATACATGGTTAGTCAAAAATCATAGAAAAATCTCAACTTTGGATTTAATTGGCAATGGAAAATTTACGCTTTTCTGTTGGTTGCAAGGTGATAAATGGAAGCTTGCTGTAGATCATATTAATAGACAGCTTAACTTGGATATTAAAGTTATACAGGTTGGGCCAAAAAGAGATGTGGAAGACTCTTATGGAGAGCTTTCACGCTGTTGGACTAATGATGAAAATGAATGCATGCTGATTAGACCAGACGGCTATATTGCTTGGACAAGCAATGAAATTGAAAATGCAGAAGATGAATTACATAGTGCTATATCATCCATACTTAGTTTGAGCTAATTGCTCACCAAGGAAATAAACTTTAATAAAATCTATTGAGAAGTATTTTATTGAATTTGGATTTCATGGTATCCATCAAATTTTGAAAGCCTCTGTTACAAGCAGGGGCTTTTTTATTTCTATAACATAAATTGATTCAGTTGAAACAACATATGGCCTTGATGTCAGTGGCTATCATACTTATTTCGTAGTTGTATAAATACATATAACAGACTCAAAAAGTACCTAACTATTTTGTAAAATTTTAAATAGTTCAAAAAAGAAAAATTTAATATAGTTACTTGGATGTGAAGTGAATATATCCATTATTACTAAAGAACTTTTGTTTAGGTTTTTGAAGCTAAGATAGGATTTTTGGAGGGAAAAATGAATAAATCAGGAAAAACTGATTTGGAAAAGTTAATTTTACTAGTTAATCTCGGGCTTTTGCATTCTTTAAAAAATAATTATATAGATATAAATGAGGCTGAACATTTTTTGTATACACCATATATGCTTAGACTTTTGAAAGAAAATAATTGTTCTATGGACTTAATTAATATAATTCATAGAGGGACTGAGCTAGAAGATTTAGAAGGATTTAATATTGATTTTAAAGATGAAATCGAAAAAATGTTTAAGGAAAGTGAGGACATGATCAAAAAATTGCCTGTAACCAGTTTTGAATTTGAAAAGTGGTATGATCAAAAATTATTCGATAAATATGATTAAAATATTTGTAATATATAAAAATATTGCTGATACCTTAGATGTAGTTTTACATCTGGTGATAATTGTAAGAAATGAAAACTTATCTGCTTTGCATTAATTAAAATCGCATATTGCTCAAATGAAAGTTTATGAGATACGTTGTCTATCTTAAGCACATGATTAACGAACAAATTAAATCTATAGTTAGCTTAAATATTGATAACAAATCCTGAAAATTTCATATAAATCAAATACGTATGCAGTATTTTAAAAAATGTTTATGTTTTCAATATGTTGCTGTGAGCATGACTATATATCAGAATTGAACAAGTTATTTGTAGAATATTCACTTGTTGATATATGATGATCCCATATTTAGAGGCTGTTTCAAAACATAATTCTATTGTTTAGCGAGCAAGTTCAAGGAATGAATAGTGCTGAATTCAGGCTTCTAAACCCTATATCTGGAAATTATTTCCGGCCAAATATTGCATTTCGACCCAATGGTTGGGAATGTCTCACTCTTTTGTAGGGTAGGCGTTTCCTATTTTAGGATGTACCTATGAAAAAATTATTTAGTGTATTGTTCAGCGCATCTGTACTAACACTGACTGCATGTAATAAACAACCTGCACAAACTGAAAATACTGCAACGACCAAAGACAAAACTGAGTCTGTTCGAACAATTAAACTGGTTTCAACAGGTTCAGATACGGATGTATGGAAATATGTTGCAACGCTTCCTGAGACTAAAGAAGCGGGTATTAAACTTCAAGTTACCAATTTGACTGACTATGTTGTGCTCAATACATCTGTCGCAAATGGTGAGCAAGATGTAAATGCGTTCCAGTCATTTAACTATTTGGCAGCTTACAATGCTTCAAATACAGCGAAAGTTGTAGCTATTGCGACAACTTACTTGGAACCAATGGGTATTTATGCAGATAAAATTAAAACTGTTGAAGAGTTCCCACAAGGCGCGACCATCGCGATTCCAAACGATACTGCTAACGAAGCTCGCGCATTAATATTATTACAATCTGCTAAACTGATTAAACTTAAACCAAACTTTGATCCTATAAAAGGGACTACGAACGACATTGCTGAAAACCCTAAAAATTTACAATTAAAACCAATTCAAATGACTACAGCAGTTCGTGTTAAAAACGATGTAGATGCAATTGTACTTGGTAATACATTGGCACTTGAGGGTGGTCTTAATGTAATGAAAGACGCTATCTTCCGTGAGCCTGTTGACCAGTCTACTAAGCTTTATGTCAATTTATTGGGCGTAGCTGAAGCAAACAAAAATGACCCGATCTATACGAAACTTGGTGAACTTTACCACTTACCGAAAGTGCAAAAATTCGTAAGTGAAAAATTCGGTGGCACAAAAGTTGAAGTGAACAAACCTGTTTCTGAATTTGCAGACATCAAATAAGTAATTTTTAAATTAGAATTACTTTTTAAAAGCTAAGCCCCGCTAATCGGGGCTTAGCTTTTTTAATATTTATTTAACTAAACGTTCTGCTTCTTTATGTTGAATCACTGTATTACTTGGACTGTTTGGAGCTTCAATTATCTCTACTGGAATAAATCTAATTTGAGCAATAGTGGATTTATTATTTGAATCTTTTGGTAATAGTTGATTAAGCTTTTGAATATCTAATGCTGTTGGAGTGGTGTCTCCACGCACTACAATACGAACGAGCGTAAAAGCATCTCGTTTATCGAATTGGATTGTATCGACAATATTATTGTTAATATTAAAATATTGATTAACAAATGATTTTACTTCGTTCTCATAAATTTGTTTATTTAGCATGTGTATAAAATTTAGAGTTAAGTAAATCGCTAAACCCACTAAAAACAATAAACTAATGATATTTCTTTTTATAAATTCAAAGACATTACTTTTTACTTCAGTATCAGAACCTCGTCTAAAACCTGCAATCCAAAGAACTAATGAGGAACTGACTTGAATCGCTATAATATTCGTTATAGCTAAAATCAAAGCATTTGCAGCACTTCTCCATTCTAAATGAGCAATTAAGATACCACTTGCAACTAATGGTGGAACTAAAGCAGTCGCTACAGCCACACCTACAACAGCAACAGAGAGTCGAGGTGATATAGCGGCGAAAGCACCTGCTGCTCCACCTGCGAGCGCAATCATAAGATCCATTATTGTAGGTTGTGTTCGAGCTAAAATTTGACCAGTGATTGGTATATTTATATTAATGAGCCCCAGAATAATACCAATCGAATAAATCATTACTAAGCCCAAAATAAGGGTGATGAATGACGTTCTAAATAAAATCCATCTATTATCAATAAATGAAAGAGCTATTCCTGAAATAGGGCCAAGCATCATTGCTACCAACATTGCACCAATGACTACAGCGGATGAATCTGCAAGAAGACCATATCCAGCTATGATCGCCGCAAGTGCATTCATTATAAAAAAAGTCTTACTAGGTAAAGCATCGGCTTGAATATTTAAGCGAACATTTTTGTGATCAATTTTTTGTGTGTTGGCTCTAAGTGCCTGTTTATATCTCAGCTTTTCTTTTAGTACTTCGTATTTTTGTTGATCTGATTTTTCTTCTACAATGATTGTAGCATCATCTTTTTTTTCCATATTTAGTTCTATTTTATAGTTCAATTATTAAACTTTACTATTAAAAAAATAAAAAGAAATCAAGTTTTTCTAAATGTAGCAGTGTGAAATTATTTGTTGTGTCCTGTAGCAAGAGGTTCTTACCAGATTTAAGAACCTCAAGGAAACATGCTATTGATCTGCAAATATTGAAGAAACAACTTAAAAGAAATGGCTTAAATATATAAAAATTGGGTTTTTAGGGTCTAAAAGTAACTTTAAAGCCATACATAAGCTGATGATTATGAGTAAGGGCTTGATCACTCTTGAGCCAAATCTTACCGCAAATTTTGCGCCTATCGAGGCACCAATAAAAGCTCCACCAGCCATCACAAAAGCTATTGGAAAAATGACGTATCCTTTAATGATAAATATAGATAACGAACCTAGGTTACAAGCCACATTTGCTAACTTGGTATAAGATAAAGCGCTTACTAGCTTAAATCCTAATAACAGTACAAATGCAACGATGAAAAATGAACCAACCCCGGGACCAAAAACGCCATCATAGAACCCTAGTAACGGCGCTACTAGAAGTGCAAATAAAAAATAAGGAATAAGAGGTTTTTTATCTACATCACTGAGCTTTGGTGAAAAAATAAAATATAAAGCAACCAAAATTAAAAGTATTGGTACGATAGTTAAAAGAACATTTTTAGGCATCAGGGTAACTGAAAGTGCCCCTAATGTTCCCCCTAAAAAAGACATACAAGCGATAGGGATTGCTTTACGCCACTCGATGAGCCCTTTTCTTGCAAAACTAATAGTTGCTGAAAGTGTTGCAGAGGCTGCTTGTAATTTATTGGTTGCTATTGCAGATACGGGAGGGACACCTGATAAAAGCAATGCAGGTAGAGTGATTAAACCTCCTCCACCTGCAATAGCGTCAATAAATCCAGCTACCATAGCCACTAAGCCTAAGATAAGGAGGAGTTCAAAATTCAATTTATTAGCCTTTCACAATAAGTGGATTTTTTTGCAGCACAATATAATCAAGATTTTTTCTATAACCAAATAATCGAACTAATGTTCTACGGTTATCTTTAATAATATCTCGGCAATGTAAGCATAAACTATTATTAATAATTAAAACTGTATTAGGATTTAAATTAATTGAATCAACAATATGCGCTTGTCGAACAATTGATTCAAATTTATAAAAAGCATTTTTAATTTTTAAAGAAGCATTTTCATTTGGAGTGAATCTATAGGAATTATATTTCATGGCTATATAACCATGTTTATCTACTTCTAAAATAGAAACGTTTTCTCCACCAGATCCTTGGCCTTCATTAAAAGTTTCACTTCTAGTAAAGTTAAAACTTTCTGTTGTTAAAGCCATTGTCTCTTCAAGAGTTAATTGACTTAAGATTCTTGAGATTGGAATTAAACTAGTAGGTTCATTTAAGGGATTCCATCTTGCTGTTAAAATTAAAGAAGAGGGAGCAGGTGAATGATTATTAACAACTTTAGTCACTGTATGATAAGGAGCTTCGGTGTGTGCAGTTAGTGCTATACCTGAATGTGAACTCTTGTCAGGATTCTCATTTTCAATTTTTGTGATTCCACCACCTTTTAAGTTTGCAACAACTCTAACGATTTTGCCTAAATTATCTATATCAAATGCGAAAGCATCTTCCTCAAGCAGTGCCAATATAATTTGTTCAGAAGAAGCGAGTGTTAATATATCTATATCTGTTTCAAGTAATTCAAGTGACGGTAATTGTGTTGATTGAGTAATATCAATTTTACTACGATCTAACTTTTTAATATTGAGTCCTTCAAGAACGAGATAAGGTATTTCTCTACGAATATATTTTTCAATAATACTTTTTTCATATGAGTTTAACTTTGCAATTAGTATTTCTTTAAAAGCTAGAATTTTATCTTGAACATGTAAAGAATCAGGGCCTCCTAGTAAAGCCAGTTCATATGACATTTCACTAATTAAATGAGAAATTTCGGGAGAAAGATAAAGATGATAAGTGTCTAAGTTTTTAACTATTTGATTCATGGCTAGTTTATTGTGATTAAAATTCAGCTAAAGACTAGAGCGTCTCTTTTAAAAAATCAATATTTTTTTAAATATTATATTTTATTATATTTTTTATTAAGTAATGATCTTTGTCTTTCTCAATTATTAAATTGAAGTTTGCTTTTCGCATAGAAATTGTTTTGAAAGTATGAACTATTTCATACGGAATAGGAGAGTACTTCGTAACTTCATTAATCTCATAAAATCCTTTTGACTTACCATTGTTAGTTTTTACTCCATCCAGTTCGCCATAAATAATTAATACATTTTTCCTATAACTCATTAAGAATTTCCAAATTGATGAATAATAAAAACTATAAGGTTTTGAAATTTCATTTTTAAAATCTGGCCCATACATTTTATTTACTGCCTGATCTGAATATATGGCTGGGCATAATAAAATTAATTCATCTATTTGAAATTTTTTTGCTAAATGAATTGCAATATAACCACCCAAACTATATCCAATAACAATATCTACTTTTTTTAAAAGGCTATAAAAAGTCATACTTTCATTTATGTTTTGAGATAACGATGACGTCGTTTCGCTTGTATTGTTTAAACCACTTAAGTTAAAGGAAAGTGTTGCAATATTTTTACTTCTAAGAAGCTCTTCTAAAGGGGTTAAAGAGCTTAGATCAGAGTTACCCCCATGTATAAGTAATGCTACTTTCTGTGGGGAATCCTCGCCATAACTAAATTTAGCCTCTAACTCATAAGTACCAAAGTCATGAGTAAAAAAGAAAGAATTTACATTTTCGGCTGTATTGTAATTTTTCAGCTCGTGTGTGGGCAAGCTTGTTACTTTTGAAATAGTATTAGAAAGATATCTATGAGCAATTGATAAGTTATCTTGCTTTTCCATGACTGATTATTCCTGCTAAAAGTGTAAAAACTTTGTTATATAAAATAAAATTTAAATAATAATGAGCTTAAATATTTATCTTTAAATTTTTATATTCTATTTGAATAAATATTATTTGAATAGATATGTTGAGTTTAATATATCTTTTACAAGTAGCGAATAATATGTAGATACAGTTGTAATGGGTAAAATAGTGGCTCTTGATAGGTGACCTTAATCTAATGAATGATTTCAGCTTCGGTAAGCTGGTTGCAAGGTCTACAAAGTTTGACGTCAATTTATTGGGTGTTGTGAAAGCTATATAAAGCTAGGTGAGTTTTACTGTTTTCTTAAAGTAAAAGATCAGGGGATATAAAGGCTGAAGTAAATAACCTTTTCTGAATTTGCAGATATTAAATAACTATTTTTTGATTTTAATTTAAAAATAACAAAGTTCTGACATTGTTAAGTATTTTTGAAATGCTGAGTATAGAAAACCATATTTGACTAATCGAACTATGTATTCATCAAAATGACATCGATTGGTCATATAAATGAAATCCTGCTGTACAAAAATAATGCAATTTATTGGGGTAAATTCCAGTCATGCAGAAAAAATCTTATAAAGTTCTAAGTTTGGTATTTCTTGTTGCGAGCATGATGGCTATAACTGCTTGCAATGATAGTAATGATCAGCAATCTACGGCAGTTTCTCCAACACCTACAGATACCCGTGACCAGCGTTTTCTTACACTCAAAACCAATGATGTAATTCAAGTTACGATTGCTGATTTGATTCCGACGCAGGGTGCAATTGGTTATGATCAAATTTATTATAAATTAGGGCGTTGGCAAGGTGATTTACAGCGCCCAACTTGGCAAGCAGATCCAGTCAATCAATTAGTTTATTTAAATAAAACCATTGGTAAGAAGTTTAGTGATTATTGTGAAGCGATTGGTGCAAAAGGTCGTGATGATTTTACAAGTCTGCAAGACCTTCAAAAAGCCAATTTAAAACAATTGGAGACATTTAACTGTCAAGAACAGCCGGGCACTGAAACGGCTGATTTGAAAACAGTTGTTGTTGGTTATGATGGGCGCCTTTATCTGACCGATGGTCATCATACAATGACCGAATTCCGTGAGCTGCCTGATGGCGGTGGTCAACTTAAAGTATGGGTAAAAGTTGTTGGGAATTATAGCGATAGTAAAACTGCGGATGAGTTTTGGGCGAAAATGCTTGCCAATGGCCAAGCATGGTTAAGAGATGGGAAAAACCAACCGATTTCATATCAACAATTACCTAAAAACTTAGGCCTAAAATCGGCAAGTAACCCTGATGGTATGCAAAATAATCCATATCGTTCACTGGTCTATTTCACACGTGATATTGGTTATAGCAAAGTTGCTAATGCAACGGACTATACTGAGTTTTTATGGGAAGATTGGTTTAATAAGCAAATCGACAAGAACTTGGTACATCCTTTAAGTTTCTATCATACCGATGCGAATGTGTATGGTGCTGCAGATGTATTGGCAACTACTGAAATAAAAGCTGATTTAACTGTATCGGGTAGTGCAACAGGCTATCAGGCAGCGGTTGCTGATTATTCATTATTGATGGGAAGTACCAAACCGACTGATATTATTTATGGTACTTCAACTGCCGCAGATTTGGGGGTATTACAGCTTGTGAAAAATGCTGCTAAAGGTTCTGTTACGGCGACTTCAATTTCTAATCTTGCAGATTTGACCCGTGACGAAATTAAGAAAGATAAAACACCGCGTACAGGTGGAAGTATTTGGTATGCGGTAAATTACAAGTTATGTGGAAAACCCGCTACAGGAACGTGTTGGGGTTGGTAATTCACGAATATTTAATAAGAAAGGGGTGGTAAAGTCACTCCTTTTTTGTATGGTTAAATCATTAGCGTTTGATCAGAATAGAATTAATTATTTAAAAATTAAAAAACATCATTTGCTCTCACTTAAGTCCTAAACATCTCACCTTGCACACGTTATTAAGATTTTTTCTATTTTTATAAACCTCAAATTAACAATAAATTCTTAATTATTTATCCTTACTTTTTAATGATCTAATTTAAAACAAATGTCATTTTGTGTGCTTGACTGTAAGAGGGTTGGGAACTATTCTTTGCCTGCTGGCCACATTGCCAGCCGGCTTTGACAGGCTGATTCAAACGAGCACTAAAGGTTTTATACTTTTAGTGTGTGCACCCTCGTGCCCCCTCTGCGGTGGAACGGGAGGGGGACACCTTTGGGTGTGCTGGCCTCGTTTGACCAGTCTGTCAACCTTCTTCCGTTCTGCCACCATAATTTTAATGTTTTGGCAGAACTCCCAATAAAAAGGAGTTGGCTTTGCACATCCATTATTTCTTGGCAGCCGTTGCCAAAAGCTATAACGACACCACTTAAAAATTTAAAGCAGCTTGATGGCCTTTAGGGTTTTCAGGCTTTAAGTCATTACGGCTCAAAAAACTTGCATCAACTATAAAACTTGAGATGTGCCAAGCACTGTCTTACGGCTTTGCTGTGCCTTTTTTTCTCCCAGAAAGGGCACAGGCTTTTTTCTCTTTTAGAAACAACAAAAATTTAAAACGGTAAAACTATGCGAAATTTAGAAATCTCTTCCAAAAAACTACATGTAGTTCAAACTACTATACAACTCATTACAACACATGGATTCCATAATGTAGGTGTAGACTTGATTGCTAAAGAAACTAAAATCGCCAAAGGTACGCTTTACAACTATTTCCACTCAAAAGAACGCTTAATTGAAATGTGCATCGCCTTTCAAAAGAGCCTGCTCCGAGAGGAAGTGCTCTCTATCATTTACTCAAACCGTTACTACACTTCAAAAGATAAGATCAAAGAAATTATTGTGTTACATGCCAATTTAAACAGCCTGTATAACCTTTTACTTAAAGCTATTTTTGAAATAAGACTACTTCACCCACAGGCTTACCGTATGGCGGTTGAATATCGAAAATGGCTGAGCCATGAAATTTTTGATCTGATTTTTAGCGGAGAAATCCGCGAGCCAAAATTCGATGCGAATATGGTGGTAAACCTTATAGATGGTTTACTGTTACAAGTTTTAAGCTCAAACGGTTTGGAAGAAAGAGATATGGTGGTGGAACAGTTCTTTATGTCAGTGGGATAGAGGAAAAACTCATACTCATTATTCAGTATATGGCCTGAGGGGGATTTATTATGATTTTTTTTAATAATGATAATTTGAACTCTAGTACTAGGCCCTACTAAATTATTACTATTTACTTAAGTTTTAGCTTTATATTTTTTCTATAAAATAGTTATAAAACTAAGGTTAAAACTGAAGTTAATACAAACGAGATAGACAAATCTGTCTATTTTTAATAAAATATAGTCGATTGTAACTCAAATTTATAAATAAAGTGATGTTTAATAATATTACCCAAGTTTTAGAGAGTGTTGGTTTTCTCTCACAACATCGTTCGGTGTATCTCCAGTTTTCAGATGCATCCCTGAATAGTCAGGTCTTTTTACAACGTATAGATGGGCAACATTATCTTAATCAGGGCATGACAGCAGAGCTGATTTGTTTATCAACAAATGCCCATATTCCACTCAAAACATTTATTGGAGTGCAAGTTGCTGTTGACCAAGTAACAGACCGAGGAAATTTTTTCCGTACGACTGGTATTATTACTGGAGCATCGCAGGGACAAAGTGATGGTGCTTTAACTTTATATAAGCTTGCTGTAAGTGATCCAACTTATCTCTGGCATAAACGCAGAAATAGTCGTGTGTTTATGAACAAGAGCGTGAAAGAAATTAGTGAAATTCTATTTCAGGAATGGCAGGGGAAAAGTCCATTATTTGCTTCTAGTCTGACTCTAGATTTGAGCGGATTGAAACAGACCTATGATGTCCGTCCTTTTGTTATGCAGCTCAATGAAAGTGATTATGACTTCTTAACTCGCTTATGGCGTAGTGAAGGCATAAGCTGGCTCATTGACGAAGCTGAGCTTACTGTCGCGAGCAATACAGATGATATTCAGCCACAAAAATTACGTCTGATTGATGATAATAACCAATATCAAGCACTGACAAGAAGAGCGATTCGTTACCACCGCAGCAGTGCAACTGAACAATTCGATAGCATGACTAGCCTCATGGCTGACCGTAGTTTACAGCCGACCTCTGTTTTTGTGCAGCGTTGGCAGTCAGATGTATTAGAGCAAACTGATGGGGTAGGCAGTGTCCAAAGCAAACATCAACATAGCTCTAACTACGACAATCAAAGCTTAAGCCTTGAAGAAGCATGGCACTATAGTCCGGCATGGATGCAAGACTTAAATGGCGAAGATGGGGCAACCTCAGCAAGTAATCAACAACTAGAAAAGTTCAATCAGAACCTAAGTGCTTATTATGATGCTCAGTCTAAGCAGTTTATTGCTAAAACCACAGTACGAGATACCCAAGTCGGCTATTGGTTTGAACTCAATGAACACCCTGAAATTGATCAGCATGACGGTGCAGATAAAGAGTTCTTAATTGTAGGTAAGAACTACTATAACCAAAATAATTTACCCAAAGATTTAAACCAGCAAATCCAGACTTTAGTTCAACAAAGTGATTGGCAAGCGAGTAATAATGACGAGCGTCAAGCGAATCAGTTGATTTTACAACGTCGTCATATTCCAACTACTCCAGCGTATAACCCACAAACCCATAGTCCTGCCACTCATCCACAACGTGCGAAAGTGGTCGGTCCTGAAGGTGAAGAAATCTATGTAGATGAATGGGGGCGTATTAAAGTCCGCTTCCTATTTACCCGCAGTGATGACCATAGCCATGATGGTGGAGCAGGAACCAACAATAATGACACTGATTCAGCTTGGATTGACGTTCTAACACCGTGGGCTGGAGAAGGTTACGGTGCACGTTTTTTACCGCGTATTGGTGAAATTGTTGTTATTAACTTTTTTAATGGCGATATAGACCGACCGTTTGTGATGGGTCGAGTGCATGAGGCTCATCGCCAACCAACTAAATTTGATAACAAAGGTAAGCTTCCCGATACGAAAAAGCTAAGTGGTATTCGTTCTAAAGAAGTCTCGGGTGATGGCTTTGGACAACTCAGATTTGATGATACACCGGGCCAAATTAGTACCCAGCTACAAAGTAGTCATGGTGCAAGCCAGTTAAATCTGGGGAAACTCAGTCATCCTAAAGATAAAGCGGAAAGTGAAGACCGCGGTGAAGGTTTTGAACTGCGAACGGACCAATGGGGAGCATTGCGTGCAGGGCAAGGTTTATTGGTATCCACTCATAAACAGGATAATGCTAAAGGCGAACACCTCGATGCCGAAGTTGCCAAAAAGCAACTTGAAGGTAGTCAGACTAACAGTAAAGCACTGAGTGACATCGCTAAAAACCAGAAAACCGATGAAATAGAATCGATTGAACAGTTAAAAGATTTTGCCTCACAAATTCAGCAGAACGTCGCTAAATTTGAAAAAGCTTTACTGCTTTTAAGTTCACCAGATGGCATAGCTTTGAGTACGTCTGAAGATATTCATATCTCGGCTGATTCACAAATCAATCAGGTTGCTGGAGACAGTATCAATATAAGTACTCAAAAGAATGTCATTGCCCATGCTCAAAATAAGATCAGCCTCTTTGCAGCACAAAGTGGACTAAAAGCTGTAGCAGCACAAGGCAAGGTAGAAATACAAGCTCAGGCAGATGCGCTGGATGTGTTGAGCAAACTTGGAATTACTATTTCATCAACCGATGACAAGGTCATCATTAGTAGCCCGAAAGAAGTCAAAATTACGGGTGGCTCATCTCAAATTACCCTAAATGGTTCAGGAATCTTTCCGAAAACTGGCGGGAAATTCCAAGTCAATGCTGGACAGCATTTGTTTATGGGAGGAGAGCAAGTTAATAACGCAGTTCCCCAATTACCTGTATTAGGTGAGCGAAATCAGCATAATTTGCGGTATCTTTTGAAAGATAAAGAAGGTATTCCGTTTGCCCATCATAAATATATTGCTTTTTTGCAAGATGGAAAAAAGCTGGAAGGTATCACTGATAAGAATGGATATACTCAATTAATTAATACTGTACGTCCAGAAGAAATATCTATCCATTTGTATAACCATGAAGAAATTAATATAGATTAGTCATGACAAAATTCTATCCATATGTTGTATTAAAAACAAATGTTAGTCCTAAATTGTTAAAATATAACATTTATATATACAACACAGTACTCAACCAAGCTGAGACAGCTATCCTTTTTAAAGATACTGCTTTTAAGAAAGTAGGTAATGAGCTTTATCAAACTAAATCGGTTGAAATCGATAGCTCAAAAATAGGGTTAGAAAGACTGAGGGATTGTGTCATTATTCTTAATTTATATCGACTAACTACTTCTGGGCAAGAAAGTTTAGTAATTAGTCGATATATTGTTCCAGATAAAATTGAATCTTATCCTTACCCAAATCATGAAAAGAATAAAAATATTCCAGTAACAAAATATGTTGAGTCAACAGCTGTCACTAAAGTTGTTAAAGGCGATGTTTCTAAAAATGATTTTGAACTCGCTTTAAATAGAAATCGAATTTTTCAGTGTATAGACTCTGGGTGTAAACCAGGAGAGGCAAAAGATCCTTTTTCTAAGGCCCAAATTGAAGCTGGTTTACAATCCCGATTAAATGAACCTTTTCCTGATCAGGATTTTTCATCATTGTGTGGTGCAGCAGCTTACTTTTTTTGTCTAATAAACTTAAGTCCCTCTAGATATAAATTAGCAGTAAAACAACTCTGGGAAACTGGTCAAACTAAAATTGGTGAACTCTCAATTCAACCTTCACAGGATGGATGTAGACGAGTAAAAAATTTCTATCGTTCTAATGGTATACCTAAAGTTCCTCCAATTGACTGGATTACACTTGCAAGTTTACGTGAGTCAGAAAATTTTAAATTAAAATTAGATGATCCCGGACATGAGGTAGCAGGGATTACGACGCCTATGGAGTTAGAACGATGGTTTAGAAAATCAGGTTTTCACGTAGCTGCCTCATACCCAATCAAAATGGGAGGGTATGATCGATATTTTATTTCTGACATTAACAGTAAATATGCTGGACCTGATTATTATATTGTGACTTTAATTTCAGCAAGTCTATTGGATAGTGGTATTAGTTCAGGAACTAAACTGGTTCCTGATCACTGGATTGTTTGGACCGATAAGTTAAGGAACTTAAATGGCCAACCCATTAATGAATCTTCAAATACATTTGATACAAAAGTAACACTCAAAATGTTTACTTGGGGTGAGAATAGAACAAGATTGAAGAAAGAATTATCTTTATATAGCTTTGATCGAAAGGTTTTTTTTGCACTTGTAATAAAAAAGGAAAATTTCTAATGAAAAATAGACTAATCTTCATTTTTTCAGTCCTGTTGATGCTTACTGGATGTAGTAAGAAATATACAATAACACCTGATAGTCTGCCTATAGCTCATGTTAATCAAAATTATCAACAAATTATTAATATTTCAGGCGGGAAAACAGTGGATAAATATGTGGATTTTAAAAATAATATTCCTGATGATTTAGGTATATCGGTTAGTCCAGATGAAAGTAGTGGCTATAATCAAATTACAATCAAAGGTATTCCAAAATACACAGGTGTATTTACTATTTATATTTCGACGGGATTCTATGCTGGTGGTGATGCTGAAATAAATAAAACCTATACTCTTAAAGTCGAGAAATAAATATCTTGAATTTTAAGAATTTATAAAATTAAACTATTCTCCTTTATAAATAAGAAATAGTCTATTAATTTTAGACTATTTCTTATTTGCACATTTTATCAATGCAAATTTAATAATAAATTTTAATATTTGGAAGCCTCCTTAGTCGTGATAGTTAATTTCGACAAAAAAGTATTTTTTACTTTAATTGTTAAAAAGGAGAAATTTTAATGAAAATTAAACTTATCGCTATTTTCTCAATATTATTGATACTTACAGGTTGTGGTAAGAAATATACGATTACACCTGATGAATTACCAGTTGCTCAGGTCAATCAAAAATATTATCAAGAGATTCATATTGAAGGTGGTAAAGTCGTTGATAAAGATCAACCATTGAATACAAATATACCTGAAGATTTAGGAATAACAGTTCAACCTGCTAATAATCTCGATGGTTATAATATTATTGAAGTCAAGGGAACCCCAAAGTATAAAGGTACATTTACAATTCATATTTGGGCGGGTTTTTATGGAGGTGGTAGTAATGAGATTAATAAAACCTATACTTTTAAAGTTGAATGAAAGAAATATCATTTAGTATCTATACTTTTATGTACGCTTTTATAGAAAACTTAAAAATATAGTAATACATGGTATTTTAATTATGATTGATGGTGCTAATTTTGTAGGACTTGCAGCAACAATAAAGACTTGATAAATAATTGAATTATGGCTTCTTATTACTGAGTTAACTATGTATTCCTTTATTGTTTTGAGCCAAACAACTTGTTTGGCCCTTATTTTAGAATTTAATTCCTATCTATTCAGACTGAGCCAAGTCACGTTCACGACATGATAATTCATAGTAATTACCTTTTGGCAGAGAACGAATTTTAAAGCCATAGTAATCACTAGTTGACTCTATAGGGCCGACACTACATTGATTTGTTTTTGCAAATTTTTCAATCAATTTCAAATTAGAATTTTGCTTAAATACAGCTCCCCAACCTTCACTTACACAACAGCCCACATATTCAGACATATATTCATCTGAAATGAGTACGACATTTTGTCCCATAAACTCATAAGGTTTCTTGAGTTTATATATATCGTTATAGTCTGCTCGCGAAATATTAGGTTTCTTGGCTAAAAAGCCTTTTTGTTTGAGTATTTGGAACTTTAAAAAATTCTGAGGCCCAGTACCAAGTCCTCTATAAACCGAATTATTAACTTCTGCAAAGCTATATGAGCTAAGCAGACTGACTAAACTTAAAAATAGTATTTTTCTCATTTTAAATTTCAAAAGTTATATGAGGTCGTAATTCTTTCATATCTTATAAGTAGCGTAAAGTAAGTAGCTGATTTTTATAGTCTACACATAAAATATAGTGTCGATAAAAGGTTGTTATTAAATTAAGTTTTCTTTGAACTAGATGAGATAATAGGGGGAGGAAAGCAACCTAAATGATAACTTTCCTTTGTTTTTAAATTATGAGAAAAGCTTTAAAACTAAGCTTAATGAAATAGAGTTATTTCTTTACTTTAAAGCGGTATTTACATTTTAGGCAGCGGTAGTCCTGAAATATATTTTTATCGATCATTACGCCTGCTTTTTTACCAAAAATATTGCCAACTACACCGCCAGTAATACCTGCACTGATTGCACCGACAAATGTTCCTACAGTCCCACCAACAATCACACCTAATGGCCCAGCTACAGTACCAATCGCTGCTCCTATAGAAGCACCTGTTGCAGCACCGCCTACGGTACCCGCTGTTGTTCCCGCAGCTGTTAGTAAAACACCGCCAGTGGTTTTAAGTAATTTATCATGATCACGTGTTTCAATTTCTGTAGAACCACACTTTGGGCATTGCAGCGTTTTTTCCATAAAATTTTTCCTGTCTTTCATCATTAAGTGACGCAGTGAATGGAGCAGAATCAGTAAAGTGGGTAAAGAACACGACTTATGGCGAAGCGTCTTTTTCCTGATTGGTGATCGCAACGATATACCTGGTCAGCCACGATTTTAGCTGAACATTGGCACAAATATTTATAGATCATGTAAACACTTGTACTTTAATAATCATCTCTTAAAAATGTCTTAAGCACCATTTTTAAATGGATAGCATATAGCTAAAAACTACTAAGTGATGGATGATTGATCAGACGAGATGCAGATATTTGGTCTGTTGAAATTTGCAAAGAGGTGAGACTTATTTACAGCTGCTTAAAACAATAAAGGCTTATTCTGTTTGAATAAGCCTTTTAGGACGTTCAAAGTGATTTATCTAATCTTAAAACTTTATATAAACCAAGCATTAAAACAATCCAGATTGGAATCAAAATTACCGATTCTTTAAAGCCTTGAGTCCACATAATGTATAAAATCATGCCAATAAAAACGAGCACGACATAGTTACTTAAAGGTGAAAATAGAGCAGGGAACTTGGCAACTTCGCCTTCAAGTTTCATAGCTTTTTTAAACTTTAAGTGGGTAAAGCTAATAATCGCCCAGTTCAAAACTAAAGCTGCAACAGCCATGTACATAAGATGGCTTAAAGCTTCTTCTGGTACAAAATAATTAAGTAAAACACACCCAAAAATTAGGATAGAAGAGAAGACAACAGCAGCTGTGGGTACACCTTGTTTGCTTACTTGTCCAAAAACTTTAGGTGCATTGCCTTGTACTGCTAGTCCGTACAACATACGGCTGTTGGCATACATACCGCTGTTATAAACTGACAGTGCAGCAGTCAAAATAATAAAGTTCAGTAAATGTGCTGCCCATCCAATGCCAAGCTGACTAAAAATCATGACAAATGGGCTTTTATCTAAACCACCAAGGTCTAGTTGGTTCCAAGGAATAAGCGACATAATAATCGCGAGTGAAGCCACGTAAAAAATCAAGATTCGAAAAATAACTTGGTTAATGGCTTGTGGAATACTTTTTTCAGGATTTTCAGCTTCAGCAGCAGTCATTCCAATCAGTTCAATACCGCCAAATGCAAACATTAAAAAGGCGAGCATATAGAACAAACCCGAAAAACCATGCGGGAAAAAGCCGCCATGCTGCCATAGGTTTGAAAAGCTCGCTATAGAGTCGTTGCCTGCCGTCAGCAATAAATATAAGCCAAACACAATCATTGAAATGACCGCGGTAACTTTAATAATGGCTAACCAAAATTCAGATTCACCATAAAATTTAACGTTGCCTAGGTTTAAGCAAGTGACCAGTACAAAGAAAAATAAAACCGAAACCCACGCAGGTATATGAGGCCACCAATAATGTACATATTTCGCTACGGCGGTAAGCTCAGTCATAGCCACTAAAATGTAGACTACCCAATAGTTCCAGCCCGATAAAAAACCGGGAAATCTTCCCCAATACTTTTGTGCAAAGTAGCTAAAAGAGCCAACCACAGGTTCTTCTACAATCATTTCACCCATTTGTCGCATAATTAAAAATGCAACTAAACCGACAATGGCATAACCTAAAATGATTGAAGGACCAGCAGATTGAATGACTTGTGCAGAGCCTAAAAACAGTCCTGTGCCCACAGCACCACCCATAGCGATTAACTGGATGTGACGATTTTTAAGTCCACGTTTTAATTGGGAAGTTGAGTTACTCAAAATACTATGCGCTGTCTAAAAAAGCCGACGCTATTGTAATGGATTGGCTAGGGATAACCTAATTTGAAAAGGATTTTACTCAGCTAAATAAAAAGGATTCACACAACTGTACGAATCCTTTTTGGAAAATTAGTGGTTCTATAAATTAGAAAGACACCATTTTGCCCGGGTTTATCATTGCTCCGATGCCATACATGCTTTTCGCGAGTGGAATAACAACAGGGGCAAGGGTACGGCCAAAAATAATATTTTGATGGTCAATTTTAGATAACATTTCAAAATCATTAGATTGCCCAACAAAGTCATTTGCAATGGCTTTACCAATGCGTACTGTCTGTGCCACGCCGTGACCGCTCCATCCGTGAACTGCATAAATCGGAAACTTGTTACCAAACTTACGACTGTCGACTGCACCATTTACAGTTAAATCAGTAGTGCCACTCCAGACGAAATCCATCTCTAGATTTTTAATTTGTGGGAAAACTGTATGAATTCGATGCTCTAAATAATTTAAAGTTTTCTCTGGTCCCCAGCATGTGCCAGTGCCTTGTCCACCAAACAGTAAACGGTTGTTAAACACAGGGCGGTAGTAATCAATCTGGAACTGAGTGTCATAAACTGGATGCCCAAATGGCAGAAGCTCTTTGGTATCCAGTTCTAATTGAGCAGTGGTCGCGACATAGGTATAAAACGGAATAGTGGTATTGCTTTGCTCTGATAAAAGTTTAAATGAAGCATGGTGTACTGCCAGAACTACAGATTTTTTAGCTTTTACGACAGCATTTGCTGTGTGAACATAAATACCATCTTCTTTTTCTTCTATTGAAATAACTTCTGTTTGTTCATAAACAGTACCGCCATTTTGGCAAAAGCCATAAATTAAACCACGGTTTAGAGCCAACGGATGAATTTGTCCACCTAACTCATCAATTAAACCACCTGTATAGTAGTCTGACTTAATAAAGTCCATGAGTTCATGTTTACCCACAATACGGGTATGGTCTTCACCTAAGTATTTTCGGGCATCGGCGCCTTGAGTTAAGCCAACCAAATGTCCTTCATGAATGGCGGCAGTAATATGCCCATATTTACGGTCAAAGTTGAGTTGGTATTTTTCCGAGATGTCATCAATGAGCTGCATGGCTTCAGTAGAGGTAAAATGCCATAGTTTTTTGGCATCTTCATAGCTTAAGCGATCGGCCATTTCTTGAGCTTCCCAGCGTGCTAAACCAGGAGTAAGTTGTCCACCATTTCGCCCTGAAGCTGCACTACCAATACGGTTTTTTTCTAATAAAACCGTATCTACACCTTGTTCAGCTAAGTGTAGGGCAGTCGATGAACCTAATAAACCACCACCAATAACCACGACATCACATTCAATGTCAGCATTTAAACTATCAAAGGTATGCCAATCAGACAGTGAGCTTTCATAGTAGTTGGCTGGGTTATCTATCGATGCATCATTAACCGTGGCTGTATCAAATTTTGCATGTTTTGGATTTAACCAACTCCACTCTTTGCCCACTTGTAGAGATTTACTTGGTTTATATTCCACATCTTTTAAAAGCTGGGGTTTAGAAATAATTTTCATAGAGAAGTTCCTTAAAAAATTAATAAGCATTACTAATGGCAATACTTTGTTTTTTAATCGTTTTATAAATAAATAGAAGAATGCCTAAAGATAACCAGAAGCATCCAAAAATGAGTGAAGATGAGTCGAGATTGAGCCACAAGCAAATAATGCTAATGACCGATAAAAGCGGTAAAAATAGGTTTAGAAATTTATTTTTAAAACCTAAGCGCTGTTTATCTTTAATATAAAATTTCATAAAAACTGAGAAGTTGACGGCCGTAAAAGCAACGAGCGCACCAAAACTGATCAGGCTTACGACTTGAGCTAAATCTAAAAAAATAGCCGACATTGAAATAAGCCCGACAAATAAAACCGAGAAAAATGGCGTACCTAAAGAGCTATGGATGGTTCCAAAATACTTTTTAGGGAAAATATTGTCGGTGCCCATTATATACAGTAAACGCGATGCACTGGCATGTGAGGCAAGACCAGAGGCGACTGTGTTCATAATTTGGCCGCACAAAAATATTGACTGGAATAAAGCACCACCGACATAAAGCACAATTTCAGGGAGTGCTTCTGAAGGGTGGTGAAAACGAACATTGTTTGGAAAATAAAGCTGAATAAACCAAGCGGCTGTGAAGAAAATAAGTCCGCCAGTAAGTGTTGTTAACATGACTGCTCGGGGAATATTTTTGGTGGGTTGTTTGGTTTCATTTGAAAGTGTAGTGACTGCATCAAAACCTAAAAATGAAAAACATAAAACCGAAGCGCCAGCAACGAGCGGTAATAGTGACTGCTGACCGTGCCATAGCGGAGCCAAGGTCAGCACGTGTTCATAACCTTGAGTTGAGCCAATACCACGAACCACTAAATATACAAAAATGACCATGAGGATAATCGGAGCAAACACAAACACGAGACTTAAGTTGGCAAGTAACCGAATACGGAAACAGTTGACTAAAGTCACAAGGCCCGCCGATACCAATACCCAAAACCAATAAGGCATACTCGGAATGAGTGCGGTGAGATAAATTGCAGCCAGTAACACATTAATAAGGGGTAATAACAGATAGTCGAGTAGAGAGCACCAGCCAACGAAAAATCCACTTTTAGGCCCTAAACTTTCAGCAGTATAACTATAGGCCGAACCTGATCTTTCAGAATTTTTACTAAACCTCGCATAGCTCCAAGCGGTGAGCAGCATCGCGCCTAAAGCAAGTAAATATGCGAGAGGAACATGCCCTTGAGTAATTCCGGAAACAATGCCGAAAGTATCAAAAACCGTCATGGGGGTCATATAGGCAATACCAATAATCGTGACTTGCCATAGTGTTAGTTTTTTTAAGGAAGACGCTTTATTTTCCATGTCTTTTCAACCTCAAATTTCGTTGTTTTTGCTTTTCATCCAGAAAGGCGATGCTATTTTTAGGCCAAAACTTCCCCGTGACCTGAATAAACAAGTCTGATTGAAGAAAGTTTGAACAGTAGCTAGAGGCTTAAAGTGCTATTTCACCTTGGTGGCACACTAAAGTTAGAATAAAGAGCTATTATTCTTTTCTTTTTAGATCACAACCAACTGGAAAGATGGACAGGGTCGCGAGAAAAACTGTTGAACAGCTTTTTCTTTAAATAAGGTTCCAGTTCGGATGCTAATGTCGTTTGAAGTAATGACCCGAGATGAATCATTCATAATGACTGCTTTTTGTTTGATATTTTTGAGTTTTGGCATAAGTAGTTTTTCAAGCGCCGAAACTAAAATATCGGTAGCAATGACACCAATAAACTGATCATGAATCATGACAGGGTGGGCAATGGTGATGGTGTAGGCACCGTTACAAATATAATCAACGTAAGGGCCATGTATGCAGGGGCTTTTATCTTGAGCAGGTTTGTGGAACCATTCAAAAGAGCGGAAATCTAAAAAGCGCTGCGCATTTTGGTAGTTTTCAAGTTTCGCTTGTTGTAACTGGTCTTCTTTTTTATACCACCATTCGAGTGTCCAGTAGTCTTGCTCGTCTTGAGTCGCTGGACTATAACTCGCAAAACCAGTTCCTTGACTATAATGGCTCTGATTTAGCGCATTTTTAATTTCCTTCTGCAAAGCAGAGCGTTCTGAAGTTGAAAGCTTGATATCTGCATTTTTTTCAGATGCATGCTTTGACAGAATTTTGCTTGCTTTAGCCGCCAGTGTTTCCGTAATTGTTGTTGTTTCCTCAACAACACTTTTTAATAAACTTTGAAGCTCTTCTATATCTAAATCTAAGTGTTGGGTCATTCCGATAACTCCTAAAATTCCATATTTCTAACTTGATTATTGATAAGCCATCTCATTTATTATTTTTATTCACTCGATAACTTATAGCGAAGCATTTGGTCGGTGAGCATTGAAACTATTTTTCTGGCTTGAATCACAGCTTCATTTTCATTGTTTTCAACAAAAGATGACAAAAGATGATGATATTGCTTTACAACTTCACGGTGAAAATCATCGTCTTGATAAAGCACAGCTATCAGTGGAGCCCATTCAGCCTGAATGGTCAGTTCCTGATTTGCGAGTCTTGCAGATTGAGCAAATGAGGTGAGTGTCAGCAAGCAACGTAAATCAAGCTGTGCGCGTGTGTCTGCTTCAACGGCTTGTTCAAATTGTTCAATCAACTCTTTTATTTTGCCTAGCTCATATTCTGTGGTTCTTTGAGCGGCTAAATATGCACTATGACTTAAAATTGCACTGTGAAACTCGCCTAAATCGGCAAGATACTCATTTGAAGCTTGGCGCAATGGATGTTGGTTTAACAGTAAATCTGAAGGTAGCTCACAAACAAAACTTCCACCATTTCTGCCGCGACGTGTATCAATTAAACCTTTTACACGTAAAGTATTTAAAGCTTCGCGAACGGTAATGGGTGAAACGCCCATTAAACGTGCTAAGTCTGCTTCATTAGGAAGTTGTTCATTGCTTTTGAGCAAACCAGAGATAATTGCATTTTCCAAGCGTTCTACAACTTGTTCAGAACGAGTTGCTTGAGCAATAGGTGCAAAAATTATCGTATATGCTGACATGGCGAATTCTCTAAAAGCTAAGTCGAAAGACTTAGCTTAATGAAGCGGATAAATAATTATTAAAACACGCCATAACCATGGACAGCCTGTTCATCTTCAGGCACGGCTGGTATTGCATCCCAAAGTTCAACAATTTTGCCATTATCTACACGCCATAATTCAAAATAGGCATGTCGATTTCCGGCAATACTACCTTCGGAATGAGTCAATACAAATTGACCATCAGCAATGGAGCGATGCGTTTTTGAGTATACCAAACCTTGTCCTTCATTACGGATATTGTTCAAAAAATCAATGACGGCTTTAACGCCATCTCCAATATCTGGACTATGTTGAATGAACTGATCGCCGTGGGTGTATTCTTTGAAAGCATCGTAATTTCCATCAATTAATGACTCCTTAAAGAAAGACGTCACAATCTCACGGTTTTTCTCTGCGTCATGGTGAGTGACGATTTCGGTTGGGCCGTCTAATTGGGTTCTACCACTTACATTTGGCTCTGCTTCTGCTACAAGCCCATCCCAATGTTCCACAATTTTGCCGTCTTTTACTCGGTAAATATCAAAGCCAACCAAAGGGTTTTCATCTAATCCCTGAAAGCGGCCATGAATTGCAACCAAATCACCATCTGCGAGCACGCGTACAGCTTGGTGTTGCATGTCTGGGCAGTCCTCTACCAATTGGCGAAGACCCGAAATACCATTTGCAACGAGTGGTGAGTGCTCTATAAAGTCTTCAGAAAAATAACGGTCCAAAGCAGTGGTGTCATGCAAATTAAATAGCTCGTGATGGGCTTTGCTCACCAAGTCTTTCATTTCTTGCTTATTCATTTTGATCTCCTTTCAAAACGCATTGTTATTATTCGTTTGAACTCATCACATGTTTAACGCGGGTATATTCTTCAAAACCGTAGCCAGATAAATCTTTACCATAACCTGATTTTTTGAAGCCGCCGTGTGGCATTTCCGCAGTTAAAGGAATATGGGTATTAATCCAAACTGTACCGAAATCAAGTTCACGTGACAGACGATTCGCACGGGCATGATTTTTAGTCCAGACACTTGAAGCTAGGCCATATTCAACATCGTTGGCTTTTTCAATGGCATCATTTTCATCGGTAAATTTCTGGACGGTAATGACTGGTCCAAAAATTTCTTTTTGAATGGCTTCATCGTGTTGTTTTAAACCGCTAATAACAGTCGGTTCAAAATAGAAGCCCGGACGGTCTGCTTGTTTTCCGCCTGTTTCAACTTTGGCATGAGCAGGTAAGTTGTCGATAAATGCTTTAACATTTTTCAATTGGTTGGCATTGTTAAGTGGACCATAAAGCGCATCTTGATCATCGGGATCACCAAAACGGGTATTTTTGGCAGCTTCAACGAGTTTAGCTAAAAACTCATCATGAACTGCTTCAGCCACAATCACACGTGTTGCCGCAGTACAGTCTTGTCCTGCGTTGAAATAGCCCGTTAAAGCAATCATTTCAACTGCTTTGTCGATGTCGGCATCTTCAAAAACCACTACAGGTGCTTTACCACCAAGCTCAAGATGAGCTTTTGCTAAATTTGCAGCGGCTGAAGCTGCAACCTGTAATCCGGCACGAACAGAACCTGTAATCGAAACGAGTGCAGGGGTTTTATGTGATACCACTTTTGAACCGACCTGCGCTTGGCCTAACACCACGTTAAATGCACCTTTCGGGAAAAATGGTGCAGCAATTTCAGCAAGTAAAAGAGTACTTTCAGGTGTAGTATCACTTGGTTTGAGTACCACTGTGTTACCAGCAGCTAAGGCAGGCGCAATTTTCCAGATTGCCATCATAAGTGGATAGTTCCAAGGTGTAACTTGGCCAACTACACCGATGGGTTCGCGGCGAATAGAAGACGTTAAACCTTCTAAATATTCGCCAGTTGCTGAGCCATCGAGTAAACGAGCCGCACCTGCGAAGAAACGAACTTGATCTGCTGATACACCGACTTCTTCAGATGCAATTAAGTGTTTTAACTGCCCTGTATTGCGACTTTGCGCTTCAATTAAACGGTCAGCATTTGCTTCGATAGCATCTGCTAACTTCAGTAATGCTTTTTGACGCATTGATGGTGTATTGCGTCCCCAAATTTTAAATGCTTCTTTGGCAGCGGCATAGGCTGCATCAACTTCTGCATCGGTTGCATTGGGTGACTGTGCATAAACTTCACCAGTGACTGGGCTCACCAAGTCGAAGTAATCATTTGCTTTGCTAGCAACATATTCGCCGTTAATAAAGTGTTTTAGTTGAGTTTTAGCCATTTTCTTATACCTTGTCCTTAGGTTTTAACATATAACATATAATACTATATGTATTATGTTTTAATTTTTCTGTCAAATGCCTTGATGAGAGGAGTGAGTGAAAAAAGTGAAAATTTAAATCAAATTGGATTTTAAGTTTTTGATTTGATTATTTAAAAAAAATTAAAAATTTATTGAGGCTTTTTAGAGTGGATTATGGTTGTGATGGTTTTTAATTTTAATAGTGGGTGTTCAAGGAAATTTCTTTGTATGAATGGAGGGATGAGCCAAACTTTATGCTTAGCTCATCAATTCTTATTTTTTGAAATTAAAGTGAATGATCAGGTCTTATGACTCGCAAGCAGAATGCTAGTTTCACTGTTATAAATACCTGAAATATTCCTAATTCTCTCTAAAACTTTGTCAAAATTTTCTAAAGTATCAGAGCGTAGCTCGACTAAAATGTCCCATTTACCATTGGTTTTATGCAAGCATTCCACCGCACTTTCTAGGCGTAATTCTTTAATCACAGACTGTGCTTTGGTACCTTCGACCATAATGCTCATCCATGCACGGATAACGTTGCGTTCCGCATTCGGTTTAAAACGAACTGTATAGCCAGTAATGATGCCCGAAGACTCAAGATACTCCATTCTCTTTTTAATGGTTGCTCTTGAGACGTGAACTTTTTCGGCTAACTCGGTTACAGACATCCGTGCATTGTCTTTGAGTAAACCTAAAATAATTTGATCAATATTGTCCATAATGTCATTGTCAATTATCAAATTGGTAAAAAATAATTCATTTTTTGCTGAATTACAAATTTTGTGAATCAATTTGATTTTGAATAATAGGGGCATTAGCTCACCCGAATAATTCAATTTAATGGACTAGATAAGATGAATAATTTTGCAGTTTCTCGTAGCGACTTTAACGAGTGGATGGTTCCAGTTTTTGCACCGGCAAATTTCATTCCGGTACGTGGTGAAGGTTCACGTATTTGGGATCAAGAAAATAAAGAATATATCGATTTTGCAGGCGGGATTGCAGTAAACGCATTAGGTCATGCGCATCCAGTGGTAGTCAATGCGTTAACAGAACAAGCAACAAAACTTTGGCATGTCGGCAATGGTTATACCAATGAACCCGTTCTACGCCTTGCGAAACAACTCACCGAAAATACATTTGCAGACAAAGTATTCTTCTGTAACTCAGGTGCAGAAGCGAATGAAGCAGCATTAAAGCTTGCTCGTAAAGTTGGACTCGACAGCGGTGTTGCAGGCAAAAGTGGCATTGTGGCATTTAATAATGCTTTCCACGGCCGTACTTTATTTACCGTTTCAGCAGGTGGTCAGCCAAAATATTCACAAGACTTTGCACCACTTCCAAACGGCATTAGCCATGTTGCTTACAATGATTTAGAAGCTGCAAAAGCGGTGATTAATGAGCAAACATGTGCAGTCATTGTTGAACCGATCCAAGGTGAAGGCGGTATTATTCCTGCTGACATCGAATTTTTAAAAGGTTTACGTGCGCTCTGTGATGAGTTTGGTGCGTTACTTATTTTTGATGAAGTACAAACTGGTGTAGGCCGTACAGGTTCACTTTATGCCTACATGAACTCAGGTGTTACTCCGGATATTCTTACCACTGCAAAAGCATTAGGTGGTGGTTTCCCAGTCGGTGCAATGTTAACAACTGATAAATTTGCTCCGCATTTTTCAGTGGGTACACACGGTACAACTTACGGTGGTAACCCATTAGCAAGTGCGGTTGCTGGTGCTGTATTTGAGTTTATTAATACGCCAGAAGTGCTTGAAGGCGTAAAAGAGCGTCATGATTACTATAAAAACGCTTTAAATAAATTAAATGAAAAATATGAAGTCTTTAAAACAATTCGGGGAGAAGGCTTACTCCTTGGTTGTGCCTTAAAAGACAAGTTCGCTGGTAAAGCAAAAGATATTAATAACCTTGCGGGTGAGGAAGGTTTACTGAGTCTGATTGCTGGACCAAATGTTGTACGTTTTACGCCGTCTTTAATTATTCCGTTTGCTGATATTGATGAAGGTTTAAAACGCTTCGAACGTGCACTTGCTCGCTTTGTAGAAATTCAAAAGGATGAACAAGCCGCATGATGATTATTCGCTACATTGAACCTAAGGATGTTAATGATCTTTACCTTTTGGCTCAAAAAGCGGGTTTTGGTTTGACATCTTTGCAGCCAAATATGGAAAAGTTGGCTGCACGTATTGAACGAGCATGTAAAACAGTAGCAGGCGAACTCCCAAAAGCAGATCAGGTTTACTTATTTGTTTTGGAAGATACTGAACTCAACAAAGTCGTAGGTGTTTGCGGTATTGAAGTGGCACTCGGTCTAAAAGAACCTTGGTATAACTTCCATGTGGGTACTCAAGTTCACGCGTCCGAACCTTTAAGTGTTTATAACGCTTTACCGACTTTGTACTTGAGTAATGACCATACCAACTGTAGTGAGCTTTGTACGTTATTTTTAGACCCAGACTATCGTTTAAATAAAAATGGCAAGTTTTTATCAAAAGTCCGTTTCTTGTTTTTGTCCGCATTTCGCCAATACTTTGAAGAAACGATTGTGGCTGAAATGCGTGGCTATTCCGATGTAAATGGGCAATCACCATTTTGGAATGCGGTAGGTCATAAATTTTTTAATATTGAATTTACCAAAGCGGACTATTTAAGCGGAATAGGGCAAAAGGCTTTTATTGCCGAGCTGATGCCGAGACATCCGCTCTATGTCGATATGTTGCCAGACGATGCTAAAGCGGCAATTGGTATGGTTCATCCAAATACGCGGCCAGCCTACAATCTTTTGCTAGAAGAAGGGCTTCGTTACAAAGGCTATGTCGATATTTTTGATGGCGGAGCAACATTACAGGCCGATATTGAAAATTTACGTGCCATTAAAGAAAGTCAGATTTTAACTGTAAAGATTGTAGAGCCTAGTCATCTAAGTTTAGGTGATGAACCTTACATTATTGCCAATGATGATTATGAAAATTATCGGGCAATTGTAGTGTATAGCGTACCTTATCAAAATCGAATACAGCTTAGTTTAGAGCAGGCTAAACAGTTGAATGTTCAAAATGGGGCAGAGGTTCGAATATTGAGTATTAATGTTCAACAGGTTTCAAAATCAAAAGCTATGAATAGATTGGAAAATAATCAATATTTGCAAATGGCGGTTAATTAGGCAGTGAGTTTTTACAACTCACCACATTTTATGAGGAATATTATATTATCCCTGAGTCAAAAAATTGATATGGATATACATCATCTTAATTGAATGAATGGAACTTATTATTTCATTTTAGATATTAAGATGATGAGGTATAACGGGATAATTCTATGGTTTATATTTTATTGTTTTAAATAACTATTTTAAGATTTAAAAATGGAATTTACTAAATTATAAGTGGTTTTAATAATATTGATAAGATGATTTATTCGGCTTAATCGAAGCTCATATCACTCATATTATTAAAACGTTTATAACGGTTGCTATAAATTGGAGCTAATATTACATGAGTAATAATAAAGGAAAGCAGTTCCTGGAAGGAGACCTCCTAGGCAGTCAGCACATGACTGAGCAAGAGGAGGAAAAGTTGCAACGCTCATTGACCAATCGTCATATTCAAATGATTGCGATTGGCGGTGCAATTGGTACTGGATTATTTATGGGTTCTGGAAAAACATTAAGTGTTTCCGGGACTTCAATTATTTTAACCTATTTAATTATTGGCTTTTTCTTTTTCTTCGTGATGAGAGCAATGGGTGAGTTATTGCTTGCCAACACGAACTTTAAAACATTTGCCGATTTCGCAACCGCTTATTTAGGTCCATGGGCAGGTTTTTTTCTGGGTTGGTCTTATTGGTGTAACTGGATTATTACAGCGATTGCCGATGTGATTGTGATTGGAGGGTATATGCAGTTTTGGTATCCCGATTTACCTGTCTGGATTCCAGCATTTACTTCATTGGCAGTTTTAACCATACTCAACTTTGTGGCAGTTCGGCTGTTTGGTGAGCTTGAGTTTTGGTTCTCACTCATCAAAATTACTGCAATTATCCTGTTTATTTTGGCTGGTATTTATTTAATTAGTACGGGCTTTACTTCTCCAAATGGCGTCAAAGCTTCGATGAGCCATTTGTTTGAAACACAATCTATGTTTCCTTATGGTGTAACAGGTTTCTTAGCGGGCTTCCAAATTGCCATATTTGCATTTGTGGGTATTGAGCTTGTTGGTACAACTGCCGCAGAAACAAAAGACCCGCATACTTCACTGCCAAAAGCCATTAACTCTATTCCTTTACGTATTTTATTATTCTACGTAGGCGCATTGGTTTGTATTATTGCAGTTACCTCTTGGGCAAAAATTTCACCAGAAAAAAGTCCATTTGTGGAAATGTTTACGTTAGTTGGCTTACCAATTGCGGCAGGTTTAATTAACTTCGTTGTCGCAACCTCAGCTCTTTCTTCGGCAAATAGTGGAATCTTTGCAACCAGCCGTATGCTATACGGTTTAGCATTAGACAATGATGCACCGAAAAGCTTTAGTAAGCTGTCTAAAAGAAAAGTTCCAATTCGAGGACTCGTCTTTTCAATGGCTTGTGTAACGCTTGGAACTTCTATTTTATTTATTGTTCCAAATGTTATGACTGCCTTTACGATTATTTCAGCACTCACTTCAATTTTATGTATTTTTACATTTATGCTGATTGTGATGTCATATATTTATTATCGTAAGAAAAGTCCTGAATTACATATTCAATCAAAATATAAAATGCCGGGTGGTTTATTTATGGCATGGCTGACGATGCTATTTTTAGTTTTTACGATCGTCATTTTAGCTTTAGATCATGACACACTGATTGCTTTAGAGTTTTCACCAGTATGGTTTGTTGGATTATTTATTGCCTATAAATATAAAAAGAAAAAGATGTTGCAGCTTGATATTTTAAAAGCGCAAAAGGTTGATTATATTTAAGCTGTAAGATGAAATATCTTTAAAGCTAGGCGGGAGTCTAGCTTTTTTTATTCCATTTAAATATTGAGGTATATATTGTGTTTATGTAAAATAATGTGAATATACATACAATTCTGTCTATAAAATGTTAACTAGAAATTTTATAACTTCTTCCATTATTTTTTTTGCGGGTTTTAATCAATATGTTTATGCCATCGAAGATGTCTCCTTACCGGGACAATTACTACAAGAGCAACGACTTAAAGAGCTGAGTCAGCAATTACAAGACCAAATTACTCAGCAAACTCCTTATCAAAACAGCAAGCCTTTACAGGATTTTAAACATCTGGTTGTTGAAGAGAGCCCTTGTGTAGCAGTTAAAAAAATTAGTCTTATCCCTTTAAATGGTCAGTCAGAATCAGACTTGCAGCAATTTAACTTTGTGGTTAAGGCTATAAAAAAACACCCACAAAATATTTTGGGTAAATGTATTGGTACCCAAAGCTTACATAACATTGTGAACTATGCACAAAATGAACTTTTAAAAAAGGGTTTTATTACCAGTCAAATTGTTGTGAGTCCGCAAGACTTAAATCAGGGTAATCTAAACCTGAGTATACAAATTGGTCGTCTGAATAAGATTGTTATACAAGAAGGGAAAATTTCCTCATTACAGCTTAAGACAGGCTTGCCCTTTAAAGCGGGCGACATTGTGAATTTAAAAAGTCTCGATCAGGGATTGGAAAATCTCAAACGTGTCTACGCAGTAGATATGCAAATTACTCCCGCAACTCACCAAGATAAAGAGTTAACGGGCTATAGCGATTTAATACTCAAACTTCAGCCACTTCAAAAAGTTAATTTCAATTTAAGTGTAGATGACTCGGGTAATCAGGACACTGGTATCCATATGGTAAATATGGGGGTGGGTATCAATAACCCGTTCCATTTAAATGATATTTTATCGCTAAACGTGGGTCACTCATTAGATGACTTTCATGAAGACTTAAACCGAAGTTACTTTATTAGTTATCAGTTACCTGTTGGCTACTATGATTTAGGTCTTACCTACAATGATTATCAATATAGTCAAAGAAGGGTAGTATCTAAAGACTATCCTATTATTTATGATGGTAATAGCCAACAAGCCAACCTCAATCTATCTCGCGTGATTAGCCGTAGTGGGCAGCATAAAACTAGTTTGTATGGAAAACTTTATCATAAAGAAAGCCAAAGTTTCATGAATGATATTGAGGTTGAAGTATTACACCGTAAAACCTCGGGCTGGAATTTAGGGTTTCAACACCGTCAATATTTAGGAAATGCAGTATTAGACGGCAGCATCGATTACCGTCGTGGGGTGGGGGTAGGTGCCCGAACTGCAGCAGAAGAAAACATTACTGATAATAAGGGAAACTATCTTCCTGTTGAAGGTTACTCCCGTGCTCCACTTTTAAGTGCCGATTTACGTTTTAGCACGCCCTTCCTCTTGCTTGAAAAACCCGCCCAATACCGTCTTAACTGGCGTGGGCAATATGCACCGAAAATTTTAGTACCTAACGACCGCTTTTATATTGGTGGTCGTTATAGCGTGCGTGGTTTTGATGGTGAGCTTATGCTTTCCGGAGATAACGGACAGTATGTACAGCAAGAAATCAGCTTGAATGCGCCAATTCCAAATACTCAGTTTTACATGGCAGTCGATCAGGGCTGGGTCAATGGGCGTAATAGCATACCGGGTCAGCGTTATTTACTCGGCAGCGTTTTAGGGCTACGCACCTATCAAAATAGTTTTTATCTGGATGCCTTTACAGGTCGGGGGCTAATTGCACCTGACAGCATAAAAAAAGACTGGGTTACCGGTTTTAGTATCAACCTTTCTTATTAATTTACTTTAGAAAAGACTTAATTCATGAACAAGAATAGTTATCGTATTATTTATAGCAAAGCACGTCAAATGTTTGTGGCGGTGGCCGAAAATGTACGAAGCCAAACCAAGGCATCAGGCCAAAGTGAAGCAAGTACCCAGAGCAATATTGATAACACTGAATCTCAGGCATTTCATCAACTCTGGCAAGTAAAAGCGTTGGTTGCCAGCATTAGCCTATGGATGCCTTTAGCACCTGTATATGCCGATATTGTAGCGGACAGTGCTGCAAATGCTGCGAATAGAGCAGTGATTGGTGCTGGTAAGAACTCGGCAGGTACAGTTGTTCCTGTGGTCAATATTCAAACGCCAAAAAATGGTGTGTCTCATAATATTTATAAACAATTTGATGTATTAGCTGAAGGTGCTGTATTGAACAACAGTCGCCAAGGTGCTGCTACTCAAACCGTCGGTAATGTATCTGCCAACCCATTTTTGGCTACAGGTGAAGCGAGAGTTATTTTAAATGAAGTAAATTCATCAGCCGCTTCACGTTTTGAAGGGAACTTGGAAGTTGCAGGGCAAATGGCGGATGTCATTATTGCCAACCCGTCTGGTATCAATATTAAAGGTGGTGGCTTTATTAATGCCAATAAAGCAATTTTCACTACTGGTAAACCTCAGTTAAATGCTGATGGCAGTATCAAGCAGTTCACTGTAGATCAAGGAAAAATTACGGTCTCAGCAAACCCTAATTCTAAATTTGGACTGGGCGGAAATAATAACGATGCAAATTATGTAGACCTCTATGCACGTGCATTAGAACTCAGTGCTGAACTTCGTGCCAAAAATGATATTCAGGTCATTGCAGGTGCAAATGATGTTAGTGCAGATTTACAGGATGTTACAGCTAAAACAGGAGCGGGGACTGCGCCAACATTAGCCGTAGATGTTAAAGCACTGGGTGGGATGTATGCCAATAACATCTATTTGATGGGAACTGAAAAAGGCTTAGGCGTGACTAACGCAGGGACTATTCAGGCAGTCAACAATCTGGTGGTTACCAGTGCAGGGAAAATTGAGCATAGCGGTACAATTAGTTCAACCAGTAAAACCCAAGGTTTAGTGAACATACAAACAACGGGTACTGGTGCAGTTGCCGATATTAACTCATCAGGCAGTATTAACAGTAATAGCATGTTAAATATCGATTCAGGTAATAACCTTAATGTAAATGCTAAAGAAATTATTATTAATAACGGCAGCTTGGCTTCATCACCTTTAATCGTTAATGCCAAAGGTAATATCAATCTGGCTGCTGATACCCGCATTATGGATGACTCACAAGGTGGAGATGTCTATATTGATGCAGCGAATATCAATCTTGCAGCGGGATCGGAACTCAAAAGTAACCGTGGTATAGCAAGCATACAAGTACAAAAAGACTTAGTTGCAGCCAAAGGCGCAAAACTGATTGCAGCCCAAGATCTAAATGTTTTAAGTAACGGTAAGTTATCACTTACAGAGAACCATATACAGGCATCATTAGGTTCAATCAACCTACAAGCAAATTCGGCTAATATCCAAAACCTGATTGATCTTCAAGGTGGGACGATTTATGCGGGTAAAGATTTAAACCTGTATAGTTCAGGAGATCTGAATCTAAAGAATCTTGGATTTTCACTTGAAAATGCTGCAACACGTGTCAAAAACATTAAAGCCTACAGTGGACGTGATCTGGTCTGGAACAATGCTGACAAGGCACTTCCGCTTATTACAGGTATGATTCAGCTGGATGCAGCCAATAATTTAACCGTTACAGCAAAAGAAATTTCCAATAAAGACAGCATTCAACTCCATGCCAATCAAATAACACTCAATAGTGCACTGACGTCACAAAAGAATATTGATGTGAGTTCTGAAATTGCTGATCTTGTTTTAAGTCAGGCACTCAAGGCTCAAGGTGATATTAATTTAACCGCACTTGCTGGTGGAGTTACTGCAAATAGCTTAAAGGCCACATCTTCAGCTGGAAAGATTTCTATACTCGCAAATAAAAATATAAATTTAAACTCGACTCAGGCAACCAAGGCGATACCTTCAGCTGATAAAGATGAATTAACAACAGATCAGACTGTTATTAGTGGTTTAAAAGGTGTAAAGCTTGGCTCGATTGGTGATGGTACCGTTAACTTGCAATCAGTACAAGTTAATGCGAGTCAGGGCGATATATTAGTTTCAAGTAATAATGGAATAAATTTAAAAGCTAATAATGATGTAGTTGTTACTGGGGGTAAGGGCCAAGTTAAAACGGTAAATAATGCTCTAAAGGGACAAACTGTTTCGATAGAAAATAGTAAATCTGATATTAAAATCCAAAATACAGATTTAGGCTCTACGGTTGGTAAACTTGCGATCAATAGTAGAGCAGGTATGAGTACAATTATCGATAGCGTATTAACGTCAAAAGGTAATACCGAACTCTATGCAAAAGATTTACTGACTATACAGGGTGTGAATGCTACATCAGACCAGCATCTGGCGATAAGCTCTGGTCGTACAGTTTATAGCAATGCAGAGTATACGCCAGCGACCAAATGGATTGCGGATAAAGTCACTAACTTAACATCTAAGGGTGTGACCTCTGTAACGGCTACAGGAAACCAAGTATTACAAAATACAAATTTAACAGGTGGAGCTGTTCTATTAGAGGCGGGTGGTTTTATTGCAGGCCAGACTGGACTGAACTTAAATGCAGTCGGAAGTGATTTACTCAAGAATGATACAAAGTTAAATAGTTTAAATGGTGACCTAACAATTCAAACCAATTCTGATTTAGCCATTGACCCAAAAGTTTACAGCTTAAAGGCTGTTGGTGATATCGAACTTGTTTCTAAAACTGGTACTTTGACCTTAAAAGGCTATGGAGGAACAAGTGGTAATGGATCGGAACAAGTTGTTAAGTTGGATACAGCAAATGGCGGTATCAATTTAGAGGGTGCTAAAGTTGATATTCAAGGTTCACAGTTAGCAGCACAAAAAGATATTAAGATTGTTTCAAGTAAAGATGATGTGCTAGTTGATGGTTTGAAAAATAATATTACAAATAAAATAAGTATTAGTAAGTTAGAATATACAAAGCAAGACTTGGCTAATATCAATAATATAATAGATAAATTCAAGAATTCTGAAAATTACAAACAGTATAAAAGTAGCATTGACAATATTAATAATTCAATTAATGCAAAACAAAAAGAGTGGGAGATAGCCTCAATGAATGATCTTCATTCAAAAAAAATGGCACTTTCAGGTCAAATAAGTGAGTTGAAAAAAGAAAGAGAAAATATAAAAAATAAATTTAAAGATATTATTGATCAAGAAAATAAGTTAAATAATTTATTGGATGATAAAAATAATTATTTTATTTATTTTGATTCTAATATCAGTGGTTCTGAGCATTCTGAAGCTAAATTAACTTCAACAATAGGAAATATATATATTACTTCTGCTAAAGGTTTATCTATTAGTGGTGGAAATATTTCTGCTCAATCGGGACAGGTTAATTTAGAAGCAAGTGGAGTCTTATCTGAGCAGTATAAATCTACAATTAATAGTGGAGCTAATCAGCCACCAAAATCATTAAATGCAAGTATTATTATTGATGGCCATACAGATTTTTATAGTAAAGGTACTGAAGGTGATGGAAATTATAGCTTCCGAACACTAGTCAGCCCTACCATTATTAATGGTGATAAAGGAGTTAATATAAGAACAGTAGGTAAAACTAAAGATGATAATTTGGTTTTACAAGCTACCGGTATTACCTCAAAAAATGGTGACGTAAAAATAGAATCAAATAAAAGTATTTTACTTGATGCAGCTATTGAGCAAAGCTATGATCTGACTACGACTACTGAAAAGAAAAAATCTTGGGGTGGCTTAAAGAAAAAATATATTACGACTGTTTCTGAAAATAATGACACAAATGCGGCATCAGTTGATATTTCTGCAAAGAATATTTCTATTGAGACGAAAAAATTAGATCCATCTGTAGATGCTAAGACACCAGATAATAATATTGATATTTATTCTGGGCGTTTTACTGCTGAGGGTGGAACGATTTCGATTAAATCTGGGGGGAATCTTAACTTTTACACTGTAGAGGAATCTTCAAGTAGTAAAGTAGATGTTACAAAAAAAACCTCATATTCTAAACTTATCTCACTTTTAGGTTCATCAAAAACTACTACTAATACAACACGAACTCAGATTAGCGAATTACCTGCAAATTTAAAAGCAGATTATATTAATACGCAAGCGGTTGATAAGACGAAACTTGTGGGAACAGAGTTTGATTATTTAAAAAATGCAACGATTGAAACTGGAGGAACACTTGAGTTAATCGCAGCAAAGACATCTATTACAGATCTTGTAAAAAAAGAAAAAAGCTCATTGGCTTGGCAAGCAATGCAGGATAAAGGTTCATTTACTGAAACTGCTCAATTACCAAGTTTTAACGGTCCAGTTTTACCTACTTTTAAAGCCGCTGGTGGTTTAAGTGTGCAAGTTCCAATTAGTGAAAAAGACGTTAATAAGGTAGAGCTACGTGATGCGATTCTTGATTTATCTAAGCAACCAGGAAATGAATATTTAAAAGAGTTTGTTAATCGAAAAGATGTAGATTGGCAAAAAGTTTTATTAACTCAAAAAGATTGGGACTATAAACAGCAAGGACTCACAGCAGCTGGTGCTGCAATTATTGTGATTATTGTAACTATTGCTACGATGGGTTCAGGAACTGCTGCAGCGGCAGGTGCTGCTGGTGGAACAGCAGCAAGTGGGACTACAGTTGGTTTGGGCGCAAGTATGATTGGTTCAGCAGGCGTTACAACAGCAACAGTGGGAGGTGTAACTACAATTACAGGTGTTTCTACACTTGGTGCTATGGCAAATGCTGCTATTACAAGTTTAGCAACTCAAGCAAGTATTGGCTTGATTAATAATGGTGGAGATATTGGTAAAACACTTAAAGATTTAGGAAGTAAAGATTCAATTAAGAGTTTAGCAACATCTGTTGTTACAGCAGGAGTTTTAAGTAAAATTGCATCAATTGATCAGATGAAAGCTTTGCAGGAAACTGCTAAGTCTGGAGAATTCTTTACAAATTTATCAGGTAGAGTGGGACAAGCTTTGGTTAATTCTACTGTGAGTGCTAGTGTTGATACGGCAATTAATGGAGGCAGTCTAAGTGAAAAATTAAGTGCAAGTCTTGTAGCAGGATTGAGTGTAGCATTACAAGGTTCTTTAGCTGGAGAAATTGGTGAAAATCTTGATCTTGGTAGTAAAGAACTTTCTGACCAAATTTTGCATAAACTAGCTCATGCTGCAGCTGGTTGTATTGCTAGTTCATTACAAGAAAAATGCGAAGCTGGAGCTATTGGGGCGGTAGTTGGAGAAATGGTTGCTGGATCGTTTGATATGGAACCTGAAAATGACGGAGATTATAGCCAAGCTCAGCTAAATAAAGTTAAAAATGTTGGCCAATTGATTTCGGGTGTAGTTGCTGCTTCAGCAGGATATGATGTAACTGTTGCTTCGCAATCCGCATCAACTGCTATAGAAAACAATTGGGGTAAAGTGCTTTCATCTACTGGTAAAGCTGCCTATAAGATTTTTAAAAAAGCTACTGAATTACAAAAAGCTGGAAAGAACTTAAATGATACCAATGTTTGGAAGGATATTTTAAAAGATACTGCTACAGGTGAATATCAAGATATGTTGAATTCTTTTAAAACAGCATTTAGTGCTGGTTCAACTCCTCTTGAAAGAACTTGGGCATTAATTGATCTGGCAACTGGAATTGATAAAAAAGATGTCAAGATTGTTCAGGATCTCCTTAAAGATAGGAATACTATTGCGAAGCGTTTACCAAATATTAAAAACGGTCAATTTTTTGATGATAAAAAAATAGAGGAACTTGCAAATCGGGGGGATGTTAAAAAAATTCATCAAATAGATGTGGGAGCAAAAGGTGGCTGGGCTAAGCAAGCCAATGGGAAGCTTGAAGCAAATTCAGCTTATTTGTTACCTAATGGTGCTGCATATGTTACCGATAATAGCGGAAATGTTAAAGAGGTTACTGCCAATTTAAGAAATATTTCAATGGATCGAAATAATTATCAACAAAGTATTGCTGGTAAAAGTGGTATTTCCGGAGATCAAGGAGGGCATTTAATAGCTGCATCCCTTGGTGGTTCGGGGGATCGTATTAATTTAGTTCCTATGGCTAAAACATTAAATAACGGTAGTTGGAAAGCTATGGAAAGTGAGTTAGCAGATGCTGTTAAACTAGGCAAGGATGTAAATATGAAAGTTGCAGTAGGTTATCCCACTGGCAGTAGTAGACCTAATAAATTTATAGTAACTGCTACTATTAATGGAAAATCCACTAATTATCAATTTTCACAGTAATAGAGATTAAATAAATGTATAAATTATTAAGTTCCGATATAGAATTATTTAAAAAGCAATCTTTAATTTTTGTTAAAAATAGGCCTTGGGATTCAATTGTTACAAAAATTGGCATGTTTATTCACTCTTCTAAGTTTGACCAATTTATTGTTTTTGATGGAAATATAGATGAAACAGGGGATATATATGCAGATGGAGAAGATCCCTTTAATAGTGTTTCTAGTAGTTTGTGTGATAGGGCTATTGAAATTCAGAAAGAGAATTATATAAGAACAAAAGAAATAATTTGGGGTATTACTTTTACTTTGCATTTTGATGGAGAAATAAAAGTTGAGTATAATCCAAGAATACCTGAATGGTATGAGGGTAATCCTACGATTGACCTTGAAGAAGAAATTAAAAAAGAAACCTTAACAGATAGTAATACTCAGTCGAATACATATCAAGGTGGTGTCAAAAGCTTAAATATTCAATCTATTTATCTAGCATGTCGTAAAGAGTTAGAGCTAAAGACTTTAAAAGCATCAAATGATTGGGGTATGAATATTGTAGATGAGTGGGATATTAATCTTGTTATAGGGGGTATAACATTTAATATTGGTGATCGACAAGAGTTTTTTGAAATTAATGTGATAGGAACTTATGATGAGAGAAACCAAACATTTATGTGGGCGTGGGAACATCCTTCTATTCCACAGGATCTGCAAGAAGTGGCTTTAATTGTTAAAAAGTACGGAGAACAATATGAAATTGCTGAGTTACAACAACAATTAGTTTATTGTAGTGAAGAAGAAGCATGGAACTTTACTGCTTTAGCAGCACATTTGGCAAAAGCTGATGGAGCATATCGAGGTAAAGTGAATGGTAATTGGATTTATATTGTTTTTAAAAATGACAGTAAATAAACTTTGATGATTAGTTGTAGATAATTATTTATTTAAATATAGATATTTTATTAGTATTAAAAAAGCTTGGTAATCCAAGCTTTTTTTAATTATGTACCATTTTATTGACTACTGTAATAGGAACAGTATAGCTATTACTTATACTAGGTTTTGGTACTAAAAATTCTGAATTGTTCTATAAGTAATTGGGATATAATTCTATTGCATTAATCAATTCTATAATTAACCAAAAAGCCTCATTACGAGGCTTTTTCATCATCCTTATTTAATATTAGGATCGCCTTTTTTCAAGAAAAAGCGAATTGCTAACTTTTGCAGAAATGTTCCATAAGGAGGATGGAAAAGCTGAGTCGGGAAAAACCGATGACGAATAAATACAGTTTTTGCATGTGAAAGTTCACGGAAACCTTCTTCACCATGATATGACCCCATGCCTGAGTTGCCGATACCCCCGAAAGGAGCATCATGGTTAACTACATGCCAACCCCAATCATTAATGGTCACACCACCCGAATGAGTTTCACGTAAAATACGATCACGTTCTACCGAGCTATGTGTAAAGAAGTAAAGAGCTAAAGGTCGCTCGTCCGATTTCACATAGGTAATCGCATCATCTAAAGAGTCATAAGCCACCACAGGTAAAATAGGGCCAAAGAGTTCTTCTTTCATAATGCGCATGTCTGGCGTGCAATTCAGCACAATCTGTACAGGCATTCTGCGACCTTGTTGGTCAAAGCTATACGTGTCGCAAGGAATAACACGCGCACCTTTTGCTTGTGCATCGGTCAAAATATCTTGAATGCGCTTTAAATGGCGGTCATTTACAATCGATGTGTAATTTTCATTGTTCGTGATGTTTTGACCAAACATTTTTATAAAGCTTGATTTTGCAACATCTACAAACTCATCAATACTTTCTTTTGGAACCAAGGCATAGTCAGGTGCTACACAGATTTGACCACTATTGGTTGCTTTACCATGCGTAATACGTTTTGCTGCATCGGCAATTGGGTAATTGCGGCTTACAATTGCAGGTGATTTACCACCTAACTCAAGTGTCACAGGTGTTAGATTTTCAGCAGCAGCTCGCATGACGACTTTGCCAATCGCAGGGGAGCCAGTAAATACAATATGGTTAAATGGTAAAGAGGTAAATCTAGCAGGATCTGTAATTTCTTCACCAAACACGGCGACTTCATCTTCATTGAAAACTTCGGCAAGCATGCGTCGAAGCATTGCATTAGTATTCGGGGTAATTTCAGGGAGTTTAATCATGACTCGATTGCCCGCAGCCAAAGCGGCAATGAGTGGGCCAAGTGCTAAATAAACGGGGAAGTTCCAAGGCACAATCACACCAACCACACCTTTAGGTTGATATTGCACACTTAAACGGTTTGATAAAAATAAAAGCTCGGTACGGCGGTTACTTGGACGCATCCAGCGGCGTAAATGATGAATTGCATGATCGGCTTCTAACACAGAGCCAAGCAAATCGAGTAGTTTAGATTCATCAAGTGATCTAGAACTAAAATCGGAATTAATCGCGGTAGCTAAAGCATCTTGATAGCGAATAATTTGTTTTTTGAGTTGATGTAGCTTTGTGCGGCGTGCTTCAAGACTTGGGTAGGGATCTGCCTCAAAATTGGCACGTTGTTTGGAAAAAATAAGTTCCATATGTTCAGTGGCAGAGCCGCTATATTCTTTTAAAGTGGAGCTTTCCATTATTGTTCCTTCCATACTTTTGCTTATCATACTTTATGCTTGAAGCACGGTATGGTCGATGTTAAATTGAGACAACAAGAGGTAGTTTAGTGCCATTATGCACGTCACTCTAGGGATGGTGTGAGTTAAATGCCTAAAAATATTTATAAAAATGCAAATAATGTTATTGAAGGAAATTATGATAATACATCTCTGGGTTCGAATACATATTTGCTAGGTTTGACCAGTTTATTTGATGAAATGGGTTCGCAGGGCCATTCAATATTAGATGTCCTATCTGGTACAGATATTTCGCCAGATACGATGAATCAATCCTCTTTATATATTTCTCAAGTCCAAAAAATTCAGCTATTTCAAAATATTCAAAAACTATCTAATGATCCCTTAATTGGACTACGCGCAGGACAAAAGCAGCGATTGTCAGATTTTGGGGTGTATGGTTACGCGCTATATTCTTCGCGTAATTTTAGACAAGCGGTAGAGCTTGGTATTCGGCATATTAAACTTGCAGGGCCTATTTTAAAGAAGTCTTTTTATATTCGAGATGACGTTGCGATTTTTGAAGGGCAGGACATTATTGCGCTTGGTAAGCTTCTACCTTTAGTGTGCGAGTTTTGGTTTAGTTCAATGCAAACCTTAATCGAACGGGTGCTTGAAGGACCATTTCAAGCGAAGAAGCTTTTATTGCCCTATCCAGCACCTGACTATGCAGAAGAATATGAAAAGGTTTTTCATTGTCCTGTTCAGTTTAATGCTGGGGTAATGCAATGGCACTTTGATTTAAAGTGGCTCGATGTACCTTGCCCAAATGCCAACCCGATTACTGCGGACATGTGTAAGTCATTTTGTGAGCGGATGCTAGGTGCAGCTGAACTTGAAGAGCCTGAGTTGGTGAAAACAATCCGTTTAATATTATTGGAAGGAACGGGGCTTTTTCCATCAGCTCAAGAAATGGCTGAATGCTTACATATATCAAAGCGGACCTTACATCGGCGCTTGGCAGGTTTTGATTTAACCTATCAGGAACTGTTAGATGAAACTCGGCGCCGTCTTGCGGACGAATATTTGCGAGAGACAACATTAACCGTAGATGAAATTGCCGAAAGAATTGGCTTTTCAGATACTTCTAATTTTAGAAAAGCCTATCGTCACTGGACAGGCATTTCACCAAATGAGTATCGAATACAGTATCTAAATTAGAATCAGGTATGCCAGCTATTTAAATCGAGAAAGTAACTTTTTCTGCAAAAATGGATTACAGAGCAAAATCGCAAATAAAATAATAAATATACCGATAATGCTGAATAGATCCGGTAATTCATGCCAAAAAACAAATCCCCAAACTCCTGCAAAAATAATAGCAATATAGTTCATTGGGCCAATTTGGCCTGCTGGCGCTAAGCTATAAGCATAAGACATAAATAGTTGACTAATATTAGCTAAAAGTCCTGCGGCAATCAGTAGGCTTAATTCGTGCCAAGTGAAAATACGCCAATGCCAAAACATCGGAATAGAGGAAATTAAACTACCAAAAACACAGAAGTAAAAAACGATACGCTCAGGCGGCTCTGTACTGGTTAAAGCTCTTACGGTGACAAAAGCCATTGCTGATAAAAAGCATGCGCCCAAGCCAATAAAAGATAGTGCGTTAAATAAACCTTGGTCGGGCTTAGCGACAAATAACACCCCAACAAGCCCAATAACAGCGGCAAAAATCATCGATTTGGTAATTTTTTCTTTTAAGAAAAGCCATGCAATCAGTGGAATAAAGATAGGGGATGAATAACTAAAAACCATGGCATTTGAGAGTTTTAAGTTAGCAATCGCATAGAAAAAGCCATACATAGCAGCAAGTCCCACTAGACTTCGCCAAGTGTGCATCCACAATTTATCGGTTTTAATAAAATCTAGCCCCTGTTTAAAGAGCATCGGAATAAAAATAAATAAGCCGACTGCATTTCTAAAAAACACGACGGTCGCGTTGTCTACCGTTTGTGAAGCAAAACGAATGCACACCCCCATAATCGAAAATAATAATGCTGATGTCATAAGACAAAGCAGCGCTCTCCCAAGTTGAGTTGAGGGGAGATTTGAAGCAGTCTGATTTTGCATATCGAAATGAGTTTTTGGTTTTCGGTGTTATCTTAGCAGTGATGCAGGCATTGGATGAAATATCATTTGATAATGATTTAATAGTGATATTTATTAAAATAAAAAAGAGAGCCTAGGTCAGCTCTCTTTTAATTTTTAGGGTGCTATTTACAGCTAAAATTTTCGGCTTTTTCGCTATCACCTTGACCATTGTAACGGGCAATCAGTGGGTAAGGACAAAGTGGACGGGTGCGGTCTGGCGCCCAGTCTTGTGGAAGCTCAGTATTCACTTGTCCACTCGGGTTACCTGCGCCGCGTGCAGTCGCAATGATTTTGTCAGGGGCTTGCCCATATTCAACCCAGTTGACTAAAGCAGTCAGTGCGTCAAATTGGTCGGTCGCAATGCCATCACGGGTATGGTTCATGCCCGGAACTCTAAAGAAACGTGCAAATTCAGGTGCTGTACCTTTTGCATCATTTTTATAGTGTTGTAGCAGTTGATCGTACCAATTTTGGGTGTCATCTACAGAGAAAACACCGTCTGCTGTGCCTTGTACCACAATCATTTTTCCACCGTGATTACGGAGTTTATCTAGATTGAGTTCCTCAGGTGGCATCATGAATGACATCGAACTTTCGGTGTACACCTCATTGGTTGCCGATAGTTTTGGATAGTCGGTATCGAAGTTAAAATTAAAGGCAAATTGTCTAGAGTTTTGAGTCACAGTTGGGTCTGGTGGAACCTGAAAAAGAATGCCGACTGCAACGGGGTCACGTGCTGTTCCCACCGAAGATTCAAATTTCCAGCTTGCCCAGTTACTGCCAACTAAACCGGGGTCGAAAGGCTGGGTTGCATAGAGCGCTTGTCCAGCCGAATTTACAGGGCCGCGATAAATGTTGGCTAATACATCAATTTGTTCGGTGCTTAAACAAGTACCATCTCTTGTGCTTGAGCAAACGGGTACATCTTTGTGAATATCAAAAGCTGTACGGCAAGCTTCGACATCTTGCACCAAGCCATCTGCAACACCATCTAAGGCATCGCATCGATCTAAAATCGCTTTTGCTAATACTTTGCGCTCTGAAAGGGTAAGAGCCGTACTTAGGTCATTTTCATCTGTTGCGACACGACGAAGCTGTTGTGCTGTGTAGAGTTGAGCCGCGGCCGCACGAGGTAAATGAAAACCCGGTGTACTTGCCAAGACTCCATCATATTGGTCACCCAAACGGGTTGCGGCAATCATGGCATGACGCCCACCATTAGATGTACCGCCTGCATAGGAGCGATCTGGCAATTTACCATAGGCGGCTTTAATTAGGTTTTTTGCCATAGGCGTGAGTTTGGTAATTGCACCGTAGCCGTAGTTAATTCTGGCTTGAGGGTCTAAACCAAACATTGGATTTTCTGAAGCATTATGTCCAGCGTCGGAGGAAATAACAGCAAAACCATCATGCAGGGCATTGGTGAGTGGTCCACCACTGCCGACCTGACCTGTTGCAGGGACTAAATTACCATCGGTTCCGCCATTACCTTGATAGAGAAAACGACCATTCCAGTCAACAGGTAAGCGCATTTCAAAACCAATTTGATAGGTTTGTCCATCGACAGGGCTTATACGTTGATCCATATAACCTTTAACCAAACAATGAGCGCCAATCGGTTTATTGGTGACAGTCAATGTGCCTGCCTCTTGAAGAGTGGAGGAGCTAATGACCGTATTGTTGTATTGAAATCCGAGTAAGTCCGTACAGCTTCCTGTCATTTTTACGCCAACAGCAGGAGATAACTGCGGTGGTTTGGTTGTTGAGGGAACCGTTGTATCATCATTATCACTTCCACAGCCTGCCAAAGCACCAAGCATGGCAAGCACTAAAGCGGAGCGGGTCAAAATTCGTTTATTGTTGGTGTAATTCATTTATTCATATCCTTATTGAATGAATGTTTGTAATTAATCTAAAACCAAAAAATTAGCTGTGCTTCGTGCGATCATTTTGTTGTTTTGCCAAGCTTCACTTTCGAGATTCAGTACAGTTTTGCCTTGTTTAATGAATCGGCATTTTGTAATGACTTCACCCACAGCACAGGGCCTTAAAAAATCCATGGTTAAGTTGATGGTGGTGGCGGGTTTATGGTCATTGGCGAGATATGCAAAAAGTCCCATCACATCGTCGAGCATGGCGCAGATCATGCCGCCTTCAACGGTGCCGCGTGGATTGGTAAAGCTTTCTAGCGCCGTGTAGTGGATGTTAAGTTCAGTGTTTTTGTCATTCCAATGGATATTATGGCCACCCAAATGGTGATGTATGGGTGGTAAGTGTTCTAAAGTTTTTTGATCCATAATGAAGGCTCCATTCTTTTTGTAAGTGTTATAAAAATTATTATTTCAAGGTGTAGGCATCATAAATAACCGCTTTGCCCAAGCGCATTGCACTACCTACCGCAACGGTCTGGTTCAGCCATGCATATTTAGGTGAGCTGGTTTCAAACTGCATGGTAATTTTGAAATAGTAATTTTTCGGGTCAACATCTTTGCCTTGAGCAAGCTGTTTTAGTGTTTCGGCTGAGCCATGTCGGTAACCTTTGGTTTGAAGATAAATAAGTGCACCGTCATCGGTTTCTAATAAATATCGCGTATCAATAATGGCTAGTCCTTTACTGTCAACGATTTGCCAATCTGCGCCATTATTTAAAATACGGCCTTTAAGTGTTTTACCTTCGAATGTCCCACCCGTAATAGGAATAATTCGGCGTTTACCAGCATCACTGGTTGTGCCTAACTCCCAAACAGGCGCATTTAAATCAACACTAAATTTTGCTAAAGGCTCAAGCTGAATAGGTGGAGGGCTATATTGAGTTTCAGCGTGAGTCAGGGCAATCAGACTCATTGTGCAGAGTAGCGTTACAACTTTCTTCATGATGAATTTCTCGAAATTAAAAAGAGGTTCTATATGTGACAGAACCTCTTGTTTTGAATTATTTAAATTTCCATGTGTAGTCGATGTTGATACGCGTTTCGTTTACAGGTTTGATATTTGCTGTAGAGAGCATGTTATTGTCATAAATGGCATATCGTGCGCGTAACCCTAGATTTTTTAACCAGCCACTCTGAACGGTGTAGCCTAAATCGAAGTCTGTTTCTCGCTCTTTCAAATTGGTTCCACCTAAGTTAGGTGCATAAATATTGTGACCTGTGGTGTAACGGGTCATAAAACGTAAACCCGGTACATAATCTTTAAAGTCATATTCATAACGGAAACTATAGGCTTTTTCTTTTGCGTTTAAAAATTCACCCGGCCATGTATCAATAAGGAGTCCAGTTTCACCGCCAGTCAAATACGGAAAAGCGGTGTCGCCGTGATGTTGGAAGGTTCCAAAAATAAATTTATGGTTTTGATGTTTGAGTTCGAAATGCGCATGGTAAAGGTCATTATCGACTAAGCCAGCTTTTGCTTGTCCGTCGTCTCGGCTGCGGTAGTAACGTAATTGTGAACTCAGGTTGGTGGTGTCATTAATTTTGTATTGGTGTAATGCACCCACCATGGTTTGGTTATAAAGATCATCAACATCCATATAAAAAGCAGTAAGATTGAGTGTAGGGTCAAACTGATAGTTTCCACCTAAATAATAAAGGCCGCTCGTCTCAGCACTTTTGTATCGACCATTTACCCCAGAAATTTTAATTCTTTCATAGTTGGTTGAATCTCTTTGATTTACCTTATCGATATAGGCGGCTTGTAAATCGAAATCTTTAATATCTTTACTGGTGAGTGAAATTCCTCGATAGGTTTGGGGAAGCAATCGAGCAGGTGAAGCCACTAAAACAGGGTTCATTGGCATTAGGGTACCAATGCGTAGTTCAGTTTGACTCATTTTAGCTTTTGCTGTGACGCCAATTTCTCCATAAGAGTCTGCCGGTTCATTGGTACGCGCGTCTCTAGGTAAATTGCCTGTACCTGCGTATTTGGCGCTTGCATCTAGTTTAAAACCTGCTGTTGCCAGTACATCTAGCCCAAAACCAACGGTTCCTTCGGTATAGCCTGAATTGGCTTTGAGAATAAACCCTTGTGTCCAGTCCCTCGCTGCTGGATAAGTTGATGGGACTTGATAGTCTCGGTCAAAGTAGAAATTTCGTGTGGTGAGTTCTACTGAACTGTTATCAATAAAATTGCCAGCCCACACTGAACTTGAGAGCATAAGGGTAGAGTACATCCATAATTTCGACATCGCATTTCTTCCTGAAATAACATTTTTTGTTTTCAAATAAGGCATAGTTGTTGTGTCTGCCTTATTTGGTTTTTAAATCGAATTATTTTCCGAGCAGTTCTCGGGCCACGATTTCTTTCATAATTTCATTGGTTCCCCCATAAATTTTTTGTACCCGTGCATCCACAAAAAAGCGTGAAATAGGGTATTCCTGCATGTAACCGTAGCCACCAAAAAGCTGGAGTAAGTGGTCAATCACTTCACATTGGACATCGGTAATAAAACACTTCAATGCAGCAACTTGGGTTACGCTTAACAGGTGTTGTTGATATAGAGCCGCACATTGGTCTACAAAGGCTTGGGCAGCTTTCGCTTTGATTTGCGCGTTTGCCAGCACAAAGCGTGTGTTTTGCATTTGGCTTAAAGGTTGTCCGAAAGCTTTACGTTCCAAAACATAGTCTTTAGTAATTTCAATGGCGCCTAAAATTGACCCCAACGCCATCATTGAAATGCTTAAACGTTCACGAGGTAACTCTTGCATTAAATAAGCAAAGCCTTGTCCTTCTTCACCTAAACGCTGAGTTGTAGGCACATAAACATCATCAAAAAATAGTTCGGCCGTATCTTGAGCATGTAGCCCGATTTTTTGTAATGAACGGCCTTTTTTAACGCCATCTAAAGCGGCATCGACTAATAAAATCGAAATACCTTTTGCTTTAGCTTGCGGATCAGTTTTCGCAACCAGAACGATCAGGTCGGCATGCAAACCATTTGAAATAAACGTTTTTGAACCATTCACACGATAGTGGTCATTTTCTAAAATCGCTTGAGTGCGTATGGCTTGTAAGTCTGAACCAGCATTGGCTTCGGTCATAGCGATTGCAGTGACGACTTCACCTGTCACCATTTTCGGTAACCAATAGCGTTTTTGCTCTTCAGTTCCAATATTTTGCAGATAAGGAGAGACCAGCTCATTTTGCCCGCCAATGGCAACAGCTAAAGACGCAAAGCCCGCTTGAGCAGTTTCTTGAACCAGCATGAGGGAGTAATGAACAGGAGCACCATAGCCGCCATATTCCTCGGGCACATCAACACACAAAAAACCATTTTCCCCAAGACGAAGCCATAGATCACGTGGGATGAGGCCATCGTGTTCCCATTGTTCATAATACGGAGCAACCTGTTCTTTTAAGAACCTGCGGTAGCTGTCTCGAAATAGTTCAAATTCTGTATCGTGTGGCATGTTGAACCTTTTTTTAGGCAAAAATGAGGCTAAGGCCCAAACCGAAGTTTGAGCTTCCTTTTTTATTTCAATTACTTATTGCTTTAAGGTGGGTACCCGAATAATCAGCGGGTTTTCGGCCTGTTTTTGATAAAGTTCATCAATTAAAGCAGCACGACGCTTGGTAATATTGCCTTGATTGAGGTTGCCTTTATCGGTCACTTCACCTGCATCGAGTTGAGGTGGCTCGGTCATTAAATAAAGCATTGAGACTGTATTTGAACTGCCCGTCGCATCTTTATTAAAGGTCGTTAAAAATTGGCGGAACCATTGCTGGACTTTAGGATGCTGCAATATCTCTGCTGGAGAATGTTCGCCCAGCTTAAGACCAGCTTGTTGAGCACAAGCATCTAGTTTTGGAAAAATCAAAAAGCCAACCGCATTTAGGTTTGAACCTGTAATGCAGACATCTTGAACCAGTAAATTACCTTGAATGAGTACTTTGTTGCGTAGTGTGCCCACATTCACAAAAGTACCCGTATTGAGTTTAAAGTCTTCAGCAATTCGTCCGTCGTACATCAGTCCTTTTGTTGGATCATTGACGTCGACTAAACGAACGGCATCACCCGTATGGAAAAAGCCTTCGTCGTCAAAAACTGTGCTTTGCTGGTCTGCCTTTAAACGCCAATAGCCTTTCATGACATGTTTGCCACGAACACAAAACTCAAGTTTGTCACCACATGGCACCAGCTTAATTTCGCATCCCGGAGCAGGGTAACCAATAAAGCCTGCCATCACGCGTGGACCAGTTGTAAAAGCACAAGATGGTGCTGTTTCTGTCATGCCCAAGCCGCTCATAATACGAATTTTTTCTCCGCAATGTTGCTGAGCAATTTTATCGAGTCTGTTCCAGCCCGCTTCTGAAAGCGCTGCACCTGCAAAGAATAAAATTTTAACTTTGGCAAAAAAGCGGTCTCTTAATTCTTCATCTTTTTCTAAAGCTTCGGTGAGTTCTTCCCAACCTTTTGGCACATTTAAATAAACGGTTGGAGAAATTTCTTTGAGATTACGAATAGTTTCGTCAAATTTTCCTGCAACGGGTTTGCCATCATCAATGTAAATGGTACCGCCGTTATAGAGCGCGATGCCGACATTGTGACTGCCACCAAATGTGTGGTGCCAAGACAGCCAGTCGAGTAGGACAGGCGGCGTTTCTTCAAACTCAGGGAAAGTCTGCAATAACATTTGCTGATTAACACACAACATTAAATGTGTGGTCGGTACAGCTTTAGGTAATTTAGTTGAACCTGATGTAAACAAGAATTTGGCAATCTGGTTTTCATCAAGGGTTTGGTAAAACTCTTGAACATTTGAAACTGGCGTATCTAACAGCGATTGAAAAGACGTGCAGATCTGATCGCCTACAATACCTTTATTGGTTACCACTTCAATATCGGATGTAATACATGCCTGAATCGCTTTGGCAAAAGCTTGTCCATCGCTGGCATAAACCATACCAGGTGTCAGCACTTCAAACACATGTTTGAGTTTGCCAAAGTCTTGAGAGATCAGAGAGTAGGCGGGTGAAATAGCCGAGAAAGGCACACCCGCCAGCATGGCACCCATAGAGAGTGTTAAATGTTCAAGATCATTGCCACTTAAAATGACGAGTGGTCTTTCTTGGCCTAAATTACGGTCATGTAATGCCTGAGCAATGTGCCATGCGCGTTGTAGAACTTCTGCATAACTCAGTTTGACCCATTCGCCTTGAGCATTGCGTTTTGCTGCAAAAATATGGTCGGGTTTGGTTTGTGCAAAATGAATTAACCGATCTGTAAGTTTTTGTGGATACGGTTTTAATTGCTCTTTTGGGCTGATATAGAGCGTGTCATCTTTATGGTGATAATGAATATCATGTTGCCCTAATTTTACGAACCGTTCGCGGTCTTGTGATTGAGTGGCATTCATTTGCATTTCTTTCACTCCATGGAAAGCGCATCACTGCGCTTTATTTTTTGCATCATGCAATTTTTATTTAATATGTCGGTATTCGCATTAGCCTGACTAAATCGGGTAATGACGTGATTGGGTTTGAATGGTAATCCAGCGTAGTTCGGTAAATTCGGCAACAGAGACTTTACTACCAAAACGTCCGTAACCACTCGATTTTGTTCCGCCAAATGGCATTTGAGCTTCGTCATGTACGGTTGCGCCGTTAATATGACAAATACCCGAATCAATCTGTTTAGCCACTTCTAATGCCTGTGAAATATTCTGGCTAAACACTGCCGAAGACAGACCAAACTCGCTGTCATTTGCCAGTGCTATGCCTTCTTCAATGCTTGAAAAGCGTTGAACTGTGCATACAGGCCCAAATGATTCTTCGCGGTAAAGCAGCATGTCAGGTTTAATATTGAGTACCAGCGTCGGTTGCATGGTGGTATCTTCAATATGAATACCTAAAGGTAAGTCAGCACCTTTGTTTTGAGCATCTTCCAGCAAATGCTGAATACGGTTTGCAGCACGTCGACTTTCTAAAACACCGAGTACATTGTCTTTTGAGGTTGGATTACCTGCCCGAATAGCGCGGGTTTTTTCAATCAGCTTTTCAATAAATTGATCGGCAATATTGTCTTGAACCAAAACACGTTCGGTCGACATACAGATTTGACCCTGATTAAAGAACGCTCCAAAAGTGACTGCATTTACGGCTTCATTAATGTCAGCTTCATTTAAAACCACAACAGGGGCTTTACCACCCAGTTCAAGTAAAACAGGTTTTAAATATTTAGCAGCAGTCTCGGCAATAATTTTTCCGACTTTGGTTGAACCCGTAAAATTAATGCGCTTCACAGCTGGATGAGACACTAAGCGCTCTACGATTTGTGGTGCATCTTCAGTGGCATGCGTAATCACATTCACCACACCTTCGCCAAGACCTGCTTCATGTAACACTTCACCAATGAGACGATGCGTTGCTGGGCAGGCTTCTGAGGCTTTTAATACCACTGTGTTTCCACAAGCCAAAGGCATAGCAAGCGCACGTGTTGCCAAAATGACAGGGGCGTTCCAAGGTGCAATTCCTACAATCACACCACAAGGAACCCGCACACCCATTGCAAGATTGCCCGGCACATCTGACGGAATCAGACTTCCGTCAATTTGTGTGGTCATAGCTGCGGCTTCACGTAACATGTTGGCAGCAAGGTGAACGTTAAACCCATACCATGTTGCAGTTGAACCTGTTTCTTGCATTCCGGTTTCAATGAATTGCTCTGTCTTTTGGTCCATTAGATCGGCTGCTTTTAACAAACGTAAGCGACGTTCGGTAGGCGAGAGTTTCGACCATACTTTAAAAGCTTGTTGTGCCGAGTCTATTGCACGGTCCACATCTTCCAGTGTTGCAGCAGCAGCTTTTGTTGCCACTGATCCATCAATAGGGCTAATACGCTCAAAAGTTGCCTGATTTGATGCATCAACAGATCGACCGTGAATAAGTAACTGTACATTTTGCATGGGTTGCGTCCTTACATTGCCATTAAAGTATCAAAAGTTAACCAGTACGTTTATAACTCTGTAAACCCGGTTTAATTGATTTTTCATCTAAGAATTGTTTCAAACCTTCTTGGCGGCCATTTTCTGTATCGCGGTGGATACATTGATCAAGTTTGGCATATAAGTAGTCTTCGTTTTGGTCCCATGTCAGTTCGCGGCAACGCTTAAATCCATTTTTAGCGGTACGAAGAACCACAGGGTTTTTCTCAAGTAAGCAATTTGCAAGTTCAGTCACTTCTGCTTTTAATTGGGCAAGCGGTACGCTTTTATTTACAAGGCCCATGGTTTCAGCTTCTTTACCACTAAAGGTTTTACCCGTCATGATGTAGTACAAAGATGCACGATGACCTACGGTATCTGCCATTGCTTTACTTACAAGGTTGCCCGGTGGGATACCCCAGTTAATTTCAGATAAACCGAAAGTTGCTTCATCTGCTGCAATTGCTAGGTCACAAGCCACTAAAGGTGAGAAACCGCCTCCAAAGCACCAGCCGTTGACCATAGCAATAGTTGGTTTTGAATACATACGAAGAAGTTGCCACTGCCAACGGCATGAGTCACGGCGAATACGTTCTTGGAAAATTTCAGGCTGAGTGTCGACTTCACGGAAATATTCCTTCAAATCCATACCCGCTGTCCAAGAGTCACCAGCACCCGTCAAAACTAAAACACGCGCATCTTGATCAAGCTCAAGAGTTTCGAGCACATCAATCATTTCACGATTGAGTGTTGGGCTCATGGCATTTTTCTTTTCTGGGCGGTTTAGTGTTACCCATGCAATTCCATCTTCAACTTTGACATCTACTGTTTCCCAGCGGTTTTCATAACTCATCTTCATACTCCTTGAATGATTTTTAGCTGTTCTGGGATTTAATTTAATATCAGTTAAACTTACATTCAAGTCTTTTTTATAAAATTTCATAAATATTTTTTAATTCATTGTATTTTAAATATAAATTATTTTTTAAATTAATTTAATATAAAAATATGTTGATTTTTTAGTAAGTTTAACTGATATTTTTGGTGTGTTTAAACAACAATACACAAAGGGCTAAATGGAACGACTAGTCAATAAAGGACAACACAATGGAAAAAATATCAGGACAGCCTTCAAGGGCAAAAATCACGTTGCTACTGTGCTTTGCCATAGCAATTTTTGAAGGGTTTGATCTTCAATCAATGGGGGTAGCCGCTCCACGAATGCGGGCTGAGTTCATGTTAGACAATGCCCAGATGGCATGGGCATTTAGTGCTGCAATTTTAGGAACACTACCGGGTGCCATATTAGGTGGCAGATTTGCAGATATTGTAGGACGCAAGAAAATTCTGATTTTTAGCATTCTGCTTTTTGGAATTATGTCTTTGCTGACCGCCTATGCTGCCAACTTTAGTTTGTTATTGCTCATTCGCTTTTGTACTGGTTTGGGAATGGGCGGGGCACTCCCGATGATGATTACACTTGCCTCTGAAGCTGTACCTGACCAGCACAAAGGCACCGCAGTGAGTATTATGTATAGCGGCATTCCTTTTGGCGGATTACTCACTTCTGTTGTTGCTATGTCATTGGCAGGTGATGCAGAGTGGCGTCATATTTTCTATATTGGTGGGATTGCACCTATTTTACTCATTCCACTGATTATGCGCTTTTTACCTGAGTCAAATGATTACCTGCAACGTAAAGTTCAAGCGCAAAAAACGACACCATTCTTGGAAGTTTTATTTGCCAAAGAACGTCGTATGTCAACCATTCAGCTTTGGGTCAGTTTTTTCTGTACGCTAGTCGTACTGTATTTCTTGTTGAACTGGTTACCGTTGCTGATGGGTGCGCAAGGCCTATCAAAACTACAGGCAAACTATGTACAGATGGGCTACAACGTTGGCGGAATTTTAGGTTCAATCCTCATGGGCGTATTGCTTGATAAATTACGCATGAGCTTTGTGATTAAGCTGATTTATCTCGGCATTTTATTCTCACTGTGCTGTTTAGCAATTTCTCCGACAGTGGCTTTACTTGCACTTTCGGCAGTGGGCTGTGGCTTATTTATTGTAGGTGGACAATCCGCTTTGTATGGTCTGGCAGCAATGTATTATCCAACTGAAATGCGGGGAACTGGTGTAGGTTCAGCAGTTGCAATTGGCCGTATAGGTTCTTTTGCTGGGCCTTTAATGGCTGGCTTTTTACTCTCACTTGGACAAAGCTCGACCATCGTGATTGGTTCAAGCATTCCAGTGATTTTAATTGCAGCGATCTCTGCATTACTTCTTGTCAAAAAACCTAAACAGCCTGTACATTTAGTACAAAGCTCAGGTGCTCGCTAAGTTTTAACGAAAGTATGGGGTTAGAACCTCATACTTTCACTACAGATTTTCTTATGATGAATGAAAGGTTATGGTACGTTCGAATTTAGTTCCAAAAAAAGTAGAAGATGAGCCTAAGTTAAGTTATATGATTGCTCGTGTTGACCGAATTATTAGTAAACATTTAACAGAACATTTAAAAGAGCTTGAAATTACCTTGCCGCAATTTACTGCACTTTCTGTTTTAGCTTCAAAAAGTAATTTATCCAATGCCAAGCTTGCTGAGCGCTCTTTCATTAAGCCGCAATCAGCCAACAAAATTTTGCAAGATTTACTGGTGAATGGTTGGATTGAGAAAAAACCTGACCCAACACATGGCCGCCGTATTTTAATTACCCTGACCGAAAGCGGTGTTGAAAAGTTAAATAAATGCAATGAAGTGGTTTTAAAAGTTGAAGAAAAAATGCTTGAAGGCATTGATATTAACTTGGCTTATTTAATTCGTAATAACCTCGATATTATGGTGAATAATCTTAAGAATTTTAAATAATTTAGATTAAAATTTTCTAAAAATTAGTAAATTATAGTAATAGTTTAAGGAACAGCGATCTAAAGATTATTTAAATCGCTGTATATAATACTAAATTTATTTAGAGCAATATTTTATTGCAGATGGAGAGACCGTTGGTTCTGAGTTTAGCCATTGTTTTGTTGGGGTCACTGTAATATCACAATTTTCAGCAACTTTAATTTTAAATGCACTCCAATAGAAGCTTTCTCCAGTATTTGAAGTAGGTGTAAAAATTTGAGTTCCTTTCATTGTGTTTAATTCAACTTTTATTGGTGAGCCAAAAATACCGGGATTCGATGTGCCTGAATAGTTGTGAACAAAATAATGGTAATCACCTACCATCAATTTACTTAATGTGATCACTTCAGGGCCATAGCTGGTCGTATCATCAACATCTAAATTTATAAAAGGATGTTGCAGTAATGCTCCTTGGGCACTGTATGAAACATGACTGCCATCTGGGGCTAGCATATGCGAGTCAATATCATCGGGGTTTTGGCCCCAAGTCAACCTAACCGTAATATTTTGGCTTGGCTCTGTTAAAACTAAGCAATCATTTAAAGTGCTATTTGATGCTAATACAGTATGTTCAACGGTATTACTGCGTAAACTATTTGCTTGACCATTAATTAATACAATAGAGTTTTGTTTTGCTGCGGCTGAGAACTCACCATTATTATTGGTATTAGTAATGGTGTAGCCAGAGTAGTCTTTACCCTCAAGCAAAATTTGAGCATTAGCAATTCGTTTTCCACTTGAATCTGCTAAGCAGCCAGCAACATTTGTGGTCTGATAAGGAATATCTGCATTTACAACATTTAATGTACTTGAGCTACCTGCGTAGAAACTATTTCCGTTATTATCCGTCTGTAAGGTGAGTGTTTGGTTACCATCCTGAAGCCAATAACCACGAGTAGGGTCAAAATAATAAAGTGGGATGGTGGCAGGAGCAATTCCTCTCGCCATTAAAGGAATACGAATATTAGCCAATTGATTAGCTATCAGTTCAACTTTTGCACCAGTGCTATCTCTCAAATCAACAATCATGGCTCCAAAACTTTCCAACGGCGCTCTTGTATTGTTCACTTGAGTTGCTAAATCACCTGGCATATTGCGCACTTCTTGCGCAGTGTTAATGAGTGCAAAACTCACATTTACATTACCTTGAATAGGCTGTCCATCTACACGTTTTAGACTATTTGGGGCAATAACAACTTGAGCTGTACTGTTTGCTAAGTTTACCGTTCCACCAGTGATGGCAGAAACAGACCCTCCTAAATTTAAAGGAATGAGCTGAACAATAATACCTGAGAGTTCTTGCTTATCCACTAAATCGACAGTAACAAATTGATCTGCATAACCAGTTTTACTAATTTTAATGACAGATCGACCAACGGCAATTTTTTGTAGTTGTGCTTTACCTTCTATATCAGTAGTTAATGATATTGTTTTATTTACTATGCTAACTTGAGCATTATTAATTTGACTACCTGTAGTATTATCAAATACTTGTAAGGCAACACTTGCGGAAGGAGTCGTAACAGGTGAAGTTTCACTTGGATCATTATCACTATCATTACAAGCCATTAAGCCCATACTTAATGCAATAATAAGTGGTAATTTTTTAAAAAATAATAAATTTCTCATTGATAAATCTCTAATCTGATAAATATAAATAATTTTTAAAATTATCGTTTTAAAGCTGTGTTATTAATTTTAAAACGAGAATGAAGTCATCCTTTTTAATGAGTGATTTGAAAGTAAATATTTAATAAAAAGTGATTAAATACCTATCATTTAAAATAAATGAGTTTAAAATATATTATAAATTTATTTTTTATTAAAGAGGTTGTTTTGAAGATTTATTATAGAATAATTTTTAAATTATTCTTAATAATCAATATTTTTATTTATATTATTTAATAAATTACGACTATATTTTATCAATTTAAAAATAAAAAATAAGTTAATTTTGATATGACGGTAAACCAAGTTGAGTACTTTTTTAAAAAATTAATTTAATCTTGATCAATTAAGTTGACGCTTATAAATGTCTGAGCTGTTAGATTCAAACAGAAAATTTATTTCATTTTACAAATGAACTTGCTAGCATCGAAGTGACGTTTTTGGTGATGTGTGGCAGCGAATGTCTTCAGGACAACAAGTTTTACTTAAACTAAGAAAAATGATTATTTCAGGGGAACTTGAAGGCGGTGCCAGAATTGCCGAAATTCCGACTGCCGAGTTACTTGGTGTTTCAAGGCAGCCTGTTCGTATTGCCTTTCGCTTACTCGAGCAAGAAGGCCTCCTGATTAAAAACCCAACTCGTGGTTACACGGTTCGTGAAATTTCAGAACAACTCGTTCATGATGCCCTCGAAGTGCGCGGTGTGCTGGAAGGGTTAGCTGCGAAAACTTTGGCAGAACAAGGCTTAAGCGAAGAGCAGAAAAAGATGCTGCAACATTGCATTCAAGAAACTGAAAAACTATTTAATGATAAAGATGAGTTTGGTGACGCTGAATTAGAACGTTATCACCATTTTAATGTCATTTTTCATGACACGATTATTGAGGGCGCGCAAAACGTAGCACTCATACAAGCCTTAGCGAAAAACAATCAATTGCCGATGGCGTCTGCTCAAGCCATTACCTATGACCAGAACCAAGCTTTGTCTGAATATCGCCGTTTGCACTATGCGCATTTACAGCATTGTTCGATTTTCGATGCCTTGGTACATCGTCAGGCAGGGCGTGCTGAAACCTTAATGCGTGAACACAGTAGTGTGGTGATTTTGGGTGAAACGCTAAGAAATATTCTCAGTGCTTAAGGTGAAAGAAGTTCCTTTATTTTTGAATAAAGGAACTCAAGAATTAAAGCTCAATCACAAGATTTTTAGTTTTTGCACGAGAACAGCAGGGCGTAAATTGGTCGTTCAAAGCATGTTCCTCATCGGTCATAAACAAATCGCGATGATCAGGCGTGCCTTCTACTACGCGGGTAATACAGGTCCCGCAAATACCTTGTTCACATGAAACAGGAATATCAAAACCATTTGCAATTAACGCTTCTGTTGCAGTTTGCTCTGGTAAGACTTCAATTCTGCGGCCTGTACCTTTTACTTCAATGGTAAAAGCTTCATCATTAGACGTATCTACTTTTTGAGCGATAAAATGCTCTTGATGTAACTGTTCGCTGTGCCAGTCAGCTTGTTCGGCTGAGCTCATGACAAACTGCATAAACCCTGTCGGCCCACATACATATAAGTGTTTATGTGGTGAAGCTTGGCCCAAAACCTCTGCCATATTACATTCAGTGTCCGGTTGGTCTTGAATGTGAAAATGGATTTGGTCACCAAAGTGCTCGGTTAAGTTGCCATAGAAGGCAATCATTTCATGACTACGAACGAAGTAATGTAATTCAAAAGGAATATTGGCCGACTTAAGCCGATATGCCATCGACAAAATAGGGGTAATACCAATACCACCAGCAAATAAAACTGCCTGTTTTGTTTGAGGATGAATCTCAAATAAATTGCGTGGTTCACCAATCTTTAAATGGTCGCCTTCACAATATTCGGTGTGGATGCAACGTGAGCCACCGCGTGAATTGGCATCATGTAAAACACCAATGACATAACGATGCTTTTCAGTGCAGCAGTTTGAAAGTGAATATTGGCGGGTGAGACCATTTTTAAGATGCACATCAATATGTGCACCTGCTTCAAAATTCGGTAGCGCTGTACCATTTGCTGCAACCAATTCAAAAGCACGAATGGTCGGGGTGAGCTGATGAATTTTTTGAATAATAACGTCCATGTTCATACTCCTTTAAATAATCCGAATATTTGGAAACTTCTGTGCGGATGTTTCAGGAGGTGTTTTATTTTCTTCAGCAAGCAGTCGCTCAATGACCTTGCGAGACTGTACACCGCCTGCGTCGATGTTGAGCATGAGTAACTTGCGATGTGGGTTGTTTAAAATATTTTGTTGTTGTTGCTCCAGCATTTCTAAATCTTCAGTAAAGATTTTACCTTGGCCTTCACGAATTTGATCGGTGAGTTCAGCATTATCTGGTTGGAAGTTACGTGCCATTCCCCAGAAATACCAATGTGAAGTTTCAGTCTCTGGCGTAATAAAATCAACTACGATTGAGGAAACTTTTTTGTCTTTCGGTGCGTGATAACCACCATGTCCAGCATGTGCGACACCCACTTCAATGTGAACATTACTTGGTGCAAAGAAGTGGCAACGTTGCCAACGGTCAACTGGTACATTATCCGCCAAGTGATTACCGCGAAGGGCCATTTGCCAAAATGGAGGTGCAATCACATTTTCCATGTAGCGTTCGGTAATGACATGATCACCATCAACTTTAGTGACTGGTAATGATTCATCAATTTCTTTTTGTCCGATGCTGCTTGAGTGAACATAGGTCTCGTGGGTTAAATCCATCAGGTTGTCGACCATCAAGCGATAGTCACACTGAATATGAAATAGGCCTCCGCCATAGCTCCATTCAGGATGATCTGCCCATTCTAAAGTTGGCAGTTTTGCTTCATCTGCTAAAGCTTTCTCGCCTGGCCATACCCAAATAAAGCCGAACTTTTCAATAACTGCATATGCTTTGTTGCAAGGGAAACCATTTACACGTTGAGCTGGCATTGAAACGGTCTTTCCGTCACAACCCATAACTAGTCCATGATATCCACACACAAGGTTGCCATCTTCGACATAGCCAAGTGAAAGTGGGGCACCGCGATGGGGACAAAAATCTTCAACGGCTGCAACTTGATTTTCTTTGCCACGGTAAAAAACAATTTTTTCACCACAGATGGTGCGACCTAATGGTTTGTCTTGGATTTCTTCTGGGCGGCAGGCAACATACCAAGCATTTTTAATAAACATTGTGACGACTCCTTATCACTTATTGGATCCAATTTATAATAAATAAAAATATTGGTCAATTGATAAGCAGTATATTTTTTAAAAATATTGATCTTTAGGTTTGGTTTTTTGTAGATTTTTAATTGCTATTAAAGACTTTTGTATTTACTTTGAATTTTAGAGGCTAAATTTTTATTCATCTTAATTTGGATCCATAATAACTGTGGTTAAGCCATTATGGGAGTGTGGAAATTTAGAAATTAACCGTGTAATGAAGCATCATGCGCTGTTCATCCAGACTTTTGCCGTGTTTGGTGTCGTAGTTAATATTTAAGAAAAGTAACTTAAGATTTTTAATCCAAGCATTTAGATCGTACTGAATCAACACATCATTTTCTTGCTCAAAATCATTTTGGTTCATGGTCTGAAATGAATCGCCATAAATATATTTATAGGTGATTTTTAGACCCTTGATATAGTCTTTAAAGTCATACGAGGCAACGAAATGATACGACTTTTCATCTGCTTTGGTAAACGCACCTAAGGTCCAGTTCACCATATGGGGGATGGGCATATTGTCGAGTTTTGGAATACCATCTTTGCCAAAGTTTTCTTGGTAGCCAATTCCAGTTGTAAAGTTGCCATGTTTGATGAAATGCATAGCGCCTACAGATGTATTGTCATATTCTCCAAGTTTTGATTTACCAACATCATCGTGGCGAAACACACGTAATTTTGTAGTGTGCTGCTTTAACCATTGATAATCAAAGGCAAAGTAACTTTGATTGATGAGATCTGTTAAGTAACCATTATAAAATTTCCAATGATATTGAGGCGTTTTCCCATCCCACTGGAAAAAGTAAAGCCCATCAGATTCATGTTTTGATATGGCGAGTTTGTGGTAGTCCTCCTCATTTTTTGGCGAATAACGGTTAATTAAACCCAGCTCGAAATTTTGTTGCGGTGTCTTATATTTTAATTCCAAGCCTTTATAGTTCACCCGTAATTGATGTGTATCCACTTGTGGAGTAAGTGGTGAGTCGGGAATAATTTCCCCTATATTCATGCGGAAGTTTTGATATTCAACTCCAACACCTAAGCCATATTTAACTTGATCTTGTGCTTGTTTCTTAGTGTTGGGGTCAAAGGGTATGACCATATCATTGGTGTGTTGGTCGTGACTTAGGCGATATGCATATTGGATGCTTGGATTGAGGTGTAGCTGAACATCATTAAGCTTGGTTGACCAGTCACCACGATAGATCACGCCTTGACTCAAGCTATGAGTATCGGGACTAGTACCATTTTCATATTGTCTGTCGAAGTTGAATGTTTTTAGTGTGAGTGTATTTTGAAAATTAACATCTACTTCACTATGAGCTAAACAGCAGGCAAGGGGTATCCCTGAGAAGAAAATCCCATAAATAAAAATATGCTTCATTTTTAAATCCGTTTAAAAGCGTTTTACTGTTCTAAATCCGACATGGCTAGTTGCAAGGTCGAGTTCCTGTGGATGCCTCGCGGCAGCACGATAACGCGCGCAATAGTTGGTAGCGCATAAATAAGATCCACCTTTAATCGTATATTGCAAAATCTGTTCGTGACTTTGCCGATATTTCGATGGATCTCCCATATGATGATCTCTTGGACCTGTATAGGGTGTTTGCGTCCACTCCCATACATTGCCAATCAAGTCGTATAATCCAAACGGGTTTTTGCTAAAACAACCAACAGGGGCCACATCCTTAAAACCATCTTCCTGAATGTTTTTATAAGGAAATTCGCCTTGCCAGAAATTGGCTACAATATGGCCTTCGTGGGTAGGGCCAATATCGGAATTTTGCTGAAAACCTTTGGCTGCATATTCCCACTCAAGCTCAGTTGGTAAGTCATGACCCAGCCAGTTTGCATAAGCGTAGGCATCATTCCATGTCACCATGCGAACAGGTTCATGAGGTGCGGGGTGTTTAGGGTTGTTTAGGCCCCATGGATGTTTCCAATTGGCACCTTTTTCAAACTTCCACCACTGTAATTCTTCAACTGGATGATCTGGCTGTACAAACATAGCTGCGCCGCCTTGCTTCTCTGCATCGGTGACATAACCCGTTTGTTTAACAAACTCTTGAAATTGAGCGTTGGTGACTTCAGTTGCATCAATTAAAAAAGCGGGAACTGAAGTTGCCTGTAAGTTTAATGGGCGTTCATCTTCATAACCTTGTGTGGTGCCTAAAACAATCTTTCCTTGAGGAAGTTTAACCATGCCTGCTTCTTTATTGTTAGGCCATCCCGAAGGAAGGCCTGAATAGGAAGAGCATTTAGCTTTAGTGCCTAGGTCGGGCAAAGGATTTTGTTCTAGTCGAGGTGTAGTTTTTTGGCATGCACAAAGTAAGAGGAAAGATGAAAGCATTATGATTTGTTTCATCTGGTTTTCTCTACTTTTTGTTGTATTGCTCAAAATCCACAACGCCGTTTTCATCGGCATATCTTAAATATTTGTCATTTAAGACTTTGACGATCTCAGGATGGGCTGCATAAACATTATGTTGCTCATTAAAATCTGTTTTTAAATTGTAGAGTTCCCAGCCATGACTCTTAAATTTAGAAGGTGAGTTTTCAACAAGTTTCCATTCATCAGTTTTGGCGTAGCGGCTGCCATGTAATTCTTTGAAGTCATAATAATTAACAGGACGAATACGGGCTGTATTATCTTTAAAAGCAGGAATTAAACTAAAACCTAATGGTTTGATTTTGGTACTAGTTGCTGGATAAATTTGACTATTTTGAATGCCTGCTAGCTCCATCACAGTGGGGAATATATCTCTGACTGTCGCAAAGTTATTGTTAATTCCATGTTGTTTAGAAATTTGCACAGGTGATTTAACAATAAATGGAACTCGAACTCCGCCTTCTGAAGCGGCTGATTTCCAGTAAGTGAATGGTGTACTACTTACTTCAGCCCAACGTGGTCCCATGTATAGATATGAGCTGGCGTTGCCTATATTTTCATAGCGATTGTCGGCATCACCCATTGGGAAATTATGATCACCGCCTTCAGCGCCGTTATCTGACATAAATACAATTAAAGTATTGTCATATAGATGATGCTTTTTAAGATATTGAATAACATCGCCCACGCGGTCGTCTAACTGGGTAACCATGCCCGCATAAACTTCCATTTTGCGCGCTTCGTATTTGCGCTCTTGTGGTGTAAGTTCATTCCAGCTTTTGGTGCCTAAAGCTTGATTGCCACGTTCGACTGGGTATTGTGCATTTGCAGGAATTAATCCTAGTTGCTTTTGTCTCTCAAAGCGTTGCTTACGAATTGCATCGTAGCCTTGATCGTATTTACCTTTATATAAGTCTCTGTAATGAGCGGGTGCCTGTATCGGCCAGTGTGGAGCGGTATAGGCGAGGTAGGCAAAAAATGGTTTTTGCGCTTTATTTTTGTCTAAATACTCAAACGCTTTTTGTGTAAAAAAGTCGGTCGAATAGTAGTTATCAGGCAGTGTGACTTTTTGACCATTTTCTGTGTATTGGGTATTACGCGGATAGTTTTTAGGTTGGTCTTTAAAGTGTAAATCGAAGCCATCGAGCAGAGCAAAAGATTGATCAAAACCACGGGCTTTAGGGTTTTGGTCGGGAGCATAGCCTAAGTGCCATTTACCGACCATGAAGGTGTAATAATCTTTTGTCTTCAAAATCTCTGCGAGTGTGTAAGCATTTTGCGTTAAGTGCCCTGAATAGCCATCAATTTTGAGGAGTGCACGCGGGCTATCGACTCCAACCAATTTTTCTTGTCGTTTTGACGTTTCATACATGGCACCTAAACCCACCAAGTGGTTATCTGCACCTGTCATAAGCTGTGCACGAGTAGGTGAACACATTGATGAAGCATGAAAATTAAAAAGCATTTTTCCTTGTTTTAACAGGCTATCAATATGAGGGGTTTTAATTTCGCCGCCATAAGCGCCAATATCTGAAAAGCCAAGATCATCGGCCAAAATAATCATGATATTGGGTGGTTGTTGATTTTTTGGAGGTGCTGCTTGCGTTGTGTAAAACAACTGGCTGGCAAAAAAAAGTCCCAATGTAAGCTGGCTTACTCTTTTGAGTTTCATAACAACAATCCTTTGATGTTTTAAAAATGCATCTTGCATCTTTTGGAAATAAACTGAGCTTTTTTGGCTAAAAAATGCTCTGGAATCGATCATAATAGATTTTTTAATATGGATCCATAAAAATATTAAAGCATTCTAATTTTATGTTTTTAATAATTTTATACTTATATAATTTATGTATTTATATACTTTTTAATAATCCGTTTATAATTTTAGTTGATTTTTTGGATCCAAATATTCAGTATAGAAAAAGAGCAGGATGCTCAAAAAACAAATATTCCTCTAGGTCATTATGGATACGGATGTGCATAACCACCCAATCGCTCATATCAGCAATGTCGTGTGTATGTCTTATTCAAGGGAGATACACAAATGGAAAGAGACGTTCTAAGTGAGATTAATCAAAATAATATGAGCCGCTATCAATGGTTCGTCATTTTGATCTGTATTTGTCTCAATATTATTGATGGCTTTGACGTGATGGTAATGGCATTTACTGCTCCATCCGTGTCAGCAGAGTGGTCACTTTCAGGCGCACAAATTGGCTTGTTGTTAAGTGCTGGCCTTTTTGGAATGGCTGCCGGTTCAATTTTTCTCGCGCCTTTAGCCGATAAAATCGGTCGCCGTTTACTCATCTTAGTTTGTCTTGTCATTGCAGGTCTGAGCATGCTGGGCTGTGCTTTTGTACAAAGCCACGGCATGTTAGCTGCACTTCGGTTTATTACTGGAATTGGGGTGGGTGGCATCCTTGCGAGTAGTAATGTCTTGGCAAGTGAATATGCCAATGCACGTTGGCGCAGTCTTGCTGTGAGCTTAATGTCTACCGGTTACGGAATTGGTGCGACACTTGGCGGGGTACTATCACTGGCATTGATTGAGCATTTAGGTTGGCGCTCAATCTTTTTAGCAGGTGGGGTTACAACCATTGCAATGCTGCTAATCAGCGCATGGTTATTACCAGAATCTTTAGATTACTTACTCGCGAAACGACCAAAACAGGCATTAGAACGAATTAATGCAACTGTAAATCGTATGGGGCTAAACGAATTACCAGTTATGCCGCGTTATGAAAAACTCAGCACGCAAAATGGCAGTGAGCTGGGCAAACTATTTGCTGGACAACTTGGATTTCAAACACTTTGTTTGTGGTTTGCATTCTTTTTAGTGATGTTTGGCTTTTACTTTGTGATGAGCTGGACACCGAAAATTCTTATTTCAATGGGGATGTCGCCACATCAAGGCGTAAGTACCGGCATTTTAATTAGTATTGGCGGGATTTTCGGGGCAGCCATTATTGGTTTATTGGCATCACGCATGAAAATTTTCTATGCCTTAAGTCTATTTTTAGGGCTAACCTCGGTATGTGTTTTCCTATTTGTCGCAGTCTCCGCTCAAGTCAGTGTTGCACTCATGGTTGGGTTATTACTTGGCACACTTATTAATGGCTGTGTGGCAGGTTTATATTCTATTTCTCCAACAATTTACGATGCTGAAATCCGTAGTCGTGGCGTGGGCTATGCAATTGGTTTTGGACGAATTGGGGCAATTTTATCGCCAACGGTCGCAGGCATTTTTCTGGATAAAGGTATAGCACCCGCAACGCTGTATGCCTATTACGGTGTGGTGTTTATTTTGGCTATTTTCCTGATTTTAAGTTTAGGTAATGCTTTTTACCGCAGTCAAAAAGAGCAAAACTACTCTCTTAAAACAGCACCTTAATCCATTAAAAATTAAATAGTTGAGATAAAAAATGAAAAAGACACCATTATGGGTGGGGGTATGCTTGTGCCCATTATTTAGTCAAGTTGTGCATGCCGAGTTTATCGCAGATAGTAAAGCTGAGCTGACACTACGTAATTTTTACTTTGACCGAGACTATAAAAAAGACCCATATCCTTATACCGCCGCCAGAGATTGGGCGCAGGGTCTAATTTTTAAAGGACAGTCTGGTTATACCGAAGGGACAGTTGGATTCGGTGTCGATGTACTGGCAATGGCAGGTTTTAACCTGATGGGAAGTCGTGCTGATGACTATGCGCGTAGTGGCTTACTTCCAGTTGATACCGATAACTCACGTGATGATTATTATGGAAAAATCGGCATTACAGGGAAGGCTAAATTTAGAAAAAATGAGCTTTTTGTGGGGGATCTGGTTCCACAATTACCGACCATATTTTCATCGCCAGCGCGTTTGTTCCCTCAGACTTATCGCGGTATCCGCTTTGTTTCAAATGAAATTCCAAATCTTCAACTTGAAGGCTTTTATGTCGATGAAGTGCGCCAGCGCGATTTAATTCGTTATACCGATGTTGGAACAGACAATATCAACCATCGTTTCGACAAAGCAGCAACTACAGATTCTTTTTATACCTTAGGTGGAAGCTATCAGTTAAAGGATTACCGTTTACGTGCTTATCAGGCTGAACTCAAAGACATTTACCAGCAACAGTTTTTAGGCTTTAACGGAAAACAACCTTTAAACGATCAGCTTAATTTTTTAAGCGATGTACGTTTTTTTAATAGTGAAGAAACGGGAAGCAAAAAAATAGGAGAAGTCGATAACCGACATATTAGCGGCCTATTTGGTTTGAACTATCAAAATCATACCGTTTCTTTGGGCTACATGCAGTCATTTGGCTCGACTGGTTTACCGTTTTTGTCGGGAACTGAAAGTCCAGTCGTGCTTGATTTTATGAGTTCGGACTATTCAAATAAAGATGAAAAAGTCTATTCGATTCGTTATGAATATGACTTTAAAAATGCGCGGGTAGGTGATGTTTCATTAAACGGACTGCGTTTTATGACTCGCTACGCAAAAGGTGAAGACATTGACTTATTGCAATATGGCGACCAACGTTTTAAAGAGGAGTCGATAGAATTTGATTTGGGCTATAAAATTCCTGAAGGTAAGTTAAAAGGTTTGGGAATGCGAGCCCGTTTTTCTCACTATCGCAACGATATGCCTACCAATATGACCTTTCATTCGACAAATGAAACGCGGTTGAATGTTGATTACACCTTTAAATTTTAATGTTCAATATTTAACTAAATTAAAGACGAGTTAAAACATTGTGAGCAGCAATGTTTTAACTTTAGTTATCAACTGCACAAAATCCCTCTATAATACCGCCAATCTTATTAAAGCCACTTGAGTCGTTCATTAAACACATGGCTTTAATCTCTCATTTTTTTAAGTCAATTTCTTCGCTGTGATTCGGCTTATTTTTCAATATTTAGAATTTTATGTGTCTGTGCTGACACATAAAAATATTTAGGTGCCAGCATGGAAATCAAGGTTAATTATCTCGACAATCTTCGACAGGAAGCTAAGTTCGATGACTTTACGGTAATTGCCGATCAACCAATTCGCTATAAGGGTGACGGTTCGGCACCGGGCCCATTTGACTATTTTTTAGCATCGTCAGCATTGTGTGCAGCGTACTTTGTAAAAGTGTATTGTGCCGCTCGAGATATCCCAACTGATAATATTCGTTTATCGCAAAATAATATTGTTGATCCTGAAAACCGTTACAAGCAAACCTTTAAAATTCAAATTGAATTACCAGCCGATATTTCAGAGAAAGATCGCCAAGGGATTTTACGTTCGATTGACCGTTGTACTGTTAAAAAAGTGATTCAAACGGGTCCCGAATTTATTATTGAAGAAGTTGAAAGTATCGATGCAGATGCGCAAGCATTGTTATTGCCAAGCTTAACTTCAGAAAGCCATACCTATATTCAAGGTAAAGACCTACCATTAGAAGAAACTATTGCCAATATGTCTGCTATTTTGGCAAATTTGGGCATGAAGATCGAAATCGCGTCTTGGCGTAATATCGTGCCAAATGTATGGTCGTTACATATTCGTGATGCACAGTCTCCGATGTGTTTTACCAATGGTAAAGGTGCAACTAAAGAAAGTGCTTTGGCATCTGCATTAGGCGAGTTTATTGAGCGTTTAAACTGTAACTTCTTCTATAACGACCAGTTCTGGGGTGAAGATATTGCCAATGCTGAATTTGTGCATTACCCAGATGAAAAATGGTTTAAACCGGGTCCAAATGGTGAATTACCTAAAGAAATCTTAGATGAATACTGTCTTGAGATTTACAACCCAGATGATGAGTTACTTGGTACACATTTATATGACACTAACTCAGGCAACGTAGAGCGCGGCATTTGCTCGTTACCTTTTGTACGCCAGTCTGACGATGAAGTTGTATATTTCCCATCAAATTTAATTGAAAACTTATACTTAAGTAATGGTATGAGTGCTGGGAACACTTTGGCAGAAGCCCAAGTTCAATGCTTGTCAGAAATTTTTGAACGTGCTGTAAAACGTGAAATTTTAGAAGGTGAAATTGCACTTCCAGATGTTCCTGAAGACGTATTAGCAAAATACCCAAGTATTGTTGCTGGTATTAAAGGCTTAGAAGAGCAAGGTTTCCCTGTATTAGTTAAAGATGCATCGTTAGGCGGTCAGTTCCCTGTAATGTGTGTGACTTTAATGAACCCGCGCACGGGTGGTGTGTTTGCATCTTTCGGTGCGCATCCAAGTTTTGAAGTTGCGTTAGAACGTAGTCTGACTGAATTACTTCAAGGCCGTAGTTTTGAAGGCTTAAATGATTTACCACAACCGACTTTCCAAAGTAATGCGGTTACTGAGCCAAACAACTTTGTTGAGCACTTTATTGACTCGAGCGGTTTGGTTTCTTGGCGCTTCTTTAGCTCTAAATCTGACTATGACTTTGTTGAATGGGATTTTTCTGGCGAAGGCGAAGAGTCGAATGCAGAAGAAGCTGCAACATTGTTCGGTATTCTCGAAGAGATGGGCAAAGAAGTATATATGGCAGTCTATGAGCATTTAGGTGCGACTGCTTGCCGTATTTTAGTACCAGATTATTCTGAAATTTATCTTGTTGAAGATTTGATTTGGGACAACACCAATAAGGCACTTTCATTCCGTGAAGATATTCTAAATCTGCACCGTTTAGATGATGAACAGCTTGAGGCATTGGTTGAGCGCTTAGAGGAATGCGAGCTAGACGATTACACTGAAATTACCACGCTGATTGGTATCGAATTTGATGACAATACAGTTTGGGGACAGCTCACAATCTTAGAATTGAAACTGTTGATTTATGTTGCTTTACAACAGTTTGAAGAAGCAAAAGAGCTTGTGGAAACTTACTTGCAATATAACACCAACACCGTTGAGCGTGGCTTGTTCTATCAGTGCATGAACGTGGTGCTTGAAGTGATGTTAGATGAAGAACTAGAGCTTGAAGACTATTTGACTAACTTCCGCCGTATGTTTGGTGATACACGAATGGATGCGGTATTAGGTTCTGTCGATGGTAGCGTTCGTTTCTATGGTTTAACACCAACAAGCATGAAACTAGAAGGGCTTGATCGCCATTTACGTCTGATCGAGAGCTATAAAAAGTTGCATGCAGCTCGCGCGAAAGCCGTAGCGATGTAATTTAAAAAGCGAAATAAAAAAAGCCTATTTTTAAATAGGCTTTTTTTATAAAACAAATCGCAGTTTAAGCAGAAGCTTTGGTGATCTCTATGGTTTCTGCCTCTAGTCTATGATCTTGCTGCTCATCCAAAGTATGTTTAGCCGGAATATAAGACATTGCGCGTTCTGCAAGAGCTGTAATGGTAAGACTTGGGTTAACGCCTAAATTTGCACCTAACATTGAACCATCTACAACGTATAAATTTTTATAGTTAAAGACACGGTTTTGTCCATCTACCACACCGCGCTCTGGGCTTGAAGCAATTGCACAACCCCCCATACAGTGGGCTGTAAAAGGTACGTTAAACAAAATTTCGGTAATAGTCGTCATGGGGTGGCCATTAAACATTTTGGCAACTTTTTCAGTAAATGCATTAGCCTGCGGAATATAAACAGGTAGCTTTTTACCTTCGCTCGATAACACTTTACCAAAAGGCCAGAACCAATTACGTTTCAAGCGCATGTTAATAGAGGCGTCTGCTGTTTGCATTACCAAGAAAATTAAGGTTTGGCGTGCAAAACTGACAGGATTACTCATGCGAAGAAAAATAAAAGGATGGCAAATAAGTGCCCATAACCAAAAGAAAATACGCGTCCAACCCGGTTTACCTTTAGCCATGTACGTACACATAAGGCCCATAGCATCGGAACCAGTTTGATAGCGAGTCGCTTCAATGTGAGTGTCATGGTCAAGGTAAATACTTGAACCAATGGCAACACCTTTACTCATGTCGACATCTTTACCAAAAAAGCGAACGCCTAAAATTGACTCAGCATTAGTACGAACCCGATTGCCCAAATCATCAGAAACATTTGGCAGAGAACCAGACTGTTTTAAACGGAACAACATCTCTTGGGTACCCAAAGACGATGCCGAGAAAATTACATTGCGCACTCGCCATGTACGGCGTTGTTTGTTGAACCATGAGCTTGAACATTCAGTAGTAACTTCATAGCCATCACTGCCATCGGCTTTACCATTGAGTGGTTTCACATCAACCACTTTGGTTTCTTCGTAAACCTTGGCACCATTTTTTTCGGCAAAGTACAAATAGTTTTTATCTAAGGTATTTTTTGCGTTGTGTTTACAACCCGTCATACAGCCGCCACATGCGGTACAGGTTCCGCGGTCTGGACCTTCGCCGTTAAAATACGGGTCTGGGTAGGTCTTGCCACCTTGTTCACCTTCGGGTGGAAAAAACGTTGCAACACGAGTCGGTTTAAATGTATGACCCACACCAACTGCATCGCCCATTTTTTTTAGCATATGATCGGCTGGACCGAAAATTTTATTATCAGTCACCCCAAGCATACGTTCTGCTTCAGCATAGTGCTGTGGCATTTCATTTTTCCAGTCCGCCGCATCTGCCCAAGTGCCTTCATCCCAAATATGTTCAGGTGGAACAAGTAGGGTATTGGCATAGGTAATTGAACCGCCACCTACAGCATTACCGCAAATAATGGTGACATGGCGAAAAAAACGCATGTTGAAATAACCAAAAAGTTTCATGCCCGGGCGCCAAATCCAGCGACGGGTATTCCAGTTATTTTTAGCAAAATCTTTAGCTTCCCAGCGTCGCCCCATTTCCATTACAGCAACCGAGTAGCCTTTTTCGGTTAGACGGCAAGCGGAAACACTACCACCAAAGCCTGAACCAATAATGAGGTAATCATAGTCATAATTGTTTGTTGTCATGCCGAGGACTCCTCTCTGGCGATATTTTTATATTGACTGTGTATGTTTATCAATGAATTGCCCAATGCGCTCAATCGAGTCATTAGATTCTTTTAGTATACCCGCGTGGAATTGAAAAACATGTCCGACTCGGTCATAAACCTTCAAGTTCGTCGGAATACCGTATTCTTCAGTTTGTTTAGCGAGCCGTTTTGCATCATCTAATAAAACTTCTTCGGTACCGACATGAATTAAAACAGGAGGTAATCCAGTTAAGTCGGCATAGAGTGGGGAACAGGTTGGATCGGTTGCCGATTTTTGGCCGCAATAGTTTTTTGCACACCAAGCTAACCAGTCTTCTGACAGCATTGCATCTTGAGCAGCATGAGTTTTGATCGTGTTTCCTGAAAGACTTAAGTCAACCCAAGGTGAAAGTAAAACTAATGCTGCTGGTAACGGTAATCCCGCATCCCGTATCGCAATTGCAGTACTTAAACTCAGTCCGCCACCAGCTGAGTCACCCGCAATCACGAGTTTTTTCGGGTTTTGTCCTTGAGTAAGTAAAGCTTTATAGACTGTAACTACATCTTCAATAGCAGCAGGGTTTGTGTGCTCTGGGGCTAGGCGATATTCAGGTAACCAGACTTGTGCTTGAGCTGCATGTCCGATTTGAGCAGCAAGCTTAGTGTGACTTTTTGAGCTACCCACCACATAGCCACCGCCATGTAAATATAAGATACCACGTCCTGATTGAGTCGTTTTGGGCTGAATATGAACTGTCGGTACTTGAGCAATTGTTTGCTTTTTTGTTTTATAGCCACGTGGTCCAAGCACAATTGCACTGGCTGCATCGCTACAAAAACGTTGTAGCTTTAGTGGTGTTTTAGGGGATAAAGCTGGACGTAGCGTGGTACGGATGGTCCATGCAAGAAGCTGCTTCATAATAAAGACTCATACTAAGCATTTAATGTCAGTCAGCATCTCCTAAAATTAAGAGCATGCTGACCACTGTTTTTATTTTGCTGATTTGTTGAGTAGACGAGTTTGCAAGGCAGTCGCGGTTGCAAAAATCTTTTGATAACCCTGAGGAAGAATACGTTGAATCACATCAACGGCTTTAGCATCGGCTCCAATGAGTAAGCGGCGACGGTCTTTACGAACAGCTTCTAAAATTTGTTGAGCGGCATCGTCAGCAGGGGTGCGAAGTAATTTATCGAAAGCATCCTGACTTTTTAAAGGATCCATTCCTAAAGACTGGACGCTATTATTCATGCGGGCAGCTTTGGCAATATTGGTACGGATACCACCCGGATGCACACAGGTCGCACTCACTCCAGCATTTTGTAGATCGAGTTCTTGGCGCAATGATTCAGTAAAACCACGAACGGCAAATTTACTGGCGTTATAAGCACTTTGGGTTGGTTGAGCTGTTAAGCCAAACATACTGGAAATATTAATAATATGCCCGTCACCACTTTGCTTTAAGTAAGGCAAAAATTCTTTGGTGCCATAAACCACACCCCAAAAATTAATACCAATCAGCCATTCAAGGTCTTCATAGCTTACACCTTCAGCCGTACTACCTATTGCGACACCAGCATTATTAAAAATCAGATTAACTTGGCCATGTTCATCTACAACTGCTTTTGCCCAAGTTGCAACCTCATCACGTTTAGCCACATCGACTTTTTGTGTAGTTACTTTGACTGAATAAGGCGTTAACAGCTCGACTGTTTTGGCTAACCCAGCTTCACTAATATCAGAAAGTGCCAGATGACAGCCTTGTTTTGCGAGTGCAATGGCAAGTGCTTGTCCAATACCAGAGCCAGCACCTGTCACAGCTGCGACTTTATTTTTAAAAGACTTCATAAAATTCTCCGTTTATTTTTCTCATTTCCTATGGTGAAGCTTGTTTAAGAAATAGCCGACACCTGAGTGTAGTTTTCAACATCGAAGCGACGAGTCCGCTGTCGATATTCAAGAGTAAAACCCGGCCAGTTATTGGTATTTTTACCATCAGCAGTTTGATACCAACTGGTACAACCTTGCGCCCAGACAGTTTTTTTCATTTTTTCTTGAATGCTTTGATTAAACTCATGTTGAACTTCTGCACGAACATTGGTGAACAGAAGTTTGTTTTGCAGGGTTGTTTGAATGGCATCTAAAATATAATTCACTTGGCTTTCAATCATATACACAATTGAGTTGTGCCCAAGATTGGTGTTTGGACCATAAAGCATAAAGAAGTTTGGAAAGCCGCTTACAGTTAAACCGAGATAAGCTTCTGCACCATCTTTCCATGTGTCTTTTAAGGTGCGGCCATCAAGACCTGCAATCTGCATTGGCGCCATAAATTCCGTTGCGGCAAAGCCCGTACCATAAATAATGGTGTCGACTTCACGCAGATTTCCTTCCGTATCTAAAATGCCGTTTTCGGTAATTTCTTGAATGCCAGTATTAATCACATCGACATGAGGCTGAGTCAGCGTTTCATACCAGTGATTAGAGATTAAGATACGTTTACAACCAATTGGATAGTCCGGCATTAAGCGGTGGCGCAACTTCCCATCTTTAACGACTTTACGGATGTGGCGCTGGAATAAATATTCCACCAAAGGCATTTCATTAAGTGAAGTTGTAAAAGCAAGTAGGCGAATTTCATGATGACCATATTGCAAAGCACGGTCTAGACTTTGCAAAATCGGCAGTTTACGGAAAGCTTTTTTCTCTAAAGGTTGGTAAACCCGATCTGGTTTTGGAATCACGTAAGGTGCCGAGCGTTGATAAACGTCTAGATGTGCTACTTGTTTTGCAATTTCAGGTACGAACTGAATTGCGCTTGCACCTGTACCAATCACAGCAACACGTTTGCCAGTTAAGTCATACTCATGATCCCAACGCGCTGAGTGAAATGCCTTACCTTTAAAGTTTTCAATCCCTTTAAGTTTTGGATAAGCAGGGCGGTTAAGTTGGCCTACCGCGCCCACTAAGAATTCAGCTTCAAACTGTTCGCCAGTCATGCTTTGAATGTGCCATACACCTTGTAGGGCATCAAATTCGGCACTGGCTATTTCAGTATTAAATTGAACATGTGGACGAATGTCATATTTTTCCGCACAGTGGCGTAAATATTGATAAATCTCTTGAGAGGTTCCGTAGCGATTTTTCCAGCCAAGTTCTTGCTCAAAAGAAAAAGAATACAGATGAGAAGGCACATCACATGCAGCGCCCGGATACGTATTGTCACGCCAGACACCGCCGACATCGGCAGCTTTTTCAAAGAGAGTAAATTGTTCAAAACCTGCTTGTTTGAGACGAATGGCAAGTCCTAGGCCACCAAAGCCAGTGCCAATAATGGCGATGCGTACATTTTTATTTGAATTAGTAGACGAATTAAACATGGCTGCTCTAAATCCTTAAAAACAGTGAGCGAAAAATCGCAATTTCCTGTATGCAGAATAGACGTTTATTAACTTGATTTAGAGGATGGATGAGGACAAAATATTGTGATTCGAGGACATTCTGAGCAATACAGTGAAGTATACATGGGCTTTTGAACGCAGTGTACATAGTGTTCGGTTAATGGCTGATTTTGCGGTGGAATCAGGCATTTCCTATCAGACGATTTTAAAAGGGACTGGGCTTAGCCAACAACAATTACTCGACCCAAATATGGTGGTGACAGGCCATCAGGAATTACAGCTCATTCAAAACTTGGTTGAGCAACTAGGAGACAGACCGACACTAGGCTTAGAAGTAGGCACACGCTATCATTTCACCACATTTGGGCCATTAGGTATGGCTCTGATGAGTAGTGCTAGCATTCGTGAAGCACTAGATTTGGCTTTAACCTATTTTACTTTAACTTTTGCTTTTACCCGCTTTGATGTGTCGGATACACCGCAAGGAATCCGTATCGAAATTGATGAGCAAGATATTCCATCTTCAGTACGTCAATTCATTATTGAACGAGATGCCGCTGCGCTCATTACGGTACAACGAGATTTGGTGCAGGATAACTTTTGCCAGTATTTGGCTTTTTCTTTTCAACCCAAAGGTGATGTTCAGCCTTATCAAGACTTATTTGGCGTAATACCAGCATTTGGCTCAGCTAAAAGCTTTGTAATTCTTGATCCACAAAAAGTAGATCAAAAGCTACTTATGGCAAATGATTTGGTGCTATATACAGCCGAAGAACAGTGCCGCCAAATATTGGAGAAACGCCAATCACAAAATAAATTTACAACCTTGGTGCAACAGCAACTTATGAATGTGCGAGGGGAAATGCCTTCTATGGAAATAGTCGCTGACCGATTGCATTTAAACGTGCGTACTCTACGCCGTCACTTGGCATTAGAGGAAATGACTTTTATTCAAATTCGTGAAGAAGTAAGGCAAGTTCTAGCAGAGCAGTATTTGGCATTACCGAAAACTTCGGTTGAACAGATTGCTGAGTGGCTAGGCTATGCAGAACCTGCCAGTTTTATTCATGCTTATAAAAGATGGCATGGGAAAACACCTCATGCGATGCGTTTAGTACAAAAATAAAAAAAGATGAAGGGGCTTTTGCTTTCCCTTCATCTAAAGAGTGATTTATTTAATAAAGCTCAGTTGCTTGCTGATTTTTTCTAAAAGCGGGGCTTTCTTGGCTTGAAATTCAACTTTGTTTTGTTGAATCAGGTTGTTGCCTTTAGTGTCGATAGAAATAATGAGCGGACCAAATTCTCTCACTCGATTTATCCAAAGAGTTTCTGGCATTCCTAAATCCTGCCATTCAGCGCCTTCAATCTCTTCAACTAAGGTTGCTGCGAGTACCGCACAGCCGCCTGGGAAAATCGCATGAACGGCAATATTTTCCTGACATCCAGCAGCTGTTTCTGGCCCCATGCCGCCTTTACCTACAATAAGCTTAACTCCAGTTTGTTTGATAAATTCTCGTTCAAATTTTTCCATTCGCATACTGGTTGTTGGGCCAATCGAAACCATTTCGAAGTCGTTTTCACCTTTTTTGCGCACAATAGGGCCAGCATGAAAAATCGCTCCGCCTTCAAGATTAACTGGTAGTTCTCGACCTTGTTCGATCAGTCTGCGATGGGCAACGTCACGACAAGTTACCAAACGGCCAGTCAAATAAACCACATCACCGACTTTAAGGTCTAAAAGATCTTCATCTTTAATAGGAGTTGTCAGAATTTTTTTCATAGTACCACTCCTTCATGAGACAAGATTTCATACGACATATCTGGGTTAATCTTAATTTTGCCACGGCGATGTGCCCAGCAACCTGTATTTACGGCAACCCCAATGGTTGATGGATGGCGTGCAGAAGATTCAATATTGACTCCCATTACACTGTTATTTCCTGTGAGTCCTTGAGGGCCAATACCAATTTCATTAAGACCTTGTTCTAACAGTTGTTCCATTAAGGCAGCGCGTGGATTATCACTTGTTGAGTCAACCGGACGCATAATCGCGAGTTTAGAAAGACGAGCTGCGGTTTCAACCGAAGTTGATACGCCCACACCAACCAGTAACGGCGGACAGGCATTTACACCGCGTTCTGTAATAACATCCATCACAAATTCAGCAACACCTTCGTAGCCTTGACCTGGCATTAAAACTTTTGCTGCACCCGGTAGGGTACAACCGCCACCAGCCATATAGACATCAATGGTACAAGTGTCGAGTTCAGGTACAATACGCCAGTCTAACCATGGAATTTGAGTGCCTGTATTGGTGCCCGTATTTTTTTCATCGAAGGTTTCAACAGCGTTGTGACGTAATGGACCTATGCGAGTTGCTTCAGCAGTTGCTTCGCTCAAAATATCTTGAAGTTCACCAAGCAAAGGGAAGTTGGCACCTGCTTCAACGAAATATTGAATCACACCCGTGTCTTGGCAGCTTGGGCGGTTGAGTTTATCCGCAGCTTGCTGATTTTCTTCCATCGAGTCATAAACTGATTTAGCAAGAGGATTGGTTTCTAAAGTACGCAGTTCAATTAACTTGCTTTTCACATCTTTAGGTAGGCGTTTTCCAATATAAGCCGTAAATTTGGCCATGGTGTCCGTAAGGGACTGGACTGCAATATCTTTGTCCATGTTGTGCTCCTTGAAGAAACTTGTTCAGATCTAATTGATGTAAATAGGGTTAGTGGGTGGCTTTGGCAGTGCTTACTTTCACTTTTTGGGAGAAGCTCAGCACTAGTGTCAGTAAGGTCGAGATAATGAGTAGGCCTGCCACAAAATAGAGTCCACCTGTGAAGTCTCCAGTTTGATCTTTAATCCAGCCGATCATGGCAGGGCCTGCAAACCCACCTAAATTTCCGATTGAGTTAATCGTGGCAATGCCTGCTGCTGCGGCTGATCCTGATAAGAACATGGTTGGCATGCTCCATAGAGGTGGTTTGGCACAGCTAATACCGACATTCACAATGGTAAGTGCTGCAATTAATCCAATGACATTGTGTGTTCCAGCTGCAATTGCGAGACCAACTGCTGCGGTTAAACATGCAAGAGCAACATGCCATGTACGTTCATTGGTGCGGTCAGAGTGTCGAGACCATAAAACCATGGCAATGACAGAAACGATTGGTGGAATGGCATTTAAAAGTCCCACAGTCATAGACGTTACGCCAAGCTGTTTAATAATTTGTGGTGCCCAGATACCGAGGGTATAAAGCCCAGCCGATGTTCCGAAATAAATCAATGCAAGGGCAAGTACTCGTGGGTTGGCAAGACCGCGAAGAATGCTGTGATGCTGAGGAGCATTTTTTCCTACATCTTCTTCTTTCATGGTTTTTACAAGCCATTCGCGTTCATCCTGTTTTAACCAAGTGGCTTGTTCAGGGCGATCAGTCATATATTTAAAAACCACAACGCCTAAGATGAGTGCAGGTATTGCTTCAATAATGAACATCCATTGCCAGCCAGCGAGTCCCCAAATTCCATGCATTTCAAGTAACGCGGCAGAGATTGGTGAACCAACTGCTGTGGCAATTGGGGCGGCTGCCATAAATAAAGCAATCACACCAGCGCGATGGCGTGCAGGAAACCAGTAAGTTAAGTACAAAATAATGCCCGGAAAGAAACCCGCCTCGGCAACACCGAGTAAAAATCGCATAACGTAAAAGCTGGTTGAGCTTTCAACAAATGCCATACCAGCTGCAATCAGACCCCAAGTCACCATGACTCGAGCAATCCAGATGCGGGCACCGACTTTATGCAAAATAATGTTGGATGGGACTTCAAACAAGAAATAACCCAAAAAGAAAATTCCGGCACCAAACCCGAGAACTGAGGCGGTAAAGCCTAGATCTTCTTTCATGGTGAGTGCTGCAAAGCCAATATTGACGCGGTCGATATAGGCTACAAGGTATAACAACATAATAAACGGTACGATTCTCCACGTGATTCGACGTAACGTTCGTTTTTCAATATCCATTTCCATGTCATGACTCCATATTCATGACTACCAATCCTGATTGGTAGTTTTCGCTTTCTTTACCGCTATTCATTCGGCTAGATGGCTTTTTCCAGCTCCTCCACAGCATTCCTTCTGCGGACGTTTTTATGCTCTTAAACAAGAGGCGACTTATGTCGGGAAACAATGAAATGGATGTTAAACCCTTTAAAAAACTGATGAATCGATATAAAGTTAAATCACTATTGCAAAAAACTTAATAATCATGAATGCAGATACGGAATTAGCTTTCTTTTGTTTATTGGTTAAACAAGGAAGTCTTGTCGCGACGGCACGAGAGTTAAACTTGACACCACCTGCGGTTTCTAGACGTTTAACTCAACTTGAAGAGCGTTTAGGTGTAAGGCTTTTAAATAGAACAACACGCAGAATTAGCTTAACCAGTGAGGGTGAGGTCTACTTTGAAAATGCGGTTCGTATTTTAAAAGAGATCGATGAAATGGAGCGTTTGGTTTCAAGTAGTCGGGCAGCTCCCAAAGGGGTATTGCGTGTGAATGCACCTTTAGGCTTTGGTCGTTCTTATATTGCGCCAGCGATTTCTACATTTGCCAAAATCTATCCTGATGTCGATGTCCAACTGCATTTAACTGACCGTCCGATTAATCTGCCTGATGAAGCCATTGATGTGTCAATCCGCTTTGGTGAAATACCCGATTCGCGTCTCATTGCCAAAAAATTGGCAGCCAACCGCCGTTTATTATGTGCATCACCTAGCTACTTAAAAATGGCAGGGCAACCGCTCACTCCCCATGATTTAACGCAGCATCAGTGTATTGTGATTCGGCAAAATGATTCTGCTTATGGTAATTGGCGGTTAAGTCATGGCAAACAGGTTGAAACTGTTAAAGTTCATGGGCAACTGAGTACGAATGATGGGGCAGTCGCATTAAACTGGGCCTTAGAAGGCTACGGTATTTTGATGCGAGCAGAGTGGGACGTAGCAAAATACTTAAGAAGTGGCAGATTGGTTCAAGTGCTAGAGGATTATGAAACACCACCAGCAGATGTCTATGCGGTGTATTTAGAGAGACTGAATTTGTCACCTAAAGTCGCGCACTTTTTAGATCATTTACGCCAATTTTTAAATCAGCATGTCGATGGACCAGAGCCGCGTTCAAGCTGGTAATGATGGTATTCACCTCGATTAAAAAAAGCCAACTTAAAGTCTAAGTTGGCTTTCAACATTATTTTCTATTTAAACGCAAATGCAATAATCGTGTTGCTGAGGTGTGGCGAATTTCATCGATTCGTGCATTAAAGTATCGTTCAGTAATGGCTTCACCTGATAAGTCTTCGACCACTTCAAATCCCATCTGCTCCACTGAATGATGTAAATCTATAGGTTTAAATTGACCTAATAAAGGCTCTTTCAGCAAATGGGTAAACTGTGCAACGCCCATACTTCCAAGTCGCTCAATGCCCATTAGCTCGTGAAAATCGGTCGAATAGTCGAGTACTACTTCACTACCGTTTGCAGCAAAGTTGGCAATACTTTTTAAAGTTTCCAAGGTGGTTTGCGGGTTTAAATAGTGCGTTGTGCCTAACCAAGAAAAAAATGCAGGAGCAGATGAATCATAGATACTTCTGGTCAGAGCTTCCGAAATAGACTCTTTTTCAAAGTTAATCGCGACAAACTCAACGGTAGTAGGAATATTTCCTAACTTTTTTAGCTTAGTCTGTTTGGCAGTTTGAGTATCAGGGTGATCGACTTCAAAAATTTTCAAAGTAGGGTAATGGTGTGATTCACGTAGTGCAAAAGAGTCTAGGCCAGCACCCACTAAAACATATTGTTGAGTATTTTGTTGAACTGCCTGATCAAGTAAATCTTCGGCATAACGAGAGCGTCCGACCACTTGCCCAGTAAGTAAACCTAAAGTGCGGTTTAAAACCGAAGAATTCATGACTTTAACAATAAGTGGGCTAGAGAGCAGTTTTTTCCAGCCTTTACTGGTTAGTTCAAAAGCATAAGGGTCTGAAAATACAGGGTTCTTTGTATTTTGAAAATGATTGGCCCGTAATGCAGCGGCAGCTTCGGCGGTACGACTTGATTGACCTTCTTTCATCTTTATCCTGTTTTTTTATTTCTTGAAGATATTCAACGAAGAAGGCAGTGTATTTCATGAAAACCTAAAATACACTGCCTCTTTCTTACAACTGATTTGATCGAAATTACAAATTAGTGAGTTTTCGTCGTTTGATACGTCACTTCATAATCTTTCAAATCTACTTTTTTCAAACGTTGTTTAAGTTTTTTCAATGACCAAGGCCATGCAGCAAAGTTACGCCCGTTGGCATCAAGGTAGTAACTCTTACAGCCGCCGCTATTAAATACCGTTGTTTGTAAGTGCTTTTGCACTAAATCGTTATGCTTTTTAATCACATCAGATTTAACATTTAATTTGCTAATTCCTTTGTTTTTAATTTTCAGTAAGCCATCTACGATATAGTCGAGTTGTGCTTCTGCCAAACCAATGAAAGAATCATAGACCAATACGTTTGGACCCAAAACTAAAAATGCATTCGGTACATTTTCGATGTTAGTTCCTAAGTAAGCCTCTGGTGAGCTACTTTTCCATATGTCTTGTAAACATTGACCTTTTTCATTGTGGACACGTTTACCAATTGGTGGGTGAGATACTTCAAAGCCTGTACCCCAAATAATCACATCAACTTCGTGGCGCTCACCATTTGCAGCAACCACCGTATTGCCTTCAACTTTCACTAAACCATGAGGAATAAGGGTCGTGTTTGGTGCTTGTAGTGCAGGGTAGTAGTTGTTAGCGAATAAAATACGTTTACAACCAATATCAAAGTTTGGCGTTACGTTTTTACGTAGTACAGGGTCATTAATTTGCAATTTAAGTAATTGCTTACCCAATACATTGACTGGTTTGAGCGCAAGAGGGTTACGTAAACCAAAGTTAATTGCATTCAGCGTTAGCGCTACACTTTTACGCCAGCTCGCCTGAATAGCCGGATATTTGGCAATGACTGATTTACTAAACTCGCCCAAGTCTGTATCTGGTTTTGGTAATACCCAAGGTGCTGTACGTTGGAATACAAAAAGCTCTTTCGCTTTTGGTTGAATTTGTGGCACAAACTGAATAGCAGATGCACCAGTACCAATCACGGCAATGCGTTTACCAGTTAAATCATAATCATGGTTCCATTTAGCTGAATGGAACATCTCGCCTTTAAATGTGTCTAAGCCTTCAAGACGTGGAATTTGAGCTTCGGTAATTGGACCTGTAGCAAAAATAACGGTTTTAGACAAATATTGACCAGTACTGGTATCAAGCACCCACACATGACGTGAGTCATCCCACGCTGCGTTGAGCAGTTCGCTATTAAACTCGATTTTAGACGTAACATTAAACTCGTTACTCACATCTTCCAGATAACTTAAGATTTCTGGTTGGCGCGCAAATAGATGGCTCCATTTTGCACTTGGTGCAAATGAATAAGAGTAAAGAGCAGAAGGTACATCACAACCACAACCTGGGTAGGTATTTTCACGCCATGTTCCACCAACACGGCCAGCTTTTTCAATAATCTTATAATTGGTATAACCCACTTGATCTAGGCGAATAGCAGCGGCGATCCCTGAAATACCAGCGCCCACAATAAAAGTATCGAAAATATGCTGAGGTGAATTGACAGCTTTTTTTGCTGATGCATTTGTTTTCATTTGAGCAGTCATATGTGTACTACCTATAAATTTCTTATTTAAATAATTTGTAAGACGTACCAAGGAACTTGGTATACAAGCTTGGAGATGCACGTTTCATGAGCCAGAATAACTTCGCGTCAATTTGAGGAATGGTATAAAGCTCATCCTGATCAAGACGGTTAAGAGTGAGTTTGGCGACGTCATCACTTGTGGTGAGTGCATAGTTCATAAGTGCATGGTCTGCAAGCTTCGAATAACGACCCGGAATACGACCATTTTTAATGATATTGGTGGGAACCAAAGTCGGGCAGAGTACATTGACTTTAATATTAAACTTACGCAGTTCGGCCGAAAGTGTTTCAGATAGCGCACGTACACCGGCTTTAGTTACGTTATACGCGGTCATTTCTGGAGCAGCAGTGTAAGAAGCCGCCGAAGCCACATTAATAATTGCGCCGTAACCTAACTTTTTGAACTTTGGTACAAAAGCATGACAACCATGAATAACACCCCAAAGGTTAATATTCATGACCCAGTTCCAGTCTTCTAGACTGAGTTCGTCAAACTTGCCACCCAAACCCACTCCTGCATTATTAATGACAAGAGTTACAGGGTGCCCAAGTAAAATTTCAGCAGTTTCAGCTAAATGATTTACTTGTTCTGCATTACCTACATCACAACGCATAGCAAAAGCTTTTGCGCCTTCTTGTTCAAGAAGCTTTACGGTTTCTTCTGCGGCTTCTAAATTAATATCTGCACATACTACGCTGCCACCACGTTTTGCCAGTTCAATTGCAAAACTCCGACCAATTCCGCTACCTGCACCCGTCACGACGGCATAAGCTTTTTGGCTTGGTTTAACTCTCTTTTTGCCAAATAAAATCATGATTCATCCCGAAATAGATTTAAGGAAAACCAGCCATTGAGTAGCGACTGGTTACAAGCCAATTAAGACATGCGTACAGGAGGGGTAAATTCCTTCACAAAGTAAGGTGCAATTGCACCGCCTTCGTTCAGTAATTTCTGTTTGTAATACTCAAGATATTCAGTCGTATCATGATCATTTGGGTGGAAATCAGGGCGTAAGTAGTCAAGAATTTGACCAATGGTGCTACCAAATACGCCATCTTTTGGACCAAAAATAAGTCCTACTCCTCGGCGAGCGTCTTTCCAGAATTTTCTAGTTAACATTTCCTGTGGCTTTCTTAAAACAGGAATAAACAAGGTAGTCGCAGGGATTAGACCTAAAATAGTGAACAAAGCTAAGAAGAAGCCAGAAGCTCGTAATGGGTAGCTACCATTAAGTAATTGATAAACATCATAGGCAATGTCTTTATGCTCGGATTCTTCAAGCATATGCCACATCCATAACGCACGACTTTTCGCATCGTCTGAATAGTAGAAATTCTTTTCGTGCTTCATCATGTATTCAGCAAGTACAGCCGTAAAATGCTCAATACCAGCCATCATCGATAATTTCAGTGGTTGCGGGAATTTTAAAAACACATATTTGAAGAAGTTCTCGCCCAAGAAACGATATAAATCGACCGGATACTCAACATCTTTAAGCGCATCGTTATATTCATTGTGCAATTTTGAATGGATGGCTTCTTGACCAATGAGAGAGGTAACGCGTTGCTTTAACACGGGGTCTTGAATAAATTCGCGGTGGTGACGAGCAGTTTCAATCACCAAATCTTCACCATAGGTTAGAAATACTGAAAGCGTAGCAAAAAAAATCGTCGCAAATTGGTTGTCCATATAGAATCTGACATCAATTTCCTTTCCATCAAAACCAATATTTAAATGACGGATTGGGATAGATTTTTTACTGGCAAAATCTGGTAACTCGATTTCACGGTAAAATTTAATTTTGTTTAGTGATTTTTTAACTGTGGTCGAGATCATGGCGACACCTTCAGATCAATCAGTGATAGTGCGATATTGCTGAAAATCAAAAAACTTTGATTTCCAACAGGGCACTGTAAATTCCATTTTCAAAAAGCAGTTTTCTCTGCTTACTGAGTACGGTGATGTTGCTCCGTTATTTGTTTGATTATTTGACTGAATAACGGAAAAAGAGGCGAACTTGATAAAATGAATCAACCTCTTTTTAGATTTTTTCATGTTAATCTGAGTTTATGTTCGGATTCAATTCGGGTAACTTTTCAATTTATTTAAGCTCAAATCTAATGTATAAATAAAATAAAAAATTAGTTTAAAATTTTATTAATACATTGATTTTTATTTGAATATTTTAATTTTTTTTAAAAGTAATTTCCTAATAATAAAAGAACTCATAACTATGTTTTGCCATACCTCTAAAGAAATTGTGTCATGAAGTTTGACAAGTATTCGGATTTTGTTTTTTTATTAGGGTAGGGCTAAATTACATGCTAACCTGAGCTTATGTTCGGATTATTTATAAGAAAATATGTCTACGCGAAAACCCCGTCAGGCACGAGCCAAAGTCACTGTTGATACTATTATTGAAGCAGGTTTTATTGCCGTAGCATTGCATGGACCAAGTGGTACCACTACACGTCATATTGCAGAAATTGCAGGTGTGAGTGTTGGGTCACTTTACGAGTATTTTAAAAATAAAGAAGAAATCTATGATGCGATGAATCACTACTTTGTGAGTGAAATTCTCGACATGATTAAAGAGTTAACTCCTACAATTCTAGAGTTGGAGTTAGAGCCTGTTATCGAAATGATCTTTTATACATTTAGTGATTTATTAAAGAAAAATAATGACCGTTACTTAACCGTTTTACGTTATGCAGGTGAGTTGCAATACGACAAATATATTCCAAAAATTGAACAGGCTTTAATGGAAGTCATCATGAAATATATGATGCATAATCCTAAATATTTAAAAATTAATAACTTACCTGTCATTACTTACATTTGTATAAATAGTGGTATTTTTAACGTAGCAAGGCATCTTATTTTACCTAACCCATTTATTAGTTTTGATGAAATGGTGCAAGGGTTAACCACTATGATTATGAGCTATATCAATACAGAAATGGCACGCTCGGAAGACCATTCATAGTTTTTAATTTTTAATATATAAAAAAACACCTGCATATATCTATACAGGTGTTTTGTTGATTATGGCATGGTTGGAACTTCTTCCGGACGCATATCAAAAATCAGAATTTCAGCATTATCACCATTAGTAAATGATAACTTGCCTCCATCACGAATTCGCGCAGCATCACCCGTGTTAAAGGTTTTACCGTTTACATCAATACGGCCTTTTGCCACATGTAGGTAAACATAGCGTCCTTCTGGAATTGCAAATTCTGCTGTTTCTTCGCCGTCAAAAAGACCTGAATAAATATTAATGTCTTGTTTGATCGACAAAGTTTTTTCGCCACCTGTTGGTGAAATCATCAAATGCAATTTACCGCGTTTGTCTTCCTCGGAAATATGCAATTGTTGATAGCCCGGGGTGGTGTTCACTTCGTTTGGAACAACCCAAATTTGCAAGAAGTGCACGTTTTCTTGTGCAGAGTGGTTAAATTCACTATGAGCAACACCACGACCTGCGCTCATTAATTGAATATCACCAGGCACAATCACAGAACCTGTACCCATTGAATCTTTATGTTCTAACGCACCTTCAAGCACATAAGAAATAATTTCCATGTTGCGGTGAGGGTGAGTACCAAAACCTTTCGATGGAGCAACAGTATCGTCATTAATCACAAGCAAATCTGAAAAACCTACTTGTTTCGGGTCCCAATAATTTGCAAATGAAAACGTGTGTTTTGACTGTAACCAGCCATGATGTGCTGCACCACGCTCATGAGATAAACGCATATCAAACATGATTTATTATCCTCATTCAATTTTTTTCTCTGAATGCAGTTTATCGTTTTCATTTATGCAATGAAGCTCTAAAAACAGAAAGCTTGGTGTGATTTTTGGAACGCTGAAGTATTAAAATGATTTATTTGGAAAATAGGCATAATATTTCATTTATTATCTTTTTAAGCCATCTTTTTGTCATTTTAGGACAAGTGTCCTTTATTTAAATTATTATGAATAATATTAGCTTATATAAGTTGTTTGAAATAATCAAAAAACATTTAAATTGGCAAAAAGTTTCAAAGTGGGTTGGCTTTTTTTGTCCTTGTTCGAGTAATGCATCAAGCGCACTATTTAACCTGATTTGGTGAATTTAACCTCGCTTAAGTTCATAAAACATGGCAAGGCAGATGTATTCGAGCAAATTTTTTGTTCTAGAGCAGTTAAAGATTGCAAGAAATAATTTAAAGACAACTTTATCTGTTTGATTCGACGCTGCCTTGTATTTAACAAATTTTATAGGGTGTCAAAAAATGGTCGCTCAAGCTATCCGAAATATTATTTCTCCTAAATCAGTTATGGCTCAGTATCAAAAGATAGACTTTTCAAATAAAGGATCTATCCCAATCCGCCATCTAAATATCGGATTTGATGGCAAAGAAATTGATATCGAGTTTTACGTCAACAATCAGTTTGCAACTTTGTTCTTTGCAACGCTTTCGGTTTTTTTGACCTATGGTGAAGATCTTGTCATCGAAACTGCTCGCCATCACCGTGAATTTATTCAAGATCCGATTTTAAAACAGCGTGTTACTTCTCTTATTGGTCAAGAGGCTATCCATTCAAAATTGCATAATGAATTCAATGATGCAATTAAAGAGCTGGAATATCCGGTCGATTTATATCGTTTCTTAGGTGAAAACTTTTTTAAATATGTGTTTTTAAAATTCCCACAGCCATTAAAGCTTTCACTTATGGCAGGCATTGAGCACTTTACGGCAGTTCTCGCTGAATACATGATGAAGCATGAAAAGAACTTTTATTATACCGACGATGCGAAAAGCCGAGCGTTATGGATGTGGCATATGCTTGAAGAGTCTGAGCACAAAGATATTGCTTATGATGTCTATCAGGTTTTGAACGGTAACTATCCATTGCGTGCAACAGGTTTTCTAATGGCTTTCATTACCATTTTAGGGCTTATTCCAACCGCAACATTATTTGTGCCTGTACTGCGTAAGCCACAAGAAATGCTAACCAGAAAATTTTGGAAAGATGCACGTCGTGGCGTCAACTTAATTTTTAGTCCAAAAGATGGCGTATTCGGTAGCACCGTTGGCCAGATTCTGGATTATTTACGTCCAAGCTTTCATCCAAATGATCATGACACAACTCAATACCTTGAGTACTACAAAAAGAAATTACTTAACGAGGGCGGTGCAATTGCACCTTACTTTGTGAAGGAATTTACTCCACCAGTTCGTGCAGTTTCATAAGGCTGTTGGTCACCGCAGTAATACCCAAATTACTGCCGTCTCCCTAAAGTTTTTTAGGATTTACTATGATTCTATTTGGTAAGAAAGACCAGCCTAGCCGAAACGCATATGCTGTTGTGACAGGGGCAGGGAGTGGAATTGGCCGTAGCTTTGCACTTGAATTGGCAAAACGCGGTGGCAACGTGGTATGTGCGGATATTAATTTAGAAGCTGCTGAAGAAACCGTAAAGTTAGTTGAACAGCTTGGACAAAAAGCTTTTGCAGTCAAGTGCGATGTTGGACAAGCAGAACAAGTACAGGTTTTGGCTGATCAAGCAGAGCAATTATTAGAGCATCCGGTAACACTGATTATTAATAATGCTGGCGTAGGTCTAGGCGGCAAATTTGATGAAATGAGCTTGGAAGACTGGAAGTGGTGTATGCATGTAAACCTATGGGGTGTTATTCATGGTTGTCATGCATTTGTGCCAAAGCTCAAAAAATTAGGTTACGGCGCAATTATTAATGTAGCTTCAGCCGCATCTTATACTGCAGCACCAGAAATGAGTGTCTATAACGTAACGAAAGCGGGTGTATTGGCATTATCAGAAACTCTTTCAGCTGAGCTTCGCAAATTCAATATTAAAGTGAATGTGCTGTGCCCGACTTTGGTTCCGACAAATATCATTAAAAATGGTCGTATTCCAGGGCGCTATTCAAAACTTGCAGATCATGCACTCATGAATTATGCCATGACCACCAGTGACGCAGTTGCAACATTAACATTGAACCGATTAGATCGAGGGCAGCTCTATACCACGCCACAGATCGACGCCAAATTATTCTGGCTTATGAAAAGAACGTCACCAACGCTATATGCAAAGTTCCTTGGGCTTTCGTATCAGTTATTTAAATAAAATTTTGTATAGGCAGAAAATTATGGTCACTAAACCTAGAACAAATACGCGTACACGTAAAACCCAAGAAGTTGCACATATTTATGACACTTTTATTGTCGGTGCAGGTATTTCTGGCTTAGCTGCTGCAATTAAGCTAAATGAAGCAGGCTTAACCAATTTTAAAATTATTGAAAAAGCGAGCCGCGTCGGTGGTACTTGGCGTGAAAACACGTATCCGGGTTGTGGTTGTGATGTTCCATCATCGCTTTATTCTTACTCCTTTGCGCCAAGTGCAAAATGGAGTCACTTATTTGCACGCCAACCGGAAATCTTAAGTTACTTAGAAGATGTAAGCCGTGAGTTTGATATTGAATCCTTAATTGAATTTAATACTGAACTATTAAAAGCAGAATGGAACAGTCTAGAAAATGTCTGGAAACTCGAGACAAGCTCTGGTTTATATATCGCTAAAACAGTCCTATTTGCTACTGGTCCAATTACTGAAGCTCAGATACCACGTCTTGAGGGTTTAGATACTTTTACTGGTGAAATGTTCCATTCAGCGAAATGGAACCATGATTATGATTTAACTGGTAAACGCATTGCCGTGATTGGTACTGGTGCATCTGCCATCCAGTTTGTGCCACAAATCCAACCTAAAGCAAAAGAGCTGTTTGTGTTCCAACGTACAGCACCTTGGGTGCTGCCAAAACCAGATACCGACTTGGGTGAGTTAAGTAAATCCGTCATTGCTAAGTATCCAGCTATTCAAGCGACTTGGCGACAGACTGTGGCGGGTACTTTAAATGTCATTAATTTTGGCTTACGCAATCCAAAAGCTTTAAAGCCTGTCAATTTTGCTGCGAAACAACTATTAAAGTTGCAAATTAAAGATCCGGTGTTACGTCGAAACGTAACACCTAATTTTGATATTGGCTGTAAACGTATTTTGTTTGCTAACAATTACTACCCTGCACTACAAGCACCAAACACGACTCTGATTCCTCATGGTTTAGTAAAAGTTGAAGGCAATACAGTGGTTGCTGCCAATGGTGAACGCCACGAAGTTGATGTGATTATTTGGGGCACTGGTTTCGAGGTATCTCATCCTCCAATTGGTAAACGCGTACACAATGAGCAAGGGGAATGTTTGGCTGATCTTTGGAAAGACTCTTCACCAGAAGCTTACTTAGGTACCAATATTGAAAATGTGCCGAATGCATTTCTTATGCTAGGACCTAATGTGTTGGTTTACGACTCCTTTATTGGTCTTGCTGAAGCGCAATTGCAATATATTGTTGATGGTTTGCTACAAATGAAGGCAAAGGGCATTGCTAAACTTTCTGTAAAATCAGAAGTGATTAAAAAGCATAATGAGCTTGTACAAAAACATCTGCAAACCACTGTATTTAATAGTGGCGGATGTAAAAGTTATTACCTTGATGCTAATGGCCGTAATTTTGCCGCATGGCCATGGTCTTTGAAAAAACTTAGACAGCGTTTAAAACATTTAAAGTTAGAGGAATATGAAGTGGTGTATGAGGCTGATTTGATAAAGGCAAAACCTAAAGTTGAAGAAATTGTCGGTTAATTAATTTATAAAAGCCCATTTTGATTGATTGAAATGGGCTTTTTATTATCTGGGAATTGAATAAATAAATTAAAATTCAATCAATAATATAGTGAAGTTAAATTGAAAAATAAATTTAAATATACTTAAAAATAAAAGAGGGAAAGCAGTGTATATAAGTTTTTAATAAAAAAATATAGTGATTTTTAAAAATGAATTTTTAAGTGAAAAGTTTCCTTTTTAAGCTTTTTTAAAATTGTAAATTAGAAAACATTTTTTATATCAATAGCTTGAGTGATTGGTAATTATTGTAAATAAATGTGAAAGTATTCACAAACTGGTTATTTTTTGTTAAGATCATTAACATTAAAAACATAGAGATAATAATAATGATCAATAAAGTATTAATAGTGTTGTGTGTGAGTATCGTGTTTGTATTAGGATATTGGGCGTATTTAGATAGCCAAAATAAAAAACACCAAGAACTTATGCGAATTATTCAAGAAGCAGAAAAAAACTTGCAAACGATTGAGCGAAATCCTAATCGTGTTAGTCATAGCAATTTAGCTTCTTATACTTTGCAAAACTATCTCAGTGATAAAAAAGTTTTTTTCTAGTCAAAACTGTTGTTGTAATTTGCTTTAAAAAAGACTGTCATTGGTCATATCTTTTCATAAATTTTGATCATGTTGCGATTGAATCTGTTAAACTTATTTAACGTATAGTAAAAAAGCTGCATAGGGGTTATGCAGCTTTTTTGTGTTTCAAGAGGGGCTGTGTCTATTTTCTATGTATGAAATCAAAATTCAAATGAGTGGCATATTTGTTGCTTCATCTATTTGAGGTTTTTGTTTAGAGATCTGATCAGAAAAACAAGATTGCTCAGATACCTACATAGAAGTACATATTCCACAGCTCAGATTTTGCATAGAGGCTACTTATGGCGGCGCCCAATTCTTCGGCAGGCTGGTTAGAGCGTTTATTTAAGTTAAGCGACAATAAAACCACGTTTCGAACAGAAGTTCTTGCTGGTGTAACTACGTTTTTAACAATGTGTTACATCATCATTGTCAATCCACTCATTTTATCTGAAACCGGCATGGATCATGGCGCCGTATTCGTTGCAACCTGTTTGGCGGCAGCAATCGGTTGTTTAGTGATGGGTATTATTGCCAATTATCCAATTGCATTGGCACCAGGCATGGGGCTTAACGCTTATTTTACCTATTCGGTATGTATGGGCATGGGAGTGCCATGGCAGACGGCTTTAGCAGCTGTTTTTGTTTCAGGAATTGTCTTTCTTGCTATTAGCTTTTTTAAAGTTCGTGAAGCGATTGTCAATGCAATTCCAATGTCGCTTAAATTTGCGATAGGCGGGGGTATTGGTTTATTCCTTGCACTTATTGCGCTAAAAAATGCTGGCATTATTGTTGCCAATCAAGCGACATTGGTAGGTTTGGGTGATATTAAACAACCTACAGTGTTGTTGGCTTTATTTGGATTTTTACTGATTGTAGTTTTACATCAGCTTAAAGTTCGCGGTGCCATCATTATTAGTATATTAGTCGTTACAGCAATTGCGACTGCTTTAGGTTTAAATGAATTTAAAGGTGTAGTAGGTCAAATCCCTTCAATTGCACCAACATTCATGCAAATGGACTTTAAAGGCCTATTTACTGCAAGTATGATCGGTGTCATCTTCGTATTCTTCATTGTTGACTTGTTTGACAGTACGGGTACTTTGGTTGGCGTTTCACACCGTGCAGGGCTTTTAAAAGATGGTAAATTACCACGTTTGAAAAAAGCATTATTTGCTGACTCTACGGCTATTGTTGCTGGTGCTGCATTGGGTACTTCATCAACTACGCCATATATCGAATCAGCTTCAGGTGTAGCGGCAGGTGGGCGTACTGGTTTAACTGCAGTCGTTGTTGCTGTTTTATTTATCTGCTGTTTATTTTTAGCTCCTCTTGCTCAATCTGTGCCAGGTTTTGCAACAGCCCCAGCTTTATTATTTATCGGTGTACTTATGATCCAAGGGATCACGCACATTGATTGGGATGATATTACAGAAGCTGTTCCAGCCTTTTTAACAATTGTATTTATGCCATTTGCGTATTCAATTGCAGATGGTATTGCAATGGGCTTTATCAGCTATGCATTAGTTAAACTATTCACAGGTAAGGCAAAAACTGTTCCATACATGGTGTGGATTATTGCTGCTCTTTGGGTATTTAAATTTATCGCTTTTGGCGGTTAATACGATTTTTTATAATTTCCTTCTAGAACTATATTTCGTAATCGTTATATAAGAAGGAAGTTATTGAAGGGTGTGTTACCACACCCTTTTTTTCTTTAGATGTGGAGTTAATATGAATCAAGTCGAGCTGATTCAGGCCTTACCAAAAGCCGAGTTGCATGTGCATATTGAAGGGACGTTTGAACCTGAATTAATGTTTGCTATTGCACAGCGTAATCAGATTCAGATTCCTTACAAATCTGTTGAAGAAGTAAAGCAAGCTTATAACTTTCATAATCTTCAATCATTTCTAGATATTTACTATGCTGGTGCAAATGTTCTTGTTCATGAGCAAGATTTTTATGATTTAGCATGGGCATATTTTGAGAAATGTGCAGAAGATCGTGTCGTTCATACAGAAATGTTCTTTGACCCGCAAACCCATACTGACCGTGGTGTTGCTTTTGCGACAGTAATCAATGGGCTTAAACGTGCATGTGCTGATGCAAAAGCTAAATTTGGTATTAGCTCTCAGCTCATTATGTGTTTCTTGCGTCATTTAAGCGAAGAAGCTGCATTTGAAACGCTTGAGCAAGCTTTACCGTTTAAAGAAGACATTATTGCTGTAGGGCTTGATTCAAGTGAAGTAGGTCATCCACCAGCTAAATTTGAACGTGTTTTTGCTAAGGCACGTGAAGAAGGCTTCTTAATCGTGGCTCATGCAGGCGAAGAAGGCCCACCTGAATATGTATGGGAAGCTTTGGACTTGCTTAAAGTAAACCGTATTGACCACGGCGTACGTTCTGAAGAAGATGAACAATTAATGGCTCGTTTAATTAATGAAAAAATGCCATTAACCGTTTGCCCTTTAAGTAACTTAAAGCTATGTGTTGTTAAGGATATGAAAGATCACAATATCCGTCGTCTGTTGCAAAAAGGCGTACACGTGACTGTTAACTCGGACGATCCTTCATATTTTGGTGGATATATGAATGATAACTTCATTGCTATTCAGCAAGCCTTAGATTTAAGTAATGATGAGTTGAAGCAACTCGCAATTAACTCTTTTGAAGCCTCTTTCATTTCAGATGAAGAAAAACAAAAGTGGATTTCAGAAATCCAAAAAATCTAAATAAAAAAACCGCCTTTAATAGGCGGTTTTTTTTAACATTGAATTTATTTAGGTTGTTTGGTCATGCTGTTTAAAACATTGTCTTTATCCACAAAGTGATGTTTTAAAGCTGCAAGAACATGTCCAACAATAAGCAGGCCTGCAAACCATGAAATATAAATATGTAATGGTTTAACAATCGCTAATAACTCAGGGTTGTCTTGTACTAAGCGTGGAATATTAAATAAATATAAAACTGGGGCAGGGTGACCAGCACTCCAGCTAAATAAGCAACCAGTAATAGGTAACGCTACTAAAATCACATAGAGTAATAAATGTCCAATGTGAGCCAAAGTTTTCATTGTTGGCGACATGGTATCAGGCAACTTTGGGGCTGGATGGGTGTAACGCCAGAAAAGGCGAATAACCACTAGAAAGATAATGGTTGTGGCGATGTTTTTATGTAGTGTAATGACATCACCTTTAAAGCTGCCATCAGTATCATAACTTAAAAAATTTCCACTGTAGAAACCAATCACCCAAGCCGTAATGAAAATGATTGCCATAACCCAATGCAAAATCTGTGCAGTGCGGGTGTAGTATTGAGAGGATGAGGCAGGCATAAAAGACCCTAATTTTTTGTCATTTTAGCGCTAGATTTTATGGTAAAGCAGTATTTTTGAGAAATGTTGTTCTCGTAACGGAGCGTACTATAAACAGAACGATTTAGCTGAAGTGCATGATTAAATCAAACTGGAGTGTAGGAAAATTAGATTGCATAAATGCATCAATTTATTTGTTTCTTCTAAGCACGAGTTTAGGCAAAATACGCGCTGCTTACGTTCGATCAAAGGAAAAATGATGAAAAAATTGATGCTTGCTGTGGCACCAGTTGTTTTAGCTTTAACTGCATGTGCAACCACGCCTGGAGCAGGTTCTGCAGAAACTACAACTCAACAGTTAGGTATGGCTGCATTGAAAGTTGCTGTAAATGCGAAATGTATTACAGAAATTAATAATGTTCCTGCATGGAAAACAGCAACAAAGCTTATGACGGCTGAACAACGTGATAGTATTCAAACTAATGTTTGTGGCTGCGTAAGTGAAAAGGCACCAAACAGTGTTACTGCAGTTGATTTGGCTACTGCTGCACTTGACCCAGCTGCACGTGCAACAATAGTAACCCAAGTCGTTTCTAATACTGTAAATGCTTGCGTGGCTGAAGCTTTAAAAAAGTAATTAATAATTTAAGTTTTAAAGAAGGCTGATTCATATTGATCAGCCTCTTTTTTTCATTGGAGTATACATGTTCGTTGCAGGCGTAGATGAGGCGGGGCGAGGCCCATTAGTGGGGTCGGTTGTTGCCGCAGCTGTTATTTTAGATCCGGAAAATCCGATTTTAGGACTAAACGATTCTAAAAAATTAACTGAAAAAAAACGTGAAAAGTTGTTTATTGAAATTCAGGAAAAAGCTTTAGCATGGTCAATTGCGGAAGCGACGCATGCAGAAATTGACGAGCTAAATATCCTACAAGCAACATTTCTAGCAATGAAGCGAGCAGTGGACGGCCTTAAAACACTGCCTGAAAAAGTTATTGTAGATGGCAACCAAATTCCCAAAGGAATTATTATTCCTTGTGAAGCAATTGTTGGTGGAGATGCGAGCCACGCCGAAATTAGTGCTGCCAGTATCTTGGCAAAAGTCACACGTGATCGCCAAATGGCAGAATTAGATCAACAGTATCCATTATTTGGATTTGCCAAACATAAAGGCTATCCAACAAAAGCACACTTTGAAGCGATTGCAGCTCACGGGGTGATCGATCAACACCGTCGTAGTTATGCACCGGTTAAACGTGCATTAGGTCTATAAATTTATATACTCCCAAAAAAATTTAAAGCGACTAGAAAGTCGCTTTAATTAGGGAGAGAATAACTTCATACTAACGATTGAAGTTTTTCTGTGCATAATTATCATCTTCATATGAAACTTGATAATCTTGATCAAGATGTTGAAGGTGTTCATGCATTGCACGTTCATGTTGAATACGTTGATAAATTTCTTCGCGATGAACAGAAACCTCTTTTGGCGCATTCACACCAATTCGAACCTGGTTTCCTTTGACGCCAAGCACAGTAACACTGACTTGATCCCCAATCATTAATGTTTCCCCGACACGGCGGGTCAGAATCAGCATGTTTATCTCCTTGCTAAACGCTTAAAACTGCAATATTGGTACCCAAATAAAAGCTCAACCTCAGTTTTCAGTCAGATTCTAACAGAAATATGAGAACAAAGTCATATTTTGATAATCACTGCCAAAAAACTTTCCGTTTAATATAACAGAGCCGCTATAAAAAAAACTATAGCGGCTCTGTGTTTTCTTTGATTATTGTCGGACAAGTAAACATTTTTTAATGAATTCTTGACCGTTTGGTAAAATTAAGCGCGGGCGCTGCTTTCACCATGTTCGCGATCTAAACCAAATGCGGTATGTAGGCAACGAACTGCAAGCTCAAGGTATTTCTCATCAATAATGACAGAAACTTTAATTTCAGAAGTTGAAATCATAAGGATGTTAATGCCTTCATCAGCAAGGGCAGTGAACATTTTGCTCGCTACACCTGCGTGTGAACGCATACCAACACCAACGATAGATACTTTAACGATATCATCACGTGTTGAAACTTCACGCGCGCCAATATTTTTAGCAGTTTCGTTTAAGATTTTTTCAGCTTTCGCTAAATCAACACGGTTTACAGTGAAAGTGAAATCTGTTGTGCCATCTTCTTCAACATTTTGCACTATCATATCGACTTCGATATTGGCATCACTTACTGGTGATAAGATTTTAGAAGCAATACCTGGTTCATCAGGCACACCTAAAATCGTTAATTTTGCTTCGTCACGGTTAAAAGCAATACCTGCAATGATTGGCTGTTCCATATTGTCTTCCGCCTCAGTCGTAATGAGTGTACCTACATTTTCTTTAAATTCGTCGTCAAAAACGCCATCGTTATCATTATCAAAGCTTGATAATACACGTAAAGGAACTTGATATTTCCCGGCAAACTCTACTGAGCGAATTTGTAAAACTTTAGAACCTAATGATGCCATTTCTAGCATTTCTTCAAAAGAAATACGGTCGATTTTTTTGGCTTTAGGAGCAACACGAGGGTCAGTGGTGTAAACGCCATCTACATCGGTATAGATCTGACATTCGTCAGCTTTTAAAGCAGCAGCAAGAGCAACACCAGAAGTATCTGAACCACCTCGGCCTAGTGTTGTGGTATTTCCATTTGCATCAAAGCCTTGGAAACCAGCAACCACAATAACACGGCCTGCATCTAGGTCATTGGTCATGACATCTGTATCAATAGACTCGATACGCGCCTTGGTAAATGCACTGTCAGTTTTAATACCGACTTGACGTCCGGTATAGGATTTAGCTTCCACACCAATCGAATTAAGTGCCATAGCTAACATGGAAATCGTCACCTGTTCACCGGTTGAAACCATTTGGTCTAACTCACGTGGGTCAGGTGTTTCGGTAATGGCTTTAGCGAGGGCAAGTAAGCGGTTTGTTTCACCACTCATTGCAGATACGACCACAACAACCTTGTGACCGTGATCATGCCAACGCTTCACACGACGAGCAACATTTAAAATGCGCTCGGGGGTACCCATAGAAGTACCGCCATATTTTTGAACGATTAATGCCATATTGCCTAAACCCTTATAATTAAACGGGAAAAGTATATTCTTGCTTCCTTGGTTTCATTATATGTACACCATTATGTACATAAATGAAATTGCTGAGTTTATCTAGCAAGCCGTGATTCGGGGGACAGTATATAGTAAGGGAAATATGCTAACAATCATTGATCTGGACTAATTTAATCAAGTTTACTGATTGTTAGCTTCTATACAGCTTATATAGATTTTCTTAACTGTTCCTTTTTTTGACATTCTTCTTCCCATTCCATCACATCTGTAGTGCGATATCGTTTCATTGTTCCGCCTTCTGAACCAAAAGCAGGGGCAGGAAAAGGAATGCCCCAAGGGGTTCTTTCTTCCCAGCGATTTAAAGTGCGCTTAGTAATATGAAACATCTCACAAACACTATTGGATGTCAGATATTTATCCACTTTGTCCCTCCTTACTTTCCGCTTTAACTTCTTTTGCAAACAACGCTTCTGCACCCTCTTCAGTAAATCCAATCTCAATCAAGAAAAAGCCATGAGGTGCCACAGGATCCCATTTAGATAAGTCCGATGAGTCCATAATTTCCAAATATTGATCATCAGAAACACTTCCTTCTAAATAAAGTCGAACGGTGACAATATTGAAATGCTTCTTGAGTTGATCCCATTCACTTTGACTTAACCATTCTTGATCCGCATGGTTATCATCAAGATATTTGAGATATTCAGGATGTGCCCAACAACCCATTTCATCTCTGATAATTACGGCAGGTTTTAATTGATTAATCATCCCTCAGCTCCCGATTCGCTTGCTTCAAATACCGTTCCGTCTGGATCTACATTCATTTCTTTGCATAAAAGAGTTGCTGTTGTAGAGCCAATACCGACCATCTTAGAAACATGAGACCAGTTTTCACGGGTCTTCAATACTTTTGAGCTTTTAAGTGATCTGCGTAGTAAGTCCATTAAATCAAACTTAAACACTTCGCCATTTCGTTGAAGGGTGATGATGTGTTCTGGCACCGCCTGAGCTTTGGCTTTTTCTTGACTCATAGCTCTTAGCCACATTGCCCAGCCAGTATTTACTGAGTGATAGGCTTCAAGTATATCTTCACGATCAAAACCAGTTGCATCTTTATCCAACGCATCAAAGTTGCCTGTTTCATTGTTGAATACAACCGCATCAAGTTGCGCCAAACAAATGTAATTCTCTTTAAAAGCTGGCAATTGTTCTGCCCAAAATGCTTGTTTAGTTTTTAAATCAATCATTCATTAGCTCCAGACTCAACAACTAGTGGTAATTCCATCCAGCGATCAGGTTTCGGATTATCTCCACCACAACATCCGCAGCCGTGGTAATCCAGAAAAAGTGGACGAAATTTTTTATCATCTTGGTCCCATTGACCCTGAAATATTCCTTCATCGTTTCGGAGTAAGATTGTTCTGTCTTTAGGCGCAGTTTCGATAGGTTGCCATGTGGTTAATTTCGCTTTTTCCATCCAGACTTCCTGCATTAATTCAATGTCGTTATAACTAATTATGCAGCCAGCTTCACGAACCAAATTTGTTAAAACACCTAAACTATTCCAGCCAACTTTAACTACACCTTTCGTTTTAAGAAATCTTTGAAAAGCTTCTCTTTCTTTATTCAAATCAACCATTCACGCCACCATTCTATAAATACGTTTAACTTCATGATTCAGCTCATCCATTGCGGATTTACCTTCTTTGAAATATTTCAAAAGCATTAACTTGTATCGCTCTTGAGCTGCTTTGTTCATCACACCTTTGTTATTCACAGTAAGGGTGGCTTTGTTACCTTTAATGAGGTTTACGCCGTGCGGTGTTCCTTTTCCGCGATAACCAGCATTTACATTGAAAACTACGAACTTTTCGAAAAGCTGCTGGGGTAGCAGCTTAGGTTCGAATAGAAATTCTGGAGTTGTATGTTTCGCCATTAAGATTTCTCCTCCAGCAAACATTCAGGATTTGTATTCTCCAGTAACGCTAAACGAGAGTTAATCGCCTTTAATAGAGGCTCCATTTGTGCTTCAGACCAGCCACGGGTATAGCGATAAACAGCATTTACTTCTACCGTGGTTTTAGATTCACTAACTCGTTGAAGTAGGGTATCTAGAGTTTTTTGATATGCTTCATCCAAGATTTCAGTTTGCTCAACAGGATCTTTAGAGGACTCTTTTTCAAGATCATTAATATCAAACGCAGTTATTTCATTTTTAGCCAAAGTTTCAATGTCTTGTTTGACTGTAAGCAGCTTTGCCGCTTCAATTTGAATAAGGGCATCAATACCGAAATGCTCACATACGGTTTTTACATCGAGGCCGCGTTCACCAATGAAGTTTTGTAGCTCATCTCTTTGTTCGTCTGAAATGCCGTTAAATTCAGGTGGGCTAATCCAATAGTTGCGTTCTTTATCGAATGTGCAATTTAAGGCTTTCGCTTTCATGAGCATTGATTGGCGCATGTTCTGGTAATACATGTGTTCTTTATCAAGCGACTCTGTTAATTGATTTAGATCACCAGCATGCTCAGCTTCTTCACAGCTTTGTTTCCAGTTCTCTAACTCTTCTTGAGCTTTAGCTGCTGCAAGTTGTGACGGTGTTAATGTGTTGATGTGGTCCTTGGCTTGATTGATGAGGTCAGCCAAGAAAGTAGGGTTAGCTTTTAGATCTGGTACCCATACTTCACCAGTCTCATTGCCTAAAGCACCAGCGTTCTTTGCGTGATGACTATTTGAAGGATTAAAACTAATGACCCGAGCTGATTTACCCTCTTGAGTACGAACAGTTGTTAGATACCCCATGACATCAGCAATTCGGTAGAGTTCATTACGATTTTTACCACCTAGATCTGGTCGATAAATTGTTTGATCACCACTTTCACTTTCAACAGCATGGGCAATAAAAACAACATCCTTACCTAAAGCTATGAGCATGTGTACATAGCTTTTAAACATATTGTTTGCTAGACCTTGAGCCTTTAATTTAAGGGTTCCATCTTTTTGACGGTTTTCAGTAATACCTAATAGATGGGATTTAATGCATTCGAGCATTGCACCTACTGTATCAATCACTACAGTTTTATAAGGAGCCAAGTCTTGAGGTGTTAAATTTGTCACATCTTTCCATTGCTGGACTTGCACAACCGCACCGCGCCGTAATTCACCAGTACGGTGAGCACCACGGTCAAAGTCAAAAGAAATTGCTTTTTCCGCAGTAAAACCCATTGATGATTTACCAAGACCAGGATCGGCGTATAGGTAAACAATGATTGCTTGAACCAATAATGTTTGGTCAGCAGTAATAATCGGTAGAGCCATTTTTCTTATCCTTATCTTGAGCCAGTGAAGCCGCGCTTAGTTTTATAAGCTTTGCGGTCAGAAGTAGGGATGTTGGTTTCACGCAGTTTTATTGCGAGTTGCTTTCTGCGTTGAAAATCAATTTCTTGAGAAATTTCATTCCAAACTTTTGGATAATCTGTTTTGAACTTTTCAACATCTAAAGGTGTCTTAACTTCGTCTTTAACTTTGTAAAGAACTGAGCCGTTAGCATTTGACGCATATACTTGCCAACCAATGCGAACTGAGTAGAGGCTTGTTGAACGGTCAAGACCTAAGAAAGACTTGTAGCCGTCAGGATGTTTTTTGAAGTTAGACATGTTCAGGCCCTCCTTTTGGTTCTTCATAGATCCAAACTTTAGGATTTCTATCAAAATTGACAGAAAACACGCCTGTACCTTTTGTGCGAATAATCACACTTAGATCATAGCCACACTGTTTTTCGGTAATTTGGTGGCCTTTAGATACCATGCGTCGAGCAACTTGCCATGTGTAAGGTTGTTGACCTTCTTTATTGATTTCGATAACAGTTTCTAATACAGCCTTTTGGCGATCTGAAAGATTTAGAGAAGAATTAGACATGATCAGCCTCCACCAACTTATTACGCTCGATGAAGCCTTTTAGAGTTGCATTGATATTGCGAATGTCTTCAAATTCAGTGAAATCACCGTAAGACTTGCCATTTATATCTGTGATTTCATTAACTGTTAGTTGGGTAATATCAACAGCAGTAAATTCAGAACCAGGCACGCCGTAACTATCTGGATGAGCTTCAAAATCAAAACTTACATTTACTCGGAAGCTATCTAATTTGACTACGGCAACACCAGAATGCTTACCTGTGATTTTTGCTGTTAGTACACCGTAAGTACTTGGCTGTGTTTTAGGTGTAAAGAAAGAAACTTGCTCTTGTTCTTGCATAGCTGGTTGAAGCTGGCAAGCGACTAAAGAACCACCAGAAATTGCAAGAGCAGCCATGCTGACAAATGCAAATGAGTTGAAAGGGTTTGCTTTTACGTTCATACTTATCTCGCAGTTTGGAAAAGCACATCGGGGGTCGAAATCTGATGTGCTTTTTTGTTGTCTGTGAGAAAAATATACCTACAAGGTAAAATAAAGTAAATACCTGTGAGGTGAAATTGTTCGATTAATTTTTTACTTGCTAGGTGTATTTAATGTAAAAGAAATAAAAAACCCACCAAATGGTGGGCTTAATGAATGGTTTGTTAAATTAATTAATAAGCTTTTGGATGCTGTTGTCTATGTTGACTAGGAGGCACAATATCAGTAATAGCAGTGATGCTTTCAACTTCATCCATATCAAAAGTTAAGCGTTCACCGCCGTTTACAGCTAATAGATTTAAAACATTATTATGAATACCAATAAATTCTTTAATTGTGCATCTACCATCTTTTAAGCAAACTTGCACAAATTCAGTCGGCGTTAATTCTGCATCTGGGTCACATACTACATACCAGCCGTTACGGATAGCGGGATACATTGAGTCGCCAGTTCCTTTTATTGCATATGATCTATCACCAGCAGTGTGAGTTGGAACGTACCCATCACCAGCGTTTCCATCATACCCCATGTCAGTAAAATAACCGTCCATGCCCATCTTGCTGTATGCCTTAACTGGAACCCATCTTTTTGAAATAACTAATGGTTTTTCGATAACATTTGAGAAAAGAACAGCATCTTCGCTGTCAGGAATATTATATTTTTTCTTAAAGGCTTCTATGTCCAGTTGCTTAAAACTAGGAGTGCCATCTAATTGGTGTGCATTTTCACTTTGATTATCAGACTGATCTAAATAGCCACGAGGCTTATTAAAAGCTTCTTCTATTTTTAAAGCTGTTTCATCACCAATATTCTTGGTTGGATTTTTACCAATGTATTGACTCAATAACCCATAAGCCATTTCGATTTTTTCGGCGAATTCAGAACGAGTTAGTCCTGATTCCTTCATTAATTTCCTTGTATTACCAAGTCTAATTTCATGAATAGTCTTTAATTCACTCATTTTTCAATTCACCTCTAGCGCTGAACTCAAAAATACCTAATAGGTAAAAAAAATAAATACCCTTACAGGTTGTATTTTATTTACCTTGTGGGTATATTTATTAAATAAAATTACCAGTGAGGTGTATTTATGCTTACTCTTCATAGCTATTGGCGAGGATTAAGTGAGAGTGACCGTCTCAAGTTCTGCAAAGAAGCAGAAGTTTCATATGGATACATGGAAACCCATTTAATCCATGCCCGCAAAAAACCAAGAATGGAAACCATTCAAAAAATGGTTGACGCAAGCAATCAAAAATTAACTCACGAAAGCCTATTTGATTTCTTTTTAGGTACATCAAAAACAGCTTAGGAAACATCATGAGCAAATTATTAGTCGATCTATCTGCAAGTGCCAGAAATGACGTATCACGAATTTTGCAGGCACTTGCAACAAATAAAAATGTAGAAATTGCAGAGCATTTAAATGTTGACGCAAGTACTTTGTCGCGCATGAAAAACGACAAGAAAAATAATGGTTTAACTGAAATTGAAAGCTTTTGCGAACTCTTGAGTTGCTTAGGTTTGAAAGTGGTACCTAAAGATTATCAAAGCATTGATAAAGAACGGGTTGCTGCACTTTTAGTCATGTCTAAAAGTTGGATGAACCGTATTGAAACAGTTGATGACTTATTTCATGACGAAATCAGTGGTCAAAAAGAAAAGCTTGGATATTAAAAAAGCCTGATTTCGTGGATCAGGCTTAGTTAATTCAATTACTGGCTAGAGGAACTGAATATGAAAACTAATGTATCAAATCAACAGCAAATAATCCAGAGCTGGTATGACCCGGCTTTAAATACTCTCAAAGCATTAATCAAAAAGTGTGAAGTGAATTTAGAGCGTATCAAGGCTGATAAGAAAAATGCGGCTGTTAAGCGTGATGACTTCAAAGACGTTTTGGTCCGTCAACATCGTATGACTTATATGCAAGCTGAGGAAATTATCAAAAGCCTTGGCCGTGCTGGTCAGATCCGTTTCTTGGGTAGTACTTATATTCAGTTAAATATTGGGGAGTCTTCAAAATGAATGAACAGATCCTCAGAAAGATTAAGCGTTGTTTCGAACTATCAAAAAGTTCAAATGAGCATGAGGCAGCATTGGCGATTAAACAAATGCAAGTGTTAATGCAAAAACATAACCTAAATGAAAAACATATTTTAGCTGCTGATGTAAAAGAACATCTCTTTGAATTGAATGTTAAGAAACCTGCAGATTGGGTTTTACAATTACACAATACTATAAGCCAAGCATTAGATTGTGAGTCAATCATTCGCGGCGGAGATGAGTTGGAGGCAGATCTTGTTTTTGTCGGTGTAGGTTCAGCTCCAGAAGTAGCAGCTTACGCCTTTGAAGTCTTATTTAGACAATTAAAACAAAATCGAGCTGATTTCATCAAGACTCAACTGTTTCGTTTTAAGCGTTCTAACAAAACAAAATTTGCAGATGCTTACTGCATGGGTTGGGTTCGCAATGTTTATTCAAAAGTTAAGAATCTAAATCCAAATATTGAAGTTAAAAATAAGATTAATGCTTATTACCAAACTCAATTTAATAACTGGGATCCAGATAAAGTTTTTGAAGGCAACAAGAGGTACAAAGAAGAGGACTCAACAGCTCAAACAGCAATGCTTCTAGGTTACAGGGAGGCCAAAGAAGTAAATCTATTTGTTGCTACTGAACATGCTGAAAAAGTGCAAATAGGTGGTGCAGAATGAATTATTACCAACACCATATTGGTGACTTTAACAATGCGACTCGTCACCTCAGTTTAATTGAGCGTGCGATTTACCGCGACTTATTAGACATGTATTACGACACTGAAAAGGCGATTGATGCATCAAGCATTGATCGCCTAGCACGTCGTTTGCAATGTACAACTGAAGACCAGAAAGAAGCTCTTAAATACGTTCTTGATGAGTTTTTTACTCTTGAAGAAAGTGTATATCGTAATAATCGTTGTGAGCGTGAAATTGCAGAATTCCACGGTAAAAAGAAACAGGCGAGTGAGGCTGGTAAAGCGTCTGCTGCAAAACGTGCAGCAAAAAAGAAAGGATCGTCTAACAGTGGTTCATCTAATGATGATCAATCGTCTAACGATAATTCAACGATCGCTGAAAACCCGTTAAACAAAGAACAAACGGACGTGCAACCAACCAATAACCATAAACCAGTAACCATAAACCAAGAACCAATTATTGATAGTAGTAGTAATGCGCGTGGAGAAAATTCGCAATTAACTCCAATTCAATTTGCTCAGTATCAGATCGATGATCACAAGCGATACTCAATGCGTGAATTCATTTCTGAATACAGTGAGTTTCAATATGATTTCATCTCATTTGCTCAACAAAGATTTGTTTCTGTAGCTGAGGTTGATTTAAGAACCATGATTCAAAATTTTGGAGACTGGTACTTTGCAAACGAATTAAGCTCATTGAATACACCAAGTATCTGGCTGGTTAAGTGGTTTTCATGGGTTCAAAACAATGAGAGACAGATTGCAGCTAACCGCAAGAAGCAACAGCAAATCTCTACATCGGGTCAAAAACCACAAGAACCGGGTTACTTCGCAAATCTTTTTGAAGAACAAAACAAATCTCAAATCGTGGATGTAACCCCTTCAAAAAAGTTTTTAGTGAGTGAGGAGGTAGGTCATGCATGAGATTACCTTGAACGAAGTGCGTCAATTAATTGCATCTCTTCGCACCGTATACGCTGCTCAGTTCAATAAGCAATTTCCTGTAGCTGGTGAAAGTGCAATTCCTCTTTCAGTAGTTGAACAGATCGCTCTTAAAACACTTGTAGGTGTTCAACAAAATCAATTCAACAACGCACTTGGTCGATTGCTTACAGCGGGTGGACGTTTTATGCCTTCATTCGCTGAATTCCGCACCTGGTGTATCGGTGAAAGTTGGATGTCTCCAGAAGAAGCTTGGTCGCGCGCATGTAAGTTTACGACTGATCGAACGGTGATTATTACCCTAATTACAAAATATGCATTAGACGAGGTTATGTATTTGATCGAAGGCGGGCAAATGCGACTTGCTCAAGATAACTTCTTCGGTACTTACAACGTAATGGTTGCTCAAGCTCAGTTAAAAGGCCGTCAACAAGAGTTTTATGCTCCGCCTTTAGAAATTGAGCACAAAGAACCTAAACACGTTCCTGTGGGCAATGACGAAGCGCAAAAACATCTCCAATCATTGATGGAACGTTTAAAGATTAATGGTCGTAAACCTGCGCCAGTGCAAAAGCTTCAGGCAAAAGAAAAAGAGCCAGAGCTTAATCAAGAGTTAGGACCAGATCCTTTCGACAATCCGTATGAATACGCGGAAATGTGCCGCCGCGAAGGGATGCCAATCCCTAGAAATATACTTCAGCTAATTGATGGGACGAATGTATGAATAAATTCGAAATTTTAGCATGGGGGTTACTCATTTCATTTTTTACAGCAGCTCTTAGCGGAGCACTGGTTTTGTGGTGGTTTGCAAGAATGGAGGTCTTTGAAGAATGAGTTCAATGAGCCTTGCCGATTACAAACGTCTTTATGCAAAACCACGGAGCAAACCTAAGCGCCGTGCTTCAGTAAAAAAAGAACGAGTTGTGAGTGAAGGCGAGGCAACGCTTGTACAGCACTTAAAAACGTACAAGATCAGTTTTGAACAGGAATACAAATTCCATCCAACACGTAAGTGGAGAGCTGATTTCTTAATAACGGGTACAAAGATTTTGGTTGAAGTGGAAGGCGGCATCTGGAGCGGAGGCCGCCATACTAGAGGTAAAGGCTATTTAGGAGACATGGAAAAATACAACGAAGCATCAGCGATGGGTTACACGGTTTTACGGTTCAGTACTGAGCAAGTTAAGTCAGGTTTGGCATTAAAAAAAATTGAGCAATTGGTGGGATGATTATGAATATGGCAGCGCAACAACACATTTTACAAGCGGTCAATTGGTCTAAATATAGTTTTGAAGAATGGTGCCGACAGCTTGGGGCATGGCTTAACGGCGATACTGAAACAATGGTCAAAATAGTTAAGACGATGCCAACTAAACGCATCACTCAAAAACAAAAGGAAAACTTAATGGCTATGTACATGGGGGATGAGAATTTTAAAGATCGCTTGTGTACACGCCGTAAAGGTACATGCTGTCAATTAAACGATAATGAGGCACGTGCAATTCATAAACTTCTTCTTGATCTTAAAGATATAGGGGATGAGATTGTTCATGAATGGATTGGGGCAATCTGGTGGCACTATGTAATGGGCGAGTCGATTCGTGATATTGCTAAGAGCAATAATACTTATGGGTCACAAATCCAACAGGACATTAAATGCGGTTTAGCTTTTATAAAATCACGTTACCCGCATTTTCAATTTGATAAATTTATAAAAACAGTAGTAGTTGAAAATCAATCTTCTTGACTGTAAATACGGGGTGTGGCATATTCGTGCTATAGTGTTCGAAGTGTAAGTAAAGCACTAGTATTAAAGCTCATCATTTGGTGGGCTTTTTTTGTGCGTTAATTTAATCAATTATAATTCACTATTGAGAATAAGTTTTTGAAATATAAATACTTATTGAAAAGTTAAAAGTTGCTTGTTAAAGTGTTTAAATATTAAACATTTCAAGTGGTGTAGAGATGACTTATTACATTGGCGGCTCTAAGAGTGGTCAACAAGTGGCTTTTGAGGATATGCATAAAAGTGAAATTTGTGATTTCGGTGAAAAGTTAAAAGCTTTTGATCAGCAAAGAAAATACTATCGAAAATTGCAAATTAGCTTTCATGGCACTGTCAAAACTTTTTTCGTAATTGATGGAAAGAAGCCCATAGATTGTAGAGATCAGATCATTGATTTATGGGATGAAGTTAAAACTGATGTTTATGCAATATAATAATGACTTAAAATTGACAGTCTTCGGGCGGTTTTCATTCGTGCTATAGTCCAGTCTGATTAAAACTGGTAAATAAAATGAATATCTGCGTTGGCGGTGAATTAAATGGGCAAAAGATAGAGAAAGAAGGCAGATTACTTAAGGCTTCTGACATTGATCCATCTTTCAAAACTGAGTACTACAAACAGATTTTCAACCGCGACAACATTAATTATCAATTTTGGCTGCCTATTGGATCTGACTTACATGATATGTCAGAGAAAGTTCTAAACATCCTTAGAGCACCTAAAAACTAGTTTTTTCGTTTGCCGGACGTGTTACGGCACAGGAAGCCCCGCTAAATATCGAGTATTGGTGGGGCTTTTTATTTTCCAGTTTCTACCACCCAAGCTCTATCAATTTATAGTGATAGAGCTTTTTTTATGAGGAAACCTTAATGGTTACTATTCCAAAAAAAGCAACAATCGAAACTTTAACTGATACAACTTTGCCTGCTGGACACACAGTGATCGTTAAGATTGCAGATACCACGAGTTATGATCAAGTGCTGAGTAATGTTGAAGCAATTAATGCATTACCTGGTTTTACTGTTATTGGTGTGACAAGTCTTCCAAATCAGCCAACCTCTACATGGCATTTAGATAACTGTACATATGAAAATGGAGTTTTAACTCCAGTAGGTGAACCTTTGAATTTTGGAACTCCTGAGGCTCCAATGGTCATGTACGGTTACCATGCAGCAGTTAAAGCAAATATTGGTGAAACTCTTGAGGTTATTGCGGAGAACTTCTTAAGTTCAACAGGTGATCTCCATAGTGGTGCTCGTTTACAAGCAACATTCGATAGCTACGATTTAGGTGGTTCACAGATTGGCTATAACAATACACATGATGCAAACAATGATTTCTTTTCATTGTTAGATACGTTGTTCAATACACAAGCCTTGCCAGTTAAGTATTCAATGAAGTACGTCTCTGCTACAGAAATTGAGCATGTTATTACTTCAGTTAATGGTTTAACTGAAATTCATCGTTATAACCAAACAATTACAGCTTTTACAGAAGACGTTTATTTCAACTTCACTCTTGTTTGCCAAAATAGCGATGAAGTGATTCCAACGTTTATTAAAGTGATTCCTGCTGTTTAATAGTAATTAAAAAGTAGAATTTGAGCTCCACTTGATTAGTTGATCAAGTGGGGCTTTTTATTTCTGGAGAGTTTATGACTTACAAGGTCCAGACTAAAAAGTCATTTGTTTGCTGCTGTGAAGAACTTAAAAAAATCAAAACTTATCAAGATCGGGCTTATCGCGAGATGAACTATTAACTATCGATCGAATTATGATTCGATTGAAAGAAAGAATAAAGAATTTACATGCTGTAATGTTATGAAAATTAGGATTAAATGATCAAGAAAATTACCCTATTTCATCATTTTTTGATTTAAAATTATAAGATAATGAATTTAGAGCGTTTTTATGTTAAGAAGTATCCTTATATCCATAATAAGATTTATGTTTTTTAATCGATATAATGCTTTGATATTTTGCATTTCATTTATGTGTTTTTCTTTATGGGTAGAGCTGTGCCTTCAAGTAGAGAATTTTTTTAGTTCATCGGGTACTTTGTTTACAGTGGCTGGTTTATTTTTAAATATAAAAATGACAGCTATATTTCACTTAACACAAAAGATAGATGGTAAAAATCAACCTTTAAATATGATAAGTAAATATATTTTAGCTACACGTTCAGGTGGAGTGTTTGCTACTAGTGACCCGGATGATGAAAAACGTAGAATAGTTCGAGAAATTGAGAAAGATGAAATATTCGGAGTATGTTACATGATTTTTGGAACAGCTCTTTGGGGATATGGTTCGTACTTTATCAAGTGGGTTAGTTGTGTTTGTAGTTAAAAGAAAAGATAAATTTATATAACTAATTTTTTTATAAGTCATATTGTTCTATTGGTGTAGATTGTGAATTGATATATATTATTTTTAATTATTCCAAGGATAAAAATAATGTTTATTCAACATGAAGAGTTTCTAATAAATACTAACCGAATCAATTACATCAAAATAAATGATACAGGTTTAAGGTTGCACATATATTTTGAAGGCAAAGAGAAGGAGGGTGGTGCTGGCTATAATCTGAATCTTCGATTTGACTCGGAAGATGAATTAAGTGATTTCGTGGAGAGGATTCTTAAAGGAATTTAATTGCGGAAGCAGCAGTTTTTTTTGGAATGGTTTATAGCTCAGACTATTACTATTTTTACATATGAACACTAATTTGAAAGTAAACCATTCAGAAATATTTTTTTGAATACAATAGATTGGTTAATTTTTTGATAAATTTGCGAGTTAATTAATGTCTTCTATAAAAATTTCTAAAAAAGGAAAAATTGAAAATCCCGTTACAATGAAATTATTAATAATCAATACAGATTTATTTGAGGTTAATTTAGAAAAATTAGAAATAGTAACTGATATTAGAGCATTTTGTGTAATGACATTAACAGAACATTATGTCTCGAATCCCGAGAAATATGGTTCTATAGATAATTTCATGAAAATATTCTCTAAAAATGAAACTCGAATTGAAATAGTAACAGACAAAGGAAATATTCAAGGTGCAAAAGTGAACTCATATTTCCTAAATCAGTTAAGAGAATGTATTAAAGGACTAATCATTTTGAATGATGTTCGGGATGGGAAATACCCCGTTTAAATTAAATATTTAGTTAAACCTGCTTATCGCAGGTTTTTTTATAACTATGGAGCAGCTATGAATCAAAAAGTTGGCTTTCATATTCCTACTCGGCCAATGCCTCCGGAATGGATATTTGAATTGGGTACACCTAATTTTGTGCCGGCGCCAGAAATGTGGGAATGGATAAGAAAGGTTTTTCTAGATCCAAAATCTAAATTATTTAACCCTGACCACCTGCATTTACGATCATTTAGATATCCCGATATAACTGTGATGTGGGCTAGATCTGGTTTTAAAAAGCAAGGGCGTCAGGTTATTGGTACTACAGAAAAAATAATGATCAATGCTGGTGGCTGGAAGAAGGAACGACAAGAAGAGCAATACATCCAGTGGTTTAACTCTATTCCTGAATATCTAATTACTTTTGATGCTTCTTATTCACGGATTGCTAGTGACGTGAACTTTTGTGCGTTGGTTGAGCATGAGCTTTACCACATTGCGCATAAGAAAGATCAGTACGGAACACCTGCCTATAACATGGAGACGGGCATGCCAAAGTTAGCAATTCAAGGTCATGATGTTGAAGAATTCACAGGTGTAGTTCGTCGATATGGCGCAAGTGAAGATGTTAAAAGAATGGTTGAGGCTGCTAATACAAGACCTGAGATGTCTCGAGCTGATATTCATTATGCTTGTGGCACTTGTTATTTAAGAGTGGTTTAAATTTTTTTGCCATTCTACGTTGATGTACGTTGATGGAATGGTGGAAATGGCACGCATTAATAAAAAGGTAAAACTATTCATTATTAGGGTGCTTGCTGAGTTCGAAACACCTACTAATACAGCAAAACAAGTTAAAGAAGTATTTGGTTTGGAAGTAACTCCACAGCAATGTGAACGTTATGATCCAACAAAGAGAGCTGGATACGACTTAAGTCAAGAACTGAGAGATAAATTCTTTGAATATCGACGTATAGCCAATTTAGAACTTGAAGCAATTCCTATTGCTAATAAACGTTATCGTCTACAGCTACTTCAAGACTTAGTTGAAAAACATCCTGACAATCCAGTTTTGATTCCTAAGTGGGCTGAACAAGCTGCAAAGGAAATGGGTGGACAATTTACCAACCGCCAAGAAATAACAGGCAAAGACGGCGGACCAGTTCAAACTGTTAATTCAGATGTGCCAGTTCCAATGGAAGAGTATTTAAAAGCGCGGAGGGAGGTCCTAGATGAGTACTGATGCGGCTCGGGATAAAGCCATTAAGATCGAGGCGCAAGAAGATTTATATTTCTTCACAAGGTACATGTTTAAGGAGCGCCGTGGTTATAAATGGATGCATAACTGGCACCATTTAGAACTCTGTGAGGCTTTAATGAAAGTCTATCGCGGAGAAACAAAGCGGTTAGTTATTAATTTGCCGCCTCGTTATTCTAAAACTGAAATTGTCGTAATTAATTTTATGGCATGGTGTTACGGTAAAAAGCCCGATTCTGAATTTATTCATATTAGTTATTCGGCAATGCTGGCAGCTAATAATGCATTTCAAATTAGGGGCCTTGTTCAAGAGGAAGCCTATAAGAAAGTCTTTCCTAACTTTGCTTTGAGAGATGACAGTAAGGCAAAAGACTTCTGGCGCACATCTGAAGGCGGTGTCTGCTATGCGACTGGTACAGGCGGTACTATTACAGGTTTCGGAGCTGGAAAACTAAGAGACGACTTCGGTGGTTGCATCATTATTGATGACCCACACAAAGCACATGAAGCATCCTCTAAAACTATTCGTGAAGGTGTGATTGACTGGTTCCAGAACACACTCGAGTCACGTACTAACTCACCAGATACACCGATTATTGTCATTATGCAGCGCCTTCATGAAGATGATTTGGCTGGATGGTTGCTAGGCGATAGAAAAGACGGCATTCCTGTGGCTGGTGGTAACGGTGAAGTTTGGGAACATCTTTGTCTTTCAGCTATTCAAGAAGATGGATCTGCTTTATGGCCTGCAAAACATAATATTCAAAAGTTGAAACAAATGGAGCAAGCCGCTCCATATGTATTTGCTGGTCAATACCGTCAAATGCCATCACCGCCAGCAGGCGGTTTTTTTAAGCCTGACAATATTGAAATTGTAGATGCTTTGCCAGCGGATGTAGTGAAGCAGGTGCGAGCGTGGGACTTTGGTGCAACTGAGAATGAAGGTGACTTTACAGCAGGTGTAAGGGAGGCTTTAGGCGCAGATGGCTATACATATATTGTTGATGTAACGAGAGGGCAGCTTGGTCCAGACAATGTTAATAAGCGGTTAAAGCAAACTACTGAGCTAGACGGTAAAAATGTCACTGTTCGTATACCTCAGGACCCTGGTCAAGCTGGTAAATCACAGGCTAGTGCTTTTGTGAAACTTCTAGCAGGTTATAGCGTGATTGCTAAGCCAGTTTCAGGCGACAAATTGACAAGAGCGCAACCATTTGCAGCTCAAGTTAACGTGGGAAATGTGCGAATGCTTAAAGGTGATTGGAATAAGGCCTTTATTGAAGAGCTTCGAAATTTCCCTAACGGGACAAATGACGACCAGGTTGATGGTGGTTCTGATGCTTTTAATGAATTACATGAAGGCTTTGAAGTCTTCTTTGCTGATATGGGATTTGCTCGATGAGTGACGTAACTTTTAAACATCCTGAGTATGTTAAAAACTTGCCATACTGGCAAAAAATGGATGATGTTTGTGAAGGCGAAGATGCTGTTAAAGCTAAAGGCGAAAAGTACCTACCGAAACCTAATGCCCATGATAAAACACCAGCAAACAAGAGTGCTTACTTAGCATATTTGATGCGTGCTGTGTTTTATGAAGTTACAGGTACAACTTCAAATAGCTTAGTTGGTGCAGCATTTGCCACAGATCCAAGCTTTAAGTTTCCTCCTGAACTTGCCCATTTAGAACGTAATGCAAACGGCGCAGGATTAAGTTCCTATCAATTGGCTCAAACTGGAATACGTCACTTATTAAAGCATTATAGATTCGGTCTATATGTTGATTATCCAGACGTTAAACCATCCCAAAACCTTGCAGAGTATAAAAAGCAAAAAGCTTTCCCGATGATTCATTTATTGAATGCCATTGATGTGATTAATTGGGATTCAATGATCATTGATAACCAAAAAAAGCTTTGCTTAGTGGTCATCCGTGAGTTTATTTCAGTGCGTGGAGCTGATGGCTTTAGTAAAACAGAGATAGAGCAGTACCGAGTACTTCGTTTAGAGCCAGATAGAGAAGAAAATTATATCTATTCAGTACAGGTTTATAAAAAAGGAGATAAAGGTACTTGGGTTGAAGGTGAGAAGAAGTTCCCAACGGATTATAACGGAGATTTCTGGTCATATATTCCATTCACCTTTGTCGGAGCTTTCGATAACTCCGAAGAGATTAAAAAACCACCATTACTCCCTTTGGCTAACCTCAACTTAGCTCATTATAGAGACAGTGCGGACTTTCAAGAGTCCGTTTTTTATATGGGCCAACCTCAATACTTTGCGAAGGGCGTTACTTGGGAATGGTTCGACCAAGCCAAAAAACGTGGCATTTATATCGGTGCAAAAGTACTTGTACCCTTACCAGAAAATGGTGGATTAGGGATAGTACAAGCAAGTCCTAATACTCTTGCCCGAGAAGCTGCAAAAGATAAATGGGAACAGATGAAGGAGATGGGGGCGCGTTTAATTGAAAAGGGTTCAGCAGGGAAAAAGACTGCTACTGAATCAAATAGCGATGATGCCGTGCAGCATTCAGTCCTTTCATTATGTGTCGTGAATACGAATGAAGCGCTATCAGCTGCATTACGATGGGCTGCCAAGTTTGTAATACCAAATGTGGATGTTTTAACTAAAGACGGACTGATGTTCGAAATTAGTCAGGAATTCAATAAACAAGGTTATCAAGCTGAACTAGCTCGTCAATTGTATGAGTCAGCTTTACAAGGCCGTTCTTCATTTAAATCTTGGTGGGAATATAACCAGACTGGAATGTTCCCAAAACAAAAGTATAAAGAAGAGCTGGACAACATCGAAGGCGAAAAAGACGGAACAGTGAATCTATAGGTAGGGTGATATGGCTAAAGATAATAAAAATCTTTTGGAGGTACTCACTCAACACCAGGCTTATCTTTATCGTACTTCTTCGCAATCAGTATATGAATTATTAGGTTTATTCAATGATGATACGAATGCAATGCTTTCAAAGCTTCGTGATTTATTGGATGAACTTAGTGATTCAGAAAAGATTGCTTTAGCTGGAGGGAAATATACAACTTCAAACCTTAAGGAAATAAGAGATTTAATTTCCCAATGGTTTAGTAGTGTTAATACAAGCTTACCTGAAGCATTCGCCATTTCAGCTACAGCGATGGCCGTATATGAAGCTAACTACATAGCAAAGTTATACGGCGCAAAGATTAGTAAGCCTGATGGTGAAAAACTGTTTTCAGTAGCAAAAAAAGTTCCCTTGGCTGGTGGTGCTTTAGTTGATGATCTTTTATCAAGAATTGCAGAAAGTGCTCGCCAGAAAGTTGAATACGCGATTCGTGATGGAATCAGCACAGGTAAAACAAACCAAGAAATTATTCAGCGTATTCGCGGCACCAAACGCCTTAATTTCGAAGATGGTCTTTTAAACAGCACTAAATCTGATATTGACCGGACTGTTCGAACTATACGAAGCCATGTGGCTAATCAAGCCTATCTAGACAGCTATAAGAAAATTGGCTTTGAATATGTTCGATTTGTTAGTGTCTTGGATGGTAGGACCTCAAAGCTATGTGCGTCATTGGATGGAACAATATGGGAAATTAACGACCCATCTAAACGTGTACCGCCGTTACATCCACATTGCCGAAGCATTTTGGTACCAGTTGATAAAGATGGTCGCCTTGCTGGAGAGCGTCCGTTTGTCATGGACGAACGACCAGTGAAAGACATCCCTAAAGATGAGCGCAGTCAGTTAATCGGGCAACTGGACGCAAACACCACATTTAAAGAGTTCTTCGGCAAGACTGACGATTTCTTTCAAAAAGAATGGTTGGGGCCAAAGCGCTTTAAGCTCTATAAAGATGGGAAATTTGATTTTGAAAAGTTCTTTGACCCTGAAGGGCGACTTTACACATTGGACCAACTTCGTAAGTTGGATGAACAGGCATTTAAGGAGTTAGGACTGTGAAAGTACTGAAGCGTGGTGAATTGCCAGCGGATAAAATTCACAACATTACCTGCAATCATTGCAAGTCTGAACTTGAGTTTTACGAAAAAGAAGCACGCATAGTGAATGATAGGAATGAAATCTGCTTAGTTGTGACCTGTCCAGTATGTAAACAAGAGCTTTGGAAAGCAAAGTAATCAATATACTTTAACCATAGCACCTTCGGGTGTTTTTTTGTGAGTACAAAAATGTCTAAAATGTGCGGAAAAACAACAGAGCAAGAATTAGCTGGAAAAGCTGAAAAAACAGTTGCGCCCCATGTAACCGCAGCTGAAATTGATGTTTTGCTTGAGCGTGTTGAAGTTCATACAACTACATGCAATGAACCTACACCTCACGTTATGGCTATAGCATGGCTTGATGGAAAATTTCATTTAGGGACTGCAATCTCAAAATCAGTTAATCCTGAAAATTTTAATGAAGAACTAGGAATTAAATATTCCACTGAAGAGGTTCTTGAAATTGCAGAAAACAAATTATGGGAACTTGAAGGCTACCGTTTATTTGCTTCGAACTTGTAAATTATTTAATTGAAATAAAGCGTCCTTAGGGGCGCTTTTTTATTGCCTGCCGAAAGTGGATGCAGACGGCGAACCCGGGTGGATGCCCATTTTGAAAATATAGGTTGGATGACCAATGAAACTTAAAACAGTAACGATCGACGGTAAGGTATATGCGGAAGTAGAAGGTGATAAACCTATCTATATTCATGATGATGGTAAAGAGATGCCACATGATGCCGCTCACTCTGTAGCAACTATTGCACGTTTAAACAATGAAGCAAAAACGAACCGTGAAGCGAAAGAAGCGGCAGAAAAAGCCCTCAAAGCTTTTGAAGGAATCGATGATCCTGCAGCAGCTAAGAAAGCTATTCAGACGATGCAAAATCTTGATGATAAAAAGCTGGTGGATGCTGGTGAAGTTGAGAAAGTCAAAGCTGAAGCTATTAAAGCTGTTGAAGACAAATATGCTCCAATCGTTCAACAACGTGATGCTCTAGAAGCTCAATTGCATGGTGAGCTTATTGGCGGTGGTTTTGCTCGTTCTAAGTACATTCAAGACAACATTGCAGTTCCAGTTGATATGGTTCAAGCAACCTTTGGCCAGCACTTCAAAATCGAAGAAGGCAAAGTGGTTGCCTACGACCAAAAAGGCGAAAAGATTTATTCCCGTGTCCGACCTGGTGAACTTGCAAATGTTGATGAAGCTTTAGAGTCCTTGGTTGGTGGATACCAACATAAAGACTTAATCCTTAAAGGTGGTAAAGGAAATGGCGGTGGTTTCCAAAGCGGGGGCAAAGGTGGAGCACCTGCAGGTATGAAGCGTAGTGAGATGTCAGTATCTCAAAGAGCTGATTACATCAAAGAACATGGCCAAGAATCCTTCCTAAAACTACCGAACTAATCATTAAATATTTGGAGATAAGTCGTTATGACTACAACAGTTAATTCAGACATGATCATCTACAACCAATTGGCACAAACTGCTTATTTAGAGCGTTTGCAAGACAATTTGAATGTCTTTAACGAGGCATCAGCTGGAGCGATTCTTTATAAAAATGAAATCATTGAAGGCGATTTTAATAAAGAATCATTTTATCGTGTTGGTGGCAGCATCAAGCACCGTGATGTGAACTCAAACGCTAAAGTTAACCATGAAAAAATTGCCGCTGGAGAATCTGTCGGTGTAAAAATTCCGTTTAAATACGGTCCTTATGCATCTACTGAAGAAGCTTTTAAGCGCCGTGCTCGTACACCTGAAGAGTTCGCAATGATTCTTGGTTATGATCTGGCCGATGCTTTAGTTGCAGGGCGTTTACAGTACAGCTTGGCTTCATTAAAAGCTGCGATTACAAGCAATTCTGATATGGTCGCAAAAGGAAGTATTGCAGTAGACGGTCGAAAAGCATTAACACGTGGGATGCGTAAATTTGGTGACAAGTTTGGGCGTATCGGTTTGTGGGTAATGAACTCAGATACCTATTTCGATATCGTAGATGATGCAATCACCAAGCAGATTTATGGTGAATCTGAAATCGTTATTTATGGCGGTTTACCAGGTACTTTAGGTAAACCTGTACTTGTTACTGACGCTGTAGGCGATAACGATGCATTTGGCTTGCAGTATGGTGCTGTGACTGTAACTGAGTCACAAGTACCAGGCTTCCGAGCATACGACATCAATGATGAAGAAAACTTTGCTATTGGTATGCGTGCTGAAGGTACATTTAACCTAGACATTCTTGGTTATAGCTGGGATACAACAAAAGGTGAGAATCCAGATCTTACTTTACTTGGGTCAAGTGCTAACTGGAAGAAACACGCAACCAGCAACAAAATGACCGCTGGTACATTGCTTGATTTGTCAGGTGCAACTAGCGGTTAATTCTTAAAAATCTCATTTATCAGAGGGCTATTAAGCCCTCTTTTTTATTATTAAGAGAAAAGTGTCATGAAGTTAATCTATACACGTATTGCTGCAGTAGCAGCTTTAGAAGTTGGGACTATTGCGAATCCTGACTATTATGAAAATCCAAATCGTAGTGCTGAAGAAGTAATCATTTATGGTGACTATCCAAAAATCCAGAATGATTATGAATCTTTGGGTATTCCAGTTGAAGTTCGCAAACTGGAAGAGCCTGCAAAAACGACTTTGGCTACAGTAAATGTCGCAGTGGGAATTACCCCTGAGTTGCAAGAGGTAATTGATAATACAAAAGCTGAGTGTGAAAAGGTTGTTGAGGAAAACGGGCAACTTAAACAGAAAATCGAAATCTTGGAACAGGCAAGTGGTGATAGTTCAGAACTAATTTCTGAAAACTCACGTTTAAAAGATGCTGTACTCCAAGCTGACAATGCTACTAAAGCGGCTGAAGGAAAGGTAGTTAGCATTCAAGCAGAATTTGATGCTTTCAAAAATGATATTGCCGCTATGCAAGCGCGTATTGATGAATTGGAAGCTGGAAAAGCGGCACAAAACCAAGCAACAGAAACGTCGGCAAATGATTTTGAAAGTTGGTCTAATGATCAAATAAAAGAATATTTAGCTAGTAAAAACATTGGCTATAAACCATCTGCTTCAAAAGCAGAACTTCTTAAATTAATCCCGAAGGAATAATGCAATGAGCTTTATTACTGTAGATGACGCAAATTCAATTTTGGGCAGCGATTTTGCACCAGACAGTGATAAAGCTCGTCTGGTTCAACTTGCAAATGTTTGGATGAAAAAACGAATTGGATTTGTGCCGGATCCTATAGATTCACTTCTTATAGATGCTGCTTGTGAAATCATTAAAGGCATTCTGGCCAAAGTAATTTATAACGGCAAAGAGCAGCTGCTTAAACGAAAGAAAGTTAAAGCTGATTCAGTCGAATCTGAAAAAGAATTTCAAGAAGGTTCTGAGGCTATTTCTAGCTTTGAACAGATAGCAATTGATTATATTGATTCGCTTGATTTGAAAGATCCTAATGCAAGTTTTAATGGCTTCGGCATTCCACTATACAGGGCATAAATAATGGGCTTAAGAGATGAGCTACAGGCGGAAATTGCTGAAGCATTTAATGAAGATTTGGCTGACACCGTTCATACCTTTACGTGTGAACGGATATCAATAACAAATTGGGATCCTAAGACTGAAACTCATGTAGAGGTTAAAGAAAATTATTCTGGCCGTGGTGTTCTGTTTGGCTCATATAGTCAATATGAAATACAAACGCTTGGAGTGCTGGCTACAGATAAGAAAGCCACCTTGCTGCAAAATGAAGTGAATATGGCCCCGAAAATTGATGATGAGTGGATTACGGACTTAGGCTCATTCCGGGTAATTCATATTAAACAGGATCCAGCTGCAACTATTTGGAAATGTCAGTTGAGGAAGGTTTAAATTTTTATTGATTAATTTAGTTAATTTAAGCTATATACCTATTTTTAAAATATTTTCTTGGGGAAATTATGGGGTATATCGTTAAATTAACCGATTCTGATAAATATTTAATTCCAGACAATGAGGGTTGGCTCACCACTACAGATTCAAAAGAAAAAGCTGTAGAAATTGGTCAAATTGATGACGAAGAGTCTGCTGAGTTAACTGCGCATAGTTTTAGTGGCGGTATGACGACTGGTGTTGATTTCATAATTGAGAAGGTTTAATTAAATTATGGCAACTCAAGCATATGTAATCGTCATTGAAATCCCAGAAAAGAAATGCCCAAATGTTCGAGGTAGATCTAATCTAATTAAAGATGGCAAGGCAAAAGTTTATCTTTCAAATAATACAACTTCCAGAGATGCTGAAAATGGCTTTGACCGCTATGGGGTAACAGGTGGTCGAAATGCTGTGGTAGTTACTGAGACTTCATTTCCAAAATACGAAGAAGAAATTAAGAATTATCTTAATCGAAGGTTTGGAGATGATTGGTCTTTAGAACTAGAAAAGTGCTCAGTTGCATAAATTAAAACCCACATCGGTGGGTTTTTTAATGGGCGAAATTTTGGAGTTTAGATGATAAGTACAGATTACATTCCTTTATGGCATATCTCGCCTTTTCAACATGTCAAATATGCACTTGCTCGAAATCAAATACATATGGATTTGTTATTTGAAGATATGGGCAAAGCTGATCAATTTTTAGATATGGGGGCGGATGCTCAGGTTAGTTCTTATTCAGATGGCGCATATGCAATTGTCCAAATTGGAGATACAGCGGATAAGGACCAAATACAAGTTTATGGATTGCTTTTACACGAGGCTGTTCATATTTGGCAAATAGTAAAACGGCGAATGGGTGAGCGCGAGCCAAGCGTAGAGTTTGAAGCATATTCGATTCAAGCGATCGCTCAAGACCTTTTTGAAATGTATGAAGAAAGTGAGGTAAATGATGGGATGGAAGGGGAAAAAACCAACTGAATTTAGTTTTGATGTGGCTAAAACGGCAGAGGAAAAGGTAAAGAAAATTACAATGGATGCTGTTCAGTCTTTGGTCGTTTCAAGTCCCGTTGATACTGGTGCTTATCGTGCTTCTCACATTGTTTCTATTGGATCTGGTGATTATGGGGTGCGAGAGCCTTCTACAAATGCTGTGCAAGATGCAGCGATTCAAGCTGTTAAGTTTAAGCTGGGTAATTTGATCTATATACAGAATAACCAGCCATATGCTGAACGCTTAGAAAATGGTTGGTCTGATCAAGCGCCGCAAGGTATTTATAAGACCACGTTTACTTATATTTCTCAGAAGTACGGTGGTTAAGATGGCAATGACATTAGAACAGACTAGGCAAGCCATTATCGATCGTATGCAAAGCTTTACTGGTATTGCCCAGAACAGAATTCAGTATCCAAATGCACCAGGCTTTACAGTACCAAAGGAAGGCTTGTGGTGTCGTTTAAAGATAGAAGGTGGTCCGAGCTTTACTTCAGGTGTTGCCGATAAACCTTGTACTCGTCGTACAGGGAATATCATGATTCAATGCTTTGATCGACTCCATACTGGAGAAAAAGCACTAACAGTTCTAAGTGATGCTTTACTGGCGCATTTTGAGTATTTCTCAATTGATGATTTAGAGTGTTTGAAGGGCGAATCGATTGATGCGGGGAAAGATGCTGACTTCATTCAATACAACGTATCAATAAGCTACCTCATTAACTAAAACATATAACAATCCAACTTTTTCACTACCACCTCATCGGTGGTTTTTTTATGTCTATAGGAATCACTTATGAGCAATTTCGTTTTTAAGCGTGGTGACACATTCAACTTGAATTTGCAGCTCGTTGATACAGATGAAGCTTTGCAATATCCACCCGATGATGTTCGACGTGCGATTGATCTAACAGGCTATGTGTTTACATCGCAGGTTAAATCGTTGGCAGATGGAGCTGTGGTTGCAACTTTGACTTGTGCAGCTTTAAGCCAAAGCACACAAAAGGGTTGGCTTAACGTGAAATCTGGAGCTAGCACAGCCGCATGGCCTTTAGGTTTATGTCAGATGGATATTAAAGCGGTAGTGAGTGGTAATACACAACATACCGAAACCTTAACCTTTCAAGTTATTGATGGGGTAACAGCTTAATGAATCTTGTATTTAAATTTAATTGGGACCATCGGCCTTTCCCATATAACGCTTTACAGGGAAAGCGGCAATTCATGCTGCCATTCGCTTCGGGCATTCCCAATCTAGCACCTAACTTTTCTCAAGTAGTTGGTACAGCAGCTATCTCTCAAGGTGGTACCGGGGCGACAACTTCAGCAGATGCTCGATCAAATCTTGGAGCTGCTGAAAAAGGCGTGAATAGTGATATTACTCAAATTAAGGGTTTAACAACTGCTCTTGCTATAGACCAAGGTGGTACAGGTGCTTCCACCGCTGCAGGAGCCCGAGTATCTTTAGGGTTAGGCGATATGGGAGCACCAGGCTTTTCGGGAAGTAAAATTAGTGAGCTCTATGACAAGGTGTCGGTTCCACAATGGGTTGCGATATTGGGTGATAACAAGTTTACTTTCCTATCAAATGGAGACTGGCAAGGTGGGAATGTAAACAATCCACTTAATATGCCTGCCCGCTATGGCTCTTTATTTTCATATTTAGGCTCAAACTCATACGGAACTTATTCTTGGCAAATTTTTAAGTCAGTATTGGGTGGACAACTTTCATATCGTTATGGAGCTGGTGCTGACGCATGGACTGCTTGGGGACATTTAAAGACAAGCTTTAACACTTCTGTCGATGCAAACGGATTTTTAAAATCAGCCTCACCAGTCGTGAAGCTATTTAGTGATCATATCGAACTAAATAGTGATGCAGAAAAGCAGCCTATTGAATTTAAGAAAGTCGATGTGGGTGAATATCTGCTTAAGGGCTCTTTAGGCTTTGCTCAGGAAGGTTGGTATATCGAAGTACCCAAAGACGCAAACGGCAACACAATTGTCGCGGTGGTGTATGACACATTAGAAAACGGCGATATTTCAATTAAAACTTATAAACGTAAGTTTGATTTTGAACTTGCTGCTGTAGTTGCAGATCTAGATAACCCTGTTGAAATCCCTGAAGCACGCTGGATTGATATTCGATTGCATGAAGAACCCGAACCGGAGCCTGAAGAAGAACATTTATCAGAAATACCTTTTAATTTTCAACCTACAAATTTATCAGAAGCAGTTTCAGCTGCTATGGTCGGCGTAGCCCCGCCAGAACTCTCAGAAGAAACCAAGTAATGACCCGCTAATTTAGCGGGTTTTTTTACGCCCTCTATTTTTACCGACCCGCTCATGAAGCGGGTTTTTTTATGCCTAAATTTTGGAGAACTATAAATGAGTTCAGGCGCGAAAATTCGATTATATGCTTGTGAAGAAGCAGTTTTAGGAACAACTCCAGCAAATCCAATTTGGTACACCGTTCGCCGTGTAACTGATGGCTTATCAGAAAACGTCTCTACTGAAGAAAGTAGCGAAGTTGTTGATTCACGTTATCGTCAAGGTGGTGTAGTAACTGAAGCTGAAGTAGCTGGTCAGTTAGAGTTTGAGTTATCTCTCGGTACCTTCGATCTATTCTTAAGTGCTTTAGCTTTCAACAACTGGGCAACAAACAGTTTAACTATTGGTGGTACCGTCCGTAAGTCATTAACGTTAGTTAAAGTTTTTGAAGATGTGGGACAGGTATTTATCTACCGTGGTGTGCAGGTAAATACTGGCGAAATCACTATTCAAACTACTGGGAAAATCACTGGTAACTTTGGTTTAGTAGGTAACTCATTCACTCGCCAGACTACAAGCCCGGTTGTGAATCCTGTTGCAGCTTCAACACGACCACTGGTTAGTATGCCAAACGTTGAAAACTTGCTTGTTAATGGCCAGTCGATTCAAGGTAAGGCGTGTATGCAGTCACTTACGCTTTCGATCAATAACAACCTTGAAGCGGTGCGTTGTATTGGTTCAGGCAAATACACTCCAGAGTTTTACTTAGAAAAGATGATGGATATTGAAGCAAATGCTTCATTTATGTTCTCAACTACAGCAGCAGGCTGGATTGATGCCATCAAAACTCGTGATGTGTTCACTTTGACTTTCGATATTAAAGACAGCAAAGGCAGTAAATACTCGTTCAACTTCCCGCAGCTAGAAGTCATGGAAGCCAATCATCCGGATGGTGGCGGTGATGACATCATCACTTTAGATATCAACTTTGCCCAAGTTCGTACAGCACCGACAATTGTGCGAGCTCTTTTGTAATTCAAGTTAATAAACCTTAAGCCCATGGGATCCCGTGGGCTTTTCTATTCCTAAATATTCGAGGTAGTTATGGCTTTAAAAGTCGGAATTGTACGAAGTTCAGAAGTATCGAAGTGGTGTACTTTTGAAACTGCAGGTGGACAAGCAGAGTTTAAAATTCGTGGTATTGGCTATAAACCTTTCCAAGTTGCTTTAGAGAAAGCAGGTAATCAAATTTCATCAAAAGGCTATGATGTAATGGCAAAAGATGAAAACGGTAAGCTTTACCATGAGCTCTTATTGGATGCAGCAGGGGCACATTTAATTGAAGACTGGAAGGGTGTTGTTTTCTCTGAAGTGGTTGAAGGTAAGACTGTTGAAACTGAGCAGCCATACACACCAGAGAATGCCTCTAAGCTACTAAACCTTGGTGATATTGGCCTTGTGATTTGGACATTTATCAAAGATCAAGCTCAAAAGATTCAAGAAAATGCTGATAAAGACAAGGCGACGATCTTGGGAAAGTCCTCGAACTCTACAAATACCAAAAAACCTACGCGTCGAAAACGCCGCACGAAATCGAACAAATCAAGTTCTTAGGTGGACTTGTTCCAGAGCCACCAAAATATTCTTATGCGGCTCAGTCCATTCTTTCAGCATTTAGCACTATTTGCAGATCTAGGAGATATGAGCAAGGTATACCGCTATCGTTAGATCAGCAGGCTATTAATGTCTATGCTGAGCATAATGATTTACCTGTTGATGCTCATATCTTTAATGATTGTATCTTTGCTTTGGATAACTTGTTTCTGGATGAATCGCATAAGAAGACTCAGATAGAAAGCGATAAAAGAAAGAAGGGATAACATAAGGGTGTGAGAAGGAGCACTTTCTAACTCACAATGAAAAGAAAACTTTTGTTAAAAGTGTATGAGCACACTAATATTTTAGATAAACTACTACTGCACATAAGTGTTAATTATGTGCAGTAAAATTGGATCAATTTTCTCTAGAAATGCGATGTAGGCTATCGGTAGTTAACATGAAAGTTCAATTAGTTAGACACTCAAATAAAGCGTTGAAACGCTATATGGTAGATATGAACATATCTGCTGATGAGTTAGCACGTCTAACAAAAATTGCCGAATCCAAGTTAACTAAAGCTTTAGAACTAGATGATGAATTAGTTTTTAAACTAAGCCAGTTAGAAAAAATTGCGAAGGCTCTTTATGTTCCTACAGTATATCTAACCACTGAGCAACATGTATTCAAAAGAGACACACCAGATTTAATTGAACATCGAAATAAATTAGATATTTCAGAAAATAAATACAAGTATCAGTCTTTAATTGAAGAGTTTTCGCTTGTAAGGCAAAACTATATTTCAATTAAGGAAGCATTGGATGAGGAAATACTAGATTTTGACTTGTCATTGTCTGGAAACATTGAGTATGCTGAACAAGATGCTGAAAAACTTGTTGAATATTTTGGCTTTCGAGAATTTAAGAAAAAAGTAAAAAATAATGATGATTATTACAATTCTTGGAGACAACTAGTTGAAGATAAGGATATTATTGTTTTAGATAGAGGCACTGAGAAATATGGTTCAGATGGGATGTGTATGTTTTATAAAACTCTCCCTATTATTACTATTTTTAGTTCTGGACAGTATGCTTCTAGAAAACTTTTTACTTTAATTCATGAGATTGTACATCTAGGTTTAGGTCAAAGTGTTTTTGATGGGAAGATGACTGAATCTCAAAAAGAAATTGAGCGATACTGTGATCGTGTTGCTGGATATGTACTTGCTCCTAAAGATATTATAGAAAAATATTTTACTGAGGATTTAACTCTGGATGAAATTATTCTATTAATAAGAAGGGATACAAAAGCTAGCAAAGCAGCAATTGCAATCCAATTAAAAACCCTGGGCTATATTGGAAATGATGAATTAAGCGATTATCTAGAATTCATCACACCAAAAAATGATGGTATTCCAAACAACAAAAAGGAAAATACCGTATTAAGGTATTTTGGTCATAACTACGTTGAAAAAGTATTAAGCGCAATGTGGCAAGAACAAATATCATCAAGTACAGCGAAATCGATCCTTGGTTTTAGAAATTCAACTAGCCGAGAGTCATTTAAACACCTTCAAGAGAAGGTGTTTTAATTGATGATAAGAATCTGTATAGACACTAATGCAATACTTGATTTATGTTACCGCTATTATCCAAGTGAAAAATTTCCATGGATTTGGGAAGGACTACAAGTTTGTAAGTCTTCTGGTTCGATTGGTTTTTTCATTTGTGCTTCTGTCGAGGATGAAGTTTTAGAACAAATTTCAAGATTTGGATACGATGAAGAAAAATATGATAACTTTAAGAATGCTTTTAGGCCTTTGATTGTAAATCCGGATACGCATGGACAGGCAACATCAGATTTCAAAAATGATCTTTTGACTTGCCCAATTGCAATAGCATCTCCTCATGTTTTAGAAGACAACTATGCTGATTTAGATATTGTAAGTCTAGGAAAGCATTTTAATGGTGAGGGTTATGTTTTAACCTCAGAACAAATTAATCCGAATATCGATTGGAACAAATCCAAAGCACATAAAGGAATCAAGGTTCCAAATCTCGCAGAACGATTCGGTGTTAGGTGTGGTTCCTGGATTAATCTAATTGATGAGTTGGATATATCCCATTAAGATTCCACCTTCGGGTGGTTTTTTTATATAATATTTTTCTATAACATTAAATATTCTTTTAATTATGAAATATATACTTCTAATTTTGCTTGTGGCTGTAATGCCGGGGTGTGAGAAAGATTCTGATGTCGGTTCAAAGATAGATTATAAAGCCAAGTTTGAAAAATCTGATGCTCTCATTAGTACTTATTTAGATAAATTGGATTCACCCTCGACACCACCTAAGGTTAAAGAAAAGATCCTTTGTGAGACTTATCCAAATGAGTACAAGCAAAATTACATGCCAGCCTTAATGGCATTGGCACCTAAAGATCATACGCAAGCAAAGCTTTTAAATGATTTGAAAGCAGCGGCTGATTATTACAAAGAAAAGTTAGGTATTAAATGTTTTAACTCAGTTTAAAAGCTTGTGGACTGAATTTTTTTTAGCTATTTGTCGAATGTTTAGAAATCTACATTCTGTTATCCTTCCTTTCAAAGGAGATACTTTATGAAAAAAATATTTTTATTATTAGGTTTACTTAGTCCAATTAATTGTTTTGCAGCAAATTGGGTTTATGTAACTTCGTCTTCTAATGAAAGCTACTATGTTGATAAGGACTATTACCATTACGATGCTAAGAATAAGACTGTAGAAATATGGAGTAAGTCAGTAGGTAAAAAGAGTGATGGAAGTGGTTTTTATACTAGTTCCAAATCATTAGATAAATACTATTGCTCTATGAAGAAGTTTAAAAGTATTGCATTTGTCGAATATGCTCAATCTGGTAATGTAACAAAGTCAAGGGATACACCTTCTGCAAATCTTAATTTGATTTTCCCAGAAACAATTGCGGAAGGAATATGGAAGGTTGCATGTAATTCTAATGGGAAAGGTTTTAGGTTTTCTAAATACCAATCTGAAACTGGTGATGCTAGTTCAATCAGCTATTAATAAATTATTTTGTGATTTTCAAACCACCTTTTGGTGGTTTTTCTTTATGTGACATTTAGTAACCAGTTTGTTAAAGTTAGTTCACTTTATAACAAAAGGTTAAAAACTCATGAAGCAAATTATTATAAGTGTCTTACTAATTTTAGGTTCTATAAGTTTTGCTGAAGCGGGGCGAGGAAGACAACCTTGCTCAGGTAGTAAAGGAGGTGTTAGTCACTGTGATGGAGCTAAATTTGTTTGTAAAGATGGCTCAATAAGCGCATCTAAAAAGATTTGTACTAGATAGGTGGCGATATGGGATTAAATTTTAGAAAAAGTATAAAAATTGCTCCGGGAGTCCGAGTAAATATAAGTAAAAAAGGAGTCTCAAGTGTTTCCGTTGGTGGAAAAGGGGCACGAGTAAATGTTAGTAAGAAGGGAACTCGAACAACAGTAGGGTTACCGGGTACTGGTTTATCTTATTCTAAATTTTCTAGTCATACTAAGAAAACAACTCACAGAAGAGAACCTGATTTTAATAATCCTGATTACGTATGGGGCTACCCTAAATCTGAATGGATTATTTGTGGAATTATATTATTTATAGCTTTAATGATTTTTATTTGGATCATTAGCTGATTTTTAAATATTGATATTAGATTGGTTTTATATGAAAAAGATTGTCTTTACCTTATTTTGTTGTTTGCCTATGTTTGCATTTGCAGATTGCAAACAAATATACGGAGATGTTGAAGAGGGCTTAAAGGATATCGCAGCATTTAAAAGTACAGCAAGTTCATATCGAAAGGCTGGTTACAGTGCTAAGGCTGATTCTTTTGATCAAAAAATTTCTAATTCACAAGGTCAAGTAAATATACTTTTAATGCAGGCGAAAGATTTAAAGTGTAAATCGTTTAAATCATCTCTTAATCCAGATAAGTATCTAAAAGCTGCTGATAAGTGTGGTAAATCAATTGATTCATCAACCATGGAATTTGATTGTGATAGAAAGAACTGGAAACCAGAGTAGTCATGATAAAAAGTTTCCAAAGTGCTTTTTGATGGGAGCACTTGTAGTTTCTGTAGACTATATTTACCGTTAATAAGGTTTAATTAAAGAACCCACTCATCGAGTGGGTTTTTTATTGTCCAAAATTTATAGCCCACTTTTTGTGGGCTTTTTTATTGCCCTGAGGAAAGTGAAATGGCACAAGAATCACGTTTGGTCATTGTAATTGATTCGCAAAATGCTGAACGCAATGCACGAAATCTAGGTAATGAACTTAACAGTATTGAGAAGAATGGTGACTTCGCAACAAAGTCTATGGATCGTTTGTCTATAGCGACTCGTTCATTAGCTGGATATATGGCTGGGGTAGTTACAATTGGTTCAGCAATTAGCAAGATGGATCTTTACACTGGCATTAATAACAAACTGAAGTTAGTTACTAGCAACCAGAAAGAACTGAATCAGGCAATGGATGATACTTTTGCAATTGCGCAACGCTCAGCTTCATCTTGGAGTGCTGTCAATGATGTGTATTCAAAATACATGTCCAATGCAAAGACACTGAATTTAACTCAAGAACAAACAGCAAAACTTACAGAAATTACTTCAAAAGCTGTAGCAATTAGTGGATCTAATGCTGAATCAGCAGCAGCTGCTTTATTTCAATATGGACAAGCATTAGACGGCGGGGTTTTAAGGGCCGAAGAGTTTAACAGCCTAGTCGATGGTGCTGGTGGCCTCTTGAATGCTATGGCAAAAGGTTTAGGTGTGACTCGTGGTGAACTCCGCCAGATGATGCTAGATGGTAAACTTACTGGCGATGTTATTACTAAAGCCTTATTAAATGCTGGGGATAGTGTTGAACAGCTTTATGGCAAAACGGATAAAACAATAGCTCAGTCCTTAGAAATGTTAAGTAATGGCATTACTAAGTTTGTTGGTGAAACTGGACAAGGATCTGGTGCTGCGCAGTCTTTAGCTGGTTCTATTCAAGTACTCGCTACAAATCTCGATCTAATTGTAGATAGTGCTTTTGTACTTGGCATTGGTTTGATGACGAAGGCTGTTTTAACAAAAACTATTGCAATTCAAGCAAGCATTGTGGCTTCCGCACAACAAAGAGCTGCTAATTTGGCTGAAGCACAATCACAAGTACAGTTACTTGGTATTGAAGCAATGAGAGCAAGACAGTCTGCGGCATTAGCTCTAACAGAAATTGGATTAGCAAGAGCAGAATATAACTCAGCTGTTACAGCAGATGCTCGTGCAGTAGCAGTACAACGCAAGACAACTGCTGAAATCGCTCATAGTATTGCTTTAAAAGAAGCTACAGCAGCCACTGCCGCATATACAGTTGCTCAAGGGAATTTGAATAGGGTAGCTACGCTTGGAAGTCGAGCTTTAGGTTTAGTTGGTGGGCCAATTGGTGCCATTACACTTGGAATAACTGCTTTAGCGGCTGGTTACATGTATTTCCAAGATAAGGCAGAAAAAGCAAATCAAAAGCTTGAAGAGCAGGCAAAAGTTGCAGAAAAAACTGATGAAGCTTTAAAAAAATTATCAGGAAATGATAAGGCAAAAGCTGTTAATGATCTAACAGCTGCATTTAATGCTCAGAATGAAACTTTGGAAAAATCTTCACGTGCCGTAGGATCTGCATTAATTGATATCGAGAATTATGCACGAGGAAACAGAGAGGTTGAAAAGATTTCTCAAGATGCAAGAACTGGAACTATCAGTTATTCAGAAGCGATTGAGCGTTTAAATAAAATTAAATTACCTACTGATCTTTATGAAAATCTTAAAAAGCAAGCTGCGCAATACGATCAAAATTCAGTTAAAGCAGGTCAATCTGCTGACAAATTAAAAATCTTCGGTATTGAAGTAACTTTAACTGGTAATAAAGCTCAGAATGCAGCAGCACAGCATCAACAGCAAGCGAATGCTTTAGGGAATACCGCTACTGAAGCTGAAAAGGCAACGAAGGCTTTACAAGATTATCAAGCTAAGCAAAAAGATAGCGTTATCGATTCAATCTACAAATCTGGGTGGCTAGATAAAGGGTATTCAGTTGCTCAAGCTAATGCCATTTTAGAGTTACAAAAAGCCAAAGGTATGAGTGCAATTCTGACCAAAGATGAAATAGAAGGTGCACTTAGAAATCTGAAAATACTAGAAGCTCAACAAGATAGAGAGGATAAATTAACTGAAGCTAAGAGAAAACAAACGCAAGAACTTGAAAAGCATCAAAAGATTTTAAATGTAAATGCAAAAGTTCAGGCATTATCTAGTAAATACAATATTTCTGGAAAGGCTGCGGCTGCTGGAATTCCAAAAGGCCTAATTGAAGGCATGATTATGCAAGAAAGCAGAGGAGATACTTACCGTAAAGGCAAATTATTAACATCACCAGCTGGTGCTCAAGGTTTGGCACAATTTATGCCAGCCACAGCCAAACAATATGGTGTTGATGTTAAAAGTGAAGAGTCTAGTGTAAATGGAATGATTAAGTATGTTTCAGCTCTTCTTAAGCAGTTTGGTGGAGATGTTGAAAAGGCTATTATGGCGTACAACGCTGGACCAGATAATGTAAAAAACGGAAAGGCATATGGATACAAAGAAACTAAGAAATATCTAGCAAACGTAAAGTCGTATACAGCTGGAGCAAATGGTTTTAAAGCAGGTGACATCTCATCAAAGGAATTTGATAAACGCCTTGAAGACGATGCTAAACTTGCTGAAGAACAAGCTAATCTTCGGATTAAGTTAGAAAATGATGTTGCGGATCAAGTAGCTAAGATTCGAAATGAATTAGCAAAAAAACTTGAGGACGTTGATAAAGCCAATTTCAGCCCTGAACGTAAGGCTCAAATCAAATCGGAATTGCAAGCACAGGCTGAGAATGACATAGCAATTGCTGAGCAGGCAACAAAAACCAAGCTTGATTCATTTCGTGACTTTACGAAAAGCGAAGAACAGCTTTTAAAAGATAGTTTCGCTAAACGTCAGTTTGAAGCAGCACATGATTTAGAGTTTACAAAAGATCAGCGAAAAATAGCAGTAGATCTTTTAGCACAGCAATTGCAGCAGGAGTTAGCTTTACTAAAACTAGCTCAAGAACAACGTTTATTTCAAGCTAAACAAGCTCTATTGACAGAAACCCAAGCTATGCAGGAGCGCTATAGATTAGAGCGGGAGGAAATAGCAAAAACTGTTAAAGATCCTGAGGAGCGCCAAGCAAGAATTTCATTATCTAAAGTATCTCAAAATAAAGAGACACGTGACAAAGTGAATAATGCTGCTCAGAATTGGGGTGCTATTCAAGCAGATATGAACGGGACGGGTGAGTTCTTTAGACAAGATCAAGAGCGATCCAGTCGGTTGGGTAGTGCTTACAATCTTTTCGATAGTCAACTTACTGCTACAGACTTAAATGAACAGAGCTCGCTTGATACACTAAATGCTCAATTTGAGCAGCAGCTTATAAGTCAACAGGATTTTGAAAATCAGAAAACTGCGATTATTCAAGCTGCTCAATTACAGCGAGAACAAATTTCTGCTCAATATGCACAGAATGTTCAGGAGGTTGAAGACAAATATCAACAAGATCGTTTGAACACGCAGTTAATGTACGGCCAGCAAATGACTGGCTCATTAACTTCAATGTTCGGCTCCATGTTTGGTGAGCAATCCAAAGCCTACAAAATTATGTTTGCAGCAGATAAAGCTTTCGCTATTGCTTCAGCTGGCATTGCGATTCAGCAAAGTATTGCACAGGCAGCAAAGGTGGGTTTCCCAGCCAATATTCCACTGATTGCAACAGCAATAGCACAGGGTGCAAGCATTATCGGTAACATTCGTGCAATCAAAGATCAGGGCTTTGCAGATGGTGGTTACACTGGATCTGGTGGTAAATACGAACCTGCGGGTATTGTCCATAAAGGAGAGGTAGTCTGGTCACAAGAAGATATTCGCCGTTGGGGTGGTGTTGGATTGGTTGAAAATATGCGTAAGAGCTCAAGCCCTGAAGCATTTATCAATAACCATGCCATTAACAACACTTCAGCAGAAAATGTCTTTAATCGTTCATTCCTAAGCTCAAAAGCTTTTAATGACAATCAAACGATCTCGAATATCTTTAATCAGCCTACTCGAGAGAATCAGATTATCTTTAATGCTCTCAAGCCTAGCAAAGATGCAGTTTCAAGATCGGGAGATGTTCAAAGTATTACTAACCAGTATGCTGGGAACAACTCAAGCTTTAGCAACGTTCTTGATAAATCGATTCAAAGTAGTAAATCCTTTACTGCCAATAAATCGAACTTATCTAATTATTCTAATTCGAAAATTTTAAATAGTAATGTTTCAAACAGTACTACTCAGAATGCTCAGAAGGAATTGCTGAAGGAAGTTTCTGTCTTAAAAGGCAATGGTTTTGCTGATGGTGGTTATACAGGTAAGGGTAAGAAATATGATCTAGCCGGAGCTGTGCACAAAGGTGAAATAGTTTGGTCACAAGATGATATTAAAAAATGGGGTGGTGTTGAGAAAGTTGAACAGTTGAGGAAGGCTACAAGTCCTGATTCATTTATTTCTAACTATGCTCAAAATAACACCTCTTTCGAAAATACCATGAATCGGGCAAATCAAAGTTCACGAGCTACTGCATCTTCTGCTGCTAGTTCTGATCTATTCCACGACGGAAAAGTCTACTTCTCTTCAAATGGTTTAGTTCAGGATCGGTCTAATCTTGAAGATATTCAGGACTTTACCTCAAGTCATTCTCCGCGCCCTCAAGCTGAGTTTATGCCTTCTCTTGAGCAATCTTCGCCGACTATCAATTTCAAAATTGAAGTTGTAAATCAGGTAAGTGGGGCAACTGTTGAAGCAGAACAACTGGATGAGCAAACAGTCCGGATCATTGTTATAGAAGAAATGGATAAGCAACTTCCAAGAACGGTACCAAAACTTGTAAGTGATCAAATTGGTAATCCAAACTCAACTATTAGTCGATCTTTGACTGAGAATACGACCGCAAGACGTAACCGATAGTTTTAAAAGGGTACGTATAAGGAGAGAAAAATTTAAACTTACACTTTTAGGAGGAGGAGCTGTTGACACCACAGCACCTACTTATCTTTTTTCAACTTTAGATGCTACTTACAATTAATGAGCTGCCCAAGGGCGGCTCTTTTTAATTCATGGAAACCGGGCCGGAGGAAACCCCGAACCAATTTTTCTATGATCAGAAAAGCAAAAACCCCAGTGCGCCAACACTGAGGTTTTTAGTTCAACTCAACCGATGAAAGCTAAGAGGTGAAACTACATATGACTGATTATATCATAGCAATTACAGGATTGATCAAAATGACATCAAGTTTATCTGTATGGTCGTCAATATTTTATTTACTCGCAATAATTCTATGCATTCTTGCATGGAAATCACCTGAATTAATTAAAGCTATTCGGAAAGATAAAGATGATGATCAATAGATAGGTTTTATCTTTTAGTACCGCCCTCGGGCGGTTTTTTTATTGCCTGAAGGAAAGTTATGTACAAGTTAAAGCTAAATCCTCAAACAAATGGCTATGGCGTAACACCAGGTGATGATGTAAAGCGTCAGCAGATGGATGGAGGGCGTGGGCGCTATTACATCGATGTAAAACGTAATAGCCACATTGTCGATGTGAACTGGAACTTAAGTAAAACAGATTTCAATAAAATGATGGCTTTCTGGCGTGTATACCAAAACAAGCCAGCTTCATTTTATGCGGATCTGGTAATTGATCAGGGAGCACGCCAGCAATATCTATGTAACTTCATTCCTAACTCATTCAAGTCTAATGAAGTGAACGGCAACTTATATCGTGTAAACGCACAACTAGAGGTTGTGCAAAACCAGCCAAACCTTACAGCGGATGCGGCATTGATTAAAGATTGGGAGGTCTAATGGATAACGAATACGCCAAGTTCTTTCTCAATCGCAAAGTTGATATCTATCAATTGGAGTGTATTGAGCTATCACATCCATCATTTCTAAACACATATCGACTTGTTCGTAATGATGATCGAGGTGTCTATGTGCAGCATAAGGTTGGAACTGGTCAGGTCTTTTATGAATATTTGCCTGTTTCTATTCAAAGATCCGGAATGCTGGGGGATCTGGACCAGACTTTGACAGTCTCGGTTTCAGGTTTGGGGGATGTATTGCCCGATGAATTTGAGAGAGTCATTGAAGGGCAGTATCCGAACGTTAAACCAACTGTAAATTATAGACTTTATAGTTCAGACAACCTCAATTCCCCAATGTTTCATTTGCTTGGACTCCAGCTTGCTAGTGTTGCAATGAATCATAAAGCCGTGACATTTAAGGCTGAATCACCGCGGCTAAACACAAATAAAACAGGGGATATCTTCTCACTTGATCGTTTTAGCGGTCTCAAGGGAGCAGTATGAAAAGTCATGATCATTTGCTTGATAAGCAATACGACGAAGAGCATTACAACTGTGTCCATTTTGTTCACGAAGCAGCAATGGATCTCTATGGAGTAGATCGAGGTGAGGCACTTGAATTGTTTATGCAACCAAAAGGAAAAATTACCTTCCTAACATCACGTTTAAAACTCTTAAATCCGCTGCCTATGTCTAAGGAGGGATGCATTGTCGCCTTCCATCCAAGACAAAGAAACAAGCCCCCGCATGTGGGGCTTTTTCGTGGGCAAAAGATTCTGCATCTGATGGAAAGCGGAGTCACTTACTTACCTGAAGAGGTCGTCATGGGAATGGGGTTTAGTCGAGTCAGTTATTATGATTAAGGTTATTTATAAACAAGATGCATTGTCTGAAGAAAAGACAATTGAACATGCGCATACCATAGGGCAATGGCTTACTTCAAAATATGAACATATGCCTGAGCACATCCGTATCTTTCATACCACAAGCAATATGGACCATGCGGAAATCTCTTTAGCGAATGAAGTAACTCCCAAGAATGCATTTGACTTAAAGCAGCTCGATTTCTTACCTGGTACTTTCATTGTAATTGAGAATCCCAAATGGGTTGCTGCTATCGTTTCAATCGTAATTAGTATTGCGATCGCGTTTCTAATGCCTACGCCTTCGATGGCGCAGACAACTCAGAATATTAATCAATCTTCATCCGCAAATAATGAACTCTCAAACCGCGAAAACAAGATCCGGGTGAATGGCCGAATTGCAGATATTTATGGTGCTGCATGGGATACGCCTGATTCAATTGCCGTACCTTACAAGGTTTATGAAAATAATATTGAAGTTGAGCATATGGTCGGCTGCATAGGCCGTGGACACTATAAAATCAATGGAGCTTATGATGGTGAAACCAACATTGTCGATATTGCTGGTGCATCGGTAGAAGCCTTTCGACCAGGTGTAGATATTGTTTCGGGAGAACCTTACTTTTCGATTGGTACCGAAATTACGACACCACCTTTAACCGTTCAACATCAAACATCTGTTAATGGTCAAGTCTTAAGACCAGCTGATACACAAACTTTAGAAGGGACCAATTACCTTGTTTTTGCATATCCAAATGAAATACTTCGGGCAGCTGCTAACAATACAGATTTAACGACTAAGTTTGTTAGCAATGATCGCATTGAAATCACTAATGCTTCATTTACTTATAACGGGCAAACATACGATTTAAACGGTACTTACAACGTCCTATCTGTTGCTGATGACCGTATGACGTTATCGAATCCAGCTGCTGTTAATGCTAACTGGTTAAAGCTTAAAGAACTTTCAAATCAGCAAACAGCTGCCGCTTCTCCAAAGCTTTCATCGATAGGGGAAAAGTGGATTGGTCCATTTATTTTAGACAACATTGAACGTAGTCGAGTACTTTGCAACTTCGTTGCTACAAATGGACTTTATACCGTTTCATCAGGGGGCAATCAGGCTGCTGTAAACGTCACGATTGAAGTTGAAGTTACTCCAGTAAATGAGTCCGGTGCAGCTATTGGTAATCCAATGCTAAAGCAGATCATTCTCAAGGGTTCGGCTAAGTCACGCCAAACAGTTGGCGCAACGTTAGATATGGTCACATTTCAGGGCCGTTGTAGTGTCCGTGCACGCCGTTTAACTCCAACCCCTGGAGTAACAACGGTTGTTGATGATGTGAAATGGCAAGCCCTGTATGGTGCATATCCTCTTCAAAGTACGAAATACGAGTATGAAACGGTTTTCCGCGCACGTACCTATGCAACGACTGGAGCTTTATCGGTTAAATCCCGAAAGATCAATTTTGATCTTCAGCGAATGTTACCGACTTATAAAAATGGAGCAATGACAACTGAGCTATTTCCAACGTCAAGCTTTGCTGATGCTTTGGTATCCATGGCTCTCGATGACAAGATAGGCCGCCGTACGATCGACGAAATTGATATCGAAAACATCTATCGTACTTATAACGATATTGTCGATTACTTCGGGACACACTTAGCGGCAGAATTCTGTACGACAATTGATGATACAAACCTATCTTTTGAAGAGCTGGTTACTAATCTTTGTGATGCAGTCTTTTGTACGGCATATCGGCAGAACAACAAGCTTAAAATCTACTTTGAGCGACCAACAGATAATTCAGTTTTGTTGTTTAACTTCAGGAATATCATCCCTGATAGTTATAAGCATGATCTGACTTTCGGTGTAATAGATGACTACGATGGACTGATCTATGAATACACAGATCCGACCGATGATAGCCGTATCAATATTTATCTTCCGGATAAAGGAGCCAAGAACCCCAAAGAGGTTAAATCAGTTGGTGTGCGTAACAAGTGGCAAGCTCACTTTAATGCGTACCGGCTTTGGAACAAGCTCCGCTTTCAGCGCAAATCCATCACATTTGATGCAGCTCCAGAATCCGAACTTTTAGTTTTACGTGACCGTATTGCAGTTGCTGATTATCGCAATGGCATTCATCAAAGCGGTGATGTAATTCAGCAAGAGGGCTTAATTCTTACATTGAGTCATGATGTCGATTTCATAGCTGGCAAGAGCTATGTGATTTATCTGCAAATGGGCGATGGCACAGTGGACCTTATTCCTATTTCTGCTGGATCTGCCAAGAACAAGGTAGTTTTAGGCCGATTACCTAACGGTGCTCTCAAGTTAAGTTCCGATGATTTTGTTAATACGATCTATACGGTTGTTAATGACGATACAAAAGACTCATTACCATACCTCGTCGCTAAAAAAGATCCAGTTGATAAGTTCTCAAATACGATTACGGCAGTTAATTACGATGTGCGCTATTACCTCAACGATAAAGACTTTATTGATGTACCCGTAGATGATTCACCAATTTACATTCGATATGACCAGCTAGATATTAATCTTGCTCGTTTATACCAAATGCAAAGAGGTGAATTGCCTACAACTGGAGAAATTAGTTTTGTGGTTGAATCTGGTGCTTTGGTTTCAAGTTCAAGTTCGCTTAGAACTGAAACGCGAATGATTTATAAGCATACGAATAACTCAGAAACTAAAGAGTATGTTGTTCCTGCTGCACCTGAACTACCAGCGATCGATACAGGGGAATTTCCTTCTGGTCTTACAGTCAATCTAACGATCAAAGGTTCGGTGGTTGGGCGTGGTGGTGATGGTGGGCTTCCTCATATTGCGTATGGAGGTTGGAGCACTGATCCAAATTACACTTTCACCAAAACTCGACGTGATGGATTTCAAGGGGCACCGGGTTTATTAAACCGACACAGCAAACTGAATTTGATTATTGATGGTGGGATTTTAGCTCGAGGAGGTTCAGGTGGTGGAGCAACGCCAAGTGGTATTTATACCGGATTAACGTATGGAGTTCAGGGAATACCGGGTGGAGCTGGTGCACCATTCGGAAGAGTCATGACTGGTCAGCCGATTTACAATGATACTCAGGACTGGCGCTGGTATTTAGATGGCGGTTACTTGCTGGTCTTTAAAGTTACTGATGCTGAAGCTTCAACACCCGGTAAAGGTTATCGCTTTCAAGATGATCGATATGGATCTCCATTGTCTGGCGATGGAGGTGGCTGGGGGCAACGTGGTACTAAGTCTACAAATAGCGGCACTTGGAATTGGCAATATCATGGTACGACTGAAGGTCAACCAGGTGCAGGTGGTACCGCAATTGTGGGAGTTGCTCCACTTACAACTAAATTGATTAATGGAGGAAAAATCTTACAAACCCTTTAATAACTTTGAAAGAACTTAGAGCACCTATTTCGGGTGCTTTTTTATTGCCTATGATCTGGAGGAAGGCATGTATGAACGGTCAAACAAATAGTGTAGTCGAAGCGGCTGCAAGTACGGCTGCCGCGACTGCAACAAAATTTACGTATGGGTATGTAGTAGGAGGCAGTTTGATCGGTGTAATAGGTAAAATTGATTGGGCCGTTGTCTTTTCAATCTTAATCGGTATAGCAACCTACCTAACGAATCTCTATTTCAAAAAGCGAGATGAAAAGCGTAAGGACGAGATTCATGCGCTTCAAACGAAGCAATATGAACTTACTAAAAAACGTTTAAAAGGAGGTGGTGATGAGTAGTGAAAACACCCGGACATATTTGGCATACATGGTTATTGCTATGTCATTCCTGTGTGTTCTTGGCCTGTTCTTTATTGAATATCCAGACAAAAACCGTGATTTATTAAACGTGTCTCTAGGCACGTTGCTTGGGTTATCGAGTGCTGTGATTGCCTTCTATTTTGGATCTACCAATAAACAAAAGAAAGAAACTGAAGATTCAAATCAACAGTAACTATTCAACTTTAAATGCCGCCTTCGGGCGGTTTTTTACATCTAAAGGAAACTGAAATGAATATTGAACAATATCTTGAAGAACTTATTAAACGTGAAGGTGGTTATGTAAATAACCCCGCAGATCGTGGTGGTGCTACAAAGTACGGAATTACTGAAGCTGTTGCTCGTGAAAATGGATTCAAAGGCAATATGAAAGACTTGCTTTTGGATGTGGCCAAATCGATTTATCGAAAACAGTACTGGATAGAGCCGCGCTTTGACCAAGTGAATTCAATCAGTTCAGCAGTAGCTGAAGAACTTTTAGATACTGGTGTGAACTGTGGTATCAACTTTGCAAAACCACTTTTACAGCGCTCTTTGAACCTACTGAATAATCAGGGCAAAGCTGGATATGAAGATTTAAAGGTCGATGGTGTTTATGGATCTAATACTTTAGGAGCTCTAAAAACTTATTTGGCCAAACGCGGTAAAGAAGGTGAGAAAGTGCTCGTGCGAGTTCTCAATATTATGCAAGGTCAACGCTATATTGAAATCTGTGAGCGTAATCCAAAGCAGGAACAGTTTTTCTATGGCTGGATAGCCAACCGGGTTGTTATATGAAAGTCTTTCATTGCAGACGTTCAAAGATAGCTTTCACAATTACATTGGTGTGCATTCTATTGTCAGGATGCACTGCTCATACGATTAATAGTAATGTGAATTTGGCTATTTGTGTAAAAGCCCTCTAAGGAGGGCTTTCATTGAGAAAATATTTGCTCATATTTAATAAAATTAATTACTTTTGAGCAAAAAATGCACAATTTAAATGGTTGGCAATTTATATCAAAAAATCTTTTGACCATTTCTCAACTTTATTGGCATACCATTGCATGAGTTTCTGGCGCTCACTGAAATAAGTAGCCTTATTATAAATACCTTTAGTACCCCGTACTGCATGTGCCAGACTCATTTCAATTGCATCATCCCGCCACAATTCTGACTCATAAGCTGAAGTAGAAAACCTTCCTCGCAATCCATGAACTGTTTGTTTGCCCTTGTATGATGTTTTATTAATCGCATTTATAAGACGGATTGAGTACATTGGTTTATTAATATCTTTGAGCTCAGGAAATACCAAAACATTAGACGGGCATTTATCCTTCCACATAAGTAGAATTTCAATTACCTGCTTAGGAAGGGGAACTACGTGTGGTCTTCTTCGTTTCATTCGTGAAGCTGGAATACTCCAACGTTCCTGTTTAAAGCTGAATTCTGGCCATCTAGCCTTACATGCTTCATTCACCCTTACAGCTGTATAAGTAACTAATAGAAATGCTACTTTAAATTCCAAATCTAAACGGCCGTCTTCTTTTAACGCTTTAAAAAGAAAAGGCATTCTTGATTCTGAAATAAAAGGATGGTTTTTAGTTTGGTGAGGCTTTAGGGCATCAGTGAGTGATGTTGCTGGATTAAAGTCACAGTAGGCACTTGCTACGGCTAAATGAAAGCACTTTCTTAGCATTTGCAGAACAAACTTTGTTGTTTTGGTTTTGCCTTCATCTTCTAAAATCTTAAGAACTTTCAAAATATCAATTGGTTTGATTTCATTGACTTTCATTTTCCCTAAGTATGGTTTTACATGATCTCTATAAGCTTGTTTTTTATAAAGACGAGTTCGATTGCTCCAAAGAGGTTTATTGTATTCAAAGAAATCCTTGAATACTTCATTAAGGGTTTTCATGTTAATGCTCGCTAAAAAATAATCTATCTAAGCGATAGTGAAGGCGAGCACAGGTTATTTTTTCGAGAGTTCTTCTCTAATTTTGTTTTTAACCCAATTAGCAAAGTCATCAACATTATCAGCAAAAGCCAATAAATCAGCTTCCTTATCAATTAAGAACGGTACAGATTTATTTTTCCGTTTAGCTTCATATTTCTTTTTAGCTTTATCAGCTGCTGAGTTATCCACTTGACTTCACCTTGAATCGAGAATATTTTTACATGGACCATCGCTTAGATGGGAAGCCCCGCCGCAATCGGGGCTTCGCTTTTTTATTAAGTATTTTATTTAATATCTAACCCGTAAACATCTAAGTCTTCTTCATAAATACTGTAGATCGCTCCACGTATCGCAAAGATAAGTGACATTGCTTGTTGTTCACTTTCCTTATTTGCTTCAACTGCTTTAAGCATATCTTCTGGATGGAACATTACAACTTTTTGATTATTAATTAGGACATAACGAACAACAAATTGTTCTCCTTTATGCTCTCCATTTTTTACAGTACCTAAAGGCATGGTTAACCAGTGAGTATTATTTTCATTTTTGAATTGAAAATTTATTAACTCAGTATCGAAGGTTGCAGTTTTAGTGATAGGCTCTTTATTCTTGTTTAAAGTTCTATAATCAACTTCTACAACAAACTTTTTCATTGAATCTTTATAGACATAACTAATTTTATTTAATACAAAATCACTTGCTTTTGTAGTCACTATAGACTCGTTTAAAACAAGATCTTTTCCTGAAAAATTGGTTTCAATTTCGCTGGTTTTTAGTTCTAAAGTGAAATCATTATGTTCAAAAGTTTTCATATTTATTTCCTCGCTTAGATTAAGTTCATCAAGAGTCATTGAGCCGCAATCTCTATCTCGATGATTAAAATATATCGTACTACGATATATTGGTCAATATTTAAGTGAATTATTTTTTTAATCTTTTATTGTTAATAGCTCATCCCACCTAAAAGGATTTCTACTCAATTTATCCCGTGACATCGACCAGTTTCGATTGGGAACAAAACATGGTCCAACTCCAATTTTTTTCTTTCCAAATTTACTATGGATACCATCCATAGCCTGCATTAAAGATTCTTTTTTCTCTATGTGTTTAAAGTCAGTAAGCAAGTCATAAGTATGGCCAGACTTGGGCTCTAAACTCGTTAATATTACTCCGCACTTCTTATATTTAATTCCTTCTTTATAGATATCATTTAACATCCTTGTCGCTGCTTTAACAAAATCTACAGCACAATCAGTAGGCTCTGAAAATGAACCAGTAATCGACTTGTTATAAAAAGGAACATTCGGATCAAAAGGATTTGACTGAACAAAAGCGATCATGCATCCGCATAAAAGTCCTTCATCACGTAGTCTTTTGCACGCATCCTGAGCATACATTGAAATAGCTTCTTTTAGATCCGTTAGTTCAGTTACGCGACCACCGAAAGACCGGCTTGCAACTATTTGCTTTTTTGAAGGAGGGGTGTGTTCAATCTCAATGCATGAGATGCCTTGCAGCTCGTAGATTGTGCGAGCCATAACGATTGAAAACTTTTTTTGCATCTCTCTAGGTTCTGCACAACCTAGATCGAGCACCGTATTAATTCCCATACTTTGCAACTTCTTGGAGTGCTTACGACCAACACCCCAAACTTCTGAAACTTCAATTAATGAGAAATAATATTCTTTGTTGCACGGATCCATTGATACCAGATCGCACACACTGTTAAAGCCATGATTCTTTTTGGCAATATGATTTGCAATCTTTGCTTCTGTTTTACTTCTGCCGATCCCCACGCAAACTGGTAAACCGAGCCACTTCCAAATTTGTTGACGCATTTGCTGGCCAACTTTTTCTAAATCAAAGTTCTTCTCATAAGCTGTGAAATCTACAAAACATTCATCAATCGAGTACGGTTCAACCTCTTCATCTGTAACATACGAAGCAAGGATCGTATGAAAGCGCCGTGACATTTCTGCATACATTGCATAATTGCTTGAAAGAACGATTACGTTATGTTTTTGAACTATGTCTTTGATCTGGAATAGGGGAACGCCCATTTTAATGCTTAATGCTTTGGATTCATTGCTGCGAGCAACGGCACAACCATCGTTATTTGATAAGACAATGACAGGTTTATTATTCAAACTTGGATCAAAGACTCTTTCACATGAGACGTACATATTATTAACGTCTATAAGAAAAAAGACCTTGTTCTCATGCTTCATGAAGTTCTTCTTGTCATTTTAATAATGCAAGTGACAACACCCCAGATAAGTAACTCTTGACCATCTAGAAGGTGAATATCTTTATAATCTGGATTTTCTGCTTTCAGCCATTGGCCTGTTTCATCGATCATTAATCGCTTTACGGTAAATTCATTATCGATTAGCGCAACAACAATATCGCCGTGTTTTGCATCCAAGCTACGATCAACAATTAGCTCGTCATCAATATCAATGCCAGCGTTAAGCATTGATAAGGATGCGACTTTCACGATAAATGTTGCTGTTTCATTCTTAATTAAGTGCTCATTCATATCGAGCGCTTTGTCTATGTAATCTTGGGCAGGGGATGGAAAGCCTGCGTTGATCTTCTCTAAAGCATAAGGGACAAGCATGCGAGTTGAAGGGATAACTTGCTTGATAGATAAGACTTCACATAAAACTATACCTTGTATGAGGTATGGTTTTATGTGGATGATGGATGGTGCAATTTCGCTCATAGAATATCCCCTAACTTGAATTTGTAACATATTCAAAATGATATTCTAGTGCTTAGTTAAATTTCAAATTTAAAAAGTTGTGGATAAATAATGACTAGTCACAACTTGTCGCGTTTCATTGTGCATTTGGTCGGAATTTATACGTGGTTTTTTGGGAGATGTTCAACCTTGAATTGTATTAACACTTTTAAAAGGAGTATATTATTAATAAATATAATAAGGGGCTAATAATGAATAAGAATATATGTATTTTTTTCTTAATAAATTTTATAGCTATGCCCATATATGCTTATGATGATTTAAGTAGTGAACAATTAGCAATGTGTAGTGATAATGCTGAAAGGATTGTAAGAGTATGTCAAGACAATGGAGGTGGACGTGGATGTGGTTTTGATGGCACAAAAACTCTTAATAATTGTCTAAGGCATGAACAAAAAAATAATGACCAAAGACGGGATAAAGTAAAACAAAATGAATTAAGTGAGCCTAAAGAGCCAACATTAAATTTATCAAAAGAAGGTGGTACAGGTAATAGTCAGCAAGTGGGTGCCAGATAAAGGAGTTTTTCAAAATGAAAAAATTAATCAAAATATCTGTTTTTTTTGCCCTATCAATAAACTGTTGCAACTTATTTGCCGCTTCAAAAGAGGAAACCCTAGGATTTCTAGAATCTGCTTTTCAATCTTGTAATGATGTAGAGAGTGTTGAGCGGGGTGGGAGTAATTTTAGAATATATTTTAAATATGGATTGGCAGAACAATATCAAGAGTTTGATTTAAGTGAAATGAAGTTTAATGGAAGTATAAATGGAGTAGGATCTATCCCAATGATGCAATGCAATATGGGATCTTGTGTAAAACAATATGGATCAAATTATTATGGAAAGTGGGAACAATTAAAGCCTGCAACTGGTGTGTATTTTATGTGTGATGGATATAGTGAAAAAATTGCTAGGGCACTTTCATATTTTTCAAATAATTATTCAAAAGGTGAGCCCGATTTTTAAATAAAGAATAAGTACATCACACTTTAAAGCTCAGATCTAGGTTGAGCAGTGAACTCATCCAAAGGCATATCTATGAAAAAATCTTTAGCTTCTTCATGTTTACAGTGAAGCCAATCGTTTCTTAGTTCAGGAGGAATAACAATAATAGAGCGCTTCTCATCTGTAGGTGCATGGAATTGCTTCATAAAAGGGTGGTGGTCAGAATTAATGGTAAGCATGCTCATGGATCTGATTTCTTCGCCGTTCACTACTGCATATTCATAAATACCGGCAATAGTGAAAGGCATATCATCTTTTCGATAAATTCCCCACCATTCCGGCTTATTGTTTATGTACTTTGGTTCAAATATTACATCAGCAGGAATTAAGCAGAATTGGTTTTTCTTCCAAGCATTGCGAAAGCTTGGCTTTTCGTGAACTGTCTCTGTTCTTGCATTGTAAGTATTGTGAACCTTTTTAAGATCTTTAACCCAAGGGGCTACTAGACCAAAACGAGCTAATCGCCATTCCATCTGCTCTTTTTTTGAGAATAAGAGTGGAGCTTCATAGTTTGGGTAAATATGAGATTTATATTCAAATGTTGGCTCAAACAGATCCAGTAAGTGAATTCTATCTTTTGCAATCGGTTCATAGTTTGAGCACATAAGGAATCTCAATAAAATCTTGAAATAAAAAATTATTAGTTCTTTAAATCAATATATAAGATTATTTCTCATCTTTGTCTATTAGATTTACAAAGCTTTCACCTTTCAAAATTAGGAAATCTTCTTTGTGGTCTTTTTCAGTAATTTTAATAAAAATATATTTACCATTGTAATACTCAATTTTCAGATCATGAGATATTTGGAAAGTTTTTTTAATTTTACTTAAAAAAATTTCTTCATTTTTTGTTTGGGGGATAGTATTTATCTTGGAATAAATAATATATGACTTAAATAAAATAAAAAATATGAATAAAATTGATAGCAGGGTAAGGGGGAGTATAACTAAATAATTAGTATTTAAGTTTTTGAAATAATTATCTATCGCTATTTCACGCTCGGATTTTGTTGGCTTTATCTTGTCGCTAAAATTCCTTAATATATATAATATTGTGATAATAGAAATTATTTCGTAAAAGTAATATATAGAGAAAATTTCAGCTACAAACTGTATTGTAGTGAATAAAAACGGAGTGGGTTCGTTAAATATTGGTTCTATTAAATAAACATATATAATGAAAATAGCAAGGATGAATAAAACTCCAAAGCGAGTCCTTAAATTATTTATAATATTTTTAAAATTCCATCCATATTCAATTTTCATGTCGAATTTGTATAATTTATAAACAAATAAACAAAATAAGAAGCTAAAAGAAGCTATAAAAGAAATAAATAATCCATCAGGAATAACTTGCTCGACTGCAAAAAAACGTACAAAAGATGGATCAATGGAATAAAGTTTAAAAATTTGTAATATACCACCTAGTATAGCAGGTATAAAAATAATGATACTCCAATGTTCTTTATAGAAATCCATCTCCTTCCAAAATGATTTCTTTTTTTTGGGTTCTAAACTAAACATAAATCTCCATGAGCAAAATATTAGATTCTAGATTTCGTGTACTAAACTATGAGTATCTATATATTTTGGTAACTTTATAATTTCAACAATATTTTCATAAGGTATATTTTTTCCCTGACCAACATCAAAACCTTTTTCATAATTACCTAATAATGAACACCAGTAATCAAGTATGTAAGATTCAAAATAGTCTGAATCTATATGAACCCAAAATTTAACTAATGTAGGATGTAATAAGTCCAACAGAATCTCATAAATATCATCATTGTGTGCAACATCAAAAAATATTTCTGGCAGGTTTAAAAACGATCTTTGAAATGTATTCTCTATAGCATCTATTTTACGAAGAAAGGCAAAGGGACCTACTACTTCAAATCGGTGTTTCGGTAGGTCATGACCTAGCATTGCATCTTCATAGGTACTAATATTTAAATCTGGGTAAACCCTTTCAACGTTTGAAACAAAGCTAGAAATACCCTCTCTTGAATTTAATAAACCTTTTGCAAACCACTCTTTTGTGCAGTCAGAACCAGTTCTATGATAAAAATAAATTTTGAATTTATCATTATCAGATTTTAAAGGAGCAGCATCTAAAAGTTCACGTATCACATATAAAAATATAATCGCATTATCTGTAACTTTAAACTCTTCATATTTTTCTTGTAAGAACTCCATATTACTATGAATTTTTTCAGTTGTGATTTGATAATAAGTTGCTAGCGTATTTAAAGCATCATTATCATCATCATAGCTGAATACAAATAGTTCTTCAGACATAAGCTGATCACCCAAAAGTTAAATAAAATTATTAATATATTATTAATTCTTCAGTTTAAATTAGACCAATTATCAATATGGCCTGACTATAATTGAATTATCTTTGCTTTAGCTTCGTATCACACTCGTTACTATATAACTATTCTTTAAACCCAATGACCAGCCGATCTCTTTATAGAATGGTTCACCATACTTAATTGTATGCTCGATATAAAAGTAAACCCAATCTTTCATTTCTTAATTCTCAATTATTTAGTAAGTAATTTAATTTTTTCTAACCATTTTGCATATGCTTCAGTTTGCTGGGGTAGGTACTCATAATAATCATATGTGCCTTGTTCGCCAGACATTACATGGCCAATCATGAGTTGAGCCACATCACGCGATGTAAATGCACTGAAGTTAGTTCGTGCTGTTCTTCGTAGGTCATGAAGGGACCAATGCTTCATAAAATAGTCATGATGTCTTCTTAACCGCTCCATTAAATAACCAGGCAATGAATTAGACGATCCATGACTCATAGGTGTTTCTTCACTATCATTCGTTAAGAAATACTCACATGAGCTATAGTCGAAAGCTTCGACAATTAATGCCTCCATTTCAGGCAAAATAGGGCGAATGATTTCACGACCAGTTTTCTTGCCGGTCTTATTGTTTACTACAGGAACAATCCAGACCTTTCTATTTAAATCGAAATCAGTTTTTTTGGCTTTTCTGAGTTCGCCATTTCTACAACCAAACATTAAACATAGTTTTAAGAAAATTTTGTTTTTGGGTAAAATATTTGATTCTTCAATAGCTATCAAAACCATTTTAATTTCTTCATCAGAAAGAAATCTGGTTCCTCTATTTCGCTCAATGCCTAAATCTTCCTTGGCATAAATGTCAGATAAAACATTTACCTCAAGTAATTGTCTTTTTTTAGCCCATTTTAGGACCTGTTTTGCATTCGTTAATACGCGATCTGCAATCGAAGGTACATCATCTGCTAATTCTTCAAGTAAGGCTAACCATTGTTGCAGAGTAATGCGGTCAACCGGTAAATCACCAATTTCAGGGATGACATGTTGTTCAAAGGTGTTTTTAATTTGCTGCGCAGAAGTCTTTTTCTTTAGACAATAACTTTCATACCAGTCATTAAAGACATCTTCAAATGTGCTTGCATCGATGTATTTTTGCTGCTGTACCCGAACCTCAACTTTAGGATTCATTCCCTTGTCTAATAGTGAACGCATTTCACTAGCTTTTATACGTGCATCTTTGAGAGAAATATGAGGATAGGTGCCAAGGTCTAAACGTTCAGCTTTGCCTGCAAAACGATATCTAAGCTGAAAAACAATTTTACCTTTAGGTGAGACTCGAACACTCATTGAGTCTCGATCTGCTATTTCTTCAACCTTATCACGTGACTTGCCGTTATTAGCTTTCAGCCACACTTCAGTTAAAGCCATAGTCCACCTGTGTACATAATTTTAGTTGAGCGAGAGGTAAGTACAATTATGTACACCAATGTGTACATAATTAATGAGACTTATTCTGTCCTAAAATGTCTTAGTATGTCTATATTAAAAACGAGGGAAATATTGAGAAATATGGCTTTTATTGTTGTTTTTGTCTTAGTGTGTCTTAGAGTGGCTAAATGGCATTAATTCTTTTGAACGATTAATGCCATAGTTGTTCCATATAAGCCATGACCCTGAGAGGCTTTTCAGGGTCAGTTACACAAAAAGTGAAGTCTTATTTTTGTTCAAGCCAAGCAGGCAATGCTGCAATAACTTGTCCAAACTTCTCGTTAAGTGGCGCGCCACCTTGTGCTAAGTCAGGTTTACCACCACCTTTACCACCTAACTCAGTTGCTAGATGTTTGATGATGTCACCTGCTTTTAGATTTGCAGTGTATTGCGACGCGACTGATGCAAGCAGGCTGACCTTGTCACCCTCTACACCTGCTAACACAATCACTGCATTCTCTAATTTTGATTTCACACTGTCATGCAAGTTGCGAAGCGCTTTTGCATCAACACCTTGAACAGTAGTGATAAGCGTTTGACGATCAGCAATCGTTTGTACCTGATCAATCAAGTCAGCCGCTTGGAAGTTTGCCAATTTCTGGTTGAGCTGTTCAATCTGCTTTTGTAATGCAGAAACCAATTCCACATTAGCTTGAACACGCTCAACAGTTTGGTCTTTCTGTGCTTTTAGTAAGCTATTAATGTGCTGAATATCGTTGTCAGCTTTTTGTACCACTTCTAACGCTTTAGTGCCAGTCACTGCTTCAATACGACGTACACCAGCAGCTACACCACCTTCAGAAGTGATTTTGAATAAACCAATATCACCTGTACGTTTTACGTGAATACCACCACAAAGTTCGATTGAGAAGTTTTTCTCATCAATGACTGAACCCATAGAGAGTACACGTACTTCATCGCCATATTTTTCACCGAACAACATCATTGCGCCTTTTGCTTTCGCGGCTTCAATGTCGAGAAGTTCAGTCGTTACTGGAGTGTTGGCAATAACTTCAGCATTTACGAGACGTTCAACTTGTTGTAATTGTTCAAATGAAACAGGTTGGTCATTTGCAAAGTCAAAACGTAAGATGTCGCTTGCAACTAAAGAACCTTTTTGTTGTACATGTGAACCTAAGATTTGACGAAGGGCAGCATGTAACAAGTGAGTTGCTGAGTGGTTGCGCGCAGTAGCTTCACGAATATCTGCTTTAACAATCGCTTCTACATTTTGATTTGCTTTGAGGTTACCAACAGTCACAATACCTTGATGAACAAAAGCACCGCCTGACTTTTTGGTGTCTTGAACTTCAAAAATACCAGTTTCGTTTTTGAAGATACCCGTATCACCAATCTGACCACCACTTTCAGCATAGAAAGGAGTTTGGTTTAAAACGATTAGAGCTTCGTCACCTTCAGAAACTTCATCAACTTGTACGCCATCTTTATAGATCGCTACAATTTCACCTTGACCAGTTGTGTTGATATAACCATCAAATTGAGTTTCACCTTCAACTTTTACAATGTTGTTATAGTCAACTGCAAACTTACCAGCATCACGTGCACGTTGACGCTGTGCAGCCATTTCAACTTCAAAACCAGCTTCATCAATAATAAAGCCACGTTCACGTGCAATATCAGCCGTTAAGTCTGTTGGGAAGCCGTAAGTGTCGTAAAGTTTAAATACTGTCGCACCAGGAATAGTTTTGTCTTTTAACTGAGCAAGTTCACCTTCAAGTAGTTTTAAACCTTGCTCAAGTGTTTTAGCAAACTGTTCTTCTTCACGAATTAAAGTTGCTTCAATAACATCTTTGCGCGCTGCAAGTTCTGGGTACGCATCACCCATAACTTCAATTAAAGGTTGCAACATTTTGTAGAAGAACGTACCAGTTGCACCAAGCTTGTTACCATGACGAACAGCACGACGGATAATACGGCGAAGTACATAGCCACGGCCTTCATTGCTTGGGTTTACACCATCAGCAATCAAGAAACAGCAAGAACGTGCATGGTCTGCAACAACACGTAAAGAAGGCTGACCTTCGTCTTCAATACCAATAATGTTTGCAGCAGCTTTTAATAAGTGTTGGAACAGGTCAATGTCATAGTTTGAATTAACATGTTGCAATACAGCAGAAATACGCTCTAAGCCCATACCTGTATCAACAGATGGAGCTGGAAGAGGGTGAAGCACGCCATCAGCAGTACGGTTAAACTGCATGAAAACGTTGTTCCAGATTTCAATGAAACGGTCGCCATCTTCTTCAGGAGAACCAGGTAAACCACCCCAAATGTGGTCACCGTGGTCAAAGAAAATTTCAGAACATGGGCCACATGGACCAGTATCACCCATTGCCCAGAAGTTATCTGAAGCGTATTTTTCGCCTTTGTTATCACCAATACGGATAATACGCTCTGGCGCTAAACCAATTTCTTTATTCCAGATGTCGTAAGCTTCGTCATCGGTGTGATAAACCGTTACATATAGGCGGTCTTTCGGTAAAGCAAGCCATTGTTCGCTGGTTAAAAACTCCCAAGCAAAATTAAGCGCATCACGTTTGAAATAGTCACCAAATGAGAAGTTACCTAACATTTCAAAGAATGTATGGTGACGAGCTGTATAGCCGACGTTATCTAAATCGTTATGTTTACCGCCTGCACGTACACATTTTTGTGATGTTGTGGCACGTACATAGTCACGTTTCTCAAGACCTAAAAAACAGTCTTTAAACTGGTTCATCCCAGCATTTGTAAATAATAAAGTTGGGTCGTTGGCAGGAACAAGAGAACTCGACGCGACACGTGTATGCCCTTGCGTTTCAAAGTAGCGCAAAAATGCTTCACGAATTTCAGCAGATGTCATTAAACGAGTACTCACAACCAAGTCACTCCATATTTTCGAATTTGGCTAAAAGCATCACTACAAGTTTGTTTATTCACAAATCTTGCATGTGATACGGGGCTTATTTTTAAAAAACGCTAAATTGTAACGGAAAAACCCCACCGAACCAACGATTTTAGAGGGAATATCTTACAAAACTGTGATTTGGCTAAAAATCTATATTCAATTAGCCTTCACGTGTTTTACTATATGCCTTCTTTCGTTTCTGGTTTTGTAGATAAGGATAGGTCATGCAACGTATCGCCATTAATGGGTTTGGCCGGATTGGACGTAATGTTTTACGTGCTTGGTTTGAAAGCCCGAAACAATTTCATTTTGAAATCGTGGCGATTAACGATATAGCAGATGTACAAACACTAGTGCATTTATTCAAATATGATACAACCCATGGCCGTTTTAATGGCAAAGTTGATATAGCTATTGAAAATGAAAAGATTTATTTAAATATTCAATCAAACCAGCGAAATCTAAAAGTTGAAGTTCTTCAGCAAAAACAACCAGAACTTTTGCCGTGGGCAAGCTTGCAAATTGATGTTGTACTCGAATGTACTGGATTGTTCCGTTCTCATGCTGATGCAACACGCCACCTAGAAGCAGGGGCGAAGCGGGTCATTATTGGGGCAGCACCTTTTGACCATGTCGATGCTGCAATTGTCTATGGCGTTAACCATGCAGATGTAAAAGCAACTGATCAAATCATATCTAGTGTGTCATGTACTACGCAGGCTTTAGTGCCATTAGTAAAAATTATTGATGATGCATTTGGTATTGAAACTGCGCTCATGACCGAAATTCATGCAGTAACAGCAGACCAGTCTGTACTTGATCACGCACATCGTGATTTACGTCGTGCTAGAGCTTCTGGGCAAAATATTATTCCCACTACGTCTAGTGCACTTGGCGCATTAAAACGCGTGATGCCGAAAATGGAAGACCGTATTGATGGCTACTCAATTCGAGTTCCTACCATTAATGTGGCTGCAATTGATTTAACGTTTATCGCACAATCACCAATTACTGTTCATCATATTAATGAATTGCTGATTAAAGCTTCTCAAACAGATTACGCAGAAATTATGGCAGTGACTGATGAACCACTAGTTTCAAGCGATTTTAATCATTCACCTTATTCACTTATTGTTGATTTAACTCAAACTATGGTTGTGGGGCATCAAGCTAAAGTATTTGCTTGGTACGATAACGAATGGGGTTATGCAAATCGATTATTAGATTTGTGCAATTCTTTTTGAATATATATTTAAATATTTTAAGGATATTAAGTTAACTTAATATCCTTTTTTTAATGGTTAATATAAATCTCTAATAGAAATAATCGAAAATAAAAATTTAGTTTTGGTGTTGTATGTGACTATTTCTATTTGTATGATTCGCAAACATTAAAATTTTAACTATAGAGTTCATATGAAATTTAACTCAAAAAGAATAAGTGATTTTTTAATTATCACATCTACTATTATTTTAACTGCATGTACTGGTGAAGGTTCAGATCAAGATACGAATGGTCAAACTGACAGTAATTTAGAAAAAGATACCGCGATTTATCAAGTGTATTATCAACCTTCGGATATCTCTTCTGAGATTTATAGTGATTATTTTGAAATAGCTAAATATCCTATTCAAAATAATGAAATATTTTTTGCAAAGTCACATAACCAACCACTAGAAAAAGAACTTTTAACAGAACAGAAAGTTTTAAATAAGGGAACACTACAAACAAACATTGTAAAAAGGTTAACACCTAGTAGTTGGACTTATGAGCTAACACCAAGTTTAAAACAAAACTTAAATTTTGAAATTGTTAAAATAGATGGCGAAAAAATCTTTGATCGAGTATTGCCAGGCTATAAAGAAAATAAGAATTTAGATACAGGACTTCATAATCAGCTTGATAAAAGTTTAATTGACTTCTATCGAAATTATAAAAATGTTACCTTCCCAAAAGGTAGCTATTGCTATCGTTTAAAAGAAACTCAATGGAATCAATCTTATATTTCTTATATATCTAGTTTTAATTCAAATCCTTCTTTTAGTCAGACAAAACAGTCAATCGGCGAAAGATATAATAACTTAGGTACAGATAAAAAGTATTTTAGGCTTCTAAACTCGCAGTGGTATGGCTATAACTTAACTGTTTTAGAAAACTTGGAAACAGGCGATATTCAAAGTGCGCTGGGAAATAATAATGACCAGTCTGCTTCTATGGATTTTGTATCAAGCAGTTTATGGGATGCTGATAGAAGTTTGGCCTATGAGAAGTCTCATCTGTATTCTGTCGATGATAACCCGCTTAATGAAGTGCATTCATTAATTGCTTTTAGACAAAAGTTAAAAATAGCAAGTCTTGAAAAAGGTTGTTTTGCTTTTAATACTCAAGCAGCTCAAGCTATTCAAAAGCTAAATTTGGTTAATTGGAAACAAGGCGATAGTTCAGATATTGGCCCATTCTTTGGTCGAAGAACTTTTGATTATGATTTAAGCAAAGCGAAGTAAGATATTGAATGTTATTATTAATTGTTTAAATCTTCTTTTTGACTTTAGAGTTTATTCAGAAAGATTTATGCAAATTGTAAGGTGCATGGCACAAAGTATCATGCTACACTAAGAGAAATCGGGTGTGTTCCCGATTTTTTTATGTGGGGTCGTTCCACGTTGATCAGATTTTAGGCTTGAAATATGACCATTTCAGAGACATGGTTGCTGCCTGACGGGGTAGCAGATGTATTGCCGGAACAGGCGCAAGTCATTGAAAAACTTCGCCGTGAAGCTATCGATTTCCTCGCAGTAAGAGGTTATCAACTGGTATATACACCATTTATCGAATACATCGAATCGTTGTCTTCATTATCAGAATTAAATCAAGACTTGGATTTAGTAACTTTTAAAGTCATTGACCAGCTTTCAGGCCGTTTACTTGGCATCCGTGCTGACATGACACCGCAAGTTGCACGTATTGATGCACATGTAAGACCCGTTGAAGGTGTTGCACGTTACTGTTATGCAGGGACTGTATTACATACAAAACCACAAAATTTTAATGCGACTCGTGCACCTTTACAATTGGGTGCAGAGCTATATGGCCACGATAGTATCGAAGCTGACGTCGAAATGGTCGATGTTATGCTCGGGCTAATTGAGAACATTTATACTTTACAAGGCGCTCATCTAGATTTGGGCCATGTAGGTTTGTTCCGTAGTCTAGTAAAGTACGCTGGTCTGTCAAAAAATGAAGAACATGAGCTGTCTGATCTATACCAAAGAAAAGCATTGCCAGAGTTAGCAGAATTTACTCAAAACCTAAATATGGGTTCTGATTTTTATGCGCTTGGTCGCTATTCAAGTGATTTAGATGCACTACAGGCAAATTTAAGTGCAAACATATTACAAGATGCTGAATTTAAAGCAGCATTAGACGCACTTAAAACAACACTTGACCAAATTAAAAATCGTTGGCCAGCACTGAACGTCGGAATTGACGTCGTTGAACTTCGTAGCTACCACTATCACACTGGTTTGATGTATGCAGTTTATGCACCAAACCGTGCTGCACCTTTAGCACAGGGTGGTCGCTATGACGGTATTGGTGAGCACTTTGGTCGTGCGCGTCCTGCTACTGGTTTTAGTTGTGATTTATATGCATTAGGTGCAAATCAATTCGCTGAGATTGAAACAGTAGTTGCACCTAAAGGTACAGATACAGATTTGCTTAAAGCAATTGCAAATGCACGTTCACAAGGCTTACGTGTGGTTCAATTGTTAGGTAATGATGATTTAACTTCTATTCCATATGCCACACATCAATTGGTGTTGCAAAATGGACAATGGAATATTGAAAAGATTTAAACGCCAACAGTATTTTACTGATGGTTTCCAATTTTAACAGCATGATGTAATGAGGCTATTATGGGCAAAAATGTTGTGGTACTTGGTACCCAATGGGGCGACGAAGGTAAAGGTAAAATCGTCGACCTGCTCACAGATCAAGCGGCTGCGGTAGTACGTTATCAAGGCGGACATAACGCAGGTCATACTCTTGTCGTAGGTGGTAAAAAGACTGTATTGCACCTCATTCCATCAGGCATTTTACGTGAAAACGTATTGTGCTTAATTGGTAATGGCGTGGTGCTTTCACCAGCAGCACTAATTGAAGAAATGGGAATTTTGGAAGCTGAAGGTGTTCCAGTTAAGGAACGTCTACGCATTTCTCCAAACTGTCCACTTATTTTGCCTAACCACATTGCTCTTGATCAGGCTCGTGAGAAGAAACGTGGTAACGCTAAAATTGGTACTACAGGTCGTGGTATCGGCCCTGCGTACGAAGACAAAGTAGCTCGCCGTGCAGTGCGTGTTGCTGACCTTGTTCGTGGTGGTGCAGCGCTAGAAGAGAAACTTCAAGAAATGCTTGAGTTACATAACTTCCAGTTAACTCAGTTCTACGGTGTAGAAGCTGTTAAATTTGAAGATGTATTGGCTCTTTGCAACCAATGGCGTGAAGTTCTTGCTCCATTAGTGATTGACGTGACTAAAGTATTGCATGACTACCGTAAAGAAGGTAAAGCTGTGATGTTTGAAGGAGCTCAAGGTTCACTTCTAGACATCGACCACGGTACTTACCCGTATGTGACTAGCTCAAATACAACGGCTGGTGGTGTAAGCTCGGGTTCTGGTATGGGTCCTTTACATCTTGATTATGTATTGGGTATTACTAAAGCTTATACAACACGTGTAGGTGCTGGACCATTCCCAACTGAATTGGTTTACGATGCTGCAACTGACTCTGGTGATGCAATTGGTAAACACCTCGGTACTGTAGGTCATGAATTTGGTGCTTCTACTGGTCGTCAACGTCGTTGTGGTTGGTTTGATGCCGAAATCCTACGTCGTTCTGTAGACGTTAACTCACTTTCAGGTATTTGCTTAACTAAACTTGACGTTTTAGATGGTTTAGAAGAAGTAAAAATCTGTGTAGGTTATGAAAATACTGATTCAGGTTGCGTAGGCTCTTCTGATGCGGTTTCTTTTGAATGCTTGAAACCAATTTATGAAACTATGCCAGGTTGGAGCGAGTCAACTGTTGGTTTGACTAGCATTGACCAATTACCTGCAAATGCTTTGGCTTATGTGAAACGTATTGAACAATTAATCGAATGTCCGATTGATATCGTTTCAACTGGTCCAGACCGCGCAGAAACAATTGTTTTACGTCATCCGTTCTCTGCTTAATTCGCAAAGATGATAAAAGCCTCCTGAAAAGGGGGCTTTTTTTATATCCGACTAAAGTGCAGTTTCTGTTTTGTCTAATTCAGATTACAACATAGACATAGGTTATATCATGGATGATGAACTCAAATGAAATTACAGCCAGCTATTTCAAAAACGATGTTTTATTCTTTTTTGTTTGCTATTGGTGGTTCGCCTACATTAGCAATGTTAGTCATCTATGGGCAAAATTATAATCAAGATTTCTTTATGACTGCCTTTATGAGCTTGTCCGTATTGTTCGCATGTGTGCTCATTCCTGTCGTACTCATACAAAATAGCTATTTGCTGTGGAAAAGGAAAAGTCCTACTCTTGAGGAAAAAGTTAAGACCTTAAGTCATGTATATTTGGGCTTAAACATAATTTGTTTAATTTTCTGGATTTATTTGATGACTTTATCGACGTGATCTTTACATAAATACTATGATCGTGAAGAAATGAGACATTCAAAGCTTGTGTGCTATTTCTTATAATTAGTGCAAAAGAATAAACAGTTTTTTTAACGATTTAGGTGATCCATGTTGATGAATAAAAAACTCTTGTTAAGTTTATGTGCTGCGAGTGTGGTAACAATCTCTGGTTGTGCAACAGTAGCAGACATGGCTGGTGCAGATACAGCAACACTAAATGCGCAATCTGCACAAGGTTTTAATCAAATGGTGCAGGAAGCGCGTGGTAAAGGGACTTTAGATACAAGTTCAAGTACCTATAGCCGTATTAATGCTGTTTTTAACCGTTTGAGACCTTATGCGAACCAAATGAACCAAACCGGTCAGCCATTTAGTTGGCAGTTGGCTGTACTGAAATCAGATACGGTTAACGCTTACGTTGCACCAGGTGGTAAGGTGGTGTTCTATACAGGCATTGTCAATAAATTGAACCTGACCGATGCCGAAATTGCAGCTGTTATGGGCCATGAAATGACGCATGCTTTAGAAGAACATGCGAAAAGTAAAATTGGTGCTCAAGCTCTCACTGATTTAGCTTTAGGCATTGGATTAAGCTATGCAGGTAATAATGTGGGGCAGCTTGGTACTGCTGCTGCTCAGTTAGGCTCGCAAGTGGGTGTAGGCTTACCATATTCACGTAGTTTAGAAAGCCGTGCTGACCAAGGTGGCTTAATGTTAATGGCCCGTGCTGGGTATAATCCAAATGCAGCTATTACATTATGGGAAAAAATGAACAAGCTTGAAGGTGCTGGTGGTTCATCATTCTTATCGACTCACCCATCTAACTCACAGCGTATTAATGATATGCGTAAAAACTTACCTGCTGCATTAGCGATTTACAATGGTCGTAAGTAAGTTTTAAAACTTTCAGTTCATATAAAAACGGATGCTTAAGCATCCGTTTTTTATTTTAAGGAGCGGGGTTTGGCTGTTGTATATGAATAGCTTCAATACCTTGTAAAATTTCTGGTGAAAGCTCGATTTCAAAAGCCTGAATATTTTCTTTGAGCTGATCTAGGTTGGTTGCTCCAATAATTGTACTTGTCACAAAGAACTGCTGCTTAATAAACGCTAGAGCCAATTGAGTCAGACTTAAACCATGCTTTTCAGCGAGTTGTGCATATTGTTCAGTTGCCCATTCACTTTGTGCATTGCTATAGCGACTGAAACGTGGAAATAGAGTAACGCGAGCATTCTCAGGTCGTGCCCCATTTCTAAACTTTCCAGTTAAATAACCAAAAGCCAGAGGAGAGTAAGCAAGTAATCCTATACCTTCATATTTAGCAATCTCAGACATACCTATTTCATAAGTACGATTAAGCAGGCTATACGGATTTTGTACACTTACAAATTTACTTACTCCTAAATTTTCAGCGAGCTGTAAAAACTTCATGGTGCCCCAAGGTGTTTCGTTAGACAAACCAATATAACGGATACGTCCACGATTAATTTCTTTTTGAAGGGCAAGTAAAGTTTCTTCTAAGGGTGTCGTGTCATAATCATTTTGTGCTTGTTGATTGCCATAAGCGAGCGTTCCAAAGAAGTTGGTATGACGTTCTGGCCAGTGCAGTTGATAAAGATCAATATAATCAGTTTGTAGTCGTTTGAGTGAGTCATCAAGAGCTTGTGAGATATGGTCACTATTGAACTTGGTATGGCCTTCTCGAATATGAGTTCCACCAAAGCCGGGACCTGCAATTTTTGAAGCAAGGAATACTTTATCGCGTTGACCATGCTGTGCAAACCAATGACCTAATATAGTTTCAGTAGCGCCATATGTTTCTGGTTTGGGTGGTACAGAATACATCTCTGCTGTATCCCAAAAATAAAGACCGTGTTCTAAAGCATAATTGAGTTGTTCGAAAGCCTCTTGCTGAGTGTTTTGCTCACCAAATGTCATGGTACCTAAGCAAATTTCTGGAAGGTTAATGCCAGTGTGTCCAAGCGAGTTAAATTGCATATATCGAAATCCTTGAGAAATTTGAGTTAGCCTAATCGCAAATATGTATTCAACTTAAATCATAAAATTAGAATAGTTTGTAAGTTTTGTGTATTAACTCATTGTTGCATATAAAAAAAGCAAACCGAAGTTTGCTTTTTATTAAATCATTGTAATTACTTATTCTTCATCATCATAGTCTTCATCAGTGACTGAATTCTCTTCTAATGAAGCATCAAAAATGAGAATGGCTTTACCATCAGTTTGGATCATGCCTTGATCTTCTAAAGTCTTCAATACACGACCAACCATCTCGCGGGAACATCCAACAATACGTCCAATTTCTTGGCGAGTGATACGAATCTGACGACCATTCGGCAAGATCATTGCTTCTGGCTGTGAAGATAAGTCGATTAAGCAACGAGCAATACGACCAGATACGTCAATGAACGCAAGGTCAGTCATTTTGCGAGTTGTATTTTTTAAGCGACGAACAAGTTGCGCAAAAACAGCATAGCTAAGATCTGGATACTGCTTGCTCAGTTCGTGGAAGTTGTCATATGAAATTTCTGCAATTTCACAAACATCACGAGTACGGACTTCAGCTGTACGTTGAGGGTTCGGTTCGAAAAGCCCCATTTCCCCAAAGAAGTCACCAGGATTCAAATATGCCACAACAATTTCACGTTCGTCGTCTTCACGCAAAATAATTGAAACTGAGCCTTTTAAAATTAAATATAAAGATTTTGACTCTGTTCCGGCATCAACAATTGTGGTTCGTTTTGGATATCTGTTGATGTGAGCACGCTTTAACAATGCTTTAACGGATTCAGGTAGTTGCCCCGGAGATAAAGCATCTGTGCTGAGTTGTGAAAAATTTGAAGTCATGCTTGATATGTTCCGAATAGGGTAAACAATTCACACAGGCTCGAGATGAGCTATTACACAGAAGAGATGAAATTCCTTATCAACTCATTTTATGTTAGTGTACAAAACAAGGGCCTGTTGACATTTCACAGATGGTTGCGACATAAGACGATTTTTCTAGACGTTACGAAGCAAGAACTATGGAATTTAGTCATTCTAAATAAATAGAGCTTAACAACGAAACGCACAAAAAATCTGGTCTTGCGCTGCATCTCAGATGCTTAAATCACACCTCAGATTTTGGCTGAAATTTAACAAATTTTATTACAAAACTGGACAAAGGATTGCCCTTGTCTGTGTTTTGCGTTTTTATTTGAATTAATTTTTAGCTATTACGCAATCCATAGATGAAATGTCAACAGACCCTGCTTAAATTTATAATTTTTTTTGGGTAGTTGCAATGCAAACAAGTGTACATTGGCTAGAGAATGTTGCTTTTGAAGCGAAATCGGATAGTGGACATAGTGTCATCATGGATGGCTCACCTGAGTATGGTGGTGAAAACCGTGGACCACGTCCTATGGAATTGCTATTAATGGGACTTGGTGGGTGTGCTTCGTTTGATATTGTGACGATTTTAAAGAAATCTCGTCAAGATGTGACGAATGTCGTATGTCAGCTTAAAGCTGAGCGTGCCGATGCGATTCCAGCGGTTTTCACAAAAATTCATTTGCACTTTGTGGTAACAGGTAAAGCTGTCAAAGAAAAACAGGTTGCAAAAGCAGTAGAGCTATCAGCTGAAAAATATTGTTCAGCGAGTAAAATGCTTTCTGATGGTGGTGTAGAAATTACTCACGATTTTGAGATTATTGAAGTTGCATAATTTCATATGAATGCCTGAAAAAGAAAAGCTAACAGTGATGTTGGCTTTTTTTGTGATAAGAATAATTCAAAAAATATTAAGGAGAATGTTGGGTGAATATTCGTTTAGCACAGTCGCAAGATACCGAGGCCATATGCCACTTGCTGGAGCAAATGGGATATTCGCAGCCTTTAGGATTGGTTCAGGAACAATTTCAAAAGTTAAGTGAAGATCCCAATGCAATTACATTGGTCGCAGCCGATGATTCGCATGTGTATGGAGTTTTGTCCCTCTATTTTATTCCGCAAATTGCCTTAAAAGGAGATTTTGCCAAAATCTGCTATTTGTGTGTTGATCAGAATATACGTCGTAAAGGAGTGGGGCATTTACTTGTGCAACAAGCAGAGCGTCTAGCTAAGCAGCGTGGTTGTGATCGAATGGAATTGCATTCAGGAATACAAAGACCTTTGGCACATCAATTTTATCTAAAAGAAGGTTATGTTGAAGCACCAAAGTATTTTCGTAAGGCTTTAAATTAACGAGGTGTATTTAGAAAAAGCTGCGGATCTACTCGAGCATTATTAAGACTCATGCCCCAATGTAAATGAGGGCCTGTCACGCGTCCTGTTTTGCCCACTAAACCTAATGTTTCTCCTTGGCGGATATGTTGGCCTTTCTCTACTTTGATTGAGCTTAAATGGCAAAACATGCTGACTAGGCCTTGGCCGTGATCAATTAATACAGTTTGTCCATTAAAGAAATAGTTTCCTGTCTGAACGACCACGCCATCTGCTGGTGCAATTACTTTTTGACCTACAGGGGCTGGAATATCAAGACCTGAGTGAGGTGCACGTTCTTCACCATTAAAAAAGCGTTTTCTTCCAAAAGAATTGGTAAATTTCCCTGAAGTGGGACGTATAAATTTGGGTAAGCTTTGCCATGAACTTGATGTGAAAGAGTTATAAACTTCATTTTGTTCTTTCGCTTCTTGAGCATAACGATCTAACTGACTTTGATTAGGGTTCACATAGTCTTGGTTATTGACTTTAATCCGTTGCTCAGCATAAGGATAAGACTTAACTTCTATTGGAATAGGCGCTTTATTGGTATTGAGTTGAACACTGCCAAGTGGTGTGGACAACGGAATACCAACGACAGCATAACGTTGATGACCTTCTTGACTAATTAAAACTGGTTTCTGTTGAAAAGTGACCTGAGTAATATCGGCAGTTAATGGAACGACTGCAATTCCACCGGGTCTTCTTGAGTCTTGAGGAAGCTCGGCAAAGCAGTAAAAAGGTATTGATGTAAAAAGCAAAGTAGAAATAAGTTTTTTTATCAACATAGCGACAATAATTTTCTAAAAGAATGCTAGAAATTATATCAGTAAGCTTTACTTAAAAGTTGTTTTAATTTTTTTAATGATTTTATTTTAATTTTATTTATTATTTTATATTAATAATTGATGACTTGTTTTGTATGATTGGCTTTATTTTTGTGACTTTTTTCTGTTTTATATTTTAAATTCTCTAAACTTAAATTTTTATTGGGAGTGTTTATTAATTCTTACTATTTTTGTTTGATTTTAAATATCTTGTTATTTGAAATTTTATTATGAATAATGCTTTTATAATTAAATTTATAATCATACTTTTAATTATTATATAAAAATTTTAAAGGAACTAATATAATGTTAAATATATCTTATGAAGATCGTTTTACTGAAATATGGAAATATATGCAACGTGGGTTGGTTTATCCTTCACCCCATGCCATTTTTAGTACAGTTTGGCTAAATAAAGAAATTACGCGGGAAAAAATACGACAATTAATGATAGCTGTGCGTCAAGAGGTTAATAAGAATCCAGCACTTTCTAGTAAAAATACAACTTTGGCAATTGGTGTATCTTTTGACAATTGGGATCTGATTTGTGAAAAAGATAAGTTGTCACGACCAAAGGGAATGCAATTACATTATCCAGAAGAAAAGAACCCAAATGTCTCAGAAGTTTTCTCTGATTCGAATGGGAGTTTTAAAAATTCGGATGGTGACATTTGGTTGCATGTAAAAAGCGATGATGCCGATGCGTGTACAGTATTACAGACATATATTGAGCATCTTTTAGCTTCAGATATTAAAGAAATATTTAGTCAAGTTACTGCTTCACAATCTAAAACAGGTCGCAATGGTAAGGTTTTAGGGTGTCGTTTTTCTGAAAATTTAAATAATCCATCTGATCCAATTTCACTGGCAAAACATACTTTAATTGGTGCAGAAGATATTGATCATTTTGGTGGCTCATACGTTTTATCTCAAAGGTTTTTAATTAATTGGGATCAAATCAACATGATGTCAGAAGATCAAATTGAAGATTTGATTGGGCGTAAAACTGACGACACAATTATTCCAGACCGTGATAGCCGTTCGCACATTAAAGCTTCTCGTGTACAAGATGAAAATGGAAATACCACGCCTATTCTGCGTCTAGGTTTACCGTTTGGCCGTGCTGAATCAAATTCAAGTTTTAGAGTGCCAAAATCGGTAACTAAAGCCGATGAAGCAGGAATTTATTTTGCTGGTTTTGCAAAAACTGCTGCCATTTTAGAAGAAGTTATGGCAAGTCAGATTGGTGCAATAGAAGGCTTTATGAATGACCGTCTATTCAATAGCCTTCATTCAGACTTGGGAGGAATATTTTATATTCCAAGTTTAAAAGATTTAGCATTAGATGATGCACCAGAATATTTAAATGATTTTAGTCGATTAGATAAAGATAACTGGAATTTTTTCCCAGGTATGGATTGGAATCGATTTGATCGCCATTATACGAACAGTTCAGATAATGGTTTGATGTACTATAATCATAGTAATTATCTTTTTAATATGGCAACTGGGCTAAATCCCCATAGTGAATTTTTTAAACCACCTTCTAATCGTATTTTAAGTTTACTTGAAAATACATTTTCTTTATGGCAAGACAACTGGTACTTCAACCGTAAACAAGAAGAAATTGAACAAGGGGTAGATTATTATATTGATGAGTTCGATATCAGTGATAAGCCTGAAAATATTATGGGTTTATCTATTATGCTGCGCAAAGGTTGGGCTATCCGATTAAGTTTGCAGTTATTCTCATCAGAAAACTATGGTTTCCGCGGACGGAAAATTTTATTAAAAAATGGTGAAGTCATTCCATATTCAACTGGGCGTGAATGTGAAGGTAAAGTTATTTATGGATCGGACACTTATCGCATTATGCCAGATGAAATTATTGTGGGAGCTATGCCGAATCTGACCTTGGGTGAAGGTCGTTATGTCATGAAGTATTTGTCTGAAGAAGAACGTCTTCAGGGCTTTTTGCGAAACTTAAGTGAAGCATCGGGTGTTGGGCATGTTATTCCAAATTATAAAAAAGCACTAGATTTAGGTTTAGCGGGTCTACAACAAGAAATTGCTAGACATGCAAGCACTGCACAGACTCCAGAGAAAAAAGACTTCTATGAAGCTTCGAGATTAGCACTAACTGGTATTTCTGAATATTTCTTAAATTACTCAAAGCTCGCATTTAAAGTCGCAGACCAGATGCAAAAAGGACAAGAGTTCGAAAGAGATAATTTAATTGCGATTGGTCATCGAATGGAAAAGTTATCGAAAGATAAACCGGACACATTTATTGAAGCAGTTCAATTTATTTTCACATTGCATAGTTGTTTGCATTTAAATGGTGAGCCAACAGCATTTGGACGTATGGATCAGCTGTTGCAACCTTTCCTTGACAAAGATGCGATTCCGCCTGAAGAAGCACAGGAAATTATCGATGCCTTCTATATCAAGCTAGACGAAAAAGTACAACAGAACCGTATGTTTATGGAAGACCATCAACCTTTTGGTAATCTTGCAATGGGTGGTAGTTCGGGACCTTATCCTCAAGGTGCATCTTTGGGCCAATGGATTCAACAGATTACAGTTGGTGGTACAGTCGCTGATGGTGAAGAAGACTTTTCTAAAACCAAACCAGCTTATAATGAGGTCACAAAATTATTCATTTGTGCGTCAGGCCGTTTACCGTTAAATGCACCGTGTTTGTCTTTAAGAACTCGCAAAGATATTCCAGAAGAAATTTTAGAAGTGGCTGCGCATGCAATTTTATCTGGCGGTGCCCATCCAATTTTATTAAATGATGAAAAACTCATTCCTAGTCTTCATCAGAGTGGTAATGGTGTAGGGGGAGATGCGCTCTCTAATTTGCCAAATTGGAATTCTAAAGTCGATATCCGTTCAGCCCAAAATTATGCCTGTGATGGTTGTTATGAACCTCAGTTCCCTGGCGAAAACTGGTTTTCATTAGGTGGTTTCTCGACATTACAGCCTTTGGAATGTGCATTAAATCAGGGGAGAACAATTTCAAGTGCTGGGCAAAGCTATCTGTTTGGGCAAACTGTTTCACTAAATACGAAACCTGCCGATCAGATTGATAGTTTTGAAGAACTATTAGATCTATACAAACAGCATTTTGAATTGCTCAATCGCAAGGCATTTAATGGGCAAATTCTGGGTTATGGTGCCAATACAGATATTTGTCCATCTCCAATTCTAAATGTTTTGATGGATGACTGTTTGGCTAAAGGTCAGGATTTTTATAGTGGTGGTGCTAAATATAATATTTATGGACCGTGTTATATCTCGCTCAGTAATACCATTAATTCACTATATGCCATTAAGGCAATGGTTTTTGATCCATTAACTGCGGTAACTACATTACCTGAACTCTTAGAGTGCTTGTGTTGTGACTGGGGTTATAAAATGACTGAGCCTTTTATTAGTAATTTAGCTGGGCATGCTCGTATTGCTGCACAAGCTGATCGCTATAAGCGTTTACGAGAGATTGCTTTGGCACAACCACGTTATGGACGAGGAAACTCTGAAGTCGATAAATTAGGCGATCAGATAGTTCAAATGATTGCTGAAATTTCAGTCGAAACATTTAGAAAACCATGGCCACAATTTGCGCAAAGTCTTAAAGGTTTAGCTGAACGTTATGGTTCAGAAGAGCATCCATTTGGTATTCAGATTCAACCTGGTGTGGGAACTTTTGAAAATCATGTAGAGATGGGGGCATGGAATGGAGCGAGCGCTGATGGTCGTCGTTTAGGTACAACAGTAGCATCAGATTTAAGTCCATCACCAAGTCCAGCAGATTTAGTTGTTGATCATCAAGTGGCTGAATTTAGCCGTGCTTTAAAAGGTTTTGACGGTACGGGTACAAATTTAATGGCCGATGGTGCACCTACAGACTTTAATATTCGTGAAGACTTTGGCGTTAAAGATTTGATCAAGATATTGAGACAATTCAGCCAAGGTGGTTCATCTAATATTTTAACGATCACGGTCGCTAACCCAGAAACATTTACTCAAGCGGTAACATCACCTGAGCAATATAATTTATTAAGAGTACGTACCGGTGGTTGGTCAAACTTCTTTACGTCGGTATTCCCTATCATTCAGGAACAGCATCAGCGTCGTCCAATCTCGACGCCAGATATTCCAAAAGAAAAAACAGAGCAAGCTAAGTGTCCGTTCCATCAATGGCATAATTGATTAGCCATTTTATAAGGCAGTCTCTCAAGTGAGGGACTGCCTTCCATATTTTTAAATTTAACTATGCTAACTATTAAATATATTACGGCTTTAAAATTACCATTTATGATAAAAATTCAGATGAAATATCAGGTTTTTGTTTTCTCTTAAAAATTATACAAAATATACTTGAAATAGATCACTCATAAACCCATATTATAATGGAGTTTTACTTATTGTTATTTTTATAACATTATGAAAAATATATAAAAATTTATTTGAAATCCGAAAAAGTGTTCCCATCTATTAGACAAGTACAAATTTGTTGTGAGGAATAACAAGAATGCGTTTTGAAAAATTTACAAACCGCTTGCAGCAAGCCCTTTCAGATGCTCAATCTTTAGCGATGGGTAAAGACCATACCGCTATAGCAGGTATTCATATTTTGAGTACCTTATTAGAAGAGCCTTCAAATATTAGCTTGTTGCAACAAGCAGGTGCGCGATTACCTGAACTTAAACAAAAGCTTGAGCAAGCTATAAAAGATGCTCCGACTATTGCTAACCCGACAGGCGATGTCAATTTAAACCCAGAAGCAGTTAAAGCGCTTAACTTGGCAGATCGATATGCGCAGAAAGCAGGTGATGAATTTTTGTCAACTGACTGGGTTTTATTGGGCTTGGCAGAAACTGGCGAAACAAAAAATATTTTAAGTGCCGTAGGTGTCACTCCCGACAGCTTACGCAAAGTAATTGAACATATTCGAGGTAGTGACAAAGTCATGAGTAATAATCACGAAGACCAACGTGACTCACTTAATAAATATACGATTGATTTAACTGAGCGGGCTTTATCTGGAAAACTTGATCCGGTTATTGGGCGTGATGATGAGATTCGCCGTACCATTCAAGTCTTGTCACGTCGTACAAAAAATAACCCTGTACTCATTGGTGAGCCGGGTGTTGGTAAAACCGCTATTGTTGAAGGTTTAGCACAGCGTATTGTGAATGGCGAAGTGCCAGAGGGTTTAAAGAATAAACGTGTTTTATCCCTCGACTTAGGTTCATTACTTGCTGGTGCGAAGTATCGTGGTGAGTTTGAAGAACGCTTAAAAGCAGTTTTAAAAGATTTGGCAAAACACGAAGGCGAAATCATCCTGTTTATTGATGAGCTACATACGCTTGTAGGCGCAGGTAAAGGCGATGGTGCGATGGATGCAGGGAATATGTTAAAACCTGCGTTGGCTCGTGGTGAATTGCGCTGTGTAGGTGCAACAACCTTAGATGAATACCGCCAATACATTGAAAAAGATGCAGCTTTAGAGCGCCGTTTCCAAAAAGTATTGGTTGATGAGCCAAGTGTAGAAGATACCATTGCGATTTTACGTGGTCTAAAAGAGAAATATGCTACTCACCATGGTGTGCAAATTTTAGACTCAGCGATTATTGCTGCGGCGAAAATGTCTCATCGTTATATTACAGACCGTCAATTACCAGACAAGGCAATTGATTTGATTGATGAAGCAGCTTCTCGTATCAAAATGGAGATTGACTCTAAACCTGAAGCACTTGATAAGCTTGACCGCCGTTTAATCCAGTTAAAAATGCAATTGGAAGCGGTGAAAAAAGATGAAGATGCAGGCAGTAAAGCCGAAGTTACTCATCTTGAAAAACAGATCGCTGAAGTTCAGAAAGAATACAACGATCTGGAAGAAGTATGGAAATCTGAAAAAACTTTGGTAGAAGGTACCAAACAGGCTCAAGTTGAACTTGATAAAGCGCGTATTGCTTTTGAAAAAGCTCAGCGTGAAGGTGATTTGGCTGAAGCGGCACGTTTGCAATATGGTGTAATTCCAGAGCTTCAAAAACAACTTGAGCAAGACGAAGTTGCTGAAGAAAACGAAGAACCAAAACTCATTCGTACTAAAGTGACTGAAAACGAAATTGCTGAAGTGGTTAGTGCTGCAACGGGTATTCCGGTTGCTAAAATGATGCAAGGCGAGCGTGAAAAACTTCTTCATATGGAAGAGTTTTTACATGACCGTGTTGTTGGACAAGATGAAGCAGTCGTTGCTGTATCGAATGCAGTTCGTCGTTCACGTGCAGGTTTATCTGACCCGAATCGTCCTAGCGGATCATTCTTGTTCTTGGGGCCAACGGGTGTAGGTAAAACTGAGTTGACTAAAGCTTTAGCTAACTTCTTGTTTGATAGTGATGATGCCATGATTCGTATCGACATGAGTGAATTCATGGAAAAACATTCTGTCAGCCGTTTAGTTGGTGCGCCTCCAGGGTATGTTGGCTACGAAGAAGGCGGTGTTTTAACTGAAGCTGTTCGTCGTAAACCATATAGTGTGGTGTTGTTTGATGAGGTTGAAAAAGCGCATCCAGATGTTTTCAATATCTTGCTACAAGTATTGGATGACGGTCGCTTAACCGACTCACAAGGTCGAGTAGTGGACTTTAAAAACACGGTTATTGTGATGACATCAAACTTAGGTTCACAAGATGTACGTGAGCTAGGTGATGGTGCAACTGATGACGAAGTACGTACAGTCGTGATGAATGCAGTGAGTCAGCATTTCCGTCCGGAATTTATTAACCGGATTGATGAGCTTGTAGTTTTCCACTCACTCAAGAAAGCGCAGATTCGTGGTATTGCGGATATTCAGTTAGATCGCTTACGTTCACGCCTGGTTGATCGTGATATGAGCTTGAATGTTGATGACAGTGCATTTGATTTATTGATTGATGCTGGTTTTGATCCTGTGTACGGAGCGCGTCCATTAAAACGTGCAATTCAACAACAGGTTGAAAACACATTAGCTCAAAAAATCTTATCGGGTGATTTTGTCGCAGGTGACACTATTTTAGTTAAAGGCGAGCATGGCCACTTAGTTTTTGATAAGATGAAACTGAGCTAAGCTCTTTCTGCTAAAACCGAAAAGAGAATATGGAAACATATTCTCTTTTTTTATATTTAAATTTTATTTTGATTAGATGATATAAGCGTAATAATTGAGTCTGCTACTTTTTGTGTGAGAGTTTTTAGTTTTTGTTCGGCATGGCCAGATAAAAAATAATGATAATGATAAATACGCTTTTTGTAAGAAATACAGATAAAAAAAGTACCTACAGGCTTTTCTGCGGTTTCACTTCCACCATGTTTGAGTAAACCCGTACAACTTACAATAATATCCGCTTGCTGAAATAAGATTTGACCCTGCTTACACATTTCTTCTGTCACTTGTGGCGATTCAGCTGTGTACATATTAATTAAATTTGGATCAACTTTTAAAATACTAATTTTAATACTAGGGTCATAACTCACCAATCCGCCTAGTAAAATATCAGCGCCACTATTTTTATGAATCGAAAACTGACTGGTTAAGTAGCCTGAACTGGCACTTTCAATAAATGCAACTTTAAGTTGAAGATCTTCTAATAATTGGCAGCATTGCTGGAGCATTATTTCACCTCGTATGGTGTGTATTTATAAATAAAATCAAATACAAATGAATTATAAAATTACAGTAAGTGATTTAAAGGTACCCTTCAAGTCTGAGATAACAATCTATAAAACTATTGAATAGTGATGAAATACTTGTGATATATTTTGATTTTAAAATGATCAATGCTAATTATCGGGAAGTTTCTTTATAACATTGCGACAAGGTTAAAAAGTTGCTAGTTTTATTCGATATAACAAACAATAACAATTTTAGGAAGTAGGTAATGAATAATAAGCAAGGGTGTGCGCTAATAATTTTAAGCGGTATGTCTGTATTATTATCAAATACTTGGGCTGCTCAACCCATGAGTGAAAGTGCGCTTTCGACTCAGACAGGAGCGATAACCGCATCTTTGCCCGTTATTATTGCTAAAGCCCAAGATGATGCCAAGAAGCCTGAAAAAGAACAGCATCGAGCTCGAAAAGAATTAGGAGATAACTATTTACAAGAAGTTCGCTGGAATTCATTAAGGTCGAGTGTTTTATCACCTTATCAGGAACAAAAACAAAATCAGGTAATAGATATTAAAGAAAAGAAAGAACTAGAAATGGTTGCATTACCAGATCGGGCAGATCGTTTTACACGTTATGAATTTGAGCCAAAAAATGTACGTGGCGAAGTTATCATTACCGTAAAGTAATAATAACTTCTCGCCAAATTTATATTAGTTCAGACCTAGATGCTGAATTTTCCAAGCACGGTGGATTTTTTGATTTCGTTTAAAATCAAGTCCGATCGTTTCAGACGTAATTTCTTCAACGTCGTATAGTGCTTCAATCTCTTCATCCATCTCGAAGCCACGATAGTTATTCGAGAAGTAAAGTGTACCTTCACTTGTTAAACGGTTCATTGCACGTTTAATAAGAGAAACGTGGTCGCGTTGTACGTCGAAAGTACCGTAGAACTTTTTAGAGTTAGAGAAGGTAGGTGGGTCAATAAAGATAAGATCATATTGTTCGTGACCTTCTTTTAACCATTCAAAACAGTCGCTTGCAAAGAACATGTGTTGTTCGTCTGCATGATCTACAGTTAAACCATTTAAAACGAAGTTTTCTTTTGACCAGCCTAAGTAAGTATTCGATAAGTCAACACTTGTGGTACTAGCAGCACCGCCCAAAGCAGCATGTAAGCTTGCTGTAGAGGTATAACTATATAAGTTCAAGAAATGTTTACCACGAGCTTCTTGAGCAATACGTAAACGCATTTGACGGTGGTCAAGGAATAAACCTGTATCGAGGTAGTCGGTTAGGTTCACTAAAATTTTAGCTTTACCTTCTTGAACGATAAAACGTTTTGAAGCTGTACTTTGTTTCGTATATTGATTAGTTCCTGTTTGACGAGCACGTGTCTTAATAAAGATCGCATCGCGGTTCAAACCAGTCACAGCACGAATTACAGCAAGCGCTAAGTTAAAACGTTTTTTTGCTTTTTCAGGATCGATCGTTTTTGGTGGAGCATATTCCTGAACATGTAAGCGATCACCATATAAATCTACAGCGACGTTAAAGTCAGGTAAGTCGGCATCGTATAAGCGTAAGCAATAAATATTTTCTTTAGTAGCCCATTTTTTCAAGGCAGTCATATTTTTTTGCAAACGGTTAGCAAAGTCTTGAGCTTCTTCTATTTCCACGGGTTGAGCTTGCCAAGTTGCTAAAAATGGCTGTGTTACTTTTTCTGGTTTGATTGCACCGAAGCGAATGTAAATTGGTAACTTACCATTCATTAAACGTAAAGTTTCAGGCGCTTCAAAAGCTAATACATCCGCTTGTTCAATTTGAGCTGCAATAATAGCGGCATATTGATTTGGGAAATGTTTTTGTAAAAGTGCAGATAGACCTAAATAAAGAGAACGGTTTGATGCTTTATCACCTAAACGTTCACCATATGGCGGGTTAGTTACAATAAAAGCTGTTTTCTTTTCAGCGGCAAAATCTGGCCAGTCAGCTAAAGTACGTTCTTCAATTTGAATTTCGCTTAATAGTTTTTCAAAGCCCGCTGCAATAATATTTTCACGTGTTGCTTTTACCGCTTCCCAGTCAGCATCGTAGGCATAAAATTTAGGTAGAGGTAATTCAAGCGCTTTCTCATGACGTTCTGCTGCTTCAGCTTTGAGCGAAAGCCAAAGTTCACGGTCATGACCATGCCAGCCATTAAAACCAAAACGACGAACAAGACCAGGTGCGCGGTCAGTTAAAATCATTAATGCTTCAATGATAAATGTACCTGAACCACACATTGGGTCGAGTACAAGTTCTGGATTACGTTCTTTAAGCTTAGCTTTTTGTAAAATTGCGGCAGCTAGGTTCTCTTTAATCGGTGCATCTGTCATGTAACGACGGTAGCCGCGTTTATGCAATGAGTCACCAGATAAATCTAGACAGTAAGTATGTTCGGTCTTACCAGCAAGCACATATAAGGTAATTTCTGGTTGTTTAGTATCAATACTTGGGCGACGACCTACAGCTTCCATAAAGGAATCGACGACACCATCTTTTGCTCTAAGCGTTGCAAATTGGGTATTAACTTTAATTTCACGCTCTGCATGTAAGCGAATAGCAAAGGTACTTTGTGGTGCAAAAATAAGTGACCAGTCAAAGCTCATTGCACCTTCGTAAAGCTCTTCTGCTACGTCACGTGCATCATGTGTGTGTTCAAGTTCATAAGTATGAATTGGAAGTAAAACACGAGAAGCGAGACGTGACCACATGCAAATACGATAAGCATGCTCAAGCGTTCCTTCAATGATTAAACGTCCAGCTTTACGTTCTGTCACTTTGGTGCCAAGCTGTTCTATTTCTTCTTGTAAGAGGCTTTCTAAACCATCAGCACAAGTAATCCAATAGTGGTTTAAACGTAAAGAGGTATTCATAAACTCAATTGACCAAAACATATAAATATTAACGATGCAAAGTTTAACTTATTTTGATGTGTAAAGGTCTTTAAATTATTGCAACCTATCACTTGGCAACCAATAAACTGATTTTTAAAGCTTAAAATATATAAACTGGTATGTATTTTGCTAAACCTCTATGAGTAACGCTTATTTATTAAATGGTTTTTAACCAATTTTATGATTTGAAAGCATAGGGGAATATAAATGAAAGATATGATGGGGAATGGTTTTGTAACCAATGCGGAAGCTTTTTCAATCTCTACACAAATATATGTACGTATGCGTAGAGTCACGGGACGAGTCATAGATGCATTGTATGTGGTCCAAAATAAAGATTATGCAAAGTATGTAATAGCGCTTGCCTTGGAAACAGATGACGATGAATTAAAACGTTTTGTTGAGCGATTAAACTCATTGACTGACTCAATACCCGAGCTTCCTCAAAAACAAATCGCTAGCAATGTTCAGTTGAGCGAAGAAACAGAAATCACGGCTGAAGATATTTATCGGGCACAAGTTCCACATCATTATATTGGTGCTTTAAGGTAATCTTTGCGCGACCCTAAATTTTCTGGTCAATTTAGGGTCTTATTCTGTAAAGTTCTTCTGCGAAAAAGCTGGAATTCAGCTACACTATGCACGTTTTCGCGATTCGACCCATAGGAATCCATTATGCATATTGCAGCGTTGCATCAGCCGAGCCAGGTTCAGCTCAATCAAGACGGAAATTTAAAACATTTTTTAACGATTGAGGGCCTTTCAAAAGAAAACCTCACTAAGATTTTAGATACCGCGCAAAGCTTTTTAGATGATAATAATAATTTAATCAACCGCCCGCTTTTAGAAGGACGGACGGTGATGAATCTTTTCTTTGAAAACTCCACCCGTACTCGTACTACTTTTGAAGCAGCAGCAAAGCGGTTGTCTGCCAATGTGCTGAACATTGATATTGCTCGTTCAAGTACATCTAAAGGTGAAACTTTACGAGATACGCTTTGGAACCTTGAGGCAATGGCTGCCGATATTTTTGTAGTCCGCCATTCATCTTCGGGTGCTGCACATTTCATTGCTAAAGATGTGTGTCCAAAAGTCGCAATTATTAATGCTGGAGATGGACGTCATGCTCATCCAACGCAAGCGATGCTTGATATGCTGACCATTCGCCGTGAAACCAAAAAACCATTTGAAGAGTTGAGTGTTGCTATTATTGGTGACATTAAACACTCTCGCGTAGCACGTTCAGATGTGGCTGCACTTCAAACTCTTGGATGTAAAGACATTCGTGTGATTGCACCGAATACATTATTGCCAGTTGGTTTTTCAGAATACGGTGACCATGTTCGTTTGTTCAATAACATGGATGAAGGTGTTACTGGTTGTGATGTGATTATTGCGCTACGTATTCAAAATGAACGTATTGATTCACCAGCATTATCTTCGCAATCTGAATTTTACAGAATGTATGGCTTAAACAAAGAACGCTTAAGTTTAGCTAAACCAGACTGTATTGTTATGCATCCGGGACCAATGAACCGCGGTGTAGAAATTGATTCGAGTATTGCCGATGGTGACCAGTCTGTGATTTTAAAACAGGTTACTAACGGTATTGCAGTTCGTATGGCTGTACTGGCGTTGTCTATGCAAGGGCAACTGCAAGAACAAGGTTTAATTGAAGCGATTGCGTTGTAAGGAATGGATCACATGAGTATTGTAAAAATTGAAAATGTACGTGTGTTAGACCCAATCCAAAAAACAGACGGCGTACAAACTGTATATATTCAAGATGGTAAGTTGGTTGCAGCAGTTGACCAAGTTGAACAAACCATTGATGGGCAAGGCAAATGGTTAATGCCGACTATGGTTGATTTGTGCGCACGTTTGCGTGAACCAGGTCAACAACAACACGGTACACTTAAGTCTGAAGGGAAGGCTGCACGTGCTAATGGTATTTTGCATGTCATTACCCCTCCAGACTCAAAGCCAATTGTTCAAGATAATGGCGCCCTCATTCATGGCTTAGTTGAAAAAGCTTGGCTTGATGGTGGTATCCATATGCATATTATCGGTGCGCAGACTCAAGGCTTAAATGGTAAACAACCAGCAAATATGGCTGGCCTTAAAAAGGGTGGTTGTACTGCTGTTTCAAATGCGAATGCTGCTTTTGAAAATGATGATGTTGTTGTTCGCACGCTTGAGTATGCGGCTGGTCTTGGTTTAACAGTCGTGTTCTATGCTGAAGAACCGCAACTTGCTAAAGACGGATGTGCTCATGAAGGTTTTATCGCATCGCGTCAAGGTTTGCCGATGATTCCTGCAATTGCTGAAACTGTAGCGATTGCAAAATATTTGCTTATGATTGAAGCGACAGGTGTTAAAGCTCACTTTGGTTTGTTGTCTTGCGGTGCGTCGGTTGAATTAATTCGTGCAGCAAAAGCAAAAGGCTTGCCTGTGACTGCCGATGTAGCAATGCATCAGTTACATTTAACTGAGCAATTAACTGATGGCTTCAACTCACTTGCACATGTTCGTCCACCATTGCGTTCTGAGCAAGATAAAGAACTTTTACGCCAAGGTTTAAAACAAGGTGTCATTGATGCAATTTGTACGCATCACGAACCATTAAGCAGTTCAGCGAAAATGGCACCATTTGCTGAAACTCAACCGGGTATTACAGCATTCGATACTTATGTAGCTTTAGGTATCCAACTCATTAATGAAGGCTTATTTGAGCCGCTTGAATGGGTTACCAAAGTGACAAGTGCTCCTGCACAGGTAGCAAATATGACTACACGTTGGCAAGCCGAAGCAGGGTGGGTGTTGGTCGATCCTGAATTAAGCTGGACCTTAAGCAAAGACACTATTTTATCGCAAGGGAAAAATACGCCACTACTGGGTCAAAACCTTACTGGTAAAGTGCTACAAACTTTTGCTGTGTAGTTTCCGACGGCTAAAAACTTATTCAAAATATAAACAGGCAGATCTTTTTGATCTGCCTGTTTTGTAAATACTAGATGGAAAATTGTATATAAATTATTTAAAAAACAACAAAAGATTTCGAGCGCATTAGAATAAAAAACTATCAGCAAACAGAAGTATTTGAATAACCAAAAAATTGCTGGTTACGACGTATAAGATTCGGGAGAATAAACAATGTCGATAAACCCTATAGAACTGCTTAAAGAAAAAGTATCTTCAACAATATTAGATAATCAGGATGGATTCCTAGGCGAAAAAACTAACGCGCTTTCTAAGTTTTATCCAATTTTACTTTCATTATTAGCTGCTAAACCTGATCTTATTGGACAATTAAAAAATAGTTTAGCCCCCTCATTATCCGATCTTTTTTCTCATAATGATCAAATTAAAAATACTGTACTGACTCATTTAAGCGGTACTGCGCCATCTGCCGAAATTGAAAGTACACTCAATAGTGCGATCAAACCTAGTCTCAATACAATTTCTGAAGTTGCCGGAAGTGATCAACAAAGTATTGTGAACTATTTACGTCAACATGCAGAAACGATTCGTTCATATTTACCAGGATGGGCAGTTGGACTATTGGCACCATTAGGTCTGGGTGCAGGTTTATCATCAGTAACGACATCAACTGCACCACCGCTTGCCGCGGCAACCGAAACAACAGGGAAATCTCGCGGAATTTTACCGATTATTGCACTGATTATTCTTGGTTTATTAATCGCTTGGTTGTGGCGCTCTTGCCAACATAAAGAAGCTACACCTGTACCTGAGACTTCACCTGCAAGTGGTGTGGCAACCGCAGCAGCTGCACCTGCTACTTTAACTTTAAGTACAGATGATAAAGGTGCTGTGAGTCAATGTCAGGCAGGTATTGGTGATCAGGGCTTCTTGGCAACTTTGCAAATGCATGTTAAGAAAGTTCTTTCAGCGACTAAAGACTGTGATGTTGATACTAGCCAAACTCATGCCGCTGCATTTACCGATAAGGATGCATTAGCAGGTGTACTTGGTGCATTGAAAGGTGTTCCAAATGCATCGTTAGAATGGGTAGGTGACAAAATTACATTGAAAGCAGGTGATGCCGCAGCTTTAGAAGCTTTAACTACCAAGGTAAAAGCGTTGGTACCACATACTGAGGTTGTTGGTACAGCACCTACAACAGCTGAGCAATCTGTGAGTAATAGTTTAACGGCTTCGCAAACAGCGTTAGGTTCAATTGATCCGAACAATGTAGACGTAAATGCTTTAGTTAAAGCTCTTAACTTGCAAATCATTAACTTCGCGAGTGGTTCAAGTGAAATTCCAGCAGATAACAAAGCTATTCTTGATCAAGCTGCAACACTGTTAAATAAAGTGACTAGCGTGAAATTAAACGTAGGTGGTCATACTGACTCAACAGGTAATGCTGCTGCCAATAAAGCACTTTCTCAACGCCGTGCTCAAGCTGTAGTAGATTACTTAGTTTCTAAAGGAGTAGATGCTTCTAAACTTGTTGCCCAAGGTCATGGTTCAGAAAACCCTGTTGCTGACAACAAGACTGAAGAAGGTCGCTTTAAAAACCGTCGTATTGAGTTTTCAGTAGCCCAATAATCAATAGATTCATAAGAAATCTTGATTTTACTGAATTCTGATTTGAAAAAAGCTTCTCATTTTGAGAAGCTTTTTTATAGAGATCAATATTGTTGAGTTGACATGAAAATCAGTTTGTTAGGAAGTGGGCGTGTTTCTTTTCATTTGGCAAAGGCACTTTTGGCTAAGGGGCATCACATTACTCAAGTCTACGCGCGTGATTTTGAGAAAACCCAAAAATTTGCAGAGAAAATTCAAGCAAAAGCATGCCAAACACTTCGCGAATTTCAACCGACTGATCTTATCATTCTAGCGGTTTCAGATAGTGCAATTGCAAAGCTTGTAAAACAAGTTCATGAATTCTTTCCTGACACACTCATTGTCCATACTTCGGGTAGTACTGATATTGAAGTCATCAGTCATATACATGAAAAAGCAGGGGTGTTTTATCCATTACAAACATTTAGCTTAGAAAGAGATGTTGATTGGTCTGCAACGCCATTATTTGTTGAAGCAGTAACAAATGTCGATCAGGAACTACTTTCAAATTTAGCAAATAGCCTAAGTAATCGAGTATATCAATACACCTCCAAACAACGTTTAACTTTACACTTAGCGGCTGTGTTCGCTTGTAATTTTAGTAATTACTGTTTTGATATGGCAAAACAGGTTGTAGACAAAGAGCAAGTGGACTTTAGCTTGCTCTATCCTTTAATTTTGGAAACAGCTAAAAAAGCGACTGAAAATGATCCGAAACAAATGCAAACTGGGCCTGCGGTAAGGGGAGATCAGAATATCTTGGCAATGCATCAAGACTTATTGGCTCAAGCAAATCAAGATGATTTAAAACAGGTTTATCAACTTTTAAGTGATGGCATCTTGAAACGTCATCACTCGGGCTAAAACTGATTTAAAGTTAAGGTTCGCCGTTATTTCCCCATTTTAAGAAGCCAGCACGTTGATTTAACAGTTCAAAATATTGGTCGACATGCTTAAGCGTTGGATGGTCAAAAGGAGTGGCCTTCCAGCGCTGTACAGATAGACCAATTGGAATATCGGCTAAGCTAAATTGTGAGCCTGCAACATAGGCCTGAGTTTTTGCGAGTTGTTGATCAAGAATCTGCATATGATGATTCCAGTCATCAATACCTTGCTCTAACAACTTTGGATCTTGATGATCTGGTGAGTTTCTCAAGAGAGACATAATCGTATAAGTCCAACTGTTATTCAGCTCGATTGCTTGCCAATCAATCCACTGGTCAACAAAGAATCTTTCTTTCGCTTGCTTAGGATAAAGCTGATGCTCTTTATCGTAAGCATTTGCTAAATAACGGATAATACTGTTGGACTGCCAAAGGACTAAATCACCATCTAAAACAACAGGAATTTGACCATTGGGGTTTAATTGTAAATATTCAGGTGATTGAGCAGAGCGAAAGCCTCGTCCCCAGTCTTCTCTTTCATATTCAAGATTTAGTTCTTCACACAACCATAAGACTTTGCGAACATTAATGGAGTTATCGCGCCCTAAAATTTTTAACATGTGTTGTCCTTAGCAATTTTTAGTATGGCAAGTACCAGTTTCTATAAATAGCTAGATTTGGCTCGATTGGCAATCAATAGTTAAAAAAATATATCTATTAGGACATATATCCTAAATAAAAATCTAAAATTTGATTAATAAGAATATATTTGAATTTTTAAGGAGTGTTGTTTGATATTATAGGAGTAATACTTTTAACCAGAATTGAAGAGATAAACTATTCAAAATAAGTGTGGAAATGAGTTGGTCTATATAATTTAATTAATAAAAGGTTATTAATGGAAGAGAAAGTTATTGAATTAAATGAGAGGAATATCCTAATGAGATATTCCTCTCGATTAAGTGAGCAAGCAAAATGGTTGGCAGAACTGATTGTAGATATGAGTCGGAAGGGTGTATCTATTGAAGATGGTGTAAAAATACAGTTTGGTTGGTCTTTTTTGATATTTCGAAATTTTGATGATAATCAGTTAATATTGTGTGAACCAGATTTTTCACGTAATCCATTTAGTGAAGAAAAAAATAGTATTGATTTTACACTTGAAGTTCAGGCACTACAAAATAGTTTTGCAAAGCGTTGCGGGGTAGATCCTATAGCTACGTTATTTCAGGATAAAATTATTTTAGTAAAAGGATGTTTGGATAAAGAAAAACTATTTATGGAGCGTATAGAACCAGACTTAGAGAAAGGTGATTCTGGATGGTTCATTAATACACTTGAAGATGATAGCGAAAACATTGAATATGAAGCAATATATGCTTTTCAACTACTTTACTTAAGACCTGAAATTATGTCTGTACTGATACTACCACCAGAATTTATAGTTCTAGTGGATAAGAATACTATTGAAAAAGTAATAAATGAAAAAAATGAAGTTGTTTTATGAATTATTAGCGAATATTTACAGTGAAAAAATTTATATAAGTAAACTGACGGTTGGGTAGAAAAGGAAACATAGAGAGCGAAAAGTGAATGATTTGAAATCTATTGCTAGAGAAATACATTATGCTATTAAAGGTAATGATATTGATTTAGCTATAAAGCTATTAAACGTTAATGAAAAACTAGGCATTCTTAGCTACAAGACCCCTTTTGGAACATGGTTGCATGATGCTTCTGCTCATGGTCGTCAAATTTTAGTAGAGTATTTGGTTAATAAAGGAGTTGATATAAATGAAAGAGGAGGGATTTTAGGAGGAAATGCTTTAAATGAAGCAGTAAAAAGTCAGCATATAGATCTTATTAATTATTTATTAGACTTAAATGTTGAAATGATAATCGATGAGTCCGAACATAATTCGCTCTTTACGGCAATTTATGTGGGAAATTTAACTATAGTTAAGATTTTAATATTTCGGGGTATAGATTATAAAATTTCTTATACGAGTGATTATATGAATAATATGGATGCTGAAGCATTCGCCTTGGAACGTGGAGAAAAAGAAATAGCTAGTTATTTGAATTTTTTGAAGCAGTAAGATTAGATGCAATAAATTAAAAAGTATCTCATATTCAATAGTAATATATTTAAAGTATATATATCTTCAACTGAGCTTAAAGTGATAAAATTAGATGTGTTTATTATTTTTTGAAATAGATATCAGTAAAATTCATTAAAACCCAGTTAATATTTTAGATTCAGTGTTTGCAAGTGGAAGAACTTAAGTAGGAAATTTTCTTTAAAATAAACCTAGTGGTTAAGATAGCAAGTAGTAATTATGAAGCAGTTACCCAATGAAATTCACGAAGAAATTACCTTTTTATGTAAACGAGGCGATGAGCTTGTTAAGCACGGAAATGTTGAGGAAGCAAAGAAAAATTATATTGATTCTTTAAAATTACTTCCAAGCGACCATAGAGAGTGGGAAGCAGCAACGTGGATATATGTTGCAATGGGAGATATGTATTTTCACCTTAAAAATTATGAACAAGCCTTTAAGTGCTTTTACAATGCAGTTCAGTGTCCACAAGGGCTGGGAAATCCTTATATTCATCTTCGTCTTGGACAGCTTTATTTTGAAGAAGGTAGCTTTGATGAATCAGCTGATGAATTAACACGAGCTTATATGGGAGGAGGGTTAGGTATACTTTTGGAAGATGATCCTAAGTATTTAGACTTTTTAGAAACAAAAATTGTTATATAATATAACCTTAAGGTCAAAAATGTATAGCGTTTGGAAAGCAGATTTTGATAATGAAATTTATTATACGCGTGGAACCATTAGAGATATTAGTGTATTAAAGGAAATTAAACTTACAAAGGGTGAACCAATCTCTGATAAAAATATCAAGATAAATATTGATTTAATCGAAGAATATGAACCAGCAGACTATTTTCATGTAGGTTCACTTTTTATAGTTTCTAGTAAGCTAAAAGATATTTTAGAAACAAAACAGGTAAGTGCAGAATACTTTCCAATAAAGCTATATAAACCAAATGGTATTCCTATACAAACTAAATACTTTTTTGTAAACTTATTAAAAAAAATTGATTGTATTAATAAAGAACATTCACAGTATATAGAAGAAGAAGGCTATATTGATGAAATTTATAAACTTGTTGTTGATGTAGATAAGGCTAAAAATGAAGTCTTATTTGGAGTTGATAAAACATTTAATAACATAATCTTAGTACATGATTCATTAAGTGACTTAATAAAAAGTTTAGGTTGTACAGGGGTGAGATTTATTAAGATTGATGATTGGAAATGGTAGGATTGAAAAGTCTCTCAGTGTGAAACTGTGCAGTACTTACTATGCATATTTATAAAAAGTATTGAGTAGTTAGCTTAGAATTAAGAGATAATTTAAATATCTTCTTATTAAGTAGAATTGATGTGATATTCGACAATAATAGGCTAAATATGAATTTTTAAAAAAAAGCTGAATTGGTCAATATTGTTGTGAATGAAATTATTTATTCAGCTCCAGCTAATTGGTCAAAGATTGTATATTATACAGAACGATTACCTGATATGGAAATTGGTTTGCGTGATGCTTCGATTAGTAGATGTTGGGTAGGACAGGATGAAAAGCTTTATGATGCTTCTAATGGTCCAGCTTTAAGTATATCTGTTGAGTTAGATGATGCAGTAGATGAACTATTCATAGATTCTGAAAAAAATAAAGATATATGGACTGGTTTTAGTGTGGTTGTTAATAAGGATGGTAAATATATAACTCAATTCTACTATAAAGATACACCACTTCTAGATAATAAAACGGATGAATATAGAGCAAAATTAGATGCTTTATCTGAGCTGAATTAAATATGATAATGGATTTTAATTATAGGTGTAAAGGTCGTATAATCTTTTAAGGTTGATTAAATTAATTGGTTGAATTTTTCTGATACTTTAGAAAATAGGATTAAGTTAGGAATCCTATTTTGTTAATTATTTTTGACTAAGCTCTTAAAGAAATTGTTTATACAAATTTTTATAAATACGAATTAAATGAAGATCGATATCTTAAAAATATTTTCAGATTAATGCATAAGATAGGTTATTATAAGTGAAAGTATTTCTATCTAAGAAATTATTTGAATCGTTCTATCATGACAACGAGTTCAAAGCAGCACTCTTGGAAGTTTTAATACTTGAAGAAAGTGCAAAAAATGAACCAGAATCTGTAGTTTTCGATAATTTAATAAAAGACTATTTTCATTTAAAGAGACTTAATTCTTATGTTGACTGAAATTGCTATTGCGGATGCTTACGGTGCAGGCTTTGAGTTTTGCAGTGAAGAAAAAATTATTTCACAGAATAATCTAGAACTATATAGCAAGCATGAGCTATACGATATTTTAGGCAAGTATACAGATGATACTCAAATGTCGATTGCGATAGTAGAGTTCATATTATCAGGTCAAGAATGGAATAAAGAAAATATAGCTTCAAAATTTATAGAATGCTTTAAAAGAGATGTGAGATTAGGGTATTCAGAAGGTTTCTTCAATTTATTAAGCAAAGTGGAGTCTAGCAAAGAATTACTTGAATTAATAATTCCGACAAGTGAAAGAAATGGAGCTGCAATGCGTTCAGTTCCTATTGGCTTTCTAAAAAATAAAGAAGATGTAATCACCTTAGCAAAATTGCAAGCACAAGTTACACATGATTCACCCATAGGAATTCAATCAAGTTGTGCTGTCGCGTTAGCTGCTCATTTTGGAGTTCATCAAAAAGGTTCTATTAGGGAGTTAAGGAATTTTCTAGAGTCAGAGCAATATGGAAATTGGGATTATAATTGGAAAGGTAGAGTATCTTTAAATGCATATGACACTGTCAGTGCAGCGATGACGTGTTTATTAAATCATAGTTCTTTAAGTGGGCTTCTAAAGTCATGTATTAATCTTGGTGGAGACACTGATAGCGTTGCAGCGATAGCTGTTGGTTTAGCCACATGTTTTACAGAATACAGAAAAGATTTACCTATTCAGCTTTATAATAATTTAAATGAAGATAAATACGGAATATCTTTTTTACAAGATTTAGAGAAAAATTTTTTTGTAGAAAATTTAATATAATCATGAGGTTATATTGTTGATTTTTAAAATTTAAAGCTATAACTTTAATCAAAAAATACGTTCTTTACTTAATTTTTTGAAGATAAGATCTTTAATTTTATGATCTGATCCAGACTGCGGCGTTCAAAATTAGTCACAGGGCGCCAGTATGGACTTTTCTTTAAAACATTAAGTAGGGTTTGTTGGTTAAGACCAATGTAAATTATGGTCAAAACGTTGAATACTTAACTTATCTAAATGAAAAAAGGTTAATGAAGTGACAATTGATAAAACAGAATTATATTGGTCTTCGCTATGCAGACTAAGAGCAGAATTGGATTGTTGGGTCCATATAGTTCGGAAGCAAGATTCTTCGGTTGAGAAAGGTAGATGGGGGCAAATGTTAACAATCTCTATCGAAAATTATTTAGAAGGGCCTGATGGTTTTGTTTCTTTTAAAGATATAGAGGCAGTAGAGATTTCAATTTATTGTCTTATGGGAGGGATGGCAAATCGACCATTACACATGATTAATATAAAGAATGAAATCTTAGAAGCTTTACAAAAGACTCAGCTGCGTTGGGAAATACGTGAGAGTGCTTGGTCTGTTGGTAGAATTTTCGAAGAGGAGCCTGTAACAGTGATCGCTATCCTAAATCCTTTAAATTATGGTTGAGTTATTGTCTAATTTAATATGTAGTTTTCTTCTGTAAAATTTCATTTGAAAGGTATTACTGAGTTAAAGTAATTATTTTAAAGATAAGGTCTTTAATTTTATAATCTGATTTAAATCACGATGTTTAAACTCATTTATTGGAGCACAAGGCTAGAATTTTTAAAATATTAAATATTTATTTACTGGCTAAGTCAGATATAAATCATGATTCTAGCTGGAATTTAATTGATGCTCTTTTCTAGAGTAAAATATACTTGAAAAGTGGTATTATTAATATTCTTTATAACAATCGAATTCTAACTTTTATATATTGGAGAATATATTGGATAAAAAATTTGTTATAGAAAAAATTAAAGAAGCAGCAATAGAGGCTTTTAACTCTGTAAGACAAGAGCAGCCTGATATAAATTTTTGTGCTTATGGCTTATATTCTGATACAGATGCAATCACAATCTGTCCAGCACAAAATAGCTGTATTCATTTAAATAAAATGATAGAAAATGATCCTGATGATAAAGAATACTATAGATGGAGTCCAAGTGAGTGGAGCCATGAATCTAAGGGGGGTGAGAGTTTTAACGAGATTTCTACATATTTAAGAGCTAAATCTAAATTAATTAAGTCTTCAGATGAATATGATCAGTTTAAGTTCGATGTATATCAATCCTGCATATTGGCACTTAAGAGTTTGAAAGACGAGGGATTTTTTTGTGATATGGATAGGAATGGTGTCATAGTCTTTACTATTTCTGATGCGATAAATAGTAACGAGCATGAATGGATAGAATTGTTAAATAGTAATGATGCTTCACAGCAATTTAATGAGTGGATAAAGACGTTACAATAACAACATCTATTTCGTCGATTCTACTGTCCAATAATATAGTGTTTTTTATCAGAACAATAGGTTAGTTTTACAATTGCTGAGAAGAACACTCTGTACAGCTTAGTGTAGTGGCTGTATCCCAATTCACTAAAACCATTACATGCTAAATTGAAAAGCGAATTAGGAATTCAACGGCAGGGTCTATCATTCCTGTTTTAGAATTAACTGAGTTACTTTGATGAGGCACCTCTGAATTTTTTAGACTTTATATTGTCAAGTTTCAAATGATAACAGATTTGATTGTAGGAAATTTTATTATAATTAAATACAATTATGATAGATATTCATCTGCTTTTTGAGTCTTTCTTTCATTATTATTTAGGGGATATTTTAGTGAGTATAAATGATTATTCTGATGAAAATGATTACTACAGTCAAGAATTTGAAAAAGAGGGAACTGTATCAATTTGGGCAGGAATATTTGGTGAAGGTGTAGATACAGATTTAGATATCTTGCAAGATTTATGCGGGGTCGGGTATTATCGTCTTGACGATCAGGAAACTAATAATTTTAATTTTGAGATGGTGAGTTTAAATAAATTACTTGAAGATTTATCTTATTCAAAATCTTTTATTAATGAGGTAGTCAGTGCTGCTTTTGAAAAAGGGATAGTAGATTGTAGGTGGGTTATTGCACAATATGATTTTTCTTATAAACCTTCTAAAGTTAGGAGAAGTATTGCAAAAGATCCTATTTTTATAGGTAGCTTTAAATATTCAGTAGAGAGTTGATTGGTTAATTTTACTATCAGATATACACAAGGTGTGGTGATTCATTTAGCCGGCTCTTTAATAATGCTCCTCAGCAAATTTATATTAGAAGAATGAAATGATGATGAATAATGTTGCAAGTTCACTAGTTGTTGAGATTGCAAAAAAATTTATAACGCTCATGATGGGTGTTGAACCACAGTGGGAAAAAGCATACTTAAGATTTTCCTGTAATAATTCAGTCGCAGAACTTAAAGCATCATTCGTGTCTGAAACTGGCGTAGAAATAATAGATGTCTTGAAGTATAAAGATTTCTTTCATCCTATGAATATGCAAGGTCAAGAATTACTAGCAGCCTTAGGTAAAATTAAAGGAGTATTTCTACTGGTGATAGATGCAAAATTTGACTATGAAATTAATTTTGAATACCAAGATATGAATCGTTGGAAAATTAGTAAATTAGCAGGTGGGACTGGAGTACCTGAAGGCATTATATAGTTGTGCAAAAATATTACCTTTAGCATCAACTAGAAGAAATTGGTTAGGGTGGTGCTTCGGACGATGTTGGTTTCCATTTTATTGTGTGAAGTTTGAGAAAAACTCATCAGCAAGCTCTTTAATAAATTGATTTAGCACATTGGCTAATATTAATTTTTCCGAAAGGTGAATAATTGTTTATATTTTTAAAATCCCTTTTACATGGCACTAGGCTCATACTTAACGTGCAATGAGTCTGATAGAAGTGAATGGAAGTTTTAGAGCTGGTATCACATCTATGGAGGCGAGACTAGTAAACTATCAGACAAATTTTTAAACTAAATCATGAAGCTATGACTTTGTATCAAGTTTATTCAGAGTATAACAGTGAAGAAAATAGTAGCAGAATTAATTTTATTAAGTAATAAATCTATATATCCAAGAGTCTATTGTATTGATGAAACGGGACGTGAAAATGAGGCCATAACCGTGACACTTTGTGATGCTATATGGGAATTGCGTGGTAGACCTCTTTTGGAGTTAAAAGAGCTAATAAGTAGTTTTATTTTGGGGAAATATCAGCCGGTTGATCAAGAGTTACCGGATATGTCAATTAATGATAAATTTATTTGGGTGAGACCACCATTGGCAAATAAAAGTGAGATTTGTATATCAAATGAGAATATTCAAGAGTATTCCATTGATGATGGATTACCCCAATATTTTAATTTCGAGCAGTTTAATACAGTATGTAATGTTGTAGAAGAGTTTGAAAATATAATAATTAAACATGGAAAAGAAAATTTACTTGGTATTAAAATTGAGATTGATTTTCCTTAATTTTGAATCAGGTCTAGTTACTAAAATTATTTGCCGATATTATGGTTTAAGTATGATTAAAAAACTGAAATAATTGCGGGTGTAGAAAATGGGTTTACAAAGTATAGAGCCATTTGGTTTTATGGATTCTAATCTGAATTTAATCGAGCATAAAAAATATATAATTTTTAGAGAGTCAAAAGAAATTACTTTTACTCTTGCTGGTTACGAAGCTAATGATATTACAAATGCTCAAGAGCGAGCTTACAATGAATTTATTGATAATTCTTTAGTCTATATGACGTTAATAGAGGAAGCTCTATTTAATTATTATAAATTAAATAGAGCTAAAATATATCAAGATTTACCTGATGATGGAATGGTGCCTTACATCCAAATGGTTTCTGATTTGAGGAAAGTCTTTGATTGGGATCAATTATACTTTTTACCTAATGGTGAAATAGTTTTTATGTTTGAAGCAACTTTCGAACCAGAGCTGGGGATAGGCGTCTTGATAGTTGATAAATGTGTTAAAACTATTAATGTACAAGAATATTTTATTTGAATGATGAGGTTCTGGCGTCTTATCTGTAATGCAAAAGCACCGGCTGAGATGAGTCAGTTTTTCTCAATTACATAACACTTTTTCAATGATTCGTAAGTGAAGTTATATGCATAAGTCCAATATCATTCGACAAAATCAAGAAAATAATATTTTAATTAGAAATGCTATTAAAAATCATAATTTAATTAATTTAAAAAAGATATTTAACGAATTTCCTAGTTTAATATTTATAGATACACCATTTGGTAGCTGGCTTCATGTAGCTGTTAGTAGTGGAGCATTAGAAATAGTTCAATATCTAATTTCTGAAGGGCTGGATCCTAATAAAAAAGGGGGAACTTTTGGGGGAAATAGTTTAAATACAGCAGCATCAAGTGGACATATTGATATAGTAGAATACTTATTGTCATTAAATGTTGAAATGGATACTACAGAACCAGAAAAAATCCTTTATTTGGTGCCATAATGAAAGGAAGTTTACCGATCGCTGAAAAATTAATTTGTCACGGTATTGACTATAAAATGTCTTATACTGGCAATTATATGAATAATATGGATGCTGAAGCATTTTCTTTAGAGCGTGGAGAAATAGAAATAGCAAACTATTTAAATTCCTTGAAATGAAAGTCTGATAACTTTAATAAGTATGGTATTCGATAGCTTATGTGTAACTTTGGGAGTTAAATAACTTATATGAATTTGAAGCATCTTGATACTGATATAGATTTCGTAGTAACACCTGCAGCATTTTTAGGTGTCTTTGATATATATGATCGTGAAGAAACATGGGGGGCCTATTTAGACCAATTTGATCCGAATAATCCAAAAGAACTTGATGATTTGCTAGAGAAATACTTTTTTAATGACGGTAGAGTTTTGAGGTTTACAGTTGATCATAAAATTGAAATGATAAAAGTTCTTGTTAATGCTTTAAATGATAAAAACTTTAACTTTGGTGCATTATTAGTAAATGATGAAGATCCTTATGATACATTTTCTCTTCCATATACTTGGGAATTCAAGCGACCTAGATTCTATTTTGAAGAAGTTTATCAGTTGGCGTATAAATATTGGGGAAATGACCTTAAAGAAGCTGGTTTTGATATGCCTTGTTTAAATGATTTTTAACTTTTTCTATATGCTATTTAAATTAGACAGGATTTGTTAAATGCAGCAAGATAATTATATATCTATTTGGGTGGGGAATTTAGATTCTTCTTGTGACTTAGATAACTATGTCTTAAATCGATATTCATTAGATGGTGATTTTGTAGGATCTTTATTTACAGATGAATTCCAGATTGATTTTATTGATGAGGATTTTGTTGAGAAAAGTTTCTTTGATTTTACTAATAATTTAGAATTAGCTTTCAATGGGTTTTCCTACGATGAACAAATTTTGGAAGAACTAAAATTAAAAGATATAAAATTATTGTTTCCCATTAATTGTATAATTCTAATTTATAATTTTGCATATAAATTAAATCAAAAAAGTGTAGGGAAGGTTCAATTTTTAGGTACATTGCCTTATAAAAAACCGTAATTTTTTATTTAATATAGATGCTATATTTTGAAGTTTTATTAATTCAAAATAAAAATAGATATAGCGTGGTAATTAAAAGTTACTTTTGTATTTGCGCTGAGATATTAGTTAATGGATATAAATGGAGTTTTAAAGTGGGAACTTTAAATGATAAAGTTTTTGGAGAGTTGTATAATAAGGAGCTACTTTGGTTGCGTCCATATGAAATAGAAATATTTCATACATTATATCCAATTGAATTAAATGTTTATACATATGAAGATGATGGTAGTGATATCACTCAAAATCAAAGAGATACTTTTATTCATTTTGAGTTAAACAAAAAAAATATTTTGGATAATGTTGAAAAAGAGATCAAAAAGTATTGTTATGAAAACTTTCAGATTGCTGAATTGGAAAGTATTAAAAAAATAGTTATTTTAAAAGGTTTGAAAATTATACATACTGAAATAGGGGAGGATAGAAAATTAGGATTTATTTTTGATTCTATATTTGATCCAGAGCTTGGTATAGGTGTCTTAGTTATAAATGAGAAAATTGTTGAGGTAGGAGTGCAAGATATAGTGCTTTAATATAATTTGGGAAGCAATAGAGTTAAAATGTAAAATAGTAGATGTGACAGCTAATAAAAGAGTTAAGAAATGGATGAATTAAAGATAATTGCTAAGAATATCCATAGTGCAATTAGAGATGGTAATAATGAGTTAGCTATAAAGTTATTAAAAGATCATAGGCATTTAGGAATTTTAAATTTTAAAACTCCTTTCGGTACTTGGCTGCATGACGCTGCTTTACATAATCGTAAAGATATTATTGTATACTTGGTGTCAGCAGGAGTTGATATTAATGAACAAGGTGGACCCCTCCGTGGTAATGCTCTAAGTCAAGCAGTTAATAAGGAAAATATTGAAATTATTCAATATTTTTTGAATTTAAATATGGAGATAATAACATCAGATTCTAGAAAAAATCCTTTGTTTACTGCAATTTATCGTGGAAATCTTGATATTGTTAAAATTTTGATTAAGCATGGTGTAAATTATAGAGTGGCATATACTGGAGATTATGCAGAGAACCTTGATGCTGAAGCATTTGCTTTAGAGCTAGCTGAAAGAGAAATAGCTAACTATTTGCACTCTTTGAAGAAACAAGATCATCTATTATAATGTAGTGTAAATTTTCTATATTTTTTTAAATTTACTTGTTTTGAATAAAAATAAAATATCTAATTGTATCTTACTTTATAATAATATTTAATATATATGGTTTTTATATTTTTAGATAAAATTTTATTATGAAAAAATTTGATTACTATGGTGTGAGTTATGATAATGAAAACGATATGGTTTCAAAATTAAGTAAAATTTTGGGAATTGTATTTATACCTCATGATAGTTCCTTTTGGGGAGATTATTTTTTAGCAAAAATTGGTGGTAATGGTAAGTGTAGGCTTTTTCAAAATTTTAATCCATGTGAAGATGATTGGAACTACCCGGATCATAAGCATGTTGAGTGGATTATGGAAATAAATGGAATACCTGAAATGGATAATATATTTAATAAATTGTTAAATGAAGCTGAATCTAATATTTTTTTATTATATCGATCAGAGGTAGAAGCTTTAAGTTATATAAAAGAGTATGAATTTAAAGATGGTGATTTTAAGTTGGTCAATGAGGTTTTTTATAAGAAAAAATAATTTTATTATTTTGATTTGAAAAAAACATCAGCTCTAAATAATTTTTATGATTTTTTCTATTATTCATATTTTATTGCTAGCTTAACTTTAATATTCTAAATGAAATAATTTTATATTTTAATTGGTTGAGAAATGTAATGGATTGGACTCAGAAAATAGCAAGATTGGCTCTTGTGAAAAATTCTTTGTATGAGGCAGATACTAGTAAAATTTGGCCTTATTATTTACCTGAATTAGCTGCAACAATAGATGATATTATAAAAACTGAAATTATATTGGGTGAGGAAATTGATAAATTTTATAAGAGCTTTCTTTTATATGCAAATGGATGGAAAGGCTTTTATCAATATGTGGATTTATTTGGTCTGACAGATTTAATGGAAGGAGAAAAAAAGCAATATGCATTGGATTTATTAAATATAATCGATATTACATATCTTTCTAAAAAAGGTATTCGTAGAACTGATTTGATGCCAATAGCAGCTACTTTAATTGATAAAGATATTTTTTTAATAGGTAAACCTAATTCATCAATAGCTGGGGAAGTAATTTGGTATGCTGGAGAGGAAATTGAAATTTTTAAAAATTTTAATGAATTTTTTTTAGCAATGATTGATTATAATGTTGAAGAGGTTAATGATCTTAAAAGTAGATTGGTTGATATTTAACCTAAATAATAAGTCGATATATTGATGGAGAATAAACTATGACTTTATCTAAAAGTTGGTCTGATTTTGGTTTAAGAGGACCTAAAAATTTAAATTTAGATGAAATTTTAAAGATTGAATCTATTTTGAATATTGAATTTCCCTTCTTGTATAAAAGTTTAGTTGAATATGCAAACCCTGCATATATAGAGGTTGGTTCTTTTTATTACGGTGATGATGAAACATGTATAAGTGATTTTTTTCCTCTAACTCAATCACATGAGTATGGTTCATTCTTATGGTATGCAATTGATAATTCTATAATTCCTAAAGGTATTTTACCATTTGCAAGAGATGCTGGAGATTTCTTGATTTGTTTTGATTATCGAGAAACAAAAACATCGCCTAAAATAATTTTACTTGATAGCTTCTTGTCGGAAATATATCCAATTTCAAATAATTTTAAAGATTTTTTGGAGCTTTTACATGAGTGATTGATATATTCATAAATGTTTTAATTACCTTTGTGATTGATATTAAGATAAATATAAAATTTGAAATTGTTGTAGATGTAATTAAAACTTTAATTTCGAGAAAATAGAGAAATATTTAGTATGTCATTAAAGTATCCGAATAGCACTGTTAATTTTTCAGCAAGTCCAGCACATGCTTTGACTCCCTTTCAGGTGTATGATCGGGATGAATGGGAAAATTACTTATCCGAATATGATCCAAATGACTTTACTCAAATGAAACCCTTATTTAATGAGTATTTTTTTAAAGTAAAAAATAAAAAGTATAATGTTCATCATAAAGCAGTAGTTATGCTCTCATTAGAGAAAGCTTTACTGACTGAGAATTATAACTTCGCTGAATTATTAGATTCTGATGATGAAACATGCTTTTATTTTCCTTATAATTGGAAAATTGAAAAACCTAGAGATTTTTTTAAGAGTATTTATGGTTTGATGTTTGAGATCTGGGGTAGTGAAGTAATTAATTCGGGATATAAAATTTTACCACCAAACGAAATATTATAAGCTTGGGATAATTATAATATATTTCATTTGTACTGGGCTCTTTTGATTTTTTAGCTATTTTTTAACGTATTGTTAGGTGTGGGAAAGTATTACCATGAATGAATATTTTAAGACGTACACAGAATCGCATGATGGAATAGAAGGAACGTTCTATTGTGAAGTGGAAAAAGGATTGATAATCCGTCATGTTAGTGTTTTTGAAGGAATTTTTTATTGGGCAACTCCTAAAGAATATTTTCATGAACAATATGATTTTACAGATCAGCCAGAGTTTGGAGAGGCTGATGAGAGTGCAATTTCTATATCAAAAGCTGAGTTTGATGAGATATGGAATCATGCAGTAAGGCAGAATTTAAGTTAAATATCATCAATGGTGATCTTATTGATTTAGAAAAAATAGAAATTTTGATGTAATTATTCATGGATGTAATTGCTTTTGTACAATGGGTCCAGAACATGTAGTAGGTAATTTTTTGAATTATAACGCGCATTTATAAAATAATATGATTATTACTCATATCGAATAATAATAACTTAAATTGATAATATTACTAGGAGTGAATTATAGTAATTCGCACTTCATTCTTGATGATACTAACTCGTCCTCTTTAACAAAGAGGTGTATTATTTTCATCGGTAGGATTTAAATAATCTTCTAGCATACCTACTAATATTTTAGACTATACTAATCTCATGATTGTAAATTCAATTTATAAATTAAGTAAAGATTCTTAGGGGATTACAAAAATGACGTTAAAAGAAAAATTAGGTGAATTAGAAGATTCCCTTATGACACTAGCGCATTGTGCTCCAGATGACTATAACGAATGGCGACTTGAGTACTTTCCTACCCAAGAATCCATTCATGAAGAAGAAATAAAGGACTTAAGAGAATTGTGGTCTGAAATTAGATCAAAAATTAAAAAAGACCCAGTGAAAGCCAATTATGTTGAAATTAAACTTCAAGAAATGATTGATGCTTTTGATAAGGGTGAGAAGATTGAAGGGAGAAAAATTGCTAGAGAGCTGGCTGATTTGTACGATCTCACTAAATTGAAATAATATTTTAAGATGCTCTATGCATTTTATTAAGATGATATTTTACAATCGAAAGTAGCTTGGGAAATAGATTATATATACCATTATTTAATTAAGGTAATTAATAAGATGTCTTTAAAAGAAAAATTAAGTGAATTTGATGACGCGATAGTAGCAGTCGCACTACATGCTCCAGATGACTATGCTGAGTGGCAGCTTGAATACTTTCCTACTCAAGCTGCAATTCATGAAGATACTATGAGTGATTTAAAAGAGCTATGGAATGAGATTAGATCACAAATTAAAAGAGATTTAGCTAAAGCCGAATATGTTGGAGTTAAACTTCAAGAAATGTTTGATGCTTATGATAAAGGAGATAAGGTGGAAGGAAAAAAAATAGCTTGGGAGCTTGCAGATTTATATGATATTAATAAATTGAGATAATATTATAGATGCTCGATGTATTTAATAAAGATAACATTTTAAAAGCACAAAAATAGCTTGGGAAATAGCTCATATGTATAGTATTACTGAATTAAGGTAATTAATAAGATGTCTTTAAGAGAAAAATTAGGTGAATTAACAGATTCTCTTGTTACTGTAGCACATTGTGCTCCAGATGATTATGATGAGTGGTATCTCGAATTCTTTCCTACTCAAGAAGCCATTCATGAAGAACGAATTAAAGATTTAAGAGAGCTATGGTCGGAAATTAGACCAAAAATTAAAAAAGACCTAGTGAAAGCTGACTATGTTGGAGTCAAACTTCAAGAAATGATGGACGCTTTTGATAATGGCGATAAGAGCGAAGGGCAAAAAATTGCTAGAGAGTTGGCCGATTTATACGATATTACTAAATTGAAATAATATTTTAAGATGCTCGATGTATTTAATGAAGATAATATTTTAAAAGCACAAAGAAGATGATATGTACAATATTTATGAATCTAGGTAGTTAGTAAAATGTCTTTAAAAGAAAAATTAGGTGAATTAGAAGACTCATTAGTCACAGTAGAGTACTGTGCTCCAGATAACTATAATGAATGGCTTCTTGAGTACTTTCCAACCCAAGAAGCCATTCATGAAGAACAAATGAAAGATTTAAGAGCGTTATGGACTGAAATAAGACCAAAAATTAAAAAAGACCTAGTGAAAGCCGATTATGTTGGAGTTAAACTTCAAGAAATGTTTGATGCTTTTGATAAGGGAGATAAGGTTGAAGGAAAAAAAATTGCTGGAGAGCTTGCTGATTTATATGATATTACCAAGTTAAAATAATTTTTTTAGATATTTGATGTATTCCACCGTGATGATATTTTAAAAAGAAAAAACTCATATGTATAGTATTACTGAATTAAGGTAATTAATAAGATGTCTTTAAAAGAAAAATTAGGTGAATTAGAAGATTCATTAGTCACAGTAGAGTACTGTGCTCCAGATGACTATGATGAATGGCTTCTTAAATACTTTCCTACTCAAGAAGCCATTCATGAAGAACGGATGAAAGATTTAAGACAGTTATGGTCTGAAATTAGACCGAAAATAAAAAAAGATCTTGTGAAAGCCGATTATGTTGGAGTTAAACTTCAAGAAATGATGGACGCTTTTAATAGGGGGGATAAGGACGATGGAAAAAAAATTGCTGGAGAGCTTGCCGATTTATACGATATTACTAAATTGAAATAATATTTTAAGATGCTCGATGTATTTAATGAAGATAATATTTTAAAAGCACTAAAAAGATGATATGTACAATATTTATGAATCTAGATAGTTAGTAAAATGTCTTTAAGAGAAAAATTAGGTGAATTAACAGATTCTCTTGTTACTGTAGCACATTGTGCTCCAGATGATTATGATGATTGGCTTCTTAAATACTTTCCTACTCAAGAAGCTATTCACGAAGAACGAATTAAAGATGTAAGAGAGCTATGGTCTGAAATTAGACTAAAAATTAAAAAAGACCTAGTGAAAGCTGACTATGTTGGAGTTAAACTTCAAGAAATGATGGATGCCTTTGATAAGGGCGATAAGAGCGAAGGGCAAAAAATTGCTAGAGAGTTGGCCGATTTATATGATATTACTAAATTGAAATAAGTTTTAGAGTTACTAAGTAAATTCACTTAATGAGAGATATATGTAAATGTTATTACAAGATAAATTAAAATGGATAGAAAATAAATTATCCTTAATCTCAAACAATACCCAAGATAATCAGTTATCTGAAAGTGAAAAGAATGAGTGGGAAGGTATTTTTGTTGAAATAAAAAGATTGTGGGAAGAAATAGTTTTTGAAGTTCAAAAAGACACTGTAAAGGCATTACAAATTGAAAGAAAAACTATTGAAATGATTGATGTATTTCATCAAGATGACATCTTAAAAGCAAAAAAAATAGCTTGGGAAATAGCTCATATGTATAGCATTACTGAATTGAAATGATTAATTCTTATAAGAGGGTATTTAATATTCATGGTTGTACAGAAAATTTATATTTTGGGATAAGATTTCATTATGGAAAAATATGATTATTATGGCGTGAGTTATGATAACGAAGAAAATATGATTTTAAAGTTGAGTGAAATTTTGGGAGTTGTATTTATACCTCATGATAGTTCTTTCTGGGGGGATTATTTTTTAGCAAAAATTGATGGTAAGGCAGAATGTAGGCTTTTTCAAAATTTTAATCCGTGTGAAGATGAGTGGAACTATCCAGATCATAAGCATGTTGAATGGATTTTGGAGGTAGATGGAATATGTGAAATAGATAATATATTTAATAAATTGTTAAATGAAGCTAAATCTAATGTTTTTTTATTATATCGATCAGAGGTTGAAGCTTTAAACTATTCAAGAAGGTATGAATTTAAAGATGGTAATTTTAAGTTGATTAGTGAATTCTTTTTTAAGAAAAATTAATTTTTTGTCTAATTTATTTTAAGTTATATATTTATTTAAGTAATAATTTTTACATTTAATTTAATGAGGATATCGTTGAGATATATCTATGTTTAGGAAGGTGTATTGATAAATCTTCAACTTTAAATGAAATTAATATATAGCTTTGATGGTAGGTTGATAGTGTTTTGAAGTCGAATACCAAAAAGATGTCTATTAGTTAACAACTTTATATGAAAATAAAGCTGGGGGATAGAATGAATTTTATTGAAAAATCTCAACTTATTAATGTAATAGTTAAAGAAGTAGTTGAGACTATAATTCCTGCCAATTGGAATTATATTTATTTTTATACTGAAAGTTTAAGAGATAAAGAAATTGGTCTAAGAAAAAAACAACTGTTGAATGTTGGATCGGAGAAAAACCAGTTTTATATACTAAGGATTATGCATTAGATACAAGTGGTGAGTTATTAATGGAAATTAATAAACTTTATTTGGTGTGCGAAAAAGATAATGATATTTGGACCGGATTTTTACTAAAAATAAATAATACAGGAAAATATTCCTCTAAGTTTTATTATGAAGGTACACCTCTTCTTGATGGTAATGAAAAGGAATTAGATAAAAGAATTAATGATTTAAAATCTTAATTAATTAAATTTAGCCTAAATATCTTTTTAAAATTTTTAGATATTTAGGCTGCTTTATATTCCATAATTTAATTATTTTATGAAAATAAATAGTATTTTGCTACTCAAACCTACGGGAAGTCATATTCTGTACTGGTTTAGTTCTAGAATGGCCAAATAAACATGGCTTTTCCTATTTGGGGTGAATAATGAAAGCAAAACAGGAAATATTCGATTTACTTAGTGTGCTTAAAGTGTTTGATGTCAATTATGTAAGCCATGAGGATTGTTTGAAACTGCATGGTTTGAATGTGAATCAGCCTGAAGATGTAGTTAAAGCTGTTAGAACTTTGCTTTTGCCAGAGTTTAATACATATCCTCAGGGCTCACGACAACGACTAATAGCTTTACTCAGTGTGACAATTTTGGATTCCAGTGAGGATTTTAGTATGCTTTTTGATCGAATTGAACTGGCATTTGATAATGAGGTGATTGATAAGCGTGCTTTTATGTCTGCTTTGTTGGTTGGGATTGAATCAGCCTCTTAACCTGCCATTCGGAATATCATTTCTACCGAGGTAGTGGATTTGATCTCAAAAATATCAAAATATTGAGATTAATCGAGTGGTCGATGTAATTCTAAATTAAAGAAAGAAGTAAAATGACTTCTTTCTTTAATGATTCGTCATAATTAATGAAGTTCATTATCTTCATCAATAGTATCTAAGTAAGCGCCCAAAAATCCTGTTAAGATTGAAGTAATTTATGATAATAATCCAATTCGTCCAGAAGGTTTTGTAACTAAATATCAGAAAGCAGATGATAGGTGGATTAGAGTTCAATTTGAAAATAGAGCAGGGGGATAAAATGGATTTTTTTAAAAAAAGGTGAGTTGGTTAATATCATTGTGAATGAAATTATTTATGTAGCTCCAGCCAATTGGTCAAAGATTGTATATTATACAGAGCGATTACGTGATATAGAAATTGGCTTGCGTGATGCTTCAATTAGTAAATGTTGGGTAGGACAGGATGAAAAACTTTATGATGCTTCTAATGGTCCAGCTTTAAGTATATCTGTTGAGTTAGATGATGCGATAGATGAATTATTTATTGACTCCGAAAAAAATAAAGAAATATGGAGTGGTTTTGGCGTAGTTATTAATCAAAATGGTAAATATATAACTCATTTTTATTATGAAGATACACCACTTTTAGATAATAAAGATGAGGAATATAGAGCAAGATTGGATACTTTAGCTGAAATGATTTAATTTTCTATTTTACTGTAAAAGTATACCTCTTTTTATTAATGATTGTGCAGAGGTGCTAGATAAAAGAAAGAGCGATTTAAATCTTAGTTAATTAAATTTAGTTTAAATATCTTTTTTAAAGATTTTAGGCTTTTTTATATGCAAAAAATAAGTATTTTTAAATAAATAATATTTTAATGTTCTATAAAATTTTACTTCTCATTAACTCAATTCATTAACTATTTCTATTTAAAAAAACATGGCACTAAGTCATTAAAACTTAATGCCATATTTTTAAATAAAAACAATAAAAGTTTTACTTAATCTTTTTAAAGATAAAGTCATTAATCTTATGACCTGACTCAATACCACGGCGTTCAAACTTAGTCACTGGGCGCCATTCTGGTCGAGGGTAACTGTTGCCTTTACCAGCCAAATTTTCAAGATCTGGACGATTGTCTAGTACATCAAGCATCCATTCTGCATACGGTTCCCAATCTGTTGCTGCGTGGAAAGTACCACCAAGCTCAAGTTTCTGTTCAACCAGTTGCATACGCTCATGAATAACAAAACGGCGTTTGAAATGACGTTTCTTTTGCCAAGGGTCTGGGAAGTAAAGTTGTACACAGTTAATACTGTTGTCTGGCATTTCACGTAAAACTTGAATCGCGTCTGCATCGAGTACACGTAAGTTTTTAAGTTCCGCTATACCTGCTTCATATAGACATTGAGCAATACCAGGTACGTGTACTTCAATACCCACATAATTACGTTCAGGGTTTGCTTTAGCCATAAGCACTAACGAACGGCCCATACCAAAACCAATTTCAACAGTTAAAGGACGTTCTGGATGTTCGAAGTGTTGACGTAAGTCACCAACAGGATATTCCAAAATTAAATCGCGATGTTGTTCTAATGCCGTACGTTGAGACGTATTAAGTGGTGCTGAACGACGCATAAACGTCACAATTTCACGGTGTTCAGGCAAATTGTCTAATTCTGCAATTTGCGTTTCTAACTGATCGATCGACATAACCTTGGCAATATTGAAATTCAAATGCGGTATTTTAAGTCTTCAGGTGGTCAAGTCAAATATTTCGGTGTTTTTCTTCATGTAGATGTCATGATCAATATTTAATCTAAGAGACTAATTAAAACTCACATGAACATTTTTAATCATGAAAACTTTTCAATTAAGAACACTTTCAGTTTTTTTAAGTGCATTTGGTGCATTTTCATATAGCTCAGTTGCTCAAGCGCAGCTTATGTTTAGCCAGTATGTTGATGGTAGTAGCAATAAAAAAGGGTTAGAGATTTATAACCCAGATGGAACTACAGTTAACTTAGCCGATTATGAGATTCAACAGTTTAATAATGGTGGGACTGCAAAAACGGTGACTATCCGTTTACAGGGTACACTTCCAAGTAAGCAGAAGTTTTTAGTGGGCCGCTCAGAGCTACAAACTGAACTTGGTAGTAAAGTAAATCAAGTAGCTGCTTTGTCTTTTAATGGTGATGATGCAGTTGTACTCGTTTATAAAGGCACACCTGTCGATCGTTTTGGGCGTATTGGTGAACGGCCAGAGGCAGGTTGGGGAACAGCCGTTTCAAGTTTAGGAAATAGTTTTAAGCGTATTGAAACAGAAAACCCAGCTTTAAGTATCGATCCAACCGCAACATTTGATTTGGACCACTCGTGGACAGCATGGGCAAACCGAAATGATTTTTCAAATCTATCGGGTTCTACGACTCAGCCGCCAGTGCAAACGGTCAGTTGTTCAAGCTCAGATACACCAATTGCCGATTTAGCAACATCACCACAAAACCAGACTTATACAGTACGTGGCGTGATTACTGCTGACTATCGCTATGCCAATGGTTTTTCAGGCTTTTATGTTCAAACACCTGACACCAAAGCACGTGCAAATGTAAGTAATGCCATTTTTGTTTATATTCCAAATAGCAGCACGGTAAAAGGTGGCCAAGTTGGTGATGAAGTTATTTTACGAGGCCGTTTAACAAGTTATCAAAACCAGCTACAAATAGACCAATTACAGCAAGATATTCAAAGCTGTAATAGCAATATGGCAAATCAAGTTCAGCCAATTAGCTTGGAGTTACCATTTACTAACTTAACAGGCGGTTCAACAAATTCTCCTCAGCGTTATCAAGGGATGTTGGTCAAATTACCTCAAGCTTTGACGATAAGTGAAAACTATAACTATGGCCGTTATGGTGAACTATCTTTAAGTTTAGGCCGCTTATATATTCCAACCAATTTATATCCTGCCTTGTCGCCAGAAGCGAAAGCTTTAGCTCAGAAAAATTTATTATCGAAAATTATTTTTGATGATGGATATAACAACCAAAATCGTACTCCGTGGTTACCAACAAATTTTAGTGCTGCCAATACATTACGTTCAGGTTATCAGCTTAAAAACGTTGGAGGAATTTTAGAGTATCGTTTTAATGGCTGGCGCGTACAGCCAGTACTTGGACGGACACAACCAGAAGTTGTTACTCAAACAAACCCGCGTCAAAGTGTCCTTACAAAAAATGCTAATCACATTCGTGTAGCTTCATTTAACGTTTTGAACTATGACAATGGCGCAACAGGTTTTCCAACAGAGCGTGGTGCAAACACACAAGCAGAGTTTGATAAACAACACCGTAAAATTTTAAGTGCATTAAAAGCGATTGATGCTGACGTATACGGTTTAATGGAAATTGCCAACAATGGTTATGGTCCAAACAGCGCAATTGCTCATTTAACAAGTGCATTAGGTCCAGACTGGAAATATGTGGTTCCTGAAAATTTAGATCGTTTAGGTGGTGATGTTATTGCTGTTGCGATTATTTATAACAGTAAGCGTGTTAAACCTTTAAACAAACCTGTTGTGCTGGATTTGGGCGATAAAAACCGAACGACCTTAGCACAAACTTTCCAAGCTGTTCGTGGCAATAAGACGTTTACTGTTATTCCAAACCATTTAAAGTCAAAAGGTTGTACTGGAGTAGACGCGAACTCTACCGACGCTGATCAAAATGATGGTCAAGGATGTTGGAACCCAACCCGTGTGAAAGCAGTTGATCAAATCGTGCAGTGGCTCGCGAAAAATCCAACTCAAGTTCCTAAGCAAAATGCTTTGCTGGTAGGGGATATGAACAGCTACGCAAAAGAAGCACCAATTTTAGCTTTTGAAAAAGCCAACTATAAGGTTTTACTCAATGACGCTAAGATTGGGCAGGGTGCTCAGGCATATAGCTATGTTTTTGGTGTGGCAAGTGATGCAAATGGCAATGGTGGAGCGGGTAACTTAGACCATGCAATTGCCGACGCAGATTTATATCCAAAAGTAGTTCGTACGTTTGCTTGGCATATCAATGCAGATGAGCCAACAGTTCTAGACTACAACGAAGAATATAAAACCGATGAGCAAAAAGCGCTGTTTTATGGTGAAGATGCCTATCGTTCTTCGGACCATGATCCTGTCATTGTCGATCTAGATTTAAATGGTAAAGACTCAAGTCATCCTGATAATGGCAACAAAAATCCTATATTGGATTTCTTAAACCAATTAGTGGAATGGATTAGCCAACTTTTTAAGCGTAATTAACGGGAAAAATGCGTGATGTGAATGTGTTTTATCATATTTTAAACAATCGTCACGCAAGACAACTTGCAAGGTCAAACTTTTTCAAGAATATTAGATAGTGTAACTAATTTATAAATTTACGCTTTTTTACAATTAAGGAATTGTACAAACCTTGCAGGTTTTTTAGAAGCAATTTAAAACGTTAATGTGAGATAAGAAGGATCAGATATGAAATTATATTATTCGCCAGGCGCATGTTCTTTAGCTGCACATATTATTTTAAATGAAATTAATGTTGATTTTGATTTAGAAAAAGTAAATTTAAAAACACATAAAACAGAAAAAGGCGCAGATTATTACGAAATTAATCCGAAGGGCTATGTACCAGCTTTAGAAATTAACCCGGGTTTAATTTTGACTGAAAACGTGGCGATTTTACCATTCCTTGCGCAGCATGACCCAAAACAGGATTTAATTCCTCCTTCAGGCTTAGGCCGTGCGAAAGTATTGGAATGGTTAGGTTATTTGAACTCTGAATTACATGATGCTTATGCAGTATTTTTTGGCGCACCGTTAACAAACGATGAAAAGACGAAAGCTTATGCTGAAATCGACCGCCTTTTAAAATATATCGATAGTTATTTATCTGAATCGGACTATGACTATTTAGTAAATGATAATTTTGGGCCAGCTGATGCTTATCTATTTGTTTTAACGAATTGGTCAAATTCTATTGAGCATGATTTAACACCTTATAAAAATATTATTGCATTACGTAATAAAGTTGCTGAGCGTCAATCTGTACAAATTGCAATGCGTGATGAAGGTTTAATTTCATAAGCGATTTTAAGTGTATTAAAAAAGCCCCTAATCAATAGGGGCTTTTTTAATATTGAGATTGTTAGTTTTGAGCTTTCTCTTTAACGTCAGCAGCAGCATGTTCAACAGCTTTGGCTGTATCAGCAGTTGCTTTACGCGCAGTCGCTTCAGTTTGTGCAGCAGCATTTGCAGTTTTATCGGCAGCGTGGTCAGCAGCAGCATCAATTTTAGCTGTAGCATTGTCTGTAGCAGTTGCAATATCGCTCGCAGCTTTATCACCAGCAGATTTAATATCAGCGGTTGCTTGTTTAGCTGCATTTTCTAAATGTTCACCTGTAGTCGCACCAGTTTCTGGCGCTTTATCTTTATTACAACCAACTAGGGCTACGGTCGCAGCAAGACCTAAAGCAACAAGTAATTTATTCATTGTGTTTTTCCTTCTAATTCATGGCATCCAAATATGGATGTCTAAAATATAAACATAAAGTAAATGATTAATAAAGATCGAAAATTGTTAAAAAGTTGTAACTTCAATATTAAAAAAGCCTAGCATTTTGCAATGCTAGGCTTTCGTTTAATAAGAGGGAGCTAACCAGTTTTTACTGCCCAGAACGGATGATGTAATCAAACGCAGAGAGTGATGCTTTAGCGCCTTCACCTGTAGCAATAATGATTTGCTTGTAAGGCACAGTCGTACAATCACCCGCAGCAAACACACCTTGTACATTGGTTTCGTTGCGGTCATTCACAATGATCTCACCACGGTTGGTTAACTCAACTTCACTGTCTTTTAAGAAGTCAGTGTTTGGCAATAAACCAATCTGTACAAAGATCCCTGCAAGTTCTACCACATGCTCTTCATCAGTCGCACGGTCTTTATATTTAAGGCCAGTGACTTGTGAGCCGTCGCCTAACACTTCTGTACTTAAGGCATTCATAATTACAGTGGTGTTCGGCAAGCTATGCAATTTGTTTTGTAAAACTTGGTCAGCACGAAGTTTGGTATCGAACTCAACCAGAGTCACATGCTCCACGATCCCTGCAAGGTCAATTGCAGCTTCAACACCTGAGTTACCACCACCAATCACTGCAACACGTTTGCCTTTGAACAATGGACCATCACAGTGTGGGCAGTATGCGACACCACGGGTACGGTATTCAGCTTCACCCGGTACATTCATTTCTCTCCAACGCGCTCCTGTTGAAAGAATCACAGTTTTCGATTCAAGTTTTGCACCGTTTTCAAGTTCAACTGCAACCAGACCATTTGCCGTTTGGTTTGCACCTGTGATTTTGCTGACACGTTGCAGGTTCATGATATCGACATCGTATTCACGAACGTGTGCTTCCATCTCGGCAGCAAACTTAGGACCTTGAGTCTTTTGCACAGACGTGAAGTTTTCAATGTCCATGGTATCCATGACCTGACCACCGAAGCGTTCAGCCACGATACCAGTGTTAATACCTTTACGTGCAGCATAGATGGCTGCTGTTGCACCCGCAGGTCCACCACCAATCACCAATACATCAAAAGCATCTTTGGCATTCAGTGCTGCTGCATCTTTTTCAGCTGAGTTGGTATCAAGTTTTGCCACAATCTCTTCAAGGGTCATACGACCTTGACCAATGTGCTCATTGTCTTGGAACACCATTGGTACAGCCATGATTTTGCGTTGTTCAACTTCGTCTTGGAAGAATGAACCATCAATCATAGTTGCTGTGGTGTTCGGGTTATAAATCGCGATCAGGTTAAGCGCCTGTACCACGTCCGGACAGTTATGACAGCTTAGCGATACAAACACATCAAAGTTGGCTTTGAGGTTTAGGCCTTTAATCTGATTTAGCACTTCATCAGAAACCTTCGGTGCATAACCAGAGACTTGTAACAGTGCCAAGATCAAAGACGTAAACTCATGGCCCATTGGTAAGCCTGCAAAGAATACACGAGGCTGTTCACCTGCTTTAGCTACACCAAAGCTTGGACGGCGTGTATTGTTACCATCAAAACGGGCAGTCACCTTGTCAGAAAGCTCAGCGATTTCTGTCACTAACTCTTTAATTTGACCCGCTTTATCTGACTCATCTAAAGCAGCCACTAATTCGATTGGACTTTCTAAACGTTCTAAGTAAGCTTTTAATTGAGTTTTAATGTTTTGATCTAACATCTGTTTTTACTCCAATGCATCCAAATTCTTTCAATAGATGCATAGTACGTTAAAACACAAGATAGGTGAAACAGTATGTTTTTATAGATTTGATCGGTTTTTTGAATTATTGAGTGTATTCATAAATAAGATCAATAATTTATCTATAAATGCTCTTTATTACTCATTTTTATCTTTTAAAGTGAAAGTATTTAAAAATTTATATATGTTATATGGCTGTAAAGATTTTATGTCATAACATTAAAAGGTACTTTCATGTCATTGCAACGCGGCATTTATCAGCATTATAAAGGTAATCTCTATCAAGTTTTTTCTGTAGCAAAACACAGCGAGACTGAAGAGGAGTTAGTTGTTTATCAGTGTCTTTATGGTGACTATTCAACATGGGTACGTCCGCTAGATATGTTTACTGAAACGGTTCAAATGGCTGATGGAAGTATCGTGCCGAGGTTCAAGTTAATTCAAAGCACTTAATTTAAACGGCTGTCATATAAAATAACAATTTTAAAGGGTGAAAATATGCCAAATACTTTTTTCTTACAAAGAGTTGCAGATTTATATGACACCTTTAAACGACATGATGCCCAGCAGTCAGATCGCTTGCTGCGCTATCGAAATATTGAGGCTGAGTCTGCAAAACTTCTATCGCAATTGATTCGAATGCAGCAGGCCAAATCAATTTTAGAAATTGGTACTTCAACAGGTTATTCTACTTTATGGCTTGCTGAGGCTGCACAATCGACACACGGAAAAGTAATCACGCTTGAAATTGATGCCAATCGTAGTAATGAGGCGAAACGCCATGTTACTGAACTGGCATTAAATGAAGTTGTTGATTTTTGGATAGGGGATGCCGCAGATTATTTAAATGAAGCTCAGGAAACTTTCGATTTTATTTTGTTAGACGCTGAACGTGATGCATATGAAAGTTATTGGCCAGATTTAAAGCGTCTGATGAAGCCCAAAGGTGGTGTTCTTATTATAGATAAGGTTATTTCACATGCAGCTGAGGTAAGTCCATTTTTAGCTTTGATTAAAAAGAATGCAGATTTCATGAGTAGTATTTTACCTATAGGCGCTGGTTTATGTTTAGTGGTTCTAAAGTAGATTTACTTTCTTGAGATATTCTTGTCGATAAGCTTGTGGACTACAGCCGTGTACTCTATTAAATGCACGAGTGAAATTGGCAGGATTAGAATAGCCCAGTTCATAGGCAATATGGGTAATGGTAAAGCTAGAATTCTTTAATAAATCAATGGCACGCTCAGTGCTGATTTGTTGCTTTAAAGCATGGAATTCAACACCTTGCTGCTGTAAATAACGTTGCAAGGTTTTGGTCGAAATATTTAATACTTTGGCACATTCCATTAGGGTTGGAACTTGATTGGCTTGTCGCAACATCATGCTGACCCATTCAACAATTTCGCCTTGATGGTAGATCTTCTGGATTTGTTCCTGGCAGCGTTGCTCAACTATTTTTAAACTATGTGCGTCAGCTAGAGGCAAGGGTAGTGCTAGTTGTTGCTCATCAATCACCACGCGTATACCTGAAAGCCATGTATAGTTAAAGTGGAAATTGGCCTTCACTAAAGATATGTAACGTTCTTGATAGCTCGGCTCAGGAATACTCAAATACAATTGGTAGCGTTGTAATTGCTGGCCTGCCAACTCTAACAAGCTGTAGTAAAACGCCACGGCAATCGCTTCAATATGAAAAGCCAAACACTGCTTATTCATCTGCAAAATCGGTTCAAATAATAGTTCAACCTTTTGCTGATTGGTCGGAAACCCAATGCTGAGCTTAAAACTCGGCATAATCAGTCTAAAATATTGTGCAATCAGCCTAAGTGCATGTTCCAAATTAGGACTGGTCATTAGCGCATAGCCGACCAGACTATGTGAACTGAGTTTAATATTTTTACCCAGTTCAAAGGCTAAGTCTTGAGTGTTGGGCAAACTCAAACCTATTTCAATAAATTGTTCAATTTGTTGAATCGATAATAATTCTGTTTTTGCCAGTTCTTGTTTGAATGTCCTCAGTAAATCATTATCGTATTGATGCGTGCCGATTAAAATTTCAATCAGCCGTAAATAATAACGTGATGGGATAACAGGAATCTGTTGCTTCTGCACAAGAAAAACTCAGCAAAGTCTTAAAATGATAATAACAAGTCTTAAAATGATAATATAGAGGGGTTATGAGCGAGCACAATCAATTCAAGCAAAACATTTTGTGTTTGATTGGAGTCTCTAATGAATATGCATACTCAACTGGATGTCGAGCAAGCGACAACAAAATTTAAGGATAAAAAACGTCATTTATGGCTATTGGGTTTAGCTGTACCGACCATTGCAATGGGTGGGCTAGCAGGCTACCAATTTGGTCCTAAAAAAACTAAAAAGTTCTTCGCTTCATTTGGGCCATTATTTATTCATGGTGTTATTCCGACATTAGATAAATTGATTGGTGAAGACAAGGAAAATCCACCATTAGATGCAATCGCTGATTTAGAAGCAGATCCGTATTACGCCCGCATTGTTAAACTTTTTATTCCTTTGCAATATGCAACCAATATCTATGGAGCATATTTGGCAACTCGTAAAAATACACCTATAGCTGATCAGGTTTTACTTGGAACTTTAGTAGGAATGGTCAATGGGATTGCGATTAATACTGCACATGAACTTAGTCATAAGAGTGGTCGACTTGAACATTATTTATCTCATTTGGCGTTAGCACCTTCGGGGTATAACCATTTCCGAATTGAACACCCTTATGGACACCACCGCCGAGTTGCGACACCTGAAGACCCAGCATCTTCACAATTTGGTGAAACCTTTTGGAAGTTTTTACCGCGGACTGTAATTGGCAGCTTTAAATCGGCGATTGAAATTGAAAAAAATCGTTTAGAACGTAAGAAATTGCCTTTCTTCTGTAAGGAAAATGAACTGATTCATGGCTGGGCAATGTCGGTTGTGTACCATGCAGCCATGTTTGCGAAATTTGGTGCGCGTTCGATTCCGTTTCAAGTTACTCAAGCTGCGTATGCAATAACTTTGTTTGAATCGGTGAATTACATTGAACATTATGGTTTAAAGCGTGCAAAGAAAGAAAATGGCCAATATGAACGTACTTTGCCAGAGCACAGCTGGAATAATAATAATGTGGTGACCAATCTGTTCTTGTATCAATTACAACGGCATTCAGATCATCATGCCAATCCAACTCGCAGCTTTCAGACCTTGCGGCATTTTGAAGATGCGCCGCAATTGCCAGCAGGTTATGGTGCAATGATTTTGCCCGCGTTTATTCCATCTTGGTGGTCAAAAATTATGGATGAACGTGTTGTTGAGCACTATAAGGGCGACCTCAGTAAAATCAATATGCATGTTGATGTGCAAGAAAAAATGCTAGAGAAATATATTAAGCAAAATAACGCGGCTTAATAGTCGAAAGATATAAAACAGATCAGCCCAAGCGGGCTGATTTTTTATAATTAAGCAGAAATACAGAGCCTGTTAAAATGAAGATCAAACTCAAGATATTTGTGAACAAATGCAGTTTTATCCGTGGTGCGTAACAAATTATTGTAGATAAACTCTGGAACGGGATGATAAAGCTCACCTGAGCCATTGCTATAGAAAATTTTTAAATAGCGTGAAGAAACATCATATTTCCAAGAGGTTACAACAACAGATTTTTCCATATAACTACTCCTACTTTTGTTTGATCTTTTAATACATATACAAAACTCTTTTGTTTCATAATTCGACAGTACTCTAAGTTAAGCAGGCTGACAATTCATAAATGAATGTTGCTATAAATTTATAAGTATAAGAATTGTAAAAAATTAGCTATGAAATTTCGGTAGATAATAAGACTTAGATTTATAAAAATAATCAATAAAAAAACCACCCTAAAAAGGGTGGTTTTTAGACGTATTGGTCTAATCTAAAAAATTAGATTTTACCAACTAAGTCGATAGATGGAGCAAGAGTAGCTTCGCCTTCTTTCCATTTAGCTGGGCAAACTTCACCTGGGTGAGCGTGTACGTATTGAGCAGCTTTTACTTTACGAAGAAGTTCAGACGCGTCACGGCCGATACCACCAGCGTTAAGTTCAACGATTTGGATTTTACCTTCTGGATCGATAACGAAAGTACCACGGTCAGCTAAACCTTCAGATTCGATAAGAACGTCGAAGTTTTTAGAAAGAGTCCAAGTTGGGTCACCAACTAATGGGTATTGGATTTTTTTGATTTCTTCAGAAGTGTCGTGCCAAGCTTTGTGAGTGAAGTGTGTATCAGTAGATACAGCGTAAATTTCAACACCAAGTTTTTGGAATTCAGCGTAGTTGTCAGCTAAGTCACCAAGTTCAGTTGGACAAACGAAAGTGAAGTCAGCTGGGTAGAAGAATACAACAGACCATTTACCTTTAAGGTTAGTTTCGTTAACTTCAACAAATTGGCCGTTGTGGTAAGCAGTTGCTTGGAAAGGTTTAACTTCAGTATTAATCAAGCTCATCATTGTCTCCATGATTGAGGTTTATATTTAAACTTGTTTACGAGATGTAGAATAAATAAAAATTCTTTATTGGGGAAATAGTATTTTTACATGACTAAAATCGGAAAATTAAATAAGTGATAAATTTACGATTTTTAAGTCCCCAAACACTGTATTCGATTTGACTGCAAAAACATGTAAATCAAATGACAGTTATCGTAAAAGAAACTTGCATAACAACATGAAGTCTAGCGAGACAAAATTCAAGGGTAAAATTTTAAAAAATTAAAAATATATAAAAAACCAACTGTTTTACCTGAAGAGCATTACAGCGTAAAATAGCGGATTGTTGAATTTTCAGGAAAATTTATCTGTGCTGAATGGTTTAAATATAGATCAATGGGTGATGGCGAGAGATCGTTACCGTTTAAATCGTTTGCGTAAAGATAAAAAAGCCGATACTTCAGAGATTGAAAAATTATTTGAACAGTCTAATGCAAAAGTTAGACAGCGTTTTGAACGTCTACCTAAAATTAAACTGAATCAGGATTTACCTGTTTCTCAATATGCAGACCGTTTAATTGAAGCGATTCAAAAGCACCAAGTTATTATTGTGGCAGGTGAGACAGGCTCAGGTAAAACTACCCAGCTTCCTCAAATTGCCATGTTAGCGGGTCGTGGTTTAACGGGCATGATTGGTCATACCCAGCCACGTCGTTTAGCTGCACGTAGTGTTTCTCAGCGTATTGCAGAAGAAGTTGGCGAAAAGCTCGGCGAATCGATTGGTTTTAAAATCCGCTTTAATGAACAAGGCTCGCAAGATTCGATTGTACGGTTAATGACCGACGGTATTTTGCTTGCTGAGTTAGGCAATGACCGTTTTTTATCTAAATATGACACGATCATTATTGATGAAGCGCATGAACGCTCACTCAATATCGATTTTATTATGGGTTATTTAAAGCAGTTACTGCCAAAGCGCCCAGATCTAAAAGTGATTGTGACTTCGGCAACTTTAGACGTAAATCGTTTTAGTAACTACTTTAATAATGCACCAGTTTTTGAAGTAGAAGGTCGTAGCTACCCAGTTGAAGTACGTTATCGCCCAATTTCAGAGATGAATATTGGTGGTAGTGATGATGACGAGTTCGATGATTTTGAGGAAAACCTTCCTCGTGCAGTGGTACAAGCTGTAGAAGAATGTTTTGCCGATGCCGAAGAAAAAGGCCATCCTGAACATGCCGATATTCTGATTTTCTCAAGCACAGAACAAGAAATTCGTGAGTTGCAGGAAACCTTACAAAAGTACGGGCCAAGACACACCGAAATTTTACCCTTGTATGCACGCTTAGCTGTTTCTGAACAACAAAAGATTTTTAGTCCGGGTGGAAAAGGTCGTCGTATTATTATTGCCACGAACGTGGCCGAAACTGCACTGACGGTTCCAAATATTCGTTATGTAATCGACAGTGGTTTTGCACGTATATCGCGTTATAACTACCGTTCACGCGTACAACGTTTACCCATTGAAGCAATTTCGCAGGCTGCGGCCAATCAGCGTAAAGGGCGTTGTGGTCGTATTGCTCCGGGTGTGTGTATTCGTTTATATAGCGAAGAAGACTTCTTAAGTCGCCCTGAATTTACCGAACCTGAAATTAAACGAACCAACTTGGCTTCGGTTATTTTGCAAATGCAAAGTTTAGGGTTAGGTGAGCTAGAAAACTTCGATTTTATTGAGCCACCAGATTTCCGCCTAGTCAATGATGGTCGAAAACTACTCATCGAGTTAGGAGCACTTAACGAGAAGAAAAATGAGCTGACTAAAGTCGGGCAAATGATGGCACGTATGCCAATTGACCCACGACTCGCGCGCATGATTGTGGGCGGTGCTCATTTCGGGGTACTTAAAGAAATTTTAGTGGTTGTCAGTGCGCTTGCAGTGCAAGACCCACGTGAGCGCCCTGCCGACAAACAAATGCAGGCTGACCAAAAGCATGCACTATTCAAAGAAGCAGATTCAGATTTTCTGTTTTATTTAAAACTTTGGGAGACTTTAAATCCTAAAGGTGAAGCAGGCATGTCTGAAAATAAACGTCGCCAGTTTGCCAAGCAGCACTTTTTAAGCTGGTTACGTTTACGCGAATGGAAACAGACACATAAACAATTGGTTGAGTTAGGTGAAGGTTTAAAACTAAGTTTTAATGAAAAACCTGCGAACTATGAAAACCTACACCGTGCTTTGCTTACAGGTTTATTGTCTTTTATTGCCAATAAAACTGATGAACGTAATATCTTTATGGCAGTGCGTCAGCAAAAGGCGAAAGTCTTTCCTGCCAGTACTTTGCACAAAACCAATACTGCTTGGGTGATGGCTTTTGAGATGGTGGAAACCTCTCAGGTTTATTTACGTACTTTAGCCAAAATTGATCCTGAATGGATTTTGCTTGCTGCACGTGACTTATTGAAATATCACTATTTTGAGCCGCATTGGTCTAAGAAAGCTGGGATTGTAAATGCGTATGCTCAAATTTCGCTGTTTGGTTTAATTATTGAACCAAAGCGCTTAATTAATTTTGAGAAAGTTGACCAGCCTGCTGCTCATGAAATTTTCTTACGTGATGCATTAACCACAGGTAACTTAGGTACAGTTCCGCCATTTTTAAAACACAATTTACTTAAACTTGAAGAAGTTGAACGCGTTGAAGATAAATTGCGTCGTCGTGATTTGGTGGTGGATGAAGAAACGATTTATCAGTTCTATGCCTCTAAAATTCCTGAAGAAATTGCAAGTCGAAGTAGTTTTGAAGACTGGCGTGCAACGGTTGAAGCAAAAAATCCACGTTATTTATTTGTAGAAGATGATGCACTTTGGCTCAATGACCGTCCAACAACACAGCAATTCCCAGATCATTTGCATAATGGGCAGCTACGTTTAGCAACGACTTATCGTTTTGACCCAAGCCATGATGAAGATGGTGCAACGGTTCAAATTCCGGTACAAGCTCTTCCTCAGGTCGATGAAAACATCTGGTCTTGGGGTATTCCGGGTTGGCGTTTAGATTTAATCGAAGCACTACTAAAAGCTTTACCAAAAGACAAACGTCGTAGTGTAGTGCCTATTCCTGACACAGCTCGTAAACTGATGCAGGGTATCGATGCTGTACATTTGCGTCAGCATATTTTTAGTTATTTAGCTTTTGCTTTACGTGGTGAGCAAATTACTGAAAAAGATTTTTCGTTTGAACGTATTGATCCATATTTGGTGCCTTTTATTAAGGTCATTGATGAAAAAGGTAAGTTGATTGCCAAAGGTCGTGATTTACCGGAGTTAAAAGCACGTTGTCGTGTAGAAACGCATCGTCCAGTGAAACAGCAAAAAGGCGAATTTAAAACTTTCCCTGAAAACTTTACCTTTGAAGCTTCGCAAAAGGTGACAGGTGTTGTTGTTAAACAATATCAAGCTTTGGTACCGACCAAAACTTTTGCTGAAATTGAAGTGAAAGATGATTCTGGTGTGGTTATACAGACTTTTAATGATCAGGCTGAAGCTATTAAGCAGCATCGTGAAGGGATTATTCGTCTGGTCCATATGCAACTAGGTGACTTGGTTCGTCAGTTGAAAAAGCAGATTTCAAAACCGCTCGCGCTGGCTTATTCACCTTTAGGCGATAAAGCCAAACTTGAGCAGATGTTGGTCTATGCTACGTTGCAAATGGCAATTACAACTTTGCCAATTAATGCTGATGAATTTAATAAACTGCTTGAGCAAGTTAAAAAGCAATTTTTGACCCATGGTCAGCAAGCACTTGAGCAATTAAGTGATATTTATATACAGTGGCAGCAAATCCGTCGTCAGCTTTTAGTGCTTGATGCAGGAGTGTTTGGACGTAGTATTGATGATATTGAAGATCAGTTAGATCTCATGTCACTTGGCAATTTTGTTTACTGCCAACCAGTAGATCTTTGGCAAGAATATCCGCGTTATTTAAAAGCACTGCTATTGCGTTTAGATCGATTGCCAAATAATCTACAGCGAGATCATGCCGCTATTGATGATGTCGATCCATGGATGGACAAGGTATTTAAATTCAAAAACGATCCAAGAATCAAAGAATTGTATTTGATGTTGGAAGAATTTCGCATTTCTTTATTTTCTCAACCGATGAAAACCAAGATGCCTATTTCGCCAACTCGACTGCAAAAGTTATGGGATCGTTTGGGAATCAGTTAAGATAGATCGGGGTTTGTTTATGCGTTTGTTTAGCCTACAACGCAATTTATAAATGAAAGATTAACAGACCCTATTCATTTTTTTAGGAGTTTTACATGGGCATTCGTATCACAGGTACTGGGTTATTTCACCCAACAGAAATCATTTCTAATGAAGAACTGGCCGACAGTTTAAATGCTTATGTGGAACAATATAACCAAGAGAATGCAGAGAAAATTGCAGCAGGTGAACTCGAAGAATTACGTGGTTCAAGCGCTGAATTTATTGAAAAAGCATCTGGTATTAAGCGCCGTTACGTGATTGAGAAATCAGGTATTCTCGATCCAACACGTTTACGTCCTCGTTTGTCTGAACGTTCAAATGATGAACTTTCACTTCAAGCAGAGTGGGGTGTGATTGCTGCAAAGCAGGCAATGGAAAATGCAGGCGTAACTGCCGAAGATATCGATGTTGTAATTTTGGCATGTTCAAACATGCAGCGTGCTTATCCAGCAGTTGCAATTGAAATTCAGTCAGCACTTGGCATTCAAGGTTATGCCTACGACATGAACGTTGCATGTTCAGCTGCCACTTTTGGTTTGAAACAAGCGGCTGATGCAATTCGTTCAGGTGCTCGCCGTGTTTTATTGGTAAATGTCGAGATTACTTCTGGTCATCTAGACTACCGTAACCGTGATTGTCACTTTATTTTTGGTGATGTTGCAACGGCTTCTATTATTGAAGAAACCACTACTAAAACTGGTTTTGAAATTTTAGATATTCATTTATTTACTCAATTTTCAAACAACATTCGCAATAACTTCGGTTTCTTAAACCGCAGCGAAGATGCGGTAGTTGATGACAAGTTATTCCGTCAAGATGGCCGCAAAGTATTTAAAGATGTTTGTCCGTTAGTGGCAAAAATCATTAATGCACAGTTGGAAAAAATGCAGTTAACTGCAAACGATATTAAGCGTTTCTGGTTACATCAAGCCAATGCCAACATGAATGAACTAATCTTGAAATATGTGGCTGGTAAAGATGCAGATTTAAGCCGTGCCCCAATTATTCTGGATGAGTTTGCTAATACCTCTTCAGCAGGTGTGATTATTGCTTTACACCGTACAGGCCACGAAGTGAATGATGGTGAATATGGCGTGATTTCATCTTTCGGCGCTGGTTATTCAGTCGGTTCGATTGTTGTACAAAAGCATGTTGCTTAAGTTACTAGATTAATTAAAAACGCTCGTAAGAGCGTTTTTTTTATGGCTCAAAAATAATAAAGCGGACCAAAAGTGGCCCGCTTCAATTGAATCAAAAATAATTAAAACTTTTTAGTGTAGTTTACAAACAAGCGATCTTCACCAAAGTCATTGCCATGTTTTACGTTGTAATCAATCCGAATGTATTGCAGGGCAAGACCTTTTAAGAAAGGCTGCTGAAATGCATAGTTTAAAATCACATTTGACTCAGTTTCGTGGTTTTTCTCACCATTGGCTGCTCTAAAATCATTTCCGTAAACATATTTCACCATCGCGTTTAAGCCCGGAACGTAATCTTTAAAGTCGTAGCCGTATATAACGTGGTAAGACTTTTCATCTTTTTTAAAAAAGCCCGTGGCATTCCAGTTAATGAAGTAGGTCTCTGGCAAAAAGCCGTCTGGTAATGGGTAAGCCGACTCACCCATAATTTGTTGATACCCCAAACCAAAGGTATGATTTTTTACTTTAAGTGTTTCTAGCACTCCAATGTTTTGAGCATCAATATCAAAGGTATTGCCGTCATTTTTTGCATTGAAGTATTTAAACTTAGAAGTAAGCGCAAAGTTAGGTTGTTTCCAATTATGCTCTAATCCTACATAGTGTTTGTTGTAGAGGTCTTCTAAATTACCAAAGTAATATTCACCCTTGAGTGACGGCGTAAATTGATAGCGCAGGTCAATGTAATTTAAACCATCAGATTCTTTGGTAATGCCATTTGAAGTGAACGAAAACTTTTTAAAATCTTCTTCATTTCGTGGCGAGACTTTTTCCACTCGTCCAATTTCTGCGTAGAGCTGATCTGAAAGTTGTGACTTAAGATTGGTTCCCCAATAAGAAGCAAGTAATTGTCGGCTCGCATCGACAGCCGTTACAGGTAAGTCTAGCCAGAGCTCACCGACACTTAAAAGTGTTTTGTCGTAGCCTAGTTTTAAAGTTGCGCCGTATTTTAGAAAGTCGGATGCTTGCGACTGAGTCTCTTTATTAAAAGGCAAAACGGTGTCCGCAACGTGTTTGTCTGAACTTAAGCGCACGGCGTATTGAACAGAAGCATCTGCACCAATGGTAATGGGCTTATCTGCAATTTGCAGTGGGGTGTCATGCATTTTCGACTTATAAAATAATGATGCTGCCTGAGACCAGCTGCCCGTATCTTTTAAGGCATCGTTATCAAAATTACGGTTGATATAGGCGTTTTTTAAAGTGAATTTCCATTCATCTTCGGGCTGCTGATTTGGATTTGCAGCGAATGAATTGCCACACATCAATACTAAGGTCGCGAAAGTTAAAGCACGTGGCTTAAAGCGGTGTAATAATTCCATAGTCCATTTCCAAAAAGATGCGCCAGTCCTCGGCGCATTTATATTTACTGCTGAGTAAGCGTGTTTTGAGGATTAAAAGTTGATGGCGTTTGTGCAGCAACAGAGGCTTTTAGATTGACCATAAATATTGCAAGTGCAGCAATCACACCCGGAATTGCAATCGCTAAGAAATTCATTTGGTGAGGAAGCTCAAGTGTGAGAAGGGCTCCTGTTAAAACTGGTCCAATAATCGCACCGATACGACCAATGCCAGATGCCCAGCCCATGCCAGTTGAACGAAGTGCCGTTGGATAGAACTGTGCAACGAAGGTGTAGAGTAAGATTTGTGAGCCAATTGTGGCAGCACCAGCAATCGCAATCAGGCTATATAAAATAAATTGCGGACTATTAATGCCAAGCAAAATTAAAGCTGCTGATCCCACAATAAACATGATTGTAATAACAGGTTTTAAATGGAATCTATCTGCTAAAGCACCGCCGCCAATTGCACCGACCATCCCGCCAATATTAAGTGCAAACAGGAATAACATGCTCGCACCTAATGAGTAGCCCGCTTGCAGCATGAGTTTAGGTAACCAGCTTCCTAAGGCATACACCATGAGTAAGCACATAAAGAAAGCAATCCAGAACATAAATGTGCTGAAGGTACGGCCTTGTTGGAAAAGCGCACGGACAGGTGCATCTGTTGTGGTGCTTTCGTTTAACACCAGTTGTGTATTGGCGTTTACCTGCGTTTCTGGCGCAATTTTACAAACAATACTTTTTGCCTGCTCGCTATGGTTTGATTTCACTAAAAAGGTGAGAGACTCTGGCAAAAAATTCCAAATGAGTGGGAGCAATAACAGGGGAATACCCGCAATTAAAAACATGATTTGCCAGCCCATGTCTTTCACGAGCCATGCACCAAGTAGCGCTGATGTCATGCCGCCAATTGCATAGCCACTAAACATAATTGCGACTAATGTACTGCGGATTTTTTTTGGTGCGTATTCGGTCATAAGCGCAACGACGTTTGGCATAACGCCACCAATACCAAGGCCTGCAATAAAGCGTAAAATAGCAAACTCAGTTGGTCCTTTGGCAAAGGCACCTATAAAGGTAAATCCGCTAAATAAGGTGACACAAATCAGGATGGTTTTTTTACGTCCCAGTTTGTCTGAAAGTGTGCCGAAAATCATGGCACCGAACATCATCCCGAATAGAGCAGCGCTGGCGAGTAAACCAGCTTCTACCGCAGTTAATGACCATTGCTGCATTAAGAGAGGCAGAGCAACCCCATAAATAACTAAATCATATCCATCAAAAATAATAATAAGTAAGCACCAGATTAAAACTTTCCAATGAAAATATGTAAAACTGGCTTTATCAATTAACTCATTAATATTAACCTTGCTCGTATCCATTTTCTTCACCTCCAATTTGTGAAGCATCGCGTTATTTTTTAATAAACTATTTTGTTATTGGATTAGAGTCAAAAACCTAATTGATATATCTTTATGTCTTTAAGGTATTGTGCATTTATTGGTTTAATTATTTGAAAAATATGTATTTATTTTTATTGTTTTAGCTGTCTTTGTTGTGTCTTTAAAATAGGGTTAAATATTGTATGATGAGAATTTTAAGGATTTTATAGATGTTTTTTTATGGATTTTATTGATAATAATCACTCTTAAAAATATCGTTAAATTTATATTATGAATTGAAGTGAAAATATAAAAACAAAATACTAAAGTCTATTATTTAATTATTTTAGAGATTCATCTTAAAAATGAAATTTAATCTATATTCAATAAAAAATCGCCAAATCAGTGTTAGCGAATTATTTGCATCCTAATTTGGCGATTGAGGCTTTATTTTAGTGGCGGGTGTTTAGATAAAAAAACTTAATTTGTGGCTGGCGTTGAGCGTGGTGTGAGAATGAAATGGGCGATTACACCAATACAAATACCCCAAAAAACTGAGCTTAATCCAAGAAAATGCATGCCTGATGCTGTCGCTAAAAAAGTAATAAGTGCAGCATCACGTTGACTGTCATTTTTCATGGCAACAGAAATATTTGTGGCAATCGCTCCAAGCAGGGCTAAACCTGCCAGTGCTGCCACCAACTCTTTAGGAAGTAAACTAAATAACATGACAATACTGCCAGCAAATAAGCCTCCTAAAATATAAAAAATTCCGTTGGCGATTCCTGCAATATAACGTTTTTCTTTCAGTTCATGTGCATCTTTGCCCATACATAAAGCTGCGGTAATTGAGGCAAGCACAATCGTAATACCGCCGACACATGCAACAGCTAAAGAAGCAATACTGGTGACAGTAATAATTGGTTTGGCTGGGGTATCGTAACCGCTGAGTTTCATAATCGCCATACCCGGTAAAAACTGGCCGGTTAGGCTAACTAAAATGAGAGGAACAGCGAGGTTCAGTGTTGAGTTCCATGTCCATTCTGGGCTAATCCACTGTGGAATAGCTAAACTAAAACTCACATCAACCGGATTCATCTTACCTAAAATGAGGCTTAATAAAACTCCAGCAGCTAACACCCAAATCATGGTGTAGCGCGGCATTAAACGTTTGGCAATTAAAAAGACAATAAGCATGCTAAAAACAATAAAAGGCATGCTATCAGACGCGGTAAACAGACCAATACCAAATTGAAAAAGAATACCTGCCATCATGCCCGCAGCAACATCTTGGGGAATCCACTTCAGTAACTTGTCGAAGTAACCTGTAATACCAATTAAAAAAATAACGATAGCGGAAGTAATATAGGCGGCTACTGCTTCATTCAACGAGACATTGGGAAATAGGGTAACTAACAGGGCAGTACCCGGTGCAGACCATGCAGTTATGACAGGCGTTTTATATTTAATTGAAAGATAAATACCTGAAACGGCGGCACCAATTGAGATTCCCCAAATCCATGACACCATCATGTCGGTGGAAACATGGGCACGCTGAGCAGCTTGGAAAAAAATAATCAGTGGGCCTGAGTAAGAAATTAAAACCGCAAGAAAGCCAGCAACTGTTGCTGATATGGACCAGTCAGTTTTTAATGTCTTGAACAGGGTTGCCATGTGTGATTGCCTCCATGCAAATCATGTTATTTACCCAATCATGTAAAAAGATCAGGGTTAACCCTGATCTCCACCTCCGACCGAAATAACCGATCCGGTCATATAGGATGCTTCGTCTGATGCAAGAAATAAAATTGCATTGACTTGTTCTTGAATTGTGCCATAACGGCCCATAAATGTTCGATCTATGGTTTGATCAACCACTTGCTGCATCCAGTCTTTTTCATTTTGACTTAACGGATTAGCATTGCGTGGTACTTTCCGAGGTGGTGCTTCAGTTCCACCAGTCGCAACAGCATTGACTCGAATTCCATCTTTAGCATGTTCAAAAGCAAGCGATGCTGTTAGAGCATTTACACCGCCTTTAGATGCTGAGTAGGGAATACGGTTAATACCACGGGTTGCAATTGAAGATACATTTACAATCACACCTGATTGTTGCTTAATCATGGCAGGTAACACAGCGCGGCAACACCATAACGTTGGAAATAACGAGCGATTCACTTCCTTAATGATTTCTTCTTCGGAAAACTCTTCAAAAGGTTTCATCCAGATCGCGCCACCCACATTATTAATCAGGATATCTACCCGACCATAGTGTTCAATGGCTTTTGCAACTACCGCTTGCGCGCCTGCATAGGTTTCAAGGTCAGCATTAATCGTGACAGCATCGCCACCCGCGCTCTGAATTTCTTTGAGAACGTCTTCAACATATTCAGAGCGGTCAGCCATGATGACTTGGCCGCCTTCAGCTGCAACTTGCAGTGCCACGCCACGGCCAATGCCTTGAGCGCTACCCGTAACAATCACGACTTTATTGGTAAATCTTTGACGGTTTGACATAGATAACTTCTCCACCTATTAATTCGCAGAGAATTTTTCAAACAAGAAGTTAGCAGGTTTGATATTTTCAGTTTCTAACCAGCCACGTACAGCTTCTACCATTGGTACTGGGCCACATAGATAAACATCGACGTCGCCACCGTTTAACCATTCACTTTCAATATGACCAGTGACATAGCCTTTGCGTTCATGGTTGCTCTCAGGGCTTGCGACCACAGTTCGATATTCAAACCACGGGAATTTCGCCTGCAATTCATTGAGTTTTTCTAAAGCAACCAAATCAAAGTCATTAGTTACACCAAAGACTAAACGAACAGGCTGTTCTGAACCTTTTTCTTCAAGCACTTGTAACATCGACATAAATGGGGCAATGCCAGTACCACCTGCGAGCATCAGCACTGGACGCGCTACATTACGTAAATAGAAGCTACCGAATGGGCCGGTAAATGTCATTTTGTCGCCAGCTTGGGCATTTTTGCTCAAGAATTCACTCATTTTGCCATTTGGTACGTTACGGACCACAAAGCCCGTTAAGCGATTGCCCGGTTTTGAGCTAAATGAATATGAACGTGTTTCGCCAGTTTCAGGAATAGCAACGTTGACGTATTGACCTGCAAGGAAATGAATATCTGGTTGACCTTCATCAAGTTGAATATCAAATGTGATGGTTGAGTTTGATAAATTTTCAACGCGAGCTAGGGTGCCTTGGAAGCTATGAATTGCAGTTTTGCAAACATCTGACGAGGCTTGAATCTGGAATACCGCATCTGAAGTTGGGCGACATTGGCAAGCAAGAATATAGCCTTGCTCAGCTTCTTCTGGGGTTAGTGCATCTTCAATATAGGTTTCTTCTGGCATGTCATAACTGCCGGATTCGCAAAATGCGCGGCAAGTTCCACATGCACCGTCACGGCAATCCAAAGGAATATTAATTTTTTGGCGATAGGCTGCGTCAGATAGGGTTTCGCCTTGAGCTACGTTAATGAAACGTGTAACACCATCTTCAAATTGAAGTGCGATATTGTGGTTTGACATGGCATGTATCCTACAAAATATTTGAAACTTTTACCCTCAGCCAACAGTCCGTTTAACTGAGGGGGTATGTCTTAAAGGTGGTAGATATCAATCACTTGATTGATATAGTCATTTTTCAAAACGACATACTTGCTCAAGATTCTTGGTTGATCACCTGAAAAATCGATCACATAACGTGACATACCGAAATAGCTGTAATTTGTCTTGTAACGGAAACTCAAGGTATTCCAGTTAAAGCGGACCGTGACTTTGTCGCCGTCGCGTTCTACGACTTCAACGTTGGCAATATTGTGGCTTGTGCGTGTGTCCGGCATGGTTGCAGATGAGCGCTCGGTTTTAATACGGAACACACGATCTTCTAAACCTTGACGGTCTGGATAATAAATAAGTGAAATTTCAGATTGCGGATCTTCAGTTAATCTATCGTCGTCATCCCAAGCTGGCATCCAGAAAGAAGCTTCGGGTGCATAGCATTCAATCCAATCTTCCCATTTTTCATCATCTAAAAAACGAGCTTCACGATAGAGAAACTGAGCAATATTTTCTAAAGTTGCTTTGTCTTGAGCACTCATGCTGTTTCTCCCTGATCAGCAATTTCTTTCTCTGATGCAATCGCATGTTTCATGGTGTGTAACCAATATTGATGTTGGGTAAGATAAAGACCTTCATCTTCAGTTTTGATACCACTTAACATTGGTTTTAAACCGATTTCATTCGCTGCATCGTCTGGTCCATAAATCCAGTGTTTTGAACCGCGGCACATGTCATTCCACTCAAGGGCAATACCTGCGTAGCCTGCTTGGCAAGCACGGAATTCTTCTAAATCGTCTGGTGTTGCCATACCTGAAGCATTAAAGAAATCTTCATATTGACGGATACGACGTGCACGAGCTTCAGGTGCTTCGCCTTTAGGTGCGATACAGTAAATGGTGACTTCGGTTCTATTGACAGAAAGTGGGCGAAGTACACGAATTTGCGAACCGAACTGATCCATCAAATAAACGTTTGGATAAAGACACAAGTTACGTGAGCGCTCAATCATCCATTTCGACATCGCTTCACCGTATTTTTCGGTGTATTCGTCTGCTTTCGGGAAGTTTGGACGGTCTTCTGGGTTTGCCCATTGTGTCCAAAGCAACATGTGGCCATTTTCAAAGCCATACGATCCACCGCCTTGTTTACCCCAAGAACCTGCACTCATCGCACGTATGTTATCGGCAGCTTGTGTTTCTTTACGGTGTTGAGTTGTTGCTGCGTAGTTCCAGTGAACAGCAGAAACGTGGTAACCATCGGCACCATTTTCAGCGGTGAGTTTCCAGTTACCTTCATAGGTATAGGTAGATGAACCACGTAAAACTTCTAAACCATGTTCAGACTGGTCAACAATCATGTCGATGATTTTGGTGGTTTCACCCAAGAATTCTTCAAGTGAAGGAACATCGGGATTTAAGCTACCAAATAAGAAACCTTTGTAGCTCTCAAAACGAGCCACTTTTTTAAGGTCATGTGAACCTTCTTGGTTAAAGCAGTCCGAGTAACCAGCTTCGCTTGGATCTTTAACTTTTAGAAGTCTACCTGAGTTGTTAAACGTCCAACCATGGAAAGGGCAGGTATAGGTCGCTTTGTTACCACGCTTGTGACGGCAAAGTTGTGCTCCGCGGTGTGAACATGCATTGATCATGGCATTGAGTTCACCGTTACGGTTGCGGGCAATAATGACTGGCTGACGACCAATGTGAGTGGTGTAGTAGTCATTATTATTTGGAATTTGGCTTTCATGTGCCAAGTAAACCCAATTGCCTTCGAAGATGTATTTCATTTCGAGGTCAAATAGGGCTTCGTCAGTAAACACTGAGCGATGAAGTTTAAATTCACCTGTATCGATGTTATCGACAAGTAATTCATCAATACGGTCAAGATGGCTAGTATTGATTACAGGAATACGTGGCATGTCCGTTCTCCGACTTTCCAAAAGTGTGGAAGTCACCAAGGCCTTAGCTACGATCTACAAGGTCTTGATATCCTAATATTGTCAATGAAGCGCATTAGTGCGCTGGGTGTTTAACCGTGAATTGATGAAGATGAATCACTGGAAGATTGGCAAGAGGGCTTTTTCACTAAGCAATTCATCACTTCATCGGTTTGTTGCTTGTATATACCTTAAAAGAATGGTTAAACTGTGTCTAAGACTGAATTTGCATTTTTTTATATCTTAAAGGTATGGAAACCTGATGGAACTAAGACATTTACGGTATTTTGTGGCTGTTGTTGAAGAGCAGAGCTTTACAAAAGCCGCGGAAAAACTATTTATTGCTCAACCACCTTTGAGTCGACAGATTCAAAATTTGGAAAGTGAGCTTGGAATTCAACTGTTTGAGCGCGGAAGCCGTCCTTTACAGACAACACCAGCCGGACATTTCTTTTATCAGCATGCCCTTAAACTTTTGTCGAATGCTGAAGAAATAAAAAGTATGACCAAACGTATTGGTCTCATTGAACGTAGTGTGACGATTGGTTTTGTCGGGTCTTTACTCTATGGTTTACTGCCGCGAATCATCTATTTATTTCGGCAACAGCAACCTCATTTGAATATTCAATTGATGGAGTTAAGTACGACCGAGCAACTACAGGCATTAAAAGAAGGGCGTATTGATGTTGGATTTGGACGTTTAAGAATTAGTGACCCTGCGGTGAGACGTATTCTGCTACGTAAAGAACGTTTGGTGGTTGCTGCACATACGAGTCATCCGATTGCTCAGCGTACGGAGGGCGTATATCTGGCCGATCTCATTGATGAAAAGATGTTTATGTATCCCACTTCGCCAAAGCCTAATTTTTCGACCCAGCTTTTAAATATTTTTGCCGAGCATAGTTTGGTTCCAAAAAATATGCATGAAATACGGGAAATTCAGCTGGCGTTGGGCTTGGTGGCAGCGGGTGAAGGTTTGTGTATTATTCCTGCCAGTGCCGATACCATTCGTTTTCCTCATTTAAATTACATTCCGATTTTAGATAACGGCGCAGTCAGCCCGATTTTCATCACTGCTCGTGCAATGGACCGAAGTGAAGACTTACAGCTTTTATTTGATTGTATTTATCAGGTGTATGATCTTGAAGGGATACCTTATCAACGGACGGTTTTCACGCTCGATCAGAACCCGATAGATGATTCAAACGGCATCGACTTTTAAATAAAGCAGGGCATAGCCTCAAAAGCTGAAGCTATGCGTTGATGTGTTTTAGAAAGCCCAAATTAGTTTTAGCCAGCTGGTATGTCCTTCGGGACGATATTCGACTTCGGTTTCTTTTAAAAATTTGGCTTCAATAGACCAGTTTTTATCGGCATATTGAATGCCTGGACCAATTGCAAAAGCCTGTCCTTTAAACCCAATGTCACTTCCGTTTACGTTGTCATCTGTGGTTTGTTTAAAAGCATAGCCTTCAACTGCAACTTTGAGTTTGGGGTTAATGCGGTAACCTAAGCTATAGTCACCCGCAATGTATTGTCCAGACTTATAGTCGGTCGCGTCGTTACGTGTATTCCAGCTATAAGACAGTTTAGTTGAAAGATCTAAGCCCGCCGAGTTGGCATAACTATAGGCAAGAATAGGTCGAATAGTGTGATAGTTTTTCCCGAGATTGGCTTCAACTGGATGTGTCGTACTTGGAGTGTCGTAATCACCTGTTCCAAGTAAGGTTTCTAGGGCTGCAATCCAGTGATGATTTCCTTGATGCCAGCCGAGCATCCCACCCAAAATCAAGTCTCCGAGACCTTGCTTTGAGTCCGCCATTCCATTTACTTTTAGTCTTAGATCAACCAATGGCTGGGCTGCATAAAAACCGAGTTGTCCATCCATAATTTTTTGATCGGTCATCCAGACCAAACGAGGAACCACGGCGTTGACATCAACATGGAACTGATCGGGACCATTTTGAAACTCTGATGCGTGGTAATTTTGATAATAACTGAGTAGATAGACCCCAGCAGGTGGTAAGGCACCCGCCATCATACCTTCGGCACCTAATGCAAAAGAGTCTGAGCCATTTTCTGTCGCAAATGCAGAGGGAAGGTAAAGGGCGCTGATTACACCACATATGATTGCAGCAATTTTGTTATTCATAGAATGTCCTATTCTGTGTTGTTTGGCTTGTCACTAAAAAACGTTATTCCTTAACGATTTTTAAAAATCTGAGTCTGTTTAACCTAAAAATTTGGGATGCAGAACTCCTGTGAGCTTTGTATTTGCTTTCTAAATTGCAAATACAAAGCTCATTTGAAAAAGTGGAGTGCTTAAAGGTTTATCTTTAAATATGTTTGAATAAAGCCGAACGTGACTGTCCAGCAGCACCATCGGCTGCACTTAAGAAACGTTCAGTGTGAATGTCCCGTTCGAATAAGCGACTTTGCATGAGTGTTGAAATTGCAGAGTCGATCATGATTGGTGGGCCGCACAAATAGGCTTTGTGTCCACCACATCGATTTTCAAAGTAATCTGCAACAGCCTCGTGCACGAATCCGGTAAATCCAGTCCATTGGTCTTCTGCTTTTGGTGCATTGAGAGCAGGGATATAGCGAAAGTTCGGATAGTCTTTTACGAGCTGTTCAAACAATTCTCGATTGTATAGCTCCGCCAAGTCTCGTGCTCCTTGGAAGAGGTAAATGGTGCGACTATCTCCAGACTCAAGCAAATCTAAAATCATCGATTGTGGACTTGAAAGACCTGAACCACCTGCAATGAAAATGGTATTTTGATCATCTGACTTTCGTACAAAAAATTGACCATAAGGGCCTGAAATATCAAGCTGATCACCTGTGGCAAGTTGTTCATGTACATAAGTCGTCGCTGCACCGCCTTCAACTTTACGGATATGCAGCTCAACGATGCCGACTTCACTTGGTGAATTAGCAATTGAAAATGCACGAGTTCCTTCAATGTCTGGGAACTGGACATTAATATATTGACCCGCTTGGAACTCAATTGGCCGATCTAGTTGTAGACGAATCCCCTTAATGGTTGGCGATAGATCTTTTATTTCAATGACGGTCGCTTGATAGTCTTGAACCAGATGGCCTAAGAAATCTGGGTCTTCATCAACATCGGCTTCAATGACCATATCGGATTGTGGTTTGCAGCAGCAGGCAAGCGCCTTATTTTCATCACGTTCAATATCCATGAGCGCAAATGGCGAGGCTTCACCGACATCATAAAAACCGTCGGTGACTTGAACCTTACATGTCCCGCAAGTGCCATGACCACAGGCAAAGGGTAACCAAACGCCTTGACGTAAAGCGGCATCTAAAATGGTTTGGTCTTCTTCTACTTCAATCGTTGTTCCGATCGGTTCAATGGTGACTTGATAACTCATGACACACCTCCGAATTAAACGTAGCTGTCGTTATAGCCATTTAATTCTGGCGTAACGAAACGAAGTAATGACTTATGACCAAAACCAAGCTCTGCCAAGCTTTTTGTATTCTCTGGTTCGATTGTTTGACCATCTAATGTGTATTGCACTTTTGACCAATCAATTTTGTCAAAATCTGGATGTTGGGCAAAACCACCTGTAATTTGTTGCTCAATCAACTGTCCAAAAGTTTGTTGAGGTGAGGCAAGCATGGCATGTGCTGAGCAAAAAAGTGTGTGATGATCCCAACCCACGTAAAGTAAGAATTGATCGCCATAATTTTTTTGCAAATCAAGTGGTTCAAATTGATAGTTGTTGTGTATCGCGCGAACAGTCATGTTCAATCTCCTTATTTCCGATCAGGCAGCTTGATGACTGCCTGAACAATTCCTTGTGCTTAAGCTGCGTTGCCTTTCCATTTTTTCCAGCGCTGTTGGTCTGGCGAGCCTTCAATATCCAGATTGTCGGCCCCGACATTCATGCGGTAATAATCGCGGAGCATGGTTTCGAGGTCACCGCCACCACAGTTGCCTTGCAAAATTTGATTTACAGGGAGCCATGCTTGTATATATTTCTCAGGCTCGCGCTCGAAAATGTCATGACAGCCATCTGAACAGGTGTGGTAGCGTTCGCCTTGGTAGATGCTATGGCGATAACTAAACTGAGTCGGATCATCGCCCATTTCGGTAAAGGTCATTGGAATCTGACAAACCTGACAAAGCTGTGGTAAACCTGCGCTGTAGAAGCGTTTACCTTCGGCTTCCATTTTGCGAGCCAACTCCCATTTTGGGCGGTAGTATTTATCAAAAGTGTCTGGATATTTAGCCGATAACCAATCCATTTCTTCGTCGGTTGGAATCCATGTATGGAAACCAGCAGCATGACCAAAGTTATAGAAAATCCACCATGCTTGATGCGAGACATGTTCTTTTTCTTTCACAATGACATCGCTATATTTCGGCATGCGAATGCCATAACGGCTTAAATCTTTAAATAGCGCACCACCTGCCTGTTCAAAATAAACTTCCCAAGCTTCTTTCCACGACATCACTTTGTTTGGCAGCATGTAATCCATCATCATGCCCACAATTGAAAGCAAACGCGTTCCACGCCAGAACCATTTATCAATCCATTCCTGCACAATCGGCACGTTGTCTTCATGCTGTTCGAGCAAAAATTTTACGATTTCAAGACCAAGCGTCATGTGGCGCGCTTCATCTGACTGTGCACTAAAGCCAAAGGTTACGGTTGCCATATCGCCGTTATAAGCTGCACCTGACATAAATGGCACAAACAGTAAATTAGTAAGTACATATTCAAAAGCAAAACTAATTGCTAATAAAAATTCGAAAGGGCCAGCAGAACGGGCGTCTTCAAAAAATGATTTAGGTACAGACAAATACCAAACGCGGTCATGCATGTGTGCCCAGTCCTGAAAACCATCAAAGAACTTGTTGTAATGGCTCATGGCATGAATTTGAGTCTGCACATGACGCAGCTCATCAATCGACTGCATTTGAGAAGCAATACGTGCTCCAATACCACTAAACTGGCGACCTACATGGGCATAGCCTTGATAAGCCTGATATTCAAGTGGGGTCACCGCTGTTAAAAAGAGTTTGATCGCATTTAAGTAGCGTTCATTACTGACATTCATCTGACCATTGTTTTGAGCAAATGCATCAAAAATGGCATACAGTTTTTTCTCTTTTTCTGCCTGATATTTCCAGTAAGAATCCATGGTCAAACGGAATGGATCTTCCCATTTAGACCAGTCCGTAATTTTGATACCTTCAAACTCTTCATAAGGAAAGGCCTCTTTACGGTCAGCATAAGAAAAGTCCCAGTCCAGATCACGGGTTAATGCGCGGTAACGATCTTTCGCATTTAACTTTTTGCTGGTTTCTTTCGTTTGAGTTGTCATGATTGATCATCCTTAAATCTTTGTTAAACAACGTCTATGTTGTGATTAATTCCAGTGAAGGCGGAAAGTATCGTCATCTTCTTCGACGTTGCCGCCCAGCGTAATCATGTTGAGTTGTAATGATTGGATGTCCCAATCTTGGCCTAGTTTTTCAGATACGGTTTCGGCTTTAATCACCAAATCAGTTTCACTTTCAATTCGGATCATGGCGGGTAAATACTGAATTGAAGCTTCTGGGTTATCTTCTTCAATCGCTTCGAGGATGTAGCGTGACGTATCGTTGTCTTGTAACGCGAGATAGACTTTAGACATGTTGCTTCTCCTTAAGCATTTGCAAGTTCAGGTTGTAGGCCTAGTTTTTTTGCACGTTCAATCACAACTTGTTCTGCTTGATCGACTGCATTTGCTGTTAAGGCTGCTGTTGCCCAAGGTGTAAAGGCCGCTTTTACTTGAGCTAAAGACTGAGTGAACCATTCATTTAATAGTTGTTTATTGTGATCGGATTCCGCTGCGGCAGTTTTAATGACGGTGTCTGACCACTTACGTAAATCACCTAAAGTGTCTTTCATAAACTCAGTCAGCATGGCTAAGTCACGAGCATTTTGAGTGACTAACCACTGATCAAACTGTTGATAAACAAGCTCTGTCACAAAACCGTCAATCACAAGGTTTTGTAATAAGAAAAGTTTGAAGTAGTCTTGCTCGGTGAGGCTTTCTTCACACAGACGGCGTAAGCCTTGCCATGCTGGATGTTGCATCCAAGCCTGTTTTGCCTGTTGTAATGAATCGCCGCTATTACCATCTAAAGCTAGACCAATCCGTGAGATGTACTGCGCAATTCCTAAATGATCCATCGCGGCATAAATACAGGCTTGGGTAAGCACGGTGCCATAACCATAGGCACTGCCAGACATCATGTGTAAGTTTGCCGTTTGTTCAACGTGGCGAAATGGCAATAGGCATTCAATGACCTTAGCTTTGACTTCATCAGACAAATGTTCTGCAAGCTGACGTTTTTCAAAAAAAGCAAAATTACTTTCGGCAGTGTCTTGCAAACGCGCACGATGCTGAACATAAGTTCCATAATAGAATTGACGTGGATCTTTAAATACATACCAATCTTGCATTTGCAGGGCAGTATGGGTTTTATCATTTAAGGTCTTTTCAGGTTTCCACAAAGGACGATAGTGAAAGTTAGTTTCTGCCTGTACATCAAAACTTACTTCTTGATATCGAGTTGCTGGCTTACTACCAAATCGTCTTTCGATATAGGCATAGTTCTGGCGGATAGGTTCGACATTTGACGTTTTGATTTCTAAAGTCATGGCTTTATCTCCTTATATTTTTACATCTGATCATCGTGATCGTTGCTATTACGTTGCGTGCCGACTAAGGTTGCTTCAGTGCCATAGCGCCATTTTTCTTCCTGAGCATCATTAAAAGCTTGCTGCTCTTGGGTCATTTCAACCACTTGATTGGTCTTACAAAAATCATTAAATGCATGTTTAGGCAAAACCAGTTCCACAAATAGACTTGGGTCGTGAATGGCAAAATCGAATTCGATAAACTCTGCGTTTAAGTCGCCAGTGACCCGGATATATTTGGTTAATGCTTCGACTTGAGGTTGCGTCATGCTGTACTCCATCAAGACATAGTCTTGAAATTGATGAATGCTCCTTGCTCTCGCTATAAGCTTTACAAAAGCTATGCCAACTTTATTTTTGTTATTAAAAACATGTATTTATGGTTTTTTTTGAAAGTGAGGCGTTTTAAAAATTCACTATTTCATGAATATTTTTGAATGATGAAATAGAGATATTCATGATTTGATGAAGAGGGCCGCAAAAAATTTATTTTTAGAATGTTTGAGGCTTTAAAAGGAGAAATTTAGAAATACTTTTTTAGTATGAAGTTATGTCTTTAAGGTACTAGGACATTTATCGTGTTCTTCTATAAGATGAGATAACACCCAAATGTGTTTAATGGATTAAAACAGATCACTCATGGCTCGAGTAAAATACGATACAACGGGAAGATACGCAGATCATCCGCAAGAAATTCACGATTTGCTGTCTAAACTGCACTTTGATACTGCCCACGGCCAAATCTGGTTTGATGAATATCGGATGCTGCTTTTACACACCAGTATTATGGGATATTTGCGTAAAGATTTAGCGAACATGATTGGGCTTGAGCGGACTAAGCGTTTCTTTATTCGTTTAGGGTATCAAGCAGGGTTAAAGGATGCAGAAGTTACAACAAAAATGCGTCCCGATTTAAATGAACACGATGCTTTTATGGCGGGTCCACAAATGCACGCCATTCGTGGAATGGTGCAAGTACAGGCCAACCAGCTCAATTTAAGCCATGATAAAAAACAGTTTTATGCCGATTTAAATTGGCTCAATTCTTTTGAAGCCGATGTGCATTTAGAGCATTTTGGTCCAAGTGATGAACCTGCGTGTTGGATGCTTCTTGGTTATGCATGCGGATACAGCAGTTTTGCCACGGGCATGACCATTATTTATCAAGAAATAGAGTGTAAGGCCTGTGGCGATGAACATTGTCGTATTATCGGTAAGCCTTTAGAAGAGTGGGAAAATGCTGATGAGCTGATTCAATTCATGTCGCCCGAACCCATGGAAAAAGAACTCATTGCATTGCAGGCTGAACTTTTTGAATTAAAAAAATCAATTTATAGCGACAGCGAAGCCGATTACCAATTATTTAGTTCTGTGGGTAAGTCAGCATCTTATAAACAGGTCTGTGCATTACTAACAAAAGCTGCGGGTTCGAAAGTTTCCATTTTGCTACAAGGTGAAACAGGCGTTGGTAAAGAAGCTTTTGCACGAGGGGTTCATGAAACTAGCCAAAGAAAAGACCAACCTTTTATCGCGGTAAACTGTGCAGCAATTCCACCAGAGTTAATTGAGTCCGAATTATTTGGCGTAGAAAAAGGTGCTTATACAGGAGCGCATCAATCTCGCTTGGGTAAGTTTGAACGAGCCAATGGCGGAACTATTTTTTTAGATGAAGTGATTGAGCTTTCACCTCGTGCGCAAGCGGCACTATTACGCATTTTGCAAGAAGGTGAATTTGAGCGAGTAGGAGACTCACAAACTCGTATTTTAGATGTCCGTGTAATTACAGCAACTAATGAAGATCTTGAGCAGGCTGTGAAAACAGGGCGCTTTCGGGCAGATTTGTATTATCGCTTAAATATTTTTCCAGTCCAGATTCCACCTTTGCGGGAGCGCCGTGAAGATATTCCTTTATTGGTTGAACACTTTCTTCATCGCTTTGAAAAAATGTACGGCAAAACCATTCAGGGTGTAAGTGAAAAGACCAAAGTTTTTATGCAGCAATATGAATGGCCGGGAAATATTCGTGAGTTGGAAAATTTATTAGAAAGGGCGGTTTTATTAACGGACGATCAGCAACTGATTAAGTTAAATGCCATTTTCCCACAGATTAAGCATGACCCAGAGCAGGCTGTAGCTGTTAAAACTGACTTTGAGCAATTATTACAGGCAGAGTTTAATTTAGAAGAACACGAAAAGCAGTTAATTTTAACGGCTTTAAAAAAGGCAAATCATAATGTGTCTGAAGCGGCACGTTTATTAGGGCTAACTCGGGCAGCACTGGATTATCGAATTAAAAAATTTCAGCTTTGAGTCAATATCAATAAGCTCAAAAATAAAGGCCTAACTTTAAACGTTAGGCCTTATTCATTATTGCACTTTCGCTGGGAAACCATCTTCTTCAAGTGCTTCAGTAATTTTATCGACGCTTTCACTGCTTTCAACAGTCACGATTTTGGTTGCTAAATCTACATCTACTTTTGCATTTGGATCGATATCTTGAATCGTCGCAGTCACTCCACGAGCGCAGCCACCACAAGTCATATTTTCAATAAGTAGTTTCATGTTCATACTCCATCAAGAATGAGATGTTTGTTTGGATAACACTGAGTCTAAACCTTGTCATGATTGTAAGGTCAAGACCAATTTTTAAAAAAATATGCTTGACCTTCCCATGATGGGAATCTGTATGCTCAATACAGAATATTAAATTTTGCAGATTTGCAGAGGTGTTTGATGGACTCAAAAAACACAAAATTGCCAGCATATAGTGAAACACTTCCAATCGAAGGTATGACCTGTGCCTCGTGTGTAGGTCGTGTCGAAAAAGCCCTTAAGAAAGTTGAAAATGTAGAAATTGCTAACGTTAATTTGGCAACAGAAAAAGCCGTTGTTTATTCAAATCAACCGATTCAGCGTGAAGCACTGGTTAAAGCAGTTGAACGAGCGGGTTATGATGTTCCAAAAGCTGCACCAGTGGAGTTGTCTATTGAGGGCATGACCTGTGCATCTTGTGTTGCACGTGTTGAAAAAGCCCTTAAAAAAGTAGACGGCGTTCAAGAAGCTACCGTCAACTTAGCAACAGAGCAGGCTTGGGTACAGGCAGATGCATCAGTTAATGTCGAAGACTTAATTCGCGCTGTAAAAAAAGCAGGTTACGACGCGAAAGCATCTGAAAAAAATCAAGATGAGCAACTCGACAAAAAAGCGTCAGAGTTAGATCAGCTTAAAAAAGATTTAATCATTTCGATTGTATTGGCTTTACCTGTGTTTATTCTGGAAATGGGTTCACATCTCATTCCAGCTTTTCACATGTGGGTCATGCATACGATTGGTCAATACAATAGCTGGCTTTTACAGTTTGCTTTGACCACATTAGTGCTCGTTTTTCCAGGTCGCCGTTTTTATCAAAAAGGAATTCCAGCTCTATGGCGTTTAGCGCCAGACATGAACTCGCTAGTGGCAGTTGGAACTTTGGCTGCCTACAGTTTTTCAATTGTGGCAACCTTTATGCCACACGTATTACCCCAAGGCACGGTCAATGTTTACTTTGAAGCGGCTGCTGTAATTGTCAGTTTAATTTTGCTTGGACGATATTTCGAAGCAAAAGCCAAAGGACGTACTTCACAAGCCATTCAACACCTAGTGGGAATGCAGCCGAAAACTGCTCGTATCCAGCGTGATGGTCAAGTGGTGGAAGTTGCAGTTGCTGAAGTGGTCAGTGGAACTATTGTAGAAATTCGTCCGGGTGAACGTGTGCCAGTCGATGGTGAAGTCGTCGAAGGACACAGCTACATTGATGAATCTATGATTACGGGTGAACCTGTCCCAGTTGAAAAAATAGTAGGCCATCAAGTGGTCGGTGGTACGGTCAACCAAAACGGTACTCTAAACATTCGGGCAACCGCAGTAGGTTCTTCTTCTGTACTTTCACAAATTATTCGCATGGTTGAACAAGCCCAAGGTTCTAAACTTCCGATTCAGGGTTTAGTTGATAAAGTCACTATGTGGTTTGTGCCTGTAGTGATGTTAATTGCTGCAATCACTTTCTTGGTTTGGTTTATTTGGGGACCAGAGCCTGCACTAACTTTTGGTTTGGTGAATGCCGTTGCGGTACTGATTATTGCATGTCCTTGTGCGATGGGGCTTGCAACACCAACTTCTATTATGGTCGGTACTGGACGTGGTGCTGAGTTAGGGGTTCTGTTCCGTAAAGGTGAAGCTTTGCAGCTTTTGCAAGAAGCGCAGGTAGTTGCAGTTGATAAAACGGGCACACTGACCGAAGGTAAACCGACACTAACAGACTTTAATGTGCAATCTGGCTTTGAACGTAAACAAGTGCTGACTTTAGTTGCCTCAGTCGAAGCTAAGTCTGAACATCCAATTGCTCTTGCGATTGTTCAAGCAGCAGAAAGTGAAGGCTTAAACTTATTACCAGTAACAGCATTTAACTCGATTACTGGTTCAGGTATTGAGGCTGAAGTATCAGGTCAAAAAGTGCAAATTGGCGCAGATCGTTATATGCACCAACTTGGTTTAGACACCAACTCATTCCAAGCGATTGCTGCTCAGTTAGGTGAAGAAGGAAAAACACCGCTATATGTCGCTATTGATCAGAAACTAGCTGCAATCATTGCTGTGGCAGACCCCATTAAAGAGACAACCTATGCTGCGATTGAGGCCTTGCATCAATTAGGTCTCAAGGTTGCCATGATTACAGGAGACAATCGTCATACGGCGCAGGCGATTGCTAAAAAGCTGAATATTGATGAAGTTGTGGCAGAGGTTTTACCTGAAGGCAAAGTTGATACAGTTCGCCAACTACAAAAACAATATGGTCGTTTGGCTTTCGTAGGCGATGGTATTAATGATGCACCAGCCTTGGCACAAGCAGATGTTGGCTTAGCCATTGGTACAGGAACAGATGTTGCGATTGAAGCTGCCGATGTTGTGTTGATGTCAGGTAGTTTAAAAGGTGTACCGAACGCAATTGCATTAAGTAAAGCCACCATGCGAAACATACGTCAAAATCTGTTCTGGGCATTTGTATATAACGTTGCACTTATTCCAATTGCAGCAGGTGCGCTATATCCAGCATTTGGTGTATTACTTTCACCAATGTTTGCAGCAGGCGCTATGGCACTTTCTTCGGTCTTTGTTTTAGGCAATGCATTACGCTTAAAACGTTTTCATGCGCCAGTACAGTAAGGGTGCTGAAAATCAACTTTTGGTTTAAGATCATGACAGCAGATCTTAAACCAAATTTAATATTTGAGGTGTGAGATGAATATCGGTCAGGCATCCAAACATTCAGGCATTTCGGCAAAAATGATTCGCTACTATGAAGAAATCGGTCTACTTGAAGCAGCTCAGCGTTCTGCTTCTGGCTATCGCATTTATTCAGAAACAGACCTTAAAACTTTAAACTTCTTAAAGCATGCTCGTGAGTTAGGTTTTTCATCTGAACAAATGAAAGAGCTTATTTCGCTTTGGAAAAATACAGATCGGCATAGTGCGGAGGTGAAAGCCTTAACCGTAAAACACATTGCCGAATTAAAACAGAAAATTGCCCATCTCCAAGAAATGGTCAATATTTTGCAGGCTTCAGCCGATGATTGCTGCGGTAACCAGCAAGCTTCTTGTGCGATCTTAGATCACATTGAAAAAGGTGTAGGTGTAAGCTAAGTTTCATTAAAATAAAAAAAGGAAAAATCATGGCTTATACAGCTTCTTGTCTTTGTAATGGGATTCAACTACACATTAATGCCGAATTAGAACCCATCATGGTTTGTCATTGCACGCAGTGCCAAAAAGCCCAAGGTGCTGCTTTCGCTGCCATTACTCAAGTACAAAAAAGTGACTTAAATATTGTGCAGGGTGAAAACCTGTTACAGGCCTATTTTGCATCGCCTAATAAAAAGAGAGTGTTCTGTAAAACCTGTGGTTCACCGATCTGGAGTGAGCGTCTAGATAAGCCTGAAGTGGTGCGTTTAAGGGTAGGACTCATTAATGAAGAAATATCGACATCTGTCATTTCTCATGCTTTTGTGTCTTCAAAAGTGAAATGGTATCCAATTTGCGATAGTGCTCGCCAATATCAAAATGGAGTAGAAAACCCTTAAATATTAAGGTTGGATGGTATTTTATTCATTTGTAAAAAAACGTGAACAAGACTAGTCATGAATAAATAATGTGCTATAACTGTACCTAAGGTAATCGTAATATCTCCTCGATCCACAGGGAAACTTGGGACAGGGCAAAAGATACGATAGGACCTTACATATAGCTAGCAAAGAGCATGTAAGAGATGGATAGACACAAATCTTAGATTGCTCACCGTTGCAGAAAAGCCCGTGAAACGGGCTTTTTTAATGCCTGTAGAAAGCTATTCTAGTTTGAGAAGTGCATAAATTTTTAGACTATTTATGAAAAATTAATGTAAAAATAACAAAATATTTTAAATAAACAGACTATTCTGTATTGTAATTTGTTTTTATTAAGGGTACATTTAATCAACGGTTTAAAGTTCAAGCTTAATAATGAACTCATGGTCGTTGTGGGAGATCTAAGAGCCTGCATTTTCCCCAAGATGCGGGTTTTTTTTATGCCTAAAGAAAAGTAGTTATTCATCTCATCTAAAATTTTAATTTTCTAGTTCTTTGTTTTTTTTAAATTTAAAAACCTACGAGCCTTATAGATCGTAGGTTTCTATGCTCACTAGGAAGTTAAGCACGGTATGCCTGACAAGCTTGTGCACATGCTAAACAAGCTTTTGCACAAATCTGGCAATGTTCATGTTCATGTTCATGCTTGCTACATTCAGCAGCGCAAAGTTGGCATGCACTCGCACATAATTGCATAGCTTGTTCAGCGAGCTCGGAATGTCTTAATTCTAAAGACGTACATAACTGACAGGTTTCTACGCAGGTTAAACAATGCTTAATACATTCACGCATCATATGCACATGCTCTTCTTGTAAGCATGCAGAGGCACAATGTTTACAAGCAAACATACATTCAATGCAGGCTTGAATAGAATTAGATGCTTGACTAAATAAAGAAGGATCAGGGGTTTGCGAGCTATTCATTTTAATATTCTCCTTTTCAAAGGTTTTTATTAAAAAACCGAATATTGTTATCTTTTTTCATTTTATAAAATCATTTCTCCTACAGGGGCTTTTGAAATGAAAGGTCTACAAATGCTCAATAAGTGATTAACCTCGTATAAGAATGTTACATGTACTTGGCTCACTCAATTTTTGAAAGAAGATGAAGCACGAAGAAGAAATTTCTTAAACAAGACATAAACTTTATTTCGATATAATACTTTTGGCTAATTTCTTATTGTGTGAATATTAGGCAAATTAGGAATGTGAACTTTGAAGGACACGAAATGGAAAACGTTAATCAATACGCTCACGGAGCTGAGCATGAAGTCCACATCCATTGCAAACGATCATTAAGCACATTAATACTGAGTATGTTCGTATTAATTACAACTGGTCGTTAAAAGAAAAAGCACCCGAGGGTGCTTTTTCTATATACAGCGACGATTAATAGATAATTTTAAGAACCTATAAAGCCGCGCCGTTTTTTTGTAGGCTTTACGGTCATAAGAAGGGATATTTGATTGCTGGAGATCAATCGCCAGTTGTTTCTTGCGTTGAAACTGAACTTCATTAAGAAGAGCAGCATAAATTTTTGGTCGGTCAGTTTTAAACTTATCTACATCCAATGGAATCTTATCTTCATTCTTGACTAAATATAGAACAGAACCGTTTGCATTGGTTTCATATATTGTCCAGCCAAGCCGAACAATGTAGAGACCTGTTTTTTGATTTTTACCTAAATAAGCTTTAAACCCATCGGGATGAGGGCGAACATAAGCATTCATCATGCATCCTCCATCAACTATTTAATTCGATGAAAGCGACAATCAATGAATTGATGGGAGCGATACATCTATTCAATAAAATCACGATTTCTATTTGTATATATATTGATCAATTTAACAATTTCAAGTCGTGTGATCATTTTGTGCAATAGTTAAAAAATAATATAATCTGACTGAAACTCATTTAAAAAATGTGTGACGTATTTTGCAAATTAAAATCAAACAAATTGTAATGAATCTAAGTTCACTTTTTAATATGATTATGATTTTAAAAATAAAAAAGTATTTGTAATATTTCTTGTTACAACGATTTTGTCGACAATAGATGCTCTTTTTTGACATATTTCGCCTAGAGCAATCAGTGAGTTTTGGCCTATGGTGTCATTTTTATTTATTGGACTTGTAGTCACTATCTTGCTGACTCCAGGACCAACAAATACATTATTAGCCTCGGCTGGCTTGCAAGCAGGGGTAAAGCATTCTCTTAAGTTAATTCCAGCAGAGGTAATAGGTTACCTGATCGCGATTACCTCATGGTGTGTTTTACTTGAGTCGGTATCTCATTTTATTCCATGGCTTCCAGCTATATTAAAATTGATGAGCGCGAGTTTCATTCTCTATCTTGCTTTTAAACTTTGGATAACATCGACTGAAGATATTAAGCTAGATCGACCACTGATCACGCCAAAGGCTTTATTTGTTGCGACACTTTTAAACCCTAAAGCGTTACTGTTTGCTTCAGCGATTTTTCCACATGCAGCGTGGGAAAATCCGAATTTGTATTTTATTCACATTATTGTCTTTTTATCTTTAATTACCCCAATTGCTTTTTTATGGATTATGTTTGGAACAGTACTGATTTCAAATAAAGTAACTTGGTTGAATCAACGTAATTTACAACGTACGGCTGCATTTATTTTAACTTTTTTTGCGATGCCAATCGGCTATTCTGCGATTAGCTCATTTTAAATTTAACCGATTATTTATATTAAAAATTTATTTTTCAGGAGATTTTTATGAAAAGATTAAAAGTAATTATCAAGGATCAGTTTGACAAAGAATCAATTGCTTTGGCAAAAGTTAGACCAATGAATGACCATGCACTTGAACTTCATAAAAGCATTGAACATATTGAAATTAATGACGATATCATTTTGCCCAATATGGATTTGTTATATGAAAATCCTAAAGACGGCAAAATTTATCAGTTAATCGGTGCATTCAGTGAGGAATAACTATTAAATTAAATTTAACAATAACCAACTACATAGTTTGTGTTTATTAGAGTCTCAATGGTGGAAATTAAGCCAAACTAACGTATAGACACAATTAAAATATTGAACATTGGTAGTCATTATGGGACTATGTTTTTGCAAAAATGTGACCTAATCCTCATTTTTGCATTTCAGGACTAAGTGGTATTCACTAAGCCCATTCCTTCAATGAGAAGTAGGAATGGGCTTTTTTTATGAAATCTTATTCTTTGAAAGTTTCATCTAAAGCTTGTTGAACAGCTTCAATTCGAGACTTGCAAGCTTTGTAAGCGCTAATAGACTCTTCAACAACTTTCATTAAATTATCAATATCGGGACTTTCTTGAGATTCCAATAACTCAGCATTTTTCTTCAAAATATCATGACCATCTTTAAACGTTAACTCTTCATTTTTCATTTGGAATTACCTGTGTAATGTTGGCTTCAAGCACCCCATCTTGCATTTCAATTGCAATGACGGGGCTTGAAATTTGCTGTATAGAGCGAATAGCTTTTCCTTCAGATCTGACTATTGCATAGCCTTTGGCTTGAACCTGTTTCGGGTTTTGCAGAAGAATTTCCTTCATTAAAGATTCGATTTGAGCGAATGAAAATTTAACTTGTTGCTGTGAGCTAAACTGAATACGTTCTTTCATCTGGTCAAGTAGACGATGCGCCGAGTTAAGCTGATTTTGTGCCGAAGACTTAATGTGTTGAAGCAGTTGATCATTTTTGCTTTGATACGACGTGATTTGATGCTGAGAAAGCAGCTTAATCGTTTGTAGACTATTTAGTGCTTCTTGTACGCGTTCAACAATATGGTTGCGAATACCAGCAATCACTTTACTTGGAGTATCAAACGAACGGTGTGCAATCTCATCAAGGATGGTACGGTCTTTTTCATGTCCGATACCAACCCAAATTGGTACGCTGCGTTTACAGAGTAGGGCAGCGAGCTCATAATCATTTAAATAAGCTAAATCATTTACAGCACCACCCCCACGGATAATTACAATCAGATCGGGTGGGAAGTTATAACGATTTGCCCATTGCTTTAAACCAGTTGCCAACGACTCCATCAGACTAACGGCAGCCGTATTGCCCTGAAAGGTTGCATTTTGATAAACAAAATGACAAACCCCATTTCGCTCAAGAGCGTCTGCATCTTTTTTAAAATCACCGAGGCCCGCAGCATTTTCAGGAGCAATCACTAAAACATTTTGTATATCAAAAGGAGTAGGGATGAGTTTATTTTTATGAATTAAACCTTCTTGAGTTAAACGCTCCACAATTTGTTGATAACGTTTTGCAATTTCACCAAGTGTAAAACTTGAGTCTATCTCTTCAATATTGACTGAAAATCCATATTGCGGATCAAAACGCGCTCTAATTTTAATCAAAACATTTAAGTCACTTGCTAACTCAATTCCTGTTTCTCGTTCAAACTTAAGAACGATTTTACTCGCTGAAAATTTCCAGATGGTTGCTTTACAACTGGCGATGACTTTATCTGTATCTGCGTCTTTCTCTGCAAGTTCTAAATAGTAATGTCCACCTTTAATATTTAAATTCCGAATCTCTGCTCTAACCCATACGGGATCGTCAAAGGTCAGGCGTATGACTTCCTGCACAGTGCCGAGATATTCACTTAGCGAGAACTGAGGATCAGACATATAAACTATAAATGTATTAATGAGAGAAAGAATCTAGATAGTATAAAAGCTATTCAAGCAAGGCAATTGGTGTCTATAAATATCGGGTTCTATTTAAAATAAATACAACAATTTAACGAGCTAAAAGTTGGAAATTGATACGCCTATTTAGAGCAAGTGGTAAAAAATGAAAAATTAATAAAAAGATAATTGTTAATAATTACAACCGATTAAAAAATAAAGTTTGCTTTATAAAATATATAGGCGTATAAAGCTTACTTCCAATTGCGGGGTGGAGCAGTCTGGTAGCTCGTCGGGCTCATAACCCGAAGGTCGTTGGTTCAAATCCGACTCCCGCATCCAAAAATATTATGCTCTGTGATGTATCACTTTTCATGATACGAACTCATGAAAAGCAATTAGCTTATAAATAACCCTATATCAAGCTAAATATTAAATTCTAGACGAACTGTCCATACCTTAAATCTAGCGTTCTAATTACATACCGTAAAATCACATGAGCTCAGTAATGAGTAAATGATTGTGAATATAGTAAATGAGTGGCACATTGCCACAGCCGTAAATGGCAATGAGATTAATGTGAGGATTGTTCCTCATGTGCGTAAACAAAACTCTCTCGATGGATATCGTTGGGTTGAAGTTGGTAAAAAAATTCAACTTCAGTCTGGTGAAGAAATTGAGCTAAACCAAGATGGAAAAAGCTTCTATGCTGGTTTTAATCAACTTTATCGTTTAAATACATATTGTTGATAACACATGGCACTAAAGCGGAAAAACCTATCTCTTTTTATGGAGATAGGTTTTTTTATATTTATAGAATATAGAAATAATTAAAACTATAAAAAAGTAAAGTCTACGTAAATTTTGAAATTATTATTTTAGCTATATTTAATAACTTAATTAACCTGCTCGCCAGAACTGGCGGCCCATAACTTTAAAGTTTTTACCGTTTTCTTCAGTTACACGGCGGTCTCTAAATTTTTCATTTAAGCTATGCAAAATTAAAGAACCATCTGCTTCTTTAAAAATTTGTTTAATCATTCCTTCGCCAGCGAAATAAACAGCATAAATCTCACCATCAATGACTTCAGTCTGAGAAATATCAATGCCAACCAAATCCCCATCTTTAATGTAATCGGTCATGCTATCGCCTTTGGCTTTAATAATCCGCATACACTCTTGAGGAACGCGCTTTTCTTTAAAAAAAGAAGCAGGAAAAGGAATTTTTCCATTAATTGCATCAAAATGAAATTCGATTGATTCACCTGTACCACAAGAAAAACTTGCTTCAACCACATCAATCCATAGATATTGATCTACTGCATCATGACTTACTACAGTAGGACTAAACACATCACTTTCTTTAAAAGAATCTTCTGAGTTACCAGTGGTAAGCCAATAAGCATCTACACCTAAAAACTGTGCAATAAGTGGAAGAAAAGCAGATTTTAAGTTCTTTCCCGATTCTAAAGCTTGGTAGGCAGGCTGAGACATTTTTACTGCTTCAGCAACTTCTGCCTGAGTTTTCTTAGCTTTAATCCTTGAATCTTTTAAACGGTCTTTAAGAGCCATAGTGATCGCACCAGCTAATTTATAACAAATATATAACTTAAGTTATATCTAGTAAAACAACTATAGTTATTGACTAATAATAACTATAGTTATAATATCAGTTATAAGGAACCATTGATAGAATGAACTAAATATTTTACTTAAATATATTTTTAATTTTTATCAATGGCTTAGTAAGTAGTGATTATTATTCTGCCTCAATGGACGACAGAATATAAAAAATGGCGATAGTGAATCAGTGATAGAGATCAGCTATCAAAAACAAAAAATGAAATAAAAAAAGCCCGATTCCGTGGATCAGGCTTAATGTTCGTCGATAAAGGGTATCAAGAACATGAAGAATCTAACAAAGAATTTAATGACTCACAAAAGTTTCCGATATACGGCAGCATGTTATGTCAAATTTTTGGTCAAAAAAGTGAAGCAATTCATCAACTTTACTCTTTTTTCTTGTTCTTATGCTAATGCTTAAGTGCTGGTAAAAAGGTTTATGAGATTGAGCGATTTTATTTAAATAGTTTCTCTAAAAAGGTATTAAATAACATTGGTTTATAAGATTTTATCCTTTTAGAGCGTGTGAGGATTGAGTTATGGGAAAGTTTTTAACGACTGATGGATTAGTGACTGCTTTTAATCTCTATGGGACAGTAATAATGGTTGGCCTAGCAATAAGCTTGGTTGTTGCTGTTGTTCTAATCATGCGTTTTCCACGGTCACCCCAAGAATGGGTAGTTGGTTTGATTTGTACCATTGTCTCAAGCTTGACAGGTGGCTCATTCATTATCATGAAATGGAACTTGCATGAGTGGGTAACAGATATATGGGGAATGATTACTTTAGGTGGATTCTTCTTTATTTGTGGATTACCTGGCTGGGCGATTGTGAGGTGGATATTTAACTTTATTAATAAACAAGAAGGAAAAACCATTGTTGAAGTGATGAAAGACTTAAAAAAAGCAAAAGATGATATTCAAAATTAATATCTAACAGTAGGTGATATAAATGAGGACAGTCCTATGAATATTGAACAATATTTAGATGCACTTATAAAACGTGAAGGTGGATATGTAAATGACCCACTGGACTCTGGCCAAGCGACAAAATTTGGAATTACTCAAGCAGTTGCTCGTAGTTATGGATATCAAGGTGAAATGAAGGATTTACCTTTAGAAATTGCTAGAGAGATTTATAAGAAACAATATTGGCTTGAACCACGATTTGATCAAGTTAATTTAATCAGTCCAACTACTGCTGAAGAACTATTTGATACTGGAGTAAATTGTGGAATCAACTTTACAAAACCGCTTCTGCAACGGGCTTTGAACTTGTTAAATCGCCAAGGAAAAGAGGGCTGGACAGATCTTAAGTTAGATGGGGAATATGGACCATCTACATTGCAGGCTTTATCAATGTATATTGATAAGCGCGGTCATGAAGGTGAGCAGGTACTCGTACGTCTCCTTAATATTATGCAAGGTCAGCGCTATATTGAAATTACAGAAAAGAATCCAAAATATGAGCAATTTTTTTTCGGATGGATTGCCAATCGTGTGAGCTTATAAAAAGACCAACTTGCTAAAGCTGTTTTAAGCAAAAGGGCTGTAAAGCACTTAACAAGTTGGTCGTTTTTTGTTTGGTTTATATAAATAAAACTACTTTACTGTGTAATAAGTAAAATCGCTAAAAGGAAGAAAATACAGCCACTCACTTTATTTAGTTTTGCAAAATTATTCCCAGCGAGCATTTTCTCTTTAAAAATTGAAGAAAAATTGGCATAGACTAAATGAATTAAAAAACCAATAAAGCAAAATGTTAAAGATAAAACTAAAAACTGATTTAATATTTCTTTTTTAATATCAATAAATTGTGGAAAAAGTGCGATAAAAAAGACAATTGTTTTGGGATTTAATAGTGATGCAAATAATCCCTGATAGAAAAGTTTTGATTTCTTTATACCTTTCTCGTCATGTGCAGTTTCTAGTAAATCTTGAGTAGGGGACTTTTTGATAAAGTTTTTATAGCCTAAGTACATCAAGTAAAAGGCTCCAATAAACTTTAAAACAGTAAAGATAGTGGGATTACTGGTAATAATAAGCCCAACACCACTTGCAGAAATTACAGCGATAATAAACATACCAATGATTAAACCACTAATACCGAATAAAGCTGTTCGTACACCATAATTGATTGAATTTGTTACTGTAAATAAAACGCCTGGTCCGGGGCTGGATAACGTGAGAAAAGCAATGGTTATAAATACTAAAAGACCGTTCACGTGGTTACTTCCTGTTTATCATCAACATATTAAGCTGCACGCGTACTTTAAAGTAGAAGAGATAATATGTATATACAAGTCTGTATATTTTATAAAATAATAAAATATTTTAGTCATTCATCAAAGTGACTATGAAGCTTATAGTAAGCCTTAAAAATCTATAGAAGAAAAAATATTCAGAGTGTAAAAAAATGAGATATATCTAATGAATATATCAATATTAAATCAATTAAATTTATTGTAAATAGTATTTAAAATCAATAAATAAGAAGATGGTGTCTGTGATCGAAATGAGTAAAAAATCAATTAATCGAGATAGAGATTGCAATTCGATAAGAAGCGTGTATAGTCGAGCATAACTACAAAAATATTCTTGTTAACCTAAATCTTTCTTTTCGCAGTTTTATTTATAATCCTCCGTATTTTATAAGATATTTAAGTAAACGCATATTTTTGAGTTTAATTGGTTTCTCCAATAACAAATGATAATTTTTTAAAAGTTAGGATTAATTTATGTCTAATACTACTGGTACAGTAAAATGGTTTAATGAAACTAAAGGTTTTGGTTTTATTCAATCTGATGAAGGTAAAGATGTTTTCGCACATTTTTCTGAAATTCAAACACAAGGCTTCAAAGTTCTTTTAGAAGGCCAACGTGTTCAGTTTACTGTGACACAGGGTAAAAAAGGCCCACAAGCATCAAATATCACTATTGTGAATAATGCTTAAATTTATATAATTTGATGATTTTATTGGGTTATCTTTAGAGTAAATTGCTCAAGTAATTTTTAAAAATCATTAATTTAGTTAAAAAACCCACTTCTTCCTTTGTGGGTTTTTTTACATGAACAATCAAATAAGTTGATTATTTTATTTATATAATATAAAAATTAAACTTATGCTTAAAAAGTTAAATCAATAATTGGTATAAAAATGGATATTTGCATTGGCGGTATTTTAAATGGCAAAGTTTGCAAGAATAATGAAAATTATTTTAGTGCGGGAAATCCTCACTCAGATGAAGTAACTAAATATGAGAAGCAGTATTTTCATTTAAATGGGAAGCTTTTATCTTTTTGGGTGTGTAGTGACATAAAATTTCAAGAAGCATTAAAAATTGCCGAGAGTTTTATTAAAAAAAAGAAAGATTTTTAAGTTAATATTAATTAAAAGCACTTTAAATTTAACGACTCAATTTCTCAAATGAGATAAGCTAAATATTATTTTTAATTACATATTTTTAACAATTTAAGTTATTTTGTTATTCATAAAGTCATGAGTGAAGAGTACTCTTAACTCAGAATATAACTTTGTTGTAAAATTAAACTTAATATTTATAAAAGTTTATTAAATTTTTATAGTTTTAACGGTCTATGACTTAAGTCATAAATAATATTTCTTTTTGTAGTATATCTAAAGGAAGGAAATAACTCTAAATGTTGAATATAGTACAGCCTAATATTTGCTTTATTGGCAGCAGTAACTTGTCTTTAGCTTTGATTGGAGGTTTAGTTTTAAAGGGATTTCAAAAAGAAAAAATTAATCTTATAGAGGAAGTAAAGTTTGATAATGAAATCATTCTGAAGCAAAAGCAGCATGAGGTAAAAAAGGCTGATATTGTTGTTCTGTTATTAGATCCCAAAAACTTAAAAGCCATACTAGCGCCATTAAAAAAATGGTTAGTAGATAAAACTATAGTGTCGATGATGGCTGGGGTGAATATTAAACAACTTATGAGTATGACGGGCTCACAAAAAATTATACGAATTATTTCTAACCCCCCAGTATTAACTTATAGCGGTACACATGTGCTGATTGGTTCTGAATACTTGGAACCTTTAGATAAAGAGGTCATTGAGGTAATTTATTCAGCAACAGGTAAGACGTATTGGGCGCATTCTGAATCAGATGCTGATGCGATTATTGCGCTATCAGGTTCAGGGCCAGCTTATTTCTTTTATATTCTCGACAGTATGATTAAAACAGGTACGGCTATGGGTTTAGATAAGCAATTTGCTTTAGATCTAGCACTACAAGCTGCATCGGGTGCTGTGGAAATGGTACGCAAAAGTAACGTTCAGCCAAGTGAATTATGTGGAAAGGTGACATTGGCTAATGGAATCACTGAATCTGCATTACGGATGTTTGAATTAGGTAATCTTTCTGATGATATTCGACTCGCTTTAAAAGCAGCGTATCACCGTAGTAAAGAAATAAGTGCAGAGATTAACGCTGAAATTATCAAACACTAGTTTTTATTTCTAACCAAGTACCTTTTAACCCTGAAATAACATATCGTTGAAAGGTACTTGATACAGTCACTTTAATCATGTGCTTGCTGAACAAACATTTTAGTGTATTTAATCTTACCGAAAGCTCTTCTAAATTCACTTTGTAACTTCAAACTTTTAAATCAATGAAGTTTAAGAAAATATTCCCAAATAATAAAGCCGATGCCAAACCCTAACATTGAGTAGAGAGTAATAATAAATAATACAAAACTAGCTTTATTTTTCTTTCTCAAAAAATTCATGTTAGCTACCTCGTGTCTAGATATGTACCATCATGAACAGATTCGATGTGTAATCATAGATACAGAGTTTTTTTAAAAAAATATAACAGATAAGAAGACTGTTATAATTTACTCATTAATTAAGTTTTTCTTAAATTTTCAGAAAGGTAAGTAATAGTAATAATATGCTGTAGGGCAATTAAAACGATATTTATTTTTAAATTTTAATGACTTTTAGATAAAAAATAATCGATAGTCATAAAATATATTTTTTGAATTAATTAGAAATTATGCATTCTGTAGGTTGTAATCTTGATAAAGAATCTAGCTGAAAAATCTAGGAATTTATTTATATATTGTGATGGGGAAGTTTGCCTAATTTAAAAGTTGATCTTTTGAGACTTAAATTTTAGAGGATAAATTGCTACCCTTGCGCGTGAAATTAAGGTGAGACTATGAAATTTATATTCCTCTTTATGAGCGCTATCACACTTCCATGTTATGCGGCATCAGAAACAATGGAGATTCACTATTGTCAGCTTGTGAAAAATGCTGCAAAAGGAGTGATGGATGCAAGACAGCATGATGTACCAGTGATTGAACTACAAGAGATTGCGAGTCATCTTGAAGAAGTAGAGGCAAAGCAGTTGTATCAACAGCTTATTGATACAGCATATTCTTCAAAGTTATTTGAAGATCCTTTGACTAAGACAAAAGCTGTCGAAGACTTTCAAACGGCATGGCATGAAAAATGTTTAATCAAAAGTTCTATAAGCTGAACTTACATGTAAATCGAACCTACTCATTGAGTAGGTTTTTTATTTCAACTAACTAAATAATTTAAAAAAATGCTGCATCGGATACTATAAAAATAGGTGTCGCATTCCACTATCTTTATAGCTCATTTAGCTTTTATGACATGATTATTAAACGGTTGTGCATCGCAAAATGTTTACAACAAATAAAAGGCTAATTATGTCTTCTAGTTATTAAAAGTACTCATTATAGGCAAAATTTGTAGTTTGTTTTTACTCTTAATTTGATCTTAAGGCTTGAACTCTTAGATATGGAGAATCAGTAAGTATGTTTGGAGAACATACAATGATAAGTCATGAAAGTTTATCTAAAAGTTTAAGTAAAGTTCCGGAAGTCACTTTGCTATTTTGGATCATTAAAATTGCTGCCACAACTTTGGGCGAAACAGCTGGAGATGCGCTATCTATGTCCCTGAACTTGGGGTATGTGATCAGTACAGCCATTTTCGCGGTGATATTTGCAGTTTTTGTTGGCTTGCAAATTAAAGCTAAGAACTATAATTCATTTTTTTATTGGGCGACTATTATTGCTACGACCACGCTGGGGACCACAATTGCCGACTTTGTTGACCGAACTTTAGGCGTGGGCTATGCAGGGGGTAGTTTAATATTACTTATTTTATTAGGCCTCTCTCTGTTTGTTTGGTATTTAAGTTGCGGCACAATTTCGGTAAAAAGCATTCAGTCTGCTAAAAGCGAAGCTTTTTATTGGTTAACCATCATGTTCTCTCAAACTTTAGGGACAGCATTAGGTGACTGGACTGCAGATACCCAAGGGTTGGGCTATACGAGCGCGGCTTTAATTTTTGGTACTTTATTATTGGTATTAGCAATTTGCTATTTTTATACCAAAATCTCAAGAACATTATTATTCTGGTTAGCCTTTGTTCTTACCAGACCTCTAGGTGCAGTATTGGGAGACTTCCTCGATAAACCCATTGCACATGGTGGGTTAGAGCTAAGTAGATTTAGCGCATCTTTCGTTTTGTTGGCTTTTATTTTGATTTGTTTAATGGTCTTTAAACCTAAAGCAGCACGGACAGCTCATTAAATTAACTCTTAAAAAAGACCGCATTACTCTGTTGGGTGATGTGGTTTTTTTTATTTGAGGCTAGATTTTATCGATATTTAAGAGACTTTACGTGTTATCCACCAAAATAATAGCGCCAAACAACTAACACTTGCACCGAGTGTACATACGCCCAGCCATCCAGCATAAGCGTAAGTAACAGTTGTGCTAATTGCACCTAGCCCACTTCCTACCGCGTAAAATAGCATGTATAGCCCAACGAGCCGACTATGCGCTTCTGGATGAGTACGGAAAATCATACTCTGGTTGGTTACATGCAGAGATTGACCACCTAAATCTAACAGTACTATGCCAATTATGAGCGCCCAAAGTGAGTAGTCCATGAGCGAGAGTGGTACCCATGCGCTTAGCAATATTAAGAGTGCTATGGCGCTTGTACGTTGACCATAACCGTGGTCAGCCCAGTGCCCAGCTCGTGCGGCAGCTAATGCACCTACAGCCCCGACAAGTCCAAAAGCCCCAATTACAGTGTGCGAAAAACTATATGGTGGTGCACTTAACGGCAGTACCAACGCGCTCCAAAAAATATTAAACGCCGCGAACATGAGTAAAGCTAAAACACCGCGTACTTGTAAAACTTTCTCTTGGCGAAGCAGTTTGAACATTGATGTTAAAAGCTGTAGGTAGCGCATGTTAACAGACTGAGTTTTTAAATGAGGAAGGCGTTTCCAAAGTGGCAACGCAAGGATGAGCATAAGTATTGCTGCGCAAAAGTACACACCACGCCAACCAGTAATATCGCTAATTCCTCCTGAAAATATCCGGGCAAGCAGTAAACCTATAAATACACCACTTTGTGCGGTACCTACTATATGTCCTTGCTCATGTGGGGCAGCAGCGCTTGCAGCATAAGCAATTAGCCCTTGAGTCATGGCTGTGCCGAGTAAACCGACAGCAAGCATTCCTGCCAATAGAACACTTACAGAATGAGCAAAGGCAACCACGAGCAATGCAGATACTAAAGCCAATAATTGTAGGGTCATTAATCGATGTCGATTTACAAGATCACCCAACGGTACTAGAAACAATAGAGCAAGAGCGCAGCCAATTTGTGTGGCTGTCACTACACCACCTATTGAGGCATGGCTAATATTAAAGTCTTTAGCCAATATGTCGAGCAAAGGCTGCGCGTAATAGACATTTGCCACACTCGCACCACTGGCTATAGCAAACAGCAAAATTACGCCACGAGGCATGCTTGAAAGCGGTTTATCACTTTTGGCGTGTGAAGTAGAAGATGCAAGAGAAGCTTTCATGGCCTAAATCCATTTAATCTGGTTTTAAAATGCAACTAGTTGAATGTTAAGTCTACTAGTTTTAAAATGCAACTGGATGGCTGGTTACTGATTATTGATAAGGAAACTCAATGACGAACTCTACATTGTTAAAAGATGAGCCTTGTCCTGTTGCGCGCTGCGTCAACCTTATAGGAGACCGATGGTCACTGCTTATTGTGCGTGATGCTTTTGATGGAATGCGCCGTTTTAAAGATTTTCAGCAGAGCTTAGTAGTGGCTAGAAATATTCTTTCTGATCGACTGAAAAAGTTAGTTGATGCTGGTGTTCTTGAAATGCAAGATGCTTCTGATGGTACGGCTTATCAGGAGTATGTGTTGACTACTAAAGGAGAAAGTTTGTTTCCAGTAGTGGTAGCTTTACGACAATGGGGAGAGCATAACTTATTTGAAAGTGGTGAGCGTCATTCTCTATTAATTGATAAAAATACAGGTCAGCAAATTCCATTTATGGCACCCGTTGGACAAGATGGAAAAGTGCTCAGAGGTTCAGATACTCAAGTGCAAAAGGTTAAATGAATTATTGTTAATACTTTATTTTAGGCGTAAAAAAGCCCTTGCTCGAAAGCTAAGGGCTTAGTCATTCATTGATCTAGCAATGAACTATATAAGGCTCATCTCATACTAAGGCCAGTATATATGAAATTGAGTCAATAAAGAAGGTAGTAGTGTCTTTACAGTTATAAAAGGCTTTAACACAGATTTTGAATACTAATAGCTAAAAACCACCTAATTCTTTCAAATTAAGTGGTTTAAATTTTAGAATATGGGCATAGGCTGGAACTTACTTCCAGCCAAACAATTAGCTGTTATTTAAAGAGCTTAGTAAATTGTAGACTTCATCTGACAATATCAATTTGGAAGCACCAATATTTTCTTCTAAATGAGCTACTGATGATGTGCCGGGAATTAATAAGATATTAGGTGATCGTTTTAATAGCCATGCCAATGCGACTTGTTTCGGAGTTGCACCAAGATCATTTGCTATAGCAGATAATGTATCTGATTGAAAAGGTGTAAAACCACCTAGCGGAAAAAAGGGTACATAACAAATTCCTTTCTTAGCTAGTTGATCAATTAATACATCATCTTGACGATTGAACAAATTATATTGGTTTTGTACACAAGCAATATCTGTGATTTTTTCAGCTTCAATAATTTGAGCTTCTGTAACATTGCTTAATCCAATATGTTGAATTAAACCTTCTTCTTTTAATTTGGCCAGTACAACAACTACTTCCTCAATGGAACCTTCGGAAGGCATCATAGGGTTAAACATTGCTCGAAAGTTTACAACATCTAAAGTTTGTACACCCAAATTACGCAAATTATCATGTACATCTTTTTCTATTTGTTCTGCAGAAAAAGCTGGTAGCCAAGAGGCATCTTCTCCTCGCTTTGCTCCAATTTTTGTGACAATGGTAAGATCATCTTGATAAGGATATAAAGCCTCTCGAATGATTTGATTGGTTATGTGAGGGCCATAAAAATCGCTGGTATCAATATGATTAATACCTAACTCGATAGCGGTTTTTAGGACATTTATTGCAGCATTTTTATCTTTTGGTGGTCCAAATGCATGGTGACCTGCCAGTTGCATTGCACCATAGCCCATTCTATTTACAATTTTATTTCCAAGTTTGTATGTGTCGGAAAGATTTATAAGATTGGACATAAGTTTTCCTCAGACTTTACTTTCAATATTGTTAAAGATAAAGTTTATGAAGAATCCTTCACATTTAGAATTCGCATTTTATGTCTATAAATAAAACTGCTCTGAAGCCACGAAAATCACCAGTTCAGGCGCGTTCAACAGCAACAATAGAAGTTCTTCATGAAGCAACCATTCAGGTTTTACTCAAAGAAGGAATTGTAAAATGTAATACCACGCGTATTGCTGAAAGAGCGGGTGTATCAGTCGGTAGTATTTATCAATACTATCCAAACCGAGATTCTTTATTAGCTGCAGTTTTGCAACGTCATCTTGATAGCGTTGCAGAAAAAATTGAAGAGCTTTGCCTGAGATATGAAAAGACTTCAATTAGGACTCTAATCTCAGCTTTAGTCGATGAAATAATCTTGGCAAAGTTAAGTAATCCTGAGGAATCAAAGGCGCTATATGCTATTTCAGGAGAAAGAGGGGGATTGGATCTTTCAAAGCGAATGAATGACCGTATGTTAGCCGCTGTTTCAAATTTATTGGAGAGTGCTTCGGATATTGAGTTTGATGATAGTCAAATCGTCGCTGAGTTTGTTTTAGGTGCAATTATGGGATTAATAAAAAGAGTGCTTGAAAATCAGGTAACAGATAAAGTGGAGCAGGTATTAGAGTCACATTTAAAATTAATGGTCGTCGCCTATTTACAACAAATTGGACATATAAAGAATTAAAAAATTTTAATCTTACAAATATAAAAGCTTTTGTTTGTATGGAAAGAAGAGTGACAAAACTTCTCTAAATTTATACATAGCCAATAAAAAAACCACCTAATTCTTTCGAATTAAGTGGTTTTTGAATTTTGGAGCGGGAAACGAGACTCGAACTCGCGACCCCAACCTTGGCAAGGTTATGCTCTACCAACTGAGCTATTCCCGCAATGTGAGCACATTATAGAGTGTTTCATTAAAGTGTCAACACTCTTGTGATCTAATTGAACGTTTAATCAGCACGACGCCAAACTGTACCTTGACGCGTATCTTCAAGTACCACACCTTGGTCGAGCAAAGACTGACGAATACCATCTGCTTTCGCAAAGTCTTTAGCTTTTTTCGCATCAACACGTTGTTGAATGAAATCTTCAATTTCAGCATCAGACAAAGCAAGCGCTTCTTGTCCAATATCTGATTTTAAGAAATCATCTACATTGTGTTGTACCAAACCTAAAATGTTGGTGAGGTGACGTAAAGTCGAATAAAGCACAGTTGCTTGGTCAGCTTGCTCTTCTTTTACAGCACGGTTTAACTCTTTGTTGAGTTCAAACAATACTGCCATTGCTTCAGCCGTATTGAAATCGTCACACATTGCGTTGTTAAAGCGTTCAATAAAACTTTGATCAAGCGTTTCAATTGTCTTTTGACCATACACTTGTTGGTAAGCTTTAAATGAATGATAGAAACGAGTTATAGAAGTTTTTGCTTCTTTTAGCGCTACATCAGAGAAGTTCACAGGGCTACGATAGTGTGAAGACACAATAAAGTAGCGAATCACTTCAGGGTGGAACTTCTCCATCACATCACGAATCGTGAAGAAGTTGCCTAAAGACTTAGACATCTTTTCACCATCAACGTTAATAAAGCCAACATGCATCCAGTAGTTCACATATTGCTCACCAGTTGAAGCTTCACTTTGAGCAATTTCATTTTCATGGTGCGGGAACATTAAATCTGAACCACCACCATGAATGTCAAAGTGATTGCCTAAGCAGCAAGTCGACATTGCAGAACATTCGATGTGCCACCCCGGACGACCATTACCCCAAGGAGATGCCCAAGATGGTTCGTTTTCTTTTGCATGTTTCCAAAGTACAAAGTCAAAAGGATGTTTCTTTTCAACTTCTACATCGACACGTTCACTTGCACCAGCTTGCATATCATCAAGCTTACGGCCAGAAAGGCGACCATATTTTTCAAATTTGGTCACTTCAAAATAAACATCGCCGTTTGAAGCAGGGTAAGCAGCACCTTTATTGACCAAATTGCCAATCATATTTTGCATCTGGTCGATATATTCAGTGGCTTTCGGTGCTTCATCGGGTGCAGCACAACCTAAATTGGCTGCATCTTCATTCATAGCATCGATGAAACGAGTGGTGAGCTGTTGGATGGTTTCACCATTTTCTTGAGCACGTTTGATAATTTTGTCGTCAATATCAGTAATGTTGCGAATGTAGCGAACATTCCACCCTTGACTACGCAAGAAACGAATAATGTAGTCAAATGCAACCATAACCCGAGCGTGCCCGATATGACAGTAGTCGTAAACGGTCATACCGCAGACGTACATATCGATGTGACCTTCTTTGCGAGGTACAAATTCAACTTTTTTTCGTTGCTCAGAGTTATATAAAACAAATGGTTGCATAAGGGTTTTCAAACACTCAACAAAAATAGTGTTACATCATAACTTATGCATCATTTTTAAAAAAGTTTTATGCATTAATTTTATAAGCTTGTGAAATCTTATACATTTAAAAACGTGTAACTGATTGAGTTATGCTAGAATGCCCCCAAATCTTTTGATTAAAATCACCGATCTCAATAGAGAGATCAGATCAATTATTTTGAGTCACACTCGTATGCCTAATCCTACAGATTTCCAAAGCAGTGCATTAGCTACATTGCGCATTGAGCAACAAGCCATAGATGTATTAGCAACACAAATTGATGACCGTTTTAACCGTGCTTGCGAAGTACTGTTGCAGTGTAAAGGTCGTGTTGTGATTACAGGTATGGGTAAATCTGGGCATATCGGTCGAAAAATGGCGGCAACATTTGCCTCTACAGGTACGCCGTCTTTCTTTATGCATCCTGGTGAAGCAGGCCATGGCGATTTAGGTATGCTGGTTCGTGGAGATGTGCTTATTGCAATTTCCAACTCTGGAAAAAGCGATGAAATCATGATGCTCATGCCACTGATTAAACATCTTGGCGTACCTATGATTACGATTAGCCGTACTGATAAAGGCCCAATGCCACAAAATGCTGATATTGCTTTAACTTTAGGTGAGTCTGATGAAGCTTGTCCTTTAGGTTTGGCACCTACATCAAGTACGACGGCAACATTAGTGTTAGGTGATGCTTTGGCCGTTGCATTACTAGAAGCACGTGGTTTTACTGCTGATGATTTTGCTCGTTCACATCCAGCAGGCGCATTGGGTAAGCGTTTACTTTTACATGTAAAACATTTAATGCATACAGGCGATGAGCTACCAAAAGTTTCGCCAGAAACCCCAATGAATCAAGTGCTTTATGAAATTTCGAATAAGCGTTTGGGTTTAACGACGATTGTTGATGAACAAGATCATTTGCTCGGTATTTTTACAGATGGGGACTTACGTCGCCTCATTGATAAACAGCAAGGTTTTGATGTGAATTTACCTGTTTCTGATGTGATGACAAAAAAACCGTCAACTATTTCTCAAGAAGCACGTGCTGTAGAAGCGTTACAACAGCTTAACCAGAAAAAAATTAGTCAGTTTGTAGTGGTCGATGACCAAAACAAAGTGATTGGTGTAATTAGTATGCATGACCTTATTCAGGCAGGGGTGAATTAATTCATGGCATCGTATGCATTGTTAGAACAAGCACGTCATTTACAGGCATTGGTTCTGGATGTTGATGGTATTTTGAGCGATGGCTTTGTTACATTAACCAATACGGGTGATGAAATTAAATCATTCGATATTCGTGATGGTTTAGGCATGAAACTTGTTCAAAAAGCAGGTATGAAAGTCATTATCATTACTGGTCGAAAAAGTAATATCGTTGACAAACGCATGTCTGATTTGGGGGTAGACCTTGTTTTTCAGGGTCGTGAAGACAAAGGCTCAGCACTTCGCGAAGCTTGTGCACAGTTTAATATTTTGCCTTCTGATTGCTTATATATGGGCGATGATTGGCCTGATCTTTCGGCTTTTGCGATTGCAGGAATGAACGTTACTGTGCCAAATGGACATGAAGAAGTGCGTCGCCGTGCACACTTGGTTACCCAAGCGATGGGTGGTCGTGGAGCTGTACGTGAAGTCTGTGATATGTTGCTGATCGCAAAAGGCATTTACCAAGAACTTCTTGAAAAATATCTTGCAGTACCGCATTAATAACAAGATTACTTAAAAAGGTAGGCTATTCCTGCTCATGGATACCAGAGTTTTATATATTGTTGCTGTAGTGGTTGCTGCTGTAAGTGGTGGTTACTACTACTATAGTGGCAAGGCAAAAAAACTGGACATTGGTTCGGCGAAGAATATGACTTATTCGGCGCAGGGCGTCCATTTGACTCAAACTGATGACAAAGGCAATTTGTATGTTCGTGCTGAAGTTCGTCAGCTTGAACAGGATATGCAACAAAAAACGTCGAAGTTGGATCAACTTAATGCTTCTATGTATAAATTAGGTAAAGTTGATGCAACATTCTTTGCTAAACAAGCTTATGGTTATGATGATAATCAAAAGGTTGTCTTATCGGGTGATGTGGTTGCAACTAAGATTGCACCTCAAGGAACAATTGAGTTTCAAACCGATCAGTTAACTGCCTATCCAAAAAACAGAGATATTGAAACAAATCATCAAGTGATTGTTCAGTCTCCACAAGGCGAGTTTGTGAGTAAAGGATTAAAAGGCAATTTGAATAACGGTCAGTACGAATTTTTTAATATTCGAGGAAAGTATGCACCAAAGTCTTAATTTAAAACGTTCTTCAGCTTTCCTAAAACAAGCTGCGGTAATTACATTCGTTGCTTTAACATCTGCTTCGACGTTTGCTTTGCCGTCTGACCGTAATCAACAAATTTCATTGGTTGCAGACCGCGCAACATATAATGAAAAAACTGGTTTGACGACTTATACCGGTAATGTTGTGATTGAGCAAGGTACGATGAAGCTACAAGCAGATTCGATTGTTGCTAATCTTAACTCGAAACGTGAAATTCAGGTTATCACTGCAAAGGGTAGACCTGCTAAGTTTCAGCAGCAAGTGAACGCGAATAAAGGCTTAGCGCGTGGTGAGGGTCAGACCATTGTTTATAATGCTGATACTGGCATTATTACTTTGTCTGGTGGTGCATATTTATATCAAGATGGTTCAAGTATTCGTGGTAACTCTCTGAAATATAGTATGAATAAAGGTGATGTCGAAGCTCAAGGCTCTTCTTCAAACCGTGTACAAATTATTATTCCACCGTCAAGTTCAAAAAGTTTCCCAGGAGCGCGTGACTAATGCAGCAAGCTCTTCAACAACCGCAAACTTTGTGTATTAAGCACTTAGCAAAAAACTATAGTAAGCGTTGGGTAGTTAAAGACGTCTCTTTTAGTATGCAAAGTGGACAGATTGTTGGTTTGCTTGGTCCTAATGGTGCTGGTAAAACGACGAGCTTCTATATGGTCGTTGGACTGGTACGCATGGATAAAGGCGAGATCCATCTTGACGACTTAGATATGTCCGATTTGGCGATGCATGAGCGTGCACGTAAAGGTATTGGTTATTTACCTCAAGAAGCCTCTATTTTTAGAAAACTGACAATTGCTGAAAATATTATGTCGATCTTAGAGACGCGTAAAGATTTGAATAAACAGCAACGTCAACAACGCCTTCATGAGTTATTAAATGACTTTAAAATTAGTCATATTAAAGATTCATTAGGAATGAGTGTATCGGGTGGTGAACGTCGCCGTGCAGAGATTGCGCGTGCTTTAGCAGCTGACCCTAAATTTATGCTTTTAGATGAGCCATTTGCGGGTGTCGATCCAATTTCAGTCGGTGATATCAAAGACATTATCCAGACCTTAAAAGATCGTGGCATTGGCGTACTCATTACAGATCATAACGTTCGTGAAACTTTAGCAATCTGTGAGCGTGCATATATCGTGAGTGAAGGCTCAGTAATTGCAGAAGGTACGCCACAAGAGATTTTAGACAATGAACAAGTTCGTAAAGTCTATTTGGGTGATGATTTCACAGTTTAGTTAAAGCCACTAATCTGTTTGGTTAAAAAGAGGTCAAGGCCTCTTTTTTCATTTTTGGAGGTTTTGTAAATAAAAACAATAATATATACCAATCATTTAATAGAAAAATAATGTGTGATTTATTCCGCCAATTATGCTGTTTTAACTAAAAAACTCTGTAGAATGGAGATGCTTTTAAACGATAACAAACAACATCAACAAGATAAGCATGATTGGATATAACCAGAAAAGAAAGAAAGGGAAATGTAGAAAGCAAGCTTTCCTGAAAGGGCTAATGCTTTTAAGTTCACTACATGTACCTGTCGTGATATACGCTGCTAAACCAAGTGAGCAATATCACACCCTGAAAGATAACTTGTCACAACTTTTTGTCCCGAAAAGTAGTGATGATTTTAAAGTAGCCAAGATGCAAGAGCTTAGTAATTTTAAGCTAGATCGTTCTATTGTGCAGGAATTTCCAACTGTTCAACTTAATGATAATTCAGCTTCATCTTTTAACGCCTTACCCTCTAAAAAACTGACACTGCAAGATGCAGTAAAAATTGCGATTCAGCGTAGTCCGGATATTTCACAATCTATTGCAACTTTAGCAGGTCAAAATTCAGGTGTTGACGTTGCTAAAGCTGGTTACTATCCTCAGCTTGCCGGAGGCGTCTCAACTGGTGACTTGACCACTGGAGAACGAGGAAGGCAGTTACTCACTTTAACTGCCACTCAAATGCTTTTTGATTTTGGTAAAATCAAATCAGGTGTAAGTGTTGAACAAGCTAAAGTTCAGGTGGAACAAGCAAACGTTCTGGTCAGCGTAGATACCCTTGCGCTTGATGTTGCGCAGACTATCGTCAATATTCAGCGTTATCTGCAACTTAATAAAATTGCTGAGCAGCAAATTGCAGGTATTCAAAGAATTCAAGATATTGCTAACCTGCGTGCAAATGCAGGTGTTGCGAGTCAAGCCGATCCTATTCAAGCGCAGTCATACTTACAAGCTGCACAGTCAACTTTAATTGCCCAACAATCATTGTTACGTCAGTATCAACAGCATTTAAGAACATTATTGGGTGCTGATGTTACTCGTACAGGTTGGATTATTTCTGATGATTTAGTGAAGCAATCTGACTTATATGGTGAGCCTGAGTTTAATACTATTCCTAAAATGATTGCCGCACAGGCAAGTGTTGAGGTTGCTAAAGCGCAAAAAGAACAAACCCGTTTAACTCGCTATCCGACCTTAGCTGTAAAAGGCTCAGTTAGTCAGGCCATTAATGGTAAAAATCCAAACAACGATAAAGATAACGGTTTATATAGTTCAGTCATGCTAGAAGCAACGAGTCAGTTTTATCAAGGTGGGGCAACTGCTTCACAGGTAAAAATGGCAAGTTACGCTGAAGAAGCTGCGAAAGCTAAAGTAAATTCAGTATATATGGATGTGCTGGATCAAATTCGAACCAGTCGTGAACAGATTGAGAATAAACAGCGTCAAATGCAGGTTTTGGTAAGTCGCCAAGCAACCACGGTTCGTACACGTGAACTTTACCAAGAACAATACAAGCTTGGTACTCGTTCACTGGTCGATTTATTAAATGCCGAACAAGCCATTCACAGTGCCAACTCAGAACTCGAATCAGCACGCTATGACATTTATAACAGCATTGTTCAGTACATTGAAGCAACAGGACGTTCCCGCCAAGCCTACGGCTTAAATAATATTTCAATTCAGGGGTTCGAAGTACAACCATGATGACAAAAATAAATTACCAGCCTTGGTTACAGGCGGTCTTAACTATTGCCAAACATTACCGAATAGAACCGTCAGAAGAAAGAATTCGCTTACAACTTGATTGGAACCAAAACCAGAATCTTGATGACATCTTGCAGTTAATGACGCGTCAGGTCGGATTAAACCTTCGTAAGGCACCATTCTCTTTAGACTTATTAAACCCATGGCGTTTACCGGTTATGGTGGAGTTTAATGATGGACAAGTCGGGGTTATTGATAAGGCGGATACGCAAGGAAATGTCAGTATTCAGTTCAGTGGAGATCAAGGTCTTTCTCAGAACTTATCTTTAGAGGCTCTGAAAACGACACTTAAAAATGTCTATATCTTGCGCCCTGAAATGTCTATTCCAGATGCGCGTATTGATGAATATATCAAGCCATACGAAGCAAACTGGTTCTGGTCAATTGTTTTAAGAGACTGGAAGCGTTACATCGATATTATGTTTGCCTCTTTAATTGCCAATATTTTGGCACTGGCAACCATTATTTTCTCCATGCAGGTCTATGACCGTGTTGTGCCATCACAGTCAATTCCGACCTTGTGGGTTTTGGCAGGTGGGGTACTGATTGCAGCTCTTTTTGAGTTTACCTTACGAGTTTCAAGGGTTTACTTATCCGATATTATCGGTAAACGTGCTGACTTACGTGTTTCGGATCGTGTGTTTGGCCACGCCCTAAGAATTAAAAATAAGGAACGTTCAAAATCTACAGGTAGTTTTATTTCCCAGATTCGTGAACTTGAAGGTGTTCGTGAACTGGTGACTTCAACCACCATTAGTGCAATTGCAGATTTTCCATTCTTTTTCTTATTCATTACTATTTTTGCCATTATTGGTGGCAAATTATTTTGGGTAATGTTGCTTGTTGTTCCTCTCATGATTTTGCCGGGTATTTTGGTACAGAAGAAGCTGGCTCAACTGGCACAAGAGGGCATGAGAGAATCTTCAATTCGCAACGCAATTCTTGTGGAAGCGGTGCAAGGTATTGAAGACATTAAACTGTTACGCGCTGAGTCACGTTTCCAAAACCAGTGGAATCACATGAATGAAGTTTCAGCCGATATCGGTATGAAACAGCGTAAAATTGTGGGTACTTTGATGGCTTGGACCCAAATGATTCAAGGTCTAACTTATGCCATTGTGGTTTTAGTTGGCTGTTTTGCAGTGATGGATGGGGAAATGACCACAGGTGCGTTAGTGGCATGTTCAATTTTATCTTCACGTATGCTGGGGCCGATTGCCCAAATTACAGGGGTATTAGGACGTTTACAGCAAGCGAAAGTTGCCAAACAAAGTTTAGATGAACTCATGCAACGTTCGATCGATCAGGCTGATCGCTCTCATTTAGTACATAAGGCTGTCTTAAACGGAAATTATGAATTAAAAAATTTATTGTTCCAATACACTGACGATGACACCAAACCAAGTATTGCTATTCGTCATTTGCAGATTCGTGCGGGTGAAAAAATTGCAATCTTAGGTCGTAATGGTGCCGGTAAGTCGACCTTGCTTCAACTTTTATCTGGTATGCAGGTTCCAGTTCAAGGCGCTGTGCATTTAGATGGTCTAGATCTTTCTTTAATTGACCCATCTGATGTACGTCGTGATATGGGCTTACTTAACCAGAATGCTCATTTATTTTACGGTACGATTCGTGAAAATCTAACCTTAGGCGCACCGCTTGCAACGGATGAAGACATTCTTCGTGCATTGGTTGTGACAGGGGCACTTCCTTTTGTTCAAGAGAAAAAAGAAGGACTTGATCACCTTATTTTAGAAGGTGGCGTTGGTTTTTCTGGCGGTCAAAGACAAGCCTTATTGCTTGCACGTTTATTAATCCGTCAACCTAATATTCTCTTACTTGATGAACCAACAGCAGCGATTGATGATGTGGCAGAGAAGCAACTGATTGATCACCTTAAAGGGTGGTTGGCACATCGAACATTGGTTGTGGCAACACACCGTCGCGCTGTTTTAGAACTGGTCGATCGTATTATTGTCGTGAATGAGGGCAAGATCGTGATGGATGGACCAAGAGATCAAGTACTTAATCAATCATTAGCCCAACAAAAACAAGTAAGCCAAGGGGGATAATTCATGAGCGAACCACAACAAGAACTCACCCGTTCAATGAATGTATCTTATACTGAACCACCATTACCACGTGCCAGTTTAGTGATTTGGATTGTAGGTATTGGACTCATTAGCTTGTTTGTTTGGGCATGGTTTTTTCAGTTAGAAGAAGTATCTACAGGTACAGGTAAAGTAATTCCATCATCTAAAGAACAGGTGATTCAATCATTAGAAGGCGGTATTTTAACTAAACTGAATGTGCAAGAAGGCGACATTGTTCAAAAAGGTGAAATTCTTGCTCAATTAGACCCAACGCGTTTTGCGTCAAATGTGGGTGAGTCTAGATCTTTATTAATTGCAGCTCAGGCCACATCAGCGCGTTTACGTGCAGAAGTGAATGGCACACCATTAGTCTTCCCTGAAATCGTTGCAAAAGACCCTAAGCTTGTACACGAAGAAACAGCATTGTATGAGTCCCGTAGAGCTGATCTTGAACAGACATTATCTGGTTTAAGACAAGCCTTAAAATTGGTTCAACAAGAGTTGGCAATGACAGAGCCGCTAGTTGCTAAAGGCGCAGCGAGTGAAGTTGAGGTTTTACGTTTACGTCGTGAAGCAAATGATTTGCAAAATAAAATGAACGATGCACGTAACCAGTATTATGTGAAGGCTCGTGAAGAGTTATCTAAAGCCAATACAGATAGCCAAACTCAACAACAAATCGTACTAGGCCGTAGTGACAGTTTAGATCGTGCTGTATTTAGAGCGCCTGTGCGAGGTGTTGTAAAAGAAATTACTGTGACAACACATGGTGGTGTTATCCCGCAAAATGGTAAGTTAATGACAATTGTTCCAATTGATGAACAATTGCTTATTGAAGCGCGTATTTTGCCACGTGACATTGCATTTATTCGTCCGGGTCAAGAAGCTTTGGTGAAGATCACAGCGTATGACTATTCAATTTATGGCGGTTTAAAAGGTAAAGTTACCGTTATTTCTCCAGACACGATTCGTGATGAAGTTAAACAAGATCAGTTCTACTATCGTGTTTATATCCGCACTGATACAGATAAGCTCTACAACAAACAAGGTAAAGCTTTCGGTATTACACCAGGTATGGTGGCAACTGTAGATATTCGTACGGGTGAGAAAACTGTAATGGATTACTTGCTGAAACCGTTTAATAAAGCGAAAGAAGCATTACGAGAAAGATAATAGTAAAAGCCCCGAAATTCGGGGCTTTTTTATGGGTTTGCTTCTATTAAATTCACGCTATAATTTGATTTTTATTATGCTTTATTTATTTTATGGCTTTTACGATTGCGTCACCTGTTACATTTGAAGAAGAAATTAAAAAAAGTAGATTTCAGGCAATTGCTGCGCCAGTAGAAAATGAGCAACAAGTAAAAGAATTTTTAGAACTCAATAAGGATATATCGACCACACATCAATGTTGGGCGTGGAAAATTGGACATAACGTCCGCTTTAATGATGATGGCGAGCCATCTGGTACGGCAGGGCGGCCAATCTTGGCGACTATTGAAGGTAACGACTTAACTAACATCATCGTCATGGTGAACCGCTGGTATGGTGGTATAAAACTGGGAACTGGTGGTTTAGTACGGGCTTATGGCGGTTGTGCAGGGCAATCCTTATTGTTAGCTGAACGGATTGAACTTATTGCAAAGAAAACCATTCACTTTTCTTGTCATTTTAATGAATGGGCTATTTTTCAATATGAACTTTCACAGCATCAAATAGAATACCAAGAAACTTATACCGCAACAGGTGTAGATATTGAAGCTAGACTACAAGTCCACCAAATTGAACCACTTGCTTTGAAACTTCGCGACGTGACGCGTGGCCGTGAAGAATTAAAAGTTGAGGAGGAATTAACTGATGACTGACTCCTTACTCAAGTACCGTGAGCAACATAAACACCGTTTAAATTATATGCCGTGGTTATATTGGACGCTAAAACCTAAAAACCGTGCATGGGCTGAAGAGTGGCAAAAAGAATATCAGACTTATTTAATGGACATGGAAACAGTCGAGATTGGTGAGAACTGTTTTATTTCACCTTTAGCTCATATTTTTGCCGAGCCTGGTCGAAAAATTAAGATTGGTGATAATTGCTTTATTGCAGCCGACTGTAGTTTGCATGGGCCGCTTGAGATTGGTAACGAAGTCGCAATTAACCATCATTGTATTTTAGATGGTGGGCGAGCTGGCATCAAATTACATGATCAAGTTCGTATAGCTGCTTATTGCCATCTCTATGCATTTGATCATGGTATGCAATTAGACCGTCCACTTTACCAACAGCCTGTTCGGTCTCAGGGAATTGAAATTGAGCAAGATGTTTGGTTAGGTGCACATGTAGGAATAAAAGACGGTATTAAAATTGGAAAACATGCTGTTATTGGTATGAATAGTATGGTGACTAAGGATGTCGAACCCTATCATATTGTGGGGGGAAACCCAGCAAAATTTATTCGCTTAAGAGAGTAATACAGTCTTAAGAGTGTAATAAAATGTTTGATCTTTAAACAAAAAAGTGGATTTTAATACATAAACCTTAACATACAGATTTTTATCTATGTTAAGTTAAAGCTAAGTTATAGAAAAATCTCCAAGGCAAATAGACCTGAAGAAGAGAGGCAAACAATGAACCGTGTTATTGCGTGTATTGACTCATCACCTTGTATTAATGCTATTGCAGATGCAGCAGCGTGGGTTGCAAAAGCAACTGGACGAGAGCTTGTATTATTACAAATTCTAGATTACTACCCAGCAAGTTATCACCTTGGTGAGATTAGTGGGGTAATCGGCTTTGAAAGCAATGCGATGTTGCTTAAAGAGTTAGCTGAATTAGAGCAAAAACAAAGTGAACTCGCTTTAGATTACAGCAATAATTTACTCAGACATATTTCTGACCTAATTAAAGAAAAACACGGAATTACATGCTCAAAAATTCAAGAAAAGGGTGATTTTTTAGAGCAAAGCTTTAATCTCCTCGATGAAAATGACATTGTTATTTTAGGTCGAGTTGGCGAAAGAGCAGCTGAAAAGCATAAACCTATTGGTAGTAATGTTGAAAATTTCATTCGCGGCGCAAATTGCACAGTGTTGACCATTGGTGAAAACTTTAAAGTGCCAACACGTTTTATTTTCGCCTATGAATATTCACCAACTTGTCAAAAGATGATGCGCCGTATTGCCCAAAGTGATCTATTACGGACTTTACAATGCCATTTAGTGTATGTGGGGGATCATCCTGAAATATTAAATGAACCTGAGCATTATCTTAAACAAGCTGGTCTAGAGGTTGTCACCGTTTACCGATATGGTGATGTAGCTCAGAATATTCTTGAATATCAACAAGAGCATGGTATTCAAATTATTGTGCTTGGTGCATTTAGTCATAGCAAGATTCATCAGTTCTTCTTAGGAAGTATCGCAACGACTATATTCCGAAATGCAACTGTGCCTTTACTTGTGGCTAAATGATGAGATTTGCATATAGTTATCCGCAAATGTTGTGGATAACTATATGGAAAAGCGAGGGTAATAAAAGTAATCTATTGATTATAAATGATAAAATAAAAAAGATGATTTTTTGATCATTATTTCACAATCGCTATAGCGAAACCATCATGACCTTTTGAGCCAACCGTTTGTAAAGCTGTGCAAGACAGAATTTGCGGATGATTTTCGAGGGCTTTAAAAGTTTCGCGAATACCTTCAATACTCGGTTTTTTGTTTTCAGGATTTAAAATATCGCCACCACGGATGACATTGTCTAGCACAATAATCGTGCCTGATTTTGAAAACTTTAAACTGAGTTCCAAATATTCAGGATAACCCTGTTTATCTGCATCAATGAATATAAAATCGAAAGGTTGAATTGACTGTGGGTCAATTGCTGAAAGAATATCTGCAGCACGGCCTGCTTTTAGCTCAACTTTTACAGGAAGATTCGCATGGTCGATATTTTTTTGAGCCATTTCTGCATGAGTATCACGGCCTTCAATAGTCAGTAAATAACCATCTTCAGGCAGGGCACGTCCTAGCCAAATGGTACTGTAGGCTGCAAAAGTTCCAATTTCTAAAACACGCTTGCAATTATTCATCTGAATAAGCATTTGCAAGAACATCCCTTGGTTTGGAGCAACTGCAAGATGATTTGAAAAGCCGTGTTCGTCGGTATTTTTTAATGCAAAGTCGAGTCGAGGATCTTCGGGAATTAAATGTGAGTCGATATATTCGTCAATGTCTGTCCACAACTGCTGCATAGTCAAATTTACCTGTATGTTGATAGGCGTATTTTAAACGTTTATGACTAGAGTGCAAAAATCTTTGGATTAAGAAATTTTGGTTGATTATGGAATGTACAAATTCGTAATTAATTTCAGCGTTTTTCTTATTGGGTTATATAAATGAGAACAACAAAAATCCCCTAATACAAAAGTGTATTAGGGGATATTAATTTTAAAAATTACACATTGAAGTATTACGGGTTAAGTCAGGCCCCCAAGTACGATAGCCTTGAGTATCAATATGGATTTGTCCTGAACTATATAAACCAATACCTAGGTTTAAACTTTGGCCATGTTGAGCCCAGAACTGACACAATTTAAACTTTGTATTTTCAATAAATGCGTAGTCTTGTGGCTGTGGAATTTCTGGTCCAATACGAAAATCGATGGCTGAGTTAAACAAATGCTTAGACGAACTTGCACCGCCAGCACACTGATTTAAAGGTAAATCACGATACACCGAGGTTACTTCAAAGTCAGTTAGAACTTTTGCCGCAATTAAATATTTAAAGACGCGTAAGGTCGATAAAGAATTATTCCAAAGTTCGCGGTTTGGTACAGCATATTCCGAGCTGCCGCACTTTTGCCAATCACGCGCTGATCTTAATAATTCAAAGCTTGGTACGATGCCTGCAACATTATTACGCGCTAGAAATTTTTCATATTCTCGTACACGTTCATAATGATCGCCAGTATTTAACCAGGCACGATAAGAAGCAGGCTCAACTTTAGGTGGAATAGGACGTTCGATAATAACGCGCTCTTGAGGAATAAAAATGCGTTTACCGTTTGGAGAGGTTTTGCCTGTTGTTGTGTGTTGGGGAGAGCTGACGCAACCTACCATAATCGCTGGGATTATGCATAAGGGCAACATACTCTGCAAAAACTTCCGCATAAGAAAAATCAAAAGCTTAATAAATATTGCGCTTATTTTAATGCAAAACAGTGCACAAATTACGAGGAATTTGCAATGAAATGTTTGAATAGGGTATAAAAAAGATCAGCGGTTGCTGATCTTTTTTGAAATTATTTTTCTAGATACTGTAACTTATCTGGTTTGCCGTTCCATTCTTCACGGTCAGCAGGTTGGTCACCAATTTGAGTAATGTTAGGCCACTTTTGAGAAAGATCTGCATTTAATTCAATAAATACTTCCTGACCTTCTGGTAACTCATCTTCAGAGAAAATTGCATTTGCAGGGCATTCTGGTTCACATAATGCACAGTCAATACATTCATCCGGATTAATCACTAGGAAATTCGGACCTTCGTAAAAACAGTCTACAGGACAAACTTCTACGCAATCTTGGTATTTACATTTAATACAATTTTCAGTGACAACAAAGGTCATGGCGACAGCTACCTAAAAAATATGGTTTCATTTCGAATAGCTTATTTTAGGCAAAAAAGGGGTAAACAAACAATTGCTTTTATTGATATTGTTTATTTATACATATGAAGATAAGTTAATACATTGATATTTAAAACAATGTTGTGAGCTTGAGATTGGCCAAATTGTAAAATTAAGATAATAATATGTTTTAAAAAACAACATCTTGAATAAATTTTTGCATCTAGTTGCAAATGTCATTTAGGTCAAGGTATCTATTTGATTAGATACCTTAAATACAACTTTTAGTTTTAAATTTTACTTTTATGCCGAACTGATACCCAAAAAAACTTTAAATATCGAGACTTAAAGTAGGCAAAGCAAATGAATATCTTCTGGTTCAAGCTCCCATAAGTGCTGATCTGGATGTCCTAATACTACTGCGCCATGCTTGATATAAAAGTCGACAGTACGTTTACTCGGTGTGGCTGAAATATAAAGTTGCAGCGCGCCCAGTTGCTTAGCTGACTCTTTGGCTGCCTGCATGAGTTTTGCACCAATACCTTGGCCTTGCTGGTCTGCATCGACATAAAAGTATTGCAGTAATTTTGCATCTGGATAATCAGCAATGTGTTGATTCGACACGACACTAATGCCAACTAATTTTTCAGATGTATTAAAAGCACCTATAAATGAAGCACCTTGTTGATAGAGTTCTTTTAACTTCGGTGGGTCATTTTCTAAATGATAGGCATCCCAATTTTCAACATCGTAAAAACAATCTGTTAATTCGAGTTGTTCTTGTTTTTGTATATAGAGTTGGGTAATGAGTTCACGTCGACTAATGTGTTGCCAAATTAAATCGATCTCTGTGTATTGTAGTGGCCTTAAGAAAATAGAAATTTTATTCTCCTTAAAGTAAGAGCAAACATGCCCATAGACATGTTTGCTCAATCAATGATTATGATTTAAGTGCAGCTTTTAGTTCATAAAGTTGTTCAAGTGCTTGGCGAGGTGTCAAGTTATCGACTTCAATTTGCTTAAGCAAATCTAGGGCAGGTGAAGGCACTTCAATTTCAATCACTTTCTCTATGACTTGCGTACTTGATTTAGCATTTGAATCTAAAGTTGCAAACAAATCATCTTGAACACTAGTTTGTAAGTGTTGCTGTTGTTGCTTCTCTAAAATGCGTAAACGTTTTTGAGCTTCTTTAATGACATTAGCAGGAATACCAGCTAATTTCGCAACTTGTAAACCATGACTTTGACTTGCAGGACCTTGTTGAACTTTGTGCAATAAAATCAGGTTGCCGTTAAGCTCTTGCGCCGTCACATGATAGTTATCGATACCTGCTTCACTACCTAACTCAGTCAATTCGAAATAGTGCGTGGCAAATAGACATAAGCATTTTACGCGCTTGGTTAAATCGACCACACAAGCCCATGCTAAAGAAAGTCCATCGTAGGTACTGGTACCACGGCCAACTTCATCCATTAACACCAAAGACTGATTGGTTGCATGGTGCAAGATTTGTGAAGTTTCAGTCATCTCGACCATAAATGTTGATTTGCCTGTCGACAAATCATCGGCTGAACCAATACGTGTGAAAATACGGTCAATTGGGCCAAGCTTGGCGGCTCGTGCAGGAACATAACTACCGCAGTAAGCGAGTAAACTGATTAATGCAGTTTGACGCATAAAGGTAGATTTACCACCCATGTTCGGGCCAGTAATAATTGCCATGCGGTGCTGAGCATCAAGGAAAGTGTCATTTGGTGTAAATGGTGCTTTGTTTAATGCTTCAACAACAGGATGACGACCACCTTGAATCTTAATACCGGTTTCTGGGGTAAATTCTGGTCGCGCCCAATTGTTTAAACGCGCTTGATAAGCAAAGTTTGCAATTACATCAATGTGTGCAATTGCCGAACTCATCATTTGTAGGTGAGCAATATTTTCACGGAGGTTTTCAAGTAAAGCTTCAAATAATGCTTTTTCACGCGCTAATGCACGAGATTCACTTGATAAAACTTTATCTTCAAAGCTTTTTAGCTCAGGTGTGATGTAACGCTCTGCATTTTTTAAAGTTTGACGGCGAATATAGTCGGCAGGGGCTTGCTCAGCTTGAGCGCGCGTAAGTTCAATGTAGTAGCCACTCACACGGTTATAGCCGATTTTTAAGGTGTTAATGCCCGTGCGTTCACGCTCTTTTATTTCTAAATCAATCAGGAATTGACCTGCATGATCACGAATTTGGCGCAATTCATCGAGTTCTGCATCATAACCTTCTGCAATTACATTGCCATCACGAAGTAATACAGGTGGGTTTTCAACAATGGCTGCCATCAAGTGTTGATGAAGCGATTTAAAGTCACCAAGTTCTTGATCGAGTTGAATTAATAACTTGGATTTTTTTGATTGAATAACAGGCGTTAAAGCATTTCTTAAAAATGGAATTTGTGCGCAAGCATGACGAAGCTGAACTAAATCGCGTGGTCGAGCACTACCAAGCGCAACACGGCTAAGAACACGTTCAATATCGCCAATTTCTTTAAGCACTAAACGAACTGGAGTTTCGTGATAGCCTTGAATGAGTTGTTCAATTGCATCTAAGCGGGCATCGAGTAACGCCGTATCACGAACAGGTTGCATGAGGGTACGGCTGAGTAAACGGCCACCCATTGCAGTTTGGCAGTCATTTACCAGTTGGAATAATGACGTACCATGTTCAAACAAAGGTTCAATAATTTCTAAATTACGGCGTGTAATTGGATCAAGCGCAATAAAGTCTGTGCTTTGTTCTAAAAGAATAGAACGAATATGCGGTAACGCCGTTTTCTGAGTTTCTTTAGCGTAGTGAATCAGAGCCGCTGCGGCAGCCTTAGCTAACGGTAATGTGTCGAGTCCAAAACCAGAAAGCGTCGATACAGAGAACTGGTCACATAAGGTTTTTTGTGCGTTATTTAAATTGAAGTCTACATTTGGACGCTTGGTTACAGGGCAATCTAAATGCTTTTTAATTTGTTCAATAATATTCGGGTCAACCAGATCTTCATCAATCAAAATTTCACTTGGCATGAGGCGTGCAAGTTCAATTGGAAGTTGTTCAGGTTTGTAGTCTTGTTGCTGAACTTTAAAAATACCTGCGCTTAAGTCGAGCAAAGCAAAACCGATTTGATTTTGATGAATACATAACGCAACAAGGTTGGATGACTGATAGCTTGTGAGTAGTGCGTCGTCGGTTAATGTACCAGGTGTAAGAATACGAACAACTTTACGCTCAACAGGGCCTTTACCAGTGACTTCACCGACTTGTTCGCAAATGGCTACGGTGCGACCTGCTTTGACAAGGCGAGCAAGATAACCTTCGGCTGAATGGTAAGGAACACCTGCCATTGGAATCGGGTTGCCGTTTGCTTTACCGCGATGGGTTAGGGTAATTCCTAAAAGTTTGGCTGCTAAGTGTGCGTCTTCAAAGAAAAGTTCATAAAAGTCGCCCATACGATAAAACAGCAACGCATGTTGATAATCTTTTTTGACCTTGAGATATTGCTGCATCATTGGAGTGTGGTTAGAGAGATCGGCCATGATTTCAGCGCTATTCATGCGTAATAAACCCTTAAAAAAAGCAATAATATTTTACGGTTGGTCATCTAACCAATTCTAATAACTTCTGTGTGAATTGGACTTAATCTAAGAAAAAAGTATACCTTTTCATGTACCTTTTTTATGTCAAAATTGAGTCAACAGTGTGTAAGAGCTTAACTTAATTTCTCACGGTTGCCATCTTAACAAATTGAGACTGATTCGCAAAAAGGATTCCTAAAATGAGCGAGGAAATAAGCAACAAAAAGAAAGCGACCTGAGCAGTTTGAGTAGAAGACAGGGTGACGATTGACAGTCCTGATAAAACTGACATAGGTAAATATGCCGATTTCAGAATGCGTATGAAATGATAGGTTTTATAAGGATACATGTCCCAATTTCTGCTGTATGAAATCGATAAGCGCTCTTGTTTTAGCAGGCAAATAACGGCGATCTGAATAAAGTGCAAACAATTGCAGTGGCGCTACTGCTTGTTCAAACTCAATCTCGATGAGGCGACCGTCACTAATATAAGGTTGGCAAGCGTGTTTCGATAAAATTGCAAATCCGATACCTGCTACAGCAGCTTGGCCCGCCATTTCTCCGCTGTTCACCCGATAGTGTCCTTTAACCTTGATGGTCTCGAACTCACCCTTTTTATTAACAAATTGCCAAGGAGCACCTTTGAGTGCACTGACTGTTGTAATACAAGGTAATTCTTCAAATTGTTGAATATGAGTTGGTATGCCATAACGCTGAATGAGAGAAGGGGCTGCCACAATGGTGCAAGGGATAGTCACCAGATGACGAGCGATGTAGTCACTGTTATCCATTTGACCGCGGCTAATAATAATAGCTAAATCCAGATCATCTCGCAGAGATTCAAAACCCGACAAATTTGTGACACAGCTTATTTCTAGTTCGGGATACTGACAGGCAAATTCTGCAATAACAGAACCTAGCAATGCAGGGCCTATTTCAGTGGGAATACAGATTCGTAAAGGACCCTTGAGCTGCATTTGCCGCAACGTTAACTCTGTCTCCGTTTGCTCAAGCGCTTCGAGTAATGGCTTTGCTCTGGTATAGAGTAGCTGCCCCGCCTGAGTGACTTTCATATGTCGGGTGCTGCGCTCAATGAGCTGAAGATCGAGTTTTTCTTCTAACTGAGAAATACAGCGACTCACGTTTGATGTCGGCATTTCAAGGAGTTTCGATGCACCCACAAAACTTTCTCTTTCAACCACAGCAACGAACACTTTCAGGGTATTAAAATCCAGAGCCGGACGCATCAATTGTCCCATATTTGATAATAATAAATGCAATTTTTACCATATAATCAATATTATTGATAGCAGTTAAACTCGGACATCTTTTATCTATAGGTTACTGCGATGTCCCTAGCCAAACAGACGTTTAATCATAAAGCCCTCATGTGGATAGCCACTGTCATTGCTTTCGTCCAGTTCACGAATGCACTGGAATATATGGTGTTTAATCCTATTTTTGTTTTTATTGCGACAGATTTCGCAGTGCCAGTATCATTCTCAGGTTATGTTTCAGGGATGTATACGCTTGGCGCCGTTCTTTCGGGAATTATTGCTTTTTACTGGATTGATCATTTCAATAAAAAGCGGTTTTTAATTATCAATATGGCGCTGTTGGGTCTACTAACACTTTTGACTACCTGCACATCTAGTTTTAGTCTTCTACTTGCACTTCGATTTTGTGCAGGGTTGGTTGGTGGTACTACCATGGGAGTGGGTATCAGTATATTAATAAACAATGCACCGCCTAATTTACGGGGGAAAATGTTGGCGACGGTGATTGCATCGTTTTCAATAGTAAGTATTGTCGGAATGCCCGCCATATTATTTGTATGCACTCACTATGGTTGGCATGTGGCTTTGTGGCTCATAAGTGCATTGTGTATGTTGGCATTGCCACTTATTGTATTGCTTATACCCAAAGACCAAGTCTCTTTAGATATGCTTCGTGCGCCGCCTTTAGATGCAGATACTCTATTGTTCGCCTCTGCTAATGCGCTCGTACAGTTTAGTCCTATGCTGGTTATTCCTATTTTGGCACCCTTAATGATTCAACAGTTGGGCGCTTCGCAAGATCTACTGCCTTGGCTATTTTTTAGCGGGGGCGTGATGGGCTATGTATCTACAAAAATTACAGGGGCGTTAACCTCCCGTTTTTCTGCTTTACTACTGGCTACAGCTTCGACTCTAGTCTTTATCGTGAGTTTGCTTATACCAATGCTTGGCTATCAGCATGCAGCATTATTTATTAGTTTATTTCTCGGTGCATCTTATAGTCGTTTGGTGTCATCTTCAGTGGTTACGATGCAGTTTCCTAACGACCGACAACGAGCTGGATTTTCTTCATTACAGACATCCATCATGTATTTGCTGACAACGGTTGCTTTTTTCTTATCTGCCTTTTTATTACCTACTCATGGCATGACGCCACAAAGTGTAAATACGTTACTGGCGGTATGTGCAATTTCCGCAGCAGGGTTCCCAATTCTCGTTATTGTTTTGCAAAAGAAGCTGACTAAACGTGTGCCTATAACCTAATTATAAAGTCACTATTTTTTTCGTACATTAAAATAGTGACGACTAAATCCATAACGTGTAAATGGTATTGAAAACGTAGCATTTGGGGGAAAGAAAAACGTCTTTTTATAAACCCCACTTTAACAATAATTCAGGCATTATTTATCCTTACTTTTTAATGATCTATTTTAAAACAAATGTCATTTTGTATGCTTGACTGCAATAAACTTGGGCACTATCCTTTGCCTGCTGGCCTACATTGCCAGTCGGTTGTCGCAGACCGTCTCATAGAAGCATTAAAGGTTTTATATCTTTAGTGTGTACACCCTCGCGCCCCCTCTATGGTGGAACGGAGGGGGACACCTTTGGGTGTGCTGGATCTATGACCAGTCTGCGAACCCCCTTCGTTCTGCCACCATAATTTTAATGTCGGCAGAACTCCCAATAAAAAGGAGTTGGCTTTGCACATCCATTATTTCTTGGCAGCCTTTGCCAAAAGCTATAACGACACAGCTTAAAAATTTACAGCAGCTTGAACACCGTAGGGTTTTCAGGCTTTAGTCATTTTTACTTAAAACTTAGCAACAAAAAACTTGAGATGTGCCAAGCACCGTCTTACGGCTTTGCTGTGCCTTTTTTTCTCCCAAAAGGGCACAGGCTTTTTATCTCATTTAGAAACAACAAGAATTTTATAACGGTAAAACTATGCGAAATTTAGAAACCTCTTCCAAAAAACTACATGTCGTTCAAACTGCCATACAACTCATTACGGCGCATGGGTTCCACAATACAGGCGTAGACCTGATTACTAAAGAAACCAAAATTGCCAAAGGCACGCTTTACAACTATTTCCACTCTAAAGAACACCTGATTGAAATGTGTATCGCCTTTCAAAAAAGCCTGCTCAGAGAAGAAGTGCTTTCTATCATTTACTCAAACCGTTACTACAGTTCAAAAGATAAACTTAAAGAAATTATTGTGTTACATACCAATTTAAACAGCCAGTACCATTTTTTAATCAAAGCTATTTTAGAAATAAAACTGCTTTATCCAAAGGCTTACCGCATGACAGTTGAATACCGAAAGTGGTTGCGCCATGAAATTTTTGACCTGATTTTTAGCGGGGAAATCCGCGAGCCAAAATTCGATGCTCATATGGTGGTGAACCTGATAGATGGTTTGCTGTTACAGGTTTTAAGCTTAAACAGTTTGAAAGAAAGGGATGAGGTATTGGAGCAATTTTTTTAAGTTTAGTCTGGGTTATCTGATTGCTCCAGATATAAATGCTTTTTATGAAAAAATTGCAATGAGTGTTGTAGTTGCTCTCACATGCAGCTCTATGAATGGATGTACTCAGCCATTCAGAGCGCCTCAATCTATAGTGGTTTTGAAATATAGTAGGTCAATTTTAGGTCATGACTCAGTAAAGATTTCTCTAAAAGTTTTCTTGTTATGGTCGTGATCTAACATATTTTTCTTCAAAAAAATATATACTATGGGGGAGTATTAATAAAAGACCATAAATATGGAAATTAACAGCAATTTAGAACGTTACCATTCTCATCAGTTCGATGAAGGAAACCCGCTTGCTCAAAAGAAAATTTTGATCGCAACGATTTTAACTGCCGTGATGATGGTTTTTGAAATTGTGGGTGGATGGATCTTTAACTCCATGGCTCTTTTAGCTGATGGCTGGCACATGAGTTCACATATGGTTGCTCTAGGGTTGGCCTATGTCGCTTACAAAATGGCTCGTCGTTATGCCCATGACAAACGCTTTAGTTTCGGAACTTGGAAAATCGAAATTTTAGGTGGGTATAGCAGTGCAATCATATTAATGGTCGTTGCACTGTTAATGGGATTTCAATCTATTGAGCGATTACTCCATCCTGTTGATATTCATTATAATGAAGCGATTTCTATTGCTGTTGTGGGGTTGGCAGTCAATTTAATTTGTGCGTGGTTATTACACGATAATCATGAACATCACCACCACCATCACGACCATGAGCATAGTCACCACCATCATCATGATCACCATCACGATTTAAACCATAAAGCTGCGTTTCTACATGTGGTTGCCGATGCTGTAACTTCTGTATTAGCCATAGCCGCACTTATAGCGGGTAAATTTTTTGGATGGAATTTTTTAGATGCTTTATTGGGTATTGTAGGGGCGATACTGGTTGCACAGTGGTCATGGGGGCTTTTGCGTGACACAGGAAAAACGTTATTAGATGCTGAAATGTCACATCCAGTAGTCGCTGAAATCCAAGAAGTGATTGAGCAATTATCACAAGTGAAAATTACAGATTTACATGTATGGAAAGTCGGTAAAGGAAAATTTTCATGCATTTTGGCTTTAGAAGCAGACCGAACAGATTTAACGCCCGATTCAGTTAAAAAGGCTTTGTCTATTCATGAAGAAATTGTACATGCCAGTGTAGAAATACATTTTATTTAGTCGATAAAGAGAGCTTTAAAACCGACTGTGAATTTTTAAAGCTCTTGATCATTTTGTCAGACCATTTTTGTAGAGTTACTTTTCAATCACTGGTAAACTTCACCTATTGTCATTGGGGAGTAGCCATTCCTAGTACCCAACTAGGAAGACCACGTCAACAAACTTGAGATCAGTATCTCATGGCGTGTTCAGCCACTGTATACACAGTGTGAGCTAGGCGAGACCTTTGGCCGCAACGTACTTTGCTAGTCGGGCGAGGAGCGTTGTCGCGCCAATGGTTTCTTATTCGCCCGGCTGGACTATTCCTATGCTCCTCACGTTCATCTTATTCTTTGTGTCCGCCGCGGCAATTTACCTAGCCTGTGAATATTTCGTCAATGGAATTGAATGGTTTGGTAAGCGTCTTAATCTTGGTGCAACAGCAGTAGGCTCGGTACTCGCAGCTTTTGGTACAGCGCTACCTGAAAGTGCGGTGACCTTTATGGCCGTCGTATTTGGTGATACCCCAGAACAAAAAGACCTTGGTGTTGGTGCTGCAATGGGTGGCCCATTGGTTTTAGCGACCTTGGGTTACGCCGTAGTCGGTCTGGTATTGATGCTTCATCGCAAAAAATTAGCTCGAACTTCGCATAAAGTTCAAGTTGATTATGCCCGTTTAAGCCGAGATCAAGTCTCGTTCCTTGCTATCTTCGTTTTAAAAGTAGCGCTTGGTTTAGTCGCATTTGCCATCAAACCATGGTTAGGCATTCTATTTTTAGCGGCTTATGCAGCTTATGTTTGGCGTGAGATTAAGGAAGCTGATACATCTTCCGATGAAGAAGACCTTGAACCGCTCAAGTTTCGTCCTAATACAGCCGAACCATCACTAGGGTGGGCTGGTCTACAGGTATTGGTCGCTTTAGTTGTAATTAGTGTTGCGTCGCATACTTTTGTTGCTCAGCTTGAAGCGATTGGTACAGCGCTAAGTTGGCCGCCACATTTGGTTGCTTTATTACTGAGTCCAGTTGCTACCGAATTACCTGAGATTATGAATGCGCTGATTTGGGTACGCCAAGGTAAAGAGCGTTTGGCTTTAGCAAATATTTCTGGTGCGATGATGATTCAGGCCACCATACCAAGTGCATTAGGTATTTTCTTTACGCCGTGGCGCTTTGATACTTTGTTGTTAGCCTCTGGCATTATTACTGCATTAGCGATTGTGTTTCTGTGGAATTTATTCCGCCGTGGCACAGTCGATGACCGATCATTGGTTGCAGTAAGTGCGCTGTATGGTGTTTTCGCAATTTTAGTTGTGATTTATCTCTGATAAACATTAACGCGCTGGACATGTGCCAGCGCGTTTCAGTCGTCGTATTTGCTATTGATTAGATAATCTTAAAAAACGATGAGCTAATAACCTTGTAAAATCGGTAAATAATTAACCAATTGTCCTATTTTTCATAACTTATGCCCTGTACCTTAGTAGCAGAGGCTTGTACCCTGAGTGAATCATAATTTAAACTTATGGGGTCTTTGAAAAGTCCTCTTTTTTGACTAAATTTATTAAACAAATGAACTTTATTTTGTGTAATAAAATACTTTCTAAACGCATAAAAGATAAATAAAAACTTTATAGAAAATTAAGTTTGATTGTTAAATTCTGAAATAGAGCATGAAGGGCAATGTTACTGCTTTTGTTATATTTATGGTTGATTTACCTATGATAGCTTCGTCTTACTTAAAAAAATGTAAAAATAATTACCACAACATAAAAGACCAGCAGCTTACCATCGCAGCTAAAGCAAATATCTTTATTTGTATTATTTTTTGCCTGTTCTGGACCATATATTTCGCATTTTCAAAAATGTGGATCATTGTTTATATGGATATCGTTTTTACACTGCTTTCCATTTTTAGTTTTTTTCTCATTTATATAAATCGAATTTCAGCGGGTATTCTTTTATCTCAAGCTGTTCTACTTGTTTTTCCAGTCGTTTTTTGCGTATTTTTTGATATAGCGACTACTCATCATCCTCAAGTTGCTCATTTGTTTTTGCCTGCTGGGGCAATATTAGGATACTTAAACTACCGCAGAAATCCGAGTTTCTTACAACTCGTTTTAATTTTACTGTCAATCGCGTGCTTTATATTTTTTAGTGGCAGCTCTTTTACTTTAGAGCATGCTATACCGCTATCGGAACATACTCGGAGTCATGGTCGATGGATTGCAATTTGCGTCGCCACGCTCATGATTTGTATATCCATCTATACCATGCAATTAGAAATACAAATAGAAGATTCCATGGCGAAAGACTTACGTTTAGCACTGGGAAAAGAGCAATTTGAATTGTTTTATCAACCTCAAGTCAATGCTTCTGAAAAGTTAATTGGTGCTGAGGCTTTACTCAGATGGCATCATCCTGTTTTAGGTTCTGTTCCCACACAAGATTTTATTCCTGCGGCACAAACTTTAGGACTAATGCCTGAAATAGGTACATGGGTTTTAGCTCAAGCCTGCAAAGTTTTACAAGATTGGAGTAAACAAGAGCAGACGAAAGATTTGACACTTTCAATCAATATTAGTGCTGATCATTTCATGCAAGCCAACTTTGAGGAAACTGTAATTTGCATGATTCATAGATATGACATAAATCCATCTCGGCTTATCTTGGAAATTACTGAAAATATTGCTTTGAACAATTGTGTGAGCATGATTGAAAAAATGAATTCCTTATCGGAAAGAGGAGTTCAGCTTTCTCTTGATGACTTCGGGACAGGTTATTCATCTTTAAGTTATTTGCAAAAAATGCAAATTAGACAAATCAAAATTGATCGTAGCTTTGTACAGGCAGCGTTGGATGATAAACGCAGTTATAAATTAGTCTCGGGTATTGTTAAAATTGGTCTAGATTTAAACCTTCGAGTTTTAGTAGAGGGAATAGAAACGGCCGAACAATTTTATGCTTTTAAAAATAACGGTTGTATCGAGTTTCAAGGTTATTTATGGGGCGTTCCAATGCCGTTAAATGACTTTATTAAACAGTTGCCAACTTTTAATAAATAAGTAAAACAGATCTAAATTTTGTTCTATAGTAGTGACATCTCATAAAATAATAGAACACTGCTATGCCAAGAGAATATAAATATTACCAAGTAGATTCAACACATTATAATCTTGAACAAGTTGTTAAATTTACAACCAGTTCTGATTTAAGTTCTGTTCTTGTTCGATTCGCAGATGGCTCAGACGTAGAATTTACTTTTGAAAATGAAGATGAATATTCGGAATTTCTGCAAGTCATACGAGGTGTGGATTTCTAATTTTTATCTATGATTTATAAACTAATTTAGATAACTAAAAACATATAAGTAATTGTTAAATATTATATAATTTTTAAAGAAAATATGGTGGGTCGTCATTACGCGATATAAATTTTTCTAATAAATTAATCTACATATTAAGACACACTTTGCAAACGGATGTAGATTCGGGCTGTGTTAGGATGAAGACCTATACCTCTAGATATTTACAGTATGACGAAATCTGAACCGCAGTATCAATCTGGGCAGTTTCAATTTTCCTTTCTATCATTAAAATATTGGGGTATCTGGTTCGCAGCTTTTATTCTCATGTTTCTTGCTTACTTGCCTTGGGCAATCCAGTGGCGTTTAGCAAAGGTTTTCTCAAAAATTGCTTGGATATTATTAGCTTCGAGACGGAAAACAACATTAAGAAACTTACAAGCTTGTTTCCCTGAAAAAACACCTGAGCAAATTGAAGCCAAAGCAAAGCTAGTCTTTAAAGACACCATGATAGGGATATTTGAAGCCTTAAACGCTTGGTATTGTCCTGAATGGTTTAAAAAAAGAGTTCGTATAGAAGGCTTGGAACATCTGGAACAGAATCGGGATAAGGGTATCTTGTTGCTAGGCACACATAGTACTTTGCTAGATGCTGGTGGCGCTGCATGTACCTTATTTTTTGATATGGATGTGGTGTATAGGCCGCAAAATAATCCTTTTATGGATTTTCTCATTCATCGTAGTCGCGCTCGGGTTTATAAAAACCAAATTGCGAAAGACAACATGCGTAGCTTAATTTCGAAACTGAAAAATGGTCATGCAATCTGGTATAGCCCTGATCAGGACTTTGGTTTGAAGCAAGGTGTGATGGCATCGTTTTTTGGAATACAGGCGGCAACAGTAACAGCCCACCGTAGACTTATGGATATTTCAAATGCTGTTGCAATACCGCTATATTTTTATAGAAGTGGGGATATTCGAAACCCTCAATACAATGTGCTCGTCGAACCTAAACTTGAAAACTTTCCAAGTGAATGCGAAGTAAATGATGCTGAACGCGTCAATAAAATTATTGAAAATCAAATTCGAATCGCCCCAACACAATACATGTGGTTTCATAGACGGTTTAAAACTCGTCCGATTGGTGAGGCAAAATTCTACTGATAGATTTTGCTTTCATTATTTAAGATTGAGTTGCTTCTTATCTTTGCTTAGTAGCTTACACTCTAGTACAGATCATCACTTGTAACTAGCTACCAACTTATGTCTTACTTTAAATTCCGGTACTACAATAAAAAGGAATTTTGTATGAAGTACATTAAGTATATTTTCGCTGCATTGGTCATCGCGCTTTCAGCTCCGACCTTTGCACAAGACCATGGTTATCGCGAATCACATCATGGTTATGGTCATGCTTATCACGGTATGCATCATGGTAAAGCTTATGCTTATCATGGCAATCATCATGGTAAAGGCTACTATCATAATAAAGCACATCGTGAACGTGGTTTTGAACGACATCATGACAGACGCGGTCATTGGTAATTCAATGAACTACAAAAAATCCCGCAATATTTTGCGGGTTTTTTATGGTTTAATCTGAACAAGTTATAGCATCTAATTTAATTATTTTTAAATTTCACTTGAGTTATCTGTCTATGTCCAATGCTTTACCTCGACAACTTAAAAATAACTGATTTTGATGCCAAGCCAACTGTCCTGAAACAATAGTTGTATCAACTTCATAGCGAAAGCTTTTGTTTTGAAATGGAGTCCAGTTACATCGCATATAGTTTTTTTGATTTTTAACAGCAATAGCTTCTTTATTTTCTTTAAGCAGAACTAAATCTGCCCAGTAGCCTTCGCGTATATATCCTCGATCTTTGATTTTAAATAAATCAGCGACTTGGTGTGATGTTTTCTTCACTATTGTTTCTATATTTATTTTTTTATCTGCTACAAGTTCCATGAGTGCAGGAATAGCATGTTGAACTAAAGGAAGGCCAGATGGTGCTTTTAAATAGGATTGTTGTTTTTCATCCCATGTATGCGGTGCGTGATCTGTACCAATAATATCTAAGCGATTAGTTTGAGCGATGGCAGTGATAAGTGCATCTTTGTCTTGTTGGGTTTTAATGGCTGGATTACATTTAATTAAATGGCTAAGCGCAGCATAGTCTGATTCATCAAAACTAAGGTGATGAATGCATACTTCCGCAGAAATATGCTTTAAATTTAAGGGCAAATCTTTAAACAAGCATAATTCTTTGGCTGTACTAATATGTAAAACATGCAGTTGAGTTCCATATTTTTCTGCTAAAGAGACAGCTAAACGTGAACTCTCAAAACAGGCTTGTTTATCCCGAATTTTAGGGTGCATATGTGCTGGAATGTTTGCACCATATTTCTCAAAATATAATTTTTCTCTTTCTTTAATGCGCGGTGTATATTCGCAGTGCGTTAAAAGAATGGTTGGGACATTTGCAAATAAACGTTCAAGCACTTGTGGTTCATCTACCAACATATTGCCAGTAGAGGCGCCCATAAAAACTTTTACACCGCTGATGAGCTTGGGATTAAGTTGTTCAACAATATCTAAATTTGCAGAACTTACTCCAAAATGGAAGGCATAATTTGCCATGCTATATTGGGCGGCTATTTGCTTTTTTTGTATTAAGGCATCTAAAGATAAGGTTGGTGGATTTGTGTTGGGCATATCCATATAACTGGTAATTCCACCAATAACTGCTGCCATAGATTCCGAAGCAATACTGCCTTTATGTGTTGAGCCTGGATCTCTAAAATGGACTTGATCATCGATCATTCCGGGAATTAGCCAGTTTCCATTAGCATGAATTGTTTTAGCGTTAACAACATGAGGAATGCTTGGCGCAATTTTTTCGATTCGTCCATCTTGAATAAGTACATCTACACATTGCTGTTTTCCCTCATTCACTACATTGGCATCTCGAATAATAATTTTAGAATAGGGTTTAAAACTCATTGTGTAATGCCTTATAGCCTTTGACCAACTCAATGTTTGTTGAGACAACACTCTCTGAAAATTCACTGATAGAGATATCAACCGGAGGGTATTGCGCTAAGTCAGTTTTAGGGTTGATGTAGCTCATTGCAGGAACATAAAAATGGTTCGGTAAATCACGTCCGTCGACGACTGCGTTATGGCGAATAGCGCTGTAATTACCGACCTTGCAGTTAAATATGACGCTGTTGAAACCAACAAAAACATGGTGACCAATTTCACAAGGCCCATGAATAATTGAACGATGAGCAATTGATGTACTTTCACCAATCACTACTGATGCACCAGCTTTGGAGTGAATCACAACACCATCTTGGATATTGGAATTTGCGCCAATGATAACAGGTTGCATTTCTCCATTTTCGTCGGTTTCATCTGCACGAATTACGGCATAAGGGCCAATAAATACATTGGCATGAACAATGACCTTGCCACAAATAATAGCGGTTTGATCGACATAAGCTGATTGATCAATAACAGGGAGATGGCCAGATGGATTTTTACGTAGCATGGAATTACCGTTGATATCAGTTTATTTAAGTTGAGATGGTGAGAGGCGCAAGCTGAAACTATTTAATTCATGTGAAACACAAGTTTTTTCAACCCAATAACGCATAGTTTCAGTTGCTTATAGAAAGTCCTACCACTGCCAAGACCCTTGAGCCACAGCATCATGTGCATGCAGGCTTTCTGCATGAGTCACTTTAAATTTGAAACCATGAATATATTTGTGATGTATAAATGAGCCATAAAGTCGTCTTAATGCATCTTCGCAAAACATTAAATTTTGGCCGTTGGCAACCGCAAATGCTTGTTCATCAACCCGTTTTACAGCAGTTTGTACGGGCGTCATTAAGGCTAATTCAGCTTGGTTTATAAACTCGATGAGTGGAATTTCGTGAAAGTCTTGGTTTAATTTAAATTGAAGGAGGGCAAAGCTTCTTTGGCTATGAGGCGTTGCTGCAATTGCATCTGTGGTATTTAACCAGCTCATAATGTCTTGTAGATCAAGCCGAATTTCTTGATTTTGTAAGGCTGACTCAAACCGTTGTTGAATAATATTTCTTGAAAGTGCAGCAGAGCATGGACAGGTTGAAGAATAGGGAATCTCGACTTTTAATTCTGCCTCGAATTGATCATGAGAAAGTTGGCATGACAAAACAAAAGGATAACTTTTCCACCCTGAAAGCTTGCTGACTAATGCTGGTCGTTCGATATACAGGCTACTGTGAATTTCAATTTTTGCATGCTGCGATAAATCTTGATGGCTTTCTAAAAAGGCTTCTAAGACTAATTTTAGATCGAGCATATTAATATTTTCGAGGGATGTTAACTCTAAAAGGCGTGTATACAGACGTGACATATGGATGCCCTTTGCTAAGGGATCATCTAAACTGACATAAGCATTGACCTGACTTGAGCATAAAGTATTTTCAATACGGATTGGCAAGGCGATGTTTTCCATACCCACCCAATCTAGGCGGTAACTATAAGCATTTGGTAAAGTTGGCTCGGCAGAGATATCTGGGAGAACAAGATTCATTTATGAAGAACTTAAATTATGAAATTAATGTTATGTTATAACATAGCATTAATAGCTGGCAAGTTTGCTAGATGGCTTAAGTACCTTGATAAATTTTAATTAAGTAAAAAATAAAGTAGAAAAGACCATGCTTGTGCATGGTCTTTTCTTGTTAAGTCGGATTTTTCAAAACAAATTCGGGTGATTTAATAAATAGCCGAATAAGTGCTTGAGACGGTTTAGAAGGGTGCCTAATTCCTCTTTCCCAACTTTCTAAAGTGCGTATTGATATTCCTAGCTTACTTGCAAGTTGAGCTTGTGAAATTTTCATTTGGCGCCGTGCTCTGATAATTTCATAGCCAAACTCTTGCTCGTCCATTTGCATGATGGAGGGCATATCCACTGTGTGATCCTCCTTTAATAAGCAAGCTGCAAAAGTAATCTAAAGAACATTGCAATAGTGAGTAGACTTAAGAAACCAGCAACCCAGAGTAAAATAAACCATTGGAATTTAGATACTTTCATGTCATTTACTCTTAGTGGTAACCTTCATCACCTACACGTACTTTATCCCTAAACACCCAATAAGCCATAATGGTATAGATGATGATAATAGGGATAAGTATGAGCGCGCCTATAAGCGCAAACAATTGACTATTGGCAGGCGCTGCGGCTTCCCAAATCGTAATTGATGGCGGAATAACGTATGGAAAAATGCTAATCAGAAAACCGGTATAGGCCAAAAATACTAAAGCCAAGGTATATAAGAAGGGCATTGATTCTTGCTGTTTTTGACAGGCTTTAATGGTGAGATAAGTAAAAACTACGACCAGAATAGGTACCGGACTAAAGTAAAGAAGCTGATGCGCATTGAACCAACGTGCTGCAATAACCGGATGAGCTAATGGGGTATAAACACTCACAGCAATAAAAACTAACAATAGCGTCATAATTAGTTTTGGCATTAAGCGATACATACTTGTTTGCAATTGCATTTCAGTTTTCATGATGAGCCAACCGCAACCGAGTGCTGCATATACAATGATTACGCCGAACCCTGTAAAAACTGAAAAAGGCGTTAACCAATCTAATCCGCCGCCTGCATAGCGACCGTCAATAACATGGATACCTTGAATATACGCACCAAGAATGACACCTTGTAAGAAACTTGATAAAACAGAACCTCCAATAAAAGCAGCATCCCATAGGTATTTGGTTCGATTCGCTTTAAATCTGAACTCAAAAGCGACACCGCGAAAAATTAGAGCGATCACCATGAGAATAATAGGTAAATATAAAGCAGATAAAACTGCTGAATAAACCATCGGAAATGCCGCAAACAAACCAGCACCGCCAAGTACCATCCATGTTTCATTACCGTCCCAGACAGGTGCAACGGTATTCATCATTACATCGCGTTCCTGCTGGTCTTTGATAAAAGGAAACAAGATTCCAATGCCTAGATCAAAACCATCAAGTACAACATATATAAATACGCCAATTGCAATAATGACAATCCAGATCAAAGATAAATCAATCATGAAGATGCTCCTTGTCCTTGATCGTCAATATGTTCATCAGTTGCACTTAGCGGGCGCATTGGTGTTTTAAAGTGTCCAACACCGCCAACTTCATTAACTTGGCTATAAATGAACTCAGGCCCTTTATTGATCAATTTCAGCATGTAATAAATGCCGATTCCAAATACGATGCAATAAACCAAAACAAAAATAATGAGCGTGAGTCCGACTTGTTCGGCAGATACGGGAGATAATGCATCTTTAGTTCGCATGACCCCATAAACAACCCAAGGTTGACGTCCAACTTCTGTAGTAAACCAACCTGCAAGTAAAGCAATAAAACCTGACGGGCCCATAACTAAAGCGAAGCGATGAAACCATTTACTCTCATAAAGCTTGCCAGTTTTTCTTAGCCATAATCCTGTAAGTGCCAAAAGCAGCATAAGCATGCCAAGCCCGACCATAATTCGGAAACTCCAAAATACTACAGTCGAATTCGGGCGATCTTCTGGTGCAAAATCTTTCAAACCTTTTACGCTTCCGTCTTTGGAGTGAGTAAGAATTAAGCTTCCAAGATTTGGAATTGAAACCGCATACTTAGTGCGTTCTTCTTGCATATCTGGAATACCAAATAAGTACAGTGGCATTCCCTCGTTATGATTGGTTTCCCAATGACCTTCCATTGCTGCAAGTTTTGCTGGTTGATGTTCTAAGGTATTTAAACCGTGTGCATCACCGACAAAGATTTGTACTGGCGCTAAAATTAAAATCAGCCAAAGAGCCATAGAAAACGACTTTTTTATTAACTCGTCACGGCGACCTTTAATTAAATGCCAAGCTGCGGTACCTGCTACAAGTAAAGCTGCAACCATAAAAGCTGCGATTGCCATATGCGCAAGTCGATAAGGGAAGGAAGGGTTAAATACAATTGCAAACCAGTCTTGAGGAACAATTATTCCATTCTCAATTGAGAACCCTTGAGGGGTTTGCATCCAGCTATTTGAAGATAAAATCCAGAACATTGAAATACAGGTACCTATCGCAACCATAAGCGTTGCGAAGAAGTGAGCTTTTTTACCCACACGCCCCCAGCCAAACAGCATAATTCCTAAAAACCCAGCTTCCAAGAAAAAAGCACTAAGAACTTCATAGGTGAGTAAAGGGCCTGTAACTCCACCTGCAAATCTTGAAAATTCGCTCCAGTTGGTTCCAAATTGATAGCTCATGACCACACCAGAGACAACGCCCATTCCAAATGCAACCGCGAAGATCTTGACCCAATACTTAAAGAGATCTTTATATATAGCGTCATTGGTACGCAGCCAACGCCATTCTAAAACAGCAAGGAAGCTTGCAAGACCAATCGAGATCGCAGGGAAAATAATATGAAATGAAACAGTAAATGCGAATTGGATTCGAGCCAATTCAAGTGCTGTTAAACCTAGAGTCATACGAGCACCTCAAATTTTATTTGATTTGCTAAAACGACAGTTGTAGTTATCTCTACCCGTTTAAGAGCATGATTTTGAAAAGAAAGCATTACTATAATCTCTTGAAAAATATATTTTTTTTCAAAACATAAAGTTTTGAGTATCAAGTTAGACTGATAGCAATAAAGGTGGGGCGCGGCCTTGGGGAATAAGAAAGAGCTGTTGAAGCTTAAAGAAAACATGAAAAAAGTTTTCTAGAAAAGCAAGAAACCGAACCTGAATTCTGACTAGAATTTGCTTTAAATCCAGATCTGGCAAAGGCAACACGTGACTGTAAACAACACAGTACTGACATTGATGACCCGCATCATGATGATGTGTCGTATTTTGCTTCGCTTCAGCTTTGGTGTCGGAAGAAGAGGTCATATCATGCATTTGATGATGAGATAAATCATCATGATGCATTGAATGGTGAGAATGCTGCTCTGGAGAGTGATTGAGTTGAAGTGCTTGGGCAATAGTCTCACATACTGGAGAAACTTGATATTTCTCTGGTAGTAATGGCTGTAAGAAAACAGCGATTTGTAACAAGATTGCTGCTAAACCAAGCAATCTGCCTAAAACCATTGACACCCAAATAATCACTTTATGGAAATCAGTTGCGCAACACTATAACAAAAAATCCGACTTCTTAAAGGCATAAATAGATTTTTTTATAAAACTTTGATTTTTCCTATTTTATAAGTTTAATTAGCCACAATTAGTAATCGAGAGAATAGAGATAAATATATCTAACAATAATTAAAAAAATCTTTATAATCTGCCTGTTTCATTTTTTGTACATTGCGTATGTTGAATCATCGGACTGCTTGTATTTTTTTAGCCATCTTTGCATGGCTAATGCAGCTTTCTGTTTTTATTACGCCTATTCTTGTAAAACATCCTGAGCTAAATTTCGGTATTTGTGAACAGTTGGCCAGTGTAAGTGTAATACCATCAATTTCTAGTCATCAAGCACATGAAATGCATCATACACAGGCTTCAGTGAAGCATACAGTACATGTACAAAGTGAAGAGCATTCAAAGCTTATCAAGCATATAAAAGCCTCTGATACTTCTGCTAATGATCAGCATGCTAATAGCTTATCGTGTAAATTCTGTTTACTTCTTGGACATCAATTTAATCCAGTATTACTGAGTTGTTTACTCATTTTACTGAGTATTTTGCTTTCTGAACCCGTTCGAGTTGCTCTAACAGCATATTTCTTTAAGTTACATCAAAAACTCTATTTCTATTTGTTCCAGAATAGAGCTCCCCCAAAAATTCAGTTCGCGATTTAATTTTATACAACTTGTATGAAATTGATCTAATTCATTATTTTTTCCTTACTTGAGTCTGTTGAGTCGTATAACGACATTCAATAAGGCTTGGTATGGAGTCATCGTATTGAAAAATTCTGATCCGAATTGGGTTATTTTATGAATATTACTGAACAACATTGTTTGCCTAAAGCTTTAACTATTGCGATGAGCTTGATCACGCTAGGTATACAACAAGCTCATGCTGAAGCGACCACTCCATCAATCACAAATGAAAAAGCAAAGTCTGTAGATCAATTACCAACAATTTCCGTTATGGCGAGTCGTGGTACTGCGCTAAAAGATATGGACATCAGTACAACTGTATTGACGCGCACACAAATTTCAAATGCGCCAGAAACAAGCATTGATCAAATTATTAATAAAATTCCAGGAATTGTTGTGCCTGCACGGCCATCAACACAAATTCATCCTACAGGGCAAATGCTAAACATTCGTGGTTTTGGCACTTCAACCAATGGCTTAACGCTTGTGTTGCTCGATGGCATTCCAGTCAATGATCCATACTTTCGTACAATCAATTGGGCGCAAATTCCCAAGGATCAAGTTGAAAGAATTGAAGTCATTCGAGGGGGCGGTGCAACGAGTTTGTGGGGAAATATGGCGATGGGTGGGGTAATTAATATTATTACTCGCCATCCTGAAAATAAAACAGAGTTAAGTGTGAGTGCCGGTAGTTTTGATAGTCAAAGTTATGGCATAAGTACGGGCTATAAAATTGATGATCATTGGGAAGTCGGGCTAAGTTATGACGGAAGTCGATCGGATGGCTATCAACAAATACCAGAGCAATATAGACATCCTGCAATGACAACAACCCAGTCGCAGACAGATAATGTTTATTTTAAGACAACTTATACGCCTACAGACTTCTCACAATATTTTTTGACTTTACAAGCTAGCCAAACCAGTGAAGACCATTCGACATATGATTTGGCAAATAACCAGTGGAATACCTATCGAGCATCTTTAGGTGGTAAGACTGATATTACCAAAGATACTTCCTTGAATCTGCTGGGTTGGTATCAATATACCGAAATGGAGACTCAGAATGCTTCAAACAATGGTTACACCTTAGCAACACCAAATAATGGCACGCCGTTCGTGAGTCAAAAAGAAAAAGCTGAATACGATAGCTTTGGAACATCGATGTATTTACAAACTGCATGGAGGAACTTAACAGACTTAAAAGTGGGTGTGGACTACCGCCAAATTGGAGTTAAAGATCCGTTAAATATTTATAATGCTTCAGGATATCAGGGGAATATTACTGCAGAAGCAAATCACCAATTTGCAGGAATATTTGCTCAGGGAGTGTATAGACCATTTGTTATTCCTTTAGATATTACCTTAGGTTTACGTCAAGACTATTGGAAAGCAAGTGATGCAAAAACCTATGGAAATTATCGCGGCAGTGATATTAATAATGCATTGCCAGATCAGTCATCAAATCATTTTAATCCACGTATAGGTTTAAAATATCAAGTCAATGATATGTTAGATTTACGTGCTGCTGCGTACAAAAACTTTTCTGCGCCTGGACTAAATCAAATGTATCGTAGTTTTGTGAGTGGGACGGGGTATACCATTCCAAATACAGATTTAATGGCGCAAACCAACAAGGGTGCTGAAGCTGGTTTCGATTTCAAATACCAAGACTTTAGTTTGTCAGGCACTTATTTTAACAACAAAGTAAATAACTATATTGACTATGCGACTGTAAAAACAGGATGTTCAGTGGCCAATAACTACTGTGGTACGGGCGTTACTTCTGCTCAAACCTTGAAACAGTACATTAATGCTGGTGATGCAAAAATGCAGGGCTTTGAGCTTATTGCAAACTGGCAGATATTTGACAGGCTTAGTTTAAACGCTGGTTATACAAGAACTAAAGCAGAACTAGTATCGACCACTAATCCGGCTTCTGTGACACCGACTGGACAACAACTTGGTCAAATTCCTTTGTGGAATGTGAGTGCTGGAGCTGCATGGCAAGCAACAGACAAACTCAATATCGCTTTACAACTAAGAGATTTCCCTGACTACTGGAACAATACAGCACATACCCAGAAAAATGATGGCGCACTGACAGCAGATATTAGTGTCAATTATCAAGCCAATGATAAGTTAAAGCTGTACCTGATTGCTCAAAATATTGGTGACACATCTTACTATGATCAAGGGTTAAGTTATCTGGCCGATGGCAGCGTAAATACCTCAGGTTCAGGTACTGTTCCAAGTTATGCATTGCCGTTAGCAGTCACCGTTGGCGCTAAATACACCTTTTAATCTTGCATTTTGTTGAATGAGTAAAAAATACAGAGATTTAGCTTTTAGTCTTAATCGCTGTATTTTTCTATGGAGGTCTCACTATGCAGATGATACAGCGTAGTACAGAGCAGAAAATACATACACAGAAAAACCCAAAACAAGGGTTAAATTATACAACAGTATGGCGATGGCATTTTTATGCTGGCTTATTTTGTATACCTTTTATTTTATGGCTTTCACTTACAGGTTTAATTTATCTTTTTAAACCACAAATTGATGAGTGGATTGATCGACCATATAACAATTTGGTTATTCATCAAGCCAAGTCGCCATCAGTTCAGGTGAATGCGGCTTTAAAAGCAGTACCAAACTCTATTTTTTCTGCGATAGAACTTGGGCCAAATGAGCATTCTGCAACTCGTGTTTTAGTCGCGAAAAATGCAGAAGTTTATAAAGTTTATATTTATCCTGAATCTTTAGAAATTTTGAAAATCATTAATCAAGATGATCAATTTACCAGACAGGTTTTTCATTTACATGGAGAGCTAATGCTAGGTGATAATGGTTCTAGAGTTGTAGAAATTGCTGCTTCTTGGACCATTATCATGATTGTGACAGGTATTTATTTATGGTTGGGCAAAGGTGGCAAGCTTTCATTTGGAGGTATGGTCTATCCGCGTTTAAACCGTAAAGGTCGTGCCTTTTGGAAAGATATCCATGCGGTGACAGGTTTTTGGGTAGCGTTTTTTACGATATTTCTACTCATTTCAGGATTACCGTGGACAGCTTCATGGGGTGGGATGCTAAAAAATATTCGGCAATGGTCTGCTCCAACTGTAGTTCAGCAAGATTGGACAACCAGTAGCAAAGAAGAATCACATCATCAAAAACAAAAGTTCGACCAAGCTGTTAAACATATGCAATCTGAGCATCATCATATGATGGTATCCCAAACCACTCGATTGAATGTTGAACACGCACATATACTGGACGACTTAATTTCAAAAGTTGATACTTTCAAACTACAGCCACCTATACAAATTCAACCTTCAGGTGCAATGGCAGGGACTTGGAGCATTTCATCACAAACTCAAAATAGGCCTTTAAGAGAAACGTTTATTGTTAATGAACATGGAAACGTGATTAAACATGAGACATTTGCAAATAAACTGCTGCTTGATCGTTTGATTGGATATGGCGTTGCGATTCATGAAGGTCAAATGTTTGGTTTACTAAATCTTATGATTGGTGTGTTTACTGTCATTGCTCTAATTCTAGTGAGTATCAGTGGAGGTGGATAAAGCGGAAGCCACAACATGAGCTAGGTGCCCCGCCTATAAGTTTACCTTACCGCCTAAGCCTATCATTTAAAGTATTGATTATGATAATAGGCATAATACTGCCGTTACTGGGTTTAACCTTAATTGTTGTTTTATTACTCGAAAAGTTATGCTTTAGTAAAATTCCAAGAGTCGCACAATATTTGGGTCTAACTAGACTTTCTACAGGTTAAATCTTTCTGTCTTTATTTTTGATGGTTTTCACCAGCCTACTGAAACATAAGATCCCTCCAGTAGACTGCTTATAGATAATTAGATTCAGTTTATATACATTATAAACTTTTATTTAACAATAATTTACTCATTATTTATCCTTGCTTTTTTTATAATCTAACTTAAAAACAAATGTCATTTTGTGTGCTTGCCTCCAATAAACTTGAGCACTATTCCTTGCCTACTGGCCACATTACCAGTTGGTTCTAGCAGATCGTGATGAAAGTTCGCATCAGACTTATTCTGTTTGAGGAATACTCTTATATGTAAATTTCTAGTCTCTTCACGTGAATTTTTCGAGTATGACCAATACACAAGCGTGATGGAAAAACTGAAAAAACTCTATTTATTGCATAGCGACTTAGAAGCGCCCTATTACATATTATTTAAAGCCCTTCTTGAAACTAAAAACAATTATCGAAATGTCTATTAAACCGCAGTGAGGTATCGAACATGGATCACCAATGAAATTTATAGCTTACTTAGAAAATTACAAGTCAATACATTATTTAATGATGCCAAATTATTTTTATATATGATTGAAGGTACAATTATTCAGCTTTTAAGCTTAGAGAAAAGAGACGATATGTTTGCTTGCTTTTCTAAAGCATTCATTAGAAAGAGTGAAAAACAAAATAATTTAGAATGAAAAGTGTTAAGAATAATAGAGGGCAGTATTTAATAATACTGCCAACTTACTAGAAATTTTGAAGAAATTCATATGTGATTAAAATCAATTAATTTTTTAAAAAGTTGATACTTTTTTAAATTAAGATGTAAATATTTCTTATTTTTTAAATTTAAATTTTTGTAATTTATAAATTTAAAAGAAATAATTATTAGAAATAAATTTTGAATTTTTAGTCATAAATATATTAAAAAAATAGTTATTGTTTAGTTTAATTTAATATATCTGCGCATTTTTCATGTTTTTATTTTGTTTTTATAAAGATTAATTAAATTTAGATGTCTGGGTGTAAGTCAATAAGGTGTTTTATTTTATTTAAGAGGCTGATTTTATTAACTTAAATAATTAAAAATAAATTGATCCTTATTAAAACAATCTTTACAATTCATATATAAACTTGTTTTAACAAAAATTCACAAATTAGTAACAATTGGGGTGAGGCATGAGCCAACAAGAAACGAATACAAATGCACAAGAGCAAATGTGGACAGTTGAACAACTTGAATCAAAACTTTTGCTTTCAGCAGATTTAATGCCAGGAATACAAGAAATTACTGGAGCCATTGATCAACCTGGACAACAAAAACAATATGAATTTGTTATTAAAGAGAAAACAAAATTCTTTTTTGATGGCGTAGATAACAATAAAATGCAGTGGAGCTTAAAAGGAGCTCAAACAGAAAATCAATTTAGTACTACGAACTTTATTGATCAAAGTCATTTATTTTTGGATTTAAAACCAGATACATATACATTAACTGTTGATGCTTTAGATGATACAAAAACTAGTTTTAAATTTCATCTTATTGGTGAAAGTGGTGCAAACTCATTAAGCTTAAATCAAGACACCAAGCTTGAGTTATCTCCAGCTTCAAGTGCAGTATTATATCGTTTTGATGCACAAGCAGGTGATCGTTTTTTTTATGATTCATTATCCGTACAACAATCTTATGGATCATGGAGTGTTTTCGATCCTGATGCTAAATTGCTTATTAATAAGAATAATTTGAATTCTGACAAAGGTTTTACAGTAGATAAAACTGGAACATATTGGTTAAGTATAGAAGGGACGGAGTTAAAAGACACATTAAAAACTACTTTTAAATTATATCATTCTCAACCTACAGTTCAGACTATTCAAGTAAATCAAAAAATCGATGCAGATTTTAAAACACCATCACAGCTTAATGTATATGAATTAAATTTAGAACAAGATCAATGGATTATATTTGATAAGCTATCAGCTGGAATCAATAATTATACTTTTACTGTGAAAGATGAATGGGGTAAAGAGTTACGTTCATCCAACACACTAGATAACGATATTACCTATACTCCAATATTTTTAAAGACAGGCCTATACAGAATAGAAGTAGGTAGTTTTTCAAATACTATAGGTAATTTACACTTTAAAGTAAAATCTAGTCTAAATCCTGATGCAAATTTGCAGCAAAGTGAAGCATTAACTTTAGAATCATTATCTAACGCAACACAAGTGATTAAGCTTGACGAAGGTGTTGATCAAATATTTTTTGATAACAACAATCATATTTATGATACAGAAATTGGATTGCAGAAAGCATCAATTTATTCATATACATTATTAATAAATGAAACATTAAATTTTAAAACCGAAGAAGTATTAAATTTCAAGGTATATGATAAAAATGGTAATTTAATTAAGAACGAAAATACAAAAGATTTTAATTATACCTCTAAAAAAGATCAAGAATATTTTATTTCTGTTACTGAAGTTGAAAATCAGGAATTTGATATTTTTAAAAATGTAGCAGTTAATAATGGAAATGATAGAATTATAAAGTTAAAAATTTATAATACTTATCAAGCAAATCAAATCAATAATTTAACAGGAGATATTGGTGGTAGTTTAAATACTGCTCAATTTTTACGATTGGGAAATAATAAAAATGAAAATCTTAAAGTTAATTTAGGTGATAATGGTACAGGAAAGCCTGATGTTGATGTTTATAAAATAAATGTAAAAAAAGGCGATAGGCTATATGTGTCAACACCAAATGGACAAAATTTGATAGGTGGATCTTTTGATGGTTATTTAAGTATCTTTGATACTCAAGGAAATAGAGTTGCCGCGGCAGATGATAGTTACCTAGATTATACTTTTAATCAAAATGGTGATTTTTATTTAGCATTCCATCGTTTTGGTGCTAGTTTTAATATTGTTGATGGGACAAGTACGGGTGGATCTGAATCTGCAGTTCTTAATTTAACATTAAAATTAACTACATCAGAACAATATAATGAAAGTACCATAACTAACTTTAGTTATACATTATTAAGTTTTTTAAATTATGAAAAAAAATGGTATTTGACAGATGATTATGGACTACAGATCCAACAAGGAGATGGTAATTTAATTGATGTAAATAATAAAGCTAAGTATTTGTGGTTAGTTTATAGTGGAGTTTTGGAGAATAAGGTTGAAACTAATTTAGTTGAGATTAATAAAAATAATTTAGTTAAAAGTAATAATGTAAGTTTAAATGCCGTTACATCTGTAGAGTTAAATCTTAATAATAGTATAAATTATAAAAAAATAATTAATAATATTAATGTTGAAGAAGAGGGGGTTTACTTTATTGATGTAGATAGTTCTAGATATGCAACTGATATAAAATTAGTTGGAAACAATATAAGTTTAGATATCTCAAGAAATCAGCTAGGAAAAGTTCAGTCATTTTATTTAGAGAAAGGTCATTATCAGCTTGTCATTAACAAAAATATTTCTGAGGAAATTAATCAAAAAATAACTATTCATTCGGAAAAAATAATTGATGAGTTACAACTAAGTAAAAATATTTCTGTCGAATTGCCCGAAGTAAAGAGCAATAAATACTTTTTAAATGTTGAAAAAAATAAAAAATATACGATTTCTTTTGATCAAGCCTTATCTACTGATTTGGATATTACCGTATGGGATGGTATGGGTAATGTACTTGCATATGGTAGTAAAAATACAATTAAATTAGACTTTTATACATCTTATCAGAAAAAGATTTATATTGGATTTGCAAATCATGGAATAGGCATTCATGACTTATCTGTCAATATCATAGATAGTGTATCTCCAGTGGCCGATCCTGGAGTAGCTCAACCTATTCAATTGAATACGGCAAATAATATTTCTGCTCAGCAGGTCGTAGAAAATTTAGCTTTTGAATTTCAAGTAGATCAATCAGATACCTATGCACTTACTTTCACTAAACTACCATTTAATTATGGAAGAATTGTTGATCTTGATAAAGGCAGTGTTTTTGAAGGTAGTATAAATACTACTGGATTTATGCAATGGTTAATCAAAGGAAATTATCGTATTGAATTTTATGGTATTAAACAACCAGAAAACTTTACTTTTAGTGTTATAAATCAAAGTTCAAATTTAGTTGAGAACACTGTAAATACAGTTGATTTCTCTAATCAATCTACATTTATATATAATTTTAGAACTCAACAAGAAAGAAATTATTATATTAAAGCTCAGAACGCTACAAGTTGGGATGGTTTAAATTATCGACTTTATAATCTAAAAGGTCAACTAATAAAAAATGGTATTTTAAATGGAAATATTGTTGATCTTGCGCTAAATGAATATTTTTCTGAGTATAAATTGGTTGTTTATTCTGTTAATAGCAGCACTATCATTAATAATTTCCAGTTCTCTCTAGTGGGACAAGCTACTTCAGCGATACCAGTTATTTTAGAGTTGGATTCAGTAGTTGAATTTTATAAGCAAAATCAAACTAGAAGTGTACAGCTTAATGTTGAGTCAATTGGTTTGGTTGAGTTTTTACCAAATGAAACTGAATATACGTATCAACTACTTGATGAAAATGGGAAAGATATTGCCCAACAACTTTATTGGTATGGAAATAAAAAAGCATATTTTTTAAATTCTGGTCAATATACGTTAAAAATAACAAATACACAGCTTATTACTGATCAGCTTCGGAAGCTTAATTTTAAAATATCTAAAGTTAAACCTGTACAAGATATTAGCGAAAGTATAGATGCTACCGTAAACTATACCAATAGTATCCCAGATAAAATTTTAAAATTAAATTTAGTGAAAGGCCAAGAATATGATTTAAATACAAATTTTGGTTATTCGTATTCTAGTAGTAGTGAAAGCTATTTTTATAGCTCAAGACTAAAATACTATTTATTTAATAAAGATGGGAATTTAGTTTATACATTGGAAGGAAATAAGGGGGCGAATTTAAAAGTTGATATGAGTGGAGATTACTATTTAGTAACTTCAGGCCAAGAATATTCATATGCTAATAATTGGCAGTTAAGAGGTTACAATAATAAAGTTCAATTCTCATTGAAAAATAAACAAGCAATAAATAATTATAGTGTTGGTGATTTTGTTAGTGATTCAGTTAATTATGTAGATAATAACCAAAAAATATACCGATTTACTGTTACAGAGAAAACTCAAATAAATTTGGCGACCTTGGGTAATGGTGTAGATTTTATTTTTAAACCAACTTACTCAACTAATATATTGTGGAGTTTAAGTGCAGGTAATACTTATGGAAATAAAATACTTACTTTGGATGCAGGTAGCTATGATTTAGTTGTTCTTAATAGTTTTAACTATTCAAATACAGCACGCCAATTTAACTTCACTATTACTGATTTAAAACAGGCAATTGAACTACCTTTAGATCAACTTGTGACTAAAACTGTAAATCAAAGTGCTGAAACAACAGTTTGGAAAATTACTGGTCAAGCTGGTCAAAATTGGGTTATCGATCCACGTAATAGTAATAATCTAGCTCAATATGCAGCTTGGTATTTATATGATGATTTAGGTAATAATATTACTTTCAGTAACCAGTATTATAACTATGATTATGCTGTGAAAGTTAACCTAAAAAAAGATGGTATTTATTATTTATCACTTCATGGATCTAATGAGTCACAGCGTCAACAAGCCAGATCTACAACAATTCGAATTAGTACACCACAAACAATTACTCAAGAGATCCAGCTTAACCAGTCTATAGCAGGTACTTTATCTGAAGCAGGTGAAGTACATCGTTATAAATTACATTTGGAACAAACTCAAACAATAATTTTAGACTCTATTTCGGGTAACGTCGGTTATGCATATCTAAAAGATGTAACTGGTCAACAAAGAGGAATTAGCTTAACTTCAAATCAATATCAGGTAATTTCTTTACCGGCTGGGGATCATGTATTTGAGTTTTATTCAGATCGAACAGCATTAGGTAGTTATCAACTTAAGTTATTGTCATTGCAAGATAATTCACAAATTTTAAATAGTAGTGAAGCCGTGTCTGCAAAGTTGGCAGTAAATCAAAAATTAGCAATTTATGTATTAGATTTTGAAGTTGGTAAAAAATATAATATTGATTTTTATAATTCAAGTAATTTGTATTATTCTATTTTTGATGGGTCGGGAAGTATTTTAGTTAATAATAGTTATTCTGATAATACTGCGCCTTCATTTATTGCTAATGCTGAAAAGTTATATTTATTAGTAAAAAGAACAGATAATTCCGTAGTAGAAAAAAATATTACTGCTCAGATTTATCCTGTAGCGAATACAACTACTTCTATAGTTTTTGATCAACTTACGTTAGGTACATTGTATACATCAGATAGCACTCATTCTTATCAGTTTGATTTAGAAAAAGATGGTTGGTTTAGCTTAAAAGATTTAAGACTTGGTCAGTCTTCAATGTATCTAAAGTTATTTGGACCAAATAATAATCTACTTTCACAGTACAATAATTTAACGACAAGCCAAGTCGCAAAGATTTATTTGAAAGCTGGGCAGTACCGTTTAGAAATTAGCTCAAATAACGATAATGATAGCGCTTATCAATTTTATGCCAATTATATTTTTGATGATAATTCTGGAAGCTTAAGTTCTAATATTTCTGAAGCAAGAGAGTTATTTATTGATGGTAAAAAGACACTTCTTGTTGATCAACCCGTTTCAACGGAGCGTTATTATCGTGTTATGCTTAATCAGGATGATCAATTCTTTGTAAGACTTGAAAATAGTGAAATAGCACTTTTAGGAAAAAATGGTGAACAATTAAATGTAGTAAATCAGGAAGGTAGTTTTTCTATAACCTCTACTGATATTTATTATGTAAAAATTACCAGCCAACAAGAATTAGTTCAAAGAGAGCTATATTTTGAACGCAAAAATAGTAAACTAACGACGGTTTCAGATGCAGGTGAAACTCTAAGAACAGCTCAAGAAATATTTGTACCTCAAGGTGCGTTGTATACAATAGAAACATATATAGGTGATGGTGCCAATACAAATAAAGATGTGGATATGTATCAAGTCATGCTTATAGCTGGCGATACTTTGGCAATTAACGCTTATACTAACTATAGTTATCTTACGCGTATTTTTAATGCAAATGGTCAACAAGTATATAGTACCCAATATGGAGATGCGTATAATAATTATCGTTATATTGTTCCAACTACGGGTGTTTACTATATTGGTCTAAGTGCATCTTCAAATAATAATTATAACGCAAAGGATAATTCTAATCTTATTGCAGGTACAGTTGGGAAAAACTCTATCCAGATTGCACGTCGTTTGGGAGCTTTAAATCCTATTGTAAACTTTGTATTACCTCAGGTTTTTACTAAAGATATAGTTTATGAAAATACATGGAATGGCACAGTTTTAAATGGTATTAATGATCAGGACCTATTTTATTTTGAAGTTAAAGAAGATGGTTTGTATTACTTGGATCGAATTAACTCATCTTATCAAAATTTCTATAATGGTACATTTAAAACTATTAGCTTAAAAGATGGTAGTCAGGTTTTATCTGGTTCTAATGGTTTAGTATTTTTAAAAGCAGGTGGTTATGTTGTAAGAGGTAATTTAACTAGCTATTCATCAAGTACAGTGAGTCTAAAATGGATTAATATTTCAGAAAATAAGACTTTCATTGATATTGGACAGTCGGTTACAACTTCTAATAGTTTAACGCGTCAGGCTAATAATATTTATGAATTTAATGTAGAGAAATCAGGTTATATTCAGTTTAATAGTCTTTTGTATTCTGGAAATATCCTAAATTATAAAATATATAATCATTTTGGACAATTAGTTACATCTAGTAATAATTCGGCTAATGTTGATTCTAATGCTATTTATCTAAGTGGTGTTGGTTATTATTATATAGTTTTTGATGCTAATGGAAGTTATTATGATGAGGTTGATGGATTTAACTATGCGGGGCAGGTAACTTTTCAAATAGATTGGTTAGGCGAAAAGAACTCTACTAATATTCATACTTTTAATATAAATGAAGTAACAAGTGGAATTTTAACTGCTAGTAATCAAAGCCATTTATATAGTTTAAAACTTGATAAAAGTACTACACTTTATTTTGATCAGTTAAATTATATTAATAATAGTGGGGTTACTCTACAAATTATTAATCAAGCTGGTACTACAATTGGAAACTATAGTTTAAATTCTTATTATAATCCAATTATATTGGGTGCAGGTAATTATCAACTTAGAATTTTTACACAAGAATTTAGCACTAAAAATTACGGATTTAAATTACTTGACCTTACTCAAGCACAAAAAATTGAGAGCGGGAAAGTCATTGAAAATCGTTTAACCCCTCTAGGTGAGAAACAGGTATATCAAATAGAGGCAAATACTGGTGATCGAATTTTCATTGATTTTGAAGATGTAACTGCACCATCTTATGGATACTACAATGGGCAATGGAGATATAATTACTCTACTAATTTAATAGTGATTGATCCTTATGGGCGGTCTCAGGTAATTTCTCGATCAGATTTGAATAATTTAGGATCAGAATTTGTTGCTACTGTTTCTGGAAAATATACTATTTTATTAGATGAATCGGATGCTCGTGATATCGAATTACCTTACCGTATGACAGTTTATGTTCATGCGCCATCTCAACCGCTTATTATTGACCTTAACAACACTGAAAGAAAAGCGGATTTGAATGTAACCAATATCGTAATAGAACCTAATCAAGAACAAAATATTCAATCTGGTAGTTTATTAGAAATACAGTGGACGCTCAGCAATTTAGGTCAGCAAGCGTCTTTCGGAGATTTTACTGATCGAGTTCTGATTAAGCGTAAATCAACAGGTGAAATTTTAGCACAGAGCCTTATACCTTATATAGAGCAAGAATCAGGGGCTTTATTACCTCAGCAAAGTGTATTAAGAAAATCTTATATTCGTATGCCTGAAGGTAAATTAGGTGCTGGGGAATTTGAAGTAATTATTGACAGTGATTATTTTAATTCGCAAAAAGAGACTGTTCAGACAAAACAAAATAATCATCTTAGTGCTATTTTTAATAGTGCGTTACGTGATTATCCGAACCTCGTTGTTGACCAGCTTGCATTAACTCCAAATGCAAATTGGCAAGCAGGAGATTTAGTAACCTTAAACTGGATAACCAAAAATATAGGACGAAGTACTGCCAAGGGTTCTTGGGTTGAGCGTGTAGAAGTTACTAATTTAACTACTGGTGCAGTTATTACCCGTCAAGATATTATTCAAAATTCTCAGAATCTTGAAAATGAGGAATTTGCTTCTCGACAAATAGCATTTAATTGGCCATCAGAAAATAATTCAATTGGAAGATTTGTCGTTACTGTTAAAGTTGATGCGCTGAATACGATTGCTGAATACGATGAAACAGGTTCTTTAGAGTTTGATAATCAAGCTCAAGTAGAGGTAGTTGCTGGTCCTGATTTGATTGTTAGAAATTTAAAAATTGAACAGCAACAATTGCAAGCAGGTGACCAAGTTACATTAAGTTGGCAGGATGTTAACCAAGGTAGTGTTGCAACACCTAAAAACTATCAAGATCGTATCATTGTTAGAGAAAAGAATACGGATGGTTCAGTTGGAAAAATTGTCCTTAATTTTGCAGTTGCCTTTACTGGAAAAGATGCAGAAGCATTGTTAGCAGGTGAAACAAGAAATCGCCATTTCAGTTTTAATTTACCAGAAGGAATTGCTGGGGTTGGTCAATTTATTTTAGAGGTTATTGCTGATAGCAATATTGTAGGACAAGGTGCTATTTATGAAGTCAATAATCAAGGTGATGCAGAAGCCAATAATAGTCTAAGTACACAATTTTCTTCTACAGCACAAACTTATGCAGATTTGAAAATCTCAAATATTGTGATTCCCACAGAAGTTGCTTCTGGTGCATTTACACAAATTCTATGGAGTATTACGAATCAGGGGAATAGAGCTGCATCAGGTCAATGGGTTGATCGAGTAATTTTGAGTCGTGATGCAATAATAGGTAATGCAGATGATATTGTACTTGCTAACTTTAATAGAGTTAAGGAATTAGCTATAGGTGAAACTTATCAGCAGAATATATCTGTAAAAATTCCTCCTCGCTTAGAAGGTCAATATTCTATTGCTATCATTAGTGATATTAATCAAAGTATCAAAGAGCCTGATACGAGAGTTAATAATCAGTTAATTTCAAATACGATAAATGTTATTAAGACATTTACTGATCTTATCCCTGAAATTTTAATATCTCCTAATAATTTAAGTATCAATGAGTCTGGAAGGGTAACTTGGAAGGTAACCAATAAAGGAAACTTGCCTACTGATATTAATCGTTGGGTAGATACAATTTATATTTCGTCTAATGCGATATTAGATTCTACGGCTGTCGCTTTAGGGTCAGTCACTCACTTAGGATATTTGGGATTAAATGAGTCATATGAAGCATATTTAGATATTCAGTCTTCATTAGCAGCTGGAAATTACTATCTATTTGTGAAAACAGATAGTTTTGGTTCAACTTATGAACCTGAGCATACAGAAAATAATATTGCGAAAACTGCAATTACTCTAGAAGCGGAAAAACTTCCAGATATTCAAGTATCTGATATTTCAGTCGAGACACAATGGCAGTCTGGAAATCAGGTTCAATTGACCTATACCTTAATTAACATGGGTACAGCTGACTTTACAGGTTTTGTATATGATCATCTCCGTTTAGTAAATATCGCAAACCCTACCCAAACTTATGTATTAGCAACACCTTCTTTTAACCGCAGCATTCAAAAAGGAGGAAGTATTAAACAGCAAATAATGATAAATGTACCTGCGCTTAGTTTAGGAGCTTGGCGTTTAGAAGTTATTTCTGATGTTAATAATTATGTTCGTGAGCTAGATTTAGTAAGCCATCAAGGTACACAGAACATTGAAATTGTGAGTCCTGATCTTGTTGTTGGTAATGTAAAAACAACAGGAGTTTTACAAGGTGGACAAAATATTGATATTTCATGGACAACTTATAATCAGGGAACTACAAAAGCGGCTCAGGTTAAAGATATCGTTTATTTATCACTTGATGATGTAATTGATTATAAAGATATTAAAATTGGTGAAGTAGTTCACTCAGCAATAGAGAGTCAACAATCTATTTCGTCTATTTTAAATTATAAAATTCCTGAAAGTTTATCTGGACGTTGGCGTTTACTTATTGTTACTGATGCTGACAATAAAAACTTTGAATACAATGCTGAACAAAATAATCAGTATCAGCAAAGTCTAGAGATTGCTAAAGCAGAATATGCAGACTTGATCGTAAGCAATATTAAGGCTCCAACCCAAGTTATTGGTGATCCTGCTTCTTTAAGTGTTGAGTGGACCGTGTCTAACATTGGAACAGGCACTGGATTAAACACGACATGGACAGATACCGTTATTTATTCTACTGACGATATTATCGGTAACTCAGATGATATTGTTTTAGGCAAAGTTGTACATGATGGAGCTTTAGAAAAGAACAATAGCTACACCTCGTCTATTCAGTATCGATTTGGTCCTAATTTTACTAGACATGGTCATGTTTTTGTTCAAACAGATAGCTTAAAGCAAGTTTGGGAAAATGATCTCGAATCGAATAATACAGTGGAATTCGATCATCTTGTTGATGTAATGCCAAGAGCTTATGCTGATTTACAATTAACTTCACTATCAATTGATAATACAGAAAAGTTGATCAGTGGTTCATCTACAACTGTTCGATGGTCAGTAAGTAATAACGGCATTGGTATTACAGACAAAGATGTATGGTTTGACCATGTATGGTTAAGCAGTCAGGCAGATGGAAAAGGACAATTATGGGATCTTGGTTCAGTTCAACATCTAGGTTATTTGGCAGCGAGTGATAGTTATGAACACTCGCTTACTATTACTCTCCCTGATGGTCTGTCTGGAAATTATTACTTAAATGTCGGTACGAATGTTGGTCATAGTGTATTTGAGTTTATTTATAATGATAATAACCAAAAAACCGGTTTAGCTGTTCCTATACAACTTGCTGAATATCCTGACCTTGTTGTAACAAATATTACTTTACCAGATACAGCAACTGAAAGTTCAGAAGTTGAGTTTACATGGACTGTTAATAACCAAGGTCCAAAGAATGCAAATGGTAGTTGGACGGATAGTCTTCGCCTGATTTCTCTCGATGGTAGTAAATCAGCAATTTCTTTAGGTAATTATACTTATACTCAAGGTTTAGAGTCAGGTAAGACTTATAGCCGTACTGAAAAGGTTCGCCTGCCTTCTCGTATGGAGGGAGCGTGGCGTTTAGAAGTTATCACTAATGCTGAGCTAGGTAAAAATTCAGCTAGTCAAATTTATGAGTATGCTACCGCCCGTCAAAATAATAGCTTAATTTCAGATGATATTTTACAAATAAACCTAAATCCAAAACCAGATTTACGAGTTACATCGATTGAAGCACCAGATAAAGTGATTGCTGGTGGTAAAGCAAGTGTAAAATTTACAGTAAGTAATATGGGTCCTTTAGTGACGAATACTCAATGGAGTGACTCAGTATACTTATCGCTTGATGGAAATCTCAGTTCAGATGATATTTTAGTAGGTCGTTATAGCAGTGGAGCAGCTTTAGCACCTACGCAGAGTTATACAACTACCACTGATGAGTTTACTGTACCTTTACGTTATAGAGGTGATGTTTACATTATTGTGGTCGCCGACTCTGGTAATGTTTTAGATGAATATCCAAATGAAAACAATAATATTCGAGTAGAAAAACTTTATATTGAACCTATACCTTTTGCTGATTTGGTGACAAGTGATGTAGTTGCACCAGATCAAGCAAGTCATGGTAGTAAAATTACAGTTGACTACAAGGTAACAAATAAGGGATCGGCAAAAACTCAAGGCGATCAAAGTAATATTAATAGTTGGGTAGATAGTGTTTGGTTAACTGTAGATAAACGTCAACCGAATCCATCAAAAGGTGACATTAAGTTAGGTGATATTCGCCATACTGGTCATCTTGAGGTCGGTGAAGATTATCTAGGGCAAATCACTGTAACCATACCTGAGGGAACATATTCAGGTAAGTACTACATTACTGTGTGGAGCGATACTTATGATGCAATTTTAGAAGATACGCTTGCGACAAATATAAATCTGGATGATCCAACTCAGGTAGATAATAATAATTTTAAAGCCAGAGCTATTGATATTTTAGGTTTTGCACCTCCAGATCTCTCTGTAATTGATATTCAGGCACCTCGAGAGGCAGTTGCTGGAGGAAGCTATCAATTTAGTTATACGGTTAAGAATCTTGGAGATGAGTTTGATGGCTCGTGGACGGATGAAGTTTGGTTAGCAGACCAAGCTGATTTATCTAAAGCTACAATAAAATGGAAGTTAGGTGAGTTTTCTCAAAAGAGAAAATTAGGTTATAACGAAACTTACACTGTTGAGCAGACGATTCCATTATTAGCGCCATCGGTGACAGGTCTTCACTTGGTTGTAAAAACTAATGTAACTGATTTAAAAGACTCTAATGGCAAATCAAAAATAGAAAAAAACAAACAGAATAATACATTTGCTGTTGCTTCACAGGTGACGGCATCTGCTTCAGATTTGGCTGTTACTCAGATTGTAGTCGATCAACAAGTATTTTCAGGTGAAGCTGTTAATGTTACTTGGACTGTAGAAAATAAGGGTGCAGATGTTTGGGCTGGTACAAGATCATGGAATGATTATATTGTTATCAGTGCATATCCGGAATATACGAGGGAGTATTCAAAGTTAATAGGTACTGTGCAGCATTCTAATGCACAAGGTTTGAAGACTGGAGAGCGTTATACCGCAACTGGCCAATTTAAGGTACCGGTCGGCTACGATGGGCAATATTATATTTTTGTATTAAGTGATGCTAAATTAGATTTAGATCAACCTTATTTTAACAGGGATGTTTTAGAAGGTACTTATAACGAAATTGCTTCAGGGCTTTATCAAGAAACCGTGTTTGAGAAGAATATTACACAGAACAATGTGTCTGGAGCTTCATTAAATATTGTTTATCGTGAGCCCGATCTGGTTATTAAAGATATTCAGATTTCTAATCCGAACCCAAATGCTGGTGATATTGTTACGGTTAGCTGGACAGTTAAAAATGAAGGCAGTCGTGATACACGTGTATCCTCTTGGTTGGATGGTATCTATCTATCAAATGATAAAACTATTGATAAGTCAGATTATCCAGTAGTTGATCGTGGTAATGAATTTGAAGTTGGCCTGAAAGTTAAGCAAACACTTATTCGAAATGCAGAAGGCAAAGTAGATGTTCTAAAAATTGGTGAGAGTTATACTCAAACGGCTACTTTTACCATACCATCGGCAATCGGTGGGGATTTTAATATTATTGTTAAAGCAGATACTAACTATGTTTTTGGATATTCTGCATCTTCAAGTATTCGAAAATCACTACATACACTTGAGAAGTTATCTAATTATGATCAAGGTGCTGTTTTAGAGTTTAAAGACGAAGCGAATAATGAAAAATCAATTGCTTTAACAATTAATTATGTTAGTCCACCTGATTTACAAGTTGTAGACGTTACTAGCCCAACCAGTGTCATTTCGGGGCAAAAGGTTAATATTACTTATAAAGTCAAAAATTTTGGAGGACGAACACCTTCAGATCAAGGTACTTGGACTGATCTCATTTATTTATCTACCGACCGAGTGCTAGATTTAAGTAAAGATAAACTTTTAGGTTTCGTTGATCATAGTGGTGGATTAGCTGCAAATGCTGAATATTCAGCCTCTATTCAAGCAAAAATTCCTACAGAATTAAAAGGAACATACTATGTATTTGTGGTAACAGACCCCGCTTATTATCGAGGTGGAGCAACAGGTAAAGTTTTAGAGTTTGAAAATGATTTAAATAATACGCTTACGTCTGAACAACCATTATTAATCATTCAACCTGATCCAGTCGATTTACAGGTCACTGATGTTTTATTGCCTAAGCAAGTAAAAACAGGTGAAAAAGTTCGTATTGAATACACTGTAAAAAATGTAGCTGATTACCAAGCACATGGTCAGTGGTCAGATGCGGTATATCTGTCTAGAAATAATAGCTGGGATAACCAGGATGTTTTGTTGGGACGATTTACGCGTCAAGGTGGTTTAGATGCTCATCAACAATATACCGGATTTGTTGATGCACTTTTACCAATGATTCAGGATGGGCAATGGTATATTGTTGTTCGCCCAGATATTTATAACGAAGTATATGAAGGCGATATTGTTTATAGCGAAACGGGTTTAAATATTGCTCCTGCTGAAGCGAATAATGAAACCGCTTCAGCCACTACTTTTAACGTAACAGTTCCTAACTTACTGTTGAATACTAGCACTGACTTGGAATTAAGTAGTGGTGATCAGTATCTTTACAAACTTCAGGTTGGACAAGGAGAAACACTTCGTGTTCGTCTAGACTCTAGTGCTTTGAAAGGTTCTACGGAGTTGTATATCCGTTACGAAGCCGTACCTAGTGCAGGGCAATATGATTACGCTTATACCGTACCTAACTCTCCTGATCAGGAGTTGATGGTTCCAACCACACAGGCGGGTACTTATTATATTCTTGTAAAAGCGAGCAACTCTCCTAAAGGCACTGCGGCAACAATCCTTGCGGAAACTTTGCCACTCTCTATTACTAAAGTGACGCCAGATCAGGGTGGTACAGGTACAGATGACTATCGTTGGGTAACCATGGATATTTATGGTGCTCGATTTGCTGCTGGCGCCTTAGTCAAGCTCAGCCGTCCTGGTGTTTATGAAGTCGAACCAGAGCGTTGGCAAGTTTTAGATGCTACACATATCCGTGCAATATTTGATTTACGCCAAGTACCACATGGCTTATATGACATTATAGTTACTAATCCAAATGGTGACCGAGTTGTTGAGCCATATCACTACTTAGTTGAACGTGCGATTGAACCAGATGTCACTATTGGTTTAGGTGGGTTAAGCCAAATCGCCCCAGGTGAAACAGGTATTTACAGTGTTTCTCTTCAAAGTTTAACCAATGTTGATACACCCTATGTCCGTCTGGATATTGGTGCTGTGGAGATGGGTTATAACGAATCACTGATTGAAGGGCTAAATTTACCTTTCTTAATTTTTGGTTCAAATGTAGGGGGGCAGCCGTCAGGTATAGTCGTTGGTGATCAGGCAAATACCCAGCAATACGGTGTTACTCCAACAGATAAGAGTAAAATTAATCAAATTCCTTGGGCAAGCCTAGATGGAACATTAAATACTGCTGGAATTAACTTAGCACCTGGCTATGCTTTTGATATTAATGCTGCTGGCAATACTGGATTTACCTTTAATATTAAAACTTATCCAGGTTTGGCAGAATGGCTAAAAATGGATTTTGAAGGGTTACGTGAGCAACTCTATATCATACATCCAGAGTGGAGATCACAAGGTCTATTAGATGGAGGAGTTTTAGATCTAAATAAAATTCGACGCGGGCTTGCAGAACGATTCTTAGATACAGAAAACCGTCTGACTGAGACAGAAATGCTCGCATTAGACTTTCGTTTTAATATTGCTGCAGCGGCAACACCGATTACCCGTAATGAATTTATTCAAGATCAAATCAAACATGCATTAAAAATGCGTGATGCGATTTTACAAGATAAGTCTGCTAGTACAAATTTGAAAGCATTAGCAGCGGATGAAACTCAATGGACACAGGGTTGGTTAGCTGCTTTAGAAGATGCAGGATTATTACGACCTGAAAATCAGGCGCCTGCTATTAAAGAAAGTATTCAAGTCCTTAGTCTTACTGCAAATTTAGCAACTGGCATTTTACTATCGAAAGCTGGTGAAAGTTACCAAACGAAAGCAAGCGTATTATCTTTCTTTGAGCAAATGCAAAAATGGTATGGTGATACTTCTAAATGGGCTGGTGATCCAAATGCGTTAAAGGCTCAGATTGATTATTATGAACTGCGTCAAGATGATTTAGGTAATTCAGCCACGAGTCCTGTACCAAAAAATATTACTGAAGAAGATCTTATTTTAAATAATGTGAGCAATACGCATTTTATCAACTTTAATGTTTTCGCTGGAGACAAGGCTCAATTAGAGTACTTACGTCATTTAGGCTTATTGGATGGCGAGTTTCGCCCAATAGGTGCACAGGCGCTTGCTTTGAGTCAATATCTTCAGCAAATGGCTGCTGTAAATACTGATGTGGTACATGTACAAGGCCCATCAGTCATGCCACATACTGATGGTAAGAGCTATGTCCCAAGTGAGACAGCATTACCATTCAAACTGAATTTCCAAAATACAACCGAGCAGTCACTTCATGAAATCCGTTTAGTTACAGCAATTGATGAGCAGCTAGATCTATCTAGCCTAAATTTAACGGATATGAAAATTGGTGATATTAATATTCATGTGCCAGAAAATCGTAGTAGTTTTAGCAGCGACTTTGATTTTACAGGTAGCTTGGGCTTTATTTTACGAGTCAGTGCAGGTATTGATACAGAAAGCCATATCGTGACATGGTTGATTCAAGCGATTGATCCAACTACAGGTGAAGTCTCAACGCAAAATTTACATCGTTTATTGAAATTAAGTGAAAATAACAAAGGTTTTGTTGGTTATACCATTCAAGTAGCAGGGACAGCAAAATCTAGTGAAGAAATTATCACGCAAGCGCGTATATATTTAAATAATACACCACCTGTAGATAGCCAAAGTTTAACGTATATTTTAGATAATCAACGTCCTGTTACTACAGTACAGGTTGTATCTGAGCAAAGTGCTGTTGAAAATCAAGTACATTACAAAGTCAAATGGTCTGCACAAGATGATGTAAGCGGCATTAAACATGTCACATTGTATGTTGCAGAAAATGGCAAAGACTTTAAGATTTGGCAGAAGCAACTGACACAAACCAATGGTGAGCTACTATTTGTAGGACAAACAGGTACCCAATACGAATTTTTAGCAGTTGCTACAGATGTGGCGGGTAATCAGGAAATTGCTAAAGTATCTAATGCAGTAATTCCAGATGATGGTTCACGCCAACAACTACTAACTCAAATTGGTAGTAATGAGGCATTGCAACAAACTGCTCAAATCCCTCAAGCAACGCAAGATCGTAGTTATTTAAATAACACTATTTTTGCAGAAGCTCAAAAGGGTCTAGTGGGTCAAACGGATAAAAATCAAAACACCGATTTAAATACAGTTTTATCTCCATTTACTTTAAATGCGTTTGCTAGCGGTTTTAATGCTAGCCAAGGTGAAGTAGGCGCACTAGCAATGGTTGAGTTGCCTGACCATCGTATTTTAGTCAGTGCTGGGCAATATCGTAATCAGCTGTTTATTTATGGGGAGCATGGAGGAACCCAACAAAAACCTCTCTATACTTTTGAACAGCCGATTATGGATATGGCCTTAGATTCTAAGGGCCAACTATGGGTATTAACGGGTCAAGAGTTGTGGTTGTTGGATTATTCAACCGGTCAGATTATTGAGCGTATTAAAGGTCCTTCTAATGAACCTTTAACACATGCTTTGACAATTGAACCTGAAACTGATCGTATTTATGTTTCGTCTGGAAATGGTATTGAGATTTTTGACTCTAACGCACCAAAAGGACAGCAATGGACACACTTCTCTAATGCATTAGTCTCAGATCTAAGTTTCGCACCGGATGGGCGTTTATGGGCTGTACGTTGGACGAGTGCTAATGTTCTTTCTCATTTAGGTAAAACCGATATTATTAGTTTGCCATTAACAGGGAAAACGAAAGGCCGTGCTGAAGTTGAATACACGTTAAATGGCTTAATTGATAGTTTAGTCTTTGGCCAAAAGGGCACTGCATTTGAAGGTTTATTATTTGCTTCTGCAAATAATAGCCAACAATTAAGCAATAGCAGTAAGTCGTTGTCAAAACTGGATAACGCCGCTGTTTGGATGATTAGCTTGGCAAAACGTCAAGCGGTTCAATTGGCTCAAGGTGGTTCTCGTGGTGAATCAATCCTGATTACTCATGACCAGCGTATTTTAGTTGCTCAAACCAATCGCATTGATGAAATTGCCTTACTCAAAGCACCAACCATCATTGCAAGTTCAATACAGGATGGGGCGTATATTCCATTACCACTCGCTAATGCAACTATTACTTTTGATCAATCAATGTGGTTAGGAAATAATGGGAATGATAGTACAGATATTGCGAGTGTTTTAAATCCAACAAATTACCGATTTGTTGGTATAGGCAAAAATGTTAATCAAGTCTTGTCTCCTGAGTCTGTGCAATGGGATAACGCAACCAATAGTGTCATTTTAACTTTGCCAAATATTGCAGCTGGACAATGGCGTCTTGAAGTGTCATCCAATGTGCAAAGTGCAAAACAAACTCGCCTAGAGGGAGTGTACACCGCAGCTTTCACTACTGTGACCGATTACAGTGCTTTCGTTAGTATTGAGTTTGATAAAACTCGTGCAGATCGTTTAAATGATACAGTAAGTTATGATGTAAAAATCACCAATATCGGTCAGGATAATATTCAAGGTCCATTGCTGTTATTACTCGATCCAGGGCACTATTTTAATGGCGGTATTGTCTCAGCAACGCAAGGGCAAGGTATCCAAAATGAATTATGGTTACTCGACGTCAGCAGCTATTTACAGGCTCATGGTGGATCTCTAAAAGTTGGAGAGAAACTCACAGGTATTACTGTATCCGTAGTTAAAGCTGAAGATTTAGCATTATCTAACGATGCAGCTCGCTTATTAAAATTTGATCTTACACACCAAGTTTATGCACTTCCTTATGACAATCAGCCACCTGTAATTAGTTATGATGAAACTAAACTCAAGGCCAAAGTAAATGAGAGCTGGAATTTAGATTTAACAGCCACTGATCAGGATGGTAAACAGTTCTACTGGAGTATCGTAGAAGCACCGAAAGGTGTCAGTATCGATGCTGTGACTACAGGGCAAGCTTCTGATCAAGGCTATCAATCACATGCACAGTTGCATTGGACACCAACGGCTCAAGATCGCGTAGATAGCGAAATTCTAGTCAAAGTCGTTGATAGCCGCGGAGGTTTTGCACTTAAGCGACTTAAAATTCAAGTTGATGGTGCGAATCATGTGCCAGTTATTACTACCATACGAGATATTGACTTAACTGAAGGACAAAGTCTCAGTCAACAGCTATTGGCTGCAGATGAAGATGGTGATCGTATCAGTATGGTGGTACGTAATTTACCTGCTGGGGCTGAGTTTGATGTGACTACAGGTATGTTGACTTGGACACCTGCTTATGATCAGGCCGGTAAATATGAAAATATTGAGTTAGTTGTATCTGATGGAAAACACGAAAGCCGTTATCAGTTTAATATTACCGTAAAACAAGGGTATGAAAAACCTGTGTTATTGCCAGTGGCAGCACAGCAATTGCGTGAAGGTGAGCGTTTTAGTTTGCAGTTAGCAGGAAGCTTACCACATGGACTAATGCAGTATGTTGGTCAGGATATTAAACTGAACTATAGCGCTGAGTGGTTACCGAATGGTGCTGTCTTAAATAAAGATACCGGTTGGTTGGAATGGACTCCAGGTTATGCGCAAGCGGGTAGTTATGATATTCCAATTCGCTTAGTGGCAACATATACCCCAACTAATGGCGGTATTCCTGTTCGCACAGTTGCAACGCAAACATTATCTTTGGTGGTCGACAATGTTAATGCTGCGCCTCAATTTGAATCTAGTTCAACATGGACTGTGCTCGAAGGTGCAAGTGTTCGTTTAAATATATTTGCTTTTGATCCAGATAATCCAGGATTTGAGCCTGCGTTTAAATCGCATCCGCAAAGCAAAGCAGTTCAAATGTCTGATGTTCCTGCTTCAGTAAGTTATGAGGTAACAGGTTTACCGGAAGGAGCAACATTTGACCCTGAAACACTAGAAATTGAGTGGAATCCAAATTACCAACAATCAGGCATTTACAAGATTAAAGTGATTGCAACTGATGATGGTAACGGTACTGGTCAACCACTTTCTACAGAACGCACTTTTACGATTAACGTACTTAATGCGAACCGTACACCTGAAATTGGTGATGTTCAAAGTGTGATTGTTGATAAAGGGGCTGTGATTGAAATTCCAATTACAGCAGCAGATAAAGATGGTAATCCGATTGAATTGCAAATTGAAGGCTTACCAAGTTTTGCGACATATATTCAAAGCCAGTCGGGTAGTAATGTTAAGGGAGTAATCCGTTTTGCACCGCAAGCGGGTCACCGAGGTGATTACACGATTACCGTGACAGCAAGAGATAATGGTGATGGCGATATTAATCAAGTACAGGTAGAGCGTAAGAGTTTTGTCGTTACAGTTAGAAGCTATAGTGAAGCACCTAACCTCAGTGTGCCTACACGAAACGTCGCCGTAGTTGGGCAACAAATACGTGTACCAATTACTGTTTCGGATTTAGATCAGGACACGTTAAATTATATTGTGCAGGGTTTACCTGCGGGTGCACAACTTGTTCAAAATGCTAAATATGGTTATGCAGAAATTGTCTGGACTCCAACGGCAAATCAAGTAGGTCAATACGATTTAAGTGTTCAGGTATCAGATCAGGGCTTACCGCCAAAAGATTTAGGTTATCCAGTTCCAGAAGGTTTTGTCGCTATACCAAATGTAGTGGCACAAGATATTCGCATAGTAGTACGGGCAACTAATCTTACGCCAGAATTACTTGATGTGCAGGTACAACAAGGTGGAAGTGTTGTACAACAAGCGGACCAAATTATTCTTCAGGCACAAGAAGGACAGCCGCTTACATGGACTATGACGGTTAAGGACGCTGACCTAGATCAACTCTATTGGTCATTTAGTGCTTTACCAAAAGGTGTCAATATCACCACTCAAGCATTAGGTAATGGACAAAGCCAGCTTGTATTGAAGTGGTTGCCATCTATGTTTGCTGCACAAAGCAGTTTGGGAAGTAGTCAGTTAGGTAACTACAACTTTACCGTAACTGTAACCGATGGTAGTGCCAAACTTAATCGCAATGTCCAGATACAGGTTGCAAATGTTAATCAACAACCTGTATTTACAAGTCTGCCATTACAACTAGTTTATGAAGGTGAAACCCTTTCATTTAATTTATTGGCACAAGATGGTGATAATGATGCGCTACGTTACCAATTAGTACATGATGCTAATACGCCAGCAGATATCTATGTTGATGCAACGACAGGCTACGTCGAGTGGACACCAGCGAATAATATTGTCGATAACCAATTTGGTGATCAAAAGGCCTTTGACTTGACCTTTATGGTAACTGATGGACAAACATCTGTTCTCAAAACTGTACAGGTTCGTGTTCTTGATGTGAATAAGGCACCGAAAATTCAAAGTAGTAACCGTACTTTAGTGGTAGGCCAACAGTTCCAACTTGACGTTGTGAAGTCGGCTCAAAATAGCTTAAACAATAATAGAAATATCTATGTATCTGATATTGATGGGCAAGCGCAGACACAAGGTTTGATTGTAAGCTTTGACCAATTGCCACAAGGTACAAGCTATGATGCTGTTACAGGACGCTTATCATGGACACCAAATGCAGGACAAATTGGTAAGTTTGTAGCCTATGTTAAAGTTTCAGATGGCTATGATACGGTTCGTCAAGCAATTACCTTTAATGTAGTTGCAGACCCTAATGCTTATGAACCTACTTTACATATTGAAACTACCCCGGCAATTCCAGTGGTTGCAGGACAAATTGTAACAGCGACGGTACGAGCAGATAGCTTTAGTACTATTGCTAATACTATGGTTGAAGTTCGAGGCAGTGCGTTAGGAACTGATCAATGGCAAGTAGTAAGCTTGGATTCTACTGGGCGAATTAAACTGACTGGGCAACAGCCAGGACTTATAGAAATTCGTGCAACTGCTATAGATATTGATGGTTTTAGTCAGCAACAAGTTCAGACCATTCGTGTTAAAGATCCACAAGATAATTCGGCACCTGTTTTAGCATGGCAAGGACAACTTAAAGGTGCAGCAATTACGACCGCACCTATTGTGGTACAAAACATCACTGACCTGACTGCATCAATTAAAGAACAGCAGCTTATGGGCTATAAATTAGAAATTGCCCGTAATACGATAGGACTATTGGAATGGCATACATTGCAAGATGTGTCGTTGAAAGCAAGTTATAGCAATCAAACGCTAGATATTTTTACAATTGATCCAGCATTGTTTGTAAATGGGGCATATCAATTACGCTTAACTGCTTGGGATTTAGTTGGTCGAGTTGAAGAACTATATGCCAATATTGAGATCAATAGCGTCACAAAACAACTGAATCAAGCAACACATGTAGATGCTAGCTTACAAATTGGTTCACAAACAATTGATCTGGTTCGCTCAATTACGACAGATAGCCATGGTGATTTCGCCAACTGGACAACTGGATTATTTGATACCCAACTGACTCATAACCAACGTTTAAATAACAGTGTTGGTACTGTTGCTGCTTGGCAAACTGGAGCAAAAGTCTGGTTGCAAATCCCACAAGGTTTAACTGCAATACAAACTCAATATTTGAACTTTACGCTGAATTTGCAGACGCAAGATGTGACTAGCGAAAATACGGGTATTCATCAATTCACACCACAGTTTAGTAATGCGCAAGGTTGGAGTTTGACTGCACATAGCTCGGCCGATCTTCATATCGATAACTTGATTCAACAAGGTCAGAGTTTATATAACGAAAGTACAGGTCTGGCTTGGGTTCCGAGTTATTTCAATCTAACTGCACCAGATGGTACACGTTATTTACTAGACCAAGCAGGCAAAGTGCTTTCGATCCACTTTAATACAGGCGAGCAATGGCTTGTTAGTCAAAATAATATTGTGTTGGTAGATGGAAAAACCTCTCAAAGTATTGAGTTTAAACGTGATAGCCAAGGCCGTATTAGCCAGATTCTTGGTCAAGGTAGTCAAGGTGAACCAATCAGCTTGTTGTATAAATACAATAGTACCAACCAACTTGAGTTAGTACGTAATCTAATCACGGGAGAAGTAGTTCAACGCTATAGTTACACTTCAACAGGAGAAGTCCGTCTAGAAAAAGCGATAGCTTATTTAGGTGCAAGTGTTGATTGGTTGAATCAAAATCATTCTGCACCACAATGGCAAGGTGATTTGAATAATCAAACTCAATATTTTGATTTTGCTATTCGTGAATCAGAACTGGCATCAACCATTAAAGCGATGGGTGCAACAGGAGCTGTTTTAGTTGCAGTTGAAACTCAAGGTAATGTTCAAAATATTAATGTTGCTGATGCAACTATTGTGTCACAACAACGACATGGTGAGCATACAGTTACCTTAGTACGTATTACGTCAGCAGGCTTTAAGCAATTAGCTATAAGTGGAGTTGGTGCAGTCGCCGTCCGACTGTCTATTGTTGGGGATCTTAACCATGATGGTAATGTCGATGGTTTAGATAGTACTTTGTTGCAACAAGCTCAAGAAGGACAAAATCAGTTTGATCTAAATGGTGATGGTCTTATTAATCATGCTGATCTACAAATTTTGTATGCAAACTATGGTTGGAAATCAAATAAGGCACCTGTCAACGTTGTACCGCAAGGGACGCAAGCGTTAAAAACACATCGTGATTTATCTGTAACTGGTCAATTAGACCAGATCGCAGTTGATCGCGAAGGTGATGCAGTTTATTGGAATATCTTAAGCAGTACTCATGGTGTTGCTCAGCTCTCATATAATGGTAAAAATTTAAGTTTTAAACCTGAAGTAGGTTTCTCAGGTTACGCAACGGTAACTTTGCAAGCTGATGATGGATATAGCAAAGGACAGCCAATTGAACTGAAAATATATATCAGCGATGCAAAACTTGTCTTAATTCATATTGAGCGGTTAGCTGCTGTCGCTTTGGGCAATAGTGCTGGCTTGCATGTAAGAGGTGATTTTGCAGATGAAGAGGGCGTTACCTTAACTGCTGATTATTTACAGTTTGTGAGCGATAACCCAGATGTGCTTACGGTAGATGCCAAAGGTAATATCACAACGAAAAAGTCGGGTATTGCCACAGTCCATGTGTCTGCTAGAGGTATTGAGGGGGTGAATGTCATCTCTGTTGATCACAGTATTTATACTCCTTATGCTGACCAAGATGGTTTTGAAGTAGATGTTTATCCAAGAGCAGTAAATTTACCTCTTTCTGCTACAAGACAGCTCAAAGTTCATGATGCTGATGGTAATTATATTTCTCAAGCAACTACAGGGATTAAATACTATATTAGTGATAGTAATATTGCAGATATTACAGCAGACGGTTTAGTGATTCCTAAAGTACTTGGCAAAGCAAAAATCACGATTATTTATCAAAATATGCAGACAGAAATTGTACTTAATGTTCAGCAAGAACTCTTGGGTACAATTAAAGTATCGAATAAAGAGGGAGGAATTACATCTGATTCTTCGGGGAATATTCTTATGGTTGCCTCAGGCTCCTTACCTGATGGTACAGCCGTATCAATCGAAAAAGTTGCTTTAGATAGCGTTGGTATTCCATTGCCAGCCAAAGAATATTTAGCTGGTTTAGGTGCTTTCACAATTGATTTATCTGGTGAAACTGCAACTAAACCATTACAACTCGGAATCAAAGTTGGTGATTCTTATATTGATCCTCAAACAGGAAGTACAGAACAGCTGAATGAAGGAACAGAGGTGTTGTTTTGGAGGAAAGGTATATTTACTGATGCCAATGGCGTTGAACGTGAAACATGGTGGTTACTGGATAATGGATTTGTTGATGCGAAAGGGATGGCAAGAACAGCAAGTCCGCCATTTGGAGGCGTGTCAGTTTCAGGAACAGTGGTTATTACAACACGGATAAAAAATGTGGATAAAAAGACTGGAGCAATGACAATTGTTCAGTCATCTACTGATTATTCCTTTATATATAGTATGGCAGCTAATGCTGTGATGAGCGTTGGTCGTGGTGGTTTGGTAGGTTTAGCGATAGACTCTGCTTTCACACTTTATGATAGTTTCTCTGTCGTGACTTATACGCTTGCAGGTAGCTATAGTAAAGAAGTGCCAGTAAATAAAGATGATGGTGGAATAACCATTAATAAAATTGAAGTTCCAAAAAATAATAATGTAGAGGAACCAAGTATTTCTGGATATTCATTTAATGCAAATACAAATGAGTTAACTGTTGATGTACAAAATGTATCTAATGCATTTGATCTAAATATATGGTTGGTTCCACAAGGTGATCAACTTGACCATCCACGCGATAAAGCAGAACATGGGCTCATATGGAAGTCTTATAAAGCTAATTGGAAAAGTGGAAATACGTATTCAATTGTAATAGATGATGGTATTGCTCTAGGTTTACATAACATTTACCTCGAGAAGAAATTATATACTTACACAGATAATGGTATTCGAATAGCGAGTGATTATTCTGAATACTCAGATTTTGTAAGTTTAAAAGTTCAAGCACCAAAAGTTTCAATAGCATTGAGTAATAAAGAAATTATTATTACAGAGCAAGGTAAGCAAACTTCAGATTTTGGAGTTAAGCGTATTGTTAATGCTGATGAAAAAGGCAATGGATTGTTCTTATATTTGCCATCAAATAAAACTGATCCAATTACATACAATGAACAAGGAACCTTAGCATTTATTGCGGGGAGAAACACAATTTATGTGTTAGATATGATTTCTTATAAAATCGTAGATTCTATCACTGTTAATAGTTCAGGCGAATACATCTCTGCACTTCTATACAATGATGGTTGGTTGTATGTCAGTAGTTATGGACCGTCACCACTGATTCGTATTAATGTTGATGAGTTATCAACAGAGTTTCTAAAAGTACAACAAAGTTTAGATATTTCGACTGCTGCTGTAACTGGCTTTGGAGATATGGCAATTAGTCATGGACGTTACTTGGCTGTAATTGCATCAGTTTCAAATCGTGGTGTTCTAGGTGGGATAGGCGGAGCAGTTTATTGGACAAAAGACCCTGTTGGTGATATTTATGTTATTGATTTAAATAAAATAAATTATCAAGGTGAATTTACTGACAATAATGGGGTAGATATTATTAATGCCATTGACCTAGGTAATATAGGTCAGCGTCCAATGCGTATTGCCGAAGGGTTATATGCAGGTGAGTTTATAATGACGAGTTTGCGAGATGTAAATCAAGGGGTAAGCACCATTAAAGTTGGTTTGGATAACCAAGGTAATCTCACGCAATCTTCTGTGCATAAAAAAATTAGACTAAAGCCAACCTATACTCAAAGAGACTATAATCCAAGAGCTAGAACAAATAGACAGGAAATTCAAAACTCCTCTGATGTCGTTTTAGTCAATTATAACAATATGATGTATGCTTTGGTTGCTGATTATAATTTTTGGTTTAATGATACTTCAGTATCAGAGTATGGTATGTGGGGTGTAAACAAAAGAATAGGTGGGAAAATAGGGATTATCCAAGACCCATTTGGGTATTATGGTGAACCAATGTTTATTGGTTCAACAATACCTATTATTGGTGCATCTATAGAGACATTGACTATTACTGATAATGGTTTATTACAAGCTAGTGTCTGGATGGATGAAATGGGAGGCCCTGATGATAGCTATTATTCACGGATGTTTAGAAGTGTTTTTGTCTGGAATGTTCAAGACTTATTAGATTCTGCTGATAGGTTTATTAAAGCTGGTAAGGTGGATACTCAAAAGCCAATTGATGCGGCGTTACCTTCTCGATTTGATGATTTAACAGGAACTAATGTTTTCTATAACTCCGTGAAAACTATTCAAAGTTATTCACATGAGCATAGTTCTATATTTGATTTAGATAGTTATCTACATTCTGAATCAGATAAGGAAGATCAACCAGATGCACCTACACCTTCTTCAGAAAAACCTGATTATAGTGGTCTTGACATTAAATCTATGGGTTCAGTAGGAAATTCTCTAGTTAGAGAATATGCAAAAAATCTATATATTTCATCTATGGTTCAAGCTGAGCTTGTAAAGAACTTGTATGGTTCAGCGACTCCAGAATTAGAAAAAGTAGATATTGCTAAGCAGCTATTCTTATCAACATTTGCTGATGCTAAAAGTGCTGAATTTGCTTTAACTACAGCTGATACCGAGTTATTTGGTGTATTTAGCCAGCTCATTAATATGTCAATTCAAGAGATTGAAGTTACGCTCAGACTTTCAATTTTAGGGGAGCATCTATTAAATAAAGATATGAAATGGATGTTAGATCAATTAAATATTGTTTTTCCAAATCCAACAATTTCAATTGAAGCATTAAATGACTCAATTAATTTAGAATCTTTAAATGGTTTATTAAACGGTGAAGATGTAGAAATCCAGCTCACTGATAATGCGATGTCATTAAAAGGAGCTGGACAGGCTTTGGTTGTGATCTTAAGTTTAACTAAAGGTGCTCCGCCAAATACTATATATATGGCTTCTAAAGCAGAAACTGTGGTGGCGACTAATGTGGTCAGAAGTTCATTCCGTACTGCTGCTCAAATCGCAAAAGAGGTTAGTCCTCAACTCCTTAAGCAGAGTCTACAGCGATCTAAAAATTTAGCTGCAACAGCTGCATCTGTAGCAAGTAAAAATGTTTCAAGTATCATTAAAGAGCAAAATCAGATTGTAAAAATACAAAAGAGTGTTGCTACTGCTATTAGAGATGCGATTGCAAAGAATGCGAAGACGATTAAACAAGTTGCAGCGACTACAGCAGCTATTGCATCTGTATCTTCAATAATTTCTCAATCAAGTGGTGTGACTAACCCTAGTTCAGGTACTTCAAGTGGTTCGGAGAAAAAAGAGCAAAAGCGTAAAAATACGGATTCATATTTTGTTGGTGGTACTTCCATTCTAACTGACGAGACCTACAATGTATTTAAAGGTCTGATAGAGAACAGCGATGGCATTAAATATGATTCTACAACGCAAGCAAGTTTATTGAAGGAGTATTTAGAAGATTTAATCGACCGCAAAATTTTATTTGCAGGTTGGAGTAATCTCGTTGAAGCGAAAGTTGTAACATTATCAACAACTGGACAGAAAACTAGTGATAGTAAAGGTTTTGCTCAAGTTGCCATAGAACTATATTTACCTATGAGCCCAACAGGTAGCGAAAATGAAGGTTTAGTGGTAGAGAGTAATGTTGTTACATCATCTAAAGTGCTGTGGAAAACGATTCAGATCAATACCAGAAATTTAAGTTACTTATTTGATCATTACATTACTAAGAAAGATTTAAAGGGGGAAAAATATCAGTACAACTACACTTATGATACGAGTGCTTTAGAAAATAAAAATAAAATTATGGCTGGTTTCACAATTAATGTGAGATCTGAAAATAACGAAGTTGTATTTGATGCAATGTGGAGAGATACAATTGAAATTGACTTAAATCTTAAGGCTTTAAGAGATAAAAATTTATTTGCTTCTGTAATTCAGCACGAGCTTACTGAAATAAGTCAATTATATATGAAAGCCAGTAAGTTGAAGTCAAATGCTGCTGCATTAAAACTATTGTTGACAGACGAACGTTATGACGAGCATGAGACTGCAAAGCGTGCTAGCGATGAATTGTTGGCAGAACAGTTAGCTGTGGAGTTTGATGATGGCACAACATTACATCGCTATTTAAATGATGAAACCTCTCCTTATGGTGAATCTAAATGGATGGGCAGCCTACATGAGGAAGCTGTACAAAAGCATATACAAGAAACGCATAATCTTTCAAATGGTGAGTATTTTGGACAGGTTAATTATCAGCTATATGTCAAGTCAAAAGATGCAGACGGTAAAGATATTTATGTACCAAAAGTATATAAGTTTATAGATTCGAAAACAGGCGCGTATGAACAATCAGTTCGTGGCTATTTTGATGGACTTTACTTTGATGCTAAAAATATGGCTCTGCAAATTGTCGAAGCAAAGTCTTCATTACAGCAATATATGAAAGATGCCGTCAAAGATGGAATAAATAGTTTAAATGCCCAACTCTTAGATAATCTGTATGAAGAAATCAAAAATTCAATTGGTTATCAACCAAATCAAAAATATCTTTATCGAGATATTTTAAAACAGGACGATGAAAATGAAGAAATCGTTATTCGGATTTTTAATCAAGATTTAATTCAAGAATTAAAAACCATTGAAGAAGATAGTGGTATTAATATCCTTGTTGAGGGAGATGATGGAGGCTATTATCTTAAAAAACAAGGTAATATCCAAAAAAATAGTGGTTCTGTTGGTGTAAACCAAAGTCTAGAATTGTATTTACGTTTTTATGAAAAAACCACTTCTTCTGATACGGCTGAGCAAAACATTAAAAAAGCGACTCCATATGATAAATATTATATTGTAAATAGTAGTAACTACACTCAATTTGCAGATGGGACAGTGAAGCGAGCTAAAAATCAAGATCAGGCTATGCAGATACTTCTTTCAAGTGTAGTGGAACAACAGTATCAGCTTAACCGTGTGTCAATAGAGCATTTATTAGAGTCAGCTCAGCAATATTGGATTAATTTAGGTGTAGATGCCGCATTATTTGATCAGGTTAGTCTATCTATTCAAGATATTAATATTAATGGAACAATTGCTTATGTAGAAAACGGTAATCACATTGTTTTATCACCAAATGCTGCAGGTTATGGTTGGTTTATAGATGAATCTCCATTTGAACATACTGAGTTTACAATGAATTCCACCCAAAGTTATGGAGTGGCTTCAAACAGTCAGATATCGACTCAAATTGATTTACTTACGGTACTTATTCACGAGTTGGGTCATACAATTGGTTTAACTGATACATTTATTAGTCAAGATTTAATGGGTGGGTTTATTCAACAAGGTATACGTTTATTACCAACCCAGCAAAACTTACAAGGTTGGCAAGCGCAAAAACCATCAAATACTCAACAAGAAGATAATGAACCAACTCATTATTTTGTAGTGGGTGCTTTGAGTATTAACCCTAAAACAGCACCTTTATGGAATAGTCAAAATTTACAGATTCAGCAGATGTTCCAAAATACCAATACTGGATTATCAGGCTGGACAGCTTTTGGAGAAATAAAACAAAATCAAGAAGATATTGTTTTAAATGAAACTCAGCAACAACACACCAATCTTTCACAAGCCTTTAAACTTGGTACACAAGATAAGGTCTTAACGTTCACTGTAAAAGAACAGCATTTAACAGACTATAACAATAGTCCTGATGATGCTTTTGAGGTGGCATTGTTAGATGCTCATACTGGTGAAGCATTGTTTAAGGTGAGTGACCTGAACAATACCGATGCACTGTTTAACTTACAGGCAAATGGTCAAAACTATTTGGCACAAGGAATTGAGAGAGTAATCAATAGCGATGGTAGCCAAACTTTCTTTATTAACTTAGACCAAGCGCTGGCAGGTAGAGATGTTTTATTATCTTTCGACTTACTTGGTTTTGGTTCAGCAGATAGTTCTGTCACACTCAACAATATCCGCTTAGTCGCTGAACCATTAGCAGTGAATGATCACTACCAGTTTGATGAAGATACAACTATTACAGGCAATGTATTAAGTAATGACTTATTGATTGGGAAATCAATTGAAAATGTCGTTTTAGTAACAGCACCACAACATGGTGAATTAGTATTACTAGCCAGTGGTGAGTTCAGTTACGTACCGCACGCGAATTATTTTGGTCAAGACCAGTTTAGCTACTACTTTACGACTGTTGATGGTCAACAATCTAAAGTTGCTACAGTGCAATTAGAGATTAATACAGTAAATGATGCTCCGGTATTTACTACCCAACCACAATGGGAAATTGTGGCAGGTGAGTCATTGGTATTAGATTTTGATGCTTATGTTCAAGATGCTGAGAACAACCCGATTACTGTACAAATTGCCCAGCAGCCACAAAATGGCGTGATCAATTATGATGCAGTAACAGGGCATTATGTTTATTTGGTTGATAAAGCATTTGTTGGAGATGATGTGTTTAGCGTTGTGTTAACGGATGGTACAGAATCTTCACAACCTTATACTTTTACTATTCATGTATTGGCATCAAATACAGCCCCTGTGTTACATGAACAGATTATAAGTACTGATGAAGATCGAACTTTAGCTTTCGACCCATTAGCAAATGCTTATGATGCAGAGGGCGATCAACTGACTCCCCAATTCAGCTCGTTACCACAGCATGGTCGTTTAGAGCAGTTAGCAAATGGCCATTACCAATATGTGCCAGATGCAAATTACTTTGGTTCCGATAGCTTTAGTTACTTTGTGACTGATGGAAAATTAAACTCGCAAGTAGTGAATGTGTCTATTACAGTAAATGCAGTAAATGATGCACCAGTAGCAGTTCCGAAAACTATTTATGGTTCAGAAGATCAAGCTCTGCTACTACACTGGAATGATTTCTTGGTAAGTGATGTCGATGGTGATTTATTAACTATTAAAATTACTGAGTTGCCAGCCAATGGTCAATTACAGCATTTAACTTCAGAAGGTCAATGGGTTGCAGTTCAAGTTAATGATGTATTTACGCAGTCTGAAATAGAGTCAGGAAAATTGAGATTTATACCAGAGCTGAATGCTTCGGGTAGTCAAGGTTTTCTCACACAAGGTTTGGGTAACAAAAAACAGCACTATGCTCAATTTGTGTATGTCGCATTAGATGGAAAAACACAAAGTCAAAACACTGTAATGACTATTGATATTGAAGCTATTGCCGATAAACCAGAATTAGTTGTTGGTGAGCCTCAAACAGACCAAGAGGAATTGTTCCGCACCACTTGGGAAGCTGCTCCAAATAAAGATAAAACCTCTACACTTTTAGAACGTCGTTATTTGGATGGCTGGCGCTTAATTAAAACGCCTAATCGTTCACAAACAGGACGTGATGGGTTTGAGATATGGAGTAATGGCGATCAAATGCAAAATGCAACTGATCAGATGATTACTGTATATGCGAATAAGACGGTAGCTGGACAAAATTGGTTAGAACTCAATGACGCTGATGCATTTGTCGCACAAACTTTAGGGATTGAGCGTGAAGTACAAACTGTATTTGGACAAAAATATACGCTGACTTTTGATTATGCAGGACGTTTAGGTTTCAGCCAAAGCTTTACTCAAATTGGTATTTATGTAGATGGCAAGCGTATTGCAAGCTATGCCAATACGAGTCCAAATGATCAACTGAACTGGCAAAATATTCAGTTTAGCTTTACTGGAACTGGGCAGATACAAAATCTTCAAATTATCATTGAGGCTCCGTTCACTCATGCAAGTGGTCGAGGAGCAATGATTGATAATATTGTTTTATCTAAATCTAAGCTTTTAAACCATGGTAAAGAAGATCAACCAATTGCGCTATCGAGTATTCATGCCAAGTTGACAGATAACGATGGTTCAGAGCAACTGAAACTTGCGTTAGTAGGCTTACCATTAGGTAGTAAACTTAATGATGGTGTAAATGAGTTCATAGTAACCGAACTGCATACGGTAGTAGATATTACCAATTGGAATCTCGATACCTTAAAATTGACACCACCAAAAGATTTTAGTGGAGAGTTAAAGTTACAAGTCATTGCAAGTAGTATTGAACAATCAAATTCAAGTATTGCTACATCTACTCAGGAACTTACTGTATTTGTAGAAGCAGTTGCAGATGCGCCAAGTTTGGAAACTCATCAATCGCAGCATGCTCTAACGAGTCGAGAAGTTTTCCATACAGAATGGCGTGGGGTGTATAACTCAATCCTAAATAAGAATCCGACCGTTGTTTATGGTTGGAACTTGGATGGTTGGACAACCCACAAAGAACAATTGTTTAAATTAGATGCCTTTGAAGTGTGGCACTCTGGTGACCAACTCAAAAATACTTCTGGTCAAAACATTCCTTTACAAGGTTTAAACTCAAATGTCTGGATTCGTTTAAATGATGGTAAAGATACGCTATATCAGCAAACTGCAATAGAACGTCAAGTAAATACAGTCGCTGGTACAACTTATAGCTTAAGTTTTGATTTAGCTGGTCTGTTGGGTCAAGCAGCAAATATGGGACGTGTCGGAGTTTATGTTGATGGTCAGCAGATTGCGGTATTTGATGCTCCTAGCGGTCAAAATGCATTAAATTGGCAAGAGCAACATATGTCTTTTGAGGGGAATGGTTGTAATCGTACAATTCGTTTACAGCTAGAGGGTAATACATTTGGTCGAACTGCTTTTGTAAGCAATATTCGCTTAGTTGAAACTTACACCTCAACTGAAAATTTGGTCTATGCAATGATTGGGCAAACCAGTTATTTACCAATAATTGCTGCACGTAGTAATGACCAAGATGGTTCAGAGCAACTTAAGCTAGAGCTTAGTGGTTTTAACCAAGGTACGGTGCTCACTGATGGAACACATTACGTTACTGTAAGTTCAACTCAACAACTAGTTGATATAACACTATGGGACTGGAGTCAAATCCACTTTGCAAGTGATCGTAATCAGGATATGACTATTCAGATTAAGGCCACATCAATTGAGCAAAGTAACCAGCAAAGTGCAAGTACTCTAAAAACAGTCGTAGTGAAAATGCTAGGTGGACAAGCATGTTTAAGCCCTTGGCAATTGGTAAATGGTTTTGTTTCTACATGGGTGAACCACGTTGAATCTATTCCATTACAGGTTAAAGCGCATTGGTCATGTCAGATTCCACTGCTTTCAACCCAGTTAGATTTAAATATTCTGCCAAAAGATGAAGACGAAGATCTAATTATACTTGGTCAGGAAGAGCAATCTGACGCATGGTTAAAAGCTTTGGAGCAGACTGCACAACAAAACTGGAAACAATTGTTTTAATTAAAAAAGTAGGGATGATTCATTCATCCCTACTTTATCTATTTATAATTTAGTTTAAAAAAGGGGAATCACGTGTCATCATTATTTTATATTTGGGATGCAAATGAGCATCATCCTGATGTAAAAATTACTACATTAGAACAAGCAGAATATTATGCAACTCATGCCCAAGTAACGGGTTTAACAGACAAGTTTAAAAACTGGTTACTGGCAGTTGAAAGCATTGTGGGCCAGCCAGAACTAGCGGCTAACTTTGATGAAGAAATTATCAGCTCATTTACAAATGTAAAAGCTTATTTTGATTATTCCGAAAATGTATTTTGTATTGAACAAGGCCTATTAGCTAAAAGTAAATATTTATATAAAGTTTTAGTTGAAACTTTACGCCAACATGACTTGGTTGCCTTTGATGCAAGATCATATATATTTTTCAGTCGTGAAAAAATATTCCCTGATCAGCAAAGTATTGAACAAATGCTAGATGCGGTAAAGCCTGTTACTAAAGAAGAACTTGAACAGTTTAAAGCAATACCTTCAACTAAAGAAAAATTGAGTATATTTGCAGATCACTGGATAGAGTTAAATAAAGCAGCTTTAGGTTTTACACGAAAGAGAAAAAGTAATCAATTTAATCAAATAACTAATTATTTTAGAGAGTTCGATGATCAAATTTATGAAGGGATAATAATATTAGGAACTAATAAAACTGATACTTTAGCTTATCGTCAAGTAAACTTAACAAGCTATATTCAAATTTCACCTGAAAAAGCAATACGGATATTACGGCAGCATTTAATTAATGATGACACCTTACAATATTTACCAAAACTTCATGGTACAACAGGTGAGCCAAGCCATTTTAGTGAACCTAGTCAATTAAAGCATGTTTTAGATCAAGTACATGATTTTTTAATCTACGATGCAAAGAAACATCAAGATATAGAAACATTAAATCAATGGCTGAACCATGGTGATGAAAAAGAATATATTACAGGTTTAGGGGCAATCTCTCGTTTAGTGTTGGCAAAATATGTGAATGATCCTTTATATGACCAATTGGTTCGCGAAGCTATACCTTATGTAAGTAGAAATAGGTATTTTAAAGATATGACGGTAGAGCAGTTTCATGAAAGATTGGAACAAGAAATTCAGAATATTTTAGAAAGTTAATATACTGTATGAGTATAAAAGGATATTCATGTCTTTTTATACTCATACATTTAAAGAAAGTTAGCACAAAGTTATAAATACATCTTACAGCGAATACCACTTGGAAATTTTACGCTATTACTTTTTATAGTTGCCCCTGTACTAAAAGTACCTGAGCTTGCATCAATGACTTGATCAACGTGGTCAAGTTGAATGGTAGTAGCAAACTTCTCAAACGGGCTTTCAGGCACAATTTTTACTTTTTGACCTTTTTTAATCTGATTAAAGTACTTTAAAGGCACAATTGCATTTATTTTAAATTGGTCAGTTTGAGCAATTTTTAAAATTGGATTTTTACCTTCGGTTGGGCTGACTAAGCTACCTGCATGGATGTACTGTTGTATAACTACACCATTGAAAGGGCTATAAATTTTTCTACGGTTTAAATCAGCTTGGCTTTGTTTGTATTCATATTCTGCTTGCTTGATATTTTCTTGAGCTGATTGTAGCTCTGAGCGAGCTTGTTGTAGCTCACTATAAGCATCTTCATATGCTTGGCGGGAAACAAAATTTTCTGCTAATAATTGTTTCATACGTTGTACTTTACTTTCAGCATGCTCAATTTTAGATCTTGCTATGTTGGCCGAACCTCTAAGCTGGGTTTTATAGTAAGCAGACTGAGTTGCAGATTTTTCGACACTCGATTCGATTTGAGCGAGAACTTGTCCTTTTTTAATCGGACTTCCTGCTTTTACAGGAATATTCTGTAAGACCCCCGTAATTGGACTTCGTACTTCAACAATTTTTGCAGGTTGTATCATGCATGAGAAATTGATAGCTTCTGCATAAGTCGTACCCGATAAAAGAAGTGTAATAGGAAGAATAAGCGAATATTTCATTTAATAAATTTTTCCTGCAAAGCCAATTTGAGAATTTAATTTTTTGTCATGTTTAAACATGGATATACGGTTGCGGTAAGCACGTTTTTGACATTTTTCTTGCATACGTTTTACCGCAAAAATTAAAAAAATATATTGCAAATAAATGAAGGGAATAAAGTTTATAAACTTTATAAGCCATGGGATATTTTGTTGCATTAACTGATCTTCACCAGAAATATAGGCAACACATGATCCTTGATCACCTTGGCGACCAGCCCGACCATAAAGTTGTCTGTCAATTCGAGCTGATTCGTGAAACTCCGTCAAAATGACATGTAGGCCACCAGCTTGTTTGGTTTCAGGACGCAATTTAATATCTGTACCACGCCCAGCCATATTGGTGGCTATTGTAATTTTTCCACTGTGTCCTGCTTCAGCAATAATTGAAGCTTCGTGAGCATCTTGGCGGGCATTTAAGACAATATGTTCAATGCTAAGTCGGGCAAGTGCTTCCGAAATAGCTTCGGAGGCTTCAATACTACGTGTACCAACTAAAACTGAGCGTTTTGTATCGGCAATTGCTTTAGCATGTTTTGCAATTGCCTGATATTTCTGTTCATTATTTTTAAAATATCGGTGTCTAAATTGTTTGCGTTTGGACGGAATATTTGGAGGAATCTGACATACTTTTAAACGGTAGATCATCCACAGTTCCCGTGCAACTTCTAGCCCAGTTCCTGTTAAGCCTGATAAAAGTAAATATCTTCTAAAGAAACGTTGAAAGGTCATTCGGGCTAGAGTGTCTCGGCCTTTGGTGAGCTCAATATTTTCTTTAGCTTCGATGAGTTGATGTAATCCTTGTTCCCATGAGCGATCAGCCATAATTCGGCCTGTAGACTCATCCACAATCTGAATTTTATTATCCTGAATAATATAGTGCTGGTCTTTATGATAAAGATATAAAGCAGTAAGTGCTTGTTTAACCAGTAGCATTTTCCATGCATGGTTATACCAGATTGGTCTGACATCTTGAGGTAAGGGAACCTGTTTTTCTGGAGAAATATTTTCTATTTCAACATGGTGCTCAGCCTCAAGTATCGTGAAATCGACATCTCGAATAAGCGCTCTTGCTTGGGCAATTGCCCAATGAATAACTGGCGCTTCAATAAGGCCTTCGGTTTCTTGCGAAATCACCATTGGTGTTTGGGCTTCATCAATAAACACGCTGTCAGCTTCATCTACAATACAAAAGTGTAGAGCTGGTACAATCATCGTATCATCAGCGACTTTTCCAGTTGCCAATGAACGTAAGTTTTCAATTTGTCTAGGTTGAGTACCTTTTCCAGAAATGTGGTCTTTTAAGTAATCAAAAACGATTTCATTTGCACTGACATAGCAAATTTGCTTTTGATAATTTTTCTTCCTTTCCGGAACTTCCATTTCACTATGAATTGCACCGCTGCTGAGTTGGAAAAACTCAAATAGGGGACGTAATTCTTCTTCATCACGCTGAGCCAAATAAGCATTTGTAGTTAAAACATGAACGAAATTACCAGTTGCAGCCATAATAGTTGCGGCCATACTTGCGACAAGTGTTTTCCCATCACCTGTAGGCATTTCAGCAAGTCTGCCTGTTAGTAATATATATGCTCCCATAAATTGAACAGGGTGAGGGTAGATATTAAAAACACGAGAAATCGCTTCTCCAACACATGCAAATATTAAAGCGATAGACTGATTATGATTGGCCTCGCGTGATAATAATTGAACAGTATGCTGAAATTTCTGTACAAGCTGTGATTGGTCCAGCTCTTTTAAAGCATCTTTATGAACTGCTATTGCTTGTGCAAATTTATGAATATGCCTTCTAGAAATTTTCTTTGCGGGAATCCAGCCTAATAAGTTTGCAAAAAATATTTCAAGCTTATGTAGCTCTATATCTTTTTGTTCTACTCGCGCCACATTTGATAAATAAAAAGGGTGCAGAGACATATTTTTGATGGCACGTAGATTAGACATAGAATTGCTCCAAAAATAATTGACGCAATTTTCTAGTCCACTGCCATGCAAGAGGCGAGTAGCCTAAATGATAACGAACATATGCAATATCACCGAAAACAGAAGAGTCTAATGGTTGTGACAGTTGAATATCTAAATCAAAATAATTCTGTAAAGCTGTTTTGCCTTCCTGATCATTAGGATCAACTGTAATATTTCCACCCGCTTGACTACCTAATGCTGAAGATAAAAGTTTCTTTTGTGTTTGCGGGGTACTTCTAATGATTTTCCCTGTATAAATCACATCAAAATGATTTTTAAAGCGGATTTCAATATTTTTTAAGCGGTTCTGAATTAAATCATAATCTTGCTGTAAAACCGCACTACGAACAATTTGTGCCGGTTGATTAATAACATAACCAATAATGTCACCACGTTTATAGTATCTTTGCTTGATCTCAGTAGCATCTTTAGCAAACCATTTTCCGGAAACTGTGCTCGTGACTTGAAGCTGTTCAATTTTATATTGGTACTGTTGAAGCTGCTGAACGGCACCTTGCTTTTGATATTCTAATTTGCGACGTTGAGCCAGATCATCCAGAGAAGCTTGTCTTAGCTTGTAATCTAACTCTTCAACTTGAAGTTTTTGTAACTCATATTTTTCAAGTAAATCGGGGTTAGAAAGTTGAAAAAGGATTTGGTTTTGTTGAATCTGGCTGTTCTTAAAATTAATGTCTTGGATATGTCCTGACTCATTCGCACGAATAATTGATTCTTCTGACATCCATACAATGGCTTGCTGAGTACTGTAATATGGAAACGGGATAATAAAAAATATAAGAACAATTGCCGCAATAATAATCCATAAACGTTGAATGGCTTGTTCACGATATTTTGACAAGGTCGCTCCTTGATAAATATGTTTTATTCCTTTGTATAGAGGTAAAACAATAGTCATAAAACCAGAGATAGCAGCCAGTATCACACCAAAGAAAAAGTACTTTTGTGCTATAAACCAGACTAAACTGAACATGATGGTGATGCGGTAAATAGGAGACAGCAAACCATAAATGAATAACCAAAATCTTTCATTTTCAGTTGCATAAGGTGGCTGTACTGTTTTTGCACCAAACAAATAATGGTCTGATAAATAAATCCAATATTTAGTCGCTCGACCTGCCAAATTGGGAATCTCGAGCAAATCTGACAAAATGTAGTAACCGTCATAGCGCATGAGTGGGTTACCATTTACTAATACTGTAGAAATAGTAGCAATAAAAATGACGTTGTAAGCAAATGCGTGAATCAAGCCTTGTTCAGTCGATAGCCAGATATAAATTGCGATTGCGCCCAGTAAAAGCTCAGTGAGAATTCCTGCAGCCGATACCACAATCCTTTGCCATTTAGAAACAAAATGATAAGAAGATGTCGCATCGACATAGGGAATGGGAATGAACATAATGAACATAAGTCCCATTTCTCTGACATTTCCATTCCAGGCTTTTATTGCTAAACCATGAGCAAATTCATGTATTAATTTAACAATTGGATATGTCAGCCAAAGAATAAAAAGGTTACTGGTTGATAGCACTCGGTCCGATAAATTACTCGTTAAACTTTGCCAGTGCTCACTCAGCAATAAAAGTGCAGGAGTTACGACTAAAAACCAGAGTAAAAATCCCCACACACTAAAAATGGAACGCGCTAATTTACTTAATTGACCAAAAAAAGCATCGGGATAAAGCAGAGGTATTTTTAAACTAATTGGGTTTAAAAATGATTGCTTTAATTTATTAAATTTTTGTTTTTTATAACGCTTAAATAGTTCTTCAGAGTCAAAAGACACCTCAGTTTGTAATAAGTCATTGTTATAAAGCTGAGTGAGTAATTGTACTAACTCATTTTGACTAATTGCTCGGTAGTGTTGGTCGAGATTGACATTTTGTTTTTCAATATATTCAGCTGCTTTATCCCATATTTGTTCAACATTAGTTTTGCCATCTAAAAGAGTAATCACATACCATGTTTCGGGGTTAACTCTGACGAAGCGTTGTGACATCGGTTCAAATAATAAAAACCAAGCACGACCTCGTAAAATACGTGGTAAAACCTCAACATTCTGTCGCAATTGAGGTTTTAAATGACGTACAAGATGCCAGTGTTCTGAAAACAAACTTTGCATGACTTTACCAATTTGACCAGATCTTTAATTTCATCCAGTTAATGAAATCTCGTGACCAGCGAAAGAGTAGATTGGTTTTACCCACTGTAATTTTCCCAACACCTTGCATACCAGGGGTTAGGGCAGGCGGAGAACCTATCCATGCAGCCTCAACTTTAAAGCCATTTATATTGTTTTGAACTGAAGCAACCGGAGTAATACGGGTGATACGAATTGGAAAAGTTTGATCTGGCAAGCTTGTTAGCTTTAAAACGCCGTTCTGGTTTTTTTGAATGAAGTGAATGTCTTTATCAGCAACATGCAAAATGACTTTATAGGCATCTTGTGATGCGATCTGGAATAATTCTTTACCATCTTCAACAGGCGTGCCAATTTGTTGAGCCCAGTCGCCGTCAATAATGGTTCCAGTAATTGGCGCGGTCACTTTAGTTTGATTAATCTTTCTTTGAATGGTCTGGATTTTTGCCTCTTGTTGCCTAATCTGATTGGCCGCTAAACCACTATCTGTCAGGTTCTGATCTGCCATAGCCACACGGAACTGATGTTGTGCCTGATCAAGTAAACTTTGTTGTTCAGCAATTTGTATTTTTAGATCAGTATTATCGAGTTGGATTAACGCTTGATCTTTTTTAACCTTATCTCCAGGGCGGACAAATACCGTTTGTATAAAACCTTGAGTTGGTGCTGAAATAATCCAGCGAGTTTTACCTTCAACATTTAGGTTAGCAGTAACTAACTTATCAACCGGAATTAAAGTAATACACAGTAGAAATACAACAATAAGGCCTGTAATAATTTTCCAAGCATAGTGACCTTCTGTACTGTATTTTTTTAATATATTTTTTGCAGACTTGAAGCTATGTTGAAGAAGGCTTTGTTCGGATTGATACCAATGTTGTAAAAGCGGATGAATTAAATCGATATTGCTTTTTAAGTATAAGCTTAACGCATTATGTACTTCATATTGTTCAAAATCACGGTCTTTCGCCACTAAAATAGCCTGAATTTTTCCATGATGAAAAATAGGATAGGCGAACCACTGATATTCTTTGAGGTCATGTTGTAAAAATAATGCTTGTAATGCGATTTCATTGAGTTTTTGCATTTCTGCTGCTCCTTTTTCTGTCCATGACAGTTCAGAGGAGACAACCCATTTCACTTTATGAGCATCTTTAACTAAAAAGTAATTTAATTGAATATCCTGATATTGTGCAAACTGTTTACGAATTTGGGTCGTGGTTTGATTGACCCATTCTTGTGCCGCAATTTGGAACTGTGTTTGATTAATGACATGTGCAAAAATTTCAAGAAGTTGTTCTGCTTGAATCGCATGTTGAAGCTTTTGACTTTGTTGCTCGTAAAATAACCACCCCATGCTGGTTCGTATAAGTTCCAGTGTCGTTTCATGAATAGGTGGTGTGATGGATAACCCAAGATACGAGGATGAGCTAGAATTTATCAGTAAATAACCAATAAGATAACCTTGTTCACTTTTTTGAATAGCAACAGGTTTATCTAGTGTTAACTGTTGTTTGATTACATTCCATAATTCATTAATTTGAGAGTCTTCAAAAGCATGGCTACCAAAATCTGTTAAATTTTCATAACAAACAGCCAATACATTAATATTCAGACGTTTAAGGTTAAGTAACCAGTGCTGAATAGCATCTGGTAAATTTTGTAAATTATTATCTGTCATAACGAGAACTTAATTGGGAAGAGGTTGAATAAAAAATATGGTCTATATCAATGATTTGCTGTTCAGTTAAAATACCTGTCGTAATTTTCAGTTTGATATAGTTTTGCCAAGCCTCATACCAAGCACTTAAACGTTCTTGTTTGTTTTCAAAATATTTTGCTTGTGCTTCCAAGACCTCAGCATTTACTCGCATTCCTACTTCATAGGCACGCTTATTGGCAATCCATGCTTTTTGAGATGAATCTTCGGCATCTTTCATGCCGTTTGCTTTATTAATTGCAGATAAAGTGCTGTAAAAGGCATCGAGCATCTGTGCTTTTTGTTTTTGAGTTGAGAGTTGTAGTTCATATCTACTTTTTTCTAAACTTGCTCTTTTCTCCTTAATTTTATAAGACGTTTCGGTGTTATACATTGGAATATTTAATTCAAAGCCATATAAATAATCTAGGCCATTTTGTTTACTAGTAAACGCAGAATCTTGTGAGTCCAGATTTCTAGTTAATTTCGCAGAAAAATTTAAAACAGGATATCTTTCTGCTTCAGATTGTTTAATCTCACCTTTAGCTACATCTAGATTGAGTTCTGACAATTTAATTTGATTATTCTTCTCTAGTAGTAACTGATTGTAGTGTGCCTGATCGGTATATGAGAGAGGAGGGAGTTTTTCTAAAGATGTTTTATTTTCAGCAAAACTGATGGTATCCGTTCCTATAAACTCGGCTAATATACTTTTTTCTTTCGCAATTTCAAAACGTATACTATTTTCTTGACTTTGCAGGGTAGATAGCTTTGCTTCTGCTTCTCTTAAATCAGTAATAGATACCATTCCCTGATTAAAATTTGCAGTTGCCATTTTCTTTTGTTCAAGAACTAAAATTTGCTGTTGTTGAATAAGATTAAGTTTAGAGTTGAGATTTAAAATTTTAAAATACTGCTCCACAATATTTTGTAAGAGTTCATTGTAGTTTGCTTGTAGTTGCTCTAAAGCAATTTTCTCTCCAATTTTATTTGTTTTAATTGCTTCATCTTGAGATTTGTTATAAACGGGAATAGAAAACTGAACCGCATAATTTCTTGAACGATAATCGGTTTCTTCGTGGGCTGGTTGTTTATTAAATCCCTTTTTCTCTTGAGCTGTAAAATTGATTTTTGGATCTTTACTGGCAAGTGCTTGGTTTGTTTTTTGTTTAGCAATTTCACTTTGAGTATAGGCCAATGGTAAATGTGGGGAATATAATTTTGCTTTATTAAATAATGTATATAAATCATCTGCTTGAGCAGAATTTATTGCTAAAAGAGAGAGTGCCCCAGCAAATGTGTTTTGTAAAAATAAAGTGGTGAATTTGTTCATCATGTAAAAAATTGTATGTTTTTGTAATTTTCTCATAAAAATAATAAACTTGGTAGAGGAATTGGAAATTGTTTTATTAAAATTATTTTGGATTATCTTAGTGTTGAAATAATTAAATTAAAAAGGAAAAGTGAGTAATTAAAAATCTATTTAAGTTTTAATAAAATGAGTTATTGTTCTTATATTAAAATTGAATTTTAAATGAAAGGATAAGTCCTATTTTTATCTTGGAAATGTTGATTGGTTAACATTTTTAAATTTAAGATTTTTAATTTAAGTTAATAAATTTTGATTTTTAAATAATAGAAATCACATAATTTTTAGTCTGAAATAGATCAAAAGATAACAAACTAGATTTAACAAAAAATTAGAAATCTATTGATAGAAAAATTGTGAGACCTACTTTTTAAACAAAAACCTTAAATCATATTGCCTATAAAACTTTTTAAGCAAATTGGCAGCATGAGCAAGAAGAGTTTTGCACTTTATTTCAAAGTACTATTTGTAGAGTAGAGGTTGTAATGGAGATAGAATACCTGCTTTATAAACCCAATTTAACAATAACCTACTCATTGTTTAGCCTTACTTTTTTAATGATCTAATTTAAAACAAATGTCATTTTGTGTGCTTGACGCCAATAAACTTGGGCACTATTCTTTGCCTGCTGGCCTACATTGCCAGCCGGCTTTGACAGGCTGAATGAAAGATCGCATCAGAGTTATTCCGTCTGAGGAATACTCTTATGTGTAAACTCCTCGTCTCCCTTTTTGTAGCGGTAGGACGGAAGGGGGACACCTTCGGGTGTGCTGGTTATATCTTTCACCAGTCTGTCAACCCTCTTTCGTTCTGCCACCATAATTTCTATTCATGTCGGCAGAACTCCCAATAAAAAAGGAGTTGGCTTTGCACATCCATTATTTCTTGGCAGCCCTTGCCAAAAGCTATAACGACACAGCTTAAAAATTTAAAGCAGCTTGAACGCCGTAAGGTTTTCAGGCTTTAAGTCATTTTTACTTAAAACTTAGCAACAACAAACTTGAGATGTGCCAAGCACTGTCTTACGGCTTTGCTGTGCCTTTTTTATCCCAAAAGGACACAGTTTTTTTCTTTTAGAAACAACAAGAATTTTATAACGGTAAAACTATGCGAAATTTAGAAACCTCTTCCAAAAAACTACATGTCGTTCAAACCACCATACAACTCATTACGATACATGGGTTTCATCATGTAGGTGTGGACCTGATTGTTAAAGAAACCCAAATTGCCAAAGGTACGCTTTACAACTATTTCCACTCTAAAGAACGCTTAATCGAAATGTGTATTGCCTTTCAAAAGAGCCTGCTCAAAGAAAAAGTGCTCTCTATTATTTATTCAAACCATTACCGAACACCAATCGATAAACTCAAAGAAATAGTGGTTTTCCATGCCAATTTAAACAGTCTGTATAACTTTTTACTTAAAGCTATTTTTGAAATAAAACTACTTTACCCACAGGCTTATCGCATGGCAGTTGAATATCGAAAGTGGCTGCTGCATGAAATTTTTGATTTGATTTTTAGCGGAGAAACTCGCGAGCCAAAATTCGATGCCAACATGGTGGTAAACCTGATAGATGGTTTGTTACTACAAGTTTTAAGCTCGAATAGTTTGGAAGAAAGAGATGCTGTGATGGAGCAGTTTTTTAAAATATCTGTCTGAATTTTAAAATAATGTAAGTAATAGCATGTATGGTCTGCTTGATTTTTGCCAAATAAGCAGACCAAAGGCCGCTTGCAATAAGCTGACGTGATGAATTGGGGAAATTAAAATTTCACTTAATATATTGTTTATATTGCAAAAAAATATTTTTTTGACTTTATGGGAGTAATATTGCTATTTTTAATTACGCTAATAGTAAATAAATTACGAATAACGTAATTAAAATGGATTAATTTAAAGCATGTCATGGAGAAGGGAATACCATGAAAGAAGTTGCATTAAGTGATTTGATCAATCAGCAAAAAGTTGGACGTTATCAAAAATTTATTCTGATCACCTGTTTATTACTCATGATTATGGATGGCTATGACATTCAGTCTATGGCTTACGCAGCCCCAATGATTATAGAAGACTGGGGTGTTCAAAAAACCATGTTAGGGGTGGTGTTTAGTGCAAGCTTATTTGGTTTGTTTGTCGGATCATTTTTATTAAGTTCACTTTCTGATCGTTTTGGTCGCCGTCCGATACTACTCATTTCGACCTTTATGTTCTCGGTATTGATGCTGTTAACACCCCATGTCGGCAATATTGAGCAATTGACCGTAATCCGCTTTGTTACAGGAATTTTTTTAGGCGGCATCATGCCAAATGTGATGGCTTATAGCTCCGAAATTGTGCCCTATAAATCTCGTATTTTTACCATGATGGTCATTTCTTGTGGCTATACGGTAGGGGCAATGTTGGGGGGCGGTATATCCGCCTTACTCGTTCCTTGGGGCGGTTGGCAGTCGATTTTTTATTTTGGCGGTATTATCCCTTTAATTATTTTCTTTATTACATACTTTAAGATGCCAGAATCTTTATATTTTCTGAGTGAAGATAACAAAAATACGCCTAAAATTTTATTTTGGTTAAAGAAATTTTATCCTGCATTAACATTCAATTCAGAAATAAAAATCATTAATAACACTGAAGTCGAGATTAAAAAGTCGCCGCTTGAATTGTTTAAAAATCAGCGCGCATTTTTTACCTATTCCATCTGGATCATCAGTATTTTAAATATGATCAGTCTCTATTTTCTGGCGAATTGGCTACCCACCTTAGCCAAAGAGTCAGGTCTTTCATTAAATCAGGCATTAATGATCGGTTCGACCTTACAGTTAGGTGGGACGATTGGTAGTGTGGTGATGGGACTTAAAATTGATAAGACAGGATTCTATAAAGTACTCATTCCTGTTTTTATCGTTGCCGTGATAAGTGTTGCTTTAATTGGCTATGCTGTTAGCCATATTGTTTTACTATTTATAATTATTTTTATAGCTGGCTTCGCAATTGTTGGTGGGCAGCCTGCTATTAATGCACTGTCTGCAAGTTATTATCCAGTTTCACTTCGTACTACAGGAGTAGGTTGGAGTATTGGAATTGCTCGTTTAGGGTCGGTTATTGGGCCGCTATTTGGTGGGTATCTCTCTCAATTTTTGGTCATTACCCATTTATTTGTGATTGCTGCAATACCTTCGCTCTTCGTCATTATCATGCTGAGTGTTCAGGCTAAATACCGATCATAACAATGTCTACATACATCATTTATATAGTGCACATATAGACCGTAATTATGATCGGTGAGTGGCTAAAGAGAGTAGGTCACAAGCTAGTTCAAGAGTTATTTAACTCGATACCACGTTTGATTTCGGCCAATTGCAGAAATACCAATATAGCCACGCGCGGTAAGTTTTTCGCCGTCTGGAGATACAGTTACGCTAAAGCGATAAGTTTTGTCTGACTGAGGGTCGAGAATAGATCCTTTGTCATATTTATTTTTACCTACGCTTTTTAAATTTTTGACAATGGTTAGACCAACTAAAGATTTGTTTTTATAAGTGCCTTCACACATCGTACATTTGTTGGCTTCGCTTGGAACAAGGATTTTTTCAATGTTTGCAGTAAGAAGCCCATTTTTATCTTCACTAAATTTTACCAGTGCTCTAGGCTGATTTGTTTCATCATCAATGGTTTTCCAAACACTGCCATGTAGTTTGTCCGAAGCAAATGAATGTATCGAATAGAAGCTAAGTAAAAGTAATAATAAATATTTTTTCATATCCATGATTTCTCGAGTTAAAGGTGGATGGTTTTAGTCACTAGAATTATTCATTTTAAATTTAACTTCACAGTTTTCTTAGTATTAAATCTATAAGCTAAACAATATGTAAAGTTATATTTTATTGGGCTTTATATTATTTTGATCACCTTTTTTATGCAATTGCGAGAATGTACAGAATTGTTTGGTTCTTTAGAGAATGCTGTTGGATGGTGCGAATGAGGTCGTACTTCTATTGATTACGGACTAAGTAAAAATAGGTAATTGTTTTAACTAACGCTTAGTTATTTTTATATGATATTAAAGGAGTACAAAAATATAATATAAAATTTTAAAAAAAATTAAAAAATAATATAAGTTGCTTAATGTATATATAAATATATTTAAAAAGCTAGAAAAGAATTATTTTTTGAATAGTTCTGTTTGTTGATTTTAGTGATTAACTGGTTGTATTTTATGAATAATTTAAGGTTAACTTTTTTTGGATTTTTGTCTGGTTATATATATTGTTTTTTAACAGTTACACTTCAAGCTGCTTTCACTCATTTGGGCTATCCAGTTTCTTTTATCTCTACTATGGTATTTGCTTTATTGCCTTATTCTTTTAAATTTTTATGGAGTGGTTTCGCTGATTCAGTTGATAAGTCATCTATCAAATTTTTAATATCAATATTTATACTCTTAATAAGCTTTAATTTCTTTATATTAATCGCATTTTCGGATTTATATAGTATTGTTTTTATTATAATGTTACTCAATTTGGCTTTCTTGGGTGCATGTTTTGATATCCTGACTGATGCAAATTTAATTAAAAATTTTACAGATGAAGAGCGTACCTCTTTGTTGTCTTATTACATTTTTGGATGGAGAATCGCTTCTATTTTTGCAGGTGGGGCAGTTTTATTTATTTTTAATAAAATTTTCCAAGGAAGTTTAAGTCACTTGTTTATATTTTCATCTTTGATTTTTCTGCTTTTTTTTATAGTTTTTAATGTTAATAAATTAAGCGATTTTTGGAAATTTAGTCGGGAAAATTTATTTTATTTTTTAATGTTTTTACCACCAATCTCTTTATTTTTTATTGTTAAAACCAGTCTATACAATTTAAAAGATTCGTTTTCTGTTCTTTCTGATATAAGTAAATTATTTTTTTATTCAACGTTTTATAAGCTCTTTGATTTAACTTTGTCATCTTTTGTGATCATATTCTTTATCAAAAAGTTTGAACTAACGCTTGAGTTTTTTGGAGTGGTAAATACTGTTCTACCACTATTCGCTGTAGTGTTTTGTGGTTACGCTTGGGGGCGTATGAGTAGTAAATTTCCTGCAAAATATATAATGTTTTTTTCTTTGTTATTGAAATCATTAACCTTGTTGTTCTTTATCTATGTAAGTTTTTATAATGAAATTAATAAAGTTTATTTACTTGTTTTGTTCTCATTCAATATTGTTTCATCTAGCTTTGTTACTTATTCTTTTTCAAATTATTTAATGCAAGCTGTTAATGGTGCTAGGTCATCATTTAAATTTTCTATTTTGACATCTTTGTCTATGCTTTTAATTTTGGTATCTGTGCCAGTTGCATCTTATTTAGTTGATAATTATAACTGGATTTCATTTTTTATCTTTATATTTGCTCTTCAAATCTTAAGTTATATCTCTGTTTTTAAAATAAAATAATTTTATTTGTTAGGTTGGTTCGTGGCACATGGACATAGTCTTGTATAGATCAATAAAGTGCCATAAATGAACTTCTTTGAGTCGTATTTATTGTTAGGTAGGAATGCTGGCTTAGATATCCTTTTCCTTATTAATAGATAAGACAATTTAGAATGATATTCCTTTCAGTTATTCAATTCTTTCAAACTCTATTTTTAATATATTTTCTATATTCTAATGGATTCATATTTAAGATCTTTGTAAAAGCTTTCCTAAAGGCAGTATCTTCACTGTAGCCACAATTTTGTGCGATTGTCTTAATAGATAAGCTATTGTTTTCTAATAAATAACATGCTTTTTCTATTTTAAATCGAGTAATTAAATCTTTGGGACTTTCATTCGTTAATTTCTTAACTTTTCTGTAAAGCGTTCTTTCGCTTATATTTAATTTTTCTGCTAGTTCTTCAAGTGAAATATTCGGATTAGTATATTTAATAAACTCTTCAATTTTCATGAGCAAAGGATCAACTGAACTCGTAAAACCTTCAGGTACATATATTTGCTGAGATACGGGCTGTGCTCCTGCAACTGCTAAATCTGAGATTGCTTTAGCGACTTCTGGTCCTGCAAATTGACTAACAATATAAAGTACGAGTTCAATCCAAGAGAGCGGACCACCAGCTGTAATAATATTTTTATCTTTTTCAAAGGTTTTGCCCCAACTTAACTTTCCATGGGGAAATCTTTTTTGAAAGGTATGATACAACCACCATGTAGTAGCATAGTTCTTCCTATTTAATAAGCCTGCATCTCCAAGTACGAAGGTTCCAGCACAAACGCCACATATAATTGTTTTTTTGATATTTTCGTTTTGAAGCCACTCTAATACTGCTTTATATTCTGAAGGCATAATAGGAGTTTGCTCATCGCTCAGCATCATTCCCGGCACAATAATTAAATCACTATTTATTGCTTCTTCTATCGAAAGATCTACATCTATCATTTTATTTTGTGCATTTACGACAGGCTTGCCATCAATACTTACGAGCTCAACTTTAAACTCATTAATCTCACTTAAGTTTTTTAAATTCAATAAGTTTTTGCTTTTTATAATATTGTTAGCAATCCAGAAAATATCATTAATTCCAGCTATGGCTGAATAAATACAAAACTGAGGTACATAAATTAAGATTTTCATAAGATCAACTTACATAATTTGGCTGATTTTACATGAATGTTGTCTTATAAGACATCTATCCCATAAATTCAAACCTACTATACTTTTAAAAAGTTGAATAGTTATAGGAATGAATGATGATGAAAAATAATAAAGTTAAAAGTTTAATTTATCGTTTAACGCTATCTGCGTTAACTCTATCTCCATTTGTAATTCAAAATGCTCATGCAGCAGTTAAAAATATTGTTTTAGTACATGGTGCTTTTGCTGATGGATCGAGTTGGAATGCAGTTTCAAGTCGATTGCAATCGCTTGGATACCATGTTACTTCCGTTCAAAACCCATTAACTTCTTTAGATGCAGATGTTGATGCAACAAAAAAAGTTTTAGAAAGACAAAAAGGTGATGTACTTCTTGTTGGTCATTCTTGGGGTGGCGTGGTTGTAACAGAAGCAGGTAATGCATCAAATGTGAAAGGCATTGTTTATTTATCAGCGTTAGTACCAGATAGTAATGAGTCGGCATCTGATTTACTCACGCGCTTAAAATCTCCAATGGAAGGGCTTGAGCCTGATAAAAACGGTTTGATTTGGTTAGATGATGCTAAAACGTTTCAACATGTAATGGCCAACGATATGTCGGAAAAGCAAGCCAAATTACTTGCATCTGTTCAACAGCCTATCTCTGCTAAAGCATTCACTCAAAAAATTTCTGAAGCTGCATGGCGTGTAAAACCTACATGGTATCTCATTACAACTCACGATAATGCATTGAGTTCGCGAACACAGGAATTGATTTCTAAACAGACTCACTCAAGTGTAATGCGAGTTAACTCTAGTCATTTATCTCTGATTTCTCATCCAGATCAAGTTTCCAAACTGATTGATAAAGCAGCTAAAAGCTTTAAATAGTAATTCCTTAGGCGGTATTTATGAAAATTTTACATATTGATTCGAGTATTCTTGGCGAACAATCTATATCTCGAAAACTGGCAGCTACATTTATAGAACGCTTGAATGAAGCAGATCATCAAAATGAAATTACTTATAGAGATATTGTTAAAGATCCTATAAGCCATTTAACAGGAGAAATCGCGGCAGGTTTTAGAAACTTAAATATAAATATTTCTGATGAAAATGTAATTAAAGAACATCAGCTTTCCGATGAGTTGGTTGCCGAGTTCTTAAATAGTGAACTCATTATAATCTCAGCCCCTATGTATAACTTTTCTATTCCCACTCAGTTAAAAGCATGGTTTGACCGAATTGCACAGGTTGGTAAAACATTTAAGTATACTGAAAATGGCCCCGTAGGCTTATCAGAAGGGCGTAAAGTAGTAATTTTATCTGCAAGAGGAGGATTCTATTCAAAAGAGCCTTTCTCTCATATGGACTTCCAAGAAAAATACATCACAGCTTTTTTCAATTTTTTAGGTATTAAAGATATTTACTTTGTTAGAGCAGAGGGAACATCAAAAGCCCCAGCCATTAAAGATATTGAAATTCAAAAAGCTTTGTCGAGTATTGATGAAGTCATTAGCAACTTAAGTAAAAGAGAAGATTGATTATGCTTTCATGTATTACGTTAACTTATAAAGTTTCAGATGAGATCATTCGTAAGCATCTTGAAAGTCACAAAGCATGGTTGAAGGAAAACATTGATTTGGGTCATTTCATCTTTGCTGGACCTATCGAAAATGAAAACGCTGGTTTTATTCTAAGTACACTCGTTAATAAAGATCATCTTCAAGATGTTCTTAAGAGTGATCCATTCGTTGAATTTGATTTGGTCGAAATTGAAGTAAAGAAATTATCTTCAATCATTAAAAATAAAAACTTTCTATTTTAACTTTAGATAAGGGGGTAATAATTTATTTAGCTATTGTTTAAAAAGATAAACTGTTAATTTAAATCAATTTTTGATTTTTAAAATGCAGCTTAATAAGGTTGGTAAATTAAACTTTGTTAAGCTTCAGCATTTAAAAAAATGATTTTTAAGTACCTATTACATTGAGGTATCTGCTAGTTTTCAACTCCTAATGAAATAGTTTATTAAATGTAATTAACAGGAATAAAAAATATTAACTACTTTTTAAACTAAATTAATTACGTTGAATGCATCACAAATTATAAGAGTAATATGAAAATCATGTGATTATTATCGATTGACAGTATGCAATATTAAGCTTTATAAATAAAACGAACCTGAAAAAACTGTTTCTTTAGTAAAACAGAAAAATGACATTATAAATTTGACAAGACATTAGAACATAAAGATAAGGAGAAGAAATGAAACTCATTAAACACGCCTTATTTTCTCTTATAGGAATACTCTTAATAAATAGTGCAGAGGCTGCAAGCGCATCTACGTCATTAAAGGTTAGCTTAACTATTGTAGAAAGTTGTGAAGTCTCAACACAAGGAAATTTAGATTTCGGTTCAGTTGTACGTGCGCAGCCAGTTGCTGCCGCTAGAACCGATGTAACTGTCCAATGTAACCATAATACACCGTATCAATTGGCCGTAACTTCCGACAATAATTTTGAGCTTAAATCTGCTACAAGTCCTGCCTCTGTCGCATATATACTGTATCAAGATGCAGGGCATACTCAAATTTGGGGAAATGTAGCAAGTAAAATGCACTCAGGAATCGCAACAGGAATGAAAGAAAATATACCTATTTATGGAGTAATTAAGTCGAGTACCAATGTGCAGGCTACAAAGTATGAAGATTGGGTTCGTGTAAATGTTGTCTACTAATCGCAGCTCTGCAAGGTGTAATTAATAAGACCTTGAGAGCTGTATAAATGATTTTATTTATTGGTGAGCCATTGAATTGAGGCATCAAACAGTTTTAAGCCATCGTCAGATAGATTGGTAAACGTGTCATTGTTAAGAAAGAACATGAGACGTTTTGCTGGCGCTAAAGATTCATAATCCATGGTTGCACCTTTTTCATATCCCCAAATTGCGACTTTCTCAGGTTGTCCATAAATCGTTGCGATAATGGTGGCACCTAAACCCGGCTTACCCCAACTCATAGGAGCTTGAGCTTTATACACATTGCGGGTTCCGGCAGGAAGATGCGCAGACAATGGATGCGGCGCATTGACCAACCACAAATAACGTTCTTTCTCGACTTCGCCAAAATCGGTATTTATACGTTTACCTGTCATAGCCAAGTCATCAAGATAATCGTTTTCCCACGTCATGAGTGGAAGGGGTAGTTGACGCCAACCAGATTGAAGGTTTTTAGAAGCAACTGTAGATGAAATAATGACTAAATCTGTGTTCTTTAAGGTGTTTGGTGAAACAGATTGATCTAATACCTCAACTTGATAGCCCTTGCTTTGCAAGTATTTTTGAATGGCAATATCTGTACCAGCCGATGCACCTTTAACTTGAGAGATGAGGGCAATTCGTGTTTGAGCATAAACTGCTGAGCTAAACAATGTGCCAATCAACAGGACAACGGAAAGAAGCTTTTTCATAATGTTCTCAAAAGAGCAGTGATTTAGGCACTGCTCTGATCCCATGTTTTAAAATTTAAAGGTTGCACGTAATACTGCTTGGCGAGAGTCACCTTGAGACACGGCTAAATTGTTGACGCTGGCTGTGTAGTAGGTTTTGTCGAAGATATTATTTAAATTAAATTGGAACGTGACTGCTTGTTTGGCAATAGTCGTGTCATAACTTACAAAGGCATTGGCAAGGGTGTAGTCAGGCAGGTCAAAGGTATTTTCCGAATCGCCAGCGCGTTTACCCACATAATTACCGCTTACGCCAAAACGTAAATTACCGTTGTAAAGTTCACCATAGTTATATGCCAATGCTAAAGAAGCAGTATTTTTCGCTACATTATTTAAGCGATTGCCTTCAAGGCCGCTTTCATCTTCAGTTACTTTCGCATCTGTATAGGCATAGGTGAGGGTTGCATCAAGTTGATCGGTTACACGTCCTGTCAGGTCAAGCTCAGCACCTTTAGAACGAACTGCACCCGTAGTATGTAGTTCAACTTCACCAGTTGATGAGTTAGTCACTTTAGCTAAAACATTACGCTTTTTAATATCGTAGAGTGCAAAGTTAGCTTTGATACGGTCATTTAACTCATATTTTGCACCAACTTCATAAGACTTGGCTTGTTCAGGTTGAACATCAGAGTTAATAACAGCATCGCCACCCAAAGGTGCAATAGAAGAAGACGGTTTAAGTGACTCGGTATAGCTGCCATAGAATGAAAGCTGGTCATTCCATTTATAAACTAAACCTGCATGTGGGAGCCAAGCATCATCGTTAGTGTTGGTATTTTCTTTAAACGGTCTGCCACGTCCAGCCGTTTGCTGATAGTTCAGGTAACGACCACCAAGCACAGCAATCCATTTTTCATTTAAGTGAATTGCATCTTGCACATAAAAACCGTAAGTGTGTAGTTTATCTGTTTGGTCACTATCTGATGCGACCACATTTTGAGATGCTTCAACAGTTCCATAACTTGGATTTAAATAATCTAAAGTTGAAGTATTGCCACGAACCATATCTGGACGGAAATACTTACGGTATTCGATGTCTGAACCGAACTGAATATCATGCTTTAAACCAAACAAATTAGTTGAACCATTAATATATGCTTGAGCATTACTGTCTACGCTTTGGGCATTTAAAGTCGCATCGGTACGGCGTGTCACGGTATGTTTAGTTGTATCTAACTTGGTTACACGTAATTGGTTAGCATCATAAGTTTCGTAGTTGTAGGTATAACCAAAGTGAGCCGACCAGTTATCATTAATTTGGTGATCTACCAACAATTGCGCCAAATGATCTTCGCCTTTCATTTGGTTAAACGCTTCATCTAGACGTTGGTATTTAGAGATGGGTAGGGCTTTGTTGGTTTTCGGGTCAAAAACGGTAGAGCGGTCAAAAGGTACATCAAAGTGACGATATTGATAACTCAGGTTCACTTTAGTTTGACCATTATCCCATGCGACAGACGGAGCAATTAAAGTCTGTTTGAGATTACCAAAATTACGCCAATAGTCAGCGTCGGAATGATCTGCAATAAAGCGATAAGCAAAGTTACTGTCGCTAATTGCGCCTGTGGTATCTATGCTTGCACCTAGACCATTTTTACCTGCTGCAAAGCTTGAACCGTAAACGGAAAGTTCAGTTTTCTGGGTAGTCTCAGGTTTTTTTGTAATGACATTGACCACACCACCCGGATCCATAATGCCATAGAGCAATGAAGATGGGCCTTTTAAAACTTCAACTTGTTCAACTGCCGCATTCATGGTTCGGCCTTGCACAATTGGCATACCATTTACGGTAATTGAGCCGTCACGGTTATCACCAAAGCCACGCTTCATTACTGTGTCTTGTGTACCGCCTAAAGTATTACCCTGCGTAATGCCGCTGACTTGGGTCAATGCATTGTCCAAGTTTGCAGGCAAATAATCTTTCATGTATTGCTTGGATACAACGTTTACGGTTTGCGGGCTTTCTAAATTTTTTTGTTTGCCTCTAAGCATCGACGCCGTTTGTGTTGCGATATAACTTGAGTCTGCTTCAGCCTGAACCTTAATCGTTTCTAGTTGTGCTGGTTGAATCGCGGTTGTTTCTGCCCAAGACATCATTGGGATGAGGGATAAAAGTAAGGGGCTACTATGTTTTAAAATTTCAACAGTAATTAAATTTTTACGCGGGGAGAAAGCAAACATAAGTATACCTAAGTGATATAAAAATCGTGAAAGGCTAAAAAAGAGCGACTATTCAAGCGAACAAACAAGAGTGCTGACTAGACTCAAAAAAGTGAGTAAAGTATATATAAATGAGACTCATTTGCAATGGTTGTGGGTGATAAAGCCGTAGGAAAAATTAATAATAATTTAACTTTTTAATTAGATTATCTTTTATGCTCGGCCACTCTTCATCAATAATGCTGAATCTGACTGAATTTCTTTTTCTCCCATCAGGCATGATTCGCTCATTTCTAACCACACCTTCTTTCTGGGCACCAAGTCTTAAAATCGCATTTTGGGATTTTTCATTGAGTACATCTGTTGTGAACTGAACTCTAACGCAATTTAGCTCTTCAAAGGCATATTGAAGCAGCAAATATTTTGCTTCTGTATTTGCGTATGTTCGTTGCCACGATTTTGAGTACCAAGTACTTCCAATTTCTAACTTTAAATTTTTTCTATCTATTTTCCAAAATCTGGTAGACCCAATGATTTTTCCTGTAGCAATATCTTCGACTACAAAAGGAAGTACCGTACCAGCGTGGTAACCTTCTAGTGCATGCTGAATATAGTCATCTACTGTTTCTGCTGAAGGGACTACAGTGAAAGGGAGGTTCCATAGTTCTCCATCTGAAGCAGCGGTAACTAAGTCTCTTGAATCTTCAATAGTTAATATGCGTAGTCGAATACGATGGCTTGAAAGAGTTATGTTTAAAGGCATAACAGAGGTCCTAGCTAAAAAGTACTAAATAAAGCCGTTTATCCAAATCTTATTTAAATCGACTATTAAGATCGCCACTTGAAACAGAAGTATTGAGCGAATGGAAATTGCCTGACTCGGCAATCGCACTTGCTGTTTTAATAAAACCATCCCAAGCTGAACGAGCTAATGCTCCACCAAGACTAATACGTCTTACACCCAAGTCTGCAAGTTCTGCTGCCGTTAAATCACTATCCCAACCAATTAAAACGTTTACAGGTTTTGGTGAAACGGCATTCACCACAGCGATGATTTGTTCACGAGTTTTAATACCAGGCGCATACAGGCAGTCAGCACCAGCTTCTGAATATGCTTTTAACCTGTTAATGGTATCTTCTAAATCGGGTACACCCACAAAGAAGTTTTCAGCACGACCAATAAGCATGACGTTAATTCCGCTTTGGTCGATCGCTACGCGAGCTGCTCGTATTCTTTCAACTGCGTCAGGAATATCACGAAGCGGCTTTTCACCATTTCCGGTTGAATCTTCAATAGAAATACCCGCTATACCTGTATCAATTGCCATTAGAACATTTTCAATGACGCCTTGAGTTGTATCTGAAAAGCCACTTTCAAAGTCAGCATTGATAGGTAGGTTAGTGGACTGAACCATATAACGTAGATGTGCCAAGGTTTCATCTCGGTCGAGTTGACCATCAGCCTTTCCAGAAGACCATGCAGAACCTGAGCTTGTTGTTGCCAGTGCTTTATAGCCCAGTTGTTCGAGTATTTTTGCACTGCCTGCATCCCAAGGGTTGGGTAAAATAAAGCATCCGTCTTTATGGAGATCGCGGAAAATTCTTCTTTTCTCATCGACTGAATTTTTCATTATTTCGTACTCTTTTTAATGTATTTACTTAAACTCAGTCACTCAATTTTGCCTTTAAACTAAGAGATTGAAAGACCAACTCAAGTCGAATGACTATAACAACTTTTTAATGTATACAAATACAACCACTTCTTCATTTCAAATAAGAAAATCAAAATAAAGTCATGTCCATTTTGGGGATATTGATTATAGTTTTCTTGAATTTATATAAATCTGTTTATCGTCATAAAAAATCATAGTGAGTGTTTTATTATTTTTGTAGTTAACAGGGGAGAACAAACCAGAAACTATTTTTATGTCTAATAAGGATCTGCTATGAAAAACACTTATTTAGTGACAGGCGCTACAAAAGGTATTGGAAAAGCAATTAGCGAAAAACTGTCCTTGCAGGGACATCATGTCATTGGCATTGCCAGAAATATCGACCATATAGACTTTCCCGGACAGCTTTTTAGTTGTGATTTATCCAATATAGAACAAACTGAAGAAACCTTAGCATTAATTGCTAAATCTCATGTCATACATGGAATTGTAAATAACTCAGGAATTAGCTTGCCTCAACCTTTAGGCCAGATTTCCTTTCTTGCCTTGGAGGAGGTTTGGAACTTAAATGTAAGAGCGGCTATACAAGTAACTCAGCATTTTGTTGCGCAACTAAAAGAACAGCGCTTTGGACGAATTATTAATATTGGCAGCAGAGCAATTTACGGAGCAAAACAACGCACAGCATACTCGGCAGCAAAAAGCGCCTTGGTCGGGTGTACTAAAACTTGGGCACTCGAGTTAGCTGAGTTTGGAATAACGGTAAACTGTATAGCACCAGGGCCGATTGAAACGGAACTTTTTAGAAAAACCCGACCTGTTGGAAGTGAAGCTGAAAAAGCGATATTAGAAAGCATTCCTTTAGGACGGATTGGCACACCACAAGATGTTGCACATGCAGTCGCTTTTTTATTGTCAGATCATGCAGGTTTTATTACCGGCCAAGTTCTCAATGTTGATGGTGGTGGAAGCTTATAGATAATTGTAAAAGTGCTTAAATACTAAAATTTAAACTTCATCTCGTCTAGTTTTTAAGAAAAGATGAAAATATTTATAGGAAAACATACCTTATAAAAGGTATGGTTTTGTAATGTTGATTCATTCTAAATGGCAGACGTAATCAATCACTTCATCTGTAATAATTTTAAATTTACTATTTTCAGGAACATTAAAAGACTCACCACTGGAATAGACTTTAGTATCCGGATCATCGCCAATTTGAACACTACATTTCCCTGAAATGATCTCAATGCGTTCTGAAACGTGGGTTTTAAAAGTTAAAGCTTTTTCTGTTGGAAGAATCACCCCTAAAGTCTTTTTTGTACCATCTTCAAGTTCAATAACATGACTAATTGAGTGTCCTTCGTAATGAACATTCGCTTTTTTTGTTATAGAAACAGCATCAAATTGATTTGGCATTTTTCTTGTCTCTTTTATTGTACCGAATATGTACAAGATAATAATAAAAGCTCATCTAAACTTTCAAGCTTTAAAAATAGATTATTAAGTGAACAATACAAATAAATGCGTCTCGAATGCGCGGAGATCATTTAAAACATAGGTAAATATTTTTTTTTATTAAAATTAGAATAACAATCTAATATATTGTTCATTGATTTGATTTATTGCAAACACATAGTGCAGAGAAGCTTGAAGGTATGAAGTTAAATTTAGATAAATATGACCGTGTAATATTAGATCTTCTACAGAAGGACTGCACATTGGCAATAGGTGATATTGCGGAAAAGGTGGGATTAAGCAACACGGCTTGTTGGCGCAGAATACATAAGATGGAAGAAGAGGGTATTATTCGTGCAAAAGTCGCTTTGCTAGACCGTAAAAAACTCAACATTAATGTGATTGTGATGGTGTTTATTAAAACAGCACAACACAATATTGAGTGGATTCAAAAATTTCATTCTCATATCTATAGCATCGATGAAGTGATTGAAGTGTATAGAATGGCAGGTGAAACAGATTATTTACTTAAAGTTGCTGTATCGGATGTTGCTGAATTCGATAAAGTATATAAAAAATTAATTGAAATTAACGGATTGGCCGATGTGAGTTCTAGCTTTGCTATGGAGCAAATTAAATATACGACAGAACTTCCTTTAAATTTTTTCTAATAAAAACTGCGAATACTATTAAAAATTAAGGACCAGCAAAAATGCTAGAAGCTAAACCTTATTTACGTTCGGTACAAATTAAAGCAAATCATGGATGTAGAATAGTGTGAGAAGTACCTTTCATAAGAGCTAGTTCGAACAACAAGCAGATCTACACAGGACACTATAAAATCATATTTTACTATAAGAAATAAATATTGGATTAAAATTCTAATTTTAAGTAAAAATAAGAAATATAAATCTAATTTTAGGATAAAGAATAGAAAAGATTAAAATTTATATCCATTGAAACCTCACTATCATGAATTGGTAATAAAGTTGATATGTTTCTTGGAATATAAAAGTGAATCAATTCAGCACAGATGTCATTAATTTAGGACGAACACCCGAGCGCTTTGATGGTCTAGTCAATACACCTGTTTTTCGTGGTTCGACTATTGTTGTAAATAGCTTTAGTGAGTGGGAAGAATTTAAACGAAATGGTGGGGTGTATCGACATTACGGCCGTTTCGGTGCTGCAACAGCTAAATCTTTTGAAAGTGCAATCAATGCGCTTGAGGGTGGTGCGGGTAGTATGGTGTTTCCATCTGGGTTATCGGCATGTACACATGCACTTATGGCTTGTGTAGAAGCAAATAGCCATGTCTTGATTGCCGATAACATCTATGGCCCAACGCGAAACTTTGCTGACAATATATTAGCCAGAATGGGGGTAAGTGTTGAATATTTTGACTCTACTAACCTTGAGGCATTAACTGAAAAAATTAATCATCGTACTAGTGTGGTGTTTATTGAGTCACCGGGTTCAATGACATTTGAACTGAGTGATGTTGCGGCAATTTCTGCAATTAGTCATCAATATAGCGCAAAAGTATTAGTCGATAACTCTTGGGCAACGCCGTTACTTTTTCAACCCTTAAAGCATGGTGCTGATATTTCTATTCAGTCCGTAACCAAATACATTGGTGGCCATTCTGACATACTCATGGGCGTGGCTACTGCAAATGCCGAAACATACGAGCAACTCACGAAAACAGGTCATTTGTTTGGAGAGACCACAAGCCCAGACGACATTTATTTGGCTTCACGTGGCCTGCGAAGTTTGGCAGTAAGATTAAAACAGCATCAAAATAGTGCTCTCATTATTGCTCGATTTCTAGCAACGCATCCGGCTATTAAGGAAGTGCTTCATCCGGGCTTAGAAACCAGCCCTTATCATGATTTGTGGTTAAGAGATTTTCATGGTTCATCTGGAGTATTTGCTTTTTATTTAAAAGAATCTGAACCTTCTTATGTGCAAAAATTCTTTGATTCATTGCAATTATTTCACATTGGTTTGTCTTGGGGTGGGTTTGAAAGTCTGATTTTACCTGTTGGACAAGCTTATCGAACCCATACGAATCTACCTAAAGATGGTTATTTAGTACGTTTAAATATCGGACTAGAATCGGTGGTCGATTTAGAAAAAGATTTGGAATATGCACTAAAGTGCGCAGAACAAATGCTTGTTGAAAGTGTTATATAGTCATCTTAAACCTAACTTTGCACATCAGCCGCTTTATGTGTGACAGACGCTATCATTTTATTAGATATTGTATAGCGACCATCTACTAATTGGGATTCTGTTGCTGCGATATTATGTTCGTTTACTGTCGGTGCAAAAGCGAATTTAAACTTTATAGATCATCTAATTTTATGAAAGAAAGCCCTATTAAAAGGGCTTTGCCATCATTTAGCTAAGTTTTAAATACTCATCTTTTAATTTATCTAGGAAAATAAACAAGTTTTGGTTCATTTCTTGGTAGTCATGACTCCTCAATTCTTCTCGGGTATTAACAAATTTATAATCATGAGCTTGATTGAGTTCAGTTGCTGAATGTTGAATGAGTAATTCAACAACTTCAGGCGTTAGTTCCATATGACATTGCAAACCATAAACTAATTTTGAGTATTCAACGATTTGTCGCGGACAGCCTGAACTAAAAGCAATAATTTTTGCATCGCTGGTTAACCCGGGCATATCATTGTGCCAGTGGCCAACTTCTGTCATTTTTCCTAAATGTGAAAATAGAGAATTTTTTAAACCATACTCTGTCAGTATAATAGGAAACTTACCAATTTCTCTTTCAGGGCTATGTTCAAACTTGGCACCTAAAGCTTCACCAATGAGCTGTGAACCTAAACATACCCCTAAAACGACTTTGTTTGCTTGGATGGCTTTCTTAATAACCGCTTGTTCAGCAAGTGAATTAAAATGAGGACACGCAGCAATGGGTGTATCTGGACTTTGTGGGCCACCCATTACAATCAGGAAATCTATTTCTTCAACCGTAGAAGGTAAGGGGTCATTTAAATACACTCTTGAATATGTCATTTTACAGTGATTATTTTGACCCCAAATTTCATATGCACCAGGTGCTTCAAAATCTTCATGAACAATAAAATGTAGGTGCATGATAGTTCCCTAAATTCAAAGAAGGTATAGATAGGTTTATTGCTAGATCTAAGCCAAAGATAGGTTATGAAGCTTAAGGGCTAGTGAACACATCCAGTTTTTCAAAGTTATATGGTCCAGTTTGGTATATTCTTTGCAGTTGTTGCTAATTCGATTATTTGAAAAAAAAGAATATAAAATAAAAATAATCATTTAATTTATTTAATAATTTTAAATTATATTTAATTTTTCTTGTTGTAACTGTGATTTAAAGATAAATTTCTTAAATATTTTTATTTATGTGCTTATTCAAAAAATTAATAAGTGATAATGATTTTTAACATTATATAAAAATATACTTAAAAATTGTAAGTTGTTGTATTTGATAAAGACTATGAGTATGTTTTTTTATTCATTATTTGTAGTTATATTTCCATTTAGTATAGTTTTAAAATTTTAAACTATTAAATAGAAAATTATTTACTATTTGTTTATATAATAAATTGTAATTGTTTTTTACAAATGTAAGCGAATGTTTGCTGTAGAATCAATAAATTAATTTATATAAATTGCTTGAATAAGTGTTCTTTTGATGTATAATGAAGTCAACTAGAAAAAAGACTTATTAGTTTAGTAAATCCTCTTTTAGTATCGAAGCTTTATTCATAATCCTCCGTTTTTAAGATCTTAAGCTCAATTCGTTATTTTTTCCAAGTTAAACCCGTCATGTCTCATGGCACAAGTTCTTAAAAATCAATAGGATGTATATCATGTCTAACAACACAGCTACTGGTACAGTTAAGTGGTTCAACGAAACTAAAGGTTTCGGTTTTATCCAACAAGATTCAGGTCCAGACGTTTTTGCTCACTTCAAAGAAATCGCTTCTTCTGGCTTCAAAACTTTACATGAAGGTCAACGCGTGACTTTTAATGTTGTGCAAGGTCAAAAAGGCCCTAGCGCTACAAACATCATTCCTCAGTAATTAGTACTGTAGAATAGAAAAAGCCCTCATTTGAGGGCTTTTTTATTGACTAAAAAAGAATAATTTCATCTTAGCCCCACCAAACTCTAATCAAGTGTTGTCTGAATGATTTGTACTAAGACTTTTTGATGAAGAGAAAGGATAGTTTGAAGAACAATTTTAAATTGAACCTGTTAGCTCAAGGATTTCTCATCCTGAAACTTAAAAAATCGCTTAATCGTATGAGAATAATATAAGAGGTATATAAAACCTTATATTACATTGAGTAAATATAAGGCTTTAATAAATTTGATGTTAACTGAAATTTTAAAACAGATCTTTTAATTGATGTAAAAATCTCTTTTATATAATTTAACTAGCGATGCGTGCTTCTGTTTTTTCAAGCTCAATTATTTTAATAATATAAGACCATGTTTTTTCCCGATTAACTAAACCTTTATCAATTGTGCCATCAATAATAATGCCATCAAGAATATTCAGAAATAGTGTAGTTAATGCTTCAGGATCCTCAACATAAACTTTAATTAATATCGAAAAAACAAGCGTATAGATCCATTTACGATAGTCGTTAATAGGATTTTTTACTGAAGGATAAACTTGTACAACTTCCATGGTCGCCTTTTTAAATAAGCAGCCATTAAAATCGTCGGTATAAATCCAGTCAATATACCAATCAAATAAGCTCCTGAGCTGAACTAAAGGCAAATCTTTAGTATTGATTCTTTCTAATATAGCTGCCTGAATGTCGGAATTTCTCTTGTAAAGGCATGATTCTATTAAATTTTCCTTGGACGGAAAATACTTGTAGAATGTCATTTTTGCTACATTAGATTCAGCAATAATTTTGTCAATTCCAATGCCGTTATAGCTTTTCTGATTAAAAAGGGCTATAGCTGTTGTTATAATAGTGTCTCTTTTTGACATCAATTTCCCCATTGTAAACTTTTGAATTCCGTTTCTTTTTAAAGTGGTCTCTTATAAAAGTTAATTTCAATCATATTGAAAAGATTGTCGTAATACAACAGATGAAATAATAAAAATGACAATATTTTTTGCTATCAATTGTTAATTAATTTATTAAAAAAATTTATTAAAACATGGATTGATTTGTGTAAATAATAAACCTAATATCGAATTGTTTAGGGATGAGTATACAATTTTATTGAGTAGCAAATGAATGCGCAATTAAAATAATGGAGAACTCAAAACCTAACTATAAGAATTAATTTGTTATTGAGAATGATTATGTCAAAAAAATTTGAAGATTTTAATAATCCAAGACAAAAAGCTTTACTGGGGATGAAGAATAGTATTCCTTCACAACAGTGGGAAGAAAATCTAGCATTTCTCAAACAATTAAGAGAAAAAATCGCTAAATTACCAGTATGTACACATCCAGCAATTGAAATTTTAAATAACGGACAGCTTGATAAATTTACCTTAACAAAAATTCATTTGGAATATCGTCACGCTATTGTACAAGTATTTACGGATGCTTTATTAATGGCTCAATTTCAGACTAAACAATTAGAACCGAAATTACACTCTGGAGCTAAAATGTTCCCACGTGTTTTATTAAGTTTAAATATACTAGATGAATTTGGTTTTCGACCTGGAACAGACCAAGATAATTATTATTTGGGTAATCCTGAATATGCACATTATCCACTTTATGAAGATTTACTTAATGATTATGGTCTAAATGAACAGGATCGAAGATCATACCATCCTTCAAAAATCGCAGATCAGGTAAGAACGTTTTTAGAATCTTCATACGATAGTTATATTAAAGTTGTTGCATTGCTTGCGGTTGCAGAAGAAGAAGTCATTCTTTTTAGTCCTCCGCTACGTGAGGCGACTAAGGCTGTTGGAATTGAGGTTGAGGGTGGTGGCTATTACCATGTACATGGTGTATCGACTGACGAGACATCAGAAGCAGCAGATGATGATCATGAAGATGACTTGTGGTTTGCATTGGCTCAAGGCATAACCAAAGATGATTATGAAAGTCTTACCAAGCTGTGTATGGAGTACTGCGCTTTATGGAATGAATTTTGGGATGCCCAAATTGCTTATGTCGATTTTATGGAGACAAAAAAACTGGCATAAACTTAATATTCCATTCCGAATGCTTCACGAAAGCTTATCCAATAGTGGGTAGGCTTTTTTATTGGTGGTTTTATCTTAATCTTATACGCATAAGCTAACAAATTAACAGCAACCGATATTCACCATCATTTTCAACTGGTGCTCTATGCACACACGGTAAAACCTTTTGAGTGGGATGATCTACCGCCAAACGCCACAAGTGTCCTGTACCCAAATTTATAGGTTGTGCATGGGCTTTAGGCTGGTAATGTAAATCAAAAAAATACTCTGCTAAAAAGCTTTCAAATTCCGTTTCTGGGCCGTTGTGTAATGCTTTGAGTTTTTCTCTAATTTCTGGAATTAAAACTTTTTGTTCAACCTGATCATTAGGCACAATATCGCTGGCCGCGCCGTGATAGGTACATAAAAAAGTATCAGTTTCTATAGGGGAACGATCAACATGAAATGAATAGACATCTGTTGAAATAAAATCTAGCTCTTCATCACGTTCATAATGTTTAAGTAAATTAAGTACAGGCGATGCACCCATATCAGTTAAAAGCTGCATGTCTTTTAAAATAATGTCTCGAGCCAAATCACCTTGTTCTGAAAGCTTAACTGCTAACAGGTCTTCAGTAGAAATTTCGGTAATATTTTCTTTTAACTCAAGCTTAGCCACAATTTCTTTAAAGTCGCCAAGCAAATTTCTGTGCCAACAAATAGCATTCTTATCTCCCTGAAAATGTGTATTTACAAGTTCAGCAAAAGTAGACACCACTTCAACTTGCTTGTGGTCAGAAAATGTATTTGTCATATGAAATTTAAATCGCTCAAAACCCTGCCAATCATACACGTTTAGCGCTTCTAGGGCTGCAATCTTTAGTTGTTAAAAAATGAATATAATGCAAGAAAAGTACAATAATGATATGAACTTTGGGTTCAGCTTGCCTATTATAAAATGGCTTTAAGTAACCAAGACAAGATGAGAAGTCGACTATTTTTATGGTCGTGTAAGGAAATAAGGACAGTTTTTAAAAGTAATAGGTTTGTGAGGAAAGTATGGAAGAAATTAAAACAATCGGTGTGGTTGGTGTCGGTGTCATTGGCGCAAGTTGGACAGCATTATTTTTATATAAAGGCTTTAAAGTAAAGGTATATGATCCTTATCCCATAGATGAAAAATTATTTAAAAAGAGAATACAAGCAAATTTAAAAGATTTACAAGATTTAGATTTGCAAACGCAGCCTAGCCATTCTTTACAAGATGTTCTTTCAAATCTAGAACTTCACAACAACTTAAAAGATGCCGTAGCCGATGTCGATTTTATTCAAGAAAATGCGCCGGAGCGTTTAGATGTAAAGCAAAAGTTATATCAAGACATCACGTCATATTGTCCTGAAAAGACACTGATTGCCTCAAGTTCTTCCGGCCTAAAAGTTTCAGACTTTCAAAAAGAGGCAGCTCATCCCGAGCGTATACTTTTAGGTCATCCATTTAACCCACCTCATCTATTACCTTTGGTTGAAATTGTAGGTGGAAATTTAACAGCCCCACAGTTTTTAAAGCGCGCTTCCGAGTTTTATCAAAGACTAGGCAAACACCCGATTATTTTAAATAAAGAAGTAAAAGGGCATGTTGCGAACCGCTTGCAAGCGGCCTTATGGCGAGAAGCATTTTCCTTGGTTAAAGAAGGAGTGTGTTTAGCCGAAGATGTTGATATCGCAATTACCAGTGGGCCAGGGTTGAGATGGGCATTATTTGGTCCCTATATAAATATGGAGCTTGCGAACCAGAAGGGCTTTAAAGAGGCAATTCACCACCTCGGGCCACCTATGACCGAATGGTGGAATGATATGCAGGCTTTCCAACACTCAGAAGAAACGACAGAGTTGTTAGAAGAACAAACGAAAGAGCTTTTAACACATTATAAAGATGTCGATTTATATCAAAAAAGAGATAAAGGGCTAGTCGATATTCTTAAACTAAGACAACAGCTAGAGTTAGATTAAACTCATTTTAGAAGTGCCAAACAGGGCTTTACTGCAATGTTTGGCTTTTTTATTGTAGCGTATTTCGGTAGTATTCCTATTCTTCTTTCTGCCCAAAACTTATAAAAAGCTTGCTGTATGCTTAAGCTTTTTATGGTCATAAAGTTACTCAGGTATATGAAACGTTACTACAAGCAAACTGAATCGGTGGCTTCACATTGGACGACCGAACAAGACTGTTTTTTAATAGAAAATAATTCTCTTTCTATAGATGAGTTAAAAGAACATTTACCATTTTCTGAAGAAGAAATTAGAGTTCGTAGATCAGTTTTAGGGTTGGTAAGACGAGATCAGCAAATGCGACCGTATTAATTTTACCAAATGGTAAATTTTAATTGAAAATAAATATTTCAAAACATCTTAATAATTTAGAAAAATTGCGGATGAGTTATCAAAACCATACTTTTTTTATGTGATTGTTTAGTGCGATTTACATAACGCTTTAACTTCTTACGTTTGACTATAATAATGTTTCACTCCTTTACATTTGTTTCGCCATAATCAGAACCATAAAACATTTTAAGATCAAAACTTTATAACAATTGAGATTGAGGAGGGTAAAAAATGCCAAAGTATTTAGCCGTGGCTGAAAAGGTTTATAAGAATATTAAAAAAGACGACTTATTCACCAATGACCTTACACAAAATCTGAATTGTTTAATCAGTCAGATACGTAAGGCCATTAAAGGGACTGAGTTTAAACTTAAGTTCAATTACATTGATTTTGATGAACAGCTCACCAAGCCTCTTAGTGAATGTAAAGTCAAAGTCGATTTAAGTGTTATGCCTAAGTTTGAAAATGAAGGAGAGTATTTACTCTGGTTAGCAAGTTTTATTGAGCGGATTACAGAAGGTGGGAAACCCAAATTTCCACCAATTTCACAGCTCATCCCGCACGGATTTAAAATGACGAAAGAATCATTTCCTGTGACAGCTGCTCCTCAAAAAGAAGAACATGCAGATATGATTATTAATTATTTTAAATCGAAAGATTTTCTGAAAACCGAGAAAACTCCTTCATAAAAGAATATAGAAGTATTCGTCCACCATACTTCTATATACCTGCTGGTTTATACTCAGCGACCGCCTTCTGGGGCGGTTTTTTTTATGGGTTTTACACCATCACTGATCAATGGGAATGCGTATTTCTAGAGTCTATGTTTGTGGTGACAAACGTCAATGTCTGATGATCTAACACTTGATGTGTCGCATCAGCCAAATCAATGGAAACCGTATGCTCACCGGGAGCCAGTCCCTGAAGGACGATTGGCTCTTCAGACGCTTGTACCCAATGCCAAGAATTGTGATCAAGCGAAACATGCAGGTGACCGAGTTTTGGTTTAACCGCGAGCGCCGCATCGCCATAAACAGACAATATTCGAATATTCTGCGCATGCCAGCGGATAATGACCACCCCTTTAATGACCTGATGATCTGTTGGAGAGTCAATAATCAAATGGGGAGCATTATCCTTTTGCTGCACTGGTGATACGCCAACACTGGTCTCGTTCGCATAGGCTTGCGATCCCAAAAGCAATACCCCCAATATTCCTGTGACCAGTAACTTTGTGTTCATAACGAAGCACTCTGAGATTAATGTAAGCACAGATTACATTGATCTCAAAGTACTGTCAAAGTTAAACTATCGTAAATTTACAAGTGATGAAATTCATGGCAGACACACAACGGGGTTATCACCACGGCGCACTGAAAGCCGCACTTATTGATGCGACGCTAGTTCTTTTAAAAGAGGGTGGGATTGAAGCCGTTTCTGTGCGAGAGGCAGCCAAACGGGCGGGTGTTTCACCAGGTGCACCGTTTCGCCATTTTCCATCGAGAACTGCACTACTGAATGCGGTCGCAGAAGAGGCTATGGTTCGTCTCACCATGCAAATCGATCAGGCACTCACACAAGCAGCGAGTCTTTCACCTTTAGAGCAATACCGTGCATTAGGACAGGCGTTCTTGATTTGGGCCTTTGAAAATCCGCATCACTTTCAAGTGATTTCCACGCGCGCCGTCATCGATTTCGAGGGAAGTGGGCTTCGGGCATCCAACGACAAGATTCGTCGCCAGATGCGACAACTGTTGAATGATGCTGTATCGAGTGGAGAGCTCGTCGGTATTTCGGCTGAAGATGCCTTGTTATCTACTCGTGCATTGGCTTATGGCCTTGCTCGTATGAACATTGATGGACAGTTACAGAGTTGGGACGTTGAGTCAGGGGGCTACCTTGGGCTTGCACAACGTCTTATCAATGAACAAATTGATCGCCTCAAACGTTGAGATTTCATTCTGATTTCTAAGTTGTGCTCAATGTCTTAAACAGGGTGGGCAATGCCTACTGTTTTATACTCAATGACCGCCTTCTGGGGCGGTTTTTTATGAGTTTTTACATCATTTACTTCTTTCTAAAAGCAAAACAGGTTTGTCGTAATTACTATTACACCACTCATGTTTTTTAATTACAGCCTGTGGTACTTGAACCATGTCTTTTACTGGAGCAAAACCCATCGAGCTGTAAAAACCTTCTAGTTCTGCAAAAGGTAGACAATAAAGCACAGAAAAATCTGAGTTTTTAATTAAGAAATCGACCACTTTACGGGCGATGCCTAACCCTTCATTATCAGGAAAGACGTAAATTCCACCGAGTTCGCCGCTATTCGAATCAATAGACACAACTCTACCTTGCCCAACAATTTTGTTACCAATAGAGGCGAGTACAATAAGTTCATCTTCATGTGATGGAACAAAGTCAACCTCAGCATATCGTTCGTTTATAGCTTTGAGATCGGCAGTGTTAGCAAGTCTTAATGAAATTTCCATTACTCTTCCTATAAGTACTATCTGTAATTTTTAAGTTTGGTTTTTCGATCATAACTATAAAATTTAAAAATAACTAAATACTTAGCTAATTATTTAAATTAAGCTTTTTATAATATTGATTGGCTTAATAAAGGGGATTAGTAACTAATCTCTTAATTGTTTCTTCAAGTTCATCGTAATGATGAATACTTGCATCAGAAAGAGGGTGTTCAAGAGTAAGAGTTGGGTGAAAAAATATAGTTTGCATACCCACTTTTTTGGCGCCTTCTATATCTGCTTTGGGATTGTCTCCAATAAAAATACAATCGGATGGGTTACAGCCCAATTGAGTGCAAGCATATAGATAAATTGCTGGGTCGGGTTTTCTTAAACCTATGGCTTCAGAAATCACGATAGTTGAAAAATAATCTGTTATTCCTAAAGCATAAAAATTATGTTCTTGAAATGGTGTTTTTCCATTTGATACTAAGCCCAATGTGTATCCTTGAGTATGAAGATTCTGGATAGTTTCTTGAGCATTTTCAAAAGCCGTAGAGAACTTATTAAAGTTACTAATATAAGACAGCAGTAATTCCGACGTATCATATCCTTTGATATTAAAGTCTTTAATTAATTGATCATAAACAATATCTTTCCAAACACTTCCATTGTTATCTAACTTGATGAAGCTTTTAATAAAAGACTCTTTTAATTCTTGTGGTACTAATTTAAAGAAGTTTACTTGCCAATTTAGAAACTTTATAAGCGATTCATTGCGATTAAGAATGGTTTGATCCAGGTCAAACAAAAGTACTTTTTTCATTTTTAGCATCTTTTATAAATAGATTAATACTTATATCGATTTTCTACCTATTGTTCAGTTTAATTAAAATACTTTTACGATTATTCTCTGAATAACTCCAAATCAGCCTATCATAAGGAATTGCTAAAAGCCTTCTACTCATGATGGGCTTTTATAGTTAACGATTCATAGAATCAACGGCTTGAAGTATGCCTGTAAATAATATGGCTAGTTTTGATTCAGGCTGCGGCTCATTTCCATTTGCGGTAAATACTGCACAAACTTTATGGCCCTTTTGAGTTTTTCCAATCACTGAAAAGTTAATCACACCGTATTCAGAACCACCTTTAAACCCAATTTTTTGCCAATTTAAATTTTTAAAAAGTGGGTTTAAAGAGCTGTTCAGAGCAGGGGCATCTTGAACACTTTCAAGCAGAGGACAAATCTCATTGGCTGACATGTACCATTCAGCATCTTGCCAAGTAGCCGATTTTCCAATGCTACTCACACTTGGTAGTGGCAGTTTGTCTAAATCAGAGAGTGCTTCTAGACGAGCCGACTTTGTACCTGTTTTAAACTTATTTTTTAGCTTTTCGTTGCTTGGGTCAATCAGTTGAAATAGCTCTCGTGTCGTTAGTAAAGGAGAATTTCTAGGTGACAACGCTTCTATACGAGGCTTTTTTAATACATCTATAAGACTATCGGTTGCAGTGTTATCACTAATTTGGATCATTAACTGCGCAAGAAGTTCCAGATTTACAGGTGTGCCATCAGGCAAGTTTTGTAAAACTCCAGTTGGCAATGAGCGATTTTTTCCTTTTAAAGAGACTATAGTTTCTCTTTTTAATTCACCTTTTTTTATCGCATCTTCATACGCTTTTAAAACGAGTAACTTAAAAGTTGAACCAACAGCCATTGGGGTTTTGTCATTTTCAACAATCACAGGTTTGTTATCTACAACAACTAAAAGAGAAGTTTTACCGATTGCGTTTTCATGTAGACCTTTAACCATTTCGTCTAGGCTTACGGTCTTAAAATGAGGCGCGCTAAACCAAAGGGTACTAATTTGCCCTTGCTCATCTAAGCTAATTGAAACAGGTAATTCGCCTTTCTCGAAATCAATCGTTCCTGAACCATTAGAAATATTAATACTTTTAAGAGTGCCTAAAGAGGCTTTTAAATCATCAACGATTTTTTGAATTTGTGTTGTGGAAACTTGTCCTAAAAATTGAGGACTAAATAAAGCAGGTTCTACGGGTTTATCTGCAAAAATTGATGAAAGCTTAGTCGATAAATTATCCATTTTTTGTTCTGTCGCTGCATGAGTAGTAGAAATAACAATAGGGGAAACATTTAAAGCCATAACGCCTACAGCAAAAAATAAAGCTCTAGTTGTATACATTTTCTTGGTGAGAAAGTTCTTCATTCAATGTCCTCTTATATTTAGACTCATCTACAGTTTTTTATAAATGGATTTAAAATAAGCATTCATTTTGACGCATCAAAATTTATATATCTATATAAATTTCTTTGATTTTATAAACCCTAATTTAATAATAAAATTAAATTATTTAACCTTACTTTTTAATGATTTATTTTAAAGCAAATGTCATTTTATAAGCTTGACTGCACGTAACTTGGATAATATCCTTTCCAGACTGGCCTACATTGCCAGGTGGTTTTGACAGACCACTTAGGACCGCATCAGATTTATTCCTTTCTGAGGGATACTTCTATGTGTACTTCTCGTTCCCTCCCGTAGCGGTAGGACGGGAGAGGGACACATTCGTGTGTGCTGGAGTCCTACCAGTCTGTCAACCCGCTTCCGTTCTGCCACCATAATTTTAATGTCTGGCAGAACTCCCAATAGAAGGAGTTGGCTTTGCACATTCATTATTTCTTGGCTCTCGATGCCAAAAGCTATAACGACACCACTTAAATCATCTTTAAACAGCTTGATTGTCTTTAGGGTTTTCAGGCTTAAAGTCATTTTTACTTAAAACTTAGCAACAACAAAACTTGAGATGTGCCAAGCACAGTCTTTATGGCTTTGCTGTGCCTTTTTTTCTCCCAAAAAGGGCACAGGCTTTTTTCTCTTTTAGAAACAACAAGAATTTATAACGGTAAAAACTATGCCACCTTTAGTATTTTCTACACGTGCTTTAAAAGTTATTAATAAGGCGATTGATTTATTTCACCACCACGGATTTCATTTAGTGGGCGTCGACAGAATTGTGAGAGAATCTGAAATTACAAAAATGACTTTCTATCATTATTTTCAGTCCAAAGCGCGGTTTATCGAAATTTGCCTACTCGTGCAAAAAGAACGGCTACAAGAGAAAGTCATTGCAATGGTCGAGTGCGACCACAATACAAGTGTAAAGGAAAAACTCAAAATACTTTATGACTTGCATACCGACTTGGAAGGGCGGTATTACCTGCTATTTAAAGCCATTTTTGAAACTAAAAATAATTATTCAAACGCTTACCAAGTCGCCATTAAATATAGAACATGGCTGACCAATGAAATCTATAGCCATCTCAGAGTACTTAATAGGGAAGCCTCATTTCATGATGCCAAATTATTTTTACATATAATTGAAGGAACTATTATTCAAAGGCTCAGTCATACCGATGTAGATGAAAGAGACAAGCAATTCGAATATTTTATAGCAATACTTTCGTAGAAATATTTAAAAAAATAAAAGCCCGTAATAGGGCTTTTATTTGATAGGGTGGGTTAAAACTTAAGTTTTTTAAGACCACGGCTCACGCCATTTTCTAAGGCCGCTTTAATAATCGGGCCAATAAAAGGAACGCGGCCTTTAAAGCTAATCGTGTAATTCAAACGAGTTCGGTTATTTCCCAAGTCAGTAAATTGCATCACACCGCGATGTGCCTTAATTGGGCTAATGCCGCTTGTGATCGCATACTCAATCAGTTCATTTTCTTTATAGACTAAATTTGTTTCAACAAATGAAGGTGTAAACGGAATAGACATCTTGCGGGCAGAGCCAACACCGTTACGTGCATCCTTGCCATTACTAATACGAGTGACTTTAGCAGGAGCAAAAAGTTTGCTTAGGTTTTCATGTTCACTCAAGGCTGCAAAAACCTTGTCTATAGGTGCATCAAATTCTTGTACGATGTTGATTTTTTGAGTTTTTAACATCTTGTTCCCTCTAAAGTAAATTTGACATGAGTAATTGTCACAATTTGAATATTAGCACGCTTTTTAATAGTGTGGAATTTTTGTTCAGTTACTTTTAAATGCACAATTTTGAGTGCAGATTTTTATCTTGTGTTTTAAATCGCACTCAAATTGCCCAAAATTAGTATTACTTTTAACCAAAACCGTAATACTAAGCTGGCATGTCCTTTGCATAGTCATAACTAATTAAAAGTGATCTAGGGTTCCGATACTTTACGTATGACTGGACCGAGAGTTCACGGTTCCTAGCGAACTACACGGAGGGATAAAAGCCCGGGAGGAAGTCTAAAACTATCCGACAGGAGTAGCTATGAACACTGCAAGTTATCATAACAATCAGGCGATTTGGACCGAACTTTTACCCGGAGGACATCACTGGTCAGGCCGTATTCAAAAAGGAACCATTCTTAGATTTACATCGCTTGGCGCTCAGGCAAATGTTTCTTTGTTTTGTGTAAATGCTGCCGATGTGCTTGAACGTTTTAACATGCCTGACAGTTTAAAAGGGCAACACACCGCCTATTTAAAAGCTTCCAACGTATTGTACTCAGACCTTGGCCGTGTCATGGCTTCCATTGTTCATGATGACCATGGTTGGAATGACGCGCTTTGTGGCCCAAGCCGACCTGAGCAAATTGAAAAGCAATTCGGCAATCGCACATTTCAAGATGCCCGCAATGATATGTACCAAAATGGCTTAGACAGTTTACTCATTGAAATGTGTAAATACGGGCTTGCCAGCCAAGACCTGAGTGCCGCGGTTAACCTATTTTCTAAAGTTGTGCCAGATGAAAACGGCGCTTTGTCTTATGTCAGTTCTGACAACACCAATCAAAGCATTGAACTGCGCTTTGAAATGGACTGCTTGCTATTTTTATCTGCTGCACCGCATGGTTTAGACACCAGCCCAAACTATCAACCTGCCGATATTCAACTCAGTTTATTTAAAGCCAATTCTCTAACAGACAGCGATATTTGTCGTGATGCATGTTCGCAAAATCAGCGTGCGTTCCAAAACACAGCCCGCTACTACGCACTTAGCAATATTTAAATCAGGAGAAGCATCATGACAGTTTTACAATCATTTGAAAAAGCAGTTTTAAATGAAGTTTGTCCTGCGGGTGAAGCGTGGATGTGTGAGGTTAAAAAGGGCCAATATTTCCGAATTATTGACCTTGAGGGAAACCAAGCGGTCGATACTTTATTTATGAGTGCCGAAAATCCAACTGAGCGTTATAGCGCAATGGACACTCTGGCTATCAACCAACAAATCTATTTAGAAAAAGGTACTAAGCTCTATAGCAACTTTGGCCGAACAATTGCGGTTATTCATGATGATAACTGCGGGCGCCATGACACCATTGGCGGTGCTTGTTCATGTGAGAGTAATACGGTTCGCTATGCACATGAAACGTACCCTATGCATAGTTGCCGTAACAACTTTATGTATGCCTTGGCAAAACACCCGATTGCAAAAAAGCATGGGCTAAATGTTCGTCATATTGGCCCAAACATTAACTTTTTTATGAATGTGCCTGTTACGCCAGACGGTCAGCTTAAATTTGATGATGGAATTTCAGGACCGGGTAAATATGTCGAAGTTCGGGCGGAAATGGATTTGATTGTTTTAATTTCAAATTGTCCGCAGCTCAATAACCCATGTAATGCCTATAACCCAACCAAAATTCAACTGGTTGTCCGTGAAGCGGAAGGGGTGTAAGCATGTTCAAAAAAGTTCTGATTGCTAACCGCGGTGCAATTGCCTGTCGCGTCATTCGCACCCTTAAAAAACTCGGGATCGCTTCGGTTGCGGTTTATTCTGAGGCCGACCGTGATTCTTTACACGTGACTTTGGCCGATGAGGCTTTCCTCATTGGGCCTGCACCTGCCAATCAAAGTTATTTAAATATTGAAAAAATCCTTGAGGTAGCAAAACAGTCGGGAGCTGAAGCCATTCACCCCGGTTATGGTTTTTTATCTGAAAATGCCGAGTTTTGTGATTTGTGTGAAAGCCAAGGCATTGCTTTTATTGGGCCTACTTCAAGCCAAATGCTCGACTTTGGTTTAAAACATACTGCACGTGAACTTGCTATTAAAAGCAATGTACCTTTACTTCCGGGCAGTTCACTACTTGCCGATGAAGCTGAGGCTTTAACCGAAGCGGCCCGTATTGGCTATCCAGTCATGCTGAAAAGTACCGCGGGCGGTGGTGGTATTGGTATGCGTCTGGTTTGGAACGAAACCGAGTTAAAAGATGCCTATCAAACCGTGTCTTATTTGGCACAGGTCAATTTTAAAGATGCGGGTTTGTATTTAGAGAAATTTGTACAACACGCGCGCCATATCGAAGTACAAATTTTTGGTGATGGGCAAGGACAAGTTTTAGCCTTGGGTGAGCGTGATTGTTCGGTGCAACGCCGTAATCAGAAGGTGATTGAAGAAACACCTGCGCCACATTTAAATGAGCAGCAACGTGACTACCTGCAAAAAATTGCGATTCAACTCATGCAATCGGTGAACTATCGCTCGGCAGGCACGGTTGAGTTTGTCATGGACACCGAAACCCAAGAATTTTATTTCTTAGAGGTTAACACGCGTTTGCAGGTTGAACACGGCGTGACTGAGCAAGTGTTTGGTGTCGACTTGGTCGAGTGGATGGTTACCTTAGCAAGCGGTGACTGGTCAGCACCGACTGAAAAGTTAGAGCCAATAGGACATTCCATTCAGGTACGTCTTTATGCCGAAGACCCAATTAAACAGTTCCAACCAAGTGCGGGCTTACTCACCCATGTTAAATTTGACCCGCAAGCACGAGTCGAAACATGGGTAGAAACAGGGTCAACGGTGTCGTCTTTTTATGACCCAATGATTGCCAAAATCATTGTGACTGCTGCAACACGGGACCAAGCCATACAGGCAATGAGCGCTAGTCTTGCCAACACGCAAGTCGCTGGTATCGAAACCAATCTGGAATATTTACAAAATATTATTGCTTGCGATGTGTTTGCTTTAGGTACTCAAACCACTCGATTTTTAAATACCTTTGAATGGAAAACTCAAAAAATTGAGGTGTTGCAGGCTGGTATTCAAACTGCCATTCAAGATGTAACAGGTCGATTAGGTTATTGGGATGTCGGGGTGCCGCCATCTGGTGCTATCGATCCACTCAGTTTAACGGTGGCAAACCAGCTTTTAGCCAATGAGCCAAATACTGCAGGGCTTGAATGTACCTTGCAAGGGCCAACTCTAAAGTTTCACTGCGACAGCCAAATTGTCATTACGGGCGGTGATATGCCGTCAAAACTTGATGGTGAACTTGTGCCGATGTGGCAAACCATCAATGTGAAAAAAGGCCAAGTTTTAAAATGTGGACTTATCCGTTCAGGTTGCCGTAGCTATATTGGCGTGAAAGGTGGTTTCGATGTTCCTGACTATTTAGGGTCACAGGCAACTTTCACTTTAGGACAGTTTGGTGGGCATGCAGGCCGTAATTTATTAATTGGTGATATGCTGCCGATTACTGAATATTCCGCTCAATCGACCACAGCTTTAGCTCAAGCACAAATTCCAAGCTTTACTCAAAATTGGGAAATTGCAGTCATGTATGGGCCACATGGCGCGCCAGATTTTTTCACCAAACAAGATATTGATATCTTCTTTGCCAATGAGTTTGAAATTCACTATAACTCAAGCCGTACAGGCATTCGTTTAATTGGGCCAAAACCTGAGTGGGCACGTGAAGACGGTGGTGAGGCAGGCTTACATCCATCCAATATTCACGACAACGCTTATGCGATTGGGGCAATTGATTTTACGGGCGATATGCCAATTATTTTGGGTCCAGATGGTCCGAGCTTAGGTGGTTTTGTTTGCCCTGCGGTAGTGATTCATTCCGAGCTTTGGAAAATTGGGCAGCTAAAAGCGGGCGATAAGGTCAAATTTGTACCTGTGAGTTACGCACAAGCAAAAACACTCGATCAAAAATATCATCAAAGCTTAACTGCGACCGATACAACTCAGATCGATTTTAACCCAGCCATTCAAGCAGAACCCGACACTTTAAAAGATGCCGTTTTAGCCACTTTAGAAGGTGAAACTGATTTACCAAACGTGACCTATCGACCAGCAGGAAATAGCTATTTGTTGGTGGAATATGGTGAGTTAGTACTTGATTTAAATTTACGTTTCCGTATTCATGCGCTCATGCAATGGGTCCAAGATCAAAACCTTCAGGGCATTATCGACTTAACACCGGGCATTCGTTCACTACAAATTCATTTTGATTCAATCCAGCTCGATCAACTAGAGCTTTTACAGAAACTTCAGCAAGCAGAAGCCGAGTTACCCGATATTCAAAATATGCAGGTGCCTTCACGCACTGTCTATTTGCCTTTGGCTTGGGAAGATTCGCAAACTCAGCTTGCCACCGAACGCTACACACAAATTGTTCGTCCAGATGCGCCGTGGTGTCCAGATAACGTCGAGTTTATTCGCCGTATTAATGGTTTAGCTTCAAAGCAAGCAGTTAAAGATGTGGTTTACAGTGCGAATTATTTAGTGATGGGTTTAGGCGATGTGTATTTGGGCGCGCCAGTTGCGACACCACTCGACCCACGCCAACGGTTAGTCACTACTAAATATAACCCTGCGCGAACTTGGACACCTGAAAATGCCGTGGGTATCGGCGGTGCCTATATGTGTGTGTACGGTATGGAAGGGCCGGGTGGCTACCAGTTTGTTGGCCGTACCACCCAAATGTGGAGCCGCTACCGTAAAAATGCCGACTTCGAAGATGGTAAACCGTGGCTACTGCGTTTTTTTGACCAAGTTAAGTTTTATGAAGTCTCTGAAACAGAACTTCTGCAAATGCGCGAAGACTTTAAGGCAGGCCGTCTACAACTTCGCATTGAAGATGGCGTGCTCAACTTAAAAGAATACAACGAGTTTTTAAAAACACATCAAGATAGCATTCAAGCCTTTAAAGACATGCAACAAGCTAACTTTGAGGCTGAACGCCGCCGTTGGCACGAAGCGGGCTTACAGGAATACATCTCTGAAAGTCTAGATGCTGTTGATGAAGGCGAAACCGTAGTGATCCCTGAAGGCGGTTGTGCAGTCGAATCGCACATGCCAGGGTCAATCTGGAAAATCGAATGTGCATCGGGAGATATTGTTGAAGAAGGTGCAACCCTTGCGGTAATTGAGGCAATGAAAATTGAAATTCCAATTATTGCGCCTGAACGCATGAAGGTAGAAACCATTACCATTGAAAAAGGTCAAACCGTAAAAACAGGACAAGTGCTATTTACTTTGGCACCTGTGGCCTAAATTAAAAAGAGAGCATCGATATTGATGCTCTCTTTTTCTTATGCTTCGGTCAAATGCTTTAATACTTTATGACCATGCTCAACCGCTTTTAACTTAATTTCAGACTCTGAATGACCTGATAACGGAGAAACTTCATAAAGCAAGAATGAACTGCTTAATTGCATTTGCGTATATTGAATTGAATATTGAACCGCTTTTAAAAAGCTATCAATTAAGTTTTCTCGGTCGTTCACCATGTCAGCTTCTTTTTGCCCGACTGTCATACTAATAATGACTTTTTTATCTTTTAATTTGTCGCCTTGAGAGCCATAAGCAAACTGATAAGTAAAAACTTCATCAAACCATAACTTCAAAATTGCCGGCATATTAAACCAGAACATTGGATATTGCAGAATGATCGTGTCGTGGCGTAACAACGCTTCTTGTTCAGCGCTGACGTCAATTTTATAGTCCGGATAAAGCTGGAAAATATCTCGGACTTCAAGGTCCGGATAGGTTTTTATAAGTTCATTCACTATCGTTTTATTTGCAATTGATTGAGCGTAGTAGGGATGGGCCAAAATAAGTAAAGCCATAATAATGCCTTGTAGCTATAAAAATCATAGTCACTATAATTTTTATAGTATGGGTGTACAATAACTATCAAAGTTGATAGGTGGCGTTAAAAATGGCAAATACTGAAAATAAATGTGAAATCAGCATGAATGGAAAAACGTATCCATGTCATATCAGTATGGCTATGGATTTGGTGGGTGGAAAATGGAAAGGCGTCATTTTGTATTATCTAAAAGATGGGCCAAAACGTTTTAATGAAATCAATCAATTAATGCCCACCATCACAGAAATGACCTTAAGCCTTCAACTTAAACAATTAGAGCAAAGTGGCTTAATCTCTCGAACCGTTTATGGTGAAAAAGCACCGATTAAGGTGGTTTATGAAATGACTGAATTAGGCCAGTCTTTTAAGCCTGTATTAGAGTCTTTATCGCTATGGGCGCATACGATGATTAATCAGTCATAAGATTAAAAACATTAAATTATTGAATAGATTAGACTATTTTAGTGATATTTAATATTATTCTTCACGAATAAAAAAAGGAAATTATTATGAAGAGAATATTATTACTATCACTTATTTTTTTTCATCTACTTACTCCGGCTTACGCTCAAGAAGTAAAATATAAAAATATTGTAGTTAATTTAAAAGATCAGTGGGATATTAGCAAAGGTCAAAATGGAGAACTTGTTGCAATAAAACAGGAGAGTAAACAGGCAATTATAATTTCAATATATTATCCCAAAGGTATAGAAGAAGGTATGCAATATCTGGTTGCTTCTTTACAAATTCCGAAACAAGGACTAGTAAAAATGGAAGGGGTAAGATTGGTTAATGAAGATATTAATATTCCATTGAGTAGTGGTATGAATTATCAAGCTAATGTTTTTACAACCAACTTTAATAAACGTTTTCTTATCAGTGCTTCATCAGGTACTAATGCTGGAGTTGTCTTAGTGACATATGAGGGAGAAGGTAACGATACAAATAAAGCAATTAATGATTTTAAAACTCTAATAAATAATATAAAGATAGAGGCACCTAAAGATGGTTTCCTTTTTAATCAGAATGATTTATTGAAACATAACTAAGGATTAAAAGAGATAGCCCCATCCTTGTGCATGGGGCTTCTTTTTTGCCCAAAAATCACTCATAAATACCGCTCAAATCCATCAAAACCTACCTTAAAAACTGGCACATTTTCTGCATCTCTTATCAGTAATACAAAAACTGAATTTGGTAATACCAAACTAGAGGTGAGATATGAACGATGTAAAACCTGTGGTTCAACCAAAGCCAACTTTAAAAGCCTTTTTAGTCGAATTGCTCAGCGTACGTGCAGGCGTATATATCAAGCAAAACAATCAGCCGCCTAAAACAAAAGGATAAGACTGTGGCAAAACAAAAGTTGGCTCGAATCAGTATTACTGTACCTGAATCGACACTCAATGCACTCGATCAAAAAATTGTCGAGCAGAACTATGAAAGTCGCTCGCAAGCGATTGTCGACATGATTAATAAACACCTGATTGCAGAGCAGGCGCAGGCCAATGAAGTCATGGTGGGCACATTAACGCTGCTTTATGACGCTAGCCAAATGACCTTGCGTAATCAATTGGTCGATTTACAACAACAGTTTTTAGCACAAGTGATTAGTTCACTTCATATCCAGCTCGACCAACAAAAGATATTGCAAGTCATGTTAATGCAGGGTGCGAGTTCTGAACTCAGACAAATTAGCCAGCAATTTATTGTGCTGAAAGGGGTGATTAAAGGGCATTTAGAACTGATGGATGCCGTCATGCCGCCTATACAGCAAAATGACTAAATGAGGAGTAGCGTGTTGAAAAAATTATGGACTATCCAAGACTGGAAAACAGCATATCAAAACGGGCAAATCCATCTTGCAGATCTAATTGGTTATGTTGCAGAAATTAAAAATGATGATCATGCATGGATTGAAATAGCCTCGAACGAGCAGATGCAGGTACAAATTGATGTTTTAAAAGACCAGAGTATTGCAGACTTACCCCTATACGGGGTGCCATTTGCAGTTAAAGACAATATTGATGTTGCTGGCTTTCGTACCACTGCTGCCTGTAAAGAGATTCAATATTTAGCGAACCAAGACGCTGCTGTAGTAGCCAAGCTAAAAAAAGCAGGAGCAATTGTGGTTGGTAAAACTAACCTCGATCAGTTTGCAACTGGACTGGTTGGTGTTCGCTCGCCCTATGGCGCAGTAAAAAATAGCTTTAACCCTGAATATATTAGTGGTGGTTCAAGTTCTGGTTCGTCAGTGGTGGTCGCCAACGGTATTGTGCCTTTTAGTTTGGGAACTGATACGGCGGGGTCAGGGCGTGTACCTGCGGGCCATAACAATATTGTGGGCCTAAAACCAACAAAGGGCTGGTTTTCTACCACAGGTTTAATTCCTGCATGTCGGACTATTGATGTCATTTCTATTTTTGCGCTGCATATTGATGATGCGTGGACCGTTGCCAATTTAATGCAGGGCTATGATGAAACAGATGAATATTCACGAGCACATCCAGCCAATGTACCAACTCAATTTTCTAAACAAAAAATTGCTATTCCAACTCAGCTTGAGTTTTATGGCGATCTTGAATCTGAAAAAGCCTTTTTAGTTGCAATTGAGCGCGTAAAAAAACTAGGCTATGAAGTTGAGAGTATTGATTTCAGCGCGTTTAATGAGCTTGCTGTCGCACTGTATAACGATGCTTGGGTGGCAGAAAGAACAGTCGCCGTTGAACGCATGACAACACGTGAAAATGCTCATCCAGTTATTGCTCAAATTATTGCGCAAGCAGATAAATTCAAGGCAACAGATGCGCTTCAAGCCGAATATAACCGTGCCGTACTGGCTAGAAAAATTAATTTGGCATTACAACCTTTTGGTGCATTGATGGTTCCGACAGCACCAACCATTTACACCATTGCCGAAATTGAAGCCGACCCATTGACTAAAAATGCGCAAATGGGGGCCTATACCAACTTTGTCAATTTTGCCGATCTTTCGGCTTTGGCTTTACCTAATGTACTTCGTGAGGATGGTCTACCAAGCGGAGTAACCTTTATTGCACCAGCTTGGTACGATCAGGCACTCGCCAATTTTGCACAGCTCTGGCAAGCCGAAACATCGCTGAGTTTAGGTAAATCAACTCAACATTATCAAAAAAGTATAAACATCCAGTCGAATCATTCAGTGCAGCTAGCTGTTGTGGGAGCACACTTAACAGGTATGCCGCTTAATTTTCAGCTGACTAGTCGCAAGGCCACTTTGCTTAAGAAAACCCAGACAGCAGACACTTATAAACTTTTTGCCTTAAAAAATACCACGCCACCAAAGCCGGGGCTGCAATGCGATGCAGCAGGTACTTCAATTGAAGTTGAAGTGTGGGATGTTCCCTTAGCAAATTTTGGAGCCATTGTGGCTGAAGTACCTGCACCACTTGGTATTGGGAACCTGAAATTAAAAGATGGTACATGGGTCAAAGGCTTTATTTGCGAAGCGTATGCCATTCAAGATGCAACCGATATTAGCCATTTTGGAGGCTGGCGAGCTTATATACAGTCACTCAATCAAACCGCTCAAAGTGTTGTTAATAAAAATGTTGGGGAAGTTTCTATATGATTAAAAAAGCGTTGTTATCCGTATCTATTTTATCGGCAGTTGTATTGGGTGGGTGTGACAATACTGCTAAAGTGCCCGAGGCTAAACAAGATGCTCAGGCAGCCACAAATACAAAACCAATTACCATTGGCTATAGTGATTGGCCGGGCTGGGTGGCCTGGCAAGTAGCCATTGAAAAAGGTTGGTTAAAAGAAGCAGGGTTAAATGTTGAGTTTAAGTGGTTTGATTATTCGGCTTCGCTTTCGGCCTTTTCAGCAAATCAGCTCGATGCTGTGTTGGTCACCAATGGCGATAACTTGGTAACAGCTTCTGGCGGTACGCAAGGCATGATGATCATGGCAACAGATTATTCTGCGGGCAATGATGTCATTATTGCAAAAGAGGGCATTAACACCATTCAAGACTTAAAAGGAAAATCGATCGGCGTCGAAAAAGGTTTGGTTGATCATCTTTTGCTAGCAACAGCTTTGACCGACCATAACATTAAAGCGAATGAGGTAAAGCTGGTAAATTCAGCGACGAATCAATTACCTCAAGTGTTTAATAGCCCCGATATTTCTGCAATCGCTGTTTGGCAACCTGTTGCAGGTCAGGCATTAAAAGCAGTGGCAGGTTCTAAAATTATCTATACCTCTAAAGACAAGCCGGGTTTAATTTATGACACTTTGACTGTCAACATGAGCCATTTAACTGCTCATCAAGAAGAATGGAAAAAAGTCATTCAGGTATGGGACAAAACAGTTAAATATATTAATGACCGTGCAACCCATGCCGATGCGGTTAAAATTATGGCAAACCGTTCAGGGGTTGATCCAAAGCAATATGAGTTGATGGTCAGCGGTACGCATTTATTAGATATCAATGCCAATAAAAAAGTATTTGCTAAATCTCAAGGCTTTGACTCGATTTATGGCTCGACCTATCACGTTAATAAATTTAACGTCGAAAACGGTATTTATAAAACTGAACAAAATGTAGATGGGCTGATTTATCCAACACTCATAGAACAACTCAAATAAACCCCATAAATAAAAAAAGCCCAAGATGAACTTGGGCTTTTTTATGTCTGACTTATTTTTCTGTACTGACCTGAGTCATACGCGGTATTTTTGGTAAGTCTTGTAAAGCAGGGTCAAGCTCATCTTCTTCGGCGTGTACCAGATAATCTACCCGTGAACGGAGCTGTTTAAACTCAGGTGTGCTCATTAAGTCGAGTGAGCGTGGACGCGGCAAATTAACTTCAATAATTTCTTTAATTTCACCAGGATTGGCTTTGAGTGCCACAATTCGGTCTGCCAGTAAAATCGCTTCATCCATGTCATGGGTCACAAAAATAATGGTGATATCAATGTTTTGCCATAAATCCATTAAGTGCTTTTGCATTTTTTGACGGGTGTGAGGGTCTAGTGCACCAAAAGGTTCATCCATGAGTAAAATTTTAGGTTGATTAACCAAAGCTCTAGCTATCGCAACACGCTGTTTCATACCACCAGAAAGTTGGTGTGGATACTGATTTTCATATTTTTCTAAACCAATAATATTAATCCATTCACGTGCTTGAGCTTCGGCTGTCATTTGACTAGCGCCGCGCATTTGCGGACCAAACATCACGTTTTCTTTTACAGTTTTCCACGGAAAAAGGGTATAGCCCTGAAACACCATGCCGCGTTCAGGACATGGGCCCGTAAAGCATTCGCCGTCTACCAAAACTTCTCCACTATGGTACGGGTCTAAACCCGCAATAACACGGCTCAGTGTTGACTTACCGCAGCCAGAAGGACCGATCACACAAATAAATTCTCTTTTATGAATTTTTAAATCAAGCTTATTTAAAACAGTGCGTTCGCTGTGACCATGCTTAAAGACTTGGCTCAGTTGTTTGGCTTCTAAAATCACAGGACGTTCATAAATTTTTTGAAAGTATTCATGTGCGTTAAATGTTGAATCGTTCATTATTTCGCTCCCACTTTCCAAGTGAACATCCGCTCACCTAACTTCATTAATACCCAATCACAAACCAGACCAATCACTCCAATAATCAAAATAGCCGCATAGACGTTGTCAAAGTTTTGATAGCGAGCCTGTTGAGTAATAAACCACGTAATACCCGAGGTTGTACCAATCAACTCTGAAACAATTAAGTAGGTCCAAGCCCAGCCGAGTAACACACGTAAGTCACGGTAAATATCAGGTAAGGCCGCAGGAATCACTACATGAAATAAACTTTTGAGCTTATTGGTACCAAGTGTATAACCAGCTTCAATTAAGCTCCGATCAACCATTCGGGTGGTATTGGCAATAATTAGAATTTGCTGAAAGAGAGTACCAATCACAATAATGGCAATTTTAGGTGCATCATTAATCCCTAAAATTGCTACTGCAAGTGCACCAAAGGCGGGAGCGGGTAAGTAACGGAAAAATTCGACAAACGGTTCTGTTAACAGGGATATACGCTTAGAAAAACCGCACAAAATACCCAGTGGAATCCCAATCAGGGAAGAAATAAAAAACGCTGAAAATACCAGTTTAATGCTGTGCCATAAACTTTGGTGAAACCACGGCGAATCAGGTTGTTCAGGTGGTGTGGTAAAGGCAGTGACCAAAGCCTTAGCGACCTCATGGGGAGCGGGTAAATAAATCGGATTGACCAAAATACCTTGTGGTGGTGCAGAATTTCGATTAACTGCATTTTGTGCTTCGAGATAGAACACATTTTTATCAACGCGACTTCCTACTTGTAAGTAAGCAACACTTCCCGAATTCGTGATTTGTACTTGAGGATGCCAAACAAAAGGTAAGTAACTGATTGCGCACCAAAGACATATTGGAATCACGAAAGAACAAATACTGAGAATCAGCCTGTTCTTTCGCGTAAATTCCTTTGCAACATAACCCATATCGAGAGCTCCCCATTTTGATCAGTATTACGATTTTCATAAAACGTAATATTGTTAAGCAAAATAGGTGCCATCTTTAAGGTGCTTTAGATGAGTTAAGAAGATGAGGGAATTAAAGTTTCATGCAAATAAACCCAATAACATTTTTCGCCTTCTACTTTAATGCAGGCCGTCGAAGTGCGTAATGTTTCGGTTTCATCAGTTTGCTGATGTTCCTGATATTGCACCCAACAATAATTTTCAAATTCGTATAAAGCTGTACTCTTAATAATGTCAATTTTTAATGAAGGTTTCTTTCCAATATTTTGACTAAATAAGCTTTTAACTTCTGCTAAACCAATACTCTGGCCTTGAACCGTAACCATCTTAAAATTTTGATCAAAGCTATCTAAAAGCGGGTTCAGATTTTGCTCTGTATTATTTCCTGTAAATACATTTTCTATTAAAACATGTAGGTCAATGACACTTTGAATGGCTTGATCCATTTGTTTGGACATGGGTTTTCTCCTTTAAAATGGGAATGAGTGAAAGTAAGCAGAGTAAAGCTGCAATTAAAAAAGTATGTTGATAGCGAACCAGATCGCTTGAGCCAGACATCAAGTTATATATCGAAATGAGAACGACAGTACCGATACTAAATGAAACCTGTCGATTAATATTCCAGAGCACACTTCCTTGTAATAAATCTTGGCCTGAAAAATCAATTAATGAGCTAATTTGGGCAATATTGGCACTTAAGCCCCCACCCATACCCATCAATAAATAAGCAATCACTAAAAAGCTCAAAGGACTAGTGTTTGAAATACAAAACAAAAGAAATATGCCAAGGCTATGTAGGGTTATTCCAATAATAAGAAGAGACTTTTTTCCTAACCGTTGATAGAGCAGACCGCCACTAATCATGGCTACGAGTGCCCCAGTTGCATAGAGCAACATCAATAAACCAGTTTGTTTTGCATTAAAGCCAAAGTTAAGCTGTAAATTAAAAATATTGAGTAAATTTACGCCTGTAAAAATACCCGGAACGGCATAATAGACAATAAATGCATGACGTAAATTTTTATTTTTTAATAACTCAAGATTAAGAACAGGACGGGAAATTTTCTTCGCATGTCGAATATAAAAAATAAGCATTCCGGCCGAAAGTAGAAAACTCGTTAGAGCGAATGAGGCGTTGTGGTAATCACTATAGAATGAAAAGGAGAGTAACAAACATAACAGGCTTATATTAAAAAAACCTAAGCCTTTTATGTCTGGTTTTTCACTCGATACATTCTCTGTTTTTTTAATCCATAACCATGCCAGAGCTGCCGCCAGTAAAGAAAAAGGAAGGTTAGATAAGAATACCCATCTCCAATTCAATGAATCAATAATTACGCCACCAATGGCAGGTGAAAAAGCTGGCGCAATCAGAGCAATTGCCATAATTAATGTAGAAATGCGTTGGCGTTCTTGGTTCGGGAAGAATGCATATACGAGAGCTTGCCCGACTGGAATTAATAAACCTCCTGCTACACCTTGAATAAATCGCCAAAAAATTAAACTATAAATCGATTCGCTAAAGCCAATAAAGCAGATGCTTATCGAGAATAACAACATTGAATAACATAATAACTTTTGGTTCCCCAGTTTGGTGGCTAACCATAAACTCATGGGCATAATTAAAATGAGGCCGAGAATATAAGCATTTGTTACCCAAGCGACCATGGATTGGCTAACTGAAAATGATGATGCAATATTAGGCAATGCAATTGCAGACATAAAAATGTTGATGCAATCAATAAAGAACCCAAGTAAAAACACTGTTGCTATTTTATATCGATAAGACATACCTACCTCCGTGCAGGCAGGGTAAGATCCAGCTCTTTTATTGTCGATGCAAGCGAAGTAAAATCATTGTTTGATAATTTTAAACAATTGGCTTAATTGTGCAAAAAAACCTCAAACAAATTACCAGTTTTTTACAAGTCGTTGATTCCGGCTCTTTTACTAAGGCTGCTGAAATTTTAGGCTTAAGCCGATCAATGGTGAGTATTGATATAAAACAATTAGAAAAGCAGCTAAATACAAGCCTATTAATTCGCAACACCCGTAATATTGCATTAACTGAAATTGGCCAGCATTTTTATGAGGATTTTAAACAAATCCAACTTCAGATTGATGAAGCATTTGAACGAAGCCAACACTTGGGTACAAGCATTACAGGCACTTTACGGTTTTCGTCTACTAATGAATTTGGCCAACGTTTCATTTTGCCTTTACTGCCTGAGTTTTGTCGGCTTTACCCAGATTTACGCTTACAGTATTCGTTTAATTCATCTCTTGATGATTTAGTCACTGAAAAATTAGATCTGGTTGTTCGCTTAGGAAATTTAAAAAACTCATCTCTAAAAACTCGGAAAATTGGGGAATATCCCATTTATCTTGTAGCTACTCCTCAATTTATACAAAACCATCCTGTAGAAAATATATCCAATTTGGCAGATGTCCCTTGGATTGGACACACCTTATTAAATTGGCAAGATTCACAATATATTTTGCAAAACAGTTTAGGGGAGCAATATGCATTACCTTTTATTCGAAGTCAGTATGAATCAAATTCGGTAACAGCTATTCATCAAATGGCTCTTTCATCTTTAGGTGTGGCAATTTGTCCTGCATGGTTAGTTGATGAGGATATTCAACAAAATCGCTTAATTCGGTTATTGCCCGAGTTCTCATTACCACTACAAAATATTCAATTACTTTATCCTCACACCTCTAGTTTGCCTGCCAAAACACGTGCCTTGATAGACTTTTTGGTGGCTCATCTTTCGTTTAAGTAAACTAAAATATGTAAGTTGCTGAAGATAAGTTATTTTAAATAAATAGACAATTCTGTCTTTTTTTTATAAAATGTTTTCCATCGAAATGGAGAAATACTTAAAAGCTATTTCGTGTACCACTAGGTTGTGCTTGTACTGACGTGGTATCTAAAAGTTGTGAGGCATTCGACTAAAAAGATGCTTTAAATAAAGCAGCGCAACGCTGACTTAATAATCAGTAAAAGAGTCTGAACGAAATGAAGGTTGAATAGACTTAAAAGTATGAGAAGCATTCAAGAGTTTATTTTGAGATTTTTAAAATATATTAATGCTTATTTAAAAATAAATCTCATAATGCGACTATGCTTAAGATTCAGTATCATTTACCAAGCATATTTTGACTAAAAATAAGTTGATTAGGATTGGAAAATCCAGAGTAAATTAAGTTTTTACAAATATAGATTAACTTTATAAATTAAAATTTTTAGACTATATAAAGTGCAAAATTTATCTTTAGTTAGAATAAATTTTTCGATCTCAATTTTGACATCGATGATAAAAAATGCATCAGAAAATTCTTTTATGTGATAATGGCTTATGTTGATTATGAGTTTATTTTAAAATAAATTAGACAGATTAGTATTGACAAATTTTGTACCTTTATGTACCGAGTGGTTTTTTATGAATAGAGCTGATTTGTTACTAGCCAAACAGAATTAACTTTAATATCATTTATGATTAAATATTCTTAAGAAAATGTTTCATATGCAATAAGAAATTAATAATTAAATAAATTTTAAACAATTTTATTTTTTTATAAAAATGATAAATATCAATTGTTTATTTTTATTTACAAAAATAAACAATATTATTTTTTTGTTAGAATAACTTTATTAAGCTATATTTTATAAGCATCTTAACTATTTACTTTTAGTTTAAGTTGATATGTTTTTTATATAAAATTTGTTTGTTTATATGATAAACTGCGTCTAAATTTTTTGAATAGAAGGTTTTTTGAAAGATTTTTTAATGTTTTAAAGATATTAAATTTTCAATAAAACCTTGAATAAATAAGAAAACAGAGGAATGAAAGTTGTGTTGAAACGAAGTATTTTGATACTTTTTTTGACTGGAAACATTATCGGTCTATCATATGCTCAAGCAGCAGAACAAGAGCCTGTAAAACTTAAAAGAAGTTGTATTAAGAAGAATCCATTAGTAGAAGGTCAAAATGATCCTGAGCTATTGAATATTTTTAAACAAGTTTGTGATAGTGATAATACAACTCAAAAAAATGATTTATTAGCTAAAGCGGCTATGCGGTTTTATCAGACTAATCAACCAGTTAAAGCATTGAATTTAGCAAGTCAATTGCAAAGTCAAAATATACGCGGTTCATTAATAACAGATGTCTTGTTTTTGTCTGGTGTAAGTATTGCAAACACTTCTTTGCAACAAATGCGTAGTCAGGAAATGCGTTATTTAACAAATGACGTTACATATCCTCCAGCAAAGCAGTTAATTGAAAATATTCATACGGCAATGCCAGCACCTGATCCGTCAAGTTTTAAAGCTAGCTCAGAAGGTAGTTCGGCTGATAATGAAAAAAGAAGTTATAGAAAACAAAAAGTAGTGCGTAATCGAGTTTCTACTTCTAGAGTGACAAATAAACATACAGTAACTCCCGCAAAAACATCTACTGTAAAACCAAAAACCGCACCTGTTGCAAGTGTTACTAAATCAAAAAGTTCACCTTTTGACCCTTTAACTAAATAATCTGGGATAGAACCTTATGGCTAAAAGAGAAAGCGTACAAAAGAAGCTTCAACGAATTCGACCTCCTCGTGTTCAACTTACTTATGATGTTGAAATCGGTGATGCGAGAGAAGCGAAAGAACTCCCGTTTGTTGTAGGTGTGATGGGTGATTTTTCTGCGGCATCTGAGCTTGAACGTACAAAGTTAAAAGATAAAAAATTTATTAATGTAGATTTAGACAATATTGATGAAGTAATGGAATCGTTGTCTCCAAGAGCTGCTTTTCAGGTAGATAATACGCTAACTGAAGAGGGTGGGCGAATGGCCGTTGATTTAACATTTAAGTCAATGGAAGATTTTCGTCCAGAAAATGTTGTTCAACAAGTTGATCCATTAAAGAAACTCGTTGAAGCGCGTGAACGTTTAACTGATTTAAGAAACAAAATTTCTAACAGTGAACGTTTAGAAGATTTGCTTGATGAAGTTCTTAAAAATACTGATCAAATTCGTAAATTAAGTGCGGAGGCTGATCATGAATAATACTCAATCAGCAGCGATGCCACTTGTTGAAAATGAAGAAGTTAATCTTTTAGATTCGATTGTTGAGCAAAGTCGTATTGCACGAAATGACGAAGAGCATACGCGTGCTAAAAGTCTAATTGGTGAACTTGCTAAAGAAGTAATGGCTGGAACCATTACTGTTTCTGAAAATATGACTTTATCAATTGATAAGCGTATTGCAGAAATTGATGCACTGATTTCAAGTCAGTTAAGTCAGATTATGCACAATGAACAATTTCAAAAAATTGAGTCAACATGGCGTGGTCTTTATTACTTCTGCCAAGAAACTCCTTCAAATCCGCTCATTAAAATTCGTATGTTAAATACGACAAAGAAAGAGTTGGTAAAAGATTTTCAGGGTGCTACAGATTTTGATCAAAGCACTTTATTTAAGAAAATTTATGAAGAAGAGTACGGCTCTTTTGGTGGTGCACCATACTCAGCATTAATTGGTGATTTTGAGTTTGACCGTACACCATCTGACATGTATTTGCTTGAACAAATTTCTCATGTTGCAGCAGCAGCGCATGCGCCATTTGTTTCAGCAGCTAGCCCAAGCATTTTAGGCCTTGAGTCATTTACAGATATTGATCGTCCTAGAGATGTTTCAAAAATCTTTGAAACGGCTGAATATGTACAATGGCGTTCATTCCGTGATAGTGAAGATTCACGTTATGTTGCATTGACGTTGCCGCATGTTTTAGGTCGTCTTCCATATCATCCAAAAGAAGGTACTGCGACAGAAGGCTTTAATTTTATTGAAGATGTTTCTGGTGAAAACCACAATGAATATTTGTGGATGAACGCAGCTTATGCTTTTGGTACTCGTTTAACAAATGCATTTGATATGCATGGTTGGTGTGCCGCTATTCGTGGTGTTGAAGGTGGTGGTTTGGTCGAAGGTTTGCCAGTCCATACATTTAAAACACAAGATGGTGAAGTCGTATTTAAGTGTCCAACTGAAATCGCAATCACAGATCGCCGTGAAAAAGAGCTAAGCGATCTAGGTTTTATTCCGTTAGTACATTGTAAAAATACAGATTACGCAGCTTTCTTTGGTGCGCAATCAACTCAAAAACCTAAAAAATATGACAACGATACTGCCAATGCAAACTCGGCTTTATCAAGTCAAATTCAGTACATCATGGCTGTTTCACGTATTGCACATTACTTAAAAGCAATGATGCGAGATAAAGTGGGTAGTTTTGCTTCTGCTGGTAATGTAGAAGCATTTTTAAACGAGTGGTTGTCACAGTATGTATTACTTGATGACGGTGCTTCTCAAGAAGCAAAAGCTCAATACCCATTACGTGAAGCGTCTGTAAAAGTTGTAGAAGATCCTGCTCAACCAGGTCACTACAAATCTGTGGTTTTCTTGCGACCACATTTCCAGCTGGATGAGTTGTCGGTTTCTTTACGACTTGTCACTGAGTTACCTCAGTCCTCAAATTAATCAAGGTCAGCTAAAGAATAACTTTAAATTAAAAATAGGAAAGTTCTAAATGAAAGATATATACGTTGAGTTTCGCGGTAAATATAAAGTTGATGGAGAATCTCGTGATTCTGAGCACAAAGGTTGGTTAGAAGTTAACTCTTGGTCTCATAACATTCGTCAACCTAAATCTGCTACTTCAAGTAGCGTAGGTGGCCACACTGCTGAACGTGTTGAACATTCTGACATGGTTTTCGTGAAAGACTTAGATGCTACTAGCCCGAAATTATGGGAAGCATGTTCAGCTGGTTATACATTTGATGAAGTACAAATCGACTTTTATCGTGCAAATGGCGATAAACGTATCAAGTACTTACAAATCAAATTGAAACACGTTCTAGTTTCTAGCGTGACTCCAACTGTTAACGAAGAAGGCGTTCCTACAGAAGCATTTGGCTTGAAATATGCTGCTGTTGAGTGGACTTATAACCAACAAGATATTAACGGTACTGCTAAAGGTGCTGTTACTAAGAAATGGTCACTTTCTAATAATACAGCTTCTTACGCAGCTTAATTATTTAAGTGAATATTTGGTGGAGGCTGACATAAAGTTAGCCTCTGCTGTCTCTAAATATGCTTTGTTGTGAACTCGAATGAACTTAGATCGGCTTTATCCATACGGATTTCGTTCAACTTTATTTGATCGCTTAATTCCAGAAAGTGAAGATTATGCAAAAGGTCTTTCTATTCAGCAATTAAGAGAATCAGTCGCAAACGATTTAGAAGACTTGCTCAATAGTCGGGTAGCAAAGTTAGATCATGTGGTTGATGACTATCCGCTTGTAAAAAAATCGATACTTCAGTTCGGGATTATTGATTTTGTAGGACTCTCTACTGCCAATCCTCTAGACCGAGATAAAATTTGCCAATCCATTGAGCAATCAATAGCAGCTCATGAACCTCGGCTAAGACAAATACGGGTAGAGATGTTGTTAGATGGACATAATATGGGCGCATTATGTTTAAGTATTCAGGCTTATCTAAATATTCACCCTCTATATGAACCTGTTGTATTTGATGCATTGTTAAAACCAACAACGCAGCAGTATGTAATTTCAGCGAGAACTTAAGCGTAGTGGGTGTGTTGTGATAGAAGAGCTTTTACCGTTTTATGAAAAACAATTACAAGAATTTGGTCAGCAATCTCGAGAATTTGCCCAAAAATATCCAAAAATTGCTCAGCGCTTATCTTTAAATCAAGAGCAAATTGATGACCCGCATATTGAACGTCTGATACAGGCTTTTTCGCTGATTGCCGCTAGAATCGATAAAAAACTTACAGACAGTTATGATGTTTTTACTCGTTCTTTATTTGAGGTAATGTTTCCTCAATACTTGCGTCATTTTCCTGCTTGTTCAGTTGTTAGCTTTGAAGATATTAATAAAATTAAACAGCTTACAGAGCCTCATCTTGTACCTGACCATACCGTTTTGAAATCTCGTAGTTTTAAAGGGGTACAGTGTGAGTTTAATACAACTCAAGATGTTAAATTACTACCTATTCATTTAAGTGGTTTAGATTTTAAAACTACACCTAGTGCACATATGCACTTAAACCAAAATGCGACGTTGAGCCTTAAATTTGAAATTTTTAATAGTGCTCATGCATGCTTAATTTATGAGAAGCTTCCTATTTATTTAGATGCTATCTCCAATTTTCCTTTACAAGTACTTGATAGTATTTTTAAAAAAGGAACCAGTTTTGCGGTTAAACATGGTCAAACGATTGTTGAATTGGGTAAGAATCCATTCGAATTAATAGGTTTTTCTGAACAAGAAAGTTTATTACCTCTCGATCAACATACACATCATGCTTATCGCTTGTTGATGGAATATTTTTGTTTCCCAGAAAAGTTTAGCTATCTTAAACTCGATTTAGCTTTCTTAAAGGCTGTACCTCAACAAGTCTCCGAATTTGAGCTATTAATTCATTTTAAATTAAATTTAAACGATCAAGCCGTTGTTAGAAACTATTCTGAATTAAATATTGCAAACTTTAAATTGTTTACTACCCCAGTAATCAACTTATTTGAAAAATATGCGGAACCTCAAAAAATAGTTCATAAGCAACTCGAATATCCACTCGTTACAGACGCTCACCATCCTGAATTTTATCAAGTATATTCAATACTTGAGATGAATATGGTACGTGAAAAAACAAATCAGGAAGAAAGCTATGTTCCAGTTTTACCTTTTTTTGCGATGAGTCATTATCACAATGATACAGCTCGCTTTTTTTACTCAGTGAATTATCAAAAGTTACAGTCTAATTTTGTTGAAATGGGCTATTCCATTATTTCTAAAAATCTAAATCCATTTTCAACACGTTCAGATTTTATTAGCACCAAATTATTATGTTCAAACCGTGACTTACCTCATGAAGCGCTGGGTCAGTCTAATAACGTATTAAATTTAAACGATAGTAGCTTGGCGAGACGTGCCATTGTCTTAAAGCGGCCAACAAAGCCTTATAAGTTTGAACAAGGCCAAAGTGAGCAATGGCGTGTGATTTCGCATCTTTCATTAAATAGCTTAGCGCTTATGAAAGGGGATGCTGTTTCTCATGTTAAAGAGCTGTTGGCTTTATATAACTTACCTCAGTCAAAAGAAAATTATTTAATTATTGAATCAATTAAAAAATTAGAATTTTCACTTACCCATAAACTTGTAGATGGCAAACCATTTCCAATGTTTGTGAGAGGGGTAAAAGCTGAATTACAAATTGATTCATCAGTGTTTAGAGGGCATAGCTTATATATTTTTAGTCAACTATTAAGTCGTGTTTTTAATTTAAAGGTTCAAATTAATAGTTTTGTTGATTTGGTGGTTAAGGATTATTCATCTCAGCAGGAGTTATACCAATGCAGTCAGAACGTTGGTGGCAAGACTCTTCTATAACGGCTGAGTTATTTCAACGCCCTAAATCTTTTGAATTTATTCAAGCAACAAGGTTATTGCGTCATAGCCCAGCTAATGATGCTTCTTCGTCGTGGACTGATCATTTTAAGTTTGAGACCTCATTTAACTTAAACTTTCCGGCCACTGAGATTGAAAGTTTAGAATTAGTAGAAGAGCGTGTTCATTTAACAAACTTGATCGTTGGTCTTACTGGTATACAAGGTGCATTACCTTATACCTATACAAATAAAATTAAGCAGGCTCCACGGCAGCAACGCGCTGAAACTAAAGAGTTTTTTAGTTTATTTAATCATAAGCTGACGAGCCAGTATGTCGAGTCAAGTATTACTTATCACTTGCCTGTGCGATATGAAATAGAAAATAAAAATGATTATTTAGATATTCTGCATGCTTTAAATGGTTATGTTAGATCACAACATCAACAACAAGATTTAGATGAATATTTTGCCGAATTTTCAGGCTTAATGCAGGGGCAAAATAATACTGTTCATGCTTTGAAGACTATGTTGAGTTGTATATTTAAGCATGAAATTACAATTAAAGAGTTCATACAAGAATCATTTAAGTTGGCAAGTGATCAGTTAACAACTTTGGGCGGAAGCCAGCCTAGCTTACTTGGTATAAATACGTTTTGTGGAGAAACGATTCAACAAATTGATGGAAAAATTGAGATTCAGATTGGTCCGCTTAAGCGTCAGCAATATTTAAAGTTTTTACCTCATCAAGAGCTTAGTTTAAAGCTCAAAAAAATTGTAGAAACATGGTGCAGTCCGACTCTATCAATCGATTTAAGACTGATACTGGATGAGTCGGAAATACAACCTGTTCGCCTAACTCAAAGCCAAGAAAGTGGCTTAGGGCAAGGTGCTTTTTTAATGTCTCGCAAGCCTAGTACACATAGCCATGAAACATGTTATAGCCTTATTGGAGAGCAAATATGATTAAAAAAATATTACTCTCATTCATCGCTATTTTTACAATTGTTAGTGGATTGATTATTTTCTACTGGCGTGATGTTCAATATAACCCTGATAAAGGAGATTTTTTCCTTTATTTTCTTTTGTTACCGGCAATCATTACACTGGCGATTTTATCGCCTTGGCTGATTTATAGTGCTTATAAAAGCTATAAAGAAAAGAAAGAGAATGCTGAAAATCAAAGTCAAGATGATGATAGCCAAAAACAAACGACTACACCTGATCAGCCTTTAGAACAGCTAGATTTTCATATTTACTCTGCTTTCGCTATACATGCTTTAGGTGAGAATGAAACGATTATTGAAGAAATACAAGATTTCAAAAGCCCAGAACTTGATGATCAGTTGTTAAATTCTTATGGATTGCCTCTTCTATCTTATCGAATTAAAGATTTAGCTGAGTCGAGTGAAGAGGATTTTCAATACGCAGCTTCACCAAGACAAGTTCGTATTATGTCTTTAATAAGACAGCAACTAGAACAAAATATAGAGAATTTGTATCGCTTGGCTGAACATTTAAAGCGCTCAATTTTATTTTATGAATCTCATCAGATCCGTGAATATCACATGCATCCTGCATGGGTTGATCCAAATTCTGAATATGAAGATATCGAAACCCCTGTAGTTGAAGTACATCGTTTAAATCGTTTGAATTTACATATTCTTCTTCCAGAGGATTTGTTGCATATATGGAATGATGAGCAAAGTAATGATTTGATTTTAGAATTCTTTACTGAAGTTGGCATTATTTCCCAAAAAGTTCATATCGAATATCACTTTTTGGGAGAGCGTGTAGCTTATCAAGAATTTATTCATTTATTAAAACGTATTCAAAAGAAAGAGCATGAAGTGTTTCTCGTGCTTGCTGTTGATTCAGAAATAGATCAAGACCTGATTGATGAAAAGTCTTGGATGGTTAAGGACTATATTCCGGCGGAGTTCGCGGCAAGCTGCCTTATTGCAGATCCCTCTTTAAAAATTGAAGAACTTGAACCTGCTAAAAATTTAAAAATTGTGATGGGTCAAGAAAAAACAGCAAAAGTTCTTAATACGCTGAACTTAAATGAATTACCGCAGTACGTAGGGGAAGAGCCATATGTACTTATTCTTTCAGACCAGACAGATATAAAAGCAGCGAAGCATTTGCAGCAGCAATTTACACAAACTTCTGTTGAACCACATCACTTTATTTATGTGAAATCTTCATTGGGGCATACCCAGCATTTAGTTGATATTTATGGCTTTATGCTCAGTATGCATTTTCCTGAACATATCGTTCCTTTTGTCTTTGGAGAAAATACGGTGTCAGCACATTCCTTTGTGCAGAGTGTCACTGAAAATTCAGAAGATGATGCGATGGTGTTGAATAGCTAATTTAAACTTTAAACTTTGAACTTAGAACGAGAATAGAATGCATACAATTTTAGGCTACTTGTGGCAGTACATCACGAATCCTAAAGCAATTATCGCCTTGTCATTGTTCGTGGCATTGATGTCTTCCTATACTTCAATTCCTCGCCATATATTTTGGGCTTTAGCATCTGCATATGCTTTAGGGCTCATTGTTTATGGAATTTATTGGCTAATTCAGCGCAAGAAGCATGCAGTTCAAGGTGAAGAGCTTGCTGAAGCGATTGAAAAAGATACTCAAGCAGAGTACGGTAAAAATAAAGATAAAGAAGAACTGCAACTTATCAGCCAACAAATGAAAGAATCTATTCAATTGATTCGTAAGTCAAAGTTAGGCGATAAGAAGGGTAATGCAGCACTATATGAATTGCCGTGGTATATGGTTATTGGTAACCCAGCTGCTGGTAAAAGTTCCGCGATCTATAATTCTGGTTTAAAGTTCCCTTTTGAAGAAACCCATCAAAAAATGGTTTCGGCTGGTTTAAGTGGTACCCGTAATTGTGACTGGTTCTTTTCTACAGAGGGTATTTTATTAGATACGGCTGGTCGTTATTCGGTATATAGTGAAGATCATTCAGAGTGGTTGGGTTTTTTAAATATATTAAAGAAGAACCGTTCTAAAGCTCCGGTAAATGGCTTAATTCTTATTGTAAGTATTGCTGAACTGGTGAGCCAAAGCCCTGAACACTCATTGAAACTTGCTAAAAATTTACGTGCTCGTATTCAGGATTTAACCGAGCGTTTAGAAGTTGTAGTGCCTGTTTATTTAGTCTTTTCAAAAATGGATTTGATTGCGGGTTTTACCGAATTTTTCGAGTTCTATGAAGTACAAGAATATAATCAGGCATGGGGTGCAACACTGCCATATGAGCAGAATTCTTCTCATAATGCGGTAGATCTTTTTGAGAAACATTACACTATTCTGTATGACGGTTTAAAAGGGGTAAGTTCAACTCACCTTAGCCGTCGACACTCTCAAAATATCTCACCGAGTGTGATGACTTTCCCATTAGAATTTAAAACATTAAAACCTGCACTCAAAAGTTTTATTGCTACATTGTTTGAAGACAATCCTTACCAGTTCCAGCCAGTTTTCCGTGGTTTCTATTTCACAAGTGCCTTGCAAGAAGGTGTAATAGAAAGTCCAATGACTGAGCAAATTGCACAAGAATTTCAGCTTTCTCAAATTGCTCAAAATGAAGTAAGAGATCAATTAAAAACAACGCCTAACCATGGTTATTTCTTAAAAGGCCTATTTTCAGAAGTCATTTTAAAAGATAAAGATTTAGTTAAACAGCATGTTAATACAGGCAGAAAACGTCAACGCTACATTGCATTTATAGGTGCTTTAGCGGGTGTTTCAATTATTCTGGGAGTATGGGTTTGGTCGTATCGCAATAACCAACAGCTTATTTCTGAAGTTCAAGCTGATTTAAATAAAGTTGTTCAGTTAGAGAAGGGTTCAAGTCAGCAGTTGTCGACTCAATTGGAAGCCTTGCTTATCTTGCAAAGACGTCTACAACAATTAGACGAGTTTGATGAAAATAGACCTCTAAAATTTAGCTTTGGTTTATATCAAGGCAATGAGTTACGTGAAAAATTAAAAGCTGAATATTTAAAAGGCGTTAAACAAATTGTTTTAACACCTACTCAGCAAAATATTGCTCAGTATTTGCAACGTGTAAAAAATAACGAAGCGACTTTAAAAGCTAATCATACTAATGTTGAGATTAAGCAAACTGCTCAAACTCAGCAATATTTAGAGCCGTCAGATACCAATCCACAAGATGCTTATAATGCATTGAAAGCATATTTGATGATGAGTAATCCACAATATATGGATGCAAGTCACTTAAGCGATCAGGTAACGCGTTTCTGGCGTTCTTGGCTGGATGCCAATAAAGGGCAAATGCCACGTGCAGATATGATTCAGGAAGCTGAACAGATCTTATCGTATGCAATGACATTAGCAAATGACAAGCAATTCCCGATTTTGGATGCTGACTCTCAATTAGTTGATCAGACACGTCAAGTCTTGCTCTCTGTGATTAGAGGTATGCCAGCACGTGATCGCGTTTATAACGAAATTAAAATGCGTGCTGCTGTTCGCTTCCCAGCTTTGACAGTAAGTCAAATTGTTGGTGAGGCCAATAAAAATGTTGTATTGGGCAGCTATGCCTTACCAGGTGTATTTACTCAAAAAGCTTGGAATGACTATGTAGAAAAAGCTATCGAGGAGGCAGCAGATAAGCCTACAGATAGTAAGGACTGGGTGCTTAATAGCCGTCAATCTGATGACTTAACTTTCTCGGGTAGCCCAGAGCAAATTAGAAAGCAGCTCACAGCACTTTATAAGCAAGAATATATCGCGGAATGGAGAAAATTCTTAAGTGGTATTCACTATGCAAAAGCAAATCAATTTGCTCAGCAAGTCAAAAACATTGATGTATTAGGTGAGCCACAAAATTCGCCAATTCGTACGCTTATTGAACGTGTAGCTATTGAAACAAATTGGGATAATCCAGTTGTTCAGGCAGAGTTAGCTGCACCTCAAAAAGGATTTGTTGCATGGTTTAAACGTAAGGTCTTAAACCGTGATGATAAACAATTAGCTAACCAAGCAGTTGCTAATGCTCAAGGTGCTATTTCTCAAGAATATCAAATGTTCTATCAGTTGGTTCGTAAGCGTGATGATCAACAAGGTAAATCTTTACTTGATGAATATATGACGAATCTTGCTTTAGTACGTAGTAAGTTTAATGAACTTAAAAATGCGGGTGAGGTTGGACCAAGTGCAATGACATTGGTTAAGCAAACCCTAAATGAGCAGACATCGGTATTTAACCAGACTCAAAAAATTGTAGATGAAAAAATGGCGGTTGGTTTCAGTGAAATTGATCAGCAACTTTTACAAAAATTAGTGGTAAGTCCTCTTACACAAGCCTTTGAAAGTTTAATTACACCTACACAAGATGAAATTAATAAACTTTGGGTTATGCAAGCGTATCAGCCATTTACTACAAATCTTGCTAAGAAATATCCATTTAACTCATCTGCTTCTTTACAAGCAACAAGCAGTGAAATTGGTCAAATTCTTGGTGAAAACGGTAGCATTTCCCGTTTTGTTAAAGAGAGCTTAGACCCATTTGTTATTCGTCGTGGCTATACCTTAACTTCAAAAACATGGAAAGATTTGGGTATTAGTTTAAATCCGCAATTTGTGATGAATTTCCAACGCTATGTTGCACCTACAAATGGTATGGCAACTGGGGAATTAAATAGTCAAGCACCAGCGGCTCCGGCAACCAATCAGTCTAACTTCCAGTTCTACCCAATCCAAAACCCTCAATTGCTTTCATATACCGTTGATATTGATGGTCAGCGTATGACTTATGAAAATGGTGTACAGCAATGGGTTAACTTTATTTGGCCAAATCAAGGCAGTATTCCTGGTGCGCGTATTACAGCTGTAGATTTACAAGGTCAAACGCATACGATTTTTGATGAACCAGGTGAATATGGTATTAACCGCTTAATTGATAGTGCACAGCGTAAAGAGCAGAACGGTGGGTTTGAAATGCTTTGGCGCAGTAAGACGGATCCATCATTGTTTGTGAAAATGAACTTCCGTCTTATTAGTAGTAACTCAGGCAGTATTGGTTCAAGTCGCGGTTACTCTGGTATGCAATTGGTTGACAAAGTTACTGCTGATAAAGCTGCCCGTGTTGTATCGGCGCAGCAAGCACCAGCTCAGGCTGCTGCTCCTACGAAACCTGCAAATCCCGTTGCTGCATTAACACAACCTGCTGCAACTCAACCAGCTGCGGGAGTTAAGCCATGACAGGGAAAATAACCTCAACATTAAAGGAGGAGGTCTAATGCATACATTAAAAACAACTCCTCTGTATTACGGGAAAAGTCCGGCGCGCGGTGATTTCTTAAAAACAAAGGGGCAATATGCCTTAATACAGGTGCTTGACCAGTGGATTACAGAAGCACTGGAGTATGCAATGCAATCTACTACGTTCAAAGAGGCATATGGTACGTTGCCTCCATTGGACTTCTTTATTGCAAATCCACAAGAGAATATGTTTTTAGCTGCAAATTTACTGGCGAGCGAAGACAGTTCAGGTCGAGCTTTTCCAATGGTACTCAGTCATTTACTTGAGATTGATTTACCATACGAAAATTTATTATATGCACCTTATAGTTATAAGCATGTTTTAGTCGATTTATTTCAAAATAATCGTGCTTTAAGAGGTATTAAAGATTCTGACTTATTATTTGGTAAGCTCAATCATTTACCAAATCAAATTCAAGTCTTATCTGAACGTGAATGTATCGGTTTTTATGAAAACCATACAATGCACTCATTTGCTCAGTTAATGAAGCTGAGTATTTATGAATTAGCTCAAAGTATGATTGGGCTAGGATTATTACTGCAGCCAATTTTACAAAATGGAACCAGTCGCTTAAATAAAGTGCTGATTTTGCCGATTAATAATCCTGCTTATTGTTATGAAATAGCAGCATTCTGGGTCAGTATCATTTGTCGTTTTTTAAAACAACATAATACTGAAGTCTTGATTGGATTGTTACATCGAGAGCAGCCAGTATTATTCTTTGGTTTTCAGGGTGCGGATATTTTAGCTCTTAGCGATATTTTTACTCAGAATATGGATAGTAAACATTGGGTTTCTTTAATAGAAGCTCAATGGATTGATACTTATTTGGAACAAAATGCTGGTTTAGCTACGCTAGAACAATCTTTATGCCAACGCCAATTAAGTTTAAATCAAGGTTTAAAACTATTTAGACAGACTTTTTTGGGTGAATAACAATGAATCAAAAATATCAAATTAAACTTTCACAATTAATAAAAGGCTGTTTTATTTATGCGATTGCAAATTATGCTTTAGCACAGCCAATTGTTGTTGAAGGTGTCGTGCCAAATGAAGCGAGTAAACAGGCTATTTTAATGAAAATGCAGTCTGTTTATGGTGCAGACCAAGTGGTAGATAAAATACAAGTTCGACCAGTAGCAGCTCCAAATGGCTGGAGTGATTCTGTAACAAGAGTGATTACACCAGATCTTAAAAAAGTTTCTCAGGGTAAATTAAGCGTTAACGGTACGCGATTTGAACTGACTGGAAAAATGCTAAATCCTACAGAAATACAACCAACTATTCAGATATTTCAGGGTTTAGTACAACCACCATATCAATTATTTTCACAGCTTTCTGTAAATCAGGCAGAGCAGAAAGTCATTGATGATGCTTTGAAAAATCGAATTATTGAATTTGAATCTGGTAGTGCCGTGCTCACAGATGCTGGCCAAAAAATTCTTGATGAAATGGCAGTTGCTTTAAATAAAGTTGGCGGTAAAAAAGTCAAAATTGTAGGACATACCGATAGTTCTGGAGATGCGACTAAAAACTTGAAACTCAGTCAGGACCGTGCATTAGCAGTTAAAAATTATTTGGTGAGTAAAAACATTCCTGCTGATCATTTATCTGCAGAAGGATTGGGTTCTTCTAAACCTGTAGCGGATAATACCTCTCCAGAAGGAAGAAAGAAAAACCGTCGAATTGAGTTTACCGTTTTATAAACATAAGGAGAAGAATATGGCTAGCCCTTATATTACGATTGGTTGCCCAACGACAGGTGGAGGGCAAGTCATTTCTGGTAATAGTGCATTTTTAATAGATGGAATTGCAATTGCGTGTGTAGGTGATAAAGCAACTTGTCCGGCGCATAAAACGGTTTCTACGATTGTTTCTGGAGATCCAAATATGCAGGTCATGGGAAAATCAGCAGCAAGAGTAAATGATTCATTATCTTGTGGTTGTAAATTATTACCGAAACAAAGTTTGGTTAATCAAGGATAGCAGAGGATATATCTTTTCACTTAAACTATTAACTTGAAAAGATATATGTACTAATTAAATGTTCTTAATGGTATTAGATTTTTTATATAGAGATAAGAAATCGAACAAATCATATTAATGATTATGATGCTAGGTTATTTGTCGGATAAAGCTAAATTTTGGTAATATACGGGCATTATGATTTTAAGTATTAAATTATTTAAAAATATTGAGAGTAATGATGAGTAGTTTAAAAATTTTAATTACAAAACTTTCTACAGTTGCGCGCACTGCTTTAGAAAAATCAGCTAATGCTTGTGTTCTTCAGCAAAACTACGAAATTGAAATTGAACATTTATTTTTAGAGCTACTTAATCAGCCTTTAGAAAATGATTTAAAAATTTTATTAAAAAAATATAAAATCTCAGCTGATGCCTTGGCAGATGATTTAAAAGAGACAATCTCTCAATTACCAAAAGGGAATACACGTACTCCAATTTTTGCCAAATCAATTGTGCGTTTATTTGAGCAAGCTTGGTTACTGGCTTCAGCAGAACAAAACCCTGTCATTCGTAGTGGTCACTTATTGGTTGCAGTATTAACTGCACCAGATTTATATCAAATCGCAACAAGAGCTTCGAGTTTATTTGATCTTTTACCTATAGATTCGATGAAACATAAGTTTCTTGAGATTTGTGAAAAGAGCGTAGAACAACAAGAAGAAACTAAAACCTCTTCACAAGAAGAAAATGAGTTAGAACAAGTCGCTACTCCAGCTGTAAAAACTCAAAAAACACCAGCTTTAGATCAATATACGATTAATTTAACTGAAAAAGCGAAGAATGGTGGAATTGATCCTGTTATTGGGCGTGAATTTGAAATTCGTTTAATGCTCGATATTTTAATGCGTAGACGCCAAAACAATCCGATTTTAACTGGCGAACCAGGTGTAGGTAAAACAGCTGTAGTTGAAGGGCTAGCTTTAAAAATTGCTCAAGGTTTAGTGCCTGAAGCTTTAAAAAATGTACATTTGCATGTTTTAGATATGGGCCTTTTACAAGCAGGTGCAAGTGTTAAAGGTGAGTTTGAAAACCGTTTAAAACAAGTGATTCAGGAAGTTCAGGCTTCGGCTCATCCTATTATTTTATTTATTGATGAAGCACATACGCTTATTGGTGCAGGTGGTCAAGCAGGGCAAAACGATGCTGCTAACCTTTTAAAACCTGCTCTTGCACGTGGTGAGCTACGAACGATTGCTGCAACAACATGGGCTGAATATAAACAGTATTTTGAAAAAGATGCTGCCTTAAGCCGTCGTTTTCAGGTCGTAAAGGTTGAAGAGCCGACCGAAGAAGTTGCTGTTGATATGCTTCGTGCAATGATTCCAGTAATGCAGAAGCACTTTAATTTACAAATTGATGATGAAGCAATTATCACAGCTGTACATGCTTCTCATCGCTATATCAGTGGTCGTCAACTCCCGGATAAAGCAGTAAGTGTTCTTGATACTGCGGCAGCACGTGTAGCGTTGACCCAAAATGCACAGCCAGTCAAACTTGATCAATTGAAGGCACAAGAACATAATTTAAAGCTTGAGCAACAGATTTTGGAAAATGAACATCGTCAGATTCCAATACATCATGAACGATTAGAGAACCTGAAAAATCATTTAGAGTCTTTACAAAATGAGATTCAAGAGACTCAAGAACAATGGCAAAAAGAATTAGAGCTAGTTCGTAAAATTCAGGAATTAGAAGCGCAAAGCCATTCTAATGAGTCTGAAGCCTACGATCAGATTAATTTAATGCGCAAAGACCTTGCTGGTCTTCAAGGTCAACAGCCATTAGTTTTTGAGCGCGTAAATTCTCAAATTATTAATGAAATTATTTCTGATTGGACCGGTATTCCTGTTGGGAAAATGGTAAATGATGAAATTAAGCAAATTTTAACGCTTGAAGATAAATTGGGCGAGCGTGTAATGGGCCAAGATTATGCACTTACACAATTGGTTCAGGGTATTAAAACATCAAAGGCTAAATTAGAAGATCCAAATAAACCTCAAGGTGTATTCCTTTTAGTTGGCCCTAGCGGGGTGGGTAAGACTGAAACCGCAATTACCTTAGCAAATGAGCTATATGGCGGTGAGCAGCATTTAATCACGATCAATATGTCTGAATATCAAGAAGCACATACGGTATCTTCACTTAAAGGTGCACCTCCAGGATATGTGGGCTATGGTCAAGGTGGTGTGTTAACCGAAGCAGTACGCCGTAATCCTTATAGTGTTGTACTACTCGACGAAATTGAAAAAGCACATAGCGATGTACAAGAGCTGTTCTACCAAGTATTTGATAAAGGTACTTTAGAAGATGGTGAAGGTCGCGTTATTGATTTTAAAAACACGACCATTTTATTAACTTCAAATGCCGGTTCAAGTGCAATTATGCAGGCGTGTTTAAATCAGCCTGTTGAAGAATGGCCTACAGCAGAAGAATTAATCGAACACTTAAAACCAAGTTTATATAAACAATTTAAACCAGCCTTTTTAGGGCGTATGAGAGTTGTGCCATATTTCCCGTTGCATGACGATTTATTGGTTCGAATTATTAAACATAAATTGGGCAAAATTACCGCACGAATTGAAAAACAATATGGAACAGAAGTCCAATATTCAGATGACTTGGTTGAGTTGCTACTCAGCCGTTGTACTGAAGTGGATAGTGGCGCCCGTAATGTCGATAACATCTTAAATTCGACAGTTTTACCTGCTTTGGCAACTGAAATTTTGGTAGCGCTAGCAGATCAAAAATTGCCGAAAGTGATCATGATTGATGCGAAAGATGATGAAATCCAATATTTATTAGATCCAGTGGCGAAGCCTGCTAAAAGACGGACTAGTAAAAAGTTGAAATCAGAAGTTTAAAATTAATAGAGCCAAAATTAGATGAGTATTGATATTTCTGAACTGCTTAAACCCATTAATGACAGCTTACTTTGTGGAGAGGATTATTCATTTTCTAATGAATTTCACGAAATAAAGAAAGCAAGAACAGAGGACGATCTACTATTAGATCAGGGGGATTGGGTTGCTGAGCGGAAACAGGCAGACTGGGATTTTGTTGCAAAGAGCGTAAGCACTTTGCTCACAGAAAAAACCAAAGATATCCGTCTATTAACATGGTTAATAGAAGCCTGGAATCATCTACACGGCTTTGAAGGTATGGTAAAGGGTTTAACCTTAACCCATACCATGCTGAACCAGTACTGGCAGGATATTCATCCAATTATTGAAGATGATGATTTGGACCAACGTATTGGTTTATTACAAGGTTTAATTAATCAGTTGCCTGGTTTGTTGAAGAAAGTCTCTTTAACTAACACAGTGCCTTATTACAATTTGCTTGATTACGATAATTTTCTATATCACGAGAACATTCGTCGTAAGCAAACTGAAGATTACGACAGCCAATCAGGCCCATCTGAATTGGAACAATTTGATCAAGCGATCTTTAATACGTCTAAAACCTTTCAATATTCAAATTATCAAGAATTTACTTCAGTTTTAACTGAATGGAATGTCTTAAAGCAGACGCTTGATCATTTAATGGGATTGGATGCACCAAGTTTTGCTTCAATTGATTCTGCATTTGAAACAATTCACAGCACTTTACGCAAGATTTATAAAGCAGAGGCTTTTGGTGCTGGGCTTGCCCAAACCCAAGAACAGGCCGCTGTGATCATGACTCCATCTATGGGAAATCAAGTGCCTGTACAAATCGTATCGGAGCAGCCTATGTTTCAGCCCCAAGCACAAACTCACTTGGCTAACCGTGAGCAAGCAATGAAAGTGCTACAAGAAATAGCCGATTATTTTCAGGCCAATGAGCCACATAGCCCTGTGAGTTATATGCTTCAAAAGACCATTAAATGGAGTCAAATGCCATTACATGAATGGTTGGCACAAGTCATTAAAGATGAAAATCCATTACAAATGGTTCAGGAAATGTTAGGTGTACAGCCTAAAAATGAATATGAATAAAGATTGGTAAAGACATATGTTTAAAGCTGAAAAAGTCCTGTGGGGCGAAGGTTTATTTTTAAGACCTCAACATTTCCAAATTCAAGATACTTATCATGAACAACGCTTAAATCACACCGTTCGCGCTGTTGTACCATTTTCATATGGTGTTCAAAAACTCAGTTTTGATGAAGCACAGCTTAGTACGCATATTCTTGCGCTTGAGTCGGTAGAAATGATTTGGCAAGACGGTGAAATATACCAAGCACCGGCTTATGACTTATTACCTGAACCAATTTTGCTTGATGAGCTTAATTTACGTGGTGAGATGGTCATTTATTTGGCATTACCATTATTACAAGCCAATAAACAAAATTTAATCGATCAAAACCAATCACAGAAGGGACGTTATCAATCGCATCTTGTGGAGACTCATGATCTTTTCACAAATGCGACAGAAGCTGATATCAGCTTGTTACGCCGTCGAGCTGTGTTTAAATTATTAGATGCAAACAGCAATCCTGATCATAATTTGGATGGTTTCCTCTATTTGCCAATAGGTAAAATCAAACGTCAGAGTTCAGGTGCTTTTGAAATTGACCGCAAATTTATTCCACCTATTTTGCATGTCGATGCATCTGAAACATTGGTTTCGAATTTAAAAAGAACATTGAACGTTATTAAGGCAAAAATTAAAACCATTCAAACCAACAACCGAGAAAATGAACAGAAATTAATTGAATTCCGTTCAGGTGATATCGTTTCGTTTTGGTTGGTCAATGCTTTAAATACTGCACATGCTGGTCTGAACCATTTCTTACAATATCCGCAAATTCATCCAGAACGATTGTTTTTTGAATTATTGCGTTTAGCAGGCTCATTATTAACTTTTTCGACAGCTTATGAAGTCGATCAGTTACCTGCATATAAACATCACAATTTGCAAGAAAGCTTCACCCAGCTCGACACCATTTTGCGTGATTTATTAGACACCATTATTTCTAGTCGTTATATCAGTATTGCACTTAAAGAAATTCGACCTTCATATTGGGTGGGAAGTCTTGAGACAGATAAGATTACTCGTGACACAAGACTTTATATAGCCGTATCAAGTAGTGCAATGCAGACTCACGAGTTGATTCAGATTGTACCTCTACGATTTAAAATCGGTAGTACGCTGGATGTTGAGCAGCGTGTTGTTGCAGCATTGCCGGCCATTCCATTACACCACTTAATTCAAGTTCCAACGGCTATTCCGGTACGTTCTGGCGTGAGTTATTTCGAAATCGAACCACATCATGAACTCTATCAGCGCATGCTAGATTCAGAGACGATTTGTATTTACGTTCCAGCTGGCTTCCAAGATATCAGTATTGAGCTGATTGCGGTCATGAACGCTTAAAGATAAAGGAGAGAAAAATGTCACAATCTACAGGTGCTCCTTCTTTATTTGATGATGGGCAAATCGGGACTGGGGGAAATAACAATAGTCAGTCCCAAGCAAAACTGCAGGTAATTAATCTGATCGATTTATTGCACGATGGTTTTTATTTAATCTTTTTGATTCGAAATCAGTATGTGCCAGCTGACCCACAGCGGTTTCGTGAAAAGATTTTAGATTTGCTTAATAGATTTGAACAACAAGCTAAAAAGTTGCAGTTTTCAGCAGATGATATTCATGATGCTAAATATGCATTTTGTGCATTGATTGATGAAACAATCGTGACCCAACAAGACCCAAGCTATTTTAATTTGCAAAATGCTTGGTTGATTAGCCCGTTGCAATTGAGCTTATTTGGTTCTCAATTGGCGGGTTATCAGTTCTTCGAAATATTAGAACAATTGCGAAGCCGTGGAAAAGACCGTTTAGCTGCTCTTGAAGTATTTCATTACTGTCTATTATTAGGTTTTCAGGGTAAATATCGAATTGAGTCTATCGAAAGCTTAAATCATTTGGTTGCACGAGTAGGCGACGAAATTGATTATTTAAAAGGTAAAAAAGTTGCTTTTTCGCCGTTCTCGGCAATTCCAGATCAGATACGAAATATTATTCATCGCGAATTACCTTTTTTCTGGATTTTGATTTTCTTGTTGATTTTTGCATTACTTACTTTCGCGGGTCTAAGATTTATGCTCAATAATCAAAATGATAAAGCATTATCTAGCTATCAAAATGTGATTTCTGCCCCACAAGAGCAGGCACATATTACAATTTATTTACCTTGATGATGGAACGAAATGGCTCAGGAAAAACCAACTTCTATTCGAGTTTTGCAATCGAATAAAAAAAAGTCGAGATCACCAGTAATCTATATCATCATTGGTATTATTGCAGGGGTGTTTGTAAGCATCTCACTGTTCCTGTTCTTGTCTCAACCGTATTCGTCAGAACCTACAATTGTTGAGAATAAATCAACTCAAGATCAAGAACGTGATCCAGTATTAATGACGAGCTCCTCTACACATGAGCAAGCTACAAATGGTCAGCAAGAACAAACTGATCCAATGAGCCATGATGGTTTTGAACAACCTAAAGAAAATGAACTGAGTGGTATTTTTAAACCTGCTCCTCATAAAAATGTGGCTCCAACAACTCAGCAACGTGTTTCACCTTTTGATGCACAGTTAACAGGTGAACGGGTAGCACCTAAGCAACAAGTTGTGGCTAAGCCAACTCAACCCATACACCCAGCTCAGCAAAAACCTATCGCTCAACCTAAGGTAGTTCAAGCTAAACCTGTTGAAGCTAAGCAAGCTCCAGCTGAGCCAGAAGCTGAGGCGGAAACACCAAAAGCATCGGTTGATATCAAAGTGACTCGCAGCCCGTTTGCGGTGAATTAGTAAATTCATGATGATTTTTCTAATTTTCTTTTGTTTTGCCTGCCTTGCTATAGGGCTGGCATTTTTAATGTCTTACGAACTCAGAAGTAAGGGTAGAACATTTGTTCTATCTTTATTACCTCAAGGGCGTCGACAACTGAATCAAGTACGGCAATTTGCCCAAACCATGAATCAGGCAGCTGCACCTGAAAAATTACAATCTCATTGGCATTTGCAACAATGGTGGATTGTAATTGCAGGATTTTTTTTATTTGCCAGTATTTTAGTTTTTGCCTTTACTCGCCCAATTAGCTCAACTCGGATTGAAGCCGAATATTTGAAAAAAACTGATCCGCAAATTTATGCGTTATTAAATGGAGAAATCTTATCACCACCGCCTGAAGTTGATGAAGGTCTGATTGAAGCGGCAATTGTTGAAGCGACGCAATTAGAACAGCAATATGCTTCTCAAGACAGTGGTGCAATTAATTCTTCACCTATTGATAAAGCAAGTTTCGATGGTCGTGCAATTTTAGATACCAACATGGTCAACCGTAAGTGGGACAAAATGAACCCACGCTATAAGCAGCGTTTACTCATGGTCTTTAAAATTATGAAAGAGCAATATGGTTATGAACTTGTTTTGCTTGAAGGTTATCGCAGCCCAGGCCGCCAAAATATGTTGGCAGGCAACCCGAATACCACCAAGGCAAAAGGGTATCAAAGTTATCATCAATTTGGTTTAGCGGCAGATGTAGCATTTAAACGAAATGGTAAAGTTGTTATTTCTGAACGTGATCCATGGGCTATGCAGGGGTACCGACTGTATGGGCAAGTTGCAGAGTCAGTTGGACTGACATGGGGGGGGCGCTGGAAATCTATACAAGACTATGGTCATACGGAATATAGAATGCCTGGTTTGAGGAAAACTCAGGAAATGGCGGAAAAATTAATTGCTGAAAGCTTAAATGAAATAAGTTAAAAGCTTAAGAGAGCGATTCGAAACGATCGTGCAATAAAGTAGTCATCTTATCAGCAAGCTGGGAAATCAACCCAGCTTTTTCCCATGTGTAAATTGAAACCACCATAGGTGAAGCTTTGCCTAACGACTTATATTTACGTACACGACGACCTATAGTGGTACTTACAGGGAGTAAAGATATTCCTAAACCCGTTTCAACACTCACTAAAACACTTTCTAAACTACTGCCTGTAAAAGCAATATACCAACGTCTTCGTTCACGTTCTAAGGTTTCAAACATTTCGTCTCGATAAAGTCCTCCTTGGGGGAAAGTTACTAAACGAATTGGATCGGACATCGGTGTGGTGGTATTTTCACTTTCAAACCACGCCATTTCTTCTGGAAAAGATGCATAACAATCAGCACTAGCGGCTGGTTCTTTTACAATAATAATATCCAGCTCACCATTTCGATAACGCTCTGTTAGGTTACGGCTTAGGCCAGAAGTAACATCTAAACGAATAGACCGATGGGCTTGTGCGAACATGCCGAAAATTTCTGCCATAGCGGTACTCATCATATCTTCTGGTAAGCCAATCCGAATAGTAATACTACCTGCTGGATCTTTTAGAACGGCCTCTGCTTCTTGTTGAAGTGTCAAAATCCTTTGAGCATAACCAATTAAATATTCACCTGAGGCAGTCAATTGTAAAGGTCGTGATGTGCGATCAATAAGTGAATGACCAACAGATTCTTCAAGACGTGCCAACTGCTGACTAATCGTTGATTGTGTCAGATGTAACTTATCAGCAGCGGCGGTAAAACTGCCACTTTCAAAAATAGTCACAAATGCACGAAGAAGACGAGGGTCAAACATAAGAATTATCACCAACTAGGCAAAGAACGGAATGCTTAAGTATTTATAATCTTAATACAATTGATTAAATAATTTAATTTCCAAATACTTTTAGGCACGCTTATTCTAGTTCCAAATTGTTCTGCTCTTAAAGTTTACTTAGATTTTTCATAAGTAAGTTTCATATATGGATCAATTTGATCGTTGCTACAGCATGCATGTTCAAGCGAATACTGTGAAATTGAAAAGTTACTTCTTTTAGCAGGTGCAAAGTAGTTGAGGATAAGGGATGAAAGAAAATCAAATGTTTTTACGCCAAGCCATTGAACTTGCTTATCACAATATTGAAAAGGGTGGCAGGCCATTTGGCGCAGTGATTGTAAAAGATGGCCAAGTGATTGCTTCGGGTGTAAATCAAATTTTGACAACCAATGATCCAACGGCTCATGCTGAATTATTTGCAATTCGTGCAGCTAGTCAAGTTTTAGGATCTGCAAACTTAGAAGGCTGCTCTGTGTATGCAAGTGGACATCCATGCCCAATGTGTATGGCTGCAATGCATTTAGCAGGTATCAAAGCAGTTCACTATGCGTATTCTAATGAAGACGGAACACCCTTTGGTTTATCTACAGCTGAAATATATGCTGATCTTGCAAAACCATTTGCTGAGCAGACTATGAAAATTGAATATGTACCCGTTCGATTTGAAGACCGTACCGATCTTTATGTGCTTTGGCAAAGTTATCAACCCAATAAGTCAGGCTCAGAGTAATGAAGCAGTCTGGAGCTTTCTTGGCTAGGCCCATGCTCATCGTAACAGTCGCTTTGGTTGGACTTAATTTAAGACCTTTTATGACGAGTATTGGTCCATTAGTCTCCAGTATTCGGGCAGGAACTGGGTTAAGTCTACAAGGAATAGCTTTACTCACTTTATTACCCATGATGCTGATGGGAATTATTGCCTTTGTTGGTCCAATCGTACAGAGCGTGGTTGGGGAACGTAGCGTTGTTTTGGGCTCCTTACTGACTATTTGTATTGGATGTATACTTAGATTTTTATTTCCTACATCTGAAGGTTTAATTATCAGTGCAGTCGTGATTGGTTTAGGCGTCGCGCTGATACAAGCAGCTTTTCCTGGCATTATCAAAAGAGAGTTCAGCCAATATATTGGACCGATGATGGGCCTTTATTCAGCCATGCTTATGGGCGGTGGTGCAGTAGGCGCATGGTTAGCGCCTGTGGTCTCCAATATAACGGGGTTATGGTCTGTTGGACTGGCTTTCTTTGCTATACCAGCTGTATTGGCATTAATCTCAACATTTATTTTTTTACCCTCTATCGTAATTTCAAATGCACCTCCAGCACCTGTCAAGAGGCTGCTTAAGAAACCTAGAACATGGTTATTAATGCTGTGCTTTGGGCTCGTTAATGGTGGTTATTCCTCGGTTGTTGCTTGGTTAGCACCTTCATTTCAAGATCATGGTTGGAGTAGTGGACAAAGTGGAAAATTGCTCGCTTTACTTGCTTTAAGCCAAGCAGCATCGGCACTAATTTTGCCTATTTTAGCTAGAGACTATAAAGATCGCCGTCCATGGCTATGGTTTACTCTATTCATGCAATTTGCTGGGTTTTCTGGACTTGCATTTGTGCCTGAACTTGCCTCTATTTTATGGGCAATTTGTTTAGGCGTTGGCTTGGGAGGCTGTTTTGCTTTAACACTCATTGTTGCGCTTGACCATTTTGAAGAGCCTAGCAATGCAGGGGCTTTATCTGCACTCATGCAAGGTGGTGGTTTTTTTACTTGCGGCAATACCACCTTGGTTTGTAGCGGCATTACATGATTTTACGGGTGCTTATAAAGCGGGATGGATTTTTCATTTATGTTGTGTGATGCTCGTGATGGCTTTAGTGGTAAGGCTGGCACCTAAAAGTTATCGCAAAATTCGCCTATAAAATATGATGTGATTTGAGAATATGACCTATCTAAAGAAATACGATTTGCATGTAAAGAACATTAAGGAATAATGATAGGATGATACTTAAATTTTTAGATTTTAAATGAATACAACAATATTTGATTTTTATGACGTCTTCTTTGAAAAAAATTGCCTTACTTAAACAAGGCTTAGGAAAAAATAGTCCATTTGCGACAGGGGTAGATGGAACTTTACAAGCGATTGAACATTTAGGATATGTGCAGATTGATACCATCTCTGTCGTTGAACGTGCTCATCACCATATATTGTGGAGCCGAGTGCCTGAGTACGATTTAAGTCATTTAAACAGTTTGGTTCGTGAACGTCAGATTTTTGAATATTGGTACCATGCGGCGTCTTATCTTCCTATAAAAGATTATCGCTATGCTTTACCTGCCATGATGTCGGTTAAGAATGGGGAAAGCCGATATTTTAATAGAGGTGATCAACACCTGATGAATGAAATATTGGCGCGTGTTCGTGCCGAAGGTAAAATTCGACTACGTGATATTGACAAGAAAAATAAAAAAAGTTTAGGGAATTGGTGGAATACAGGTCCGGGTCGCCATGCTTTTGAGCAGTTATATATGCAGGGTGATCTGATGATTTGTGAGCGTAACGGCATGGAAAAAGTCTATGATTTGACTGAGCGTTGCTTGCCTGAAAATATTGATTTAAGAATGCCCACGCTTTATGAATATGCGCAGTATTTATTTAATAATACGCTTCGAGCACATGGGGCTTTCACATGGAAGCAATTAGTTCATTTAAAGAAAAATGATTTAAAAGAGGCTATGCGTGTTGTGCTAAAAGAGCAGGTTGATGCTGGTGTTGTATCAGCGGTTAAACTTGCCGATGGTCAAACCCTGTATGTGGATGTAGCTGCAATAGAACAAAAAGTGGAGACGGATTTTGGTTTAAAAATACTTTCGCCTTTTGATAATTCGCTCATTCATCGTGACCGCTTAACTTCTTTATTTGAGTTTGATTATCGAATCGAATGTTATGTACCAGCAGCCAAACGGGTATTTGGATATTTTTGTTTACCTATTCTTTATCAAGATGAGTTGGTCGGCCGAATTGACTGTAAAGCACATCGGAGTGTGAAAGAATTAGAGGTAATTAGCTTACATTTAGAAAAAAAAGTGAAAGATAAAGAGCATTTCTTTTTCGAGTTAGATCAAGAACTCAAACGCTTCGCAGCATTTAACCAATGTTTAACTGTGAATGACAAGGTGAGTAAGCTTATTCGCAGCAAGAAGTAAATAAATACTATTCTAGTTTTAAAATAAAACACCAAAAGAATTAAGGCTTTTGGTGTTTTTACTTGTTAGGTTAAAGACATACGGTATTCAATAACGCCTGGTTTTTGTGCAATCCAGTCATAGAGTTTTTGAGCTGTATGATTGGTCTCTTGTGTATGCCAATATAAACGGTTGCAGTTTTGTTCAATGGCTTGCTTCTGAACATATTCGATAAGTTGCTTACCAATGTGTTGTCCACGAGCTTCAGGTGAAACATAAAGGTCTTCTAAATAGCAGTAATTATTCTCTGCCCATGTTGAGCGATGAATAACATAATGCACAATTCCTAAAATATGTTCACCTTGTTTGGCAACAGCACAATACACAGGTTCTTTTTCATTAAAAAAACGCTCCCAAGTTATTTTTGTGACGTGAGAAGGTAAATTAACCTGATAAAAATTTTGATAGGCAAGCCAATAGTTTTCCCATTGTGAATAGTCTTGTGGTTGAACAGGGACAATTTTAATCTCTTGATTTTGCATAAAAAGCACACTCTATTTTTAAAGTAATGGAAAATTGACAACTAAAGTGTAGTTTTGAAAGTGGTATTTTTATAAGGTACACTTTTGATATTTTCTACAGTACCAGTTTTGTTATGGCTGCTTCAATTTCTGCGCCTTTTCCTCATTTGATTTTGCCAAAAGGCCAGATTAAAGATGGGCTATATTCAGCTTTACGTGATGCGATTTTAGATGGAAGACTCACTGCCGGAACAAAATTACCCTCAAGCCGTGCTTTAGCAGAGATGATGTCGATTTCACGAAATTCCGTATTGGCGGCTCTTGAACGTTTGCTCGATGAAGGATATTTATTTACTAAACCGAGTTCAGGGACTTACGTTGCCGAGGTTGTACCAGATCAACTCATACATATCCAAGAAAGTTCAAAAAAAACGATAACAAGTAAGCCTCATACCTTAAATATTAATCCGAATATAGAAGCGTTATTGGCTTCATGGCGAGAGCAGTCATCGTCAAGTCAAAAGAAAAAAATGTTCCATGTAGGGGTAGGTTGTGTAGATTTATTTCCACATCAGCTTTGGGGAAAGCTATTAACTCAAGCTTGGCGACAATCTTATTATCAACTGGGTCAATTTCATGACCCGCGTGGTTATTTACCACTGCGTCAGGCAATTTGCGAATATGTGCGCTCAACCCGTGGGCTGAATTGTAATGAACAGCAAATTATAATTGTAAATGGAACACAGCAGGCCATTCATTTGACTGCCTATGCCTTACTTCAAACAAATGATGAGGTGTGTTTGGATGAGCCGGGTTATGATGCAGCCTTTAATATTTTTCGAAGTTTTGGAGCTCAGGTCAATTTAATCGAGAGTGATGAAGAGGGTATGCAAGTCTCTGACATTACAGAGCATTATTTAAAAAGCAAACTTGTTTACACTGCGCCATCACATCAGTTTCCTTTAGGTGGAACTTTAAGTTTGACTCGCCGTTTTGCATTATTAGATTGGGCGAATAAAGCAGAAAAATGGATTTTTGAAGATGATTATAATAGTGAATTCCGCTATGGCACTCACCCCATCCAAGCCCTACAAGGTTTGGATCAGCAGCAACGTGTTATTTACTCTGGTACTTTTACCAAGATGATGTTTCCGGAGTTTCGCTTAGGTTTCATGGTCGTACCTGAGGCATTAATTGAAACCTTTAGTGCTGCTAAATATTATACTGACGTGCGAAGTTCATATTTAGAACAAGTTGCTTTAGCGCTATTTATACAACAAGGTCACTATGCTAGGCATGTGCGAAAAGTTCGAAAAGCGTGCTATGAACGCCAGCAGACACTAATTAAAGTAATTAAGGAGTATCTTCCAGACATACTTGATGTTCAGCCCACAGACTCAGGCATTCATCTTATATGCTGGTTAAAAGGCGCATGGACTGAGCAAGAATTTATTACACATTGTTCGGCTTTGGGTTTGGCGGTTCAGCCTCTATCTCGATATTGTCAACGAACACCGAAAAAGGCTGCTGTTTTATTAGGCTATGCTGCGCATCAACCTGAGGAAATTATAGAAAATATTAAGAAATTGGCTTTAATTTTAGACAAATAAAATAGCGAGTTTTTTAAACTATATATGAAAGATTGGTTAATTTTACTTTTTAATAAATAAAGTAAATTATTCAGTAAAATTTAATAATTTTATGAAATTTAACTAAATAGCGAAAATATTTTAAATTTAAAATAATATTAATCTTATTTTAAGCTAGCTTTATTATTCTAAAAACATCAAAGCTCATCTAAGTACACCTTTTAGCCACATTCTCCAGATGTGGCTCTTTTTATGGAAAATTTAAAAAGTTAACAAAATAAATAAACTAATAAGATTAAATATATAGAATAGTTTTAATCTTCTTCCATAGCATTACTATAAAACTTAACGCCTAGTTTAATACGATCTCGGCCATTACTCATACGCCAGCGATTTGTATCGCGTAAAGAATATACACAACCACAATATTCTTGTTGGTAGAACTCCTCGCGTTTGCTAATTTCGATCATGCGACTAGAGCCACCATTCTTTCGCCAGTTATAGTCCCAGTATTGAATTTCAGGATAGTGAGAAGCAGCACGAATCCCACAATCATTGATTTGCGTCATATTTTTCCATCTTGAAATCCCTAATGAGCTACTGATTAAGCTAAACCCATGTTCATAAGCGTATAAGGCAGTGCGTTCAAAACGCATATCAAAACACATGGTACATCGGATACCACGTTCAGGTTCATTTTCCATACCTTTGGCACGCGCAAACCAGTTGTCTGTATCATAATCTGCATCAATAAATGGAATATTATGTTTTTCTGCAAATCTAATATTTTCTTCTTTACGAATAAGATATTCTTTTATTGGATGAATATTCGGATTGTAAAAGAATATAGAAAAATCTATTTCGGATTCAATTAATGCTTCCATTACTTCACCTGAGCAAGGCGCACAGCATGAATGAAGTAATAGTTTATTATGTCCTAATGGGAGCTCGATTTTTTGACGTTGAATGGTCATAATTTAAAAATTAACTTATGTTTCTATATATTTTAAGTTTTTTAAAATTATATTGGAATGAATTTTTTTCAATTTAAGATGAAAATTTTTATTTTTTTATTTTGTAATATTAATTTGGATTAAATAAAATTCAACGCTATTAATATAATAAATATATTATATTAACCTAATATCAATGAGGTGATTTTTAATTTTATAGCAAGAAAAATTATGGGTCACTAGAAATGATGATAATTCTACATTGCTGTAACTATTTGTCTTTTAGGTATTTATTTTTCATATTTTGATTGGAAATTAGTGTGATGGGTGTCACAAATAAGTATTATTTTTTAAAATTCAATTATTTTTTAGATTTATGTTTTTAATAATTTTATAATATAACAGTTATTATGTTTTTCTAATTTGAGTATGTGATATTTTAAGATATGGACGATTGGCAATGTAAGTATTGTAATGGTTACATTATGGTTAATCATTCAAAGATAGGAGTAGGAGAAAAAGTTTACTTTTTGGTATATAAATTCGATGCAAAAAATGAAAGAAAAAAATTATATAAAAAAGGAATAGTGATTGCTCGTTGCGATAATATTTTACATATCGAATCAAGAAAAAAGACATATAAAATTGAAGAAGCTAAAGTCTATCCATTAGGTGCTCCTATGCCATTTGTTTACAACATGTTTTGGATATGTGGCTGTGAAAGAAGGCAATAGCATTTTATGAGGTCTAATAAAATTTGACTTCAAAACATTGTCTGTTTTTTATGCATTATTGAGTGCTAAATACTTTTACTAAATTTTAGTTGTTATAAACAATCCTCATAAATGAATGATTAAAATTTATATTTCTCATTTGACAAAGTTTTCTCATGCTTTTATAAAACCTCAACTAAACTTGAGATTAATAAAAATGACTGAAACGAATCAGAGCCGTTTGTTGACTGTAGGTGAAGTTGCAAAGCGTAGTGGCGTTGCCGTTTCAACGCTTCATTTTTATGAATCAAAAGATTTAATTAAAAGTATTAGGACCAATGGAAATCAACGCCGTTTTACTTTAGTGGTTTTACGTTATATAGCGATCATTAAAATTGCGCAAACTGTGGGTATTCCACTAGAGGAAATTAAACAAGCTTTAAGCAAGTACCCAATGGGATCTAAATTAACTGCACAGCAATGGAAAGAGTTATCTCTTGACTGGCGGAAAAATTTGGATGAGCGTATTCAAAAACTTACGAGACTTAGAGATGAGATGGATTGGTGTATTGGATGTGGATGCCTCTCTCTAGAGCAGTGCCCCTTAAGAAATCCAGATGATAAACTAGGACAAGAAGGCTCTGGACCACGTATTTTAGAAAGACCATAAACCTTGATTTTAGGCTTCAAATTTTGATTATAGTTTACCGATCGGAATAACTTAATGTGTTGTAAGCCGCTATCTATAAAGGTTTTTTATTGTAAATAAGTCATATAAAACATGAGTTTTTTTGATATCTTTAGCTTTTTTAGTAAGAAGTAAAATTTATGAAAAAAATTATCTTTCTTGGTTTAGCGCTCGTTTCGTTAACGGCTTGTTCAGCAGTACAACATAAAGAGTTAACTCCACCAAAAATTGGTTCACCAAACCCAGCAAGCAAATATTGTGTTGATCAAGGTGGAAAATTAGAAATTAGAAATGAAGCAAATGGTCAGGTTGGTTACTGTCATTTGCCAAATGGTCAAGTGGTCGAAGAGTGGAAATTATTCCGCGATAACCAAGCTAACTGTGTAGCTGAAGAAGCTCAAAAATTAGTTGGTCAGTCTGGCTTAACTGATGACCAAATCAAACAAACAACCAAGTCAGAAATTGTACGTAGAGTCGCTCCAGGTCAGCCAATGACAATGGATTATCGTACAAACCGTGTCACTGTTACCATTGATCCAGCAACTAAAAAAATTACCAACGCGAACTGTGGTTAATTTTTTAATTAAAAATTGATTTAAGACCGAACAAGAAAGCCTGTCAGAAGATGGGCTTTTATTATTTTTTCAGCTACTCAAAAAAAAGCCCCTAGCGGACTAGAGGCAGAAAAACTTCAGATGCAAGAACAGGTGAATTATGCATCTGAGTTAAGTAGGTTGTATCAAACCATGTAAAGCACTTTACCAGTAAAAATGAGTAAAAATAGGGGCGTGCGACTAATGGCTAATATGTGCTGTTTGTTATTTATACGAATTGATGCATTAAATTAATTTAAGAATCGTTTTAAACATCTACTAAAAAATAGAAGTTTTAAAATTTATGACTATGGACTCATGAGCTTAGGGTTCTTGTTCAACCGTTGTCTTTTTGTGCGACTACCCAAGAGTTATTCGTGATTTGTATTTGGCTTAATGATAATTTTAGAGCTATCCGCAAGGACACAATAATGACGAACATACGAATAATAATGAATCGAAGGTAGGACCCAGTGTTTATTAGTGTATTTGATCTTTTTAAAATTGGCATCGGCCCATCTAGCTCCCATACAGTTGGACCAATGCGAGCGGCATATCATTTTGTAGATGATTTATTGAAGCAAAATGATTTAGAAAAGACGGTTAGAGTTCAGGTTAAGCTATATGGTTCGCTTGCAGCAACTGGCGTTGGGCATGCGACTGATAAAGCAGTCCTGTTGGGCTTAATGGGCTTTGACCCTGAACATATCGATACTCAATTGAGCACAAGCTTGATTGAAGATGTTCTTGAAAATAAAGCAATTAAGCTTCATCGGCAAAAGAGTATTTGTTTTGACTATAAGCATGATGTGCTTTTTTTAGATGAATCTTTGCCTTATCACCCCAATGCAATGGAACTGATTGCGTATAACGAGGCTCAAGAAATTTTATATGCAGAAACATATTATTCAATCGGTGGAGGTTTCATTGTCAGTCAAAGGCAATTAACACAAACTCAGACTGAAACCAATGACGTTAAGGTTCCTTATCCATTTCACAGTGCGGCTGAACTTTTAAGCTTATGTAAGGCTCATCATTTATCGGTGAGTGAGTTAATGCTTGAAAATGAAAAAAGTTGGCGTAGTGAAACTGAGATTCGTAGCAAGATTATGGAAATCTGGAAAGTGATGCAGCAATGTATTCACAACGGATTAATCAATGAAGGAATATTACCGGGCGGATTAAACGTAAAACGTCGGGCTAAAAAAATTCACGACAAGTTATTAAATAAGAAAAATTCAAACCTGATTGTGACGACTTTCCATGCAATGGAATGGGTCAATTTATTTGCCTTAGCGGTAAATGAAGAAAATGCTGCTGGCGGTCGAGTGGTGACGGCACCTACAAATGGTGCAGCAGGGATTATTCCGGCAGTTTTATATTACTACGTGACTTTTTCTAAAGACTTTTCCGAAGATAAAGTGGTTCGCTTTTTTCTAAGTGCGGCAGCCGTCGGCATTTTATGTAAACTCAATGCTTCTATTTCTGGTGCAGAAGTAGGGTGTCAGGGAGAAGTCGGCTCGGCGTGTGCGATGGCTTCGGCGGGTTTAGCCGAGATTTTAGGAGCATCTCCTGAGCAAGTGGAGCATGCAGCTGAAATTGGGCTTGAACATAACTTGGGTTTAACGTGTGACCCGATTGGTGGTTTGGTTCAGGTGCCTTGCATTGAACGAAATGCAATTGCGGCTGTAAAAGCGATTAATGCAGCACAAATGGCACTTCATGATGAAGGTGAGCATTTTGTGACTTTAGATAAAGTTATTCAGACCATGAAGGAAACAGGTAGAGATATGTCTGAGAAATATAAAGAAACTTCAAAAGGTGGCCTCGCTGTTAACGCCATTGAGTGTTAAAAAAAATGAGATGGGGACGAGGTGGCCCCATCTCATTTTAAACATTAAGCCTCGCGAGCAACTAAAGTTAAAATGTCGTAGGTTGCGACAAGTTCACCACGTTGGTTTTTGACTTTAATATCCCATACCACAACGCCATGCGCAGGCTGAGATGGGTCTTTTTGTGGTTTAGGTGTTTTTTGTTTACAGGTGAGTTCAACCTGAATCGAGTCACCAATTTTAACCGGTTCAACAAAACGTAAGTTGTCCATACCGTAGTTGGCAATCACAGGGCCTTGTGCTGCATCTACAAATAGACCTGCTGCTGCAGACACAATGAAATAGCCATGGGCAACGCGTTCACCAAAGAAAGACTCGGCAGCTGCAATTTTGTCGGTATGCGCATAGAAGTAGTCACCGCTTAAACCAGCAAAGTTAACAATATCTGCTTCGCTTACGGTGCGACGCGCCGTTAATAAACGTTCACCAATCACTAACTCATCAAAAGACTTTTTAAATGGATGTACACGGTCTTCGTTAACTTTCGAGCCGGCAGTCCACGAGTGGGTAATTTGCGTCAGGCTATTTGGAGAGCCTTGAATTGCAGTGCGCTGCATATAATGTTTAACCGCGCGAATACCACCTAACTCTTCACCACCACCTGCACGACCAGGACCGCCGTGTACTAAATGTGGAAGTGGTGAACCATGACCTGTACTTTCTTTTGCCGATTCCGCATCAAGTACATGCACACGACCATGCCAAGGCGCAATTTTTTGAATAATCAGCTCAATATTCTCATCGTTATTTTTAACGACAGAAGCCACTAGGCTACCTTCACCACGTGAAACAAGGTCAGCTAGTTCTTCAATGTTTTGATATGGCATGAGGGTACATACAGGGCCGAAAGCTTCTGTGGTATGAACATTGGTCGCTTGTAAAGGTTGTTCGCAGAGCAATAAAGTTGGAGCGAAAAAAGCACCTTTTTCAGGATGGTCTGCATTAAATGTAAAGCTATCATTGCCACCAAAAACAATTTTTGCGTCTTTGCTGAGTTCGGCAACTTTTTCTGCAACGTCATGTTTTTGTTTAATGCTCGCTAAAGCACCCATGGTTGTTTCTTCTTTTTGAGGGTCGCCCACCACAACTTTAGCAAGTTTAGCAGTTAGCTTTTCTTGTACTGTCGCTAACAAATTTTCAGGAACAAATGCACGACGAATCGCAGTACATTTTTGGCCTGCTTTGGTGGTCATTTCACGGAAGACTTCACGCACAAATAAATCGACAGCTTCTTCATTTGCCTCAGGGCTTAAAATTGCACTGTTTACCGAGTCGGCTTCCATGCTAAATGGAATCGAATATTTATTGAGGTGAGGGTGATTACGCAGTTTTTGACCTGTGTAAGCAGAACCTGTAAAGGTAACACAGTCTTGTGGGCCTAGGTGCTCTAACAGGTCATACGTCTGACCGCAAATGAGTTGCAGCGAGCCTTTTGGTAATACATGCGCTTCTTCAATGGCTTTTACAACCGCTTGAGTTAATTGAGAGCCATCGGTTGCAGGTTTCACAATACATGGCACACCTGCAAGTAGCGTCGGTGCAATTTTTTCAAGCATTCCCCAAATCGGGAAGTTAAAAGCATTAATGTGAACGGCAACACCTGCTTTAGGACTTAAAATGTGTTTAGCACCAAAAGTTCCATTTTTAGATAATTGAATCCAGCTATCTTCAGTAATAATTTTTTCGTCATTGAGTTCACGGCGAACCAGACTTGAATAAGCAAATAATGTCTGGATTCCACCTTCAATATCAATCCAAGCATCTTTACGAGTTGCACCTGTCGCATAAGCAAGCTTGTAGAACTCTTCCTTACGTTCAAGTAAATGTTGGGCAATTTGTTTTAACGCATTTGCACGTTGGTGGAATGTCCAGTTTGCCAGTTCTGAACCATTTTGTTTGGCATACTGAACAGCACGTTTCATATCTATGCCATGACTACTTACGGCATAAATCGATTCACCTGTAATGGCATGGTAAACAGGGCGTAGTTCTTCGTCAGATGAATGCCATGTTCCATAGACATAAGAAGCAAGATGAGGCAGTTGATGCTCAGACTGCTGAAAATCTGTGTCAGTTGAGGTTCCTTCTAGGTGTGCTTGTTCAAGCATGACCAAACTCCTTTTTTATTTGATACGTCAATTATAAAAATTGCAAAAATATGATTCATAATTTCAGATTAATTTGTTTAAAAGTCAACTTTATTTTGATTTATAAAAGTAAAAAGGTTTTTTACAATTGGATTAAAATTAATAATTTCAATGATTTGATGTATTTTATTGTGGTAGATTTAATTTGATACTAAAAAAGTGATTGACTTTGTTTTTAGTGTATCGAAAAATAGATTCATGGGTGATACCTACAGGGAATGAAAGAATGGAAAACAATTACCAGAAATTTGAACAAAATATTGCCAATGAAATTACGATCGAGGCTAAGGATCAAATGCCCGATGCCTACCGCAAAACATTAATTCGTCAAATTGGGCAACATGGTCATTCTGAAATTGTAGGTATGTTGCCTGAAGGAAACTGGATTACTCGTGCGCCGACTTTAAAACGTAAAGCGGTTTTGCTCGCGAAGGTACAAGATGAAGCGGGTCATGGTTTGTATTTGTACAGTGCGGCAGAAACTTTAGGTGCTGACCGTGATGACATGATGGAAAAATTAATTGATGGAAAAATGAAATACTCATCCATCTTTAACTATCCAACTTTGACTTGGGCAGATGTCGCTGCAATTGGTTGGCTTGTCGATGGGGCAGCCATTGTGAACCAAGTTGCGCTTTGCCGTACCTCTTACGGACCATATGCACGTGCAATGGTACGTATTTGTAAAGAAGAAAGTTTCCACCAGCGCCAAGGTTTTGAAGCCATGATGGCTTTGGCAGGCGGTACACCAGAACAAAAACAGATGGCGCAAGATGCGGTAAATCGTTATTGGTGGCCAGCACTGATGATGTTTGGTCCAAGTGATGAACACTCTCCAAACAGCGCACAAAGCATGGCGTGGAAAATCAAACGCTTTAGTAACGATGAATTACGTCAAAAGTTTGTCGATAACACCGTACCACAAGTGTTGCAACTTGGCTTGGAAGTACCGGACCCAGATTTAAAGTTCAATGAAGAAACTGGTCACTACGAGTTTGGCGAGATTGACTGGCACGAATTTAATGAAGTAATTGCTGGACGTGGACCATGTAATCACGAGCGTATCGAAGCACGCCGTAAAGCATGGGAAAACGGCAAATGGGTTCGTGATGCAGCAGTAGTCTACGCGAAAAAACAGCAGCTTGAAGCGAACAAAGTGGCTTAACAAGATTTATGGAAAAATTTGAGGAAATCAAAATGGAAGATAAAAACAACTGGTCGCTCTACGAAGTATTTGTACGTAGTAAACAAGGCTTAAGCCACCGTCATGTAGGCAGCTTAAGAGCACCTGATGATGAAATCGCACTACAACATGCTCGTGATGTTTATACACGTCGTAATGAAGGAATTAGCATTTGGGTGGTTCGCTCTGAACTGATTAAGTCATCACAGCCAGATGAAAAAGCTGAATTTTTCGATCCTTCTCTAGACAAGGTTTATCGTCATCCGACTTTTTACCATATTCCAGATGGCATTGAGCACATGTAAGGGGAATGGAAATGAATAATTCAGTTTTATCTAAATTCTTATTACATATTGGCGACAGCCAACTGGTTTTATCTCAGCGTTTGGCTGAATGGTGCGGGCACGCACCTGAGCTTGAAGTTGATATTGCTTTAGCAAATATCGGTTTGGACTTGTTGGGTCAGGCAAGAAACTTTCTGACGTTGGCAGGTCAATATGATGAAGCTAAGCGTGATGAAGATCAGCTTGCGTATTTCCGTACAGAACGAGAGTTTTTAAACCTATTGTTGTGTGAACAACCCAATGGCGATTTTGCACAAACGATAGTACGCCAGTGGTTGATGGACCATTACCATCTTCATTTATTTACGGCTTTAACGCAAAGCTCACTTCCTGAATTAAGCGCACTTGCCGTTAAATCTTTAAAAGAAGTGAAGTATCACATCCGTTTTTCAACAAGCTGGATGGAACGTTTAAGTTTAAGCACAGATGAAGCGCATCAACGTGTGCAAGACGGTTTAAATAATTTATGGCGCTTTACTGCTGAGTTATTTGAACTTAATGCGGACGAACAAGCATTAGTCGAACAAGGCGTGATTCCAGATTTTTCAAATGAAAAAGAACAATGGAACCAAACCATTGCAGATGAGCTTAAGCGTTTTGAATTAAATGTTGCTGTGAACGGTGCTTATCGCCGTGGTGCAAAACAAGGATTGCATACCGAGCATTTAGGTTATTTGTTGGCTGAAATGCAATGTATTCAAAGAACTTATCCGGGAATGACCTGGTAAGACAAGGAGGTGAGCCATGCAAATGATTCGTCATTGCATCGACCAATGTTGGGATGTTCTACAAACGGTAAGTGACCCTGAAATTCCTGTTTTATCGGTTGTCGATTTAGGCATGATTCGTGGTGTAGAAATTAACGATCAACAAGAAATTATTGTTCGTCTAACTCCGACATATAGCGGATGCCCAGCAACAGATATGCTCAAAACACAAATTGCTGAAGCCTTTACCGCAGAAGCTTTGACACCGGTCAAAGTGATGGTCGATTTGTCAGAAGCATGGACCACGGACTGGATGTCTGAAGCGGGTAAAAAGAAACTGCAAGTTTATGGCATTGCACCACCTGAAGGGTTGGCGCATCAATGTGGGACTCACGTTCATTTAAAAGATGGTGTCGAGTGCCCACGTTGTAAAAGCCGAGACACCCGACTGTTAACAGAGTTTAGTTCTACCGCCTGTAAAGCACTTTATAAATGTCAGGACTGTCTTGAGCCTTTTGATTACTTCAAATGTATTTAAGTCTTTAGATAAGGAAATCAGCCATGAGCCAATTTGTACCATTAAAAGTAAAAAGTATTACGCCTCAAACCGATCAGGCAATTTGTATTGCATTTGACGTTGTACCTGAACAACAAGAACAATTTCAATTTCAACCGGGTCAACACTTAACCATTCGCCACTTAACTGAAGCGGGTGAAATCCGCCGTTGTTATTCAATTTGTAGCTATGCAGCAAAAGAAGACATCAGTATTGCGGTTAAAAAAATTGATCAGGGTCAATTTTCAAATTGGGCAAATGATCATTTGAAAGTGGGCGATGTGCTTGAAGTGATGCCACCACAAGGTGTGTTTTTTCAAAAAGCAGCCAAGATGGGCGGACAAAACTATTTAGGTGTTGCTGCGGGCAGTGGTATTACCCCAATTTTATCGATTGTTAAGCAAGTTTTATTTGAACAACCTGAAGCTAAATTTACCTTGCTCTATGGCAATCGCTCATGGAAACAAACCATGTTTGCCGAGCAAATTATGGATTTGAAAGATCAGTTTAAAGAACGTTTTCAGCTCATCAATATTTTTTCTCGTGAGTTCAACGATAGTGAGCTGATGAATGGTCGTATTGATGAAGAAAAGCTAAAACAACTTTTTGATTTTGATGTGCTTGAAACGAGTTTTGACCATGTGTTTGCCTGTGGTCCAGACGAAATGATGAATGCCGTAGAAAGCACTTTGCCAAACTATGGTATTGCAAAAGAAAAAATCCACACCGAACGTTTCCACACAGGACAAGCCCGTAAACGTAGTGTTGAAGCGGATGCAAATCGTAAAGAAGAAAAGGTCAACATCATTTTAGACGGTCGTGAACTGATTGTTTCTGTGGCTCAGGACGATGAAAGTATTCTTGATGCGGCTTTACGTGCGGGTGCTGACTTACCGTATGCCTGTAAAGGTGGGGTGTGTGCGACTTGTCGTTGTAAAGTTGTTTCTGGTGAAGTCGATATGTTCCTTAACTATAGCCTTGAAAAAGACGAAGTCGAAAAGGGCTATGTACTTAGCTGTCAAACCTTACCAAAAGGCCCAAATGTTCGTTTGAGTTTTGATGAGTAGAGGCTGTCATGCAAGAGTTAATCAAAGCCAGCACAGCAACTGACGGTGTTTTGTTATTAACCCTAAACCGTCCAGAAAAAAGAAATGCTTTAAACAATGCAACATTGCAGTGTTTATGCGAGTTGCTCGAAGAAGCTGAGCACAATGCTCAAGTCAAAGCGGTGGTTTTAACAGGTAACTCACAATGTTTTGCTGCTGGAGCAGATCTTAGCGAGTTGGCTGCAATGGACGCCGTGTCTTTGCAACTCGATATTCGTCCGAAGCTTTGGCAAAAAATTGATGCGTTTAGTAAACCACTGATTACAGCAGTGAATGGCTATGCCTTAGGCGCTGGGTTTGAGCTGGTTTTGCATTCAGATATGGTGATTTGCGGTGAAAATGCCCGTTTTGCTTTACCTGAAATTACCTTGGGGATGTTGCCGGGTGCAGGTGGAACACAGCGTTTAGCGCGCTTGGTTGGACAACAGCTTACCATGCGCTGGGCCATGACAGGTGAGATGATTTCGGCAAAACAGGCAGAGCAACATGGCATTTGCAGTCAAGTGGTGCCGACCGAATTAACCGTTGAATATGCGGTTCAACTTGCAGCAAAAATTGCCAAACAAGCGCCTTTAGCGATTCGCGTGATTAAACAATCAATTAAAAGTATTCATGAAACAACGTTAAGTCAGGGACTCAAGTTTGAACGTCAAAACTTTGTCTGGCTGGCGGCTACAAAAGATCGAAACGAAGGGATTAATGCTTTCTTTGAGAAAAGAAAGCCAGTGTTTAGAGGTGAGTGATGGTCTATCAAAATATTATTGCTGAAGAAAAAAATGGTGTTGGCTACCTGACATTTAACCGCCCAAAAGCACTGAATAGCTTTAACGTTGATATGCACCGTGAAGTGGCTGAGGTTTTAAACCTATGGACTAAAAATCCAGATGTTCGCTGTGTGGTGATTAGTGGCGAAGGCCGTGGCTTCTGTGCAGGGCAAGATTTAGGCGACCGTGTAGTTGACCCAAATGCTGAAGCTCCAGATTTAGGATATTCCATTGAAACTTACTATAACCCGCTCATTAAAACGATTGTAAATATGCCAAAGCCTGTCATTTGTGCAGTAAATGGCGTGGCAGCAGGTGCAGGGGCAAATATTGCACTGGCATGTGATTTGGTGATTGCAGCGAAATCGGCAAACTTCGTACAAGCCTTTTGCCGCTTAGGTTTGGTTCCAGACTCTGCGGGTACATGGTTTTTACCTCGTGCTGTAGGTCATGCACGTGCGATGGGTTTAACCTTGTTAGGTGACAAGCTCCCAGCAGAAACCGCAAAAGAATGGGGCATGATTTGGGATGTTGTAGAAGATGCCGAGCTTAAAACAAAAGTAACTGAACTCGCTGAACGTTTAGCAAAACAGCCTACATTTGGCTTATCTCTTATTAAAAAAGCTATTCATCAATCAAGCAATAACACTTTTGATGAGCAAATGCTTTTAGAGCGTGATTTACAACGTATTGCGGGTCGTTCCGAAGATTATCGTGAAGGTGTGCAAGCCTTTATGAATAAACGCGAACCAAATTTTAAAGGGCGCTAAGCATGACAGATTTAGATTTATCTCGTGCCCGAATTGCCGTTATTGGTTCTGGCACCATGGGCATCGGCATTGCCCAGTTAGCCATCGTCAATGGGCACTCGACCGTTTTATATGATTTAGATGCTCAAAAAGCGCAACAAGCCGCTCAAGGCTTAGAGCAGACGTTTAAAAAGCTGGTTGAAAAGAACAAGCTCACACAACAGCAAGCTGATGAAGCCTTAGCGCGTTTAACTGTGGTCAATCAAATTGAAGCACTACGTGATGCTGACTTGGTCATTGAAGCAGTCGTTGAGAAAAAAGAAGTTAAACAGTCTTTATTTAAGCAACTCGCTGAAATTTGTAGTGTACAAACCATTTTTGCAAGCAATACATCTTCAATTTCAGTGACTGCAATTTCGGCGGGCATTGCTCACCCTGAGCGCGTAGTGGGTTTACACTTTTTTAACCCTGCGCCAGTCATGAAACTGGTTGAAATTGTACAAGGCTTAAAAACACCAAACAGCCTATGTTTGGCTTTAAAAAACTTGATGCTCGGCTGGAAAAAAATTCCTGTACTCACCAAGTCGACTCCTGGTTTTATTGTTAACCGAATTGCACGTCCATTTTATGCAGAAGGCTTTAGAGCACTGCAAGAACAAGTTACCAGCTACGACCAACTAGATTATGCTTTAAAACAGTGTGGCGGTTTTGCGATGGGGCCGTGTGAACTTACCGACCTCATTGGACAAGATGTTAACTTTTCGGTAACTCAAAGCGTTTACCAAGAGTTTTTTTACGAGCCACGCTACCGTCCAAGCCTCATTCAAAAAGAATTAGTCGATGCGGGTGCTTGGGGCCGTAAGTCAAAACAGGGCTTCTATAGTTATAACGAAAAAAATCAGTACGAGACATTTCAACTTCAAGCTGTGGTTGCCGAGCCAGTCGATGCCCATATTCAGCTAAAAGGGACTTGGTCTCAGCTACCTGCTTTTTTAACGCGTTTAGGTTTAAAAAGCGGATCTGCTAGCGACGACAATATTCTTCAAATTGATGATATCGACTTACGTTTAAGCCAAGGTGAGTCTGCCAATATTCATTACTTAAGCCGTAAAGTGGTTTTAATGGATTGGCACCATGATTTTGAGCAGGCGCAAGCTTTAGTACTCAGTCATAACGAACTTTGTGAAGCAAGTGATCTGGCTAAAGTTGAGACTTACTTTGCGCAGTTTGGTATCAGTGTGATGTGGATTAAAGACCATCCTGCGCTGTTAACCTTACGCACCATCGCTTTACTCATTAATGAAGCCTGCGAAGCAAGTTTACATGGGGTTGCGAGTCTGGAAGATATTGATAATGCCATGAAATATGGAGTGAATTATCCTAAGGGTCCTTACCAGTGGTTGACACAAATGGGCGGTGCTTATGTGCTCCAAACCTTAAATAACTTATATGCACTGTATGGAGAGGAAAAATATCGCGCGAGTATCTACCTCAAGCAATATGTAGCGAAAACTCAAAAAATTGCTACTCAATATTCACGTGATATGACCGAATTTGCATAATCAGGAGTCAACATGGAAGACGTTTTAATTTGCGATTTTATTCGTACCCCAATTGGACGATATGCAGGTGCCCTAAGTGCAGTACGTGCAGATGATTTAGCTGCATTGCCAATTAAATATTTAAAAGATAAACACCCGAACCTACCGTGGAATACTGTAGACGAAGTGTTTTTAGGATGTGCTAACCAAGCAGGTGAAGACAACCGTAACGTTGCACGTATGGCAACACTGTTAGCAGGCTTACCTGATACGGTACCTGCCATGACGGTCAATCGCTTGTGTGCATCGGGTTTAGATGCGGTAGGACTTGCAGCACGTTCAATTAAAGCAGGTGAAGCACAGTTCGTTTTGGCAGGTGGTGTGGAGTCAATGAGCCGTGCGCCATTTGTACAAGCTAAACCAACTGAAGCATTTAGCCGTACCCCTGAAATTTATGACACTACCATTGGCTGGCGCTTTGTAAATAAGCAACTTAAAGCGCAATACGGCACCGACAGCATGCCTGAAACTGCTGAAAATGTAGCTGAAAAATATCAAATTAGTCGTGAAGACCAAGATGCGTTTGCATTGCGTAGCCAACAAAAAACGGCTGCGGCACAACAAAACGGTTTCTTTAATGATGAGATTTTGCCTGTCGAGATTGTAGACCGTAAGAAAAACGTGAACGTTGTTAATCGAGACGAACATCCACGTGAAACGACACTTGACGCACTCGCTAAACTAAAAGCGCCATTTAAAAAAGAAGGTGGCTCGGTGACTGCCGGAAATGCCTCTGGTGTAAATGATGGCGCCGCATGTGTGTTAATTACCAACCGTGAATTTGCAGATACACATGGTTTAAAACCTTTAGCACGCGTGATTGGCATTGCAAGTGCAGGGGTTGAACCCAAATATATGGGTATAGGTCCTGTTCCGGCTGTACAGAAAATTTTAAAGCAGACAGGTTTAACGCTAGATCAGATAGATGTGATTGAGCTTAATGAAGCATTCGCAGCCCAATCTTTGGCTTGTATGCGTGAACTTGGTCTAAAAGATGACGATGAACGCGTGAACCCAAATGGCGGTGCGATTGCACTCGGACATCCGCTCGGTATGAGTGGTACTCGCTTAGTAATTACAGCAACACGTGAGCTAAAAAAACGCGGTGGACGCTATGCACTTTGCACGATGTGTGTAGGTGTTGGACAAGGCGTCGCACTGATTTTGGAAAACTTAAATTAATTCAGACGGTTTTAAAAATTACATAATGAGGAGAGAGGCGATGGACAGCCTTACAACGGATAATGTTGAACAATTAACACTTGCAGAGCTTAGAGAGCTGCAAACTAAACGGTTAAAACAAACCCTGACTTTTGTATATGAAAATAGTCCGGTCTATAAGAAAAAGTTCGATGAAGCAGGTGTACATCCTGATGACTTCGTGACTTTAGACGATCTGGCAAAGTTTCCATTTACCACCAAACAGGATTTAAGAGACAACTATCCGTTTGGAATGTTTGCCGTACCGCAAGAGCAAATTGTGCGTTTACATGCGTCATCAGGCACAACGGGTAAACCGACAGTCGTGGGTTATACCCAAAAAGATATTAATACTTGGTCTGACATTGTCGCGCGTTGCTTACGCATGGCAGGTTTAACCGCGAAAGATATGGTTCAGGTGGCTTATGGCTATGGACTATTTACAGGTGGTCTAGGTGCACATTATGGCGCTGAGCGCTTAGGTGCGACGGTTATTCCAATGTCTGGCGGTCAAACTGAAAAGCAAGTTCAGCTTATTCAAGACTTTAAGCCTACTGCAATTATGGTTACGCCATCGTATTGCGTGAGTATTATTGAAAAACTCGAGCAACAATTTGGTACGGCACGTAATACGTCTTTAAAAGTCGGTATTTTTGGTGCCGAGCCATGGACCAACGAACTTCGCCGTGAAATTGAAGAACGCCTAAATATTAAAGCACTCGATATTTATGGTTTGTCTGAGGTGATGGGACCGGGTGTTGCGATGCAATGTCTAGGCGAGGGCGAAGGGCTAACCATTTGGGAAGATCATTTCTACCCAGAAATTATTAACCCTGAAACGGGTGAAGTCTGTAAAGATGGCGAACTTGGCGAGCTAGTCTTTACCACCATTACTAAAGAAGGCTTACCGATTATTCGTTACCGTACCCGTGATTTGACCCGTTTGCTTGCTGGTGAAAATCTGGCGATGCGTAAAATGGATAAAATTGTGGGCCGTAGTGACGACATGCTGATTATTCGCGGCGTGAACGTTTTCCCGACTCAAATTGAAGAGCAAATTTTGCAAGTTCCGCATTTAGTTCCAAATTATGAAATTTTGGTGACTAAAAAAGGACATATGGATACTTTGCATATTCGTACAGAGATGTGTCATAACTGTAATATACAGGCCAATCAACTTGCTCAGGAGTTGATGAAACGCATTAAAACCATGATTGGGATTAGCGTTACTGTAGAAGTTGTTACAGAAGCGACCTTACCTCGTTCGGAAGGTAAGGCAAAGCGGGTAATCGATATGCGTCAGATTGCTTAACATCAAGATCATTCAGGGTATAGAATCTATACCCTGAAACTAAACGCCAAGACATGAGTATGAGTGCAAAAATACAGCAAATAATTGATTCTGTTGTAAAGAATGAAACCTTAAGTGGAACTTCGCTTATTTCGACAATTTTTGGAGATTCAGTACTTCATCGGGGTGGAAACATTAGTCTTGCGAGCCTGATTCAGTTATTAGAGCTGTTTGGTTTTAATGACCGCGCTGTAAGAACCTCTGTTTTTCGTTTAGTTAAAAATGATTGGTTATGTTCGGACAAAATCGGCAGAACCAGTTTTTATCGAATTACCGATTCAAGCCGTTCGACTTATTTGCAGGCCGAGCAACGCATTTATAACGACCAGATGAAAGAGTGGGACCATTATTGGGATCTTATTCTGATGTCTAGCCTCGACACTGAAAATAAAGCGTTGCTAAAGAAAGAACTCGAATGGTTAGGGTTTGCCAATATTTCTACAAACCTAATGGCTTATCCGGGTTGTAACCGTATTGAACTGCAACGCTTGTTGGTTGACTTAAATATGAGTGAGCAAGTGGTGGTGTTTAAAGCCGAAACCTTGCAGCTCTTTAATAATTCTGTCGATACCATTGGTCGTATGCTCAGAACCAACTGGCCAATTGATGAATTACGCCAAAGATATTTACAGTTTCTCGATATTTTTAGGGAAATTGGCGTGTTGCTCATGCAAGAAAACGAACAACTTGAACCTGTTCAGGCCTTTCAAATTCGAACTTTGCTCATTCATTATTATCGACGGATTTTATTGAAAGACCCAGCACTACCGCTTGAATTGTTGCCAACTGACTGGCCTGCGATTAGTGCACGAACTTTATCAATGAATATTTATAAAAAAGTATTTGAACCTGCCGATGAATACTTCTTGTCTGTTGCCGCAACAGCAGAAGGACCAATGCCAAATGCCACAGCACATTATTGGCGCCGTTTCGGAGGTTTGGTGGCAACAAATGAGAGGTTAAATCATGCCTTGTTATAGTATTGACGGTGTTATTCCAGTCGTTAGCCCAGAAGCTTTTGTACACCCAACTGCTGTTTTAATTGGTGATGTGATTATTGAAGCGGGTGTATATGTGGGACCTTTTGCATCATTGCGTGCCGATTTTGGTCGTATTCATATTAAGCAAAATGCCAATATACAAGATAGCTGCACCGTACATGGCTTTCCGCAAAGCGTGACTTTAGTTGAGGAAATGGGCCACATTGGGCATGGCACAACTTTACATGGCTGCCGCATTGGTAAAAATGTTTTGGTCGGCATGAACAGCGTAATTTTAGACTATGCCGAAATTGGTGAAAACTCCATTATTGGTGCAAATAGTCTGGTCAAAACCAAAGATATAATTCCAGCAAATGTTTTGGCAATGGGTAGTCCTGCCAAGGTTGCACGTGATTTGTCAGAACAAGAAAAAAAGTGGAAAACTAGAGGCACGCAAGAATACATGGAGCTTGCACAGCGCTGCTTAAACTCAATGCAAGAAGTTCAGCCTTTAAGCTCTGAGGTGGATGACCGCCTGACTTATAAGGACTTTAGTTCTTCAAACTATCAGATTAAACAAGATAGCGTTTAACGGCTTTTAATCAGTCAATTTCAATACACATAGGTTTATAACATTTAGGGAAATACTCGCACGAGTAGGGAGACGTTTGTGCAAAAAATGGAAACTACTGCGGTTGATCAATTCGCAGAGCTATTGGGTGTTCAAGTGCTGCATCGCAGTTTTGATGAAGCGCGTTGTCAGCTTAATGTAAAAGACGAACACATGAATGCCTTGGGCGGCGTACATGGTGGCGTGATATTTTCTTTAGCCGATATTGCTTTTGCGATGGCTTGTAATGCAGGGGATGCGCCATATACTGGCCTACAGGCGGATATTCGCTATATGAGCGGTGCGAAAGATAGGGTGTTATTGGCAACGGCAACCAAGGTCGGCAGTAGTAAAAAATTTGCGCATTATGAAGTTGTGATAACAGACGGTTTGAATAATAGAGTCGCTTTGTTTACTTCTACGTGTTACAGACTCGCGCCGTGATATGGGGTTAGTTTTGAAGAGAGTCCCTGCAAAAACAGGGGCTTTTTTATGTTCATTCTTTTAACTGTTCCGATATTAAATAAATAACAATTAATTCCACGTCTTAATCTGTCGCACATTTCAGTTGAGTATCTTTTATATAGATTCAACTATGTTAAATTAAGATTATTAAGTTAATACTTGCCTTTAATAAAAAGGACAAATTGATATCAGTTTCACAAGTGCTTCGAGATTTTTTGAGCAATATTGAAGTTGATAACAGAGCACAAAGAAAAAATTGATATCAAGAGATTACTAAAGCTTTAAATCAAAAAATCTATAGTACAGAATCTTAAGGTGGTTGCTAAATGATGGAAGTGCAAGAATACCGTTTAATTTACAATTGGAAAGATATTGAGGAAAGACCAAATTTTTTGCCTGAAATTACTATAAATAATGAAGAAGAAGCGATAGACAATCTTAGTCATATTATTGCACCTTATCAATTTAGAGATAAAGTTAAATGTGGAATTAGTCGATGTAAAACTAAACATAACTATGGTTTTCTTGTTAAGTTGAAAACTGGAAAAGAGATTATAATTGGTAAAGATTGTGGGAAAAAATATTTTGGAGCTGAATTTAAGGCACAATATAAGTTGATGAATACTCTTAGAACTGAGTCTGAAAACTTTAAAATTTTAGAAGAGAAATTTTTATTAATAAATGAGCTAAAAGATAATTATGAAAAAATAACTTTATTTGCTGGTAAACATGGAATTCATAAAATACTTCAAACAATTAAACAGCTAAGTACTGCTAATGAAAGTTTAAATTATTGGACAGTCGCTGATATACGTCAGAATATTACCAATTCAGGCGATATTTGGATGAATGTTAGGAAAAATGAACAAGAAATAGAAAATGAAAGAAGATTACGGGTTGAGTCACAGGGCAATATTTATGATCCTACATCTAGTCAGGGTGAGATAAAAATAGATTTATATCGTAAAGAGAAAATTGCAAAGGTGGAATGTTTTGAAATTACATATAAAGCATATGAAATAGAAAATTTAATAAAATATTTTTCTTCTATTCATAGAACTTTAAAACATCCAAGAGATATGAAAAAAGAAGATCGCAAAAAGTTGGTTAAAGAATTTAGGGCATATGAACAAAATATGCATGAAATAAATAATTATTGTTTGAAAGGGAATAAGCTTTTATCTTATGATAATATTTTAAAAATTGAAAATGCAATAAAAGATAATAGTGCTAAAAAAGAATTCCGAAATTGGGCTGCTCAGTTTGTGTAAGAGTTGATTTATTGAGTGTTTTTTTAATTTTATTCTTGAGTATTGTAAATTAGATTTTTTGAATCAATTGAATATTAGAGTTGAAAAAATATAGTATTAATAAACAGCAATCAGATAAGTAAATTACCTGATTGCTGTTTAGTCAAATTTATTTTAAGTTAAATAACCTTTAATTTGAAGTTTAATATTTAAGAAAATTGTAGCTGATCCATATATTAATCCGAATATTCCTAAAACAATATAAAGAAGTATAATTTGATAATTCCCATAAATAGCATTTATTATGGACATAGCTATACAAAAGCCAAAAATTGAAATAAAACAAATTGAAATTTTTTCTATAAAGAATGTTAGTGATCTATGATAAAAATCAGGTAATTCTATTTTAAATATATTGATTAATAATTTTATAATAATTGCTAAACAACTAATAATGGCTGTAGTTGTTGAAATTGTTAGTTCTGTAAAATATGTTTCAACTAAATTATTTTTTGGGAAAAATAGATGTAATGCATATATTGTTAAAGTAGATAGAATTACTATTATACAAATTTCGGTATGTTTAATAATAGTATTTTTGAACATTGCGCACCTCACTATGAGTTGAACTATAATTTCATAAAGATTAGCAGATGTATAAAAAAAAAGTTTGTAATGATTGATAAATTAAAAAATTAATTTTTAAAAATAGACCCCGTTCAAAACAGCCTCCCGCGGCTGTTTTTTCATACCCCTCTATAACGCTCCACTTAACAATAACTCCTTCATTATTTAGCCTTACTTTTCTAATGATTTAATTTAAAACAAATGGCATTTTGTGTGCTTGACTGCAAAAGGGTTGGGCACTATTCTTTGCCTGCTGGCCTACATTGCCAGTCGATCGTCGCGGATCGTCCCTTAAGAGCATTAAAGGTTTTATACTTTTAGTGTGTACACCCTCGTGCCCCCTCTGCGGCGGAACGGGAGGGGGACACCTTTGGGTGTGCTGGAATCTTAAGGCCAGTCCGCGAACCCCCTTTCGTTCTGCCACCATAATTCTATTCATGTCGGCAGAACTCCCAATAAAAAGGAGTTGGCTTTGCACATCCATTATTTCTTGGCAGCCTTTGCCAAAAGCTATAACGACACAGCTTAAAAATTAAAGCAGCTTGATTGCCTTTAGGGTTTTCAGGCTTAAAGTCATTTTTACTTAAAACTTAGCAACAACAAACTTGAGATGTGCCAAGCACAGTCTTTACGGCTTTGCTGTGCCTTTTTTTCTCCCAAAATGGGCACAGGCTTTTTATCTCATTTAGACACAACAAGAATTTATAACGGAAAAATTATGCGAAATTTAGAAATCTCATCCAAAAAACTACAGGTTATTCAAACCGCAATTCAACTCTTTACCACTCGTGGCTTTCACACCGTAGGTGTAGACCTGATTGCTAAACAATCCCAAATCACCAAATCTACGTTTTATAAATATTTTGGCTCAAAAGAACGCTTAGTTGAAATGTGCATCGCCTTTCAAAAAAGCCTGCTCAGAGAGAAAGTGCTCGCTATTATTTACTCAAGCTGTTATTACGCGTCAAAAGATAAACTCAAAGAAATTATTATTTTACATACCAATTTAAACAGCCTCTATAACCTTTTACTTAAAGCCATTTTTGAAATAAAACTACTTCATCCGCAGGCTTACCGTATGGCGGTTGAGTACCGAAAGTGGCTGCGCCATGAAATTTTTGATCTGATTTTTAGCGGAGAAATCCGGGAGCCACAATTCGATGCCAACATGGTGGTAAACCTGATAGATGGTTTACTGCTACAGGTTTTAGGCTCGCAAGGTTTGGAGGAAAGAGATGTAGTGTTGGATTATTTTTTAAATTCTTTTGTTAGAAACTTTAGCGCACGATTACGGGAAGCATAAGCCCTAATGATAAATAGCGATTAGATGAGCTTTGAGCGTTGCAATAACAGAGCAATAAGTTGACTTCAAATCGTGGCTTAAGTGGTCTGAGGTCAAGTTTTTTTAAAGATACTTAAGCAATATGGTTTGCGTAACTTCAATCAAATACTGAAATATTTCGAATCAGCGTATGAGTTGCCTACGTCAGTCATCGTCTCGCGCAAAAATATGCTGAATATAAATAGAGGAGTCATTCATGGGTACGCGTTCAACCATTATGGATACCAATAGCTTTCGTCCAGAACATGCTGCTGAGCTGGACCATGCTACCCGCAAACTGACCGATAAAAGAAATAAAATTTTAGGTGAATCCTATCGCTTGTTTTATCGTAATCCCGTGCATCTGGTGAAAGGACAGGGGCAATATTTATGGGATGCAGCAGGTCATCAATATCTAGATGTTTACAACAATGTTGCCAGCATTGGTCATTGTCATCCTGCGGTGATTGAAGCCGTAAATGAGCAAATGAAAATGCTTAATACCCATACCCGTTATTTACATGAAAATATTTTGGATTATACCGAAGAACTTTTACAAACCACTCCTGATGAAATTGACCGTGCCATGTATATGTGTACGGGTTCGGAAGCGAATGATTTAGCGATTCGTATTGCCCGTGAATATAGCGGCGGCACAGGAATCATTGTGTCTCAAGAATCGTATCATGGAACCAGTAGTTTAACCTCAGGATGCTCTCCAGCGCTTGGAACTGAGCAACCTTTAGATGCGACAACTCGTCTAGTTCCGGCACCTGATTATTATCGAATTCAAACTGATGATTTAGGTACTTGGTTCGCACAGCAGATCCAACAACAAATTGACGATATGAACGCAAAAGGCATTAAGTTTGCAGGTTTTTTGGCGGACTCAATATTTTCTTCTGACGGTGTGATGCCTAATCCTGTTGGGTTTTTACAAAAAGCGGTTGATGTTGTGCATGCCAATGGCGGTATTTTTATTGCTGATGAAGTACAACCGGGTTTCGCGCGCACTGGCGATTCTTTCTGGGGCTTTGGTCGCCACAATGTTGTGCCTGATATCATTACCACAGGTAAGCCAATGGGTAACGGCGTTCCAGTATCAGGGCTTTTAGCCAAGAGTGAAGTCCTTGCTGCTTTTAGCGATAAAATTCCATATTTTAATACCTTTGGCGGTAATCCTGTTTCTATGGCAGCGGCACAGGCTGTACTTAAAGTCATTCAGGAAGAAGAATTACAAACCCATAGCAAATATGTGGGAGGGCTACTTCTCAAAGAACTCACTAAACTTATGGACAAACATGAGATGGTGGGCGATGTACGTGGCGCTGGTTTATTTATAGGATTTGAACTGGTTAAAGATAGAGCCACAAAAGAACCAAATAAAGCATTGGCTTTGAACCTTATTGAAGAGCTCAGAAATACTCATCGAGTTTTAACCTCAGTTGCAGGTCCTTATGGCAACGTATTAAAACTGCGCCCACCTTTGGCTTTCCAAATAAAAGATATCGATTGGTTAGTTGGCGCTTTGGATCAAGCCTTAACAAAATTAAAGTAAGTCGCTTAAATATAAAACATACCCTTCAAGTTGGATGTTAAATCTAATTTGAAGGGTATTTTATTGTTCAATTATTTTGTGGCTGTAAAAGTTATTTCGAATTGCTTAAATAATAAAAAGGCCTTTATTCAAGGCCTGTATTTGCAATATTTTAGTGTCTTAATTGACGGGGTGTAACACCAAACCAGCGTTTAAATGCACGAGATAAAGCACTTACTTCTGAGTAACCTAGCAGGAATGCCATTTCTGAAATTGGAATATTTTTCTGTTTAATATAATGCTCGGCCAACTCACAACGGACCTGATCGACTAAATGGGTAAAGGTGAGTCCTTCATTTTTTAAACGGCGGGTAAGGGTGCAACTGGTTAAACCAATATCGTGAGCGATTTTTTCAAGGTTTGGTTCACCTTCACTCAGTTCAAGTTGGATGTGAGAGCGTACCTGATCTGCAAGACTTTGACTGGGTGAAGAACGATTGAGTAACAGCAGCGTATCTAAAATTACTGTTAATAAAATAGAATCACGCCCCGGCATAGTATGCTGAACATCTTTTTTTGAAATGATGATGGAGTTAAAAGGCTGATCAAAATAAACAGGCGCGTTAAATAATTTGCTGTGTTCTTGCCAAAATTCAGGGCGAGTATGCTCAAAGTGAATCGCACGTGGTGAATAATGAGGGCCCATCACTTCACGAATCACATTCATAAACATGCCCATGGTCAGTTCTGCATCTTGGCGGCGTGTTAAAATCGCACCGTGTTGAACTTGATAATCTATACGCCAGCTATCTCCCAAATCGACCATTCGATTGAGGGTATCTTTCTGATGCAAATAAAAATTATTGGTCATGTTCATGAGTGCAGACTCTAATGTATTTGAGCAAAGACCAATGTACCCAATAAGCCCTAATGATTTCGGTTGAAACTGTTGACCATAATGCAGACCAAAATTATCACAACCAGAAACCAGTGCTGCCTGTTCAAGCACCTTGCAATAATTGGGGAGTTGTAAGCTTAAAGTTGGGCTGATTAAAAGTTCAGGATTAATACCACTAATTCCTAAAACGCGATCAACATCGGCACCTTTTTGACGAATAAACTCGCTTAATCCAGATGCAGCCGCAGACAATACACCTTGATTACACATATTTGAATCGACGTGATGAGCTGGGTTGAGATGTAACATGTCAAGTCTCATGATATTTATTCCTACTATTCTTATATTAAGCAAAAGCCATACCAGTTTTTGCTTGCGTCCATGATTTTGTTTTGTTAAAAGTATTTATAAAATAATGACTTATGTGTTGCTGTTTTAAGTTTCAGGTTTGATTCTTTAAGAAGAGATCAATAGTTGTATTTAAGGTTGGTTAGCGAACTAAAAGAAGGCAGAAAATGCATTAGAGATAGGCAAACAGGGCAGAACTCAAACAAGAAATTAAGCGGCTTCTCATGCATACAACATGTATTGTAGGCATGAGAAAATAAGTGAAATATTAATTTTTTGTAGTTTTTGCCGTTTGCGCACCATAACTTAAACTAGCCATTGAGGGTCTAAATTGACCTGTATTGGCATCGCGGCCCTGTAGTAAAAATTTAGTATTGGCTTGACCATAGCTCTGCACAGCCTGCTGAGAAAACTTTCCAATATCAGAGCTTGGGCTGCGCAATCGGTTGATAATCAGAACCTTCTGAGTCGCCGTAAAATCTTGCATCATATTTTGATCGCCCTCACTGTCACCCGCGATAAAAATTGGCCCATAACCATATTTAGAGACTAAAAAACGCTGGATGGTTGCGGTTTTGCCTTTACCTTGTGTTTGCGCATAGCCATGACGAAACTCGGGTAAAATTCGATTTTGTGCATCTCGTTCTAGCTCCATGGCGTAGGCATTTTTTTCATTAATGTTATAGCCGATCTCTGGATTAGAAATAATTTCCTTAATCACATCAATAAAAGATGCCGAGCATACATAGACATCAATGCCATTGTCCTGAAAGGCCTTAAATAGATTTTGCATTTCACGGTATGGCCTTAAACCATTTTCCCAAGTGGTTTTCACAACGCCTGCTTGGCCCGAAAGTGCTGCGGGAGAGGTCCATGTTACAGGTCCAATCGGTTGTTGCATTTGCCAAGCTACCGTTGCTTTTACCAAATTACGGACTTGTTGTTCGGTAAGCCCAGTAAATAAATAAGTGACCCACGGATATGCAACTTCATGATCAAAGGTGTCTCCAATCGCCGCATATAGATATCTCATTTTAGTAATGAAATCGAGATAATGTGGATCTTGTTTAATTTGATCCAGACTCTGTTTACCTTTTAGACCGCTATAGTGGTGATAAAGCCATGTGTAGCTGGCAATAATATCTGGGGCAATTTTATCAATATTGACGGCTTGGCCTTGCTGGTTATTGTAGGCCGCTTCAAAGTTTTGCGAGCTAATTCCTTTACGAATAATCTGATTAAGTTGTTCTGGCGTGACATTAAACGCTAAGTGTTCAAGTTGATAAATTAACGTTGCTTCTTCGATGTCTAAAAATACCGAGGTATTGTCAAAGTCAGTGACAATATACGGGCGCTTTTCAGGGTTATAGTTGGGGCTATCTTTTCCATAGCTAGCAATTAATTGATTAAGTTGGTCAAAGTTAAAAGCGTCCCATTGACCTTTTTGGATATATTCCTTTTTGGGAATAGCGACTGCGGAAGATGTGCTTTGTAGAGGGTTATAGTTACATGCGCTTAAAGCAATCATACTTGCCAGACTACTGGTGAGTAATAGTGCTTTGGCAACTTTGCTCAGTTGATGGGTAGCTTGCATAAACCCTTCCTTTAAATTCTATAAAATTTAAAAATTTAAAAATTGAAAAAATGAAGAAAAGCGATCTAAATCACTTTTCAAATTCCGACAGGCATTTGTCCGTTTAGATATTTTTTACAGAGACGCACAGTTTCATTGGACCATTGATCGCCAAGACTTTGAGCCATTTCTGTTTGTGCGTGAGAACCATTCCAAGCCATCATTTGAATGCGGCGTTGCATGATAAAAGTCGGGATCATTTCATATTCTTCAGACTGAATATGACCTACGCGCTCGTAGCCTTTTAACCAGTAATCAACCCAATGAGGCGCATTTGCATAATGTTCATTGAAGCTAATCGCAGCAGCAAGGTCATGCATAAACCAGCTCATGCCGCAGTCATCAAAATCGATCACGCCGATACGCTCTTGTTGTAGTAAGAGATTAGTTAAACGCAAATCGGCATGAATCAAGCCATAACGTTCTTGGGTTTTACCAAAGAAATTTAAATCTTTCGAAATTTGTGCAATGGCTTCTTCAATTACGCCGTGATCTTGTGGTCTTAGATGAGGTGCATTTTTCCAGTTTCCCCAGTGTCCATCTGCACCGACCATAGTTTCATGATTCCACACAATACGCTGAAAGCTTTCAGGCGCTTGCCATGTCTTACTATGTACGTGCAACTTTGCGGTAATTTGTCCTAATTGTTCAAATGCAGTGGGGTCAACTTCAACCGTCGGCATATCGCCCTCAACCCAGTTGAAAAGAACTGCATAACGATAAATATCATTCGATAGTTTCAAGGTAATTACGCGTTCACCCGATTGATCTGCAATCGCAACAGGAACTTGGATTCCACTCGCATTTAAAGCATCTAACCATACAAGCTCACTTTGTATATCGAGTTTGCTGTGATAGTTCGGACGGTGAATTCGAAGCGCATATCGGGCAGACCCAGTCGAAACTTGATAGGTTGCATTTTCAGACTGACACAGTAGTTTGACCTGTCCTTGATAGTCTGATGGATACTGTTTAATTGCTTGTTCTGCCAGTATTTGTAATTGAACTTGGCTTAAAAATTCATTTTGTTCTACAGACATAACCCATCTCCTCAATTTAATTTTTAAACACGTTTTGTGTTGAGATGCCGTCGATCTTATAAAAGAAAAAATGAATCAACTTGACTTCAAGTGGTCGGGGAGATGTTTTGCTGTCAAGTTTTATGAATATCTTTTGCGCAACTATTGGTGGTGTAAATTTAGTCGATAAGGCATACGACAATGAAAGAATCTGAATTAAGCGTAGAGGTTGGTGCTTTACAACAGGACGCAGAGTATTTTGCAAAACGTCAGTTAAAAAAGGGGGCAGTAGGTTGGTTACTATTAGTGGGGCTAGGTGTCTCTTACGTCATTTCGGGTGACTTTGCAGGTTGGAATTTTGGGCTGGCACAAGGCGGCTGGGGAGGACTCTTTATTGCAACAGTCATCGTCGCGTTTATGTATCTCTGCATGAGCTTTGTGATGTCTGAGATGTCAACAATGTTGCCCACTGCTGGCGGTGGCTATAGTTTTGCCCGCGTTGCATTTGGTCCTTTTGGTGGATACCTCACAGGGACTGCGATTTTAATTGAATATGCAATTGCACCTGCTGCCATTGCCGTATTTATTGGGTCATATTGCCAATCACTCTTTGGCATTGGCGGCTGGGCTGTTTATTTAATTTGCTATTTAGTTTTTATGGGCATTCATCTCAAAGGTGCAGGTGAAGCGCTGAAAATCATGTTTGGAATTACCGCCGTTGCTTGTATTGCACTGGTCGTATTTATTGTCGCGATGCTTCCACATTTTGACAGCGCACGGTTATTTGATATTCCAGTCAGTTCTCATGCAGGTGCAAGTCAATTTTTACCATTTGGCTATATGGGAATATGGGCCGCAGTACCTTATGCCATCTGGTTTTTTCTTGCCGTTGAAGGGGTACCATTGGCTGCCGAAGAAGCAAAAGATCCAGTACGTTCATTACCACGCGGCTTGATTGGTTCGATGTTGATATTGGCATCGTTTGCACTTTTAATCTTATTTTTGGGAGCAGGCGCTGCGGGTTCAAATGCTTTAAAAAATTCAGGGGCACCTTTAGTTGATGCACTTATTGCGGTATATGGTCAGCACACATGGTTGGCAAGCTTTGTTAACTTTGTGGGTCTTGCTGGACTTGTCGCAAGTTTCTTCTCAATTATTTATGCATATTCGCGTCAGATTTTTGCATTGTCACGTGCGGGATATTTACCAAAAAACTTATCGCTTACCAATGAAAATAAAGCGCCATATTGGGCCATTATCATTCCGGGCATTATTGGTTTCTTACTTTCTTTAACAGGTGAGGGCGACTTACTCATTTTAATGGCAGTATTTGGCGCAACCATTTCTTATGTGTTGATGATGCTCTCACATATCAAATTGCGCTTGTCTCGCCCCGAATTACCACGCCCTTATAAAACCCCTGGTGGAATATGGACGTCTTGCATTGCCTTGATTCTTGCTGCTGTTGCTGTTGTGGCAGGGTTAATGGTAAATCCAAAAGTTTGGTTATTGGCCGCGCTGATTTATGTCGGATTTATACTCTATTACTTGTTATATAGCCGTCACCATTTAGTGAAAGGTACGCCTGAGCAAGAGTTCGCCATGATTGATGACTGATTTTGAGTGCAATACAAATAAAGAGGCTTCGGCCTCTTTTAAGTTTTTATAAGTTATATCTGGTTCATGGAATCAATTATTTTCACCAGTAAAAAGATCACATCTTCGGACTCTCTCTGTCAATGTGGAGGCTTTTACATTTTTTGTTGCCATGCTTTATTTATCTCTATTCAAATGTTAATAAACTTAATACTAACCTCACGGTACGTAACTTATATGGCCAGAAATAAATATTATATTAAGGCTTATCACTATTAGTTTCAGAAATTTCGGGATTTTATTTACTTAGCTAATCTTGAACATAATTTCATCAAATTAAGTAATACTCTTTTTATAGGATCAAACTTTTCTTTATAAATGCAGCTATATAATTTACACAGGATAAAGAATGAATAATTTGAATTTTAAAACTCTAAAGAAGTACTGGCTGCGATTCGTGGGTATTGCTGTAATCGCAGGCGCTTTAGTATTGGCATTTGCTTGGACCGCTGGTCTATTTGGACACCGAACAACATCCAAAACTTTTTTGGGTGACACATTAAAAAACTTTGATCCCGGATACCGACGTGCACACGGTAAAGGGATTTGCTTTGATGGCACTTACCACAGTAATGGTGCAGCAGCAGCACTCTCGAAAGCCACTGTATTTGCCAAGTCTGATATACCGGCAATTGGCCGATTTTCTATTGGAAGCGGTAACCCGCATGCGGCAGATAATTCTACCGCAACAGTGAGTATGGCTTTATTACTTTCCGCAGCCGATCATTCGCAGTGGCGCATGAAATTAAACAACTTTCCCTATTTCCCGACTCGAAATGCTGAAGGTTTTTTGGCGCAGCAAAAAGCATTTAAACCGGTTCCATCTACTGGTAAGCCTGATCCAGCCCTTGTTGAGGCGTTTTTAAAAGAATATCCCGAAGCGCGTAAGTCTATTGAGCAAAAGGCCAAGATGCCATTAACCGGTAGTTTTAGCGGTGCAGAATTTTATGTCGTAAATGCCTTTATATTGCGGGCCGCCAATGGACAAGAACAGCCAGTCCGTTGGTCTATGCGTCCTCATTCAAAATTTATTAGTCAGACCAAAGAACAACGTGATCAAGCTGACCATGATTTCTTATTTAAAGACATCAAAAAACGTTTGGCTGAAGGACCGCTCTATTGGGACTTAGTTTTGCAACTTGCCGAGCCAGGAGACCCAGTGAATGACCCATCTCAGCCTTGGCCAAAAGACCGTAAAGAAGTTATAGCCGGAACATTAGAAGTCAAAAATGTGACTGATCAGGTAAATGGCGCATGTCGTGATATTAACTTTGACCCAACTTTGGTGCCACCCGGAATTGAGTTATCAGATGATCCCGTACTCGCAGCACGAGCGGCGATCTATTCACAGTCTTACAATGCTCGATTACGTGAAATTGGACTTGGCAAAGCAACCGATGCCGTGGGCAAATAGGAGAGCTGAACAATGCAAAATAAATCTAGCGATAATGCTCCACGTCATTTTAATTTGACTGCTCGAATACTGCATTGGCTTATGGCGGCAGCAATTTTGGCCATGCTATTTATTGGGGTAGGAATGACCACCTCAATTACATGGCGTCCGTGGTTAATCGATATTCACCGTCCTTTAGGAATCGCAATCTTACTATTGGTGATCATCAGATTAATAAATCGACTTTATTACCCAATTCCACCTTTGCCGCCGACTGTACCGCGCTGGCAGGCGTTTCTTGCTCATGCATCACATTGGCTACTTTATATTTTGATGTTTAGTTTGCCATTGCTCGGATGGGCAACGCTATCGGCAGGTAATTGGCCTGTCACTTTATTTCCGGGTTGGGATCTTCCGCCTATAGCACCCACTAACTCTACACTTTATGCTTGGTTCCGTACATTACATGGAATTTTGGCTTGGCTATTATTTGCTGTCGTTATTGGTCATCTATCTGCTGCGTTATTACATGCATGGATTTATCGCGATGGTGTATTTTCGAGTATGGCTTTGGGGCCTTCTTCTAAAAAAGAGGACGCTGACTAGTTCGCTTGAAAGTTTTTGATTGAACGATGACTAAACTCTATTGAGCCACATCTTTGCATGTGGCTTTTTTAAATATTGAGTTTGATCTAGATAAATTATGAAATTCTCAAAGCAAGCATGGCTGCAAAAGGCCTTGTTCAAGTGAACGAGGCCTATTTTATTTTAAGCTTATTTGTTCAGTTCAGATGGTAAATGCTGCGCCAAATAATCAATTGCTAGCCGGGTTTTCAGCGGCATAAAGGGCAGTGTAGGCCATACCAAATGAATCGGAAAAGCAATGCTCGACATGGTTTCTAATACTTGTACGAGTTTACCGTCCTGTAATTCATTTTGAATGAGCCAATCGGGTAACCAAGCGATACCTGCTCCAGCAAGCGCTGCATTTTTAAGGGCTTGTAAGTCATTTAAAAGAAGTTTTGCTTTGGGTTTAAAAAATAAAGGCTCGCTATTTTCCTTTTGAAGTCGCCACTTTTTTATTTGACCAAAATGCGGATCGGCAATCGTGGCGTGGTGGTCTAAGTCCTCAATATGTTCTATGGGACCTACTTTATTTAAATAGTCAGGTGAAGCACAAAGTAGCATTCGATGCTGACCAATCAGTTTGGCAACGAGCTGAGTGGTGTCAGGTAACGCTCCGATTCGGATGCATAAATCAAAACCTTCTTCGACCAAGTCTACAGTTCGATCATTAAATGAAATTTCTAGCTGTAAGTCCGAATGTTGTTGAGCAAATTTAACCATAAGCGGGGCAGCAAAGACTTGTCCGAATAGCACTGGCACAGACATTCTTAATCGGCCTGTTGCGTTAATTTTCCCTTGGTCTAACAGTGCTGCTGCATTTTGTATTTCATTCAATGCTCGGCAGCTATGCTCATAAAACAAAGCGCCTTCATCAGTCATGCTGAGTGAACGTGTTGTTCTTTTAAATAGAACGACGCCAAGCTGTTCTTCAAGCCGAGCAATATTTTTACTAATGGCTGAGCGAGTTAAATGCAATTGTTCGGCAGCCTTTACAAAACTTCCAGCTTCAACCACAGTCACAAATATAGAAATTGCACTTAACTCATGTTGCATGATTGTTGCCTAAAAGGAACCAATGATAAGAAATAATATCATCACTGTTGAATTTATTGTGGAGTTAATATGGCTTCATCAAAAACGTGGAGATGGTCATGGCTAAAATATTGGTATTAAAATCCAGCATTATGGGTGAGGGTTCACAAACCAATCGCTTAATTGATGTAATGCTTGAACACCGTAAAGACCAAGGTTTGCAAGATGACATTACCATACGCAATTTAGCTGAAATGAACCTGCCTGTATTAGATCTGGAAATTTTTCAGGCGCTTCGTGGGGCTGAAAATATAAATCAAGACATTCAACGAATCGTTGCTTTATCTGATGAATTAATTGCTGAATTAAAAAGTGCTGATTTACTCGTGATTGGCGCACCCATGTACAATTTAAATGTACCGACTCAACTCAAAAACTGGTTTGATTTAGTGGCACGCGCAAGACAAACATTCCGCTATACCGAAACTTACCCTCAAGGTTTGGTTGAAGGAGTAAAAGCGGTAGTGGTAAGTAGTCGGGGTGGTATTCATGTTGGCCAAGAAACTGAGGCAGTCACGCCTTATCTCAAAGCTGTGTTAGGGCTAATGGGCATTCATGAGGTTGATTTTATCTATGCAGAAGGCTTAGACATGCAGGCCTATCGCAGCAATGCATTAAATCTGGCAAGCCAGCAAGTTAAAGAATTCGCCATTTAAAATCATAACCTGAAACTCTTGTACCTCTAATTGATCACAAGAGTTTCTAAGTTTATTTAAATCACATTTCTAAGTTCATTTGCCGTGTTGCGTAGCAATGGCAAAATTTGCTGAACCAAATAATCTTCTTGTATACGGTTAGTTTGAGACATGCAGTTAAGCGCTGCTATGGCTTGACCTTGTGCATTAAAAACGGGCACAGCAATCGCAATTACGCCAAGCTCATGTTCTTCTTTAGAAAGACAATAATCCGATAACGTAATGCCCTTAAGCACTTCAAAAAACTTTGACTCATCTACAATGGTAAAAGGAGTTAAGCGTTTTAAACCATAAGTTTTGACCCATGCGTGCTGAGCTTCTTCAGACAGTGCTGCTAACAATACTTTACCTGTGGACGTGGCATGGGCAGGGAGACGGTTTCCTAAGTGCATGCCATAAGGACTTACGCGTAAATTATCTTGCTGCGGTAAATAGCTGCGGGCAATCGGCACCACTTCGTTATCGTCTAACACCACAATTGAAAAAGTCAGGGATGTCTGCGCGCACAAAAGATTTAAAAAGGATTGAGCAACTTTAGGCAGGTGGGCAGAGCTTAAATAAGAACTCGAAAAGCGCAGCACGCGATGAGTGAGCCAAAAGTAATGTTCATCGGTTTCTAAATAGCCTAAGTATTTTAAAGTTTTTAGGTAACGCCTTGCCGCTGTACGACTAATACCGGTTCGCTCAGCCACTTGAGTAACATTGAGCCGTTGTCGGTCTGTTCCAAAAGCTTCGAGTAAAGCTAAGCCTTTTGCTAACCCTGCAATGTAGTCATCTTGACGAATTTTCTCATGCGAGTTCGGGTGCTCTAGAAAAGCATCGAGAGAAGGCATCCATTCATTCCTGTTATTTTGATTGTTTCTGTCCGCTATTCGGACAAACTAAATGATAAACGGTTATTTCCGTCTTGCATACATAGTGAACAAAACTTAAAGCCAGTAATTTAAAAGTCAGGATGAAACAAGGATGAAGTTATGGATATTTTAAAGACACAGGTTGCAATTATTGGTTCTGGACCAGCAGGGTTATTGCTTGGGCAGCTTCTATATAAAGCTGGCATCGATCATATTATTGTTGAGCAACGTAGTGCTGAATATGTGGCTTCACGGATTCGTGCAGGAATTTTAGAGCAAGTGTCGGTCGACTTACTGAAACAAGCAGGCGTTGACCAAAACTTAAAAGAAAAAGGATTACCACATTCGGGCATCGAAATCTTAACCAATGGTGAGTTACATCGGGTTGATCTGGCCGCACTAACAGGTGGTAAACAAGTGACCGTATATGGTCAGACCGAAGTCACCAAAGATTTAATGACTGCGCGTGAAGCAGAGCAGCTCACTTCATTTTATGAAGCTCAAAATGTACAAGTAAAAGATTTCTACACTGCACCAAAAGTTGAGTTTGAGCACCAAGGTAAAGCTTTTCAAATTCAGTGTGACTTTATTGCTGGTTGTGATGGCTACCACGGAGTCTGCCGTGCCAGCGTACCAGAAGACAAAATTAAAACCTTTGAAAAAGTTTATCCGTTTGGCTGGTTAGGGGTGTTGGCAGATGTCCCACCTGTAGCCGATGAACTCATTTATGTACAGTCTGAACGTGGATTTGCTTTATGTAGTATGCGTTCAGAAACGCGTAGCCGCTATTATTTACAAGTCCCTTTAACAGATCACGTCGAAGACTGGTCGGATGAAAAGTTCTGGGACGAGTTAAAAAACCGCCTAGACCCTGAAAGCCGTGAAAATTTAGTGACAGGACCTTCTATTGAAAAAAGTATCGCTCCGTTACGTAGCTTTGTGACTGAACCAATGCGTTTCGGAAAACTATTTTTAGCTGGCGATGCTGCGCATATTGTTCCACCGACAGGAGCAAAAGGCTTAAATCTCGCGGCTTCTGATATTGCTTATTTATCAAGCGCACTTATTGAATATTATGCCGAAGGTTCCGAACAAGGTATAAATGAATACTCTGAAAAATGTCTACAACGTGTATGGAAAGCGGAGCGTTTTTCTTGGTGGATGACTCACTTATTGCATCGTTTTGAAACTGAAAGTGAGTTTGATCATAAGATTAAACAGGCCGAGTTAAGTTATGTACTTGGCTCAATTGCAGGTAAAACCACATTAGCCGAAAACTATGTTGGTTTGCCTTATGAGATCAAGCAAATTGATAGTTTTAAGCACGCAAGCTAAAGGCTAAATAAAAAGTAAAAAGGGCATGAAAATGCTCTTTTTTTTATATAAAAATTAGATGGGAACAAATAGTTTAAGAAATGTCGTCATACAAAAAGTAGCCCTAATATTTTTTAAATATAGGGCTACTTATCAATTAACTTAACGTTTACTCAGCGGTTGCGGTAACTTTACTATTGCTTATCATTGCTTGTTGCTGAGATTGAATAGGTTTAATCACTTGTGGGTTAGAGTTACTCCACGGGATGTAGGCCTCTGTCAAAATATGGCCTGTAAGACTCGTTAAATCACTAGATTGAACCTCAGCATTGCCTTGACGACCATATAATACAACTTCATCACCCGCTTTGGCTTCTGGAATATCTGTTACATCAACCATAACAGTATTCATTGATACTCGACCAACCACTGGCGCTTTTTGTCCATTTACTAAAACAAAAGCTTTATTACTAAAACTACGACGGTAGCCATCCGAATAACCTACAGGCAAGTTTGCAAGTTTGGAGTCACGTGTCAACGTATAAGTTTGGTCATAACCTACAGTTGAACCTTTAAGGTAATTATTAACTGCAGCAATTTGTGTTTTAAATGCCATCATGCGTTTAAATTCAGGGTGATTAGGAAAATCTCCATAAATAATTGCGCCTGCACGGACCATATCTAAATGTGATTCAGGAACATTTACAGTAGCAAATGAATTTGCTGTATGTAATGTTAATTCTTTACGATTCAGTTTGGCTTTTTTAATTAACCATGCTGTTTGTTCATTAAATTGAGCTAGGCGCTCACGAACATATTTTTCATCTTCTACAGCATAATGGGTCATAATGCCGTCAATTTTAAGATTTGGAAGCTTAGTGATTGCAACAGCTTGTTCTTTACCTTGAGCTGTAGACATTTCAAGACCATTACGATCCATACCACCCGAATTTAAAGCCAAGCTATAATGAACAGTTGTATTGTTCGCTTCTGCCCATTTAGAGATACGGGCAGCCTGATCATAATTACCCAAAAGCTCTTCGATATTTAACGCATGTGCATTGATGATTTCACTATCAGTTGCTGTACGTAAACGTGTAATTTTGCCTTTATAGCCATGCTTACGCACCATCGCCGCTTCTGCATTACTGGTGATGCCAATACAAGACACATTTAATTTCATAACACTCGGCATAAGTAGGTCAATACTATGCCCATATGCATTTGCTTTCATGACTACACAAAGTTGTGTTTTGCCATTAAGTAATTGATTTGTCCTTTTAATATTATCTTCAAAAGCTTGAGTGTCAATTTCAACCCATGCATTTGCTGTAGGTGCAGGGCTGACTTCATTTGTGATATGAGACGTGAGTAAAGGTGCAGCATGGGCAAATTGTATGGAACCGAATACTACCAATGCACAGCTATAAGCGAGATGCGAAAAATTTGTTTTAAGTTTCATGAGTTTTTTAATCTTTCCTGGCTGAATATGATTTAACGCTGGGTGGATTTTTATGGTTAAGTACAGAGATATAATTAATTTAAAATGTCACACGATTTGGTCGTAATAATACTTTCTCCTTAAAATATTATAGTCAGTGTTAAGTAAAATTTAATTTTGCTTAAACTGTATTCATAAAATACAAATGTGATTTTAAATAATCTTAATTAAATCTAAATATACATTTGTGAAAAAAACAAGAAGAAAAATCATTATATTTTTTTGAATGTTATTTTTTTAATCTAATTATTGGTGATATTTTTAATAACAATTTTTAAAATATAACATTTGGTAAACAATTAACTTTATTGTTACAACGGATTTTTTATTTTTATTATTTATTGATTATGATTCTTTTATCATTCGGTAAAATATAAAAAATATATGGAGGTAAACATCCGAAACTTTGTTATATGGCATGTGAAGTATTAAAATTATTATACTTATCATATGCTTATATTTATTTATTGAAATTATTTAGAAATTTTTGGTTATAACATGACAAATTTTTAAGCATCTAATATCATATTTAATAGTTTTTAATTAATTAATTTAAATTTTATAAATGAAGTATTAATTAGATTGAATAAATGGTTGGGTGGTATTTAACCTTGGAGGTGTAGTTATGGTTTTGTTTAATAAATCGACGAATTGACCTTATCTTGTTTTTTTAATTAAATTTGTTGTTTGAAATTATGATTAAATTAAAATTTTATGTTTATTTTTAAATCAGTAAATTTTCTTAATATTTTAGTTTTTATTAAATGGGTGATTTTATATTGAGAGTTTTTAAATATAAGATGGTGTGTTTATTTTTTAAATTACTCAAGAAGATTTGGGTTTTTATTGATCATACTATTCTAATTCTACAAGGCAGTAATATAGGAGGGCGGATATTTAGTGTTAGGGCAAATCCTCAATTCCTGTGTAAGAGTCAGTACAAAATATGAATTTTTATCTTAAATAAGTGTCTCAATAAATATGATGTAATGATTAAGCTATGCCGTTTTCCTTGATAAACAGATGAGTCAAGAAAAGTTTTCCGAAGCCAGAGTATGCGTGCACGCACGATTTTTTATGGAAAAGTTGAATTGAAAAAAGCGGGGAATAGGACGCGTTTTGCTTAAAAGATCAGCATTAATAAAAGCTTTTGTCACATTTTTTCAGTATATTGCTATTAATTTCTTTATTTATAAATTCTAAGTTTGTATGGAACAGGACCAAGCTCGCATACCTAAATATATTCCTATTCGCGATGCGATTGCCCATGATATTGAATCGGGTGTATTAGAAGCCCACGCAAAACTCCCATCAGAAAGAGTGCTGTCTGAACAGTTCCAAACCACTCGTGTGGCTGCACGTGAAGCTTTACTGGCTTTGGAAACTGATGGCTTGATTTATCGTTTAGACCGCCGTGGTTGGTATGTTCGTTCTCCTCGCATTATTTATCACCCGCAATCGACAAAAAACTTTAACCAGTTTGTGATTGAACAAGGCTATGAACCTTCTACAGAAGTAATTTCGAGTGAACTTACGCAAGCTACTTCTTGGGATGCCAAGCATTTAAAAGTTGAAAAAGGGCATCCGATTTATTCAGTTTGGCGACGTCGTTGTATTAATGGACGACCTGTTTTGGTTGAGCATTTACGGGTGAATGCCGAACTTTTCCCTGAGTTTTTAACTCATGATCTCAAGCAATCCATTACTTTACTCATGGCAAATCAATATAACTGCCATATCACCAGAGCTGACATTAACCTCTATCCAACCGCTTTATCGGAACAACAGGCTAAAGCACTGCATGTGAATGTTGGCGCACTGGGTTTATATATTTGCCGTAGCAACAGAAATGAAGAAGGCGTAATTACCGATGTTGACCAAGAATATTGGCTACATGATGTTTTAGATTTGCACTTCGAAGCGCGAGCATAAAAATGAAATCTGGTTTAAACCAGATTAATTAAACTGTCATATAAAGCTGTTGAAATACCATCATCAAATAATTGCATTCGATGGTTTGCAGATGAAACAGTATGTTCAACAGACAATTAAACTCGGTACTGCATCAGTTTTAGGTGTAGTGGTCGCTATTCAAATGGGATGTTCATCAGCAACATCAAAACAATCAGAAGAAATTACAATCTATACGGCAGTGGAAGCCGATCAGCTTAAGCAATACCAAGAAGAATTACACAAAGCCTATCCTGAACTCAAAGTAAAATGGGTACGTGATTCAACAGGGGTGATCACCGCTAAACTTTTGGCAGAGCAGAAAAATCCTCAAGCGGATGTGGTTTTTGGTGTGGCTTTAACCAGCTTACTGGTCATGGAAAAGAAGGACATGCTTGAGCCTTTCAAACCAGAAGGCATCCAAAATTTAAAACCAGAATTTGTAAGTCAAAAATCTGTACCGACTTGGACGGGTATGGATGCATGGGAATCTGCAATTTGTGTCAATAAAGTCGAATTAGAAAAACGTAAGCTACCGATTCCAAAAACTTGGAAAGATTTAACCAACCCGATTTATAAAAACCTGATTGTGATGCCAAATCCAGCTTCAAGTGGCACAGGCTATTTAGATGTCACGGCTTGGATGCAAATTTGGGGTGAAAAGCAGGCTTGGGACTATATGCAGGCTTTAAATAAAAACATTTCGCAATATCCTCACTCTGGTTCAAAACCTTGCAAGATGGCGGCACAAGGCGAAATCCCAATTGGTGTTTCTTTCGGCTATCCGGCATTTAAATTAAAAGCAGAGGGTGCGCCTTTAGAAGTGGTTTATCCAACTGAAGGTTTAGGCTGGGAAATGGAAGCCTCAGCGATTGTGAAAGGAACGAAGAAGCTAAGTAGCGCACAGAAATTTATAAACTGGTCGGTAAGCAAAGCGGCAAATGAAGCCTATGCCCATAACTTTTCAATGGTAGCTTATAAAGACATTGAAAATACCACTATGGACTTCCCGAAAAATCTTCCTCAAATACTCGTAAAAAATGATTTTTATTGGGCGGCCGAGCAGCGCGAACATATTTTGGCTGAATGGTCAAAGCGTTTTGAAAAGTGATCTTTGGGATAAGGGCCTCATTATGCAAATACCTTCGTTATTGCAGTCATCGCTGCTAGGTCAAAACCAAAAGGGTGAGTTAGCAGGGCATTTACTGTCGTCATTAACGACCTATAAATATCCTGAACATGGTCCGTCGGTTTTAGAAGTGGTGAATATACAAAAAAAGTTCCAACACTTTCATGCCCTAACGCATATTAATTTAGACCTGAAAGCTGGCGAGTTCGTGAGCTTTTTGGGGCCTTCTGGATGCGGTAAAACCACTTTACTACGCATCATTGCGGGTCTAGAAAAACCTGATTATGGAAAGGTTATAAAAAAAGGCGCAGACATTACGTTGCTCAGTGCTGAAAAGCGTCACTGTGGTATTGTGTTTCAGAACTATGCGTTATTTCCAAACTTAAGCGTTGAAGAAAATATTGCGTTTGGCTTAGACAAAAAGAAATGGGATAAGGCACAGCGTAGTCAGCGAGTTCAGCAGTTATTAGAACTGATTGAATTACCCGATATTGCTAAAAAATATCCAAATCAATTGTCGGGCGGGCAGCAGCAACGTGTTGCGCTTGCTCGAGCAATTGCGCCAAATCCAGATATTTTACTATTGGACGAACCCTTGTCTGCACTCGATGCTCAGGTACGCCTAAACCTAAGACAAAAGATCCGTTCAATTCAATCTCAGCTTAATTTGCCAACCATTATGGTCACACACGATCAAGAAGAAGCATTAAGCATTTCTGACCGTGTGGTTGTCATGAATCATGGCGTCATTGAGCAGATTGATACGCCGCACAATATTTACTACAAGCCTCAAACCCAATTCGTTGCTAAGTTTATTGGTACGATGAACTTTTTGACAGCCACTTGTTCAGTAGTCAGTCAGCTCGAGGTTTTGGGTTTTATTCCCCTAAATTTGGAGCAGCAAAAACTTAAAGCTGGGCAAAGCTACATCATTGGTTTTAGACCCGAAGCTGTCGAGTTGGTTGATGATTTCGGTAGTGATAAAGAGTCTTTGTATTTGCCCGTTAAAGTATTAAGCACTGAATTTTTAGGTGCGAAACGTCGTTTGTTTTGTACTATTCATATCGATGGAATTGAGCAAGCAAAACATCTTTTACAAATTGAAAATACCAAGTTCAAATCTTTGCAAGAACTCATGTTTATAAAAGTGCCTAATCAGCTCATTCATGTTTTTGATGAACAAGGGTATGCACTATGTTAAATGAGACTGCTTCAGCGGTTTTAAAAACACAGCCGCGTCGAAAAACTGAATATTCATTAAGATCAAATATTGCTTTGGCTAGCGTTGCAATTGCTTTGACTTTAGCGATTATTGCTCCTTTAATGATGCTGTTTGAAACTGCATTTTTTGATGAAAATCAGAAGCTTGTTGGTCTTGAAAACTTCTATAATTATTTTGCAAGTCCAGCTTTACTCAGCTCTGTATTTAACTCGGTGTGGGTTGCTTGTGCTGCCACTGTCATTACAGTGTTTCTTGCCAGCATTTATGCTTTTGCACTTACCAATGTCAATATGAAAGGCAAAGGCTTCTTTAAAGTGGTCGCTTTTTTACCCATTTTAGCGCCGTCACTTTTGCCCTCTTTGGCATTGGTTTACTTGTTTGGTAAGCAAGGTGTATTAAAACCTTTACTGGGCGATATACAAATTTATGGCCCAATCGGTATTTTAATCAGTTATTGCTTTTGGCTATTTCCAGCAATTTTAATGTTGATGATGGTGTCTTTTCGCAGTGTTGATCAACGTTTAATTGAGGCATCTTTGTCGCTCGGCAAAAATATCTGGAAGACCCATTACCATGTCACGCTACCTGCAATTCGTTATGGACTCATCAGCGCAAGTCTGGTGGCCTTTATTTATGTTTTGACCGATTTCGGAATTCCGAAAGTCATTGGCGGTTCATTTAACATGATGGCGCTTGATGTCTATAAACAGATTATTGGTCAGCAAAACATGAGTATGGGTGCAGTAATTTCCATCTTGTTATTGCTACCAGCAGTGTTTGTATTCATTTTTGATCGAATACAAAGCAAACGCCATGCACGGTTTCAAGCCTTTCAGGCTAAACCTTATGTTTCAGCCCCGAATAAAAAACTTGAAGTCATTCTGAGCCTATTTTGTGGTTTGGTTTCAGGTGCAATTTTACTGATTATCTTTACGGCTGTGCTGGCGTCATTCATTCAGACTTGGCCTTATGATTTGTCTTTAACTTTAGCACATTACAGTTTTGAATATGTCGATGGTGGTGGTTGGACTGCATACTTCAACTCGGTTCGCATGGCCTTTTTTAGTACGGTTGTGGGCACGGCACTTATTTTTATGGTGGCACTGTTAACCGAACGTTTTAAAGTACATCCACTGATTAAAAATTATGTACAAGCTTTGGTTTTATTGCCACTCGCTGTGCCGGGGCTAGTTCTAGGTATTGCCTACATTTTGTTTTTTAACCAGCAAAACAACCCGTTAAATGTGCTGTATGGAACCATGACCATTTTGGTGATTTCAACCATTGTGCATTATTACACCGTGCCACATCTTACTTTAACCAACGCCATTAAACAGATTCCGCTACAACTCGATCAGGCAGCACAAACTCTAGGAACATCAAAATGGAAAACCTTTTGGAAAGTGTATTTGCCCATGTGTTTTCCAGCGCTGTGCGATGTATCGGTCTATATTTTTGTGAATGCCATGACCACTGTGTCGGCTGCGATTTTCCTCTATTCACCAGACACCAATTTAGCTGCGGTGGCAGTTTTAAATATGGATGATGCAGGCGATACGGTTGCTGCTGTTGCCATGAGCATTCTCATTTTAACCACCTCATGTGTTGTAAAACTTATTCATTGGTTATTTACCAGAAAAATTATGGCAAGAAGTCAGCAATGGCGTGAAAGTGCTCAATAAGTTTAGCTAAACACAATTTTTATTTAACCGACTGAAATGAAAATGCTTTGTTCAACAAAGCAAGGGTTTATTCATCCTAAATTTCGAAAATTGGAAGTCTTATGAATAACGCACAGTTTGATTTAATTGTTGTAGGAGCCGGTATTTTAGGTTTGTCCGCTGCCATACACGCGCAAGAACAAGGCTTAAAAGTTTGTATCTTCGAGAAAAATACTCAACCAGTGGGGGCAACTCGTCGTAATTTCGGCATGGTTGGAACATCAACCTTAACCCATCCTGAACAGCAGTGGCGAAAATACGCTCTTGAAACGCGTTCTTTTTATCAGCGTATTCAGGCTGAAACCGATATTTCCTTTGCTCAACGCCAAGGTATTTATCTCGCAAACACTGCACTTGAATGGCAGGTTTTAAAAGAGTTTGCCGAGCGTGCAAATCATTACCAAATTCCAGTTCATTTGCTAAAGCATGATGAACTGGTCACCCAATTTTCTTATTTAAATCCCGAACAGCAGTTTCAAGGCGGCTTGGTTTTTGAAGAAGATTATTCGGTCGAACCACATGTGATTGGGCAGCGACTGTTGGCATATGCCGAAAGTAAAGGTGTAAAGATTTATACCAATGCTTGTGTTGTTCAAACTCAATATCAACATAGAAGCTGTCACATTCGTTTAGCAAATGGCGAGGTACATCAGGCAAATAAAGTTTTGATCTGTCACGGTGAAATCATCGATGTTTTATATCCACATCTATTACAAAGCTTGAATCTGAAACGTTGTGGCTTACAAATGGCGCTGACTCAACCATTTCAACAAAAATTAAATGCTTCTCTTTATTCAGGCTTATCTATCTCTCGTTATCCAGCTTTTGAAATTTGCCCGAGTCATGCTGAGCTGGTTAGAGCATCACAGCAAGGGCTGATCAAAGAATTCGGCATTCATATTCTGATTAAACAAAACGAATTTGGCGAACTGATTGTAGGCGATAGCCACGAATATCATTCGATTAATGAAGCACCTCAGTTTGAGCAACGCGAAGAGATTAATGAGTTTATTCAAGCTTACTGCCACGAAAAATTAGGCCTGACTTTACCTCCAATTCAAAAACGTTGGAATGGTTATTACCTGACCCATGAACATGAGTTGGCCTGTGTTACTGAAGCTGAAAAAAACATTTTTCTGGTGAGTGCAATTGCTGGTAAAGGCATGACCACAGGAGCCGGATTTATGAAAGAAGTTTTAACACAAAATATTTATTAACTTGTAATCTGGTTTAAACCAGATTGATGTATATTGAAATGAACGCGAAAGAAATGAGTAACATTATGAAAATGCAACCCCAACTCGATATGGATTTAGAGAACAAGTATTTGCTTCTCACACCAGGCCCATTAACAACTTCGGCAACGGTACGCCGTGCCATGCAAAAAGACTGGTGTACTTGGGACCAAGAATACAACTCGCTGGTACAAGATATTCGTAATCGACTGGTAAAGTTGGCAACCAGCGAATCTGGAAAATATACAGCTGTGTTAATGCAAGGCAGTGGAAGTTTTGCCGTAGAGTCTGTACTTGGTTCAGCTATTCCGCGTGATGGCAAAATCTTGATCATTAATAACGGCGCATACGGTGCACGTATGGTGCAAATGGCGCATTGCTTAAATATTGAAGTGATCGAGCTGAACTATTTAGAAACCCAAACACCAGATTTACAAGAAATTGAACGTGTTTTAAAAGACAAAACTATTAGCCATGTTGCTTGTGTACACTGTGAAACCACCACAGGTATTTTAAATCCGATCCAAGAGATAGGCCGTTTAGTTAAAGCAGCAGGAAAAATCTGGATTGTGGATGCCATGAGTTCATTTGGCGGTGTGCCCATGGATATGGCAAAGCTTGAAATTGATTTCCTGATTTCAAGTGCAAATAAATGCATTCAAGGTGTTCCGGGCTTTGGCTTTATTTTGGCGAAACGTGATTGCTTAGAAGCGTGTAAAGGTTTGGCACGTTCGGTTAGTCTCAACTTGTATGACCAGTGGAACACGATGGAGCAGCATAACGGTAAATGGCGTTTTACCTCGCCAACCCATGTGGTACGTGCATTTTATCAAGCATTGCTTGAGCTTGAGACAGAGGGCGGAGTAGCTGCACGTTATCAACGTTATTTACAAAACCAGCAAACTTTATCTAAAGGTATGCAACAACTGGGCTTTGAGTTGGTACTCGGTGAAGAGTGCCCACAATCACCCATCATTACCACTTTTCTGTACCCGACAGCCGAAACATTTAGCTTCCAGTCATTTTATGAAACCCTGAAAAAATCAGGCTACGTAATTTATCCGGGCAAAGTCACAGATCTTAACTGCTTCCGTATTGGCAATATTGGCGAAGTTTATATACATGATATTGAAGGGCTTCTTGCTGCGATTGAGAGTTACTACAAAAGCCATCTAAATCAAGCGGTAACAGCATAACTTTTATTAAAATATTTGAATTAAAGGAAATACACCATGACGACCAACAATACACAAATTCAGGCTGTTGTTTTTGACTGGGCAGGGACAACTGTAGATTTTGGCTCACGCGCACCAATTTTGGCTTTTATGGCGTTATTCAAAGACAATAAAGTTGAAATTACGGTTGAAGAAGCGCGCGCGCCAATGGGTTTAGAAAAACGTGATCATATTGCTGCTGTTTTAAAAATGCCACGCGTAGCAGCTGCATGGCAGGAAGTTTATGGTCAAGCGGCAACAGAAGCAGATATTGACCGTTTATATAAAGACTTTATTCCTTATCAATTGAAATCAATTCCAACATGTTCTGCTTTAATTCCGGGTGCATTGGAAACGTTTGAAAATATTAAAAAGCGTGGTGCAAAAATTGGCAGTAACACAGGTTATGCATCCATGATGATTGGTCGTTTGGTTAAAGATGCTGCCGATCAGGGCTATCGACCGGACTGTATCGTTACGGTAAGTGATGTGAAATTTGGCCGTCCATATCCTGAAATGTTATGGAAGAACTTAATTCAACTCGATGTGTCTGACATCAAAACTGTTGTAAAAGTGGATGATACCGTGGTGGGCATTGATGAAGGTTTAAATGCCGGATGCTGGACAGTAGGACTTGCGATTAGTGGCAATGAAGTCGGTTTAAGCTATGAGGAGTGGAGCGCATTATCGGCTGATGAACAAATTGTGCTAAAAGATAAGGCGTACCAAAAAATGAATGCATCGGGTGCTCACTATGTGATTGATAGTGTCGCTGACTTACCAAATGTGCTCGATGATATTGAACGCCGTTTGGGGCAGGGTGAACGACCTTAAACAAATGCTTTTGTAAAAAGAACCTGCTATAAAGCAGGTTCTTTTGAAAGCTGGAAATGCCTTATTGGTAATTTTTAAATAAGAATATGTGTATTATAAAGTCTTTTATAATTAATTTATGAACTTCATAATTTATTTTTAGGTATTAATTAATCTTCTGGAGTATCTAATAAAATCTTAGGAATTAATTTTAGGACTCACTATTTAATATGTTGATTTTAATAGTTTAGCTAGACAGGGCATCTCGTCCTATAGTTAAAATTGCAATCGTTAAGAATAGAAGAGGTGGAACATAATCAAACCATGATGCTTTTTGTATAATAGATTTTAATTTGCGAGCCATTACACCTACAGTCATATTTACACAGATCCCACCAAAGTTAAATATTAAGCCATATAACAGGAAATGTAGCCAAGCTGGATGAGAATCCGAAGATATAAATTGTGGTAACAAGCTAACAAAGAAGAGACCAATCTTTGGATTAGACAAGTTAATTAACATACCTTTGCTAAATGAATAATAAGCTGATTCTATAGAATTTTGTGAAGGAACATTTGAGCTTTCAATCGATTTATGTTTGGGCCAAGCTACATAAGCTAGATATAGTAAATATAAAGCGCCAGTGAATTGAAGAATTTTATATAACAGAGGAATTTGTTGAAATATAAACATTAATCCAAATGCTGATAACAATACATAGAAAAAAACACCAAATTCAACACCTGCTGCTGCTTTTAATCCTGCTTTTATTCCATATTTTAATGATTGATTTAATACATAAAACATAGCAGGACCGGGTGCTAAATTAATCACTAATGCCGTTAGAACAAAAGATAAAAAACTATAATTCATTACTTGTTATTTCCATCAAGGTGTTTTTTAGAGTGCAGATTGGGAAATAGTTTATAATGCTTTAAAATATAATTTATTTCTATATATTTTTGATTGATTAATTGGTGTGTGGAGTTTGAGTAGTTTTAGAATTTTATTTTATTGTTGATACTAATTTAAATTTATCTAAACTTTATTTTAAATAATATTAATAAATTTAAATATTTTAAATTGAGCATAATAAAATAGTGGAATAAGTAATATCTAGCATTTTTCAAAATTAGCTATAACAGAAAAACGATTCCAAATTTGAATTTGTTCAGTAAGTTCTGTTGATTATTATTTATAGTAAAAAAATTTATGCCATATTTTCTACAACTATGGGTGAAATTGACATGCGAAATTTTACCTAGTGATTAAATTTGTAATTTTAGACTCATGAGTTTTTGGTAGGAAAAACCAGTTGAGCCAAAGAAATAGAGAGTTAACATAAGCATTAAAACGTGAATTTTCATCAAATATTGATGTTGGACAAGGACTAAGGAAAGAAAATCATGAATGCTTATTATCAATTACTGAATAGAACAATTGGTCCTCAAGGTGAAGTTATTGCTCATTATTGCTCAACTGTTCATGCACAAGGGGCATGGAACCCTCATGAACAGCATATGGCGCCTGCAAGTGGCGTGATCGCAGTAGAGTTAGAACAGTTTTCACCACGACAAGATATGCGAATTGGTCGAATTAGTTTTGATATTTTTGGATTGATTGCATTTGGTGAATTTACGATTAAAACACATGTGATTCGTGCCGGTAAAACGATTGAATTGATTGAAGCAGAACTACAAGCACAAGGTAAAACTTGTATAGTGGCTAGAGCATGGCGCATGTGCACTCAAGACAGTTCCGATATTGCTGGGCTTGAAGATCAACCAATTCATCATCCCGATACCTTTACCGAATGGACGGGCATGAAAAGATGGCCGGGTGGTTTTATCCAGACACTCGTCACTAAAACTGATGATCAGCATCGCGCAGGTAAAGGCATTGTTTGGCTCAATAACGATAACGAAATGGTTGAAGGGCAGCCGACGACAGATTTTGCCCATTTGATTGGCATGATAGATACAGCAAACGGGATTGTGCCAAGACAAGAAGGCGAATTTACGTGGGGCTTCCCAAATCTTGATTTGCAAGTTCACATGCACCGTTATCCGCAAGGTAAATGGTTAGGTCTGGAAACCGTTCAGCAATATGGCTCAGATGGTATTGGTTTAACCAGTGCGGTTTTACATGACGCGTATGGTCCATTTGGACGAAGTGAGCAGATTTTGACGTTACGTAAAATGACTAAATAAATTTTTGAGCCAATAAAAAAGTCATCCCTAAGGATGACTTTTTTATTTTGAGATTTAATTTTCAAGCAATTTCTTAGCTACGAACTTTAATCAGTGTTGGTGTAAGTTCATCCCAACGTTGTTTTGCAGCATCCATTGCTTTCATTTTGATGTACCCATAACCACGAACTTCTGCTGGTAATTTTGCAATTTGTTCAGCAACTGCCAAGTTATGATTGTCTGGTGCCTCAACAAGTGCTTCAACAAATGCGATGTAACGGTCACGCCAAGCTTGTTCGTGTTGACGTTCTTCTTGACGCGCAAATGGGTCAAGGAAAGTTTCACGAAGCCATTGTAAGCGCGCAAGCATCATCATTGGGAAGCGCATCCAGTAACCAAACGCACGTTTACGAACATTTTTCAGACCACCAAGTAACGCTGGTGGAGCAAGATGATAAGTTAAACGTAAGCCTTTACCGAATTGGGTTTCAATCGATTCTTTGAAGCTTTTACCTGTTAGTAGACGAGCAACTTCATATTCATCTTTATAAGCCATGACTCTATAAAGCTGAGTTGCAATGGTACCCGTTAATTCTTCTGGTAACTTTTTAGCTGCCAATTCTACAAGTGTGCGGTATTTAGCTGCATAAGCTTCATTCCAGTAGTCTGTTAAACGAGCAGAACGATCTTCAACAAGTTCAGCCAAAGTTTGCGGAGTTTTGGTTTTTGGCATTGCCGCAACTAAGCGTGCAGCTAAAGTTGGGTCACTTGCAAGATGACAACCCACACGGAAAGCTTCGAGGTTCTTTTCAACAGCAGTACCATTTAAACGAATTGCTTTTTCAATGCTTTCACGTAATAACGGAATACGACCAGATTGCCATGCCATACCGAGTAATAACTGGTTGGTATAGATTGAATCACCTAAGAGCTGAGTTGCAATTCGAGCTGCTGGCAGAGAAACCAGTTGACCTTGACGAACACGACCACGAAGACGATCAATTAAATCACTAATAGGTGCATACCAGTCACGAGATTTAATAAACTCAGAAGTAGGGGTGCTGTCTTCATTCACAATAACTAAGGCATCATCTTTTAAGCGAGATAGAGCAGCGCTACCACCAGCCACTACCGCATCTGCACCAATCAATAATTCACATTGGCCTGCCGGAATTTTGGTAGAAGAAATTTGCTCATCACTTGCTGCAAGTTGAACGTATGAATAAACCGTACCACCTTTTTGGGCAAGTCCAGCCATGTCCATAACACGTGTAGCTTTACCTTCTAGGTGAGCTGCCATACCAAGGAGTGCACCAATAGTCACAACACCTGTACCACCAATACCGCCAACCATAATACGACTTGGAACGTCATATAATTGAGGGATGACAGGTGAAGTAGGCCAGCCTGCACCAATACCTTCAAATTTAGCAGGTCGTTTCATGTCACGTGTATGAACGGTCACGAAACTAGGGCAGAACCCTTCAGCACAAGTGAAGTCTTTGTTACAGCTACTTTGGTTAATTTGACGTTTAGTACCTAAAGCTGTTTCTACAGGTTCAATAGATAAACAGTTTGATTTTTTCGAACAGTCGCCACAGCCTTCACAGATATCACTGTTAATGTATAAACGCTCAGCAGGGTCAGGGTAGGCATTACGTTTACGGCGACGGCGTTTTTCACTGGCACAGGTTTGTACATAAATTAAAGCGGTTACACCTGAAACTTCACGAAGCTCGCGTTGAACTGCATCGAGCTCATTACGGTGGCGAATTTCGACACCCGGTGCAATGCCATCTTCTTCGTTTAATAGTTTAACTTCATCAGTGACAATAACTTGTTTTTTAATACCTTCCGCAGCGAGCTGGCGAGTTAACTGTGCAACGCTCAAATGACCGTCTACATGCTGACCACCTGTCATAGCGACCGCATCGTTGTAGAGGATTTTGTAGGTAATATTGGTTTTTGCAGCGATAGACTGACGGATTGCTAAGTAACCTGAGTGGAAGTAAGTTCCGTCACCAAGGTTCGCAAAAATATGTTTTTCATTGGTAAATGGTGATGCACCCACCCAACTTACACCTTCACCGCCCATTTGAGAGAACGTTTCAGTACCACGGTCAAGTGAAACGGCAATATAGTGACAACCAATACCGCCTAGTGCACGGCTACCTTCAGGAACGACTGTTGAAGAGTTATGTGGGCAACCACTACAGAAATACGGTTTACGCTCAGCAAGATCAATAACACGTTTCGATTCTTGCTCTGCTTTTAGCAGTAAGTCGATTCTGCTTTGGATTTGTGTTTTTAAGCTTTCTGGAATATCGAGTTTTAAGAAGCGAGCAGCCAGCATTTTTGCAATCGGTTCAGGCTGATACTCATAGTGACCAATGAGCGGTGCTTCTTCAATAGAAGTACTCCATTCGCCTTTGCCATCAGTTGCTTTACCAATCACATGTGGGCGTTTGCCATCAGGCAGTGAGTACAGCTCATCTTTAATTTGTGTTTCAATAATTGGACGTTTTTCTTCAATAACGATCAGTTCTTGCAAACCTTCGGCAAACTCACGAACGCCTTGAGGTTCTAACGGCCAAATCAGACCAACTTGATAAACACGTAGCCCAAGCTGCTGAGCAGTTTCATCTTCAATGCCTAAAATGCGTAAGGCTTCAATGGTATCTAAATAACCTTTACCACTTGCGGCAATACCAATACGGGCATTTTCACAAGGCCATGTAACGGTATTGATTTTGTTCGCGCGGGCATAGGCCAAAACAGCAGGTAAGCGATATTTATAAAGACGTTCTTCTTGCTGAATGCCGTGATCTGGCCAACGAATATTGACGCCGCCCTCTGGGAAATTGACATCTTCCGGTATAACTGGAGTGACACGGTCTAGGTCAACATGAACTGAAGCAGAAGTTTCTACAATTTCACTCACCAGCTTCATTGAAGACCAAAGGCCAGAAAAACGTGAAACTGCAATGGCGTGAACACCAAAGTCTAAAATTTGTTGAACGGATGTTGGGTAGAAAATTGGAATACCGCAACCAATCATGACATGTTCAGACTGGTGAGGGATTGTAGAAGATTTACATGAGTGGTCATCACCAAATAAAGCAACGACACCACCACGTTCAGAGGTACCAGCTAAGTTCGCATGGCGGAGTACGTCGCCTGAACGGTCAACGCCCGGGCCTTTACCATACCACCATGAAGACACTCCATCATATTTGCCTTGGCCTGAAAGGTTAACTTGTTGCGTACCCCAAATTGCGGTAGCAGCCAAGTCTTCGTTTACACCAGGTTGAAATACAACATTATGGGATTTAAGTAATCCTTGAACTTGCCAAAGGAAACTATCATAGTTACCAACAGGAGAACCGCGATAACCAGAAATAAAACCAGCAGTATGATAACCATTAATCGCGTCACGGCGAGTTTGGGCAAGAGGCAACCGAACAAGTGCCTGAATGCCAGTCATATATGCTGTACCGTTATCACTTACATATTTATCTTCAAGTGACACATCCTTTGTTGCAATAATATTTGGAGTGACTTTTGTAGCTATATTCATTTATATCTCCTTAGAATTTTTAGTAGCTCGGACTACTTTCTTTTTTCAACATCCAGTTGAATATTTGGAGCAAGTGACATACGAAATAAAAAAAGATCGGTTCCGCTTCTTAAAAAGAATTAGTGCCAATGTATGTACATTTAGTCATTGTGGTTGAACTAAACTGGTGCAACAATCCGTAATTTAGGAAAACATATTTACGTTATGCGCAAAAATCTCGATGGTGGACTATTGCATGCAATGCATGCATTCCTGAAAGTGATTGATAGCGGGAGTTTCACAGCAGCAGCTGAGCAGATGGATCTGACCACAGCACAGGTTTCACGTCTTATCAGCGAGCTAGAAACACGCTTAGGTACAAAATTAATACAACGCTCCACGCGCCAGCAGGCACTGACCGATATTGGTGCGACTTATGCAGAGCGCTGTCGCCAAGTCATTTCAATGGTAGATGAAGCAGAATCAGAAGTCACAGGAACGGCATCTAAACCCAAAGGCCGTTTACGTGTATTAAGCATGGGAAGCTTTGGGCATCATTATGTTTTTCCAGTGATGGCCGAATTTTGTAAGCATTATCCTGAACTAACCGTGGAATATACGACCTCACAATACGTTCCAGACTTGTTGGCAAAAGGGGTCGATGTCAGCCTGTATCTGACCGAATCCTTAACAGACTCTCGGTTTGTTGCACGCAGAATTGGCACTATTTTTTCTGTTTTATGTGCATCACCTGCTTACCTCGAAAAACATGGTGTGCCTAAGTCCCCAGAAGACTTAAAAAACCATGCCTGTTTACGCTTGGTAAACCCATCGATTACACCAGATTGGCACTTGTTAAATGCAAAGGGTGAGTCTTACCAAATTGATACTGGCGGGCAACTCATTGCAGATAACCCTGAGTTATTATTAGATGTGGTGCAACAAGATATGGGCGTGGCATTATTGCCGATGTTTTCGGCTTTAGATGCAGTTCAGAATGGAAGATTATGTCATATCTTGCCAGAGTGGCGTTCGCCCGATATAGGAGTTTATACCTTATTGCCTTCACGTCATTTTATTGATGCTAAAACACGTGCATGGTTAGATTGGGTGGAAGAACATATTTCTCCAAGAATTGAAATGGATGCTTCTTATTTTTATAAATAATCAGATAAATTTTTAAGGACTACAATTGAAAAAGGATAATACGGATTTAGAACAAAAATAGGGTAGAGAATGCTTCTGTTCAGAGAGGCATTTAATACAGAGATAAATGATAAATTTTAAAAAAATTGCATGAGGGATTTAGTCCCAATTCCTGAACGAAATGAGATAAAAAATTAGACGCGATAATCTGGTAATCGGCCTAATATTAAGCTTTATACCAGATGCTGAGCTATTTTATTTATTACTATGCGTACATGGTTTGCCAATAAGCATTTGCATAATTCGACAAACTTTTTCGGTTTAATACATTGCTAATATTTTGGCTGGCTTGCATCAGTTTTTCTAAGTCAATACCAGTTTCAAACCCCATGTGCGACAGCAAATAAAACAGATCTTCGGTCGATACATTACCCGAAGCACCTTTGGCATAAGGGCAACCACCGAGTCCTGCAAGAGACGAGTCAAAAACACGAATGCCTTGCTGTAAAGACTGATAAATATTGGCAATCGCCATGCCATAGGTATTGTGGAAATGCCCAGCCAAAACCTTGCTGTCGAGTTCAGCGAGGCATGCTTGCCAAACCTTTTGAACGCGATCTGGTGTAGCCGTACCAATGGTTTCACCTAAAGACACTTCATAGCAGCCCATGTCATAGAGTCGTTTAACAACTTTTACCACTTGCTCAGGGGCAATTGCGCCTTCATATGGACAATCGACAATACAGGAGACATAACCACGCACACGGATGTTATGTGCTTTTGCTGCACTCATGACATCGCTAAATTTTTCAAAGCTCTCATCGATTGAGCAGTTAATATTTTTACGGGTAAAGCTTTCAGAAGCTGCGGTAAACACCGCAACCTCTTTGCATCCTACCGCTTGAGCAGTTTCAAAACCTTTGATATTGGGAGTGAGTAGGCTAAATTGCACATCGGTTGTTTGGGGTAACAGCTTAAATAGCTCGTCACTTTGAGCCATTTGCGGCACCCATTTTGCCGAAACGCATGAACCGACTTCAATCGATTTCAGACCTGCATTAATCAGGTCATTAATAAAGTTTAAGCGTTGTTCGACAGTCAAAGCCTGCTTTTCATTTTGGAGGCCGTCTCTGGGACCGACCTCCACGATTTTGACAAACTCACTCATGCAACTTCCTCCTGCGCAGGCTGAAATTCCACAAGCTCGTCGCCAGCTTTGACTTGATCACCGACTTGGAAATAGGAGTCTACAATCAAGCCGTCTTTAGGGGCACGAATGGTATATTCCATTTTCATGGCTTCAAGTGTCATTAAAATATCGTCTTTCTTCACGCTATGATTTGCGCTCACCAGTACTTGTGTGACCACACCTGGCATTGGTGCTTTTAGGTGGCCTTCATCGGCTTGGCTATCTGCTTGATTAAAGTCTTGGCGAATATAAGCAAACTTATAGCTTTGTCCATTTTGGAATAAGGTAATGCCTTGCTGACTTTGGTTAAAAGACAGTTTTTGCTTAGTCCCTGCAATTTGAACAGAGGCCGTATGCGCATCAATCAATTGTCCAGAAATCGGGTAGCTTTGACCGTTATATTCTGCGGTGAAACCATCTTCATTTGAGGCAAATTTGATTTGGATGTTTTGGTTTAAATAGTTCAGTTTAATACTGTGCTGATAAGCAATATTTAAACGCCAAAGTGGTTGAGCCTGCCAAAGCTGTTTTTGGCTTGAACTGTTGTTATTAAGTTTGCTTAGAAACTCAATAAATGCCGCTGCTACCACAAGTTCTGGTTTGATTTCTTCAGGGCTAAACAAGAAGTTTTGTTCACGCTGAATCAAATTGGTATCAAGCTTAGCTTGTTTAAAAGACTCACTGCGTACAATTTTTTCAAGAAAAGCAATGTTATTGCCTAAGCCATCCACATGGAATTGGCTCAAAGCATGCTGCATTTGAATGAGTGCAGCTTCACGGTTTTTACCCCATACGATGAGTTTGGCAATCATTGGATCGTAATAGGTCGTGATTTCATCGCCTTCAACAATACCGCTGTCTACACGTACATATTGGTTTTGGGTTGGGTAGTGTAGATAGTCAATTTTACCGATTGCAGGTAAAAAGCCTTTTTCTGGTTCTTCGGCGTAGATCCGTGCTTCGAGCGCATGGCCGTGAATTTGCAATTCGTTTTGTAGTTTAGGTAAAGGTTCACCATAAGCCACACGAAGTTGCCATTCAACCAAGTCTTCACCTGTAATCATTTCAGTGACAGGGTGTTCGACTTGTAGGCGGGTATTCATTTCCATGAAATACGCCGTACCATCTTGTTCCACAATAAACTCGACCGTACCGGCACCGACATAGTGTACTGCACGTGCAGCATCAATTGCAGCTTGGCGCATTGCATCAAGCTTCTCGCTTGGCATTTGTGGTGCAGGGGCTTCTTCTAGCACTTTTTGGTGACGGCGTTGTACAGAACAGTCGCGTTCAAACAAATGCACATAGTTGCCATGTGTATCGCCAAACACTTGAACTTCAATATGGCGCGGTTGAATCACATAACGCTCAATCAACACATCATCATTACCAAAGCTCGATTTAGCTTCACGTTTACAAGAGGCTAAGGCATGCAAAAAGTCTTCACTGCGTTCAACCAGACTCATGCCTTTACCACCGCCGCCCGCACTTGCTTTAATTAAAACAGGATAGCCAATTCGGTCTGCCTGTTGTTTTAAAAAGTCGGCATCTTGGTTGGTTCCGTGATAACCCGGTGTTAAAGGGACACCAGCTTTTTCCATTAAAGCTTTCGAGGTCGCTTTTAAGCCCATCGCTAAAATGGCATCGACTGGTGGGCCAATAAAGCAAATGTTGTGTTGTTGGCAAGCGAGTGCAAACTGGTCATTTTCAGAAAGGAATCCGTAGCCTGGGTGAACCGCTTGGCTACCTGTATCAATCGCTGCTTGAATAATACGATCAACCTGTAAATAACTTTGCGTTGCAGGGGACTGACCAATATAAACCGCTTCATCTGCAAGTTTGACATGCTGTGCATTTGCGTCTGCATCTGAGTAAACGGCAACCGTTGCAATACCTAATTTTTTAGCTGTACGAATTACACGGCAGGCAATTTCGCCACGGTTCGCAATTAAAATCTTTTCAAACATGATGATCGTCCTTAATTGTTGTTATTCGAGTTAGAAACCCAAGCAGGCTGCTGCTTATTTAAAAAAGCACTCAGACCTTCTTTTGCCTCGCTACCTTGACGAACTTGAGCAATATGATGTGCTGTCTGTTGCAGCAAGTCATTGCTCATGGTCTGGTTGCTCACCATTTGAATGAGTTGTTTTGAGGCCGCTTGAGCATGCGGGCCACCGAGTAATAGAGCATCAATAATTTCTTGAACTTTTTTATCTAAGTCTTCGGCATCTGCCACTTCGTGGGCCAAGCCAATCTGTTTGGCATCACGTGCAGAAATTCGCTCGGCAGTTAAGAAGTAACGAGAGGCTTGTCTTGCGCCAATTGCACGAATCACATATGGGCTAATGGTAGATGGAGCAAGCCCTAAACGAACCTCAGAAGTTGCAAACTTGGCATCCGTGCTGGCAATGCAAATATCACATGCTGACGCTAAACCCATACCGCCACCAAAGGCAATCCCATGCACGCGGGCAATAGTCGGTTGTTTTAGCGTTGCAAGTGCATCAAGCATTTGTGCAAGTTTTAATGCATCTGCTTCATTTTCTGCTGAAGATGCCTGACCTGCCTGTTTCATCCAATTGAGGTCGGCACCTGCCGAAAAGCTTTTGCCGCGACCAGCTAAAACCACAACACGAATGTCATCACGTGTATGGATTTGTTTAAAGCATGCATGTAGTTCGTCAATGACTGTCGTATTAAAAGCATTATGTAATTCAGGGCGGTTCAGCCAAACATAGGCAACTTGGCCTTGTTGTTCGAGTTGTAAAAATTGATAGCTCATATACACCTCTTACATGCGGAACACGCCAAATTTGGTCGGCTGGATTGGGGCATTCATGGCCGCAGCCAAACTTAAACCAAGTACTTGGCGAGTTTGCGCTGGATCGATTACACCGTCATCCCAAAGGCGGGCAGAAGCATAGTACGGATGGCCTTGGCGCTCGTATTGTTCACGAATTGGTTGTTTGAATTCGTCTTCTTGTTGCGCTGACCACTCTGCACCTTTTTGCTCAATCTGATCACGTTTTAAAGTCGAAAGTACGCTTGCAGCTTGTTCACCGCCCATGACTGAAATACGAGAGTTTGGCCAAGTCCATAAAAAGCGTGGTGAATAAGCGCGGCCACACATACCATAGTTACCTGCACCAAACGAACCACCAATAATCAAGGTAAGTTTAGGTACATTTGCGGTGGCAACTGCCATAACCAATTTGGCGCCGTTTTTAGCAATTCCTTCATTTTCATACTGGCGGCCAACCATAAAACCCGTAATGTTTTGTAGGAATAACAATGGAATATTGCGCTGTGTGCATAGCTCAATAAAATGCGCGCCTTTTTGTGCGGACTCGGAAAATAAAATTCCGTTATTGGCAATAATGCCGACTGGCATACCATAGAGTGAAGAGAAACCGGTAATGAGTGTTGAACCAAAGCGTGCTTTAAACTCATCAAAACGCGAGCCGTCTACAATACGGGCAATCACTTCACGAACATCAAAAGGTTTACGTGCATCACTTGGAACCACACCATAGAGTTCCGATGCATCAAACAATGGTTCATCGACTTGTTTATTTAGGTCGTTTGGCTTTTTATTAAGGTTAGCGACAATGTTTCGTGCAATCGCAATCGCATGTTCATCATTTTCAGCTAAATGGTCAGCTACACCCGAAAGCCGTGTGTGTACATCACCACCGCCTAAATCTTCACTGCTTACCACTTCACCAGTCGCAGCTTTTACAAGAGGAGGTCCACCTAAGAAAATCGTACCTTGATTACGGACAATAATGGTTTCATCAGACATGGCAGGTACATATGCACCACCTGCGGTACAGCTTCCCATTACCACAGCTATTTGGGCAATACCTAGGCTCGACATGCGTGCCTGATTATAGAAAATACGCCCGAAGTGATCGCGGTCTGGGAAAACCTCATCTTGCATTGGCAAATAGGCACCGCCTGAGTCCACCAAATAAATACAAGGCAAGTGATTTTGTTCGGCAATTTCTTGTGCGCGTAAATGCTTTTTAACCGTAAGGGGATAATACGTTCCACCCTTAACCGTTGCATCGTTGGCAACGATCATGCAAGTGATGCCGTTGACCTGACCAATACCCGCAATCACACCCGCAGCAGGAACATCATCTTCATAAACGTTGTACGCTGCCAATTGACCAATTTCTAAAAATGCCGTGCCGACATCAATCAGTTGATCAATACGTTCACGGGGTAAAAGTTTGCCTCGAGCCAAATGTTTTTGACGGGCATTTTCACCACCACCTAAAGCAATACGCTGGGCAACTTGTTTGAGATCTGTGACCAATGTTTGCATGGCTTGCTGGTTTGTTTTGAAGTCTTCGCTTCGAACATTAATCTTGCTTTGTAATTGGTTCATAAGATGCGTCCTTATTTATAATTATTATTTGGTTTCATTAAAAAGTTCGCGGCCAATCAGCATGCGGCGAATTTCAGAAGTTCCTGCACCAATTTCATAAAGTTTTGCATCGCGCCATAAACGGCCAGCAGGGAATTCATTGATATAACCATTACCGCCTAAAGTTTGGATTGCTTCACCAGCCATCCATGTTGCTTTTTCGGCAGCATATAAAATGGCACTTGCCGCATCTTTACGTAGACTACGGTCATGATCAGCTTTATCACATGCAGCACCAACAGCATAAACGAGTGCTTTACATGCCAACCAAGCTGAATACATATCGGCAAGTTTGCCTTGCATAAGTTGGAATTCACCTAAAGCTTGGCCAAACTGTTCGCGTTGATGCAAGTATGGAATTACTACATCCAGACAGGCATCCATAATGCCTAAAGGGCCAGCACTTAAAACTGCACGTTCATAGTCCAAACCACTCATCAGTACTTTTGTACCGTTACCCACGCCGCCGAGTACGTTTTCAGCAGGTACTTCTACATTGTCAAAGAACAGAGGGTAAGTGTTAGAGCCACGCATACCGAGTTTGTCTAAATGGTTACCGTGACTAAAGCCTTTCATGCTTTTTTCAATCAAGAATGCGGTCATGCCTTTCGCGCCAGCTTGCGGATCAGTTTTAGCGTAAACCACGAGTACATCTGCATCACCGCCGTTGGTGATCCACATTTTTGAACCATTTAAAACGAAGTGATCACCTTTTTGCTCTGCACGTAATTTCATGCTAACGACATCAGAACCCGCATTGGGTTCAGACATCGCAAGGGCACCAACATATTCACCGGAAATCAATTTTGGTAAATATTTCTGTTTTTGCTGCTCGTTACCGTTACGGTTAATTTGGTTTACACATAAATTAGAATGAGCACCGTAAGACAAACCAATGGCTGCCGAAGCACGAGAAATTTCTTGCATGGCAATAATATGAGCTAAATAACCCATATTGGCACCGCCATATTCTTCAGAAACCGTCATGCCTAAAAGGCCCATATCTCCGAATTTTTTCCAGAGATGTGCAGGGAATTTGTTGTCTTGATCAACTTGTTGAGCAATTGGTGCAATTTCCTTTGCACAAAAAGCGGCTACCGAATCTTGAAGCGCAATTAAAGTTTCATCTAGACCGAAATTCAAGCTGCGTAGGTTCATGATATTTTCATCCTATTGGTTATATTTGTTGTCCATAAAATATTTTGTGGGTATTTGATAATTACCATACAATGTTTTTTTAAAAAAGTGAATACAGATTCATAAAATGATTTACAATTCATTTTATTTGTTAGAGAATAAATTATGAGCTATAAACGATCATCTTTAATGCAGGAGCGGATGGAGCAAAATCGAAAGTCGATTTTGAATTCAGCCAGAAAAATAATTTCAGAGGGAGGATTTAAAGACGCGCAAATACAAACAATTGCAGAGCAAGCGGGTGTATCTAGTGGACTGGTTTATCGCTACTTCGATAATAAAAGCCAAGTGCTCATTGAAGTTTTGTCTGATGCAATTAATACAGAGCTATTGGTCATCGATTCGATTACCGAAAGTGATTTATCGGCAAAGCAGAAATTACATAAGGCGGTGGCAACCTTTGTAAAACGGGCACTGAATAGTCCTCAGCTTGCATATTCACTTATGTTTGAACCCGTCGATTCAACGGTTGAACATGAGCGTTTTCGTGTGAAGCAATTGATTAAACAAAGTATTAAAAAAATACTTGCGGATGGAAATGCAAGTGGTGAGTTTGTCTTGGATGATTTAAACACAGCAGCACTTTGTGTAGTCGGTGCCATGACCTATGTGGTGGTTGAACCTCTAGACCCAGCTCAAAATACAAAGTTTGATCATGCACACAAAGACTATTTTTCAAAACAGATTGCTGACTTTTGTGTGGATGCTGTGCAGAAAAAATAGGGCATATAAAGGATAAAACAACACAAAATAAGTAGTTTGGAAAAGTAGTTGCAGTAACAACAATTAGATCAGGTAAGAAGAGAATTAGAAGAATCAAGGAGAATGATTCAATGCAACAAGAACGGTTAAGCTACGCCTCGGGACCAAGTACACAGCCCTTACTGGGTATGACCATTGGTGAACAATTTGATCAGGCCTGTTGGCAATATGCTGAAAAGGAAGCAATCGTTAGTTTTCATCAAAACAGACGATTAACCTATAAAGCTTTACAGGATGAAGTAAATGCTTTTGCTTGTAGCCTTTTAAAATTGGGATTAAAAAAAGGAGATCGGCTAGCCATCTGGTCGCCTAACTGTGTGGAATGGACAGTTACCCAATTTGCAGCTTTTAAAGCAGGAATTATTTTAGTTAACCTGAATACAGCTTATAAGAGCCATGAACTTGAATATGTGTTGAATAAAGTCTCATGCAAAGGATTGATTATAGCTTCTCAATTCAAAACCACTGATTACCAAGAATTACTCACAAAAATTGCCCCTGAGTTAACCAACAGTCCAGATAAAGTGCTCAGTTCAGCGCGGCTGCCACATTTAAAATTTGTCATTAAAATTGATGACCAACAGCATACGGGTATTTATCGTTTTAGTGATTTAGTCACCACACCAACTTCTGAGCAGCTTGAACAATTAAAACTATTAACCAAGCAGCTCCAGTTTGATGAAACCATTAATATTCAATTTACCTCAGGTACAACAGGTAACCCTAAAGGGACCATGTTGACCCACCATAATATTTTAAATAATGGTTATTTTGTTGGTGAAGGCATTCGCCTTACACCTCAAGATAAAGTCTGTATTTCTGTGCCTTTGTTTCATTGTTTTGGTATGGTCATGGGGAATTTAGCCTGTGTTACGCATGGCGCAACCATGGTCTATCCATCGGCGGTATTTAATCCTTTAGAAACTTTAAAAGCGATTCATCAAGAACGTTGTACGGCAGCTTATGGCGTGCCAACCATGTTTATTGCCACCTTAGAACATGAACAGTTTAATGAGTTTGATCTGTCGAGTTTAAGAACGGGCATTATGGCAGGTAGTCCTTGCCCACGTGAAATTATGCAGCGTGTCATAGATCGAATGCATATGTCGGAAATTACCATTTGTTATGGCATGACTGAAACCTCGCCAGTGAGTGTACAAAGTTCGGTAAATGATTCGATTGATAAACGAGTGAGTACCGTTGGGCATGTTCATCCGCATGTTGAAATTAAAATTGTCGATTTAGAAGGGCAGATTGTTCCGCAAGGCACTTTAGGTGAGCTATGTGTTCGTGGTTATTCCGTGATGGCGGGTTATTGGGGTGAAGAAGAAAAGACCCGTGAAGTGATTGATACAGCTGGCTGGATGCATACGGGTGATATTGCCGAAATGGACCAAGACGGTTTTATTAAAATTAAAGGTCGTATTAAAGATGTGGTGATTCGTGGTGGGGAAAATCTGTTTCCAAAAGAGATTGAAGACTTTTTATATACCCATCCAGATGTAAGTGATGTTCAAGTGATCGGCTTACCAGATGCCAGATATGGCGAAGAACTCTGTGCTTGTATTATTTTGCATGAGCATCACCAAATTGATGAAAACAGTATTCGCCAATTCTGCAAAGAGCATATTTCTCATAATAAAGTGCCGCGCTATGTCCGATTCTTTAATGAGTTTCCAATGACAGCTTCAGGCAAAGCGCAAAAGTTTAAATTGCAGGAAATTATGCGAGCGGAACTTAATTTAACGGGAAATGTCTTTGATTAAAGAAGACTAAAGTCGGGTCAACATGCAGCAAACTATAAATTAAAAGGCAGTTTAAATAGAGGATAAGAAAAATGGCAAAAGACTTTAATAGCCCAAAGGTAGTCGAAGGATATGACGAACATATTCGTAAATTAATTCCGGGTTATGAAGTCATCCATCTACAGGTGGATGCCATTTTGCAATCTATGTTGAAACCTAATGTTCATATCTTAATTGTAGGTTGTGGTACGGGTTATGAACTCGAATATTTACTTAAAAGACATCCTGACTGGAAATTTACAGCAGTTGACCCATCTTTAACCATGCTGCAAAAGGCACAGGAACAGGTTGAACTTTTAGATAAATCTTCACAAGTGACTTTTATTCATGGTGATACTTCAGCACTGCCTTTGGAAGCATGTTTCGATGCTGCATTGTCTATTCTTGTGGCGCATTTCGTTGCCGATGATATAAAGCCTACTTTCTTTAAAGATATTTATGATCGTTTAAAAGAAAAAGCAGTTTTGCTTACCTATGACCTCATGACCTGTATAAACCCAATGCAACTTCAAGCATTGCGTTATTTGTGCTTGGCACAAGGTCTAACAGAAGAGCAGTGTCAAAAAATGCTAGAGCGTATGGCACAAGACTTTTTTAGCCTAACCACTGAGGGGTATATAAAACTTTTGGAAAAAACTGGCTTTGAAAGCGTACAGCCTTATACGCAAATTTTGACTTATCAGGGGTTTATTGCAAAAAAATAATACTATTGGGGAATATAAATAAGGTCTTAAAACCGAATATTCTCAATGTGGATGAGAATATAAAAATGAAAAATTAAACAGTCGCTTTTACTGCTTTAGGGAGGATAGGACTAAAAATATGAGGGAAGGTCTTTCTTGTGAAAGAAAGGCAAATTTTCAAGGATCTATTTTAGATAGTTACATAACAAAAAGGATGTCGAGATCTTTAAGTCTGTTTAAAGGTCTAAAGGAAAATTTCATGATGAAAGTTTTAAATACAATGGTTCAAAAAAGCCTATTGGCGGTTTCTGTGTCTTTACTTATGTCTTCTGCTTTTGCGGGGCAAGTAAACCCTGAAATAGAGCAACTTCGCCAAGAAGTAAACGAATTACGGGCAATGCTACAGGCCGATATACAAACTCAGAAATCTTTAACCCAAGAAAAAGTAGAACAAGTCACACCTGTCGTTACCCCAGTTTCGCAATCTATACAACAAGTACTAACTAAATCTGGTACAGAATTTAACTTATATGGTTATATGCGAGCAGATGCTTCTTACCAAATCAAGGGTGCATCTACGATGTATAACAATATTAGTGGGGTTCCACTTGAACATACGCCAGAAGAATCTGCCCAGAAGGACCAATTGCACAGTACGGTTTATGTGACCCGTTTCGGATTGAATTTTAAAACACCGACAACTGCTGGCGATGTGGGTGGAAAACTGGAAATGGACTTCTTTGGGGCTGCTACTCGTGATCAGTTCCGTATACGTCATGCTTATTTAACTTTTGATAAATGGTTGATTGGTCAAACATGGTCGACATTTATTGCACCTGAATATTACCCAGAAACGATTGATGCAGGTACATTTGTAGGTAGTGCCTTGCTTAGATCGCCAATGGTTCGCTATAGCGATAATTTAACGGCAAATACAAGTTTTGCAGTATCAGTTGAAGACCCGAAATATACTGCGGCAACAGACCCAGATAACAAAATGCGTTTACCTGCTTTAGTGGGGCGCTTAAATCATAAATTTGCCAATGGTTCGATGCTTTCAGGCCGTAGTTTTATTGCAGAAAAAAGAACCAATAATGACAGTGAATGGGCTTGGGGCGTAGGTTTCGGCGGTAAATACCAAATGACATCCGATACTTTACTTAAAGCCGATTATTACCATGTCAAAGGCGATGGACGCTTCTTATTGTGGAGCAATAGTGGCTATGCAATAGATGACCAGAACAACATGCATAGCAATGAATTTGATACGGTGTCTTTGGGGGTAACTCATCAATTTACACCGAAAATTCGCTCGACTTTAGCTTATGGTTATATGAAGGCCAAAGATAATAACCGTTTTGCCGAATTACAGCACAATAGCACGACTCAAAACAAAGAGCTTTGGCAAGGCTGGGTAAATACGATGTATAACCCATACAAACCAATTACCTTAGGTGTTGAGTATGTATATGGCGAACGAGAAACTTTCGATGGTCGTAACGGGATTGATAACCGCTTCAACATGATAGCGAGTTACGATTTCTAAATAGTTATTCCCATCAGGTGAATAGGTTCACCTGATGGGGCAATTATTAATTTTTAGTAATTTGATCTAAATCTACCAATTCCGCCATGTGTTGATTACCACGGTCATTCGGATGTAAATGATCTCCTGAATCATAAATTGGATTTAACCGATCAGGATGTTTTGGATCTTTTAAGCCGTTATCGAGATCAAGTACACCATCAAACGTATGACTGGTTCTTATCCATTGGTTAATGCGCTGACGTAATTGATCTTTGTTGGGTTGATAGTAATTATCTAAAGGGGGGTTAGGTAAAGCGCCTGAAAACGGAAGTAAAGTAGCACCAATCACCTGCATGCCTTGTTTGTGAGCTTCTCTCACAACACGTTTATAACCTTCGGTTAATGCTTCAAAAGAAGGTATTTGCTGCTTAGAAGCAAAGACTGTACCGGGCCATGAAATGTCATTAATACCAATCAAAACAATTAAAGTTCTAACTCCAGTATATTGAAATACTTCACTGTTTAAACGGTTTAAAACACTATCACCCATACCATCGGTAAGTAATCGATTTCCTGAAATTCCACTATTAATAACTGCTACTTGGTGTGCTGATAAACGTTTCGCTAAAAAATCGGTCCATCTCGTATTTGCATCTAAGGTTGCAGTTGCACCGTCGGTAATTGAGTCTCCAATAACAGCAACCACCTGAGCTTTCTGTTTGGGTTTTACCTCGATTGCTGATAGTAATAATCGCGCCGTTGCTGTTTTGGCATCAGTTGGCGTAGTTAAATTTGTTGTCTGATTTCCCTTAATGAGCCAACTGGTTTGTTTCGCATCCCAATGGAAAGTTTTAAACGTTGTTGGTTTTTGGATAAAGCTATTCACCACCAATTGAGTATGGTCAGGAACAGCTAACTCGATTGGATCACTTACCAGTTGTTTGCCCGGTAAAATTTTTGCTTTAAGTTGACCAGAAAAATAAACAGGATAGGTGCTCTTAGATTTCAGGCTTGCTGCGCTCGCTAAACCAATTGTTGTTTGATCAATATAAAGTGGTTGCTCGCCATATTGATTGGTAAAAACAAGCCGAACAGCTTCACCACCTAAACTAATTTGGCTTAGCTGCCTAATTGTTTGGTTGGATATTTGCTCTGGAATAAGGGTGGGAAAAACGAAGTCTTTATTCCAGACTTTTTGAGGACTCGCAGACCAAGTGGTAATCCACTGGTGCTGTGGTACTTCAGCTTGTGCAACGCTCATAAATAAAGTCAAAGAAAATAGGGTAGCTTGATGAAGTTTCATTTCGTGAACTCTTTAAAACGAATTAAAGTTATCTTGAAATAAATTGATGCCTTGTTATAGCGGGCTAAGCGGAATAAGATTTGTGAATACAATTCATAAATAAATTTTGTTATGTCTTATTTTGATATTAATCGATCTGGTGAGTTGGCAATTTTTATACGGGTGGTCGAGCTTGGAAGTTTCTCTGCCGTTGCACGAGCATGTGATATGACGCCATCTGCGGTCAGTAAGTTAATTTCTCGGTTGGAAAAAAGACTTGGTGTCAGACTGCTGAACCGTTCGACACGCCAGTTTCAGCTGACGAGTGAAGGATGCCAGTTTTATGAGCAAGGGCTTCAAATACTCAATAATTTAGATGAACTTGAACAATCCGTTACTGCAAATCATATACCACAAGGGGGAATCAGAATTCATACCAGTCTTTCATATTGGACGCATTTTTTATTACCGTGTATTTCCTTATTTAATCAGCGTTATCCACAAATTGAGTTAGAGGCTCATTTGAGTGACGAAGTGATTAATTTAGTTGAGCAAAGAATTGATGTTGCAATTCGGACAGGGCCATTAAAAAGTTCAAATTTGGTGGCTCGCTCACTCGGGAGTACTCATAAAGTTTATGTATGTTCACCCGCATATATTGAACAGTATGGTTGTCCCGAACATCCAGATGAACTGCATGAACATCAGCTTTTAGATGTAAGCTACCAGCGCCAGAACAAAACTTGGCTATTTAAAAAAGCAGATCAGGAAATTAACCTAGCACCCATCAAAGATGTTAAAAGTAAATAACGGTGAAGCTATTTTACAATTGGCCCTTGCAGATGTAGGTATTGCTCAGCTTAATGAATTTCAAATTCAAAACGCATTACAGCAAAAACAACTCGTTAAAATTCTTGAAGACTGGAATATCAAAGCTTTTGAAGAATTTCATGCTGTTTGGATTGGTCATGATAAATATGTCCCTAAACGTGTACGTGTATTTTTAGATTTTCTGGTAGAACATGCCCTTATAAGTTAGATAGCTATTTTCTAGCACTAAATTGGCACTGTCGCATTGTTGTATTCATGGTGTCTACAAAGTTCATTTTGGCATCAATATTCTGCAAACTCACTTTTGGTAAGTTTTCAACAAATTGTGGTGAATAGTGTTGTTCCAAAGAGTTATAAATACAATTACACTGTGAAAGGTCATGTCCTGCCCAAACACAATGTGCATTAAATTCTTTTTTGCTCAATGGTCTGCATCCTATTAAATTTAAAACACTTATCGCAAGCAGGCTCACCAGAACAAAACGACGTAGAAAAAACATTATTGTTACTCTGCATAGGTTGTTGTTATCGCTAAGTGATGTTGATAGAAGTTCTTATCTTTATGCGGTTTTTTTGAATACATAAAACTCTTACCTAAACTTATATAGATGGGTAGGTAAAAGGATTAAATAAACAATTTTTGAACTCTATATAAGGTTTTTATTTTAGAGAGATGTGAGGGGTGATCTCTAAAAAATGCCTGAATAAGTAAAAGATGTCGAATATAAATATGATTAATAAAAGAATTTAAAAAATATAAAATAATAGTCATGAGTGACTCCTTAATTAAAGAAGTTACGCCCATTCATTGCTAATCATTATGGTGGTGAAACGAAAGAGGGTTAGCAGACTGATACCTAAGAAACCAGCACACCCGAAGGTGTCCCACTCTCGTTCCTCCATCAAAGGCACGAGGGGCTTCACACCAAAAAACGTGTTTTTAGTGCACTTAGGTAGACGGTCTGCTAAAACCGACTGACAAAATTGGTCAGCGCGAGCATCATAAGCTGAGCATTAGAGTGGGTCAATTGCAAAAATAAAAGATTGATTTATATAATTTGATATAAATATTTGCCTGTTTTTATTTAGAAAATAGAAAAACTAAAACGCATAACATTAATATAACTCATTTTTATTTTACGTGAGGTGTTGTTTTTTAATCATATATATCAATTATTTATTAATTGTTTATTTATATAGTATATGAGTGTCATTAATTGGATGTATCGTTTTGCTAAACTATTTAATAATTCTATTTTTATAAGTTGGACTATGGAGTGCATACACTGCATGCCAAAAAATAACCAGAATTTCAATTGCAATAAATATAATTTTACTCATCATATTTTAGGTTTTTACATAAGCTTGCATAATCTACAAAAGTTAAGAGAACCACAGCAGTAGGCCAACATAAGATAATGCTATTCATAAACCTACATTTTAATATTTATAAAGGTAATTTAAATGGTTAGAATCTTTTGTGCAGTGAGTATGGTACTTGTAATAGCTATGGGCGTGAGCGCATGCCAAGACCGCATTCAAGAAATGATGGAATGCATGGAGCAAGTGATCCAGCAGCACCTCATGATATGAATAGAAAGTCACAATAATTAGTTTTCCTTAACAAAGCCTACTTATTAAGTGGGCTTTTTTTATTGTTATTTTATCTAAAAAATATAGCATAATAAAAATTAAATATATGAAAATATAATATTTATCAATTATTTATTATCTATTTTCTGCTTGGGGATCTAAGTGTTACTGAATTGTTGTAAAATGAATATATCTTTTCAAAAAGTTAATAAAACAAACACAATAGCTTACTTATATTCATCCAAAATTCATTTTAGTAATAATGAACTATAAAGGTAAGGATATGCCCCAATATTTAAAAATAGCTGAGAAAATATATCAAAATGTCAAAGAAAAAAAAGGGTTTACGGATGAGCCGATGGAAGATCTTAACAACTTGATGATCGAACTCAGACATGAAATAAAAGGGACACAGCTAAAGCTTTTATATAATTATATTGATTTCGCTGAGCTGCTAATTAAGCCTTTGTAAGAGTCAAAAATTAAATTGGATTTAAGTCTTATTCCTAAAAGTAAAAATACACAGGAGTTTGTACTCTGGCTTGCTGGTTTTATTGAGCGGATTACTACGGGTGGACAAGAGAAATTACCTCCAATTCGGGCCAAAATTACATTATCAGCTTATGCATATGAGGAAACTTATCCTTCACAGAAAAAGCCGGTAAATAATGGCGAAGAAATAATTGAATATTTTAAGAAAAATCAAAATTGATTTTTAGCGAAAACCTGACTTGATTATCTAAGTCAGGTTTTTATTTTGATAAGCTAGTAATTATAGATATTTAAGATGAGATGTATGTTTGTACATTTTACAGAAGGAACTTGCATTAGCGATTCGGAAATTTATGGTGTAAAGCAAAAAGTGAGCAAAACAAAACAATAAAAAAGCCTATTTCCCAGGGCCAATAGGAAATAAGCTTATAGCTTTGGACCGTTTGAGGATGTTAAATATCATCCCATGCATCTTTAATGGCTTGTTTCGCATGTTCCCATTTTAAGCGAGACTCAGCTTTGAGTTCTTCCCATTTTTGCTGCAAACTACTTTCCATGTCTTCAAACTGAGTTCCTTCCTTAGATTCAGAACGAGCCCGATGACCAAGTTCATAAGCTGTAGAAAAGTCACGATCATAATCTAGATCTGGTGTTGTTAATTGCGCTTCTTGGTAATAAGGTCGGGTAAGATAGCTTTCACGCCAGCGCGAGTCAGAATAGTTATGATCGCCAGCTACTAGTTGAGCATGATCTGTATTTTGATCTGTCATTAGAATTCCCTCATATTTTATTAAATTTTATGCTTATATTAGATTTAGGAAGGTGAGTTCACCTTCCTAAATGATCGACCGCATCAAAGAACAATTACAAACGATTAACGTTGTTGGTTGTTATTTGAATTTTGTTGGCCAGAATCTTTTTGGTTAGATCCTTGTTGTTGGCCGCGGTTATCATTTTGCTGTTGCTGCTGATTATTGCGTTGTTGATCGTTTTGCTGTTGGTTACCGTGTTGTTGTTGATTACGGCTGTCATTTTGCTGTTGTTGCTGTTGCTGTTGCTGTTGCTGATTATTGCGTTGATTTGCTTGATTATTAGTAGTGCTCATTTTTTAATACCTCATATCAATTATGACGATGTGTTTTATCTGAGAGCTTCAGATAGGGTTATTAAAACATGTAGCTTTTAAATGTGTAGGGTGGGGGTGTTACCCCATATTTAAATGTAAATTTAAAAGTTATCAATTTTAAATAACTTGCTGATTTTTAGTTAATGTGATTTTTAGTCATAAACATTATTAATATGAATGTTTAAAAAATTACATTTCAGCACATAATATTTAAGAAAGATAATAAATATTTCCAAATGTATATTTGTTAACTTTTTATATAATTTAAGAGGCTTTTTCATCTAATATAATAAGTTTTATATCTTGAGTAATATAGTGCGTCAAATTTCTAAGTTTTAAAAAGGCTGGTCCTTTTAAAACACGTCTAAAATTATAAAAATTATTTTTATAATATATTGAATAAAAGAACGTTCCTACAGGTTTTTCCTCTGTTTCAGAACCCCTTTTTTTTAAGAGGCCTGTGCAGGCAACATACAGGTCAGCATGCAAAAGTTCCTTTCCTTTATTAATCATTTCAACAGTCACTTGCATTGATTCGGCAGTATATTTTTCAATAAGTTGCTCTGAAATATGCAGGGTGTTTTCCTTTACTAGAAGATCATAACTTACAAGACTACCTATAAGGATATCTCCTGAATAAGGACTCAAAGAAAAACGATAAGCAAGATAGCCAGCAGAAGCGCTTTCAAAAAAAGCAATTTTGATTTTCGTATCTGCTAATAATTTACAACATGAATTAAACATTCTAATTCTCCCTTTAATTATTTTTTAAATGTTATAGAACTATTTGAAATTTTGATTAGTTATTTTTTAACATTTTACTTTTGATGGTTAAATTAATGTAAATTTAGATTAATTTTTGCAAATTTTATATAAAAACAGCAGCTTAAGTAATTCTAAAAGTTTAAATGTAATTTTGCGTTAATTTGTATATCTTTGAATTTTTTTGATTTATACGGTTTATCTTAATTTTTAATAACGCAAAATAACAAACTTAAAACTTGATTATAATTCAGGTCACGTATGGTAATTGATATCTCACAAACGGAGAATAAAAAATGCCTGTTGTAGTGAAAGAAAGATTATTAGACTTATTACAAGATAATCAAAAAAATTATTATGAATTGTTTGTTTTTTTTCTTGATCCTGATGTTTCAAGTTTTGAGAAAGAGAAAAAGGCAAGAGATTTTCTGATTAAAGAGATTGAAAAATTAGAGATAGAGGAAATAGATTTTCCTTCAGATATCAATTCGATTAAAACATGGTGTGAGAACGATAATAAAAAAAATTGTCAGGGATTTCAGGCATATTTAAACCGTAGACAAGCTGGTCAAGATAGAGAGTATTTTCAGAATGTTGCTCAGGCATTTGAATTTCTCATAAAAATATCGCCGACTAAAAAGGTCGATGGTGCATGGTTATATAGCTCAGTGCATTATTGGAATGATCCGGTCTTTCATGAACTCATTATTACTTATTTGGAAGAACTTGGTTTAGGAGAACCGAAAGCGAACCATGTTTGTATTTATGATGACCTTTTACGTAGTCTCGGACTCGACAGTTTCGATTTACTTTTAGACGACGAATACTATCATCAAGCAGTCGTTCAGCTAGCACTAGGGTATGCACCACCTGAGTTTATTCCTGAGATGGTCGGTTTTAATTTAGGATATGAACAGCTTCCACTGCATCTTTTAATTTCAAATTATGAGCTTGCCGAATTAGGCATTGATTCTAAATATTTTAATCTACATATCACCATTGATAACATTGACAATGGCCATGCCCATAAAGCCATTAAAGTTATTGAAGATATTTACAACAAATACAGAGATAAAGAGCTTTTCTTTACCAAGTTAAAACAAGGTTTTGCCTTGAATAACCGTGGTGAATCTTCCTCAAATATTATCAAGAATTTAAGTCTTGAAGACTTTGTTCATAAAATTTTGAAAAGAAAGGCACTTGTCGGGCAGCTCATTCATAACGAAACCAGACAGTTTGGCTGCAAAACCATTAATCAATGGTTATCAAACCCTGATGATATTGCAGGTTTGATCACTCATTTAACTGAACAGAAATGGATTAAGTTTAATACCGACCCTGAACAGAGCGTGTTCTGGCGGATGATTAATGAAGAAAATGGAAAAATGTTTGGGGTATTTAACCCTGTAGAGCGCCAAATTATTCATGACTGGATTGCTGGTAGTGATCATTCTTCTAACTTCTTGGCATACAGCCGAGAACTTAAGAATAGCCAGCGTATTCAGGACTATTTATTTAGCTATATCTCTGATGGCGAACTTGATGCACTGCAACAGCGCGTGCTGCAATCAAGCGATCTTGCAATAAAAATATGCAAACTTACCCCATTTCTAGCCCCTGATTCTCATCATAAAAGTATTGGTCTTTGGAGTACTCGTAAATACGTAGAACTTCTTTTTCCTTATTTAGGTACGTTTAAAAACTAGTTTGATAAACGTTTTTAACCTCAACCCCAAGTTTAACTTTCAAAACATAGGTAATGGATATGAACGACAAAACTAAATTAACTAATAAAACAAGTGAAATGGCTGGCGCCGATGCAGCAAATAAAGCCAATACTACCCAGAAAACTGAACAGTTAGACAAAGTAAGAGATGATGCAACCAATGAGGCATTAACCACCAATCAGGGGGTTAAAATAGCGGATAACCAAAATAGCTTAAGAGCGGGTATTCGTGGCTCAACTTTATTGGAAGATTTCATTTTAAGGGAAAAAATCACCCACTTTGACCATGAGCGTATACCTGAGCGTATTGTGCATGCGCGTGGTGTAGGGGCACATGGTTATTTTCAGGCATATGAAGGAAATGAACGTTTAACCAAAGCTGGGTTTTTAACAGACCCAACTATTCAGACGCCAATTTTTGTACGTTTTTCAACAGTACAAGGACCACGTGGTTCAGCCGACACAGTCCGTGATATTCGTGGTTTTGCCATTAAGTTTTATACCCAAGAAGGTAATTTTGACTTAGTGGGAAATAACGCACCTGTTTTTTTTGTGCAAGACGGGATTAAGTTTCCAGACTTTGTGCATGCAGTAAAACCTGAACCCGATACAGAAATCCCGACGGGTGCAACTGCACATGATACTTTCTGGGATTTTGTGTCTTTAGTTCCTGAGTCTGCACATGCAGTAATTTGGGCAATGTCAGACCGTGCAATTCCACGTAACTTACGTTCAATCCAAGGGTTTGGTGTGCATACCTTCCGTCTAATTAATGCCGAAGGTAAATCACACTTTGTGAAATTTCACTGGACACCAAAACAAGGTTTAAGTGCGCTGGTATGGGATGAAGCTCAGAAACTTGCAGGTAAAGACCCCGATTTCCATCGTCGTGATCTTTATGAAGCAATTGAGCAAGGTTTTTATCCAGAATGGGAACTCGGCGTGCAGATTGTTGAAGAAGAAGATGAAATGAACTTTGACTTCGATTTATTGGACCCAACCAAAATTATTCCTGAAGAATTAGTTCCTGTTACGCCCATTGGCCGATTTGTTTTAAATAGAAATGTTGATAATTTCTTTGCTGAAACAGAGCAGGTGGCTTTCTGTCCGGGCCATGTAGTACCTGGTATTGATTTTACAAATGACCCACTTTTACAAGCACGTCTATTTTCATATACAGATACCCAATTAAGCCGTTTAGGTGGACCAAACTTCCACCAAATTCCGATTAATAAACCAGTGTGTCCATTCCATAACAATCAACGTGATGGTATTCATCAACATACTATTCATAAGGGCCAAGCTTCATATCAACCAAACTCAATTGATGGAAATTGGCCAGTTGAGACACCGCCAGCAGCATCAAATGGTGGTTTTGAAAGTTATCCTGAAAAAATCAGCGGACATAAACTTCGTCAAAGAAGTGAGACATTTTCTGATTATTTCTCACAGCCTCGACTTTATTACAAAAGCCTTGCGCCACATGAGCAAAAACATGTGGTCGATGCCTATACTTTTGAGTTAAGTAAAGTTCAAAGAAAACATATTCGTGAGCGCCAAGTTCAACAAATTTTGGCAAATATCGATCTCGATTTGGCACGTCAAGTCGGTGCGAACCTAGGTATTGAAGTGCCTGACTTAACCTTAGATTATAAGAAAATAGCAATTGAAAAATCCGCCAAGTTATCTCTTTTAGCTTTCCCACCTGAGGATATTCAAGGTAGAAAAATTGCTGTACTTATTCATAATCTTGTGAAGTCAGATACACTTGAAGCTATTAAAAATTGGGCGATTAAAGAAGGTGTGGTTGTTCATTTACTAGCGCCGAGCTTGGCTCCAGTAAAAGACCATAAAGACAATATTATTGTAGCTGATGGTATGCAAATGGCTGAACCTTCAATTGCTTATGATGCTGTAATTGTTCCAGATGGCGATAATTTAAATGCAGTGATGCAAGATGGTGTAGCACGTCATTATGTACTCGAAGCTTATAAGCATTTAAAACCAATTGCATTTTTAGGTAATAAATCTGATTTGCTTGAGCCACTTGGTTTAGTTGCAGATGAAGGAACTTTAATAGAAGATGAGTTCCAGCATATTGCGGAAAAATTTAAAAATCTGATAAAAACTCATCGTGTTTGGTCACGAGAACAAATAGCCGCACACGTACCGGCTTAAATAAAGAAGCCCTGAAAGTTAATTTTTTAACTAAATGAAATTGCGGCCTTAACTATGACAATAATGTGGTAATCAAAAACGCGATGCCTCTGGACGTTTTACGTCTTAAGCAGACAGTTTTTGAGAATAAAGGAGGCATAATGCCTCCTTTATTTTATAATTTTTATAAACTTATGAATGAGTAAGAGGGTGTAGGCCTTTTACAATATCTGTAAATTCTGAGCCATTTAACCAAAAAGATTTCTTTAAAAATAGTGTCGTCATAATACTTTCGGCTGCTTCACTTTCCGGATTTTCACAGAAAATTCCGTAGCTTTCACCTAATACCGCATCATTTTCAATAAGACGGATAAAGTAAGCATGTTGCTCATTTGCATAACCTAAAACTGCATCACGTTGATTTTTCATTTCGCATGTCTCCATACCAAAAACTGAATCTAACTCATATTTAAGTGTCCAGAATTTCATTTGATAAAAATCAAAACAGTCAGTAACAAGGACTATTTCACAATAGGTTTTGATTTTCTTCAAATTGCCATTTTCGTTTTAGCATCCCTGTTAAAAGCAAAATGGATTAAAATCTGATCATGAGATTTATTGTTATGCAAAAAAAATATTTCGTCAACTTGAAAGTGTAACTTTTTCAAGTTACATTGTTCGTGTAGGATTTGAACGGTGAGATGGAGGCGGTATGCCAAAGAAAAAAGAATTCGAGCATGGCGGTGCACGGGAAAATGCTGGTCGTAAAGCACAGTTTAATGAACCCACCAAAGTGATTCGTGTTCCTGAATCTCAAGTCAACTTTATCAAAAATTGGTTACTGAATAATGTCAAAACCGATAACCAGACAGATTTTAGTTCAAAACTAAAAATACAACAGGTTCATCCAAACAACGATAAAATTTATCAGATTCCTTTGGCAACAGAGCGTGTTGCTGCGGGTTTTCCTTCGCCTGCGCAAGATGATATTGAGCAAGCGCTCGATTTAAATGAATATTTAATTAGAAATGAAAATGCCACCTTTATTGTTAAGGCCAATTCGTTGTCTATGTTAGATGCTGGAATTGATATTAATGATCCGCTTATTGTGGACCGTAGTATTCCTGCTAAATCGGGTGATATTGTGATTGCACTCATCGACAATGATTTCACCGTTAAGCGCTTAATGATTGATAGTCAATTTAAGCCGCCTAAAGTTTGGCTAAAAGCAGAAAACCCTGATTATCAAAATATTTATATTGAAGAGGGGCAAGAACTGGTTATTTGGGGAGTGGTGACTTATAACCTCAAACGAATGAGATAAATTTTTCTTATATTTTACTATTCAAGTTACTGACCCGAAATGATGGCCAGTAACTTTTTGCTGAATGACTTTTTAAATTTGCCCAATCAATAAACATGTTGCGATAACAACCATCAAACCACCTGAAAAACGACCGACTAATTGAGCTGCTTGTGGTCTGGTTTTTAAAATAGCCTCTGAACCATAACCCACCATTAAGTAAATAATCGCGCAGCTAATCATGTGAACAACACCAAAGGCAAGAATTTGTGTTGTCACTGACCATGAAGCAGTAGTGTCAATAAATTGAGGAAGCAGCGCTAAAAAAAGTAAAAAAACTTTCGGGTTTAATCCACTCACATAAATGCCTTTGGTTGCCCAGCTCAACCATGACTGAGCTTTTTCAGAACCAGACTGATTCGGAGTAGGAGGGGTAAGTAATAAGTTTATTCCCATCCATAACAAATAAGCAGAACCTGCAATTGTTAGGATCATGAGTGCAGTTGGATTATTTGCTACAAGTAGACCAACACCAGCTGCTACCAATAAAATCGTAATAAAGTGCCCAAATAGCATACCTGCAACAGCGGGTACGACGACTTTGCCCTTAATTCCTGCCGAAATGGCATAGGCCCAGTCTGCCCCTGGCGTAATAATAAAAAGAATGGAGACACTCCAAAATGCAATAAAAATGTTAAAAGCCATATGCTTATCTCGGCAAACTATTTTCCAAAGGTTTCGCTCGTGGTTTAGAAAAAATCCCTATTTATTCGAGCTTGTTGAAAATAATATGCTCATGTATTTAGAATGTGCTTTTAAATGTTTGCTCATATCACACTCATTTGGGGTAAATTTTTCTAAATGGATCGCACAGATAAAAAGATTCTTGCTGAATTGCAATTAAATGGCCGATTATCTATTACTGAATTGGCAGAAAAAGTAGGCTTGAGCATTTCACCTTGTCACAGACGAGTGAAGGCTTTAGAAGAGTCGGGCGCCATTAAAGGCTATCGGGCAGAACTCGACCCAAACTTAGTGGGATTTGAATTTTCAGCGATTGTTTTTATTACGCTTAAAGAAGGTGATAAACAGGCAGTCGAGAAGTTTGAAAATGCCGTAATTGATATCCCACAAATTATTCAGGCCCAGCGCTTGTTTGGTGAGCCAGATTATTTACTACATGTGGTCGCTAAAGATTTACCGGCTTTTCAGCGGTTGTATGATGAAAAATTATCTGCTATTCCAAGTGTGCAACGACTCATTTCAACCATTGTGATGAAAGATGTAGTGCCTGAACGTTTATTTCCGATTGGCTAAAAACATCAGGCCTAAAAAAAGAAGCTTTAAAGCTTCTTTTTTAGTTTCGAGAGTATTTAAGCGTCGAGTGTTTTACATAAAGAACAGATCGTGCCGTTATGTTTGTGAGAGAACATAATATCTGGACGCTCATAACCTTGCTCACATACGCGGCAGTGATAAACCGTTGCAACTGGTGTACCTTCAGCATCGTAACGTGGTTCTTTAATGCCGTCATCGTGTGACTTGATGTAGTATTTTCCTTTGGTTAATAAGCCCATGATTGGAGTTAAGACAAAAGCAAGTACAAGCGCGATAAGCGGTGAGTAAGGCGCCAAGAAGCTACCAAGTAAGCCGAAGAATGCTGCAATCGATAGTCCTGCTGATACAAGGAATGCAACCATACCGACAGGGTTTACGTTGTAGAGCATGTCACGGCGATATTCAGGTTCTTTCGGTGAAAGTTTTAAAACATATTTGTTGATTGAAATGTCTGTTGCAACAACTACAACCCAAGCAATTGCAAAGTTTGAATAGAACCCTAAGATTTTACCCAATACCGCAAACATATTGCCTTCCATCAAAGCAAGCGCAATTGCCAAGTTCACCATCACAAAGACAATACGTCCCGGATAATGTTTGCTAATACGAGTGTAGGCACTTGTCCATGCAAGGGAACCAGAGTAAGCATTGGTCACATTAATTTTAATTTGAGAAATGACCACCAAAATCACTGCGAGTGTTAAAGCAGCCCAACCCGGAAGCATGTCATGAAAAGCTGCATTAAACTGTTGAACAGGTTCAGTGCTGTTTACGCCCGGTATTTTAGTAAGTAAATAGAAACCTAAAAATGCCCCAATAATTTGTTTGATTGCCCCTAAAATTACCCAACCCGGACCCGCTGAAATAACGGCTGCCCACCATGCTTTGCTATTTTCTTTTGTTTTCGCAGGCATGAAACGTAAGTAATCAATTTGTTCACCAATTTGCATGATGAGGGATAAACAAATGCCCGCACCTAACATGATTGCTGCCATGTCTACAGTTGCAAAACCTTCTTTACCTGTAAAAGTAGCAAATTGGCTGACTAAAGTTGGTTCTTGATAAATCAGGTAGGCCACAGGACCAATCATCAGAATAAGCCAAAGTGGGGTAGTCCAAACTTGTAATTTACTCAAGGCTTTCATACCGTAAATCACCAATGGAATCACCATAATGGTTGAGATGAGATAGCCAGCCCAAAGCGGAATGCCTAAACCAAGCAATAACCCTTGCGCCATGATTGAACCTTCAAGGGCAAAGAAAATAAATGTGAAACTGGCGAAAATGATACTAGTAAGAACTGATCCGATGTAACCGAAACCTGCACCGCGGGTAATCAAGTCAAGGTCGATGTTATAGCGCGCTGCGTAGTAGGCTAAAGGAATCCCGGTTAAGAAGATAATAATCGCTGCAAATAAAATGGAGAAAACAGCATTGGTTGTTCCGTAAGACATACCAATACTGGCGCCAATAGAAAAGTCAGCAAGATAGGCAATACCACCAAGTGCAGTAATAGCGACAACTTTGGGACTCCAGCGCCGAAAGCTGTGTGGAGCATAACGTAAAGTATAATCTTCTAAGGTTTCATTCACTGCTTTTTGTGAATCTGTACCTTGCACAGTGTCCAGATTTGGATGTTCAGATACACTCATAACATCAATCTCCCAATTATTTTCGGTCAATCAACACAAATATTGATCATTGTTTTTTGATGGTTTTGAGTGTGTGATTTTTGGGAAAAATTGAAAATACGTTATTTTGCGTATATGTGCGTATTCGAGAAAATCGCCATGATAAATGACTTTTGGCATAAGGATTGCTGGGTTTAATGCAGCCCTATCCAAAACATGAGTGTTATGCCAGATTCTTCACGCCCCCAACAAGCGCCACAACGTGTGATCAAAACACGCCGTGAATATAATATTTGGGTGGCCGATGAAAGTATCGAAGATTATGCGCTCCGCTATGCACCTACCTCGGTAAGAAAATGGTCACCTTGGACTGTGACCAACACCGCAATTTCGACCGTTAGCTTTTTGGCTATGGAAGCCATTGGGGCGACCATGCTTTGGCAGTATGGCTTTAGCAATGCAGTCTGGGCAGCAATTGTCGTATGTACCATCATATTCTTAACCAGTTGGCCCATTAGTTACTACGCCGCAAAATATAATGTAGACGTCGATTTGCTTACTCGTGGTGCAGGTTTTGGCTACATTGGTTCGACCATTACATCTCTAATTTATGCCAGCTTTACCTTTATTTTGCTTGCGTTTGAAGCCGCAATTATGGCGATGGCACTTGAGCTGGCTTTAGGCATTCCGCAAGTTATTGGTTATTTAATTTCTGCCTTAGTGATTTTGCCTTTAGTGGTCAAAGGCATTGGTTTTATTAATAAAGTTCAGGCAATCACTCAGCCAATCTGGCTCTTGTTGCTTTTATTGCCGTGGTTTTTTGTACTTTGGAAACAGCCACAAATTTTAAGTAGTAGCCTGCATTTTGTTGGTGCGGTTTCAAACTCGACCGATTTCAATCTGTATTACTTTGGTGCGGCGTGCACTCTTATTTTTTCATTTGTGATCCAAATTGGTGAGCAAGCAGACTATTTACGTTTTTTACCGCAACAAGAAAAGAACAGAACTGCATGGCGGTTTGCCGTTTTTTTAGGTGGTCCATCTTGGATTATTTTTGGATTTCTAAAAGTATTGATGGGCATGTTGCTGATGGTTTTGGCTTTTCAGCTGTTTATTCCTGTCTCTGAACTGGACAATCCGACTTATCTGTATTGGGTTGCCTATCAACAATTTATTCCAAATCCTCAACTTGCTTTAATTCTCACATTAGCACTGGTTTGCTTGGCGCAAATTAAAATTAATATGACCAATGCCTATGCTGGCTCATTGGCATGGTCCAATTTTTTTGCCCGTTTAACTCATAGCCATCCGGGGCGAATTGTCTGGCTTCTTTTTAATGTTTTTATTGCTATTGTTTTGATGGAAATGGGCATTAGCCATGCAGTTGAGCGCATTTTAGGTCTATATAGCAATATCGCTTTGGCATGGATTGGCGCGGTTGTTGCCGATTTAATTATCTGTAAACCTTTGGGTTTAAGCCCAAAGGGAATTGAGTTCCGCCGTGCTTATTTATACGACATTAACCCCGTAGGTGTGGGCGCCTTACTGATTGCTTCAGTGTTATCAATGCTCAGTTATTTGGGCTTTTTCGGATTGATGGCGAAAGGTTTAGCAAGTTTCATTGCTTTGGGGAGTGCGGTGTTATGTGTGCCTGTTATTGCTTACTTAACCAAAGGCAAATATTACATTGCACGCCAGCCTGAAAAAATTCAGGCGACTTCGGTTGCTAACTGTGTGGTATGTGAAAGGGACTATGAACTTGCCGATATGGCGGGTTGTCCAGCCTATAACGGTACGATTTGCTCTCTATGCTGTTCACTTGAAGCACGCTGCCACGATTTATGTAAACCTGATGCACGCTGGTCAGTACAACTCAAAAAAGCTATCTGGCACTATTTACCAGAACGCTGGGCGAGTCGTTTAAATAGCAGGGTCAGTTTGTATCTATTGCTGACTCTGGGGCTGTCTATTGTTTTGGCGGTGAGTTTAAGTCTGGTTTATATCCAAGAAAAAACCTATTTAGAAACGATTAATGCCGCAGCCGTTCCTCAGTTATTTACGCTGTTTGTAAAAATCTACACCATTTTATTTCTATTGATGAGTGTTGCTGCATGGTGGTTAGTGCTAAACGATGAAAGCCGTCGTAATGCCGAAATCGAAACGCATCAGCAAACAGCATTATTGTTTGATGAAATTGCTGCCCATGAAGTCACTTCAAAAGACCTGCAAGATGCCAGAATTTCAGCAGAGCGAGCAAATGATGCAAAAAGCCGTTATGTCATTGGCATTAGCCACGAACTAAGAACACCTCTAAATAGTATTTTGGGCTATAGCCAATTACTTCAAAAACAAGAGCAGCTTTCAGAACAAGGCAAAATGGCGCTCGGGGTGATTAGCCGTAGTGGGCAGCATTTGACTTCACTGATTGACGGTTTACTAGATTTAGCACGCATTGAAACAGGCAAGATTTCTTTAAATGTAGTGGATGTTCATTTCCCCAATTTTATAGAACAAATTATTCAAATGTTTCAGCCACAGTTTGAACAGAAGAATTTACAGTTTGTGTATGAAATTGGAGAGAACCTACCGCACTATGTGCGTACGGACAAAAAACGCTTAGAGCAAGTGCTCATCAATTTATTGGGCAATGCTTTAAAGTTTACGACAAGCGGCACAATTACTTTGAAGGTTGAGTACCGTTTTCAAACGGCTTACTTTGAAATTAGAGATACGGGCTGTGGTATTGCCGAGGCCGATTTAGAGCGAATCTTTAACCCGTTTGAACGGGGCAGTAATGTGGTTCAAGGCGGATTTACTGGAACAGGGCTTGGGCTTCCAATTGTAAAATTATTGGTCGATTTACTTGGTGGCCAACTATCTGTGAGTAGCCAGCTCAATCAGGGTTCACAATTTAAGATTAAGTTTTACTTACCTTCAAAAGAAGTGGTTCATCCGATTTCTAATGTTTACTCCAACCAAATTACAGGCTATCAAGGCGAGCGAAAACGAATTTTGGTTGTCGATAATGAAGCGGTGGATCGAGGTTTAGTCGCTAATTTTCTAAAACCTTTAGGATTTATGATTGAAGAAGCCGAGTCGGGCATTGACTGTTTAAGACGTGTACCTATTTTTCAGCCTAACCTGATTTTGATGGATTTAAATATGCCTTTGATGGGCGGCTGGGAAACAGCGCGATTATTACGTCAGAATAATATTACCAATGTGCCGATCTTAATTATTTCAGCGAATGCAGGCGAGCGCGAAGTCAATCCACAAGATGCGGTCTTAAGTGAAGACTTTATGCTAAAACCAATCGACCTCAATTTGTTGCTGAGTAAAATTGGAGACAAGTTAGGCTTGGTATGGATTGATTCCAAATCAGATGCCCATCTTGAAAATAATGAGGTTCAAGCACTTGATGTAAAGGTGTTTAAGCAGGAGCAAACCACTGTTCATACATCAATTACACAACTTGAAAATAATGATCTGCTCGATTTGCCGCAAAGCTTGCAACAATTAAATGATTTGATTGGGCAGGGTTACATTCGAGGAATTCAACAGACTTTAACGCAATGTCGTCAAAATTTTCCGGAGCATAACGAGTTATGGGAACAGCTTGAACAGGCTATTCAAAAGTTTGATTTAAAACACGCGCAACGATTAATTCAGGATAAGCAATGAGTACGCAACATGTTTCTTTTCAGCAGGCTTCGCCAAATGAGCAGTCTGTTATTCTGATTGTGGATGATGTGCCGGAAAATCTGGGCTTGCTACATGAAAGTCTGGATCAGGCAGGTTATCGCGTGCTTGTCACAACTGATGGGTTAAGTGCAATTGAAATAGCTCATCGATGCTTACCAGATATGATTTTGCTCGATGGCAATATGCCCCATATGGACGGTTTTGAAAGTTGCATACAGCTTAAAGCAAGTCCAATTACGCAGTTTATTCCCGTCATTTTTATGACAGGTTTGTCTGAGACAGAGCATATTGTGCGTGGTTTTCAGGTCGGAGGGGTGGACTATGTAACCAAGCCTTTGAATATTGAAGAAGTACTAGCAAGGGTAAAAACACATTTGGCACATGCCAAACTATTGCAGCAACAGAAACAGGTGATTGATGCGACGGAAACAGCCATTCTTGCGCTAGATGTTCAAGGTAAAATTGTTTGGAAAACCCAAAAAGCCAGTGATTTACTGAATCAATATTTACCTGAATTAGAGGGCTTTGAAGCAGGCTTAAAAGCTTGGTTTTCAGACTTAGAAAATGAAAAAGACCCTAAAAAATTAACCAGCTGTTCTTATTCAACGCCATCCCAGCAATTACAGCTTTTATTGCTTACGCCGTGGGAAACTGAACCAAGTGTGGCAAAAAATTATCTGATACAGATTAAGACTTCTACGCCGGCTTTGGAAATGGCTGATATTTTGAAATATTGCCCACAGTTGACTCAACGTGAGGCAGAAGTCATGCACTGGTTATTGTTAGGGAAAACCAATAAAGATATTGCAGAAATTTTGGAGCTGAGCCCACGGACGGTGAACAAGCATTTAGAGCATGTTTTTGAAAAACTTTGCGTTGAAAACCGAACTGCTGCTGTGGCTCACATTAATAGTCTGGTACAAGAGTTTCATTAAAGTTAATTAAAAAGTTAGAGGCCCGTATTGAGCCTCTATCATCTGTATTACTTCAAGTTTTGTTTAAAGAAACTGGTTAATTTATTAAATGGAATGAGATCGACCCGATCATATAAATCAACATGTCCAGCGCCTTTAATGTAGTAAAGCTCTTTAGGTTGGCCTGCGAATTTATAAGCTTCCTCACTAAACTCTTTTGAATGGGCCTGATCACCTGTAATAAATAGCATCGGACGTGGTGAAATCGTTTCAATGTCGTTAAATGGGTAGAAGTTTAAAAATTTGACATTACTGGTGAGAGTTGGGTGGGTTGTAAGCTCTCTCGATGAGCCTTTAGGCGTATATTCTCCGCGTGGAGTACGATAAAAGTCGTAAAATTCACGTTGAATAGGGTGTGTATCTGCTGTTAGCTCATGCGTAGTTCCGCTGGTATATTCGGTTTCACCACCTTTAAACTCAACATAACGCTGTGCAGCGGCTTCTGCAATAATTTGCTTTCTCTGCTCTAGGGTTTGTGAGTGACGTAAGCCATTGCGGTTTGCTGCGCCCATATCATACATGCTGACAGTTGCTATCGCTTTCATACGCGGATCAATTTTTGCTGCACTAATGACAAAACTCCCACTTCCACAAATACCTAATACACCAATATTATTAGGATCAATGAAAGATTGTGTTCCCAAATAATCTACAGCGGCACTAAACGCTTCTGCATAAATGTCTGGTGCCACCACATTTCTTGGTTGGCCCGCGCTTTCACCCCAAAATGATTGATCAATTGCTAAGGTCACAAAACCTTGTTCAGCCAGTTTTTGTGCATAAAGCATAGAGCTTTGTTCTTTTACAGCCCCCATAGGGTGGCCAATTATAATTGCAGAGGCTTTGGTCTTTTTATTCAAATTTTTGGGAATAACTAGATTGCCAACAATATCCATATTGTATTGATTTTTAAAAGTCACTTTTTGAATAGTCACTTGCTGACTTTGATAAAAGTTATTTGCACCATTAGACATATCGGCCGCCATAGCTGAAGTTGAAGAAAATAGACCAATAGTTGCTGCACAAATTGCAGCCGCCGTATGGGTTTTAAGCTTTTTAAATAAGGGAGATGTACTCATAAATACCTCAATTTAAACAATGTGAATGGGTGAGTAGGTGCATGCTTATTTGATTTGTGAAATTGAAATTTTGATGTGTTGTTTTTGCTTGAATGCTTGGGGAATAGCATCTAGTTTTCCGAGAAAAATGAGGCCATTGGCATAACCAACATGAGAATCTTTATAGAAAAAAGCCAGATTACCCCAAGGAGCATAATAGGTAAGATCACCCGCTTTTCCGGCATATCCATGAGGCGCGTTTTTTGTAGTTAGCTTGGTGGGTAGATCAGCTATTTTTTCAGTGGAGTCATAATCTTTAAGTATTAATGTCAGTGGAAGCTGCTTGGCAAAATCTTCAACAGTAAGTGACATGGCTAATGTGGCAAATAGCGGCTGCTGTGTTCCATCAATATCAATACGGATTTTCATCATCGATCCCCTTTGTTGATTTTTACCTTGAGGCTTTATTGCATAAGAAGCGGAAGTCACTGAGAACAAAACACATAGGCTGACTAAGCCTTTAAAAAACTTATAACTAGCCATATCAACTCACCTCGCTTCTTTAAGAAAAAGCATATAAATGCAATGAAGCTATTTATTCTTTAACGTAAAGATATGAGTGGAATTTATTAATTTTTTACAATAATAAAATGACTCATAATAATCGCCTCAGTTTATTTAAATCTTCATATTTACTGCTTCATATGGATTTTAACGAATCTTCTTTTTAATAATTAGTCTAAAAAACAAACATGGACTTATGAATAATATTCATGAATAGTTTTATCCTTTATAATGAGGTTGACTCCCCAATAAGAGATAAAGCAGATGATAAATAAAGAAAACTATAATGATCTTTATGCTTTTTTAATGGTGGCAAGAGAGGGTAGTTTTACTAAGGCTGCTGGGAAAATGGGAATTTCACAATCTGCGCTGAGCCATACCATTCGGGGGTTAGAAGAACGTTTGGGAATGTTGCTCCTGACCAGAACCACACGTAGCGTTTCACCTACCGCAGCAGGCGAAAGGTTGAAACAAACAATTAGTGCTAGCTTCGATCAGATTGATAATGAATTATCCCTTTTAACTTCATTTCGAGACCAACCCGCTGGTACAGTTCGGATTAATGCTAGCAGCCATGCGATACGGGAAGTGCTGATTCCAAAACTTAAAAAGATTGCGGGTGATTACCCAGATGTACAAGTTGAACTAACTGCCAATAGTGGGATGGTCGATATTGTGGCAGAGCGCTTTGATGCTGGCGTTCGTTTTGGAAGCCGCGTAGCTGATGGCATGATTGCAGTACGTATTAGTCCAGATGTCAAAATGGCGGTAATAGCAACACCAGCATATTTTGAACAATATGGAATTCCTAATACCCCTAAAAATTTAATCAATCATCAATGTATTGGCTATCGTTTAACGACCCAAGGCAGCGTGTATGCGTGGGAATTTGTGAAAGATGGTCAAGAAACAAAAGTTAAAATTCAGGGGCAATGGATATTTAATGAAAGCTACGATATCGTCGAGGCGGTTAGAGCTGGATTTGGACTGGCTTATATTCCAGAAGATTTGATTCGAGAAGATCTAAAAGAAGGGAAGCTGATTCAAGTTTTGGAAGAGTACAGTATCCAGTTTCCCGGATACCATTTGTACTATCCACATCGCAGACAACTTTCACCTGCATTACGGTTGGTTATTGATGTGTTACGTGAGTAGCATTCCGCCATGTAATATAGGCAGTCAGCGCGCCTAATAGCAAAATAGTTGCGCTCATATAGAACGTGGCACTATAGCCATATGAGTCATATAATAATCCGCCTATAGTTGCACCTAGAGTAATTGCAAATTGAATAATCGCAACCATCAAACCACCACCAATTTCGGCATCTTGATGTAGTGTTTGGGCAAGCCATGTATTCCATGCAACAGGTGCCGACGTTCCAAAAAAGCCCCATAAACCCATCAATATGGCAACAAACCATAAATGCTCACCACCTAGCACAAAAGCTCCAGCAATCAATGCCATGATGAATGGAATAAGAATCAGATAACGATAAACATGTTGGTGGAGGATTAAACTAATTACAAATGTACCCATTAAGCCTGCTAAACCTAAGATTAATAATAAAATGGATAGCATTGTCGCATCGACATGAGTAACGGTTTCTAGAAATGGGCGTAAATAGGTAAATAGTACAAATTGGCCCATAAACAGCAATAAAATACCTGTCATCCCATAAAGTACAATTGGGCGTTTTAGTAAACCAAATGGATTTTTCGATTTCTCGGCCGACACGATTGCTGGAAGAGAGGGCATACTTTTAAATTGCCAAATAAGTGCAACAATCGCGATGGGGACAATACAGAAAAAAGCACCACGCCAGCCAATAATTGAACCCAAAAAACTTCCTAATGGTGCTGCAATGGTGGTGGCTAGAGCATTTCCGCCATTTAATAAACCGAGTGCTTTAGGTACTGAAAGCGGAGGAACGAGTCGCATGACAATTGATGTCGAGATTGCCCAAAAACCACCAATAACTACACCTAAGATTGCACGACCCAACATAAACAAAGCCGCAGAATGGGCAAATGTAATGACTATGCCAGAGACAATCATCAGTAGGGTGAGTAATAAAATGATATGACGTCGGTCCCATGCCTTAAATACACGACTAATAGACAGGCTAGTAATAACAGCAAAAATACCAGAAATTGCGATTGCTTGACCCAATTGGCCTTCACTGATATTTAAATCTAAAGAGATGGGGGTAAGTAAACTTACAGGCATGAACTCAGATGCAATTAATACTGCACAGCAGAGCGACATTACAAAGACGGCACCCCAGGCAGGTGTTGAATGTTCATATGTGCTTTGCTCAATTTGATGAAAAGAAGACATAAAAGTTCCAATCTCAAAACCATTGAATTTTCATAAATGAAATGAATAAAATTTGGTCGCAGAGCTTAACAACAATGATTTGAGAGGATTAGACGCTGAATTACGAATAGAATTATGAATTTTATGCATGAATTGTATTTAAAAAGCATACAGACTCACTGCTAAAAATAGGCTATTTTTTTACAGTTAAATTTGTTCTTATAGATAAAGATATATAAAGTCATTTCTAAATAAATATGAGTTGTAATACGAGGAATTCATTGTGAATATTCAACAAAAAGATGATACAAAACACGGCAGCTTTAGCTTACTTGATGGTGAAACCGTTGCAGGTGAAATGACTTATACATGGGCAGGCGAGAGCATGCTAATTATTGATGCTACAGATGTAAATGAAAATTATCGTGGACAAGGTGTAGGTCGCCAATTACTTGACGCTTTGGTGGCTTTTGTTCGTGAAAAAGACGTAAAAGTAATTCCGCTTTGCCCATATGCTAAATCGGTTTTTGATAAAGATCCAAGCATTCGCGATGTACTTAGAAAGTAAGAAATAGATTGAAAATCATTTAATAAAAATCGGGCCTTGGTGTCCGATTTTTTATTGGCTTTATTATTCATCTTTGTTTTAGTGAATATGTTTTAAGCAGTTGTATTCAACTGATTTGAAGGTTTTCGATTGCCAGATCGAATTTATCAAACTTATAGAAAAGCTTATCTAATAAAAATAGTTTTAGACCAATTGGGAAAAAAATAAACTCGTTGCACAAATATTTAATGGCTGACGAAAGCTAAATATTTATAACGTTTTAATATTATTTTTTGGAATTTTCCTTGAACTGGCAGTATATCCATAGTGTGTTGCCGCAATTTTTCTCTGCAACTTTGACCACGCTGAAAATTTCAATTATCAGCATTATTTTGGCAATTATTGTGGGGCTAATTTGCAGCATTTTAATCACATATCGCGTGCGGGTGCTAAATAGAATTGCCCAGTTCTATATTGAGTTATCTCGAAATACCCCTTTATTAATTCAACTGTTCTTTTTGTATTACGGTTTGCCAAAGCTCGGTATCAAAATTGATGGTTTTGCTTGTGGTGTGATCGGACTGACCTTTTTAGGCGGAAGCTATATGGCTGAAGCTTTCCGAGCAGGTTTGCAGTCTGTTGCAAAAGGGCAGATTGACTCTGCAAAAAGTATTGGTCTGCAACCGACTCAAATTTTTAGATATGTCATTTTTCCTCAAGCACTGGCTATTTCAATTCCAGCAATAGGGGCAAATTGTCTATTTCTAATTAAAGAAAGTTCTGTGGTTAGTGCCATTGCTGTCGTTGAACTGCTTTTTGTCACCAAAGACTTAATTGGCATGGACTATAAAACCACCGAAGCTTTGTTCTTACTCATCATGGCTTATCTGATTATTTTATTGCCCGTGTCTATTTTAACCAGTTATCTGGAGCACAGAAGTCGGAAGGTGAGCCATGGAACTTGATTATGTATTTCAAGCGAGTCACCTCGAACGTTTAATGTGGGGACTTTGGGCAACTGCAAAAATTGCATTTATTTCAGTGTTTTTCTCTGCAATTTTCGGCACAGTTTTCGGCGTCATTATGACTTCTAAAAACATAGTCGTTAAGGCATTGTGCCGCCTGTATTTAGAAGCCATTCGAATCATTCCAATTTTAGTTTTGCTGTTTGTGTTTTATTTCGGCTTTGCGACATGGTTTAACTGGCAGTTTTCTGCAATGTGGGTCTGCGTTGTTGTGTTTGTTTTATGGGGAACCGCTGAAATGGGCGATTTGGTCCGTGCAGCTATTACTTCGATTGATCAACATCAACGAGATTCGGCCTGTGCGCTCGGACTAACTCATGTTCAAGCTTTGATCTATGTCATTTTTCCGCAAAGTCTAAAACGAGTAACACCAGGCGCGATTAACTTATTTACCCGAATGGTGAAAACCAGCTCTTTGGCAGTGCTGATTGGTGTGGTTGAGGTCATTAAAGTTGGCCAGCAAATTATTGAAAATTCGCTATTGACCGTGCCGAGTGCTTCTCTCTGGATTTATAGCTTTATTTTTATTTTGTATTTTCTGATTTGCTATCCCTTATCGCGTTTGGCGGCACATTTAGAAAAGGTCTGGGAGTAATTATGCCTTTGTTATCGATACAACAATTACAGAAATCATTTGCACAAAGTCATATTTTACAGGGCATTGATCTGGATGTAGAACAAGGAGAGGTGGTTGTTATTTTAGGCCCATCGGGCTGCGGTAAAAGTACCTTATTGCGCTGTATTAACGGCTTAGAACCGATTCAGGGTGGCGAAATTCGTTTAACTGGCTCAGGTGTACTCGGTAAAGATGTGGACTGGACTAATGCTCGTCAAAAAATTGGCATGGTTTTTCAGAACTATGAGTTATTTGGGCATATGAACGTCATTGACAACATTTTGCTTGGACCACTTAAAGTACAAAAACGTCACCGTGATGAAGCTGAACAAGTCGCAGATGAGTTGTTAAAGCGAGTGGGACTGTTTGAGCGAAAACTTGATTATCCACGACAGCTTTCAGGTGGACAAAAGCAGCGTATCGCTATTGTGCGTTCGCTAGTTATGCAACCTAAAGTCATTTTACTTGATGAAATTACCGCTGCGCTTGATCCGGAAATGGTCAGAGAAGTGCTTGATGTAGTCCTTAAATTGGCGAATGAAGGAATGACCATGCTGATTGTGACACATGAGATGTCCTTTGCACGCAAGGTTGCCGACCGCATTATTTTTATGGATAAGGGCAAGATTATTGAACAGGCTTCCCCAGAAGAATTTTTTGAACAGCCGAAAACAGAACGAGCGAAAGCCTTTCTAAATATTTTGTCGTACTAAATTTTTATTATATGAATCATGAGGAAGTGAATGTTTAAACGTAGTTCAATAAAAATATTAAGCAGTATTGCCGTTGCTGGGGTGTTGTTAACTGCATGTAGTAAAACGCCATCAACTGAACAGGCAGGTAATGCTCAAGCAGACCATTCTTTAGAGCAAGTCAAAAAAAATGGAGTTCTACGCGTTGCTGTTTTTGCTGATGATCCGCCGTTTGGTTATGTAGATAGTGCAGGTAATAATCAGGGCTTTGATGTGGCTTTAGCAAAACGAGTGACTAAAGATTTGCTCGGTGATGAAAAGAAAGTTGAGTTTATTGTGACTGAAGCTTCAAATCGGGTGGAGTTTTTAAAATCAAATCGAGCTGATGTTGTATTCGCGACATTTACGGTAACTCCTGAACGCAAAGAGGTTGTCGATTTTGCCGAGCCTTATTTAAAAGGTGCTTTTGGCATTGTCTCGCCTAAAGCCAAGCCGATTACTGACATTGCCCAATTAGAAGGTAAGACCTTAATTGTAAATAAAGGCACAAGTTCAGATACCTACTTTACCAAGCATTATCCAAAAGTGAATTTACTCAAGTTTGAAAGAAACTCGGATGCCTTTAAAGCCTTAACTGATGGTCGTGGTGACGCAATTTCACAAGATAGTACTTATGCATTAGCGTGGGCCGCGAAGAACCCAAGTTATGTGGCAGGTATTCAGTCTATTGGTGATCAAGAGTTTATTGCACCAGCAGTTAAAAAGGGCAATACCCAATTATTGAATTGGCTTAATACTGAAATTAAGCAGCTAAGAACAAGTGGTGAAATTAATAAAATTTATGATGAAACCTTGAAACCAATTTACGGTGACTCGGTCAATCCGAATGTGTTTTTAGATGTAGGCCAATAATTTTCGATATCACTAGAGCAGTGTCTGAAAGTAGGCGCTGCGATTTTAAATAAGACTTTTACAAGAACGATAGGGTGAAATAATGACAACATTAACATTTCAAAACGTGAAGCATATTTTAGCTGCGTCTTTACTGAGTTTGGGTTTAGTTGCATGTGACAAAGGAACTCAGTCTACTGAAAAAACGGCCGATACCACACAAACTGTGTCGAGTATTGAACAGATCAAAAAGAATGGCGTGGTACGAATTGGTGTATTTAGTGATAAACCGCCGTTTGGATATTTAGATGCTCAAGGTAAAAATCAGGGTTTTGATGTAGAAATTGCCAAGCATGTTGCGAAAGATTTGCTGGGCGATGAAAACAAAGTTGAGTTTGTTTTAACTGAAGCGGCTAACCGTGTCGAATATTTAAAAGCCAATAAAGTAGATATTATTTTTGCCAACTTTACTGTTACACCAGAACGTAAAGAAGTGGTCGATTTTGCTAAGCCTTATTTAAAAGTGGCACTAGGTGTGGTTTCTCCAAAAAGTCATCCGATTACTGATGTGGCTCAACTTAAAGATAAAACTTTATTGGTAAACAAAGGTACAACGGCTGATTCATTCTTCACCAAGACTCATCCTGAAATTAAACTACAAAAGTATGAACAAAACACTGAAACTTTTGATGCTTTAAAAGATGGTCGTGGTGCTGCGCTTGCACATGATAACTTGCTGGTTTTAGCTTGGGCTAAAGAAAATCCAAATTACACTGTTGGCATTACCAATTTAGGTGAGCAGGACTTAATTGCACCAGCAGTGAAAAAAGGCGATAAAGAGTTGCTGGACTGGTTGAACCAAGATTTAGAGAAACTGGCTAAAGACGGCGTGATTCATCAGGCTTATGAAAAAACGTTAAAACCAGTCTATGGCGATACCATTAATCCAAAAGATCTATTGGTTGAATAATTCTAATAAAAGGGACTCTAGATAGTATTTGCTTGAGCTAAGAGCCGTCTAAATTTTTAAAGTCGGTTCTGCTGCTAGTTTATCTGCCAAATATTGAATCAACACACTCAATTTAGGTGGGACATGCCGTGTCGGTGGGTAAAGTAACCACAGCCCACCACTATAATAGGTCTTAAAATACCAATCTGGTAAAACCTGAACTAAGATACCTTGTTGTAGCGCATAGCGTGCAACGAAGTACGGCAAGCTCGCAATACCTAAATGCTGTAATGCGGCACTTAAACGCACACCCGTATGGTTTGCTGCATAACGCCCACGCACAGCCACACTTATCGATTTATTTCCTTGTTGAAATTTCCATTTTGAGTCACTGGCTTGTTCGCCCAAGTAAATACATTCATGCTGCTTTAAATCATGAGGGTGGTTCGGTGTGCCATGCTTGGCCAAATACTCAGGTGTGGCACAAACCAAGTGATCAATATCAATCAGCTTTCGACCCATAAGTCCACCCGGTGGTTGTTCTGTAATCCGAAGTGCTAAATCGACTCCATCATCAATCAGGTCTACATAACGATCTTCTAAAAGCATTTGTATATCAATTTTAGGGTAGCGTTCTAAAAATTCAGGTAAATGCGGATGAATCATAAAATGTCCCACAGCTTTCGGAACACTCATACGAATAATACCTTCTGGCTCGACATGGAATTGGCCGGAACTTTCCATGACTGCTTGTGCCGCATTCACCATATCTAAACAGCGTTGATAGACCTGTTGTCCACTTTCACTTAAACGAAGTTTCCGTGTAGTCCGATAGAGTAAGCGGGTGCCTAAAGCACGCTCTAAACGAGCAATCGCACGACTAACAGCAGAAGGTGTTGTACCAAGCTGGCGGGCAGTTTCAGAAAAACTTTCCGATTCGACAACCTTAACGAAAGTCGCCATTTCATTTAACAGAACCAGACTTTGATTTGTGCTCATGAGGCAAAAGTTATTTGGATTTTGATTGGATTATCGCGTCTAAAAAATCGCAATACAATCTTTTCTGTGATTTTCAGGAAACTAAATTGTTATGTGGCAGTTGTATGGACATGAGTTTTTAACGCTAGCTCTTATTCACTTTATGGCGGTGATTTTACCGGGACCAGATTTTGTGATTACGGTAAGGCAAAGTGTACGTTATGGCTATTTGATTGGATGTCTAACTGCAATTGGTATTGGTGTCGGGATTTCAGTACATGTGTTTTATACACTTGTTGGTATTGGCTTTTTGATTCAACAAAGCGAATGGCTCATGTCACTGATCAGAACAGCAGGGGCAGCTTACTTAGTGTATTTAGGATGGCAGTGTTTACGTAGCCAGCCGAATACTAATATTGAGATAAATGGCCAAGCAGACGGTGATACGCCGAGTTTATTTAAAGCGTTTACAATGGGTTTTCTCACTAATGCATTGAACCCGAAAGCCACTATCTTTTTTCTGGCAATTTTTACGACGATTGTGAGTACCACCACACCAATGAAAGTTCAGGTTTTTTATGGAGTATGGATGTGTATGGTTAATGCCATCTGGTTTATGGTGGTGAGTGTGCTGTTTGCTCAGCCTATTGTACGTAAACGGTTTTTGGAGTTTGGGGTTTATTTTGAGAGGGTGATGGGAGTTTTATTAATTGGAATTGCATTGAGATTGATTTGGGGATTGTTTGTTTAATTGCCGTGAGTATTTAATGGGGGTGCAGAAGTACGATTTTAGATTGTATATAGTTTTTACGGCGTTCATACCAGTATTTGCTCGTGCTAAATTTCATCCACAGCTGCCCATAATTTATAAAGATAATGTATTTGCAATATTTTTTGAAAAATGAAAACAGAGAACAGGTTCTGTGGATGAGAAAGTTTTTGGTTACTTTTAAAAAAAAGTAACAGAATTAGCTACTTTCTTTGGAGGCAAAACGGTAAGACTCCGCCGTGATAATTACTTTAAATTGTCTAGAGTATTAATGACTCTTAGCTCGAGCCGAAGGTTAACCTAGAAATCGAAATTAAAATAACAAGACTCCGCTGTGATAACTACTTTGACTTATTACATATATATATGACTTTAGAGATAAAGTAGCTTCAATAAAGAATCCATAAAAAAAGACCGCTCAAAAGCAGTCTTTTCTAGTCTAGAAATAGATTTAATTGTTACGTCTATTACGCGTCAGTTGATGTAACACCGACACCAATAAATCAATTTCTTCAGTCGTATTATAAAAAGCTAAAGACGGACGCACGGTCTGTTCTACACCAAAACGACGTAAAATTGGCTGTGCACAGTGGTGACCTGAACGTACGGCAATACCATGTTGATTTAAAGCTTTACCGACTTGTTCAGTTGAATAGCCTTGTAAGGTAAAGGACATAACACTGGCTTTGTGATGTGCCGTTCCGATCAAACGTAAACCTGACACACTACTCAGCGCATTTTGACCATATTCGAGTAGATCATGTTCATAGCGAGCAATGTTATGAATACCTAGACTTTCGACATATTCAAGTGCAGCACCTAAACCAACAGCATCGGCAATGTTTCCTGTTCCAGCTTCAAACTTGTTTGGTGCAGGTTGGTAAACTACTTGTTCGAAGGTCACATCTTGAATCATGTTACCGCCGCCTTCCCAAACAGGCATGCTTTCTAGCAGCTCTGGTTTTGCATATACCGCACCAATACCCGTCGGCCCAAACACTTTATGTCCAGAAAACACAAAAAAGTCTGCATCAAGGGCTTGTACATCGGTAGGGATGTGCGAAACAGATTGAGCACCGTCAACTAAAACACGTACACCTTTGGCATGCGCAATTTTAATGACTTCAGCAACAGGTGTGACTGTTCCCAAAGCATTCGAAACTTGAGTAATCGACAGCAGTTTAGTGCGTTCATTAATCAGTCTTGGCAACTCTTCTAAAATAATCTGGCCTGTGTCATCCACAGGAATGACTCTTAATTTTGCTCCAGTTTTTTTAGTGAGTTGATACCACGGCACAATATTGGCATGGTGTTCTAAGTGAGAAACGATAATTTCATCACCTTCACCAATATTTTGCTCACCCCATGTTTTTGCAATCAGGTTAATGCCTTCGGTTGTTCCTCGAACAAAGATAATTTCTTTAGAAGAGGGCGCACCAATAAATCGGGCAACTACATTTCTTGCATGCTCATAGGCGTCGGTTGCACGAGCCGCTAACTCATGTGCAGCACGGTGAATATTTGAGTTTTCATGCTGATAAAAATAAGCAATCCGGTCAATCACGCGCTGCGGTTTTTGTGTGGTCGCAGCATTATCCAACCAGACCAGAGGTCGGCCATTGACGCGTTCCTGTAAAATTGGGAAGTCGCGACGTATAGCATGTACATCGAGTGGTTGAGCACTACTTGCTACAAAAGTGGGTTGCGATGGTTGATAGTGACTATAACTTTGTCCACTTTGAGGCAAGTCTAAAAAATAAAATGCAGAGCTTGCCGAACTTTGGGGAGGCGTGTTTGTTGCAAAACGATCTTCCGTCAGCAATGATTTCAGCTGGTCACCATGTGGCAATTGAAAAGACTGTGCAACCGAATAATTATCTTCAACACCTTTAACAGACGGTTCTGGTGTATTGGGAGCAGAAAAATCATTTAAAAAATAATAAGGTGATTCACCTGCACCAGTGGGTAAGTTTGGTTCAATGCGTGGCACATTAGGTTCACTATGAGCAGCTTGTGGCAAATGTGGCTCAAATGGTGGGCGCGGCAAATTAGCTCCACCAACCACAGGCGCAGACGCTACAATTCGACGTTCAGGGTAGTCTGGCAAATTTGGAATATGCTCAGGATATTCCGGATTAAGACTTTTCTGAAAGGCGATATTGGGCGCACGACCACTGAGAGCAGAGAATGGTTCACCTGGTTGTGGAGGGTGCGGTGGCGCTCCGACAGGTAAGTCCAAGTTAAGGCCCGATGGAGAAGCTGAACTGCTTGAGCTTGGCAATGCTGAAAAAAAATCATTAGCAAGTCGAGCAATGGTGGACTCATCAGGGAAGTTGGCTGGTGGGTTAACACCAGTCACATCAGGCCCTGTTGGACTACCTTGCAGATTACTTGTAGTTAACTGGGTAGTCATGATATTTGTCCACCTCCACATCATCTAATACTGCCAACGCATCATCAGTGAGTACTGCAAGTGAGCAATATAATGAGATTAGATACGACGCAATTGCGTTACGGTTGATTCCCATAAAACGTACTGAAAGCCCCGGTGACTGTTCACCTGCAAGACCGGGCTGGAACAAACCAACAATCCCTTGACGCTTTTCACCAACACGAAGCAGCAAGATTTTAGTTTTGCCATCTTCTACAGGAATTTTATTTGATGGAATGAGTGGAATACCGCGCCATGTAATAAACTGCGAACCAAACAGACTAACTGTTGGAGGCGGTACACCACGCCGTGTACATTCACGTCCAAATGCTGCAATTGCATCAGGATGCGCTAGGAAAAATCCTGGTTCTTTCCAGACTTTACGTAACAAATCATCAAGATCATCTGGAGTAGGTGGGCCATTTAAAGTCGAGATACGTTGGTCATCTGTCACACTTGCCAGTAAACCGTATTCGGGGTTATTGATAAGCTCACTTTCTTGACGTTCTTTAATGGTTTCAATCGTTAAACGGAGCTGTTCTTTAATTTGGTCGTGTGGGCTGCTGTAAAGGTCAGCAACACGTGTATGTACATCTAAAACAGTAGATACACCATTTAAAAAGTATTCGCGTGGCTCTGGGTCATAATCAACAAAAGTTTGAGGTAAAGTGGCTTCATCACGTTGGGTGCAAGCTACTTGAATATCATCGGTATTATTTACACGGTTTAAGCGATAAATACCTGCTTCAACAGGAAGCCATTGAAGTAAGTGAGTCAGCCATCGAGGAGTGATCGTAGAAAGTTGGGGAGCTGTCTTGGTCGCATTGGCTAGTTGACGCGCTGCGTGATCCCCAAGTGCAAGTTGGGCTTTGTCTGTATTTTTCGCCATGAATCATTTTTCCTTATTACATTGGCTTTTTGAAAATAAAAATTCTAGGGTGCATATAAACTAGAATTAGTTCTGGTTTAAAATTAAAATAGCGTTGTAATTTAAATAATGAGCTTATTAATGAGTTATCTATTTTCTAAATAAAAATATATTTAAACTAGAAATAAGCATTTTATTAATCTGCATGTTATTTGTTTATTTATCTCCTTATCTATTTATTTCACATCTATATTGTTTAACCGGCAATATGATTTTTTTGATAAGACTCATTAGGAGACTGTAAAATCTGACTACCTGCTGCAACACTATGCGTAAGCCAGACATTTCCCCCAATAATGGACCCTCGGCCAATCGTAATACGGCCTAAAATAGTCGCGCCTGCATAGACCACAACGTCATCTTCAACAATTGGATGGCGTGTATAATCTTTTTTCAAAGCACCATCATCATTGGTTTCAAAGCGTTTTGCTCCAAGAGTTACCGCCTGATAAATACGGACACGCTCTCCAATCACACAAGTTTCACCAATCACCACACCTGTACCATGATCGATGAAGAATCCTTTACCGATTTTTGCACCCGGATGAATATCAATACCCGTCGCAGAATGCGCTAACTCGGAAATAATGCGAGACAATAAAGGCACTTGGGCATAGAGTTGATGTGCTATTCGATGATGAATAATCGCAAATATGCCCGGATAGCAAAGTAATACTTCATCCACACTATGCGCTGCCGGATCGCCTTCATAGGCCGCACGCACATCGCCGTCTAAAAGACGTCGTATCGAGGGCAAGGTGTTGGCAAAATCCTGCACAATATTTTGAGCAAGTTCGTCTGGCTGTTGGACTGTGTTCGAATGACTCAAATGACGTTTTGCTTCATAATTTAAAGCCAGTTGTACTTGAGCATGTAAGGCTGTGAGTACCCGATTTAAAGTATAGGCAATATAGGAGTCTTCAGTTTCTTGACGTAAGTCGGCAGGGCCTAAACGCATTGGAAATAAAATCCCACATAGGTCATCTAAAATGGCCTTTAAAGCTTCTTTAGATGGAAGTTCGCGGCCCCCAAATTCTTTTGTTCTGTGCTGTTGCTGACGCCAGTCATGCCTTGCTTGTTGTAAACCTTGTACAACCGCATTAATGTTCCATTGAGTCACAAGCTTTCCTTGATTCACTGAAAATTGATTAAAGTATTAGTCTTGTTGCCAAGGAAGTTGATGGATGCGCCAGCCATTTTTCTGATTACGCTGTTGCTGATCATTTAGATCGCCTTCGAAGCCTTCAAGAACGTTATAAATGTGCTCAAAACCAGCATTAAATGCGGCCTCGGCAGCTTGTGCTGAGCGGTTGCCACTACGACATAACAAAAGAATGGTTTTGTCTTTACCAACTTTTGATTCGAGTTCTTTTAAAAAGCGTGGATTACGGTTAAACGATGTGCCAGTTGCCCAAGCGACATGAACACTTTCAGGGACATAACCCACAAATTTACGTTCTTCATTGGTACGCACATCAACTAAAACAGCTTCTCCTTGTTGTACGAGCTGCCATGCGTCAACAGGAGATAAACTGCCACTAAAATTTAGTTCATGGTCTTGTGCATATTGCTGTGCTTTAGAAAGAATTTCTTGGGCTGAAAAAGATGTATTTGAACCATTTGAGATAAAGCTTTGAGGGGATTCTGTATTTAATTTAGCATTCATTGAATATATCCTTATCTTCGATTCAGATTGTTATTGTTCAATTTACGCGTTTTTAAATATAAGCAAAAATAAGGAATATCTATTTATATATATTATTTTGATAAATAAGAATGGGGGATATTTTTATAAAAAAGTATTAATTAAGCTTATATAGTTTTTTAATTGAAATGCATGGAATAATCATTTTAATAGTTAAGAAAACCGTGTGAATTAAAAATAATCCACACGGTTTTAAAAATTAAGCAAATCCACCATTTACTCGAACGACTTGTGAATTTATCCAACGTCCATCTGGGCCAGCTAGCATGGCAACTACACTGGCAATTTCTTCAGGTGTTCCGATTCTTTCCAAGGGAGCGAGTTTTGCAATTGCTGCCACTTGCTCATCAGTTTTTCCATTATAAAAAAGGTCAGTTCCTGTCGGGCCGGGCGCAACTGCGTTTACAGTAATATTTCGGCCGCGTAACTCATTTGCTAACACATGGACCAAACCTTCTACACCTGCTTTTGAAGCAATATAAGGACCATAGGCCGGAAAAGATTTGGCAATTACACTGGTTGAAAGCGTAACAATCCGACCACCATCTGGCACCGTTTCGGCTGCATGCGCCAAAATTAAAAAAGCGCCACGTAAATTGGTATGAATTACTTTATCGAAATCTGGCAGACCTTCAGGTGTAATTTTTGCCATAGGCATAATGCCGGCACTATGAACTACCACATCTAATTGACCGTTAATGGCTTTAGCTTCTTGAAATAAACGAATCACCTCATGTTCATTTGCAACGTCCGCTTGAATAGCTGAGGCTTGACCACCTTGCTCAATAATATGATCTACAGTGGCTTGGGCATGAACCTTATTGCCCGAATAGTTAACAATCACATAAAAACCATCTTGAGCTAAGCGTTCAGCAATAGCACGACCAATACCACGTGATGCGCCAGTAACCAGAGCTGTCTTTTTTGAAATATTCATTTTTAGATTGCCTGTTTGAGTAGGTATGGCTTATTTTAATAATATAGAAATATGGGATAAATCTTGATAACTGGATAAGATAATTCCATATTTATTAATAATAGACAAGGTTAAAAGCGAGCACCATGGATAAATTTGATACCTTGCAACTTTTTACCCGCATCGTAGAGCTGGGTAGTTTTAGTCAGGCAGCCGATCAGCTAAATATCCCACGCGCTACAGCAAGTAATGCCATTAAAGAGTTAGAGAATAATTTGCAGTGTCGTTTGCTAGAGCGGACGACTCGGCATGTAAGACCATCACTAGATGGGCAGGCATTTTATGAGCGTTGTACACAAATATTATCGGAACTCGATGATGCCGAATCGTCTTTACGCAATGTAATTGCTCAGCCCCGCGGTTTATTACGTGTCGATTTATCAGGCGCACATGCAACTAAAATTGTTTTACCCAATATCGACCAATTTCACGAGTTGTATCCCGACATTGAACTTGTAATTAGTACGGGTGATCGTTTGGTTGATCTGATTCGGGAAGGGATAGACTGTGTGGTGAGAGCAGGACGTTTGGATGATTCCACTTTAATTGCTAGACATTTAGTCGATATGCCACAAGTCATTTGTGCAAGTCCTGACTATCTAAATAAACATGGAACACCACAGCAACCAGAAGATTTGTTATCACATTATTGCGTTAATTTCTTTTCTACATCAGGCGGGCGAAATTATCCATTTGAATTAATGGTGAATGGCAAGAAACAAGATTATTTTTTGAAAAGCTGGATCGTGGTAAATGATGCTGAAAACTATGTATTATCTGCTTTACGTGGGGCAGGTTTAATTCAGGTTCCGCGCTATCATGTAGCGAATGAGTTAAAAGACGGACAACTGGTTGAGGTTTTATCTGAATGGCAAATCCCGAAGATGTCAGTTTCTGCTTTATATCCTCAGCACAGGCAGCTCTCGCCACGCGTACGAGTTTTTGTCGCTTGGCTGAGTGAGTTATATACGGGGTATTTTGCCAACTTTGAATACCCGCAAAAATGAAATATCTTGCGGGTAAGTCAAAAACTGAATGATATTTTAAGACTGATTCTGCAATTTATCTTGAGTCTTGGTCTCAAAATCACTTGCATCATGGCGTTCATGCAACTGTGTAGCTAAATCACCAAAAGTGCGGTTGACCATACGACCACGTTGTACCGCAGGGCGCGCTAAAATCGCATCTGCCCAGCGTTGAACATTTTTATATTGATCGACACCTAAAAACTCCGCGCCGTTATACACCCAGTTTTTAACAAGACCGCCATACCAAGGGAATGCTGCAATATCAGCGATGCTATATTCAGAGCCTGCTAAATATTCATGCTTTGCTAGATGCTTATCTAACACATCAAGCAATCGTTTTGTTTCCAAGGCAAAGCGGTTAACTGCATATTCAATTTTAATGGGTGCATAAGCATAAAAATGCCCGAAACCGCCACCTAGGTAAGGTGCGCTGCCCATTTGCCAGAATAACCAATTAAGGCATTCAGTACGTGCAGCAATATCAGTTGGAATGAATGCTTTAAACTTTTCAGCCAAGTAAAGCAAAATTGAACCAGACTCAAACACTCTTAATGGCGGGTTTTGGCTATGGTCAACCAATGCTGGAATTTTAGAGTTGGGATTAATTTCTACAAAGCCACTGCCAAATTGCTGTCCTTCACCAATTTTAATCAGCCATGCATCATATTCAGCATCTTGATGACCTAATGCTAAAAGTTCTTCTAGCAAAATAGTGACTTTTTGCCCATTAGGCGTTGCTAAAGAATAGAGCTGGAGCGGATGTTTCCCTACCGGAAGTGTATGCTCGTAACGCGCACCTGAGGTAGGTTGGTTTAAATCGGTTTTTTCTCCAGTCCATTGCCAAACTTGTGGAGGAATATAGTTTGAATCACTCATTTTTTATCTCGTGTTTGGTGTAAATATAAGGTTTTAGTTATGTCGCAAGGCAAGCCATTTTTGAACGCTCGGGCGTTGCCATTGCTGTAATGCATAGTTTTTTATACGTTCTGGTACAGCATCACCATTTTGAATAAGGCGTTGCAACATTAGGGCAAGTTCAGCATCCACAATGCTCCATGAACCAAAAAGAAATTCGGCATCAGACGCAAGAAGTTTTTCTGCAACAAAGAAAAGTTTTTCCGCAGCTTTTTTGCCTTCTTCTGAAAGTGGAGTGGAGGTGGGCTGAATAAAAATAACATCGGTTGGTCGTTCAGTTCTTAGTGCAACTAAGTCTGATCGGAGCCATGCCTGAATTTGTCTTGCTCTTGCGCGTGCTTGAATATCTTTTGGATAAATAGATGTGTTTGGATAAAGCTCTTCAAGATATTCCAAAATGGCAGATGATTCTGATAAGGCAAAATCGTTATGCTCAAGTACAGGCACTTTGGCAGTTAATGACTTTGCTACATAAGATTTTTCAAACTGGCCTTGCTGGCCTAAGTTGATGGTCGCTATTTCAAATGGAATTTGTTTTTCATGTAGCCCTACAAAAACTGTAAACGCGTAGGGGCTTAGAAATTGTGAATCTGTGTACAGCTTAAAATGCTCGTTATTCATTGTTATTGTCCATGTCATAAAACAATCGAATCTAGTCTAAGTGAGCTGATCCAAGATTGGGTAGCTTTTTTGTGGAAAAGCTTTATCGGTTTTTGAATTAAGCTATTTCAGTGTTCAACGTTAGGGCTTAATGTGCTGGAAATGCTCACGAACAATACTAAGCCACGCCTGTACCGCTGGTGAGACAGGAAGATTCTTTTTCCAAGCCATCACTAAGTGCCACTGAATATTTGGTTTTTCGAGTGGCACTGCTGCAAATAAACTAGGGTCAAGCATGTCGGTATAATACTGTGGGAGAAGCGCAATCCCCATACGTTGTAGCACCATATCTGCCAAGAGGTGCCATTGGCTGGTGCGGCAAGCAATGGTTGGGTAAAAACCATGCTGCTTACAGGCATCGAGAATAATACTGTTTAAAGAGAAATTTTCAGGAAACATTAAAAATGATTGGTGTTGTAGCTCTTCTAAATTTATTTTTTTGCGGGTTGCCCAAGTGGCATCCCGACGTAAAAGTACCATTAAAGGGTAGTTACATAGCTCAATGCTATTGAAAATTTGCTCATCAAAAGGCTGCAATAAAACGCCAACGTCTAGTTCATTGTTAAGCAAAGCTTGTTCAATACCACGTGAACCCACTTCCATAAAAGCCAATTCAATATCTGGTAATTGCTGATGATAATCAAATAGGGCAGTTGTTAGAAGCTGCGAACCTAAAGGCGGAACGCCAAGTTTTAAAGTTCCTGTTTTTAGTTGTTGGTAGTTTTCAATTTCAAGAAAGATGTTCTGTTCTGCCTGAAGAAGCTCGATCGCATGTTGATAAATGCGTTCTCCAATTTCAGTTAGTTCAATTTGTCTTTTTCGTCCATGATCAGGTTTAACCAAAAGCTGTACCTGAAGCTGCTCTTCAAGCTGCTGTAATATTTTACTAATAGTCGGTTGAGTCAGATATAACTCTTCAGCAGTACGTGTAAAGCTTTTTGTTTTGACCAGCGTAACGAAGCACTGTAATGATTTTAGTGAAAGCATAATAAAGAATATATTATTCCATTTTGGAATGATAATAACATGAATAATTCATATTTAGCAGCTTTAACCAAGATAGCATAATGGTGTAGTTAACCATTTAATTTCGCAAAATGAGTACTGAATCTGCTTCTGGCACACCCACACAACCTTCACTTTTAGTTTTAGTTAAACAAATTTTGATTTTGGCTGGATTTTGGTGGGTCGGATATCTCTTACATCAAAAGCTTGGCGTACCTGTCTCAGCAGGCATTTTAGGTATGTTTTTATTGCTTTTATGCCTGTTCTTTAAAATTATCAAAATGGATCAGGTGGCAATGGGAGCAACCGTTGTTTTAGGTGAACTGTTGCTGTTTTTCGTACCTGTTGTAGTTGCCGTAGTTCAGTATAAAACTTTGTTTATGACCGAAGGCTGGCAAATTGTTTTGAGCATTGCGGTTGGGACCATTTCGGTCATGCTCAGTACATGTCTGACGATTCACTATTACAATCGTTTGAAAGCTTATTTACAGGCCCGAAAACGTCTTCAACATAAGCATATCTAAAGAGCAAACGACATGAATATTTGGTCAATTCTTTGTCTGATCTGGACTTTGGCAGCCTATGTTGTGGCAAAGCGGATCTATCAGAAAAATCCAAAACTTTGGTTATCACCCGCGATTAGTGTACCTGTACTCACCATCATTTTGATGACGATTTTTGGAATTTCATATCAAACATATGCTGAAGATACGCAGTGGATTGTTAATTTATTAGGACCAGCAACGGTTGCTTTCGCTGTACCGATTTATCGTTATCGCGAAACGATTCGTAAAAACCTTGGAGTCCTTTCGATTGCGATTATTGTGGGGATGAGTGTAGGTGTGATGTCTGCCTATGAAATGGCACAGTGGTTCCACTTTAGCCCTGAAGTCACCAATAGTTTGATGGCCCGTTCTATTTCAACACCATTTGCCATGATTTTAGCGGAAGATATTCACGGTTCGGCAGCATTGGTTTCACTATTTACGGTCATTACTGGTTTGGTCGGTATGATTTGCGGCGATGCAATTTTAGCGATTACTAAAATCCGTTCTAACGTGGCAAATGGTGCAGCTTTCGGAAATGCAGCGCATGGTTTTGGTACAGTTAGAGCACAGCAGCGCAATAGTGAAGAAGGTGTGATTGCCAGTTTAACCATGGTCATTGCAGGTATTTTAATGGTACTGATTGGGCCATTTGCGATTCATCTATGGTTGCTGTTGTAGATTTTATCTAACTTGATTTGTCATGTTGTTGAATAATTCTTGATAGTTTTTTGATGGCTTGTCTCATCAGCTCCGGTTCAAAATCACCTAAGCCAACAATTAAACCCGGACGTTGTTGTTCTTGTGAAAATGTCGGTGAAATTGCTTTAATGGCAATGCCTGCATCGACTGCCGAGCTTGCAACGTCAATATCATTAATATGCTGAGCAAGCCATAACACCATATGCATGCCTTGATCGCCCGGCTGTAACCAAGCCAGTTCTTGAGGTATGTATTTTTCAATCAAGCCAATAATGTATTCTCGGACTTCTGCATAGACATTTCGAGTGCGTCGAATATGTCGTTCCAAATAACCCTCTTGAATAAAAGCTGCCAAAACGTGCTGGTCGGCAGCAGGTGGGTGTCGATCAATTAATACTCTGAGTCCACAAAAAGATGCTACCAACTCTTTAGGCAATACTGCATAACCAAGTCTAAGTGATGGAAATAGAACTTTGCTGAAAGTCCCAAGATAAATCACTTGGTCGGGTGCCATACCTTGTAAAGATGGGAAGGGTTGACCGTTATAACGGAGTTCACTGTCATAGTCATCTTCAATGATCCATGCATTTTGCTGTTTTGCCCACTCTAATAAGGCCGTACGTCTTGCTAGACTCATCGGCATGCCAAGTGGATATTGGTGAGAGGGTGTCACGAAAGCAGCACGTGCATGTTTAGAAAGCTTAATTCCAGTTTCAACCTGAATGCCTTCTTCATCAACAGGAACACGTACCATCCGAATGTTTTGTACAGCATGTTCAAAAATAGCCGTTGTACCCCGATAAGCCGGATCCTCAATCCAGACTTCATCTTTTGCTTCAAATAAAATCTGACTGCAAATATAAAGTGATTGCTGAATACCGGGTGTAATCACGATTTGTTCAGGTTCGCAGTGGACAGAGCGGGATCGGCGTACATAGTCTGCTATAGCAATTCTTAGTGATAGTACGCCTTGAGGTTCACCATAACCCGAAGGAGCACCTGCACCTCGAGATCTAAATTTATTACCAAATTTACGCCAAATATCACTCGGTTGGGTTCGGGCAATGGGAACAGACACTGCAAAAGGGGCATGAGGAAGAGGTTTAAACTCTTTAAGCACTTGGGCATAGGAGAGTGCCGACTTCGTCAAAGAGATTGCGCTAGGTGTGGTTTCTTTTTGAGAATGTTGCGGCGTAGTTTTTTTAGTTAAAGCATGAGACACATAGGTGCCCGTTCGTGCTTGAGAGTCAAAAACACCTTCAGCTAAAAGTTGATCGTAAGCTTCGATAATCGTTCCGCGAGCGACTCCAAGTGTTTGAGCCAGCTCGCGTGAAGAAGGCAATGGATCGCCGGGCTGTAAATCACCACTTTGTACAGCTTCGCGTAAAGCTTGAGTCAGTTGGGCACTTATTTTTCCTTGGCTTTTATCAATCTTTGCAATAGACGGAAGTTCAACAACTTTTGCCATTCTGGCCATAATTCTGGTCTACTTAAAAAAATATAAAGTGGTTCTTTTTAATAAACCACAGAAACCAGAAAATTTACAACACAAAATATAAATAACCCTGATATTTACAGTGAGGTTTTGAGCCATGTATATCCCCGATGATTATGCAGAAAACCGTTTGGATGTATTACATTCTCTTATTACCGAATATCCATTTGGTGTGCTTTTTACTCATGGAAGTAATGGCTTAGATGCAAATCATCTTCCATTTGAATTGCTGGTAAATGAAGAGAACTTGGGTGTGCTACATGCGCATGTGTCTAGAGTTAATCCTGTCTGGCAGGACATTAAAAATGGAGATGAGGTGTTGGTCGTGTTCCAAGCAGGCGATGCTTATATTTCACCAAACTGGTACCCATCCAAACATGAACAGCACAGACAAGTACCAACGTGGAACTATAGGGTTATGCATGCTTATGGCAAAGTGACAATCCGAGATGATGAGCGTTATGTTCGTGGTGTAGTGGCTCGTTTAACCCGTACCCACGAAGCATCTCAACCTGAACCATGGAAAATGTCAGATGCACCAAAGGACTATCTTGAACCAATGTTAAAGGCGATTGTGGGAATAGAAATTGAAATTACCAAGCTGCAAGGAAAATCAAAACTTGGGCAAAATAAAGAACGTCGTGACATTTTAGGCGCGGCAGATGGTCTATCGAAATCTGGTCATCAAACTATAGCGGACGCTATGTATAGTGTCGCTGAGTTAAATAAATAATTTTGAAAATATAAAACTTTAATATCAATTGAGGAGACAAAGATGTCTTTGACTACACCTGTTGAGTTATTGGGTGAGCACGTTATTTTAAAGCCGTTAGATGTAACTCAAGCTGAAGCGCTCAAAGAGGCCGTTTGCGATGGGGAACTTTATAATCTTTGGTATACCCGTGTGCCAAGACCTGAACAGATGACTGCGGAAATTGAAAGACGTCTTGGTTTGCAAAAATCTGGTTCTATGCTGCCATTTTATATTGAAGACCGAAAAACGGGGCGGGCGTTGGGCATGACAACCTTAATGCATATTGAAGAAGCCCATCACCGTGTAGAAATTGGTTCGACGTGGTACCGCAAATCTGCACAGCGTACGCCTGTAAATACTGAATGTAAAAAGCTATTGTTGACTCATGCATTTGAGACTTTAAATTGCATTGCAGTCGAGTTACGCACATCTTCTTTAAATGTTCAAAGTCAAGCCGCGATCGTACGTTTGGGTGCAAAGCTCGATGGCGTGCTGAGAAGCCATCAAATTGTGAAAGACGATATTTTGAGGGATACCCATGTTTATAGCATTTTAAAACATGAGTGGCCTGCGGTTCGCCAAAATCTGGAATGGATGTTGAATAAACCGCGTTAGGAATTAATGCATAAGTCTATATTCTTGCGGAGTATTACCCGTCCAGTTTTTAAATGCTCTGCTAAAAGAATTGTGCTCTTGAAAGCCCAATAGAAATGAAATTTCACCTGTACTCATTGATGATTTTTCTAAATAATGTTGGGCAAGAGATTGACGTGTCGCATCCAAAAGCGTTTTAAAATTAGTTTGTTCTTCTAAAAGTAGCCGTTGTAGCGTACGTTTGCTCATCGCGAGTCTTTGAGCAACATCTTCTATCGTACACAGTCCAGCAGGTAGGTTTTCTAAAAGTATTGCTTTAACTTTTTCGCTAACCGTTGCATCTTCATCAAGCTGTATAAGACTACGTTGCAAGTTTGGCTCGAAAAAAGACCACATGGTCGGGTTGGCTGTTAAAAAAGGACGTTCAGCATCTTGGCGTGAAAAGACAATCGAAATGTGTTCACTTTTTTGTGGAAGTACGCCAAAAAATGTTTTGTACTCTGCCAGATTATTAGGTAAATCCGGCAGTGTAACTTTCAAAGGTATAACCTGATGCCTTGTACATATTCTTGCTAATTGAGCAAAAAAGACCAGTTCTGACATAGCAAGGCTTTGCGGTGTTGGCGTAGATACATTATAAAATTTGAGTTCTAGCGTTGTTGTGTCGTTATCAATTGCTACTTGTAACTGCATGGGCCCAACGAGTCTTTTAAATTCAGATAGACGCTGTATCGCAATATTAAAGTTGGGACTACAAATACAGGCAAAAATCGCTGGATCAAAAAGCTCAACTGTAATCATCTGACCGATTTTTAAAGGTAAGTCATTTATTCCAGCAAGTTGTTCAATTGCGTGCCAAAAATTGAAATATTGAACGGGCGTAAGGCTTGCATCTTTACGGTTGAACAAATCAAGCGGTAGAGATGCCAAACGTAATGCATCTTCAAGATTTATGCCTAGGTCATTCAGTAATAACTTCCAGTTGGTATTTAGGGCAAAATTTGAAGCATATTTCATTTGAGCATCTCAACATTAAACTTATACGGGTCACTTCATTTATTTAATAACTGACATCACCATACGATCAAATACACGGTCACCAAACCATTTACGTACAAATATCATCAGTTTGGCATATTTGCCACCCACATAGCGTGTTTTAGGTGACGATGCATGAACAGCTTTCATCAACATATCAACGACAACTTGCACATCTGAAAGTTCACCTTTTTCTACTGTAGTTTTTGTTGAGTTAGCAACCGCGGCTGCCATATGGCTATACGCACTTTGTCCTGAACGTTCCAGCATAGGTTGGATCATTACATCTGCAAATTCAGTTGCGATAGCACCGGGTTCAATGACAACAACATCAATATTAAATGATTTTAACTCTAAACGTAGACAGTCAGACCAACCTTCAACAGCATGTTTACTCGCATGATACCAACTACCAAGTGGTGTATAAATTTTTCCACCCATTGATGAAATATTGATAATTCGACCCTGCATTTTTTTACGCATACTAGGCAGAACCTTTTGGGTTAAATAGGCCATACCAAACAGATTCACTTCAAATTGATAGCGTGCATCGGCAAGGGTAGTATCTTCCATAGCACCATACATGCCGAAGCCTGCACAGTTAACTAAAATATCAACACCATGGGTTTCTTTTTCAATAGTTTTCACAACTTGGTCGATATCATCCTGATTGGTAATATCCATTTTTAATGTATGAGCACCGAGTGTTTTTAGTTCTTGCATAGCATCAACGCGACGGGCAACGGCATAAACAGTTGCGCCTTCTTTGAGTAATGCTTTGGTAAATGCTTTTCCCATACCAGATGATGCGCCTGTGATGAGAACGATTTTTTCTTTAACTGTGTTCATATTCTGTCTCTCAACTAAAGTTTTAAGGAACTTGCTTTTCGATAGAGACATCATAGGAATTTGAACGATATTTATCCAAATCGAATGGCGACAATGTTTAATCAAAGTGCGCCAAATTTTAGTAAAGATCATTTATTAGAAATAGAAAGATAAACTCTGCATAAAGCGAAAGCTTATTTTTTGCTTAATCATGATGAACATATGGCAATTAATAACCACGGGATTAAAGTCATATTCATTGCTTTCCAGCCAAATAAATCGAGTAAAGCATCTTCGCTAAAAGAAAAAATTAAGCCGACAACAAAAACAGTCATGTCGTTAATGGCTTGGGCCTTGATTCTAAGAGGCTGGACCTTCTTATAAACCTGCTTCAACTCTTTGTTGAATAGTTTTAATCACCTGATCTAATGCGCTTTGAATTTTAGTGTTCCATTCAAAAGAACAGTTAATTCTCAAATAATGCTGCTGTGCAGGTAAAACACTAAACAGAGGACTTGGCGCAACGCCAATATCTTGCTGAATCAACTCTTCATAAACTTGCATACTGTCTAGCGTACTAGGAAGTTTGACCCATAAAAAATAGCCACTTGGGTAGTAATACACTTCACAAGAGTTAGGTAAATGTTGCTTCAAATAATGATAAAACTGCTTTTTATAACGCTCAAGGGAAAGTCTAAGTGTACGCAAGTGTTTTTCATAATGATGGTGAGATAAAAATTCAACTAAAGCATTTTGAATGAGTGCATTTACTGAAATAGTACTCATAAGCTGTAAGTGTTGAATATGGTCTGAAAACTTACCCGCATAGACCCAACCAACCCGAAAACCTGCCCCTAAAGTTTTAGAAAATGAAGAGCAGTGCAGTACCAGATTTTGTTGGTCAAAGTACTTCATCGAAAGTGGTTTTTGACCGCCATAAAAAAGCTCTTCATACACATCATCTTCAATCAAATAAATTTGATGCTCATGAAGTAGTTTGGCAATTTTATATTTAATGTCATCACTAACAGTAAAACCAATCGGGTTCTGGGCATTCAGCATGAGCCAACATACCTTGATAGGATATGTTTGAATAACTTGTTCAAAAGCTTCTAAGTCAAAACCATGCTGAGGGTGTTCAGGAATGGTAATCACTTTAAGCCCTAAACGCTCGGCAGCTTGCCAAGCGCCGTAAAATACGGTTTGTTGCAATAGAATATAGTCGCCAGGTTGAGCAACAGCTTGTAGGGAAAGGTTCAGTGCATCTAAACCTCCTGATGTAATGACAATGTCATCTGGGTCGGTTTGTATGCCTTGCATACAGTAGCGCTGAGCAATCAGTTTTCTTAAGGCTAAATTACCGGGAGGTAGGCTTGCTGTCTGGTCGTAGCTTTGTCTTTGCCGTGCAAGTTGCCCCATAATTTGAATAAGTTTGGGAGCAGCTAAAAGCTGACTGTCCGGAAAAGCTGACCCAAAAGGTACGACAGACTCATGTTGAATTGACTTAAGATATTTAAAAACTAAAGAATTAATTTCAATTTTAGAATTGAGCGAAACAACTGAATATTGCTCGAGTGACTTTAGCGCAATTTGCTCGGCAACAAAATATCCCGATTTTTCTTTTGAATAGATCAGACCTTGGGATTCAAGCTCCTGATAAGCATTCATTACGGTCATTAGACTAAAGCCAGAGCGTTGTACCTGATCTCTCAACGAAGGTAATTTTTCATGTGCATTTAAAGTGCCGCTCTCAATGAGTTGGCGAATGCTATGGGCGAGTTGTTCTGATTTATACATGTATGAGCTGCACGAAATAAAAAAAGATGCACTGAATCAATAATAAATGCCGTTTGCAGAATCTACAAACGGCATTTGTCTATAAGGATGGAATTACTTTAAGTAAGGGGCTGCATAAATCAATATCACTTTAAACAATCCCGCAATTACAGCTAAGGCTAAGAAACCACCAAGCCATAACAGAATAAACCATTGGGTTTGGTTGAGTTTAACGGATGACTTTTTCATAAAACCCTCCATACTTAATGATAGCCTTCATCACCTACACGGACTTTGTCTCTAAATACCCAATAAGACACAATGGTGTAAGCAATAATGATTGGAATCAAAATAAGTGCACCAACCAAAGCAAACATTTGGCTAGAATGAGGTGCTGCGGCCTGCCAGATGGTGACTGATGGTGGAATAATATAAGGCCATAAACTAATCACAAAACCAGTAAATGCAAGGAAAACGAGAGCCAATGTATATGCAAATGGTTTGAGGTCGTGATTCTGCTTTTTACATGCCGATAAAATTAGGCCAACAAACAATAAGACCAAAATAGGTACGGGACTAAAATAGAAAAGATTTGGTAAAGAGAACCAGCGATCTGCAATTTCAGGATGAGTCAAAGGCGTATATAAACTTACAGCACCAAAAATAATGAGTAGTGCAATAATTAGCTTAGGCATAAGCTCATACATACGTTGCTGTAAGCCTTTTTCAGTTTTTAAAATGAGCCAGCCACAACCCAAAGTTGCATACATAGCAACTACACCAATACCTGTAAAGATCGTAAATGGTGATAACCAATCAAGAGACCCACCAGCATAAATACCATTTTCGGTTTTAATCCCTTGAATATAAGCACCCAAAATAATCCCTTGAAGGAAGCTCGTTAAAACCGAACCCCAAATAAAAGCCAAGTCCCACAGATGTTTGGTGCGATGAGCTTTAAAACGGAATTCAAAAGCAACGCCACGGAAAATCAGGGCAATCACCATGAAAATAATAGGTAGATAGAGTGCTGATAAAACTGTTGAATAGACCAGTGGAAATGCTGCATATAGACCAGCACCTCCGAGTACCATCCACGTTTCGTTACCATCCCAGACAGGGGCGACGGTATTCATCATCACATCACGTTCTTGGCTGTTCTTAATGAATGGGAACATGATCCCGATTCCTAAGTCAAAACCATCCATGACCACATAAATCATGACACCTAAACCGATAATACCGACCCATATTAAAGAAAGATCAATCATGACGGTTCTCCCCAGATTTTTGGTTGCTGTCAATATTTTCATCAACTGCACTGAGTGGGCGCATTGGTGTTTTAAAGTGTCCAACACCACCAGATTCTATATTTGGTGTATCGATAAATGATGGGCCTTTATTAATGAGTTTTAAGGTGTAGTAAATACCGCTACCAAAAACGATGGTATACACCACTACAAAAATAAAGAGACTGAGGCCGACTTGATCTGCCGACACCGTATGAGATAAGCCATCTTTGGTTCGCATAATGCCATATACGACCCAAGGTTGACGGCCTACTTCAGTGGTTACCCAGCCTGCAAGTAATGCAACATAACCTGCTGGGCCCATTAGTAAAGCAAATTTGTGGAACCATGATGTTTCATAAAGTTTTCCGCTTTTACGCAGCCAAAGGGCAATCAGTGATAAGGTAACCATAAGGACACCAAGGCCAACCATCACACGGAAGCTCCAGAAAATAATGGTCGAGTTTGGACGATCTTCAGGTGCGAAATCTTTTAAACCAGTGACTTGACCATCTAAACTGTGAGTCAAAATTAAGCTACCCAAATATGGAACCCCCACTTCAAAGTGGTTACGTTCTTCTTTCATATCTGGAATAGCAAATAACAGTAATGGCATTGGTTCGTTATGATTGGTTTCCCAGTGACCTTCCATTGCGGCAAGTTTGGCAGGTTGATGTTCACGAGTGTTTAAACCATGGTTATCACCAATCACCACTTGTAAACATGAAGTCACAAGTACCATCCAAAGACCCATCGAGAATGATTTTTTCACCAGTTCATCACGACGGCCTTTTACTAAATGCCATGCAGATGTTCCTACGACCAATAAAGATGAAACCAAGAAGGCAGCAGCACCCATATGGGCAAAGCGGTAAGGGAACGATGGGTTAAAAACGATAGCTAGCCAGTCTTTAGGCACAATAATGCCATTTTCGATCGCAAAACCTTGCGGGGTTTGCATCCAACTATTGGAAGATAAAATCCAGAACATGGAAATACATGTTCCGATAGCAACCATAAGTGTGGCAAAGAAATGGGCTTTAGGACCAACACGTCCCCAGCCAAACAACATAATGCCTAAGAAACCTGCTTCTAAGAAGAAGGCACTTAACACTTCATAGGTAAGTAAAGGACCCGTAATACTTCCGGCGACTCGTGAAAATTCACTCCAGTTGGTACCAAACTGGTAGCTCATTACGACACCGGAAACAACTCCCATACCAAACGCAACGGCAAAGATCTTAATCCAGTATTTAAATAGATCTTTATAAATTGGGTTTTGCGTTCTTAACCATTTCCATTCTAAAACTGCCAAAAAGCAGGCAAGTCCGATGGATGTGGCTGGAAAAATAATATGGAAGGATACTGTGAAAGCAAATTGTATTCGCGCTAATTCTAGAGCGGTTAGACCGAGGCTCATAAACTTTCCCCCTGTGAACTAGCTGATGATGATTGAATGAGTTAAATACTTATTTTCAGGCAAAAAAGTACTCTGGCGATTAAACTTACTTCTGTGATAAATGTTCTTAGCAAGTAAAATGCCAACAGGGTAAAGCAATATAATTGCTTGATATTTCAATAGAATAGGGCGATTGATTGTTTTCAATCTGTTAGCAAAGTTTATGCTTGATGTTGCATTTGTAAAAATGCATGTTGCATTGAAACATTGATGAAATATCTGTCGATATGCAATAGATCGTCTCATGAAAACTACCTACCTTAAGAAGTTTTCTTAATCATGCACTCGCTCTATTTGTATATATAGATACAGAAATTTTTTATAAAACTATAACAGTTCAGTGCTGTTTCGAGGGGGTGCTATAGTTTTTTTTCGCTCATCTGTAGCTATATATTCAGTCCTCTAAAGTTCACAATAAAAATGAACAGGATTTACCGTCGACCTAAACCAACCTTCAATACTCAATGTGAACGCTGCTTTAGATTTTTTTAAGCACATGATTATGTTCTTCTTTTCTATTTCCATTGTTGTTTTGTGTAGGGTCCGGTTGCTGCGTGTTTCTTAAAGACCTGAGTGTAAGTGTAGCGCTTCTAAAATAGCTTGGATGTTAAAAAATGTTTATTACTTCTCAACTCAATGTTCTACATAAAATTATTAAAAATCAGTCTATTTCTACCTTGGTAATAGATCAGTTAGAACAGACTTATGTGAACCTTGAAGCAACTTTACTTAGAGCGAAAGTACTCAGAGACTTTTCTAAAACTCAAACGGTTTATTTAATTCAGTCGCATATTGAGCCACAGCAAAGCAGTTTGGCTTATCTATTCTCACCATTTATTTTTGCGAACCTAAACAAAGCTGCTATTTATACAACACCTGCAACACCACCTGTGCTTACTATTCTTAATAAATACTATCAAGCTGACAAGAAGGTCGTATTTAAGATAGATGAAGTTTTAGAAAGCCTAAAAATATATCTAGATTTAGAATTAATAGAGATGGGAGAAGCTGACTTTATTTATTTAAAATTAATCAAAGCATTATGTCGAAGCGATATCTCCACAGTTTTTTTAATAACACATTTAGAGCTTGATTTAGAGGCTTTAAAGCAACTTAAACAGTTCTTAAAAATAAAAATTCATTGGGTCAAAGTCGTAAAAGATGAAAGTCTAAAAGGCTTAGATCAGCTAGATATGCGTAAATTATTATTTAAAAATAAAGATGAAGCATATGTACAGTTATGTGCTCATTTTGCGCAAATGAATGCAGCACTGGTCGGGTTATGCGATACCTTTACTGCCAGTCAAATGACTCACTTAATTGATGATATGTTTTATTCAGAACATATTTTTGAAAAGTTATCTGTTTATTCAGAATATATGCAAACCTTATTGCAAAGTCAGCATAGTCTTACCAAGAAAGAGATCGCTTAGAGCGGTCAGGCTTTTGATTGGTGTTATATCAAGATTGAATACTGTTATAAAAAAATAATCGTTTTCATGTGAAATAAATATTTTATGGTAAAAGCAAAGCAATATTGGTTTTACTTACATGACAAATTTAAATTTTGAGCATCATCTCGGTTCACTAACGCATGCAGCACTTAGTCAGGCTTCAATCATTTCTCGCGTGTGGGGTGAAGGGCCAACTGAGCGTTATGATGAATTGGCAAAAAATTTCAGACCAACTTTTGCCCGTATTAAAGAAGGGGCTTTAATCCGTGAGCAACAGCATATTTTGCCTTATGAACAACTTCAGTGGCTCAAAGATGTTGGTTTTACACGTTTAAGACTTCCAAAAGATCGTGGTGGCTTTGATGCCACTATTCCTGAATTATTTGCATTGCTCATTGAACTTGCAGAAGCGGACTCAAACTTACCGCAAGCTTTGCGTGTGCATTTTGGTTTCACTGAAGATGTGTTGGTAAGTAAAGACAAAACGTTTCAACAGCGTTGGCTTAGCCGAATTGCAAATGGGGAAACAGTCGGTAGTGCATGGTCTGAAGGAGGGAAAGAGTCAATTGATCAGTTCGAAACACATTTGTATCGAGACAGTGAAGGAAAAATTCGTGTTAAAGGTAAAAAATATTACACCACAGGGAGTCTATATGCCGATTGGGTGGATGTTGGTGTAACAGATTTAAAGGGTGAATCTGGCTCAGTGGTTGTGCGCCGTGAAGATGAAGGTGTTGAAATTGTTGATGACTGGAATGGCTTTGGTCAGCAACTCACCGCAAGCGGTACAGCATATTTCCATGATGTGTTGGTCGACGAAACTGAAATTTTACCTGATGATGACCGTTTTAAATATTCAGCGGCTTACTATCAACTGGTCCAACTGGCAATCATTACAGGTCTAGGACGTGCTGCAACCTATGATGTTTCTCAAGCTGTTGCTAAACGTACCCGAAACTATACGCATGCAAATGCTCAATTTGTAAAACAGGATCCGCAAATTTTACAAGTAGTAGGCCAAATCCGTGGCGCGGCTTACAGTGCAGGGGCGATTGTTGAAAAAGTCGCACAAAGCTTACAACGTGCTTACTTAGCTGCATTTCAAAATAATGAGCAGCTTGAAGAAGAGCAAAATGCACTTGCTGAGCTTGAAAGTGCACAATCTCAAACGGTTATTACCGATTTGATTTTAAATGCTTCTACAATTTTATTTGACGCTTTAGGTGCTTCTGCAACAGACAAAGATTTAGGTCTAGATCGATACTGGCGTAATGTACGAACTTTATCTTCACATAACCCGAGAGTATTTAAAAATCGAATTATCGGTGATTTTAGTGTAAACGGCACATTACCACCGTATCAATGGCGAATAGGGAATGTTGCTAAATAATAAATTTTAGTTTTAGATTTTAAGCGGCTTAATATTATTTTGGTTGTTTAAATTAAATTATAAAAATCTATTAGAATAAAATCATATTTTGTTTGGGGTTTATATTATAAAGAAAACCTAAAAATTGCTTTAGTATAAAAATTAAATAAAATGCTGGTTGATATTTGATGACTAAGAAAATTAGTTTTAATGCTTTTGAAATGAATTGTATTGCCCACCAATCTCCTGGATTATGGCGACATCCTCAAGATCGATCTGTTGAATATAAAGATTTAGAATATTGGACAGATTTAGCACAAATTCTTGAACGTGGTTTTTTTGACGGTATTTTTATTGCAGATGTGCTTGGTATTTATGACGTTTATCATCAAAGTGCTGAACATGCCTTAACAGGTGCAGTACAAGTTCCAGTCAATGATCCGCTACAGATTGTGCCAGCGATGGCGGCAGTTACAAAGCACTTGGGCTTTGGTGTCACGACCTCTATTTCCTTTGAGCATCCTTATCCTTTTGCTAGACGTATTAGCACGCTAGACCATTTAACCAAAGGACGAGTTGGATGGAATATCGTGACGTCTTATTTAGAAAGTGGTTCGAAAAACTTGGGCCTAAAAACTCAGGTTAATCATGACAATCGTTATGATATTGCTGATGAATATTTAGAAGTCCTTTACAAACTTTGGGAAGGGTCTTGGGAAGAAGGTTCGGTACTTCGTGACCGTGAAAGCGGTATTTTTGCTGACCATAAAAAAGTGCATCCAATTCGGCACGAAGGTAAATACTTTACTGTACCGGGTATCCATATTTGTGAGCCATCACCGCAGCGAACACCAGTACTTTATCAAGCGGGGGCATCTTCACGCGGGCAGAAGTTTGCTAGTCAAAATGCAGAGTGTGTATTTATTGCAGCGCCGTCTAAAATTGCTACTAAAAAAGTGGTGCAGGGTATTCGCCAAAAATTGGCTCAAGAAGGCCGCGACCCGTACTCAGTTAAAATTTATGCACTTTTGTCGATTGTCACTGATGAAACAGATGCAAAAGCACAGGCTAAGTTTAAAGAATATCAAAGCTATGGAAGTTACGATGGCGCTTTAACATTGCTGTCTGGCTGGTCTGGTGTGGATTTTTCACAATACCAGCCAACGGACAAAGTTGAATATATTCAAACCAATGCCATTCAATCTTTATTGGATTCTTATGTGAATGCGGACCCAGAACGTGTTTGGACTATTGAAGAAATTGCAAACTGGAACAGCTTAGGCGGTAATGGGCCAGTATTGGTGGGTTCGGCAGAAACCGTTTCGGATGCTCTACAACAATGGGTTGAAGATACCGATATTGATGGCTTTAACCTTGCCTATATTTTGGCTCATCAAACCTTTGCCGATGTGGTTGAGTTTGTTGTTCCGGAGTTGCAAAAACGAGGTGTATATCAAACTTCGTATACACAAGGAACATTAAGAGAAAAATTATTTGGTGCTGGGCCATATTTGCCTGAAAATCACCGCGGTGCAAAATATCGTAATCTAAAAGAGTTAAAACTTGCTGAGGCGAGTTAATATTTTGAAAAGCCTTTAGATAAATAGCTGGTTAAATACCGGCTTTTATTTTGTATTTTTATATCGGATTTACTGCTGAGTTAATAATGAAAAGATAATTCTATAATTTAGATTAAAACATCAGATTAATTTGTTTTTGTATGGTGCGAATAATCATTATTTTGTTTCTGTGATTAAAATACAGGAATTATTAAGTGAGCACACAAGAACTCGATCATAACCACCGTTATGAAATTAAATCTCCCGATGATGTTTCACAATTAATTTCAAAATTTGCAGGGAAGGGTAAGTCGAATAAAGTTATTTGGTTGGCACTGATAGGTGTGTTTATTGATGCCTATGATTTAACAACCCTGTCCTTTGGTATTGAGCAAGTCATCTCAGAATTTTCCTTAAGCCCAGTCATGACTGGGGTCGTAGCTTCAGCAATTGTCTGCGGAACCATTGTGGGTAACCTGATTGGTGGTTGGCTGACAGATAAAATTGGCCGTTATCGGGTCTTTATGGCGGACATGGTGCTCTTTGTTATTGCGGCAATTGTTGCTGGTTTTGCACCGAATGTATGGGTTCTGATTGTAGCCAGATTCATTATGGGAATTAGTGTGGGTATTGATCTGCCTGTGGCAATGTCATACCTATCTGAGTTTTCCAAGTTTAACGGTAGTAGCAACAAGTCAGCGCGTTTAGCTGCATGGTGCCCAATGTGGTATGCCGCTTCTTCGGTCTGTTTTGGTCTAGTTCTGGCGCTTTATTTTCTTTTACCCCCTGAGCATAGCAACTGGTTATGGCGAGCATCTTTAATTTTTGGAGCAGTGCCAGCGTTACTCATTATTTTTATTCGCGGTAAATATTTAACTGAATCACCAATCTGGCTTGCAAACCAAGGCGATTTAAAGGGAGCAGCTAAAGTTCTACAAGAATCCTATGCAATTCATGCAGTCGCTACAGTTGAAAAAGTAGAAAGAACTGCTGAAAAGAAAAAGCGCGAGGGTTTTGCAGTTTTATTTAATAAAATCTATTTACCAAGAACGATTGTGGCAATTGTGATTCACATTTCGGTTGCATTTCAGTACACGACCATTGCCTTCTTTTTACCTTCTATTTTAACGCGTTTCTTTCATACCGATGTCTTGACGACCATTACCACCACACTTGGACTTAATTTACTGTTTGCATTTACGGGTGGACTGTTAGGCGTATTTGTTGCTAGCAGATTTAAATCTCGTCATGTGTTGCTTACAGGCTTTTTACTCCAATTTATAGCCCTTATTGCCTTGGCATTCATTGGTGAACCCGGTAATAGCTTTTTACTCTATACAGCAATTGGCATGCTCGGTTTATGGCTTTTTGCCGAAGGCTTTGGGCCAGGGGCACAAATGATGGTTTATCCAACCATGGCTTATCCAGCTTCGATTCGTGGCGTTGGTGTCGGCTTTAACCGTGCAGTAACAGGTGTTGCTCAAGCAATTGCTTTGTTTGTTTTACCGATCTGGATGGCGGGATATAAAACCGATGTTTACCTGATTATTTCTATCTTTGCTTTTATTCCTTTAATTGTGATTGGACTACTGATTAAGTTTGAGCCTACTGCCCAAGATGTCGATGTTATAGATGAAGATAAAACAGAACTTCCTCTCAATAATTCACCTGTAATCGACTAGAGTAAAAATAAATATCTAAATGAAAACAAAGGCCAACAATTGTTGGCCTTTGTTCTTGGAGTTAGAAGTAATAAGCAAAAATTACAAATGCTTTTTTATTCCATTTATCATTGCTTCCACCAGCTGCAAGACCCTCACTATCTCCTAGATATGGATCATGTTTACCCATCAGCAACTCGGCTTGTACTGTCAATTTTTGATAGTTAAAGGCAATGCCGGGAATAAAACGGGTGGAGTCTTTAAAACCATCTTGCTCTTTTCGATAAGAGCTGTAGTTTAAATACGGCCGAACAGAGGTAATTGGGCCAAATTGCTGAGGGAACAAATAGCTGAGTTCGGCTGAATAAATCTGACCTTTGGTTGCCGAGTTAAATGAATAATCGAAACCACCTAAAGTCAGGTGGTCTTTATATTGATTGTCGGCATTATCAATGTCTTGATAACCAGCCAAAAGCTGTAAATTCCATTGGTTATAATTGGTGTTGCTAAAAACCGAATAGACTTGGCGATTCCCATCTTGCCCTGAACGTTTGTTTTCAATGGTGGAATACCATGCAGAAGCACCCAGTTGGGTAGAGAAATTTTCTTGGCCTAAGACATTTTTAAAGGTATGAGCACCACGAACAACAATGGAGTTCTTTTCTTTGGTATTGGTGCCTTCTGGTACAGAGTCATCTGCATTGACAGGGTTGATACTAAATCGACTCGAGTCTTTGCTTTTACCTCTATAGGTGCCACCATCGGTAGGATAAAAGGCAAATTGTGCCTCATTGATTCCATCATTGAAATCATATTTCACGCCAAGGTTGTGTACATCTTCCCAACCCGCACTATTGGCAATGCCTAAATAATAAGTATTTCCCCAAAAGCGACCCAAGCCAAAAGGAACGGGGTTTAAGCCAGCAATAATTTTACTATTGTCATCAATTTTATAACCCAACCATGCATCGGTGAGCCAATTTGCATCACCTAAACGCCCGTAATATTCATAAACCCGATAATCTAAGCGGCCAATCCATTTCGGGGAGTTGTAATCTAGCCATAATACGGCGTCATTAAAAGAAAATTTACTGGTAGAGGGTTCAGAGTCAAAATCATAAACATATTTAGCCCGAACAGTACCACTTACTTTAAGTTCACCTTCTTCAGCATTACCAAAGGTAAGCGCTGCATGGCTTGAAAGACTAAAGGTAGTCAAAGTCGTAGCGATGAATATTTTTTTTAAATTTTGGGAATGTTTAAACAAAATATATTTTCTCCTCTTAAAAATAAAAAATTAAACTTGCGTCATGTATAAACCAGAAAAAGATTTGTCTAAATCTCAATATTTGCAGAGGTTTTAAGATAAAAAGATAATAAAATCTGATCTTTATAAAAAATGGTGAAAATTGATTAGACGTAAAACATCTAATGTGATAGACCAAAAGAAAAAATGATTAAAGGTGAGTAGGATAAAATACTAGAGAGCTTATGTCAGGCTTTTCCAATCATATGATTTGGGAATAACATTTTTAATTATTGATATATAAGTATTTTAATTTTGTATCTATTCTATAAGATTACTTAAAATTTGCTTTTTACCAAAAGATAAAAACTTATGAAGAAAAGTTATTTATAAAAACTAGATAAGCAACTCATATTTTTTTATTTTTCATTATAAAGCCGGCTGCATACCATAGGCTTATATTATTGAAAGATCATGAAATTATGAGCACGAAGACCAAACCGCTGATTGTCACGGCAATTGTGATCGTCGCAATTGTTGCATTTATCGTATGGCAAAATAAGAAAGACAATAATACAAGTGCTTCAGTTCGTGATAACAAACCTGTCGTGATTGCCTATCAAACTGGAGTGGACCCAAGTAAAGTTGCACAGGCGAATGGTGACTACGAAAAACAAAGTCAACGTAACATTCAATGGAAAAAATTTGATGCAGGCTCAGACGTTGTCAATGCACTTGCTTCAGGCGATGTCGTACTTGGCAATATTGGCTCAAGTCCACTTGCTGCTGCGGCAAGCCGTGATTTACCAATTGAAGTATTCTTAATTACATCAAAACTTGGTGCGTCTGAAGCACTCGTGGTAAGTAATAAATCAGGCATTAAAACTCCTCAAGATTTAATTGGCAAAACCATTGCTGTACCGTTTGTTTCAACTACGCATTACAGCCTTTTGTCGGCACTTAAACATTGGAACATTCCAGAAGACAAAGTAAAAATTATTAACTTGCGTCCACCTGAAATTTCAGCTGCTTGGGAACGTGGTGATATTGATGCTGCCTATGTGTGGGAACCTGCTTTAAGTAAAGCTAAAGCATCTGGTACGGTTTTAACCGACTCAAAACAAGTGGGTGAATGGGGCGCTCCAACTTATGACTTATGGGTTGTGCGTAAAGATTTTGCAGAGAAAAATCCTGACTTCTTAAAAGCGTTTGTTAAAACTACGCTTGAGCAGCTTGAGAAATATAATCAAGATCCAGCCGCTTACGTTAAAGATGCCGATAACGTGCAAAAAATTGCGCAGCTCACAGGTTCTGATGCAAAAGATATCCCGCTTTTATTAAGTGGAAATATTTACCTTGACCGTGCACAGCAAAAACAAACGTTAGATGGTGAATTCGCACAAAATATTTTTGATACAGCGAAGTTCTTAAAAGGTCAGGGCAAAGTTGATCAACTGAAAGCCGATTATAAAGGCAACGTGAATTCTTCATTTTTGCAGCCTTAAGGAGTTGTCATGAGTGTATTAGAAGCCAAACATATTCATCTGACTTTTCCTAAACAGCAAAAGCCAGTTTTACAAGACATTAACCTAACCATTGAAGAAGGTTCTTTAACCGTGATTTTGGGCGAGTCGGGTTGTGGCAAAACAACTTTGCTTAATATCTTGGCAGGGTTTCAAAAGCCAAGCTCTGGTGATGTACTTGTAAATCATGAAGTGGTAACTGGACCAGATGTAACTCGCGCTGTTGTATTTCAGGATCACGCCTTACTTCCTTGGTTGAATGTTGCAGATAATGTTGGCTTCGCTTTGCAGTTAAAAGGTTTAAAACGTGCAGAGATTGAGAAACAAGTGAATGCAATTTTAAAAATTGTAGGTTTAAGTCACGTTGAAAAAGCCAATATCTGGGAACTTTCCGGTGGTATGAAACAACGTGTTGGTATTGCCAGAGCTTTGATTAGTCACGCGCCGTTTATTTTATTAGATGAACCTTTTGCCGCATTAGATGCTTTTACGCGTGAAAACATGCAGCAGTTAGTGCTCGATTTATGGATTCAACAAAATAAAAGCTTCTTTTTGATTACTCATGATATTGAAGAAGCATTATTACTCAGCAATCAGCTGGTATTAATGACAGCACATCCGGGTAAAATTGTAGAAACTCTACATCTGGATTTTGCTCAACGATATCGTCAGGGCGAGTCTATTCGCTCAATTAAATCGGACCCTCAATTTATTCAGCTCAGAGAGCAGCTATTTGAAAGTTTAAGGGCACAAAAACAAAGCGGTAAGGAGGCGTTACCTACATGAACACTAAAGATAACGTCTATGAGTATGACAAAGCAGAGCTAAAACTTAAGCCAGATGTGCAAGCAGAAAATGCTTCATTTCTATCGTCATTTTTTGAGAAGCATCGCACTTTGGCAGTCAGCATAATTAGTGTGGGAAGTGTGGTTGCACTCTGGTTCCTCATTACTGCTTTGCATGTTGTGCCTGAACTGTTTTTACCAAGCCCACAGGCAGTCTGGCAAAAATTTATATCGGTTAGCCAAGAAGGCTTTATGAAAGCAAATTTGTGGCAACACTTGGCAGCCAGTATCTCTCGTGTGTTTTTAGCTTTGATTGCTGCCGTAGTGATTGGAGTTCCGCTAGGCTTATGGATGGGGCTGAACAAATGGGTTCGCGCTGTTCTAGATCCTTTAGTTGAATTATTACGTCCAATTCCACCGTTAGCTTATTTGCCGTTACTTGTTATTTGGTTCGGTATTGGTGAAACCACAAAAGTACTTTTGATTTTCTTCTCGATATTGGCGCCTGTCATTATTAGTAGTGCACACGGTGTATTAAGTCATCAGCTTAATCGTGAACGTGCGGCATTGTCGTTGGGTGCGAGTCAGTCACAAGTCTTTTGGCATGTCATTTTACCAACGGCTTTGCCTCATATTATTACCGGTATTCGTATTGGTCTTGGGGTGGGTTGGTCAACATTAGTTGCAGCAGAGTTGGTTGCAGCGGACCGCGGTATTGGTTTTATGGTGCAATCGGCAGCACAGTTCTTAATTACCGATACGGTGATTCTGGGCATTATTGTGATTGCGATTGTCGCAGTTAGTTTTGAGCTGTTTTTACGTTGGTTACAAAAACAGTTTTCTCCTTGGTATGGTCAGCAGTTGTAGTAAAGAAGATGAATACAGTAGTAGCAAACTTAAATATTGAAGTGATCAAGCCTACCATTGGCGCAATTATTCACGATATTGATTTGAATGCGTTAAATGAACAGACAACGCAACAAATCCAGCAGGCTTTGCTTGATCATCAGGTTATTTTTTTTCGAAAGCAACAATTAGCACCGCAAGCACAAGTAGACTTGGCACGCAGTTTTGGCACCTTACACGTGCACCCGATTTATCCTTCAATTGAAGATGTACCTGAAGTGATGGTGCTCGATAGCTGGAAACAAGACTTGCGTGATAATGAACTTTGGCACACAGATGTGACTTTTAGTAAAAATCCACCTTTAGGTTGTGTGTTGCAAGCTATTAAAATTCCACCTGTGGGCGGTGATACGTTGTGGTCGAGCAATACCGCAGCTTTTAAAGGGCTTCCGCTTGAGTTACAGCAAAAATTACGTGGCTTAACTGCAACACACGATATTCGGAAGTCTTTTCCACTTGAACGTTTTGCCCATAACGAAGAAGAGCGTGAAAAGCTGTTGCAAACCTTTAAGCGTAACCCACCAGTGGTTCACCCAGTGGTGCGTACCCATCCTGTTACAGGTGAGCCTCTGTTGTTCGTAAGTGAAGGCTTTACCACACACATTAATGAGTTACCCGAACAAGAAAGTGAGCAGTTGCTTAATTTCCTATTTGGACATGCGACCCTAGAGCAGTTTCATTTGCGTTGGAAGTGGCAAGATGGTGATATCGCGATTTGGGATAACCGTTGTACGCAACATAAAGCATTATTTGATTATGGTGATGCTCATCGCATCATGCACCGTGCAACTATTAACGGTGATGTGCCATTTTATAAAAATGAACAACAGCCAGAGTTAGCAGAGGCTTAATTCTTTTAATTATTCTTTGTTTCAATTCCAACGCAGCGTTTTGAGTTGGAATTGAAACAGTAATTTATTTCTAATGTGCTCCAAATCCTGACAATATGCCTGTGTAACTCTTTACAGGAGGTGAGGCCCAATCACCAACTTTGCTGGTTTTTAAATTTAACTGGACTAACATTTCAGCTTGTTTAACGGCTGCTGCAACGCCGTCAATAACAATTACTCCCAACTCGTTTTGTAGTTTTAGGCATAAATCACTCATACCTGCACAGCCCAAAACAATCGCATCGCTTTTATCTTCTACTAGTGCTTTTTTGCACTCATCTCGTATGGTTCGATAAGCATCTGAGTCAGGAAGCTCCAACTCTTCAACTGCAATGTCACAAGCCCGAACATTTTTGCAAAATGGTGTAGCCCCATAGCGATGAACCAGATGCCAGCTCATATTCACTGTGCGTTGTAAGGTTGTGACCACACTAAAACCAGTACTAACATAACTTGCAGTTCTCATAGCTGCTTCGGCAATCCCAATCACAGGTGCTGAAGTCATTTCACGGGCAGCATAAAGTGCAGGGTCACCAAAACAGGCAATAACATAAGCATCTACACCTAGAAGTTCACCTTGGCGAATTTCCTCTAGCACACCTACTGCACTTAGAGCCTCATCATAATAACTTTCAATCGTAGCAGGGCCCATTTGAGGACTCACTGCAATAATTTGAGTACCAGAACCTGCGACTATCTTTGCTGATGCAGCAATTTTGTCTGTCATGCTTTGGGTTGTATTAGGGTTAATAATTTTAATTTTCATTGTACTTTTACCTTCGTCATTGCCGATTTAGCATGGGCAAGCGGTTGGTTAAGAAATCGATAAATGACAAAACCGAATCCCATCCCAATAAACCATGTGAAATTAGCTAGCCCTGATAGTTGTGGTAAAAGTACGCAGAGAATAGGAATTAATGAAGCTGGAATTAAGGCATAAAAGGCAGAGTGGTTATAACCATTTTTGTACCAATACAAACCTTTGGTATCTAAGGTATATAAATCATCTACTTCGATTTTTTGTTTTTTAACGAGGTAAAAATCGGCTATCAATACGCCAAAAAGTGGACCAATAAATGCACCCAAAATATCAATGGTGTAATGGATCACTTGAGGATTATTAAATAAATTCCATGGGGTAATGAAAATCGAACCAACTGCTGCAATCATTCCACCCATGCGCCAGCTAATTTTGCTCGGTGAAACGTTGGAAAAATCAAAGGCAGGTGAAACAAAGTTAGCGACAATATTAATCCCAATCGTGGCAATCATTAAGGTCAAGCTGCCTAAAATCACCACAAAGGTATTATCAAGTTTTCCAACCATCTCGACAGGGTCTGTAATGAGCTTGCCGTAGACTGGAAGCGTTGCTGCAATACACACTACAGTAAGTAAAGAAAAGCCTAAGAAATTAATCGGTAGTCCAAGAAAGTTTCCCATTTTAATGGCATTAAAACTTTTGCCATAACGAGAGAAGTCACCAAAGTTCAGCATCGGTCCTGAAAAATATGAAACAACAAGCGCAATAGCACCAATCATGACAGGTACAACCGCAAAACCGTCGTATTGAACACCGCTCAAGTTTAAATCAATATTTTGCCAGCCAGCTTTCCAGATGAGCCATACTGCCATCGCAAACATCACTACGTAGACAGCCGGACCTGCCCAGTCAATGAATTTACGAATACTGTCCATGCCAGACCAAAAAACAATCGCTTGCAGTAACCAAAGCAGCATAAAGCCAACCCATCCTAAATAGGAAAGTCCAAGAAAGCCGTAATTTGTAACATCGGCATAGAGCGACCATTCTGGAAAGAACTTTAAAATGACCAATAAGAAAGCACTTGAGGCCAAATAGGTTTGAATGCCATACCATGCGACAGCAATAAGACCACGAATAACAGCAGGAATATTTGCACCAAGTACACCGAAGGTTGCGCGGCAAATAACAGGATAGGGCGTGCCAGTTTGTTGGCTAGACTTGGCAATGAGGTTTGTAAAAAACTGAACTATGGCAATGCCGATGAGTAAAGATAAAAGTACCTGCCAGCTATTGAGCCCGAGTGCAAAAAGGCTCCCAGCCATGACATAACCGCCGACACTATGAACATCAGACATCCAGAAAGCAAAAATATTATAAGCGCCCCATGTTTGCTTTTTTAAAGGAGCTAAATCTTGATTTGTCAGTTTTGCATCATAAGAAGGTTTAATTATTGCTTCGGTATTATTCATCTTGAACACTCACTTCCCTTATGTTGGGCTGGCACGTTCTTCAGCAGCTTGAAATTCTGGCTAAAAGAATGAAATTAAAATTGTGCACAATTTGATATTTACATTGTGCACAATTTTAATTGAGCAAAAGTTATGCCAAATTTAAGAAGTAGCGCTCATGAGTTATTTAAACTGGTATGAATTTTGGATATGAAGAGACAAATTTATAAAATGAGAAGTACTTAATTTTTTATAAAAAGTAAGTAAAGTTAGGTGTATAAGTGGATATTTAGAAGTCTAATATTGAATTGTTTAGCTCAACATTAGTGTTTTGGAAATGAGAGCAATATTCCAAAACGCTTAAGTTAAACTTACACTACAGTTATTAGATAAAGTTTTAAAAAGAGGAGGCGTTAATAAAAATGGAGAAATCAATGCCATCAAATGCACCAAAAAAAGCCGTAGAAATGAGCAATGATGAAATTGATGACCATATATATAACGCTATTGTAGATGCTATTTTAAATCGACAACTTGCCCCTGGCGCACGTTTAGTTGAAGCACCTTTGTGTGAAGCATTTGGTGTAACGCGAGGAGTGTTAAGACGTGTTTTTGTCAAACTTGCCCATGATAAGGTCATCGAAATTCAGCCCAATCGTGGAGCACTCATCGCAAAACATAGTGCTTATGAAACAAAAGAGGTCTTTGAAGCACGCAGCATGCTTGAAATCGCTACTGTAAAAAAGCTAGCTCAAAAGTCACATAGCCTAGATTTTAGTGAGCTTCGAGGTTTAGTCGATCAAGAGTCTCATGAGCGTTTAGCTGGCAATTGGGCTGAGTGGATTAAGCTATCAGGACAATTTCATTTAAAGCTGATTGAAGCAAATCAAAATACGATTATAACCAGTTATTTGCAGACGCTTATTGCAAGGACTTCGTTATTAATTGGGTTATATGAAATTCCAAAACATAATAATTGTTCGGCAGATGAACATCGTGCAATTTTAAATGCCATTGAGCAAGGCGATGAAAAGCGAGCCACTCAATTGATGGAAGAGCATTTAGAACACTACGCGACGACATTTATTGAAGAAGACCGCACAGCAACAGCAGATCAAAATTTATTAAATTTATTTAAAAATAAAAAAATTGAAACTATTTAAAATAACTAAAAAATAACGGGCCAATTCCTATGGAAAAGGCCCAGATTGATTATTTTATAGGAACGATTTGACGCGTTAGAAAATCAATAAATAGTTTGACCTTCTTCGATAAAATCTTACGGTTTGGCCATGTGACATATAAGTGAAGCGGCTGACTGGTATAGTCCTCCAAACATTTCTGTAATTTGCCTTCTTTGTAATAAGGCTCTGCAATAAACTCTGGAAGAAAAACGATACCGTGATCTTTCAAGCACATATCTAATAATAATTCCCCATTATTACAGGTCATCACAGGGAAGCAATTAAAGGACACTTCTTTTTGATCTTTTTGGAAAATCAATTTTTTATGTCGACTATCTTGATAGTAAATCAGAAATTTATGTTCTTTAAGTTCTTCTAAAGAGGTTGGAAGGCCATGCTGATTAAAATACTCTGGTGTTGCATATAAATATCGTTGATAGGTATTTAATATTTTACTATTTGCCAAATTTGGAGGTGAACCATCTACACGAATGGTTAAATCAAATTTATTATTATTCGTATCTAATAGCTGATCAGTCATGAATAAATCAATTTTGATACTGGGATATTTCTCTATAAAGTCTGAAATGATATGTTGAAGAAAAATATTGCTAAAAGACATGGGGGTATTGAGCTTAAGTTCGCCTTCAGGGTACTGCTGATTGTAGCTAATTTCATAAGCAGCCCATTCAAATTCACTTAAAATGACTTTACTATGTTGATAAAATTTTTCCCCACAAGAGGTGAGATTCATCTGTCTTGTTGTTCTGGTTAACAGTGTGGTTTTCAGGTCATTTTCGAGGTAGCAAACACGTTTGGCCACTAAGTCACGAGAGATGTCGAGTGCTCTGGCTGCGCTACTAAAATTCCCATGTTCTACGACACTTACAAAAGTGGAAATACAGTCTAATCGATCCATGGATAAGCAAAAGTTAAAAAAATATATATCAATGATTAAACTATAAAAATTAAAAAGCAATCATTGATTTTATTGTATTCGTACAGCATACAGATTCGAGCTGATTTACTGTCTATTTTTTTACATTTTTATCTGTTTTGATAATAAACATTAGATTATTTACTTAAACACAAAACTTATCAGTAATAACGGAGTTATTCATGAATAAATCACTTTTAGAACAATTATCACCAACGAATTGTCAGGTTATTTTTATTGATCATCAGCCACAAATGGCTTTTGGGGTACAGTCAATAGATCGCCAAGTATTAAAGAATAATACTGTAGGATTAGCAAAAGCAGCTAAAACATTCAATATTCCTGTCACCATTACCACAGTTGAAACTGAAAGCTTCTCTGGTCATACCTATCCAGAACTTTTAGATGTATTTCCAGATGCTCCATTACTAGAACGTACTTCTATGAACTCATGGGATGATCAAAAAGTACGTGATTCTCTTGCAAAAAATAATCGTAAAAAAGTGATTGTTTCAGGCTTATGGACTGAAGTGTGCAATAACACTTTTGCTTTTGGTGCCATGCTTGAAGGCGATTATGAAATTTATATGGTCGCGGATGCTTCGGGTGGCACATCGAAAGAAGCACACGATTATTCTATGCAACGCATGATTCAAGCAGGTGTTGTTCCGGTAACTTGGCAGCAAGTCTTACTTGAATGGCAACGTGATTGGGCACACCGTGATACGTATGATGCAGTTATGGCAATTGTACGCGAGCATTCTGGTGCTTATGGTATGGGCGTTGATTATGCCTATACGATGGTACATAAGGCACCTGAACGTACAACTTCAAAACACGAAGTACTTGCACCAGTTCCTGCAAAATAAAACAGTACTGATTTAGGTAAAGGTATGTCTAGTATTCAATATTTAAGTGATATTAATACAGACATGCCTTTATTTTTTAGAACGATAATTCACAAGAATGGAGTTCAGAATGACCGAAATAAACCTCATACTCATAAACGGTAAAATCACAACACTAGATCCTCACAATCCAGAAGTACAAGCAATTGCGATTGCAGATGGTAAAGTCGTACTTACGGGTACAAATGATGAGGTTATGAAGCTCGCAACCCCTACAAGCAAAGTCGTAGACTTAAATGGTCGTCGCGTTATACCGGGTCTAAATGACAGTCATCTGCATATTATTCGTGGTGGCCTAAATTACAATATGGAATTGCGCTGGGAAGGTGTGCCATCCGTTGCTGATGCTCTACGATTACTTAAAGAACAAGCAGATAATACGCCAGCTCCACAATGGGTACGTGTGGTTGGTGGTTGGACTGAGTTCCAGTTTGCTGAAAAGCGGTTACCAACTTTAGAAGAAATTAATAAAGCTGCGCCAGATACTCCTGTCTTTGTTTTACATTTATATGCCAGTGCTTTGTTGAACCGGGCAGCGCTTGATGTATTAGGCTTTAATAAAGACACTCCAGATCCACCCGGAGGCAAAATTGTACGAGATGCAAAGGGTGAACCAACAGGTCTGTTGCTCGCAACTCCATCCGCTATGATTTTGTATTCAACCTTAGGGAAAGCACCAAAATTGCCAGTTGAAGATCAAGTCAATTCAACTCGTCATTTCATGCGCGAACTAAATCGATTAGGCATTACTTCGGCAATTGATGCAGGTGGTGGTGGTCAAAATTACCCTGAAGATTATGATGTGATTAAGCAATTACACGATCAAAATCAAATGACAGTGCGAATTGCTTATAATCTATTTGCTCAGAAGGCAGGCCAAGAGCTTGATGACTATCGCCGTTGGACAGAAATGACATTTCCGGGTGATGGTGATGAGTTATTTAGAATGAATGGAGCAGGTGAGAACCTGACTTGGTCAGCGGGTGACTTCGAAGATTTCTATGAACCACGTCCAGATTTACCAGAAAAAATGGAAGGTGAACTCGAAGCCATCGTAGAACACTTGGCTGAAAAGAAATGGCCATTCCGTATTCATGCAACTTACGATGAAAGCATTAATCGTTTGCTCAATGTATTTGAGCGCGTCAATTCAAAACAGCCATTCGCAACTCGATTTATTATTGACCACGCCGAAACCGTATCTGAGCGTAATATTGAACGTATTGGTGCGTTGGGCGGTGGTATTGCCATTCAACACCGTATGGCATATCAAGGTGAGATTTTCGTAAAACGCTATGGTGCTGAGGCTGCTCAGGCAACGCCACCAGTTAAGAAAATGTTAGAGCTTGGTGTTCCTGTGGGTGCGGGGACAGATGCGACTCGTGTTGCCTCTTATAATCCTTGGGTGTGTTTGTATTGGCTGACTACAGGTAAAACAGTGGGTGGTTTGCCACTCTATGATGAAAAAAATCTATTAGACCGTCAGACTGCACTCAAACTCTGGACTAAAGGTTCGGCTTGGTTCTCAGGTGAAAAAGATGTCAAAGGTTCACTCACAACCGGGGAACTTGCTGACTTGGTCGTGTTGTCTGATGACTACTTCAAAGTTGAAGCAGAAGATATCCAGTGGATTGAGTCTGTACTCACTGTTTTAGGTGGAAAAGTGGTATATGCAGGGGCTGAGTTTAAGCAAGACGATCCGCCGTTGCCGCCAGCATCTCCAACATGGTCGCCAGTAAAACGCTTTGGTGGTCAGTGGCGTTTATCTGAAAATCGTAATGCACCATCGAATCAATCATTACAGTCACAAAGTGCATTGTGTGCATGTACTAGCAGCTGTGGCATGCATGGACACAGCCACGCTTGGATGCTTGATGTTCCTGTAAACGATAAGGACAAAAAATCTTTCTGGGGCGCACTAGGGTGCTCGTGTTTTGCATTTTAAATAAAACAGTATGGGAACCTGCTGATTAAATGGCTTGTTTCCCTAAGGTATGTACGATGAAAATGTACTTGTTATCTTTGGCTGTAGGGTTGCTTGTTGGTGTCTTATATTACGTTTTAAATGTTAAGTCACCAGCTCCACCTCTTGTTGCGTTAGTCGGATTATTAGGCATGGTAATAGGAGAGCAACTGCTTCCTTTTATTAAGTCCTATTTTTAACCTGTTTCATTCAAAAAGCTAAATGGTGCTATGCCATTTAGCTTTTTATATTAATAAGTATTTTCAATTACTTTATACGACGGCCTTGTTCGTCAATAATCACTTCGCCATCTTCTTTTGCAAAATAGCCTAAGTTTTTTGAATCTAAAATGTCGAGCACCACTTCAGAAGGGCGGCAAAGTCGCGTGCCTTTTGGTGTAACCACAAATGGGCGATTAATTAAAATTGGATACTCCACCATAAAATCAATTAATTGCTCGTCTGTCCAATGGTTTTGTTCTAACTCTAAATCTTTGTAGGGATCAACATTTTTACGAATTGATTCACGTACAGTTAAGCCTGAATCCTTAATGAGTTGAATCAATTCATCTTTACTTGGTGGTGTTTGCAAATATTCAATAACAATAGGCTTAAGTCCTGCATGACGAATAAGCGCCAATGTATTGCGTGAGGTTCCGCAAGCAGGGTTATGGTAAATCTTCACTAGCTCAGTCATGGTAAATTTATTGTCAAATTAAGATATTGCATTTATATATGGATATCCGTATATTTGCAATAACGAATATATTCTGTTGAAGATATGATCAACCAAGTCGATTTCTTTAAATGTCTATCTGACCAAACTCGGTTAAATATTCTTAAATTAGTTCTAAATAAACAAAATATTTGTGTTTGTGAGCTAACAGAGCAGCTTGAATTGAGCCAACCGAAAATTTCTCGTCACTTGGCCTTATTAAGAACTCATGGCGTATTACTTGATGAAAGAAAAGGTCAGTGGGTCTATTACAGCTTAAATCCAGATTTACCTGTATGGGCTTTAGATATTTTAAAGGTGATAGAAAATGATGAGAGTGAGACAAGAGTAAAACAACAATATCAGCCTTTCATCACTACAACGTGCTGCGATTAATCTTCCTAGATTTCTATCTTAAAAATTCGGATTTCTAGCATAGGTGTATCAATCATTTGTGTATTGAACAAAATTAATCAATTATTTCTTCGAGTAGAACATGACCAGACAAGGGCTTTCATTTTTAGATCGAAACCTGACGCTATGGATTTTCATTGCAATGGCTTTAGGTTTAGCCATTGGAGTTTTCTTTCCTCAGGCATCTATGTCTTTGAATGAATTAATTGTAGATAACGTTAATATCCCGATCGCAATCGGCTTAATTTTGATGATGTATCCACCTTTAGCTAAGGTTGATTATGCTGCGTTACCAGAGGTATTTAAAGATAAGAAAACCTTAACTTTATCGTTGGTACAGAATTGGATTATTGCTCCAGTTTTAATGTTCATCCTTGCGATTGTTTTTCTGCATAGCTATCCAGAGTATATGACTGGCCTTATTTTAATTGGCTTGGCACGTTGTATTGCCATGGTGTTGGTCTGGAATGGCTTGGCTTGTGGCGATAACCAATACGTTGCAGCGTTGGTTGCTTTTAATAGTATTTTCCAAATCTTATTTTTCAGTACGTATGCTTGGCTATTTTTGACCTTTTTGCCGCCGTATTTTGGTGCGGCAGGGCAAGTCATTGATGTGAATTTCTGGACGATTACACACGCGGTTTTGGTGTACTTAGGTATTCCATTTTTAATGGGATTCCTGACGCGTTTGATTTTAGTCAAGTCGAAAGGGTTGGAGTGGTATCACACTAAATTTTTACCAAAGATCAGCCCGATTAGTTTAATTGCTTTACTTTTTACTATTGTGGCGATGTTTAGTCTAAAAGGTAGTGATGTAGTGAGCTTGCCTTTAGATGTATTACGTATTGCGATTCCACTTACGATTTACTTTGTCGTAATGTTCTTCATTAGCTTCTTTATGAGTAAACGGATGGGGAATAACTATCCACGTACCACTGCTATTTCATTTACCGCTGCTGGCAACAATTTTGAGTTGGCATTAGCGGTTGCTATCGCAACATTTGGTTTAGCATCACCTGTCGCTTTTACCACAGTGATTGGGCCGTTGGTTGAAGTTCCCGTGTTAATTTCACTCGTTACCGTTTCTCTTTGGCTCAAGAAAAAGTATTTCTCACATGAACAGTCCTAATAATGATTTATCAAATGTAGCATTAAATCTTCTAGATAAGCCTACATTTGAGCAAGTGCAAGCACAGCAGCTTGAGCATCCTCCTCGGATTTTATTGCTATATGGTTCTAATCGGGAACGCTCTTATAGTCGTTTTGCTGTGCTGACTGCTGGCCGAATCCTTGAATATTTAGGTGCTGAAGTCAAAATCTTTCATCCTAAAGGTTTACCTTTGCCTGAGGATGCAGGAACAGATCATCCTAAAGTCCAAGAATTACATACACTATTAGCTTGGGCAGAAGGCATGGTCTGGTGTTCGCCTGAACGTCATGGTGCGATGAGTTCTATTTTAAAAGCTCAAATTGATTGGATTCCCTTAGCAGCTGGAGCAATCCGTGCAACTCAGGGTAAAACCCTAGCAGTCATGCAAGTCAGTGGTGGTTCGCAATCTTTTAATGCAGTCAATCAAATGCGTATTTTAGGTCGTTGGATGCGTATGATTACCATCCCAAATCAGTCATCTGTCGCAAAAGCATTTTTGGAGTTTGAGGAAGATGGCAGTATGAAACCCTCTTCTTACTATGATCGAATTGTTGATGTAATGGAGGAACTGTATAAGTTCACTTTATTAACGCGTGGGCAAAAAGAATATTTGACAGATCGCTATTCTGAGCGCAAAGAATCGGCAGAAGAGCTGTCAAAACGAGTAAATCAAAAATAAACAGTTTCATGAAAAGTGCTTCATTTGGAGCACTTTTTATTGCTTAGTTTTTACACTCAGGTGATTGTGGGCAAAAGTTTTTGCATAAGTTCAATAAAGTTTGAAACTTTAGCCGAGTTTTCATTTTCACGTGTAATCAAGTAAATAGGCGCATTCAGTTTTATTGAATCATCAAATTCTCGATATACAATTCCATGTTCCCAAAAGTTATGCATTGAGGCTGGCACAATCGTTATACCAATTCCAGCAGCGACTAAATTTAATGTTGCGGTAGGTCGAGGTGCTTCCTGAACAATGCGCGGACTAAAACCTGCTTGATAGCAACTATATAAAATATTGTCATATAAGCCTTGTCCTGAAGAACGACGGTATAAAACAAAATTCTCATCAGATAAGTCAACTAAACTAATTTTCTCTCTTTTTGTAAGTGGATGGTCTATGGGCAATGCCACTACCATTGACTCATCTAATATATGCAGATGTTTCAAACCAATATCACGACTAATCGGCGCTCTTAAAAAAGCAATATCAAGCTTTTCCGAAATTAACCAATCTAATTGCTTTTGGCTGCCTGCTTCTTCAAGTTTAGTCTGTACAGCTGGGTACATTTCACGATATGAGCGCAATACCAGCGAAATAAGCGGATGTAAACCTGCGGAACTTGTAAAACCAATATTGAGTTGTCCAGTTTTGCCTTGGCTAACATCTTGGACGAGTTGGGGTATATGTTTAGCATGCTCTAATAACAGCTGTGCTTCTTTAAATAAAGCTAGACCTGCCTCAGTTGGTTCAATCCCGCGCGGTTGACGAATAAATAATTGTGTACCGAGTTCTTCTTCAAGTTTTTTGAGTAAACGCGTTAGAGGCGGCTGTTGTATAAACAATCGATTTGCTGCATGCGTAATATTTCTTTCTTCAACCACTACTACAAAGGCGTGAAGCTTATGTAAATCGAGCATAGAAATACCTTTAGGGTATGCTTAGTGAAAATAAAAGCATTTGTAGATATATCACAAAAGTATCATTCTATCTTGGTCAGATAAAGTGAAAAGTAACGAAAATGAACCATGTTGAGATTGCCGTGCGAAAGGAGAGTGTACCCACCTGCACAGAGTTATTTTTAGGTTTTTTAACATTAGGTTTAATTGGATTTGGTGGTGTTTTACCTTTAGCAAGAAAAGTCATTGTAGAGCAGAGACAATGGCTAAGTCCTGAAAAATTCACTGAGTTACTTGGTCTGTGTCAATTCTTACCAGGGGGCAACATTATTAATCTCTCGGTTGCGATTGGCATGGAGTTTCGGGGTGTTCGTGGTGCAGTGAGCTCGCTCATTGGTCTGATCCTTGCACCTACTGTTATTGTTGTACTTTTACATTATGTCTATGAGCAGTTCCAAGACAACCTTATGGTTAAGCATCTTTTTGAAGGGTTAGCAGCAGCAGCAGCAGGGCTTCTGGTAGCAACTGGCTTAAAAATGTTGAAACCATTATTACGTAACCCGATAGCGATATGTGTTGTCGTGGCTGCAATTATCAGTATTGCTTTTCTAAAAATTTCTTTGCTTTTGACCATGTTGATTCTATTGGCACTTTATTCATCTATTATTTGGAGACGTGTGTAATGGGAGCAGTTCTACTTGCTTTAGCGATCATTTTTACTCAGTTGTCTCTTATAGCTTTTGGTGGCGGAAACACGATTTTGCCCGAAATGCAGCGTCAAGTGGTTGATATTCATCATTGGATGACTGCACAAGAATTTAGTGCCTTGTTTGCTATGGCTCAAGCAGCTCCCGGTCCGAACATGATGATTGTACCATTGGTGGGATGGCATGTAGCAGGGTTGTCAGGTTTACTTGTGGCCTCTACCGCTAAATTTCTACCTTCATCTCTTATTACGGTATTTGTAATGAGAGGCTGGTCTAAGTTCAAAGATAAAAAATGGCGCCGTGTTTTACAGCTTGCTTTACAACCCGTCACAGTGGGGACGGTGCTTGCCAGTGCTTGGATTATTTCTGAGGCAGCTGCCATAAATAATTTACTTATTATTATGGTAGTCATTGCAACTTTATTATCTTTAATTAAAAAAGTTCATCCTTTACATGTCTTAATTGCTGGGGCTGTATTTGGTGTGGTGTTACTTTAGTTTAACCAGTTTGCCGACCTGCGCTGGGATAAGTTCAGGTTGGTTTTTTTGAATGAAAATAATAAAATCTAAAAAACCGATTAAATATATAAAAACATACTGTTTTACCTATTTTGTGTTTTAACGTACTATGCATCTATTGAAAGAATTTGGATGCATTGGAGTAAAAACAGATGTTAGATCAAAACATTAAAACTCAATTAAAAGCTTACTTAGAACGTTTAGAAAGTCCAATCGAATTAGTGGCTGCTTTAAATGAATCAGATAAAGCTGCTCAAATTAAAGAACTGGTGACAGAAATCGCTGAGCTTTCTGACAAGGTGACTGCCCGTTTTGATGGCAACAATACACGTCGTCCAAGCTTTGGTGTGGCTAAAGCAGGTGAACAGCCTCGAGTGTTCTTTGCAGGCTTACCAATGGGCCATGAGTTTACATCTTTGATCTTGGCGCTGTTACAAGTCTCTGGTTATACCCCTAAAGTTTCTGATGAAGTGCTCAACCAAATTAAAGGCCTAAACCTCAAAGCCAACTTTGATGTGTTTGTATCCTTAAGCTGTCATAACTGTCCGGACGTGGTACAGGCGCTTAACCTGATCGCGATTTATAACCCGAACACCACAGCAACCATGATTGACGGTTCATTCTTCCAAGACGAAGTTGAACAACGCAAAATCATGGCTGTACCAATGGTGTTCCAAGACAACGAGCACATTGGTCAAGGTCGCATGACCCTTGAAGAGATTTTGGCAAAACTTGACACCAACTCAGCTGAAAAAGATGCAGCAGCACTCAATGCCAAAGATGCTTTTGATGTATTGGTGATTGGTGGTGGGCCTGCGGGTGCAACAGCAGCAATCTATGCAGCACGTAAAGGTATTAACACTGGTATCGTAGCTGAACGCTTCGGTGGTCAGGTGATGGATACCATGGACATTGAAAACTTCACATCTGTGCAAAAGACTCAAGGTCCTAAGTTTGCTGCCGAGATGGAAGCACACGTTCGTGAATATGATGTGGATATCATGAACCTGCAACGTGTTAGCAAAATCACAGGGGCCAACCAAACTGAAAATGGTCTGGTTGCAGTTGAACTTGAAAACGGTGCCAAACTTGAATCGAAGACCGTGATCCTTTCTACAGGAGCACGTTGGAGAGAAATGAATGTACCGGGTGAAGCTGAATACCGTACCCGTGGTGTTGCGTACTGCCCACACTGTGATGGTCCATTGTTCAAAGGCAAACGGGTTGCCGTGATTGGTGGTGGTAACTCAGGTGTTGAAGCTGCAATTGACCTTGCAGGGATTGTTGAGCATGTAACTCTGGTTGAGTTCGATACTAAACTTCGTGCAGACCAAGTCTTGCAAAACAAACTGCATAGCTTGCCAAACACAACTGTGATTATGAATGCCTTAAGTACAGAAGTGTTAGGCGACGGCTCACAAGTGACTGGTCTTAAATATAAAGACCGTGCCACTGATGAAGAGCATGTAGTGGAACTGGCAGGGATCTTTGTACAGATTGGTTTATTACCAAACACTGACTTCTTAAAAGACAGTGAAGTTGAATTAACCAACCGTGGTGAGATCATTGTGAATGACCGCAACGAAACCAATGTACAAGGTGTGTTTGCTGCGGGTGACTGTACCACTGTGCCTTACAAGCAAATCATTATTGCCACAGGTGAAGGCGCTAAAGCTTCGCTCTCTGCGTTTGATTACATCATTCGTTCGGGGCAGTAAAATCTAGTCTAAAACAAAAGAGCCAAAGGATATCCTTTGGCTCTTTTTATTTTTATGGTTTATACAAACCATGTTCAACTAAATGCTCTCGTAAAATACGACGCAATTCTAATACCGCTTGTGGTGTGAGCTGGATTGAATGCCCACCAGGAAGTACTTTCTCAGACTTTGCACCCTCTAAGTGAGCGCTCTTATAAGGAACAATACCATCGGTAATCACATTAGGATCATCGCTCTTGGTAATGTTACCCATAATTGAGTGGAAGACTAATCCTTGATGTGGATTAATATTTTCCGTGAGTTCCATAAATTTAGATTGATGGCTTAAGTCACTTGGTCCATTTTGAATCAGACCATTATCTATGTTATTTAAGAAATCTTTAACATCTAGATTTTCTGTGGTTAATGATGTCGCTACAGCAGATAAAAAAGCTCCCGGCAAACGAATAATTTTACGAGCAGCTAACGTAAACCATCGATCAGCGTAATCTGTACCTCTGTGAGGTGATGCCAAGAAAATTGCGCGATCAAAGTTTCCAATTGAATGCATTTGCAATCGCTCAGTTACCATAGGGTGTTTCTTGAAACGGTTCTGTTGACGTACAGTCATCAGTTTTAAGGCTGGTTGAGTAATATCACCATCACTGACCAGTAAACGGCTAATAATACCGCCCATACTATGACCTACAAGCACAGCATCGTGTGCAGCAGGGTCACTTGGGTTTAGCGAACTAAACGCTTGTTTAAGCAGTGCATAAATTTGGAAGCGACTTTCCAAAATTGGCATATTGGTCGAATAGAAAACTTGCCAAACTTGGTAATTGTCTCTTAAAACCGTATCGCCCATAACATCGTTGGTGAGAGCAATCCATGCCTCGGGGCTACTTGCCAAACCATGTACCAACACAATAATTTTTTTGTTTGGATTATAAGGTTCGAGCATATATAAATGTGGCATGGTTAAATGCTGATCACGATCAATCAGGCTTAAATAAGCCGCTACGCCTAAGTTATTTTCAGCTAGCCATAAACCATAAGGTGCAGAGAAGTTCGCAGCTAGAGGGTATTGCTTACCTGCGACATTAATATTATCGGTGCGATAAGGATCATAAACTCGAATTACAAATTCTGGGTTATTTATAATGTCTTGAACAGTTTTGGCATTTTTAGGCTCAGCCACAATCGTTGCAGCTAAATAACGTGCATGGTGAATATTCGGATTCACACCATTTTTATAGCTGTAATTAAGTGGATCTAAAATATATTCATTAATATCTTCTTTTCCTGAGCTCGGAAAAACGGCGACAAACTCAGAACCGAAACCATCACGACGGTTAATTGTTCTTAAACCCGAGAAATTTAAGTTATAGCTTGAAATTAATTTCTCTAATTTTTGGCCTGATAATTGTCTATGAAACTCAAAGTCAATTGAATAAACACTCTTGCCAATATGAATTTGCGGCTCTACCACATTTTTTTGCGGGTATCTCAAATCATACACACTGACCATTTTGGCAATTGCTTGATTATAGAAGTCGCGTATTTGAACTTGTCTGTTATCAAAAATACGGTCGGTCGGCTGACGTTTTGTTGAAAACAGATAGGCATAGCTATAACGAATGCTCTTATCGAGAAAGGTTAATTGTTGGTCTAAGCAATCGTCATATTTATTCTGAATCGCTTTTTGTTCATCAGTCGCTTTGTGTTTAGTGAATCGACTAATTTTACACTCGGAAGAATCTGATAAAGCCATCGCTTTTGCGAGATACATTTCGCTCGCAGTAGATAAAAGCTGTTCGTCTAAAATTTGAGGAAGGTTTTTGAGTTGATTTACACAGGTGTCAGGGGAGTCTGTACAGGTTTTGGCCTCTTGTCCTGACATAGACAAAACGTTAAGACTTGCTTCACTCAGTTTATCTTGGGTAAGAATACTATTACGTTCATTTGCAATAGTCACGTTGAGAGCTTGTTGCTTAACATTGACCACCTGACATCCACTCAGAATTGAACCGAGGAGTATGACCGTGAAGAGCGCTGAATTTCTTTTTCTAACAAACATTATGGTCAAATATGTGGATCAGTAATATGCCGATCATACAAATTTTAAAGTTTTTTTCAATTGATCAAATATAAAAAAGGGCTGTCAAATCAGCCCTTTTTTAAAGTTTAAACTTATTTTTTTGCAGGTTTTGCAGGTTTTGCAGGCGTAGCTGGTGCCATGGCTGGGTTTGTTAAAACTTGCCATACATTCCAACGACCTTGTTTTTCAATTTCTTGAATTAAACGGTCAGCCACTTCAGCTTCATCAGGGTATTTAACTTTATAATTTTTTAAAGTCTGAATCGCATTTTTCTTTTGTTCCATTGCAATATAGTTATTTGCAGCGGCTAAATATGCTTCTTGAACATTGCCTTTAATGGCTTTGTCTAAATATGGAATGGCTTCACGCTGACCACCACCTTCAGATAAACCAAAACCAAACCAGAAATTCGTTTCTGGATCGTCTGGGCTAATTTTTAAAAGTCTTTGAGCATATTCTAAAGATTTAGTTGTGTGAACAGTACCTAAATCTAAATTACGTGCAAGTACGCTTGCTTTGAATGCTCGAATTAAAATATCAAATGAAGCATTTGGATTAGCAGCTAAAGTATCTAAGCGCTGAGTCACTTCTTTAAGTTTGCTTTCAAAACCTTTACGTTCCTGACGATCTGTAAAGCGAGGCGGGTAGTGACGAGCTTTACCTTCTACAAGCTGTAAGAAGTCGTCAATTTCTGTCACATCAATTTCATTATCGCCAGCTAAAACTGCGTACTTCACTGAACGTTGTGAACTATTAATTGTAGGTACAATCAGTTTGTTTGTATCTAAAGTAAGCGATTTAGTTGGATCATCCTGACGAGTTACCACCATTTTTGTTACAGGCTGAGCAGCAGCATCTTTTAAAGCAACTTCAAATGCTGGCGGAGCATCATAATTGAATGGGTTTAAAGCATAAAATGGAGGAGTAAGGTCAGGTTCCTTGAAAACAAAAGGTTCATTTTTTTGTTCTTTTACAGGCGCCATTGTACACGCTGTTAAACTAGAAGTTGCAAGGAGTAAATACGCCAATGGCTTTAAATTCATAGGATCTTCCGTTCATTTTAGTAAAGTCAGATTTGGTACAGCTAAGTCTAGGAAAACCTAAACCGACATGCAAGGGTAAGCGTGTTACATTATGAATCAAGAATATTACGTTTTTGATGTCTTGTTTTGCGCACCGCATTCACGACGAACTTCTTCAAGAATTTTTAGCTCTTCATCGCTAAAAGGTTGTTCATCTTGGCTTTCTTTTTTGAAAGTTGGGTCAAGTTCGGATAAGCGTTGACACAAATTATTCATACGTGTTTCGTTGTGTTGAATACGATCAAGTAAAACTCGCATTCCTTCTAAAATCGGATCAGATTGATCAGCAGTGGTCGCATACGGAGCAAAACCAATACTCTGAGCATAATCACGGCGGCGTGCTTCATCTTGATCTTTGGTTTTATCGGCATCTTTATAAATATAGCGCGCAGGATTACCAACGGCTGTTACACCAGCTGGAACAGCTTTTGTCACCACAGCATTTGAACCCACTTTAGCGCCTTTACCAACTGTAAAAGGTCCTAAAATTTTTGCACCAGCACCAACGACTACACCATCTTCTAGAGTTGGGTGACGTTTACCTTTTTTCCATGTCGTACCGCCTAGGGTAACTCCATGATATAGCGTAACGTCATCACCAATTTCGGCAGTTTCACCAATCACAACACCCATACCATGATCGATAAAAAAACGTTTGCCGATCTTTGCACCAGGGTGAATCTCAATTCCTGTTGCAAAACGACTAAATGTTGATACAAAGCGGGCAGTTCCTTTGCAATCTTTTTTCCAAAGTTCATGTGCAAGTCTATGCAAAACTAGGGCATGAATACCAGGATAATTAGTAAGTACTTCGAGCGTATTTCGTGCAGCAGGATCTCGCGCGAAGACAGCCTGTATATCTTCTTTAAGCTGTTTAAGCATTGGATTGATCCTCCTTGTCCGATGATGCTTTTTTCCATTTGCCGCTTGTGAGGGCTTGAACTCGACTAAAAATACCGCGAAGTAAATGATATTCCATACGATCTAATTGTATACGACCAAATAAACGACGCAAGCGTAAAGGTAATAAACGTGGATTTTCTGGATCTAAAAATTCAATTTCAGTCAGCATTTTTTCCAAATGAGGATAAAACTCTTCCATTTGCTGCTGAGTGACTAAAGGCTCATCCCACTGCATGCTTTGACCTTGTGCAAGTGGCATTTGTCCATCATCAGAAACAGATTCTTTTTGCTCTAATACCGACATGCGAAGTTCATAACATACAACTTGAATCGCTTGGGCAACGTTCAGTACACCATAATCCGAATTTACAGGAATAGTAAGGTGATAGTTTGCTAAAGCTAATTCTTCATTGGTTAAGCCGCGGTCTTCACGTCCAAAAACAATTGCAATTTGTTGGCCTTGCGAAGCAGCCTTAATTGCTTCTTTTGAAGCAGGGCGTACATCAAGCAATGGCCATGGAATAGTACGACTTCGAGCACTGGTTCCAAAAACTAAATGACAATCTTTAATCGCGTCTTCGAGCGTTTCAACAATTTCGACTTGTTCTAATAAATCTTGTGCACCAGCAGCAAGCGCTAGAATATCTGGATGTGGATAGGTCTTTGGTGAAACAAGAACCAACTTACTTAAGCCCATTGTTTTCATTGCGCGTAAAGCACTGCCAATATTAGCAGGTAAAGTGGTATTGACCATCACAATACGCACTTGTGCTAATTGTTTTGACACAGCGGTGTCGTCAAACAAACTCATAAGATTTCCAGAAATTACGAATATTGAGAAACTTCGCTTTGGTATGAATCCAATGCATCATCAATAGTCATGTCCACAGGAGGTGAGGCAACAGGTTGCGGACGAACAGGGTCTGCTGCTTTAGCTGCCTTAGATTTTACCTGATATTCAACATGAATATTATCTTTACCAAAGTAATCTCTTAGCTTGGCTAGAAGTTCATCTAAAGGAGCGACTTTCCATTGTGGGCCAAGTTGAAGCTCGGCCTGAGCATATGGTTGGTCAAGGTGTAAATTTAGTGCAATATGCTGATGCATATCAACATTGCAATAAGGCAATAAGATATTTTGTAGATCTTTTGCCAAACTTGGTTGCATTAAATCATTGGTTAACTTGATTTGAATGCTATTGGCTCGTTTTTGTCTAATTTCATTTAAGTTAAAGGCTTTGTTTAAACGGCCCATTGGACGATCAAAGCCTTCACGCTCATAAATCTCGCCTTCAAAGACAACTACATGTTCAACTTGTATGATATCTTTAAAGCGTTGGAAGCGTTCATGATTACAACTGACTTCAATACGTGCTGTACCATCGTCTAGCACAATAACCACGCGATTTGGGAAGTTGGCTACATCCAGAACCAGACCCGCATAAACAGTTGTTACCCCACGACGAGTCGCAGTAATTTCATTAAGTTTTGCTGGAATAAACGCTTTGAGTTCTTGACGGTAAACATCAATAGGGTGACCTGTTAAATACAAACCAAGGGTATCTTTTTCGCCTTTAAGACGAACTTCATCACTCCATGGTTTAACTGGCTTAGCGGGTTTACGCTGAACTTCTTCAACTTCACCAAATAAGTCCATAATCCCGCTTTCACGGTTACTACGTGCTTGTTCGGCTGCTTGTACTGCTTCTGGCAGTTGAGCCATTAAACTAGAACGTTCAATACCTAAGCAATCTAGTGCACCAGCACGGATAAGCGCTTCTAAGGTTCGTTTATTGATTTTTTTCAAATCAATACGGTGGCAGAAGTCGAATAGGTCTGTATAAGGCCCTTGTTGACGGCGTGAGTCAATAACAGACTGCATTGCCTGTTCACCAACACCTTTAATTGCACCTAAACCATAAACGATGGTTTTATCATCACTGGCATGGAAATGATAAGTCGACATGTTAACTGACGGAGGTAGAACTTCGAGTCCATTATTTCGACAGTCATCAATCAAAAATACGACGCTGTCAGTGTTCTGCATTTCCGATGACATTACCGCTGCCATAAATTCAGCAGGATAATGAGCTTTTAACCATGCTGTATGGTATGCAACAAGAGCATAAGCAGCCGCATGTGATTTGTTGAAACCATAGCCCGCGAACTTTTCCATATAGTCAAAGATATGGTTGGCGGTGCTTTCATCAATACCTTTTTGTCCAGCACCTTCAAGGAAGATTTGGCGTTGTTTCACCATTTCTTCAGGTTTCTTTTTACCCATTGCACGGCGAAGTAAGTCAGCGCCACCGAGCGTATAACCCGCACAAATCTGTGCAGTTTGCATTACCTGTTCCTGATAAACCATAATCCCGTAGGTTGGCTCTAATACGCCTTCAAGCAAAGGATGAAGATATTCAAAATCCCCACCATGCATACGATGAATAAAGTCAGGAATCAGATCCATTGGGCCCGGACGATACAAAGATACGAACGCAATAATTTCTTCGAATTTGCTTGGACGTGCCTCTTTAAGCATCCGTTTCATGCCGACGGATTCAAACTGGAATACCGCTGTTGTATTTGCATCAGCAAACACAGAATATGCTTTAGCATCGTCGAGTGGGACGTGAGATATGTTTAGAGGGTCATTGCTATCGCGATTTTTATTAATATTTTGAATAGCATCTTCAATAACGGTTAAGTTACGTAAACCCAAGAAGTCAAATTTTACCAGACCAGCAGCTTCTACATCGTCTTTATCGTATTGTGCAACACGGCTGGTTCCGTCTTCATCACAAAGTACAGCCGAGAAATCGGTAATCTTACCGGGTGCAATAACAACACCACCGGCATGTTTACCAGTATTTCGAGTGATACCTTCTAATTTTAATGCCATTTCCCAGATTTCACTGGCATCATCATTATCGGGGTTAGATGGGTTAGTGACGATATCTTTAAGCTGAGGTTCCATCTCAATAGCAGTTGCCAAATCTACACCAAGTGGCTTAGTCGGCACCATTTTTGAAATACGATCAGCTAAACCGTAAGATTTACCCAAAACACGTGCAACGTCACGAATCGCACCTTTTGCAGCCATTGTACCGAAAGTTGCAATTTGCGAAACTGCTTCACGACCATAGGTACGTGATACATAATCAATAACACGGTCACGACCTGCGATACAGAAATCGACGTCAAAGTCGGGCATCGATACACGTTCTGGGTTTAAGAAACGTTCGAAAAGCAAGTCATAACGAAGTGGGTCAAGGTCAGTAATTTTTAAGCTATAGGCTACTAATGAACCTGCACCTGAACCACGGCCAGGACCAACAGGAACGCCATTATTTTTAGCCCACTGGATAAAGTCCATTACGATCAAGAAGTAACCAGGGAATCCCATCTTAAGGATAATTCCAACTTCATAATCAATTCGTTCATCATAAGGTTTACGAATTTCTGGCCAGTCTTCGCCACGTTTTTCAACAGGATACAGATAATCTAAGCGTTCTTCTAAACCTACTTTTGACAAATGCTCAAAGTAAGTGTCGATGGTAAATCCATCTGGAATTGGGTAATCAGGTAAAAAGTAGGTGCCAAGTTTTAGGCTAACATTACAGCGTTTTGCAATATTGTAGGTGTTTTCGATAGCACTTGGGATATCAGAAAACAATTCGATCATTTCATCGGAGGTTTTAAAATGCTGTTCAGGACTATATAAGCGTGGACGACGATCATCTGCTAATACATAACCATCAGCAATACAAACACGTGCTTCATGTGCCTCAAAATCTTCTTTTTCTACAAAGTGCACATCATTGTGTGCCACTACACCAACATTATATTTGGCAGCAAGTTTTGCTGCTTCTTGAATAAAGTCTTCTTCACCAGGACGATCAGTACGTGTTAAAGCAAGATAAACACGATTACCAAACTTTTCAATCCACTCTTCAAGTAAAGGTTCAGCTTTTTGTGGGTTAGATGAGCAAAGCATTTGACCAACATCACTGTGTTGACCTAGCAGAACAATAATATCTTGATGCTGTTCAAGTACCCATTCTTTTTGTACACAAGGGATACTAAGTTGTTGACCTTCAATAAAACCGCGTGAAACGATTTCGGTCAGGCCTTTCCAGCCAACATTACTCATTGCAAGTAAAGTTACACGATGCTGAGCATCATTAAGACGGATGGTACTACCTAAAATAGGTTTAATACCTTTTTTAAGGCAAGAGTTATAAAACTTTACGGCAGCGTGAAGGTTAGATAAGTCTGTAAGAGCCAGTGCAGGCATTTCATCCTTTACAGCAGCCTTGACCAAGTCGGGTATGCGAACAATCGACTCTGTAATCGAAAATTCTGTATAAATACCGAGATGAACAAACTGCATAAACCAATCCTTAATACGACCGCAGCATAGTTTAGCATGCAAAGTTCAAAGGAAATGCTTAATATTTTGGCAAACTGTTTAGGATTTTAGTATTTAAGCAAATGTTTAGAATATTAAAATGAAAGATTGATCAAAGATTTTAGTTATTTTATCGAGTGAAAATACAAGAGAAGAAAAGAACCAGCCCAAACGGATTTGGACTGGTTGAAAAACTTAGTACTGCCAGAACATACGTTGAATTTCTTTAGCATCATTCGTCTTAGTAAGAGCTAAAGCTGCAAGAAGACGTGCTTTTTGTGGGTTTAAGTCATGAGCAGCTACCCAACCATATTTATCGTCAGGTTGTTCAGCATTACGTAATACGAAACCTTGTGGTACACGTGATGAACGGATAATTTGAATACCGTCTTTATCATGAAGTTTTTGTAAAGTTGGAACGATATAGTTCGCAACAGAACCGTTACCTGTACCCGCATGGATAATCGCTTTAGCGCCAGCTTTTGCATATGCTTCATAAGCATCAGGAAGCATAGAATCTGAACCGTAAACGATTTGTACCATTGGAAGTGCATCACCTTTAATATTTTCAATATTAAATTCTGAAGCATTTGTAAAACGTTTAACAGACTGTCTGAACCAGTATGGTTTACCTTCAACTAATGTACCTAAAGCGCCCCATTGGCTAACAAAAGCATTTGTATGAATGTTAATACCTTTAGTTACATCACGTGCAGCAAAAATAGAGTCGTTCATAAGAACCATAACGCCTTTGTTTTTTGCTTCGTCAGAAGCTGCTAAAGCAACTGCGCTATAAAGGTTAAGTGGTCCATCTGCTGAAAGTGCAGTTGAAGGACGCATTGAACCAACAACAACGATTGGTTTGTCAGTATGAACAACAAGATTTAAGAAAAATGCTGTTTCTTCTAAAGTATCTGTACCGTGAGTGATTACGACACCATTCACAGATGGCTTTTTAACAAGTTCATTTACTTGACGAGCAATTTGTAATAATTCCTTGTCAGTAATACTTTCAGAAGCGATCTGTAATGCTTGAATACCGCTTACATTTGCCAAATCTTTGATTTGTGGAACTGCATTGATTAGAGCATCAACTGGAACTTTTGCTGCTGTGTAAGTTGCACTATTTGCTGAGCTTGCACCAGCACCAGCGATTGTACCGCCAGTAGCAACGACAACAACATTGTTTTTTGCGTAAAGTGGGAGAGAGCAGGCCAATAAGCCCATAGCTAAACCGAAAGATTTAACAGTTTTAGTCAACATCGAAAATATCCTTATGAAGTGACGAAGTAAAAGTTTGCCGAATACGCCTGCTTGTCCTAAGCAAAATACATACCATGTAAAACATATTCGTAACTTGTCTGAATAAAAAGCATCCCTGAATATCATTTTGTTTCGACAACAATCATTTAGTCATTGCTTTTATTCAGTGCTAATAAATATCATGAAAAAAATAAAAAATCTATTAAGTTTTTCTAATTTATCTCTATTTTTTTAATTTTTATATAAAGAATACAAATGAAATTTTTGATGATATAAAAATAAAAAATAATAGAATAATTCAAAGACTTATTTAACAAATGATAATTTTATGTTGTTGTTTTTTATTGATAACTTTAATTGTTTCAATAGTATTGAAAGTTATATAGGCAAACTCAATAATAAATTCAGTTGTTTAATGAAAATAATGAATTTAAAAGTGAACTAAAAAATAAGCATTTGATCTATGTTTTTTTTAAAATAAAAGTTGATTGATTGGTTTATATTCTGTTTTTAAGGTTTGCTCTTAATAAATTTAATAGTGATTGGAATCTAATTTTTCTACCTTTATTTAATATGAAAATACCCGTGAGTTTCTACTGTTAAATTTTAGAGCAAAAAAAAGAGCAATTTTATAAGGTCATATAAAATTGCTCTGAAATTGGGAGAGTGGGAGAAAATATAGACTTAAGCAGTCGTTTGTTCTTGAGTTGATTTAATTAATACTGTCTCTGGTAATTCTTCAGTATCAGCTACTTTTTCACCTTCAAGTTTAGCCACTACAGCTGTTGCAATGCTATTACCGACTACATTTGTTGCAGTACGGCCCATATCAAGGAATTGGTCAATTCCGAGCAATAATAAAATGCCGGCTTCAGGTAAATGGAACATGGTTAGTGTTGCAGAAATTACGACAATAGAAGCTCTTGAAACACCAGCAATACCTTTACTTGTCACCATAAGAGTCAACAAAATCAAGATTTGTTGAGTAAAGCTAAGGTCAATATGGTAGGCCTGTGCAATAAAGAGTACTGCAAAGGTGGTGTACATCATTGAACCATCTAGGTTAAATGAATAACCTAAAGGTAAAACGAAGCTTGTCACTTTCTTTGGTACACCAAATTTATTTAGGGCATCCATAACTTTTGGATAAGCTGATTCGCTCGAAGCTGTAGCAAAAGCAAGGGTTACAGGTTCACGAATTAATTTGCCTAAACGGAAGATATCCTTTTTGAGTACGATCGCACCTACCGAGAATAAAATAACCCAGAGTAATAAAAGGCCGAAGTAGAACTCTGCAATTAAAATACCGTAGTCAACAATTAAGCCTAAGCCTTGTACAGTAATTGCAGATGCAATTGCTGCAAACACTGCGACAGGTGCAAATTTCATGACGTAATCAGTAATGCGGAACATGATTTTGCTAAGTTCTTCGGTCAAGCGAATAATAACCGAGTCTTGTTCTTTGCCTTGATTAACAAAAGCTAAAGCTGAGCCAAAGAAAATTGCAAAAACAAGTACTTGTAAAATGTCATTATTAGCCATCGCCTCAGCAATACTGCGCGGGAATACGTGGCTTATAAATGACTGTAGTGTAAAGCCAGTAGTCGCTGGGAGAGAAGCGCTACTGAGTTCTTGAGCTGTCGGTAATACTAAATTTAGTGCTGCGCCAGGTTGGAAAAAATTGGCCAAGCCCATACCGATGGCTAGTGAGACAAAGGAAGCAGTAATGAACCAAGTCATTGACTTGAGTGTAATGCTACCAATTGAAGTCGATTTACCCATTGAAACAATGCCAGAAACAATTGTGGCAAATACCAATGGAGCAATAATCATTTTGATAAGACGTAAAAATATATCTGTGATGATATTAAAATAAGAAGCGATTTGCTTCAGTTGATCACCTTCATTAAAGAAGTGGTGACAGATCCAACCCGTCAATACTCCGAATAAAATGGCAACCACAATATACTTGAGCAATTTCTTTTGCTTCATATGAACCTCTATCCTTTGGGTTCAATCATCTTTTAGATGGGCTAGAGATGATTGAAAAGCTTTCCTTGTAAGTTCAGTTCGATCCTTTAACTGATTTCATCTTCCTAAATCTGCATCAGTGTTAACCGAATCGAATATGATGATGTTGTTATGGAAAGGGATTGTTGCTCTATTTTGAAACAGTGTGAAATGCAAAAAAATATCAACTCATGCATTTTTTGCATAATAGCTAAAATGGAAAATGAGGAAAATTATAATAATTTAATCGAATGGTAAAAAATGTAAGTTTATTTTCGATTGGAAAATAATATAAATTAAATTTATTAAAAATTAATGAAAATCAAAATATTGTGTCGGTTTTTAATGATATTTAAATTGGGTCTTATGTATTTTTAAATATATGTATGGATCATATAAAAATGAAAAAGGCATCTAATTTAAGATGCCTTTTTGATTATGCATTTTTTTAACGGCGATTGGCTAAGAAACGACCTAAACGACCAATTGCTTCACGTAATTCATTTTCTGCTGGTAAGAAAACAACACGGAAATGGTCTGGAGTTGGCCAGTTAAAGCCTGTTCCTTGCACTAAAAGTACTTTTTCGGCACGAAGTAAATCTAACATTAACTTTTCATCGTCTTCGATTGGGTAAATATTAGGATCAAGTCGTGGGAAGCAATACATTGCACCTTCTGGTTTAACACAGCTTACACCTGGGATTTCATTTAACATTTCCCAAGCGATATTGCGCTGTTCATAGAGGCGGCCACCCGGACGGATTAAGTCATTAATAGACTGATAACCACCAAGCGCCGTTTGGATTGCATATTGGGCTTGTACGTTTGCGCATAGACGCATAGACGCCAACATATCTAAGCCTTCAATATAGTCTGCCGCACGGCTTTTATCGCCCGTAATTGCCATCCATCCTGAACGGAAACCCGCAATACGATAAGCTTTTGATAAACCATTGAATGAAATACATAGCTGATCGCCAGCTAAAGAGGCAACTGAAACGTGCTCAATTCCGTCATAAACAATTTTGTCGTAAATTTCGTCAGCAAATAGAATGAGATCGTATTTCTTGGCAAGAGCCACAATTTGTTCAAGCACGTGGCGCGGATATACTGAACCAGTTGGATTATTTGGGTTAATAATCACAATACCACGTGTATTTGAAGTAATTTTACTTTCAATGTCAGCAATATCTGGATACCAGCTATTTTCTTCATCACATTTATAGTGAATGGCAGTACCACCCGAAAGATTAACGGCTGCTGTCCAAAGCGGATAATCTGGCATTGGAATGAGCATTTCATCGCCATCATCAAGTAAGCCTTGCATCGCCATTACAATGAGTTCAGATACGCCGTTACCAATATACACGTCATTTACGTGCATATTTAGGATGCCTTTTTGTTGGTAGTACTGGCATATCGCTTTACGTGCTGGAAAGATGCCTTTCGAATCAACATAGCCAATTGCATTTGGTAGGTTTAAAGCAACGTCATTAATAATTTCTTGTGGTGCTTCAAAACCAAATGGAGCAGGGTTGCCGATATTTAGCTTAATGATTTTATGTCCTTGCTCTTCCATTTCATTGGCGGCTCGTAATACAGGCCCGCGAATGTCATAGCAAACATGCTCAAGCTTCGATGATTTCTTAATTTCCCGAGAAGTTGGCATGGATTGGAGAGTAGCAGTATTTTTAGACATAGCTGGATTCACTTTTGCATATCGGTATAAATAACTTTTAAATGTTTTAACTGTTACCAAATTTAGATCATGTTGATCTTTTAGTAATTCAACAATTCTTTCGTGGGTAAAACCCGATTGCTGATACTGTTTGATAACTGGTAATAGTTGCTGGAAAAGCACACTTTTTTTCTGAGACATGTTTTGTCCTATACAACCGTGCCAAACAAGAATAGCACCATCTTTGCTTCCTTGGAAGGAAATAAAACATAATTTTGCTTACTTTTGTTTTTGTAATTTGCTTACTTTTTGCTTGCTGCTACTTAGATGATTAAATTCCAACAAATTTTACGTTCAGAGACTAGTGTTTTTTTGACGAATGGCGTAAATATAAAACACGATTATCAATTTATGTTTACATCAGAATAAAAGGTGCATGTCATGGGAAAAGTTAATAAAACAGACCGGGAATGGCAAAGAGAGTTATCACCAGAAGAATATCGGATAACACGACAAAAGGGCACTGAACCAGCATTTACGGGGCAATACTGGAACACTAAGCAACATGGTACCTATGTTTGTCGTTGCTGTGGCGCTGAATTGTTCTCGTCAGATGCAAAATATGATAGTGGTTGCGGTTGGCCAAGTTTCTTTCGTCCAGTGAATGGAACAGTAATTGAAGAACATGAAGATTTAACGCATGGTATGGTCAGAACAGAAATTGTTTGTCATGATTGCGAAGCTCATCTTGGGCATGTTTTTGAAGATGGACCACAGCCGACAGGTTTACGCTATTGTGTGAACTCGGCATCATTACAACTTAAAACACAAGAAAAAAATGACGAGGAAACTTATCCATGAGTAACATTTATCAGTTTGAAGCTGAATTGTTAGAAGGTGATATTAAGCAATTTGCTGATTACAAAGGTAAAGTTTTATTAATTGTAAATACCGCCAGTAAATGTGGTTTTACTCCACAGTTTGCTGGCCTCGAAAAACTTTATGAAAAATATAAAGATCAAGGTTTAGAAGTTTTAGGTTTTCCCTGCAACCAGTTTGGTGGGCAAGATCCAGGAAATAATAAAGAGATTGGGGCTTTCTGCCAGCGAAACTATGGAGTTAAGTTCCCTATGTTTGCGAAAGTCGATGTAAAAGGGCCTGAAGCGCATGTAATTTTTAGATATTTAACACGTGAAGCTAAAGGGATTTTAGGCAGTAGTACGATTAAATGGAACTTTACCAAGTTTCTGGTCGGTAAAGATGGTTCAGTTTTGAATCGTTATGCACCTACGACTAAACCTGAAGCTTTAGAAGCTGATATTGAAAAAGCATTAGCAGGCTAATTAATTTAATGAATGCTATTCCTCAAACTTTCGAGTTTTGGCAAGATCGGCGAATGCCCTATGTTGAAACTCGAAAGTCGTGTCGTAGCCGGACATGTTATAAGTCTCATAGCCATCCAACATTTTCAATTGGTGCGGTAGACGAGGGGAATAGCATTTTTCAAAGTTCTTTTGGTACTGCTCAAGAGATCTCGACGGGTACTTTAGTTATTGTACCTGCCCATATTGAACATTCTTGTAACCCTAAGCCAAATGAGGCTTGGAGTTATCAAATGTTGCATCTGGATATAATGTGGTTAAGTCAGTTGTATTCTGAATTTCAACAGCAAGGCTTTGATTTGCATCTACCTCAACATAAGCCTCTCATCATAAGGGATGAAACTTTCTATAAAGCTTTTACTGAAATGAATGATGCGCTTTTTGATGAACAAAAGCTAATTCTTGAAAAGGAACAATCACTTGTTGATTGTCTTATGGGCTTGTTGTTGCCGCATTTTATTTTAGAAGAAATACAAAAACCGCAGTACCTATATAAAGATTTTCTAGATTTAGTTGAGGTCGTTACTTCTTCTGAGAATTTTATTTCTCTTGAAGAACTTGCACAGCAGGTTGGCCTGAGTCGTTATGCAATCATTCGGCTATTTAAAGCAAATGTCGGTCTAACTCCACATGCATTTCAAATTAATTTAAAGATTAACCAAGCTCGGGAACTCCTTAAACAGGGGATTTCACTCGTAGAGTTGGCTGTTAATTTAGGCTTTAGTGATCAAAGTCATTTTCATAAAGCATTTAAAGCCCATACAGGAGTTACTCCTCGACAGTTTCAACTTGCAGTCGCGCAATAATTTACAAGAAATAATAAGTTCCTATTTTTAAGATTTTCCATACTGTTTTATAGATGAAGCTGTTATGGACGTTTTTTTAGTTATTGCATTTACTCATTTTTTAGCACTGTTATCACCGGGACCAGATTTCTTTCTTATTCTCACGAGCCTTTTGCAAAAAGGACGCCATTATACTTATGGAGTTATTTTAGGAATCACTTTAGGGAATGCATTAATTTTAGCCGCTTGTTTGTTTGGTTTTATGTTGCTTGGAGATTTGAGCAGTGGCCTCCTTACACTTTTTAAATGGCTTGGTGCGGCTTATCTGGTATATTTGAGTTTTCTTTGCTTTAACGCTGCTAGATCAAGTGATTTATCATTCTCGACTGAAAAAAACAATTTAATTGATCAAGCCAATATTAAGCAGAACAAAATTAAAAGTTTAATGTTAGGTGTGCAGTCTAGTCTTCTAAATCCAAAAAATATTATGTTTTATAGTAGTTTGATGCTGCTTATTCAATATAAGTTCAGCTTAATTCAAAAACTGCTCATGAGTACATGGATGGTTGGTGTTGTTCTTGCTTGGAATATTTTGCTGGTTGGATTACTTGCTCAGGGGCGGGTTTTAGACAAAATCAAGCATTCTGCAACAGGTTTATACTATTGTTCTAGTATTGCTTTTATTATTTTTGCTGTGCTTTTAATTACATATAAATAGTGTATAGCCCAGTTGTATAGTCTTAATCGTTAAAAGACTATACAACTGGTAAGAAGAGACTTAAAGAATCGCTTTTAAGCGTTTAACTACTTCTTCACATTGTGCTAAATCTGCCACTAAAGCCATGCGTACATGGTTAGCTCCTGGGTTGCCTTGCTCAGTATCACGAGATAAATAGCGACCTGGTAAAACTTTAATGTGTGCTTTTTCCATCAGCATTTTGGCAAAAGTTTCATCATTATCTACTTTTAACCAGTAGTAAAAACCAGCATCAGGTTTTTGTAATGGTAGTAAATGGCCTAGCTCAGATTGGAATAAGTCAAATTTTGCACGATACTGCTTACGGTTTTCTTCAACATGGTCTTCATCATTCCATGCTGCAATTGAAGCAAGCTGGTGTTGTACTGGCATTGCCGCACCGTGATAGGTACGATATTGCAAATATGGTTTTAATAAATCAGCATCACCAGCTACAAAACCTGAGCGTAGACCCGGTAAGTTAGAACGCTTTGAAAGTGAGTGGAATACGATACAGTTTTTGTAGTCATCTCGTCCAAGTTCAGCACAAACTTCTAATAAACCTGTAGGTGCTTGGTCGAACCAAAGCTCTGAATAGCATTCATCAGAAGCAATTACAAAATTATATTGATCTGATAAAGCAATCAGCTTTTTAAATTGCTCTTTAGAAAGCACTGTACCTGTTGGATTACCCGGAGTACATACAAAAAGAAGGGCTGTCTTTTCCCACACTTCGGCTGGCACAGCATCAAAATCGCCTAAGTAACCGTTTTCTTCTGTGCAATTAATGAAATATGGCTTTGCACCTGCAAGTAACGCTGCACCTTCATAAATTTGATAAAACGGGTTAGGCATTACCACATATGGTGCATCTTCACGATTAATCAAAGCTTGAACAAATGAGAAAATCCCTTCACGCGTACCAGACACTGGCAAAATGTGGTTTTCAGCACTAATGCTGTTAAGTTTAAAACGCTGAGTTAACCAGTTTGCAATGCTTTGGCGAAGTTCAGGTAAACCTTTGCTGTTTGGATAAGTTGATAGATGGTTGAAGTTATCAATAATAGCCTGTTTAACAAACTCTGGTGCTGGGTGTTTAGGTTCACCAATTGATAGAGGAATCAATGGGAGATTAGCAGGAGTAGTATCCTTAAAAAGCTGGTTTAACTTTTCAAACGGATACGGATGTAATAACGACAAGCTAGAGTTCATTAAACAGTTACCAAGTAGTTGAGTTTCAGTGCTGACAAATTTGATTAGATGCTTCATCTAATGCAGCTTTCAGTTTTTCCGAGAAGAGTTTGACCTCTTCATGATTTAGCGGTTTTCCATCTTTTTTGGTGACAAAGAAAATATCTTCTGCACGTTCACCTAAAGTTGCGATTCGAGCTGAATGGATGTCTAAACCTTGCATCATAAATAAACCACCTACACGTGCAAGTAGGCCCGGATGGTCAAGTGTTGAAATTTCGACCATGTTCTGCTGTAAAGCTTCATTTAATGTGACGTCGACTGTATTTTCAATATCAAAGTGACGCAATTGACGCGGGATACGGCGTTGCATGAGTCCCGGATATTGATCCGGTTGGCTAAGTGCCTTCACTAATGCAGTTTTAACGGTTTCTTCACGTTCAGGATCAGTCAGCAATGTACCAAAACGATCAAGTACAACATAAGTATCTAAGCTAAATGCAGTAATTGCTGTGATAATTTTTGCATCTTGAACGTCTAAATTCATGCGATCTAACACTGCAACTGTAGTCGCAAACAGGTTTGGCTGATCACGTGTATAAATAAAGATTTGAACGGCATCTTGGGCAGCTTTACGATGAGCACGTAAAAGTACTAATGGTTCAGGATTATCACCATGTTTTAAAATTGCTTGTGTATGCCATGCGATTTCATCGGCAGATTCTTTAATGAAGTATTCATCACCAAGTTCTTGCCATACCTTTTCGACATCTGCCAATGCGAAGTTATTTACCAGTAATTCACTTGCTGCAAATTTGGTATCTTCAATCAGCATTTGGTAATCAACAGGGCGGCCTAAGCCAGTACGGATTACGTCACGAGCATGCGTATAAAGTTGACGCATGAGGGATGCGCGCCATGTGTTCCAAAGTTTTGGATTTGTCGCATTAATATCCGCCACCGTTAAAGTGTACAGATAATCGAGATGTTCCATATCGCCAAGTTTTTCTGCAAAATCTTTCACAACATCAGGATCAGAAATATCTTTTTTCTGCGCTGTCAAAGACATGAGTAAATGGTTTTGAATAAGCCATGCGATTAATTTACATTCACGCTCTGTAAATCCGTGTGCACGGCCAAACTCAATCGCATCTTCGGCACCAAGTTCACTATGGTCACCACCACGACCTTTGGCGATGTCATGGAATAATGCCGCTATAAAGACGATATCTTGGCGAGCAAGACGCTGAAAAACTGAACTGACCACAGGGAACTCTTTGGCGAATTCAGGTTCTCTAAATCGGTTTAAGTTACGTAGTAATAATAATGTGTGGGCATCGACTGTATAGATATGGAACAGGTCATATTGCATAAGCCCCATAATTTGCCCAAAAGCAGGAATATAGTTTCCTAAAACACCATAACGCTTCATCGCAACCAATGTATCGTATAGGCGATACGGTGAGCGAATAATTGACATAAACAGCGCTTGGTTTTCTGGATTATTACGGTAACTTTGGTTAATTCTTTTCGCTGCAAGAATCAGTAAACGCAAAGTACGAGCACGAATACCCTCGATATCTGGTCGATTCGCTAAAATATAGAACAACTCTAAAATAGCGCTTGGATGTTCTGCGAATATTTTATGATGTTGTACGGCAAGTTTGTTATCGACAATTTTAAAATGATCATTAATCACTTCAATTTTGCGTTCGTAGTTTGGTAGTCGAGGTGTGATGACCGACTCACTAAAATACGCGAGTAACATTTCATTGAGTGTCGAAACCTGTTGCGCAGTACGGTAGTAGCGCTTCATGAACTGCTCAACACCATAATTGACAGGTTGGCCTTCTTGACGCACATATCCAAACTTTGCGGCAATTTCCCTTTGGTGGTCAAAGAGTAGACGGTTTTCATCACGTTTGGCTAAACGATGCAAATGGTGACGAATTTCCCAAAGGAAACTTTCAGCTTCTTCTAGAACGGCTAATTCAAATTCTGAAATGAATCCTAAATGTACTAAATCATAGATACGGTTTACGCGGAAATGACGTTTAGCAATCCAACCGATCTGATTAATATCACGAATACCACCCGGAGCATTTTTTATATCAGGCTCTAAGTTACTTTCTGTGTTGTTATGTTGATGGTAGCGCTTGGCTTGTTCTGCCATTTTCGCATCATAAAAGGTTTTATCTGTCCAAGTCTGAGAGACGATACGACGAGGCCATTTTGCAAGCTGAGTGTTACCCGTAATTAAACGGGCTTCAATGAGTGTGGTTGCAACTGTTAAATCAGTAGCGGCCTGCTCAACACAGCTTTGAATAGTTCGAACACTAATACCAGGTTTAAAGTTTCCAACATCCCATAATGACGAAATAAAGGTAGAAATTCGCTTTTCGTTTTCTTCAGTAATTTCATGTTCTGACAAAATCATGATATCGACGTCGGAATAGGGCAACATTTCACGGCGTCCATAACCACCTACAGCGAAAAGGCCTAGACCTGTCTGATCCAGTTCAGCATGTTTCCATAAAAAGATCAGCGCTTCATCAACTAAATCTGAACGTGCTTTAATGATTTCACGAATAGATTGCCCATTTTCATATGAATCCTGCAACTGCTTTTCTACATCCGTTCGCCATTGATTAATGGCTTTAATATCATGATGACTTGAGACGTAGTTCAACAGTGGCGATGTATTGATCATGAAAATGGGTCTACCAATAAATAAAAATTAAGAGTTTGTTTGAACGATTACTTGATCAGCAGTTTCTTTCGCTAAAGTACGGGCAAGATCAGTATTTTCAGCACGAGCAGTTGCAACACCCATACGACGTCGTTTGAAGCCTTCTGGTTTACCAAACAAACGTAAGTCTGTGTCTGGATGAGCTAAAGCTACATTCAGATTGCTATAACTTAAATTGTTGGCGTCTACTCCAGCATAAATTACGGCACTTGCAGCAACACTGTGACGCGCTGTGTTTACAGGTAAACCTAAAATGGCACGTGCATGCAGTTCAAATTCACTTTGATACTGAGATGCTAAAGTTACAAGTCCTGTGTCGTGTGGACGAGGTGAAACTTCACTGAACCAAACTTTATCACCCTTAATAAACAGTTCTACACCAAAAATACCACAGCCACCAAGTGCTGTTGTCACTTTATTTGCAATACGTTTTGCTTCTTCAAGTGCAACAGGAGTCATGGGTTGAGGTTGCCAGCTTTCTACATAATCGCCTGCATCTTGGCGGTGGCCAATTGGGTCACAGTAGTGAGTTTCAATTTCACCAGTTTCAGGATTTTTAGCACGAACAGTAAGTAAGGTAATTTCAAAATCAAAATCAATTTGAGATTCAATAATGACAGTGCCTTGGTTAACACGGCCACCTTGCATCGCATATTCCCAAGCAGCATCGACTTCATCGAAACTTTTTACACGAGACTGACCTTTGCCAGAAGAAGACATGACTGGTTTTACAAAATTAGGATAACCAATGTCATCACAAGCAGCGCGGAAACTTTCTAAAGAGTCAGCAAAGCGATAAGCAGAAGTAGGCAAACCCAGTTCTTCAGCCGCAAGACGGCGAATACCTTCACGGTTCATGGTCAGGTTTACTGCTTTAGCAGAAGGGATGACAGTAGCGGTTTGATTTGCTTCAATTTCAAGCAAAACCTCGGTTGCAATTGCTTCAATTTCTGGAACAATTAAATTCGGTTTAACTTTTTCAATGAGTTGTTTTAATTGAGTTGGATCAGCCATGTTTAACACATAAGAAAAATGTGCAACTTGCATAGCTGGTGCGTGATCATAACGGTCGGCTGCATGTACTTCAACACCAAGGCGTTGTAAGGAAATTACAACTTCTTTACCAAGCTCTCCTGAACCTAACAATAAAACTTTAAATGCAGAAGATTGAAGTGGGGTACCGAGTGTCACGCTCATGCGAATCATCCTGACAAAATTATTTTTTTAAGCATAGCAGAACTTATGGTGGAGTTAAGCCTTATCACACATAAAAAAATGAATTTTGTCAGACAATGATGCAGATAATTTTTAAACGTTAACCTGATAGTTTAGACGCATTTCATCTGCGTTTTGACCACGGATGCCCCAATTCTCTTTAGGTGTTTCAAAAATAGTGATTTCAATATCTTGTGGGGCAATTTTGCAATACTGTTCAATATTACGAAATAAAGTTTGAATGAGTCTTTTCTTCGCTTCAGTACTTCTGCCAGCAAACATTGAAAGTTCAATAATGATGTAGTGTTGGCTTCGATCTGAAGGATAGATAAAGTTTTCCGGTTTTAGACTCATAAAGCGTTGAAATCTTTTCTCGACAGGATATTTCAACTCTTCAATAAGAGCCTGATGAATAGCATGAGAAAGCAATTCTCGATACTGCATGATGGTTTGTTCATTTGCATAAATTTTAACTTGTGACATTTTTATCTCTAATCGCTAGATGGTGTTATCTTTTAATAAATTTTAAAAAATGAGTTTTTCATGCTAGAAGTTATTATTCTTAATCACTTCTAGCTTTTATATATTATATAAGGTTGATCAGTTTATCTATTTATAAAGGTAAATAAGTGTAGATCAAACCATAAACGAGTGCAGCAGTTAAAGTCGCTGGAACAATTTTCTTAAATTTAAAATAAAGAGCTGCTAAAACTATAAAACCCATAAACATTGCGAAGCTCTTATTGGGAGTTTCAAGTAAAGGGGGCAGAGTTGCTACGACAAGCATAGCGCTAATGGCAGAGATACCAATACTCCCTAAAGCAATTTTTATCCAGACAGAGCCACGTTTTTGATGAGTACCTTGTAGTTTTTGTATAACGAAGAACGGGCCAAAACGTGAAGCAAAATTGGCAATACCGACAATAATACCGACCAATATAATTTCTAAGTTCATATTAGGCTTCAACCTCTTCATGCTGTTTCAGCACATAGTGTTTAAATAAACCAGCTAAAATGCCTGAAAAAATACCAATAAAAATAGCTGCCGATAAGTTAATCCAATAACATGCCAAGGCTGAAACGACTAAAGATACTGCAACGACTAAAGTATGTTTGCGCTCAAAGGCTGCGAGCAAAAAGCTTAAAAATAAAGCGGGTAGCAAAAAGTCTAAAGCTGCTTGTAAAAATTTTGGAAGATGGGCGACTTGATCTGCAAATAAGCCACCTAACAATGAACCAGTTGCCCAAGACATCCAGCTGAACAGACTTAAGCCTAACATCCAAGATTCAGACCACTGCTGTTTACGTTGTGAAAGTTGAATCATTCCACTGGCAAAAACTTCATCTGTAAGCCCCCAAGCCCAAACAGCCGTCTTTTTTAGATTTAATTTATTGGGAATTAAGTTATACAGTGCTGGACCATAGAGTACATGGCGAATATCTAGTGCAATGACTGTTAGCGCCGTTAACCAAATAGATGAACCACTAGCCAAAAGTGCAACCACAAGAAATTGGCTTGCACCAGCATACATTGAACAAGAAAGAAAAAATGCTTCCCAAGGACTGAAACCAAATTGAGATGCAGAAACGCCAAAGGCAAAAGAAACAGGTAAATAGGTGAGTACGATGGCTTGGCTATCTTTGGCACCTTGCCAAAAAGTTGCTTTTTGAGCAGCCATCTGTTGTTGATTCGACACGATACACCTTGGCTGTAAAACAATTATAAAAACTTGAAAGATTGAGTATTGTAGCCGAATTTAATAGCATAGTGCCGAAATGTTTAATTCGGCAGTTTGATATGTTCAAATCAAAGACTCGTTTAGTTTATATCACCATCCTGAGTGCAAGCGCATTTATATTGCAGGGTTGTGATGATGGACATAACCCTGATAAAAAAGTTGAAATTAAACCAGCGCCGAAATTAACTAATGATGCAACGGTCTATGCGAAAAAGGCATGGACATTAATTAACTCTGTTGACCCTTTAGTTTATGGAAAACAGCTTAATCAGATAAATGATAAGGTTCGCAAACCACTACGTCAGCTGAGTACGGACTGGCGTATTAACGTAAAAATGACAGATTCGGTAACTGAAGGAAAATATGCACTTTGCCGAAAAGCCTTAACTAGTCTAGATGTATGGGCACGAGAAACACTGGAAAATGAAAAAACAGTTGCTCAAAAACAAACAGACTACGAACGTGATAAACAGCAGTGTAAGGAAGCAATTGATAACCCAAATTTAGGAAATACATCTCCGAAATAATGGTAGTAATAAAAAAGCGAGATTTAAAATCTCGCTTTTTTAACACATAAATTAATATTAATTATGGTTTCTTAGCAGTGTTTGCAGTTTTTACAGCATCTTGTTTCATTTGATGAGTAGCTTGATTTGCTTCTTGTTTAGCGTTAGTCGCGCTAGTCATAGCAGCATGTTTCTTCTCATTCATATCTTTCTTAGCTTCTTTTTTAGCAGTCGTTTTGCCGCTCATAGCAACACATTTACCGCCTTTATGATGTGGTCCAGTTCCTCCTTGGAGTTGAGTTCCTTTTGGACATGCAAATGCCGAAACACTTAACATTGCCAATACGCCAGCTGTAAGAATTGTTGATAATTTTTTCATGTTAATCAGCGCCTTGTTGAGTATTATTGCTCAGTTCGAGTGTAAGATGAAAAATTCTGTTTTGGAATATTTATTTTGTGAAATAGAGTTTGAACAATGTTTTATTTTGCAGTGTTATCTAATTTTTTAATTTAATTTTAAGTTTTTATTATATAGATTTTTTAATCTATTTAACTAGTAGATTTTGCGATTAAATTTAACTTTTCTATGTCTAAAATTTCAATCTTTCTGAACGCAATTTTAATAATATTCTGCTTTTCTAATAAGTTTAACTCATGATTAACAGTCTGTCTTGAGGTAGTGAGCATATTTGCTAATTGTTCTTGAGAAATATGAATTTGTCTTTCTTGTATAAGAATGTGATTACCATAACCTTCCAAAATAAACAAAAGACGTTGAGCAAGTCTTTGAGAAATACTGCGTGTTTGTATAGCAATCTGTTCTAAAAAAACATATCTGAGTTTTTGGCTGGTTAAACGAGCAAAGTAGTACCAATAATACGGATTGTCTTTGAGTAATTGATTTAATGGTTTGGCAGGAATATGTAGAACGGTACTTTTTTTCAAGGCAATGGCATCATGTGAGCGCGGTTCATGGTCAATCAGCGATATTTCACCAAACCACATAATTGGCTCAGCAATTGCAGAAAGAGCTTCATTACCATTTACATCGACATAACCCAAACTAATTGAGCCTTCAAGCACAGTGTAAATGCCATCAAAGATATCTTGAGCGCGGAACACATAACTATTTTTTTCAAAAGTAATTTGCTTACCATGTTCTAAAATAAAATTTTGGAATGCTTCTGGAAGCACACTAAACCATGTATTTTCTTTAAGTCGATTAATATAAATAAGATCCAATATCAGTCCATCCATGAAAAAAATCATTACTTTGTCAAATAGCTGACAACTTTAAATTTTCCGTATTTGTACAGTATGACTATATGGAGATGAATAGGGAATCACTCATGATAAATCTGGAGCAACAGCTTAGCAAATATGCGGCTTATCATTTAAACCATCAAAATATTTTGACGCATTTTGTTGGCATTCCGCTTATTGTATTTTCAATTTTATGTTTAACAGCGAGAGTTGGGATCGATATAAGTAGTTTCAAACTGACTTTAGCTATGGTGTTGATTGCAGTTAGTACGATCTATTACTTCATTTTAGATAAAGTATTTGGTTTACTCATGCTGATTATTTTAGTTGCTGTGTATCCATTGGCAAGCCAAATTGCCGAGCTTTCTTTAGGACAATGGTTAGCGGCAAGTATTGGTTTCTTTGTAGTGGGTTGGGTCTTTCAGTTTGTTGGACATTATTTCGAAAACAAAAAACCTGCCTTTGTTGATGATGTGATTGGACTCGCGATAGGGCCGTTATTTGTATTGGCAGAATTTATATTTATGCTGGGTTTTAGAAAGCCTTTGCATGAGCGTATTTTACAAGAGGCACGCAGTAAACGAGAGACGATGGATTTAAGTCATTAACAATAAAAAAGCCCCAATATATTGGGGCTTTTTTAGCTTTAACTTAAACGTTAAAACGGAAGTGCATTACATCGCCGTCTTGAACAACGTAAGTTTTACCTTCTAAACGCCATTTACCAGCTTCTTTAGCGCCGTTTTCACCGTTGTATTGTACAAAGTCATCGTATGCAACAACTTCAGCACGGATAAAGCCTTTTTCGAAGTCGGTATGAATCACACCAGCTGCTTGAGGAGCGGTTGCACCAACTTTTACTGTCCAAGCACGTACTTCTTGTACACCAGCAGTGAAATAAGTTTGTAAACCTAAAAGCGCATAACCGGCACGAATAACCACGTTTAAGCCTGGTTCTTCCATGCCCATTGCTTCTAAGAATTCAGCACGATCTTCATCTTCTAATAATGAAATTTCAGCTTCGATTTGGTTGCAAAGAGGAACAACGATAGCGTTTTCTTCAGCCGCAAGTTTTTTAACTGCTTCTAAGTGTGGGTTGTTTTCAAAACCATCTTCTGCAACGTTTGCAATATACATGGTTGGTTTTAAAGTCATTAAACCAAAACCACGAACTAATTTACGCTCGTCATCAGATAAATCAGCTGCGCGAGCTGGTTTACCTTCATCAAGTAAAGGTTGGATTTTTTCTAAAACTGCTTTAGTTGCTACAGCTTCTTTGTCACCGCCTTTAGCAACTTTAGTTAAACGTAAAATTGCTTTGGCAACAGTTTCAAGATCGGCAAGCGCAAGTTCAGTATTGATGGTGGCGATGTCGTCTAATGGATCAATTTTACCATTTACGTGAATTACGTTTTCATCTTCGAAACAACGTACAACATGAGCAATCGCATCAGTTTCACGAATGTTAGCAAGGAACTGGTTACCCAAGCCTTCACCTTTTGATGCACCAGCAACAAGACCTGCAATGTCCACAAATTCCATTGTAGTTGGCAAAATACGCTGTGGTTTAACAATCGCAGCAAGTTTGTCTAAACGTGGATCTGGTACAGGAACAATACCTGTGTTTGGTTCAATGGTACAGAAAGGGAAGTTTTCCGCTGCAATCGCTGCTTTCGTTAATGCATTGAAAAGGGTAGATTTCCCTACGTTTGGCAGACCAACAATACCGCAATTAAAACCCATGAAAACCACTCACAAATGTGTAAATTAAAAATTGTCGCTGATTTTACATGAAAGCCATGACAAAGTCATGGCTAGAACGGGCTTGTATTGCTTTTAAACTTTACGTTTATCAAGTTGCTGGGCTAATGCATCACCAGTCGCTTGTACCAGCATGACTAAAATAATTAATACTAAAATGACAGCCAACATAATTTGCATATCAAAACGTTGATAGCCATAACGATATGCGATGTCTCCTAAGCCACCTGCACCAATAGCACCAGCAATCGCAGATGAGTTAATCATAGTCACAATAGTCACGGTAAAGCCTGCCACAATACCCGGTAAAGCCTCGGGTAAAAGTACATGCCAAATAATTTGTTTACGGTTACAACCCATGGCTTGTGCTGCTTCAATTAAGCCTTGATCGACTTCACGTAAGCTGACTTCTGCAATACGCGCAAAGAAAGGAATTGCAGCAATAGTCAGCGGAACAACGGCTGCCCAGACCCCATAACTTGTCCCGACAATCCAGCGAGTTAATGGAATCAGAGCGACCATTAATATAAGAAAAGGTACAGAGCGAGTAATGTTGATGACCCAACCCAAAGCTTGATTAATCTTTTGTGATGGGTGAATGCCATGCTCAGAAGTGCTGACTAAAACAACAGCAATCGGTAAGCCAATTAAAAAAGCAATAAACGCAGATGCACCTACCATGAGTAAGGTATCTACAGTTCCAGTAATTAATAAATCAATGAGCTGGTCGTGCATAGCCAAGTACCTCAAATTGTGCAATTGCAGTTGATGCATCTTGTCGTATAGATGAAAGATCAATTTCTACGTTAGGAATACCGACTAAAAGTGAACCAATAATGTGCCCTTGAATGGTATCGACCTGACTTTGATATAAATTGACGGGTGCTTTAAATCTGGCAAGTAGTTCTTGAATATCTGGAACCTGATGTGCTTCAGCTTCATATTTCAGTTTTACAATAATATGAGTTGAATCTTCATCGGGTAGAGGACTGATTTCAAAAGGCAGAGTGATCTGCTCAAGGTTCAGTAACTCTTGAGTAATTTGTTGCTCTGGTCGTGAAAATACAGACCAGACTTGCCCAGCCTCTACAATTTCACCTTGGTCAATCACCACAACTTGATCACAAATTTCTCGAATGACCTGCATTTCGTGAGTAATTAATACAATGGTGAGGCCTAGTTCCTGATTAATCTTTTTAAGTAAAGCCAAAATAGTAGCGGTACTTTCTGGGTCAAGTGCTGAGGTGGCTTCATCACACAGTAAAATTTCTGGGTGGTGAACAAGTGCACGTGCAATACCGACACGTTGCTTTTGTCCGCCTGAAAGTTGTGATGGATAATGACCAGACTTATCTGCAAGACCTACGAGTGCCAGAACTTCATTTACACGTTGATCGATATCTGCTTTGTTGTAGTTGGAAACTTTTAAGGGCAATGCCACATTTTCCCAGACTGTTTTTGCAGACATTAAATTGAAATGTTGAAAAATCATTCCAATGCGTTGGCGAGTTTGAATAAGCTCGGAATGACTCAATTCAGCAATGTTTTGTTGATGAATATGAATACTGCCTGTATTTACTTGTTCTAAGCCATTTAACGTGCGGAGTAGGGATGATTTTCCGGCACCACTTTTACCAATAATGCCTAAAATCTTACCTTGAGGAATATCAAGGTTAATCTCTTTTAAAGCATGCAGTTTTTGACCCTGCGATTGGTAAAACTTATTTAAACCACGAATTTTGATATGAGGTAGGGAAAAATCAACTTGTGATCCAAAACTCACCATTGTCATTCTCCTTATTTCCAGCCTTGAAACCACATACCTTGGCCAAAGTCTTTATCCAGAATATCTTGTGCTTGTTTTGAGTTCTGGAATGCTTTAACAAAGGTTGCAAGTTTTTGGTTTTTATCTTGGTAATCGCGACGGGTCACAAACAAAATTGCATATTTTTTATCGATTGGATCTAAAAATAATGCGCTATGTGGGTCGGTTACCTTTGCCATTTTTAAGTAGTGAGGGAAGCCGAAAATTAAATCGACATCGTTATATGCATGTGCTGTCTGCGGGCCTTCAACCTCAACAAAGCTCAGCTGCTTGGGATTAGCAATAATGTCTTGAGTGGTTGAAAGTTCATTATTAATGTCTTTAAGCTGAATTAAACCTGCACGGTGCAATAAAATTAAAGCGCGAGCTAAATTGACGGGATCGTTTGGAATAGCAATACGTGCATTTGAAGGTAAGTCTTTAAGTGATTTATATTTTTTTGAATATAAACCCACATGACTTCCTGAACCCACGGCAAATGCATGTAAGTCATAACCCGTTTCTTTTACAGCATTACGTAGAAATACGCTTTGCTGGAAAAAGTTTGCATCAATATCACCGTTTTGTACGGCAACATTTGGTGCTCGCCAGTCAGAAAATTCAACGAGTTTGACATGAATGCCTTGCTTTTCTACTTCATTGGCAATACTTTGTAATAACTCAGCATACGGTGGACTAATGCCAATCGTTAAAACATCATCGGTTTGTTTATTTTTAATATAACGGTAACCGACGAGACCCAGAACTACGATAATAATCGTAATTCCGAGTAACCAAGGCTTATGCTGTTTGAACTGAATTGCCATAATCTTTCCGTTATTACTTCCAGCCAGGGAACCAAAGTTTTGGCCCAATCTCAGCATCTAACACAGCTTTAACTTTTGGTGAGTTTTGATAGATCTCAACAAATTTCTTTAACTTATCGCCTTTATCCTGATAGTCATCACGCACTACAAACAAAATGGCATAACGTTTATTGGTATTGTCATCAAGTAAAAGAGCACTATCAGGGTCAGTTGTTTTTGCTAAGCGCAAGTAGTGTGGGTAGCCAAAAGCCAAGTCAACATCATCAATTGCACGAGCAGTTTGCGGTCCTTCAACCTCGATAAATTGCAAGTTTTTAGGGTTTGAAACAACATCTTTAAGTGCAGATAAATGGTTATTTGAATCTTTAAGCGTAATTAATTTAGCTTGCTGTAAAAGTAGTAGGGCACGGCCTTGGTTCACAGGATCATTTGGAATGACTACACGTGCGTTTTGTGGCAATTCATCAAGGCTTTTATATTTCTTTGAATAAAGTCCCACATGTGATGCTGCACCTACTGCAAATGCTTTTAATTTAAAGCCAGTTTCTTTAATTGCATTGTCTAAGAACGGTTGATGCTGGAAAAAGTTCGCATCAATATCCCCATGATTTAAGGTAATGTTTGGTGTGTTCCAGTCAGAAAACTCAACCAGTTTTACATTTAAACCTTGTTTCTTTGCTTCATCGGCAGCAGCTTGTAAAGGTTTTGCAAATGGTGGACTAATACCAATCACAAGTTCATTTGAGCCACTTTGACGATGTTTATTCCATAAGAATAAAGCAATAAAAAGCACTACAACGACTAAGCCTACGCCTAGCCATTTTTTTGAGGCTGTTTGAGCCATGTCTATCTCCAAATTTAAGCGATTATTTCTTCAATTTTTGTTAAGTTTTTGCTGTTGTTATAGGGACTACATCGGAATGCTTGAACAGGGTGTTGTTCTGGTAATTGATCACCCCGATTAAAAATTTTGTTCCGTAGTGAACCCGTTTTATATGCAGTTTTATAGCGACCACGTTGCTGTAGTTCAGGAATAACCAAGCGAATAAAGTCGTGGTGAGACTCCGGTGCAACTGTACGTGTCAAATTAAAGCCATCAATATCTGTCTCATCTAAAAGATGAATTAAGTATTCAGCAACTTCTTCGCCACTACCCACGATGAGGGGATAACGACCACCTAAAACATGCTGAGCTTTTAAGTCATTTTTCGTGATTTGTTGCTCTTTAAATTTTTCGGTAATCGAAACAATGCTGTTACTTTTTTGGTAAGGAATCGCTTCATCGTCGGCAAATTTACTTAAGTCGATGCCAGTTGAACTCGCATAATGCGCGAGGCCAGCTTCAGGACTTGCATACTGACGATATTCATTAAGTTTTTGTACAGCTAGATCATGTGTTTCGGCAACAACAACGGTGATGCCAACGAAGACTTTAATGTCATCCGCTGAACGGCCTTGCTGTTCTGCAAGAGCACGAATCTTTTTCACTTGTTCGCGTATTTTTTCGGGTTTGTCGCCACCAATAAATACACACTCAGCATGACGCGTCGCAAACTGCATACCTTTTGGTGAAGCACCTGCTTGAAACAGTGTCGGGGTGCGTTGCACAGAAGGAGACACCTGAAATACACCTTCACTTTGGTAATATTTTCCGTGGTGGTGAATAGTGTGAACTTTAGATGGATCTGTAAAAACACGCTGTACTTTATCTTTTTTAACGGCGTCGTTTTCCCAAGATCCCTCCCAATATTTATAGCAAAGCTCTAAAAATTCTTCGGCTTGTTCATAGCGAGCATCGTGGTCTTTTAAACCTTTTTGACCAATTAAGCGTTCGGCACTATCTAGATAACCCGTCACGATATTCCAGCCAATACGACCTTGAGTTAAATGGTCGAGACTCGCAAAACGGCGGGCAAACTGATATGGATGCTCATAGCTTAAGTTCACAGTGACTCCAAAACTTAGGTTTTGAGTGACTGCCGCCATAGCTGAAATGAGTGTAGATGGGTCATGGCTCGGAAGCTGAATGGACTCTTTTAAAGTCAGATCTATACCATTTTGATAGACGTCATACACACCTGTAATGTCTGCAATAAACAAACCATCAAATAAACCACTTTCTAAGGTTTTGGCTTGTTCTGTCCAGTAGCTCAGTTCATTAAAACGATGTGATTCATCACGTGGATGTGTCCATAAGCCATGATTAATATGTCCAACACAGTTCATATCAAATGCATTGAGTAAAATTTCTTTCGTTTTGAAATCTGCCATTACAATGTCCCCCGACGAGGCGGTAGAACACCGTTAAGAACATAGTTTCCAATAAAGTAATATTTCCATCGTGCAGCATCATGTAAGGTATGTACGCGCGCATTGCGCCAGAAACGGTCTAGACCATCCTGTGACTGACTGCCACGACTTCCTGCAAGTTCAATGAGCTTAGAGGATGCTTTGAGTGCAATATCACTACTATGAGCACGTACTTTGGCAACATCGATGGATGCTTTAGCAATGCTTTCTGGTGTGGTTTCAATTTTTGCGGCATCAATTGATTGAGCAGCCTGTTTTAATAACACTTCACTAGCTCGTACATCGACAGCAATGCGTCCTAGCTCATAAATTGTCAAAGGATCTTGATTTGCAGTTTCTACATTTGAATCAATCCATGGGCGCGCTTGATGCACTCTTTGCAAACTTTCTTTAAAGGCTGCACGTGCAATGCCTACCTCAATTGATGCATGCATAATTTGCGCAAAAGGACCCACTAAGGTTGGTTGTAAAAATGCAGTATCAAAAGGAATAACATCATCTGCATCGACAAAAACCTGATCAAATTTAACAGTGCCGCTACCTGTGGTTTTCTGACCAAAACCAGACCAGTCATCAACTAGTTTCAATCCTTGTGAACCACTTTTTACAAAGGCTAGGTATTCTCGACCCGCATCATCTAAAACTAAGGTTGGAATACGGTGAGCAAATAAACTTCCTGTGCAGTAAAACTTTTCACCCTGAATCAGATATCCATTTTCGTGAGGACGGATATTGGTTTGTTTATGAGTTGAAGTTTTAGTTTTAAACTCGGCAAGTGCATTACCAAAGCGAGTGCCATTTAAAACTTCGCCGTATAAACGTTGTTTTTGAGCTTCTGTACCAGTATTGCGCAATACTTCTAAAGCATAAAAATGATTTTGTGGAATTTGTCCGATTGAACCATCTGCACCGCTTAAAAGAGCAATCACTTTAGCAACGGTATGACTTGAAACTTCAGCACCGCCATATTGCTTTGGCACTGTAATTGCCCAAAGACCAGATTGGCTCAAAGCATCAATTTCGGTATACGGTAAAATTCGTTTAGAGTCTCGCTCAACTGCGGTTTTTTTAAATTGCTCAGCAAACTGTTTGGCAACTTCTAATGCTTCAGCATCATTTTGAATAATGTGTGCCTGGCCAGATGCCGATGTTTGCTTTGTTTGAACCGATTGATATGAAGTCATGACAATTTCTCCTTAAATCCAGGCATGGCGGGCAGGGAAATGACCATTAAGGTAATAATTGCCAATGGCATGTATTTTCCAGCGAACAGGGTCGTGTAAGGTATGTACACGGGCATTTCGCCAATGTTGGTCTAAATTGTGTTGGCTTAAGCTTGAACGACTACCGCCTAGTTCTAGTAGTTTTTCAGAGATTTGTAGAGCTGCATCATTGGCATAGACTTTTGCTTCAGCAACCAAAATTGAAGCTTTTGCTACTTGTTCATCAGTCACAGTTTGAAGTTGGTCAAGTTCATCTAAATATTCAGCAGCTTCATCAAGTAGTAGAATTGCAGCATCGAGCAAAATATTTAACTTACCTACTTCTTGCAGGGTGTAATGTTCAAAGCTGGCTTTTTCAACATTTGCATCAATAATTGGGCGTGCTTTATGAATAGTCGATAAAGTATCTTCAAATGCAGCTTCCGCAATCCCAACATCAATGGCTACTTGTAATAACTGAGAATAGGCACCGCGATAAGTAGGAGTTTGAGTCAATAAGCGTTCGTCAAAAATAAGTTCAGGATTGACTTCAACATGATTTAATTTAACCGTACCACTCGCTGTCGTACGCTGACCAAAGCCATTCCAGTCATTAATGACTTCAATACCTTGAGCATCTCGATTCACAATCACTAAAACCACATGACCTTCTGGATGAACCGCTTTAATTGCGAGCCAATGCGCAAAACTTGTTCCAGTCGAATAAAATTTTTCACCGTTTAAAATGTATTTACCGTTTTCAATGGTAAGCGTGGTTTTTAGCGTTTTTGAGTCATGTGTATTACGTTCTGGTCCACCATTAGCAAGACGTTTGCCTGCCAATATTTCTGAAAAAATAAATTGTTTTTGTTGTTCTGTGCCCAAGATCTCGACGAGGTTTAACAGACTAATTTGATTTTGTGGAATTTGACCAACATTGGCATCGCCTTTACTTAAAATACGAAAGACTTGAGCCAAAGTTTTATTAGACACAAAAGCACCGCCATATTTTTTTGCAATGCGAATTCCTCCTAAACCTTTTTGACTAAAGCTTTCGATTTGCTCAAAAGGAAGTTGGCGTTGTTGATCACGTGTATTACGACCCTCTAAAGCAAAATCAGCCACTTGATAAGCAGCATTAATGGCTTGTTGATCATTTTGAATGACTTGGACGTATGCCGTCGTTTTAGATAGAGAATTAGACATAATGACACCTTGTATTGCTGTCATTACCTTACAAAAGAAATATTTTTCCACTAAACGAGGACTTATGCTCAGCTTATGAATAAAAATGCAAAGCACTTTTTTTGATTTTTAATGGATAAATATAGATATAGAAATTTATTATAAATCAATTGATTATGAAATTTATTGGCTGGAAAAATTACTAAACTGGTTTTAATATGAAAAAGAGCTATAAGTACGGTAAAAAAAGATATAAAAAATATAGACCTAACTGTCAGTGAAAAATGAGCACAATATCCATTGTTTTCATTAAAAATAGCTTCTAAAGTATCTACTTAACGACGACGATTTTTGTACGAATAGTCAAATAAAAATAAACGTGGAGATTTTATGCGGGTTTTGTATCAGTTTCCTTTGTCTCATTATTGTGAAAAAGCTCGCTGGTTGTTAGACCATAAAGAACTTGATTACGTTGCACATAATTTGATTCCAGGCTTCCATCGTGCATTTGCACAACTCAAAACCGGGCAAAATTTATTGCCAATTTTGAAAGATGACCAACGTTGGATTGCTGAATCAACTAAAATTGCACTTTATCTGGATGATACTTATCCAGAGCATGCACTTTTGCGCCGTGATGAACAACTTCGACAACAAACGCTCAAGATAGATAGCTTGGCAGATGAACTTGGTGTACATGTACGTCGTTGGGCACTTGCTCATACTTTAGCCCATGGAGACCATGCTCTAGAAATTATGATGGGTGAGCAAGGTTACTTGCGCCAGTTTGAAAAAATATCAAAACCTTTCCTCAAAACTTTAGTAAAGAAGAACTATAAGCTTGAAGAGGAGCTAGTAAGTCAGTCAAAAGAGCGTATGGATGAACTTATAAATGAGTTGAATCAGTACCTCATTGAAAACCAAGCACGTTATATGGTTGGAGACCGCTTAAGTCTCGCAGATATTTCAGTATGTTCTATGCTTGCACCTTTACTTGAAATAAAAGGTACACCATGGGAACCCGAAGAGGATGAAGAGGTGTCGCCAGAGTGGAGCAATTATCAGAAAGCTTTACTTGATTTGCCCCTTGGACAATATGTTTTAAGAATATATCAAACAGAAAGAAATGCACGTGTTGATTGGCGAGGCATTTAATCTATAGGTTTTCTAAAAAAGCTCGAAATAAATCGGGCTTTTTTTATATTTGTAGAAATATTTTAATTGTAAAAAACATGACTATAAATTTTATAAATGAATTTTATTAAAACATTTTTATTTATTATTTTGAGGTTTGTTTTGTTTTTTAATTACAAACTTAGACTTTTAGTCTAAATGCCTAATAAAGTTAATTTTTCTTTTTATTAATAAAATAGTTTTTCTAAAAACAGTTTTTAGAAAAAATTAAGCCACTTTATTGTGCATGTGTTTACAATGTAATCAAAAATTGCCACATTTAAGTGTAATTAGATGAGCTTAATAATAGACAGAAGATTAAAATATAGATTAAAGTAAGAAACATGTGAGCAGTTTTAAAGGTATTAACTCTGCGAAACAGATAAATAATAAGTGAAGCAAATGGATGAAGTCCTACTTGGAAAAGTTGGCTCGATAATTGCAATTTAATAATAAATCACTCTATTTCTCTATAAGAATGATTCTGTAGACAAATAGAGGAATGATCATCAAGGAGTTCTTATGAAACGTTCTGCAACCTCTCTCATTGTTTCAACAATTATGCTTTGTACGGTTGGTGCTACTTCTCAAATACAGGCAGCAGACACATTAGCAAAAATCAAAAGTACTGGAAAAATCGTTATTGGTCACCGAGAATCATCCGACCCAATTTCATACGTTGTTGGAGGTAAACCAGTAGGTTATGCAGTCGACATTTGTAACCAGTTCGCAAATGATATTAAGAAAGAATTGAAAATGCCTGGTTTAAAAGTTGAATACAAGGCAGTCACTTCATCAACACGTATTCCTGAGCTTTTAGCAGGAAATATTGATATGGAATGTGGTACGACCACAAACTCTAAACAGCGTCAGCAACAAGTTGGTTTTTCAACGAACTACTATGCAACAGAAGTGCGCATGGCTGTTAAAGCAAACTCTGGTATTAAGAGTCTAGCTGATTTAAATGGTAAAGCAGTTGTTACGACTCAAGGTACAACATCTGACAAGTACATTAAAATGAATGAAAAAGGTCAGTCACTTAATGTACAAAACATTTATGGTAAAGACCATTCTGACTCATTTGCTATGATGGCATCTGGTCGTGCCGCAGCATTTGTAATGGATGACAATATCTTAGCTGGTCTAATTGCTAAGTCATCTACACCAAAAGCATTCGCAATTGTAGGGCCAGTACTTTCGTCAGAACCTTATGGCATCATGATTGCTAAAGATGATCCAAAATTTAAAGCAGTTGCCGACCGTACCGTAAATAATTTATGGAAAACTGGTCAAATGGACGCTTTATATAAGAAATGGTTCTTATCTCCAATTCCACCAAAAAATACTAATTTAAATATGCAGCCAAGTGCATCTTACAAAAAGCTTAAAGCCCACCCAACAGATGCAGGGATCTAACACGTTCCTTTTGTCCTAAATTTACTTGTGCAAGTGTAAAACCTCATTTGCACAAGTGGTCTATTTTCTAAGATATTCATTTAAGGGGCAAACATGTCAGTCGGCTCGCTAAACTGGACTATATTCTGTGCGGAGTCTAATGAATATGGTGTCGATAAAGCCGCATGGGCAGAATCAGTTTGTAAAGTCATTGGTAGCTCTAGCTACAATGCTTATTCTGAGGCGCCCACATGGTTACAAATGTTAGGTTCTGGTGTCTTTACTATGGTATGGACTGCTGTTGTAGCCTTTCTTATCGCATTTTTATTAGGTTCTCTCCTCGGGGTAATTCGTACTTTACCCAACAAACCGCTTGCATTTATCGGCAACTGTTATGTCGAAATATTCCGTAATATTCCTTTAATTGTACAGTTATTCTTCTGGGCTTTTGTATTCCCAGAGTTCTTACCAGATAGTTTAAGTGCCGGAAGTGGAGACGTTGTAGCAGGTGGATGGTGGAAAAACCTTCTAAATCATCATCCTGCTGTTATTGGTGTTTTTGCTTTGGGTCTATATACCGCAGCACGTGTTTCTGAGCATGTAAGAGCGGGGATTAACACAGTTTCTCGCGGACAAAAGTTCGCAGCTTCTGCAATGGGTTTTACAACGGCGCAAAGTTATCGTTATGTGATTTTACCAGTTGCATACCGTACTGTATGGCCAACCATTACTTCAGAAGCAATGAACGTTTTTAAGAACTCAGCAGTTCTATATGCGTTAAGTGTTTTGAACTTCTTCGCTTATACCAAAACTATGCGAGAAGAGACTTCTCAGGACATTATCATTCTTATTCTGTCTACACCGGTTTATTTGATCATTACCTACACCATTAAATTTGTGATGGCATGGATTGAAAAACGTATGGCTGTACCAGGTTTAGGTTCGGGAGGAAAATAATTATGGATTTTTCTCTATTACATAATCCTGATGTTATTGCTGCACTCAAAGAAGGTTTTATCTTCACGCTTACGGTAACGGTACTTGCGATGATGGGAGGAATCCTGATTGGAACTCCATTGGCAATGATGCGTTTATCTAACAGCGCAATCGCAAGTAACTTTGCAAAGTTCTATGTCGATCTATTTCGTGGTATTCCATTAATTCAGGTCATCTTTATTTTCTATTTTTTGTTGCCGAAAATATTTGAGTTTCAATCAGATACTTATTGGGGGCCATTATTTTCGAGTGTTGTGACCTTTGCGATTTTTGAAGCTGCTTTTTTCTCGGAAATTGTACGTTCCGGTATTCAGTCTATTTCAAAAGGTCAGGTCAATGCAGGCTACGCTTTAGGTTTCACCTATGGTCAATCTATGCGTTATGTGGTGTTACCGCAGGCCTTCCGTAATATGCTCCCAGTATTACTTACTCAAACCATTATTCTCTTTCAGGATGTGTCATTAGTCTATGTGATTAGTGCACCAGACTTCTTAGGTCGTGCAGATACATTGGCGAATACCTATGGTCCTGAAACAAAAGCAACATTCTACTTAATCGTCGCTGTGGTGTATTTCTGTAGCTCGTTTGTGCTATCGCAATTAGTCAAACGCTTACAGAAAAAAATTGCCATCATTCGCTAATTGGAGATTTTAAATGCCAATGATAGACATCCAACATATCTCTAAATGGTATGGTGATTTTCAGGTTTTAACAGATTGCACGACGAGTATTGAAAAAGGTGATGTCGTTGTTGTTTGCGGGCCATCTGGTTCAGGAAAATCAACGCTCATTAAAACCGTAAATGCTTTAGAACCATTTCAGCAAGGTGACATTATTGTTGATGGGGTTTCATTAAAAGATCCAAAAACTGATCTTGCAAAATTCCGTTCTCGCGTAGGAATGGTGTTTCAGCACTTTGAACTTTTTCCGCACATGACAGTTTTGGAAAATTTAACGATTGCTCAAGTGAAGGTATTAAAACGCTCAGTTGCTGAAGCTCGGGAAAAGGGACTTAAGTATCTGGAACGAGTTGGGTTACTTGCGCATAAAGATAAATTTCCAGGACAACTTTCTGGTGGACAACAACAACGTGTTGCAATTGCTCGCGGGTTATCTATGGACCCAGTCTGTATGTTGTTTGATGAACCTACTTCGGCACTCGACCCTGAAATGGTAGGAGAAGTGCTCGAAGTGATGGTACAACTTGCAAATGAAGGTATGACCATGATGTGTGTTACTCATGAAATGGGTTTTGCTAAACGAGTATCGAACCGTTTAATTTTCATGGATGAAGGCAAAATTCTTGAAGATTGTCCAACCAATGAATTTTTTGATAATTTAGAGGCTCGTCACGAGCGCGCTAAACTTTTCTTAGAGAAAATTCAGGCAATGCATTAATTGTGACAATAAAAAAAGAGCCTTTAAAGGCTCTTTTTTTATATCTAGCTATTAGAAATTATATTTAGCAAGTAAATTTATACGTGAGTAATCGCCTTTATCACCTGCAAATGTTTCACGCTGACCGTAAGTGTATTCTGCACCTAAGTCAATGTTCTTAACTGGATTCCAGATTAAATTAACCAGCGCATTATAAATTTCTTTGTTATAGCTGGTGTTATTTAAATTAGTATTGGCATATGTGCTGTCATCTTTATACTGAACTCCGCCAATTGCGAAAGTAGAACGTAATATTGGATTCCATTTGCGTTGATAGCCAATAACAGCGCTATCAAATTCTCCTAAGTTGATATCTTGACTAACTGTGTCATATGCATAAGCAGAGTTGCTATAAGATAAATATCGACCATCGCCTTTAACATGATAGTAATTCGCCATAACACTATCTTGAGGGGTAATATCATACTTTCCGCCTATGCCGACACCCCAACCAAATTTTTCTTCAGATGAACTATCTTTAGGTGCGACACGGTTTTCGTGAGCAAGCCCATGAAGTTGTAATAAGCCTTTATTATCGGCAGTTTTAAAATCATAACGCGTTGTTAGAGCAGGGAAACGGCTTCCACCCGCAACATTTCCTACTTTTTCAACATCGCCACCTTCTAAAGCAAATAAGATTTTTTGTTGCGCATCAATCGGCTGGGTATAGCGGACTTGTACGGTACGGGTTGTTCCTGTGCCCACTGCACCTGTAAAGTCTAATGTTTCTGGAGATGTATCGGTATTTACGAAAGGTGAAGTCGTTTGACCTGCTAACCATTTACCTAAAGACATATAAGCATGGCGTACACGGAAAGTTCCACTGCCATTGTCGCCATTACCCCCCATAAAGTCGGCTTCAATTTTTCCGGTTAAATCACCATATTGGGTAGGTCGAAGAATATCTAGACCAATACGTGTAGTTGCAGCAGATACATTTAAAGAATCTTGTCTTGGATCATCTTTATTTAATGGGTAATTGGCTGCATTTGAAATGCTTCCATTTGAACCTTTAAAGTCATAAGTTGCATCTACTCGTACGTTTCCATAGAGCTTAACTTGAGTTTGTCCATCAGGCATTTGCATCCATCCAGGTTTGCCTTGTGGAGCAGGTGGATTTGCCACAGTTGCAGTTTGTGGAGCTGCTGGAGTATTAGCTGCAAGTGCTGTTTTTTGCTGACTTGATAATTGCTGAACCAGTTGTTTTAATTCACCGACCTCTTTGCGTAAAGCATCTACTTCTGCATCAGTAGCAGCATGGGCTGGCACCATTATACCTGTTAGGCTAACAGCACTCATGGCAAGAACTAAAGTTTTGATTTTTTTCACAGGTATTCCCCACATCGGATATAAAATTTTTCCAATATCTGCATATCAAAAACAGTGCCAACTTTTTGAAATTCTGAAAAGTAACTGATTTTATTTAGAAAATACTCATTATTCTTAAATAACTTATTGTTTTACTAATGTGTTAAATGAAAAACTGAAAGGATATAAGGCTATAAACCATTGCAAATGCGCTATAAACGTCATACTACTGCACAGTTAACAGGCACAGATTTGAGTCAACATATTGAAGTAAAGCTTAATTCTTTTTTTAATCGTGTTTGATTTTTAACGTAGACTTGGCTTTAGGATATACTGTTCACTTATAAAGAGTACTGATTGGAGAAAAGAATGGAGTTAGACCGTTTTGATAAACAAATTCTGGAAATTTTGTCTCATGAAGACCTGAATTTGAATGAGCTCTCAGAACGGATTAATCTTTCAGTTAGCTCTGTTCATCGCCGCATTAAGCACTTAATTGAAGCTAATATCATGGGACAGCTTAAAAGAGAAATTAACTTTAGCAAATTGGGTTTTACCTTGCATATTTTGCTACAAGTCTCTTTAAGTAAACATGATAGCGAGACCTTCGATAAATTCCTTTCTGAAATTGAAGCTATTCCTGAAGTTACAAATGCATTTTTAGTCACTGGTCAAAGTGCCGATTTTATTCTTGAATTGGTCGCACGTAATATGGATGACTACAGCGAAATTTTATTAAGACGGATTGGTAAAATTGACAATGTCGTCGCTCTACATTCGAGCTTTGTGATTAAAGAGTACAATGTGTTTAACTGTTATAACTTATTAAATAAACTGTAAAAAAACGCACCAATCGGTGCGTTTTTTAATTTCAATGTTTGGTTTAAGCATCTAATTGAGCTAAAACTTCATCTGAGAATTCAACATTTGTATAAACGTTTTGTACATCATCAAGATCTTCAAACATATCGATCATTTTGAGAATTTGTTTTGCTTGGTCAACATCTGTAATTTCAGCTTTGGTTGAAGGGCTCATTACAACTTCAGCGTTATCAGATTTTAAGCCAGCAGCAGCGAGAGCATCTTGAACATCACCAAAAGTTTCTGGTGAAGTAATGACTAAAATTTCATCTTCTGAAACTTCAATATCTTCTGCACCAGCTTCTAGAGCAACTTCCATGATTTTATCTTCTAAAGAGACATCTTCAAAAGTAATTTCACCACGCTTAGTAAATAGATAAGATACAGAACCCGCAGTTCCTAAATTACCATTTGTTTTACTAAAACAGTGACGTACATCTGGTACTGTACGGTTTAGGTTATCTGTCATTGTTTCAATAAGAACAGCAACACCACCAACGCCATAACCTTCGTAAGTTACTTCTTTTAAATCATCATTATCTTCACCACCCACACCGCGTTGAATTGCACGGTTAATGGTGTCACGTGTCATATTGACAGAAAGTGCTTTTTCGACAACAGCACGAAGGCGAGGGTTACTAGCAGCATCTCCACCACCAAGTCTGGCAGCAGTCACAATTTCACGAATATATTTAGTAAAAACTTTACCGCGACTTGCATCTTGTTTAGCTTTACGATGCTTAATATTGGCCCATTTAGAATGACCCGCCATGGAAGTGAACTCCAAAAATTAAAAAATGCAAAAGTGCCAGAATATTATCATAGGCATGGTTTTCTTGAAAACTGTTGTCCTATGTTTTGTTAACCAATTAAGCACGCTTTGAGAGTCTAAATTTAGCTAAAAAAATAGACTCGAAGTTTGTGACTAAATTGGTTAGCTAATCTTTACATCAATATCATATTGCGCATAGAGTTCTTTAATTGTTTCAAGATCCTTTTGCAAATCTGAAGGGTAAATTTTGCCTAAAATACCGCCTTTTTTTGTTCTTGCATTTGCGTACATCAGTACGATTGGCACATTAGCAGCTTTAGCAATATGCCAGAATCCAGTACGGATAGGTCTGCGTTCAGATCCATCTTTTGCACGTGTTGCTTCAGGTGCAATGACTAGATTAAATGTATCGTGACTTTGAAATTTTTCGACCATTTGGGAGACAATATCTTTACTCGCTTTTCGATCTACAGGTATTCCACCTAGTTTCTCAAGAATAGGCTTCATTGGACCTTTGAAAAGTTCCTTTTTTATTAAAGTATGAATTTTTAGGTCTAACACTTGAAACAGAGCAATAGATAAGATTGCATCCAAATTGGAAGTATGCTCAAAACCAATAATAACTTGTTTTTTCTCAAGAATTGTAGGATCTACATCATAGGTCCAACCAACTGCTTTAAAGATAGAATTGCCTAAAAACTTTTTCATAGAGATATGGGAGACAATAAGGATGCGGAATTCTAATATGAGTTTGTCCAAAAAGGTAGAAAATTATCACTGCAGTAAATTTCATTTATTTTAATATTAATACTCAATAAACTTTATATTTATTAGTGCTATATTTTAACTAGTCAATATAAAAATATATAATATATTGGTTTGAGATTAACTTTTATCAGTTCAACTAAGATTTTCAGTTTTAATTAAATACTCGATATATTGCCATTTTTTGTTAGGATCAATCAAATCTTTATCAATCGTTCCATCAATGATAATCCCATCAATAACTGAGATAAGCATATGGGTAAGCGGAGTAGGATTTTCAATACCAAGCTCTACTAATAAACTATTTAATAAATTGATTAACCAATTTGTATATTCTTGAAATGGTTCTCGAATTGAAGTGTATTGTTTAGATACTTCAATAAATGCCTTCTTAAATAGGCAGCCGTTAAAGTTTTCACTGTTAATCCAGTCGATATACCAATTAAAAATCAGATGTATTTTTTCAAGTGGCTCTGCATCTGGATGTGCATTCAATCTTTCATAAATAGAATTTTGTATATTAATGTTTCTATGCTCTAGGCATTCCATGATTAAACTTTCTTTAGAGGGAAAGTATTTATAAAAAGTCATCTTGGCGACATTTGATTCAGCAATAATTCTATCTACACCCGTAGCGTTATAACCTATTTTATTAAAAAGGTTTAAAGCAGTATTTATAATATCTTCTTTTTTTGACATTATTCTTCCATATAGTTAGAACTAATTATGAGTTGGTATAGCTTTTGATTTTTTAATCAATTTGATCATAATCAAAAACATAATTTGATTCAAGTTAATATTATAAAAATAATCTTTATTATTTTTAAATTTTTTTAAATATTCTATTTGATTTAATATAATTTTAATTCTAAGATGGATTTTTAACAAAAGGAGTTTGGGTTTTAGCGTAATTCTTTGTTTTTAAAATAAAATATGGAAATCAGATAACTTTAATAAGTTTAACGAGAGTGAATTATGCCAAAAAAATTTGAGAACTTTAATAATCCTAGGAAAAAGGCACTCGCAGGGATGAAACAAAGCATTTCAGCTGAGCTTTGGGATAAAAATCTAAACTTTTTAAACCAATTAAGAGTTAAGATTTCAAAACATCCTGTTTCTCATCATCCCGCAATAGAAATTTTAAACAATGGAGAAATCAGTAAACAAAATTTAAAGCGTATTCATTTAGAGTATCGCCATGCAATTGTACAAACTTTTACAGATGCTTTATTAATGGCTCAATATCAGGCAAAGCAATTAGAACCTAAATTGCATGCTGGAGCCAAAATGTTCCCGCGTTTTCTTTTAAGTCTGAATATATTTGATGAGTTTGGATTCAGGCCTGGTGCTGACCGAGATGGTTATTATCAAGGAAACCCTGAATATGCTCATTATCCATTATTTGAAGATGTTTTGAATGATTTTGGAGTAACTGAAGAGGAGCGTCGCAACTATAAGCCAACAGAAATCGCGCATCAGGTGAGAGATTTTTTAGAGAATTCTTATAATGACTATAAAGCTGTTTCTGCTTTATTAGCTGTGGCTGAAGAAGAGGTGATTTTGTATAGTCCACCTTTGCGTAAAGCAACCAGTGCTGTCGGTATAGATGTCGAGGGTGGTGGTTATTACCATGTTCATGGCATTTCTGAAGATGAAACTGCCGAGGCAGCAGATGATGATCATGAAGAAGATTTATGGTTCATTTTGATGCAGGCTTGTACTGAAGAAGACTATATTTATTTAGAAAATCTATGCCTTGAATATTGTAATTTGTGGGAAAAATTTTGGGATGTTCAAATGGAGATATCAAAATCAATGCCTAAACAAAATTTGGCTTAAGAATATCTCAAATATTGAACTCATAATTTATAATAAACATAAATACTAAAAGGAATATTGAAAATATGGAAATAGCAAAACTCCTTTAGTCTTTAAGTGAGCAATCTTTGAATCGTGTGTGCTATTCATTTGTATTTTAAGATATTCAGAATTATAAAACCCCCAAAATTAAATTTTTAGGGGGTTAAATTTGGCTACCCAATGAATTAGAGAACTTAAATGTTTTTATTTAAACTTAGATTAATCAGTTGCTTATGATGTTTTTCTATGGAATTTGTAGTTTGGTTTAGTGCTATTTAGGGGCAGATGTATTCTGGTCATTGTAAAATCGGAATATCCTCACAATGAGATTGTATTTGCATAATATTGTTGGTCAATTCAATCAATAAATATGAGTTTATCCCTAATATATTAATAATTTATAAGAGTTTACGATTGGCAGTGGATCGACATTATTTTTTAAATGTTGATTTATATTAGCTTGCTAAATTGATTTCGATGCAAATTTATAGCAATCCTAGCATTATTGCTCGAATGACTGCTGAAATTTTATTGTTTACATTGAGTTTTTGCATTGCATTCACCACATGAAAAGTTACTGTTCTCTCACTAATAGATAGAATTAGCGCAATTTCTGAAGCGGTTTTTCCTTCTGCACTCCAACGCAATACCTCTTTTTCTCGGTTAGATAACTTAAGATTTAAATCACGGAACTCTTTGTCATTCACAATTTTGGCAAGACTACTATGCAGCATTTGAGCAAGCCAAAACATTTTTGAGGATTGCGATTTTTGTTCTTGTTCAGAAATTGGATCGGCTGATCTGGCAAGTGTGAGCATCCCTTGCGTACCAATTAAATCTCGACATGATTGTGACCAACCAACGCTCAAGCCAAATGATTGTGCTTCTTCCCAAAAATCTTTTAGTGATTGTTTATTTGCTTTTTGGCTAGACCAAATAAGTGGTTTTAATGAGCTTAGACAATGGCGCACTGTTGGATCAATAACAATATACCGATGCTGAGCATAACGTTGCTGCCATTCTTCGGGATAGTTATTTAATAAGATTAACTTAGGTTGAGTAATAGAGAGTGGGATATGCATGCCATAAGCACAATAGTTATATCCCAGTTGCAAGCTAATGGACTTGGCTGTATCAAACAGCTGATCCGTATCTTTTGCATTTAAAGATGCAGAAAGCAGATCTTCTTGCCAATTTTCCATGTTTTCCCCTTGTCCTTAATGCATAAAATTTTATTAAAAGTATTTGATTTTTATGGTCAAGTCCCTTGATAGGATTTTTATAACTGCAAATTATTGGTATTAATTGGTTGATAAATAAACTGCATGAGTGGTCCTTGCTGCTTTGACTTCGGTCTAACCAATTCACCATTAATAATATAATAGGTTTTAAATTGTATATTAATTATACATTATATTTAATCTTTAATTAAAGCTAAGTTTTTACCTACGAACAAAAGCTAATCATGAATAAGAAGTAAAAGCTCCTGTCTTTTAATTATAAATGATGCATTTATTTTGATTGCCCTTAAATATGAAAATTCGTGTAGATGACAAAAAGTATGAATCTGCTGCACTATAAAATTATAGTGCAGCAGATTGATGTGATTGGTTAGATTTAACAAGAACCCCAAACAACACCAGACCAAACAGGATTGTTGTTAAGATAGAGTGTAATTTTTAAACCTTTAGGGATACCCCATGTTGTACAAACATCACCACAGACTTTTAGTGTGGCGCCAATTGGAATACTAATAGGAGATGGGAAGCAAATTTGCCCAATGATTGGAAAGTTGAAGCATATTTTGTTTGTTTTTGGATCATAAGAAGCTGAAACACAAGCTTGAAGGTTTAATGCTTGAACTCCAGCTGAATCTAATTGGCTTTTGAGGCCTTCTACAGTTATATTATTTTCAGCTGTTAAGTTATTATTGTCACTTGCTAAATTAGCGTTTGCAGGTTGATTTTCAAATCCGACTTTTGTGTAGTCAGGGATCACGTCTTTTTCACATTGACATTTGCTCATTTTAATACTTCCTTTTAAATCTTCGTACTCATCTGGCTTTTCCGAAATTCGCCCCATTTATTTTTTATGGTTTCTGGAATCCACAGTCACTCCGGCATGGAATGATTTCTTGTAGGTAGATGCATTTATAAGATTCCGTGATATCAATACATCTGCTTATTCTTTGATCAAAATTTAATGGTTTTTTTGAAAGGAAATAACTGTAATTTTTTACGGTTTTTAAGCAAAAAATGATGTTTTTGAGTTTTGAAAGGGGCAAGTTCAATCAGTTGAACTTTTTAACGATGATAAGAAGGTGTAATGATTTAATTATTTAATTTTCACTGTTGTTTTTTCACAATCATTTATATTCGGAACTAAGAAAAATTCTTTAAAAACAAATATTTTTTGTTTTAAGCTACAAAGTATGGCTTTATTAAATAATGAAATAGACTAGCGTACTCATGATGGGTAATTGTCATAAGTGAAAATTTTTAACTACAGTCTGACGTGTTATTAGTAGGAAGTTGAGAACATTCATAGGGAGATGAATATAAATACTTTTATTGTCTATCATGCACAGTTCAAGAAAACATTATGAAACCGCTTGTACTAATAGGAAAAGGGGGAAGTAGCTGAAATTTTAAATTTTCCGAAGATAGATCGTTTTACTTTCTTTTTTAGTTATGAGGTATTGAATGATAGGACAGATATTTAATACTGATAAGAAAGACAAGATATTTAAAAAATTAAATAGTTTGAAGTTTGACCTATAAACCAACGGATTATTAAAATTATGAACCACTGAAAAGATATAAAGATCAGATGTTCTGAAAAGAGAAGACGTTAAAAAACCTCATAACCTAAAAGATTATGAGGTTCGAATTTGGTGGGCCCACCGTGACTTGAACACGGGACCAACGGATTATGAGTCCGCTGCTCTAACCAACTGAGCTATAGGCCCTATAAAAAAGAAAAGCTTTTATTCTCAAGGCTTTTCAGTGCCTGCAATACTAATCAATTTTTTGATTAAACACAAGTATTTTTCAAAACTAGATATGCAGTAGACCCGAAAAATATTTTGATATATTGTTAATTATCACAAGCGATACGGATTTTAGCTTATGAGCACTTCACGAGTAAAGCTAACTAAGTCATTTATTGATCAACTTAAACTCATTCCAGCAATTTATCGCGACAGTGAGATTATCGGCTTTGCTATTCGTGTGAATAATTCTTATAAAACATATATTATTGAGAAGAAAATAAAGGGTAAATCTATACGTTGCAAAATAGCTGACTATGAAAAAATTACTCTTGAAGAGGCGCGTATACTTGCACGGCAAAAGTTAAAAGATTTATCTGATACCAATCTTGCTTGTATTAAAAATGATGAAATATTAAAAAATAATTTAAATAAGGAATATTATCAGCCCACTCTAGCAGAGTCTTTCCAAGCCTATATCGATCATCATAAATTGAAAGAAAGAACACTTGCTGATTATAAAGAAGTTATAGAAAAATACTTAATAGACTGGAAGGAACTTAAATTAATTTATATTAATGAGCAAATGGTTATAGATAAGTATACTCAGCTATCTAAAAATAGTTATGCAAAAGCCAATTTGTCTATGCGTGTTCTGCGAGCTATTTATCATTTTTCAGTAAAATATTATAAAAATGCGCAAATAACAATCCCAATCATGAACCCGATTGCTTTGCTGAATTCAAGAGAAGTATGGCGAGAAATTCCAGCTCGAAATGATTATATTGATATAGATAATTTAAAAAAATGGGTTCATACAATAGTTGAATATAAAAATAGGGAGAAGGAGAATGAAACAAATAAAGATTTTTTATTCACGCTTGTCCTAACTGGACTTCTTAGAAATGAGTGTGAGTGTTTGCGTTGGGAAGATCTAGATTTACACCAAGGAACACTTTCTTTTATAAATACTTATAATAATGAGAGTTATAAACTTTATATGGGTGATTTTCTATGGCTTTTAATGAAAAAACGTAAAATTCAAATGGAGGGAGAGTGGGTTTTCCCATCTGCTAAATCTAAAACTGGTCATATTGTTAATATTTCTAAATTCCGAAAAAAGATAAATGAACAAAGTAATATTTCTTTTACTTTCCAAGATTTACGTAGAACATTTAATTTTATTGCAAGTAATTTAATTAATGAACCTATATTTATAAAAAACACAAATAAAAAGAAAATAATATTAGAATCTGACCATGTTGTTCATGATCAAGATATGCGTCATAAAATGAATAAAATTGAACAAATCGTTTTAAGTTCATATAGAGATGAACTTATTGCATTAATGAACATCAATTCCTAAGAACTTTTATTCTTAAAAATAAAAAAACAGAACCGACACCCCTTATCAAATAAGTCTAAGTTTTGTCTGTAAAACGCAGAATGAATATTTCTTCACATTTTTCACAACTATTTGTAATTGATGAATTTTATACTTGACTAAATCACTTGGAATTTATACAGTACCAGAGTATTTTCTCATAATTATTAATATTGCTTAGTCCTGAAATACAGTAAGAAGCCTATTCACTATGAATAGGCTTTTTGCTTTTTTTAATGGGTAAGCTTAGATAGGCTTGATTGAATAGTTTGAACCAGTTCTCTTGCAGCTTTTGATAAGGGTTTATCTTGGAGCCAAATGAGATAAATAGAGAGCGGCAAATGATTTTTTGTATTTTTAAAATCTAATTGAACTAAATGCTCCTGTTCAATTTTTTCTTTTACTAAAGATAAAGGAAAATTTCCCCAGCCTAAACCTGCCTCAACCATATTAATAGCGGTTTGTAAATTATTGGTTTTCCAATACATTGCTCCAACGATTGAACGTGAGTCCTGCATATTTAATTCAGTACTTGCGACCACAATTTGTCGGACATTAATTAATTCTTCAATAGAAATGAGCTTGTTCTTTTGTTTTAAAAATGGATGATCAACAGAAATTGTGGCGACTAAAGTTTCATTCATAACTAATTGTAAGCTTTCACGCATTTTTATATTGAGATCTGAGCCTGCAAGGCAAAGACTAATATTTTCTGTATAGAGCAAATTGAGTATATCGTCTTGTGGAGCTGTAATAATTTCTATATTGAGTAACGGAAATTTATCAGCCAATTGTTTTATCGCTTTAAGAAGTAAATCGGTGTTGGCATCTGAAATAACACCAATTTTCAGTTTACTTTCTAGTCCTAGAGAGAGCTCATACGCATGAGTACCTAATAATCTAAGTTGTTCAGCAATAATTCGTGCTTGAGGTTCTAATGCTAAAGCCGCAGAAGTAGGAATCACTTTACGGTGAGTACGTTCAAATAGATGATAACCAAGCTCCGCTTCGATATTGGCAATAGCCATACTCACTGCTGACGGTACTCGACTTAATTTACGGGCCGCAGCAGAAAAAGATCCGGTATCTAACACAGTTAAGAAAAGCTCGATATTTTCGCTATTAAAATTCATTTTGATATCAGTACAACTGAAAGCTGTTAACTTTAATTGTGATTTTAACTGAAACTAAAATAAAAGGAAGTTAGAAAAGTTGATTGGTTATGCAAGGTTTAAAGCGTCGTATTGTTTATGTTTCTTCATATGAAGTTATTGGAATGGTAATTTCATCGGTAGGTTTAGCACTTTTGGCTGGAGACAGTGTAGAGCATACTGGCCCACTTTCAGTGATGATTACGACCATCGCGGTAACATGGAACTTTATTTACAACATTCTTTACGAAAAGTGGGAAGCTCGGCAAGACAGTAAGTCACGTACTGTTAAACGTAGAATCGTACACGCGATCGGATTTCAAATTACTTTAGTGATATTCTTAATTCCGCTTATTGCATGGTGGATGGATATTTCTCTCGTTGCAGCATTCTGGCTAGATGTTGCCTTTATTATCATCATTCCAATTTATACATTTATATTTAACTGGACGTTCGATAAATTATTCGGATTACCTGCTTCTGCACAGACTAAGCCTATTCAAGAATAGACAAAATTTCAAAGAGATATCAAAGTATTGATCTATTAACTTTGATATCTCATCTGAAATTATTTGATTTGTTCGAGCTCAAGATTTTTTGAAACTTTTATTTGAGCTCTTTTTGCTAGCACATAATATAAAATTGCAGTCGATAACAATCCAACTAACCATGATAAATCAATACCACCTAACATCTCAGCAATTTGTCCTTTGTAGAATTTACTGTCAATAAAGGGAAGCTGAAGTAATATTCCAAGAAAATAGCAACTAATGCCAATGGTGTTCCAGCGGCCATATTTTCCATTCGGGTCATATAGTGCGTCTACATCACATTCTTCTTTAGAAATAAAATAATAATCAACTAAATTAATTGCACTCCAAGGAATGAAGAATGTCAGAAGAAATAAAATAAAAGCTTTGAATGCACTTAAGAAGGTATGTTCACCTACAACTGCAATGAACGTCGAGATTAAAACCATTGCAAGAACAATGATAAGTCGGGTTAGTTTTGAAATTTGTCCAGTTGGTTTAAAGCTATTCCAAATGGTCGCTATACACATAAAACTGCCATAAGCATTGAGTGTCGATAAAGTGACCTTTCCAAAAGCAATACTAAAATATAAGAAAGTAATGATGAGAGCGATGGGATTCATACCTACAACATACTGAACTTCATTACCAACAAAACCACCATTTGAGACTTGAGCAATTAATACACCAAGTGTCATGGAAATTTGTGAGCCGATCAAAGAGCCAAGACCAACTGCCCAAAATACCCGAGTTGAAGATGTTTTTGTAGGTAAATAACGCGAGTAGTCGGCAACATAAGGCCCGAATGAAATTTGCCAAGAAGCCGAAAGAGAAACTGCTAATAGAAATGATGACCAGCTAAAGTGGCGTACAGCAAGCAATTCTGAAAAATTCGAGAGGGCCAAAATTTGAGTAAGAATAATAACAAAAGCAATTAAACCGATAATGCTTGCTACTTTTCCTACCCAATGAATCAACCGATAGCCAATCGTTGCAAATACAATAATGAAACAAGCATAAATTAAAATACCTGTTGTATTACTGACTTGTGTAAGGTGTGCAAGTGCTTTGCCTGCGAGTACTTCACCAGTTGCGGTAAAGCCAATATACATCAGGCAAACCAGAATAATAGGAATACATGCGCCATAGACTCCAAATTGCACCCGACTCGAAATCATTTGGGGAAGGCCAAGTTTTGGTCCCTGAGCTGCATGCAAAGCCATAACAGCTGCACCAAAGCATTGTCCAATAAATAATCCAATGATTGACCAAAACACATCACCGCCTAATACGATGGCTAAAGCACCCGTGACAATCGCTGTAATCTGTAAATTAGCACCAAACCAAAGGGTAAATTGGGCGAATATACTGCCGTGTCTTTCATTTTCAGGAATAAAGTCAATACTGCGGTTTTCAACAAACCCATTTTTAGATGTTCCTGTTGCTGAATCCATATAACACTCTCCTTATCCTTTAAGAGCTTTTCTTTTATTTGAGTCTATTTTGTACAAACAAATACAAACATGTATATACAAGTAATTCTAAAAAGAAGCAATGGGTCAGTGAAATCACTCTTATAAAATTTTTAAGTCTATAAGTTTAAATACGATGGAAAATTCAACGGGGCTATAATCATTTTTATAAGTATGAAAATGTTTAATCAAAAAGTTAATTTCATAAAAAAAGCCCTCCAATGAGGGCAGATAGTCAGACTTCAGCATCAAGAATGGTCTGAAAAAATTCAGGTAGTTCTGAAAATTGAACTAATTGAGTTTTATCATCATGCTTATAATAGTATTGATAATGCGGTGTTTCAAAAGCACTATCGAGATATTGAGTTGCATCGGAAAATTGGGCTTTCGCAACAGGTTTGTCTTTTTTAAATTTAACAATGATAGGATTTACAGAGTTTAATTTAACGGGTACACCATTTTCAAACTTGGCAGTCTCAATGAGTAAAGAGATTTTAAAGTCACCAAATACAGCACAAAATTGGCCTCCTTTTTCTGTTTTAATTTCACGATCGTGAAACAGTTCTTTAAATAAATCTTTTAACGATTCTCTGTGCTTGTCTAAGGCTAATTGAAAATCATGATCTTGCTGTTCTAGTTTCTCTTGCTCTTCTTTTAGTAATTTGGCCTGTTTTTCGATTGTTGTAAAATCCAAATTCATCTTAATTTCTCCTTGTTGTATTTTTAAAACTATATATGGCAGCCATTTGTTAAGTTTTAAAGAAACATACAATCTTTGTTACAACGCAATAATTAAGATGAATTTGTGTGACTACTATTTCGTACAAGGTTTAGCCATAAGTGTCGGACGTTTAATTTGAATAAACCCACCACTGCTTAGCACACCGAGCATGACTAAAGCAGTCCCTATAAGCTGCCAGATGTTAAGTGCCTGATCAGCCAATAGTGCCACCAACATACTAAAAACTGGAACAAAGTTAAAAAAGATTGATGCTCGGCCTGCGCCTAGTTTTTGAATGCCATTAAACCAAAATAAATAAGCAATCATGGTAGAGCAAATAATGACGTAACCCATTGCCAAGTGTGCAGTAATAGGTGCCATAACTACTGCTTTGATTGGATGTTCGAAAATTAGGCTTAATGTGATTAAAGTCAAAGCACCGAACAACATAGAAAAAGTTGTAGTTTCTAGAGGTGTAGCATTTTTTACATAGCGACGTGATAACACATTGGCTAAACAAAAACTGATACCACCGAGTAAGATAAATAAGTCACCGATTGCTATTTTTAAATGAAGTAGCGTTGATAGATGACCATGACTAATAACAAAAAGCACTCCACTTAAACCAAATACAACACCAATAGATTTAGCAAGTGTTAATTTTTCTCCATCAAGCAAAATTGCTAACAATAGAGTAATCAGTGGAGTAGTTGCCATGATTAAAGCACCATTGACTGCCGATGTTGTTTGTAAACCGTAGAAACAGCCTATATTAAAACCAGCAATACCTATAATTCCAATAAGCAGATAGATAAGTAAATTCTGCCGCAAAGCATCCCAACGCAATTTACCCGTAGCCGAAAAAATAATAAATAGCCCAAGGCTTGCAAGTGTAAAGCGCTCAGCTGCTGCTGAAAGTGGAGGCATATGTTGGATGATATAAGACATTGCATTAAATGCTGAGCCCCAAAACAGCATTGTGATTACAACGCCTGTATAGGCATAAACCATTGTTTTATTCATGATGGGACTCCGAAAAAGAATGTCTCTATTCTGAGTAATCACTTAAAGGTGTACAATTCCATATTAATTCATCTTTGATGTGAAAATTTGCACAATGATTGATTGGGAAAATTTACATTACTTTTCAGTTTTTTCAGAAGAGAAATCACTTTCAGCTGCCGCAAGAAAGTTGGGAGTCGACCATGCTACTGTTGCAAGAAGAATCGCACAGTTAGAGCAGAACTTAAAATTAAAGCTAGTTGATCGTAGGCCACGTACATACGTACTTACTTCAGATGGAGAGCGGCTTGCTAAAGTTGTAGCTCGTATGATGGAAGAAACTTTTTCTATTGAGAGACTTGCTCAGGCTGGACAGCAGGAAGTTACAGGTACTGTTTCTATTAGTATGCCTCCGTTAACTGCTGCTCACCTCATCATGCCTCAGCTTGGAAAGTTTTATCGCCATTATCCGCAGTTAAAATTACGTGTACTTGGTGATGTTCACTATGTATCTTTGCTGCATAGCGAAGCGGATATAGCTGTGCGATTTGGACGACCTAAAGATGATTATTTAGTTGCTCGTAAAGTTGGAGAAATCCCTTTTGGAATATATGCTGCTCCAAATTACTTAGCTGTTACGAGTGAAGAAAATTATGAATGGATTAGCGTGGAGGTCGGTGGTGTACATGGACAAAAACAACAAAAATTAAAAGAAAGATTAAATAATAAAGAGCCGATTATGATTACTAATCATCCTGAGTTGCAATGGAGAGCCGCATGTGGGGAAGTGGGTTTAGCTGTTTTGCCTGATTTTTTAGGTGGTCTTGGTAACTTAGAGAAACTTTCAGATGACCAGCCGATGAGTGCAGAAATCTGGTTGGTGACTCATGAGGATTTAAGGCACAGCCCAGCTGTGCGAGTAGCAATTGATTTTCTTGTGAGTTGTTTTGAGTCTTTTAAAGTCTAGATTTCGTTAATTAAAAATGAGTTTATATTAATCAATTTAAAAGCTGCTGTAGTTCAGCAGCTCCTTCAATTTGACAGATCTTCCAAAGCTCACTTTTATTCCTCTACGTAAATTAGATTGGTCCCGATCAGAGTTAAAATTAATGTTTTAGCGCTTCTGGTTGCCACGTTACTTAAACTATTCAGGGAAGTGACCTGCATCTTCTCGCCCTTGTTTTAAAGCTAGAAAAAAACATAGTAGAAAAAGTAAACCAATAAAAAACAAGAAAAAATCTAGATTGCTAATACCAAAACAAATTGCCGAAGCCCCTAAGCTTAATAATAAAATACAAAATATTTTCCAAAAAATGAGCATGCTGTTTTGTTGTAAACACTTGAAGTTAGACTGTAATTGAAGAATATTTAAAGATTTTTTTATGTTTTTTTTCTTATAGGTTGTGTAAAACTTTATAATTTTTATACTTTAAATACAGTGAAATGACATTCAACATTAAAAAAGACGATGTAATAGATTTTTTAGCTATATTGAACATTAATCTTTGTAAATTTCAAATTTTCTTAATTAATAGAATGGTAATTCTTTAGAAAGTCTGTAGAATAGTGATATTGAATTTTATTTTTAATTTAATTGTATTTGAAATTAACTAGTTAGGTGTGTTTATCAAACCTTTGTTAAAAAAAAGACTTGATATTTAAGTTAAATTTTGGAATTATAGTGATGCAAATTGTGATCTATTTCCCATAATTTGTATTTCAGGTTAAGTGGTTATCACTAATGCTCATTGGCTTTATTCGCTTGTGAGCATTTTTTTAATTTATTAGTTAGTAAAATTTAAAAATCGTCATTATTTAAAATCCTTTTTATTTAGTGTTAATTAAAAATAATAGTTTATATAGCTTTATTCACACTACAAATAGAGACGTAATAAAACTCAGTTTTGTATAAGTTTACTGCTAATCATATTGAATGGTTACAGTGGCATTAGCTTTGACTTCACCCGCTGTAACAGTAGTTGCTGTTTGATAGTAACGTGCTGTTAAAGGCACATCATATTCTACAGTTTGATTAGAACTTACAGTACCAATATCTAGCGGATTCCCTTTTTGAATAGGGCTGTTCGCACCATTCATATTCCATAAAAGCTCTACACCAACGCCGTTCGCTTTTGTTGAATCAGCAGCACTATTATTAATAACCTGATTATTTGAGCTATCCGAATTATAGTCAAAGCTTAAGCTCAATGAATTGCTGGTAGGTACTCCTGAGTTATTCTCGCCTCCATTACAAAGAATAGATAGGTTAAAGTTTTTTTCACCTTGCGTTGAACCAATAGCTCTAAAACCTGATTTTGTTACTGTGGGAAGTTGCACAATAGTATCTGGACCATTTTGAATTTCACAAGATGATGATGCAATTAGAATAGGGGAGCTACCTAGTACTGTGGTTGTTAAGAACGGACGGTTTTGTTGTCCTGCCACATAGTAGGTACTATATCGACCTGTCACCAATGCACCGGAACCTGTAGTGGCAGCAGTTTTAATAACTTCCAGAACAATGTAGCCTGGTGAAAGCGTGTATGTTGTGTGAGGCGTCAATGTAAGTTTATAAGGGTAATAGCCGGAAGCGTTTGAAGAGTCTGTTACTTCACGATAAATTCGAATGCCTATACCCGGAATGTTTGTAGCATATACATTATTGCCTATTGAGCTAATTGGATAATTTAGGGGTAATGCTGCTGTAATTTGGTCATCTGGACGGTTACATGTTGCCGTAGAATTATTTGGCGAAATCGTAAAAGTATTTTTTTGTAGAACTGTGCCTATTGGATCAGTCGGACGAACGATAATCGTACCAATTGTTATTGGAATATCTACTGTAGTAAAACCTTTGCTTAAAGTGCAGTTTGCATAAGCTTGGTTATAAATAAATAGACTAGTTACTAATAAGCCACTTTTCATTAGTACTTTTTTCATTTACAGATTGCCTCTGTCATAATAATTGATTGTTTTTCCTGAGAGATTTTTGATTGAATGTCATATTCAAGTTGACATTCCTCATTATTCCTTTCACCCCACCTCACATACAAATGATCGTGGGTTAGAGGTGTACGTAAATAAATTCGACTACCTTGGGCGACCATCCCAACTAATTCTTTGTTTTGGTTAAAAACTTGTGCTGCAAAAGGAAGATGAGTACCCGTTGAAGTTTGGGTATTAATGAAAAGTGCATATCCAGTTTTTGTCGAGAAATTTACCTTAGTGATGGACCCAGCATAAGGGGCTATACGATGACTTGTTTCTGAAAGCTCCACATTTGAAGGCATACCTTGAGGATCTAAACTAATATCATTTAAGCGATAAGGCGTAACATAGGGAATAACAGCATATCCTTGCTTATTAATACTTAAACCTGTTGTATTACCTACTCGTGCACCAGTAGCCTCAGGAGCATAGACCAATACCATCGTTTGGGCCTGATCAGGTCCAAATAAAATACCTTGAGAGTGGGCAACAATGTTTCCATTTAAATTGATCATTTCTTGTTGATATGTATCGGATTGACTATAAGAAGCCCCTACGGTGGTGTAGTTAGTACGATAGTTGCCATTAATATTTATGCTTGTCTGAGCTTGATCTTGATAGGTAACTGATGAACCATAGTCGAAGCGGTTGCCGATATAACCACTCATTCCTAAAGTTTTACTATCTTCTGAAATAGAGCTATTAAAATTAACCGTATTCTTCTTAAATTTGAGCGGAAAGGATAATGACAATAAATATTGTGTCTCATGTCCTGAATCTTGTTTTTCTAAGTCAAGTTCATGCCTAACTGCAGAAATACTGTAAGTTAAATCTTTAAACTGATTACTGTATCCAAATTGAAATTGTTGATTACGATTAGGTTGATTCCAGTAATTAATCCAAGAACCCACTAAGTAAAAATTACCCCATTGGTTCGGAAGACCTTGGTTTAATGTGATCTGAAATTCACTTTTTTGTTTCCCTACTGAAAAACTATCTATATTTCGTTGTTGTAAATCTTGGATTAATATTGAATCTCTTAACTTTAAATAATTTTCTGTTGAATATCTGTATGTTGCTACAGTTAGGTTAGTGCGAGTTGGGGTAAATAATCGATTGTAACTTAGACGGTAACTTTGCCCTTTGAGGGTAGGACTTTGGTCAAAATCAGCTTTTGATTGAGTTACATCAAATGCAATTGCACCAATTGGTGTCGCAAAAGCGCTACCTATTAAAAATGACTGATAATGTTCAGCAGATTGAAAACCTGCATAGCTTGTTAAATAGTTGTTTATACCTCTTTGGTATTTACCTTGTATCAACCACGGTTTTAAATCGATATTCGCATCCCTAAACTGCCCTAAGGTAAAAGAATATCGACTCATTTTAGGACGAAGCATTTCTACTACAGATGCATAGGGAATGGAGAACTTTTGAATCTCTCCATTTGTTTCGTGTACAGAAACTTGGAGTTCACCACCAAAACCTGTGGGATAAAGATCGTTGATTTCAAAACTTCCCGGAGTAACGGTAGTTTGATAAATTAAATTTCCCTGTTGGCGTACCTCTACTTTTGCATTGGTTTTTGCATAACCTCGAATTTGAGGAGCATATCCAAGCATACCGTTCGGAAGCATGCGGTCATCACTTGATAGGTTAATACCCCGATAAGGAAGAGCCTCAAGAAAATTACTATTTGTAAAATAATCTCCTACAGTTACGACGCTATTTAATTGAGGAAAGGCTTTTTGGGCGTAGGTATTATTTGATGTATAAGAAGAATTCTTATTTTGTATTTCATTATGGTCTTGCCATTTCCATTGTCCAGTGTGGCGTAATTGCCAGTCGTACAAATTTATCCCAACATTTGTACTCATAAAAGCATGATTTGTTTCATGATCATTATTTACAATGCGATAAGCAGAGGCGTTGTATGAAAAAAAAGCGGCGTTTATGCCACGATCCCATAAGCGTGGATCGACATATCCTTGAGCATTTTTCTGCAAAGCGACCTGTGGGATTGAAATATCAAGCCTAAGACGAGCCGTATCAAATTGATAAAAGGCATCTTTAATCCATTTTTCTAAATCATTACAAATAGGTAAATTATTTGCTTCTCTATCAAGAATTTCTGATTTAACCCCATATTCTAAAAGCATATCTGCCGTAAAACAGGTTTTTGCATTTTCATTGGAATTTATGGTCTTAAAGAGAAACTTTCGTTTACCGAACCATTGTCCATTAATATATACATCAAGACTATATTCGCCAGGTAAAATAGGGTTACCGTATTTAAATCGACCAATATCAATTTTTTGCGCATTTCCTACTAAAAAATTAGTATCAAAGTCAGCTTTTAACACATTTTCGCTATTCATATTATCAGAAGCATATACAGCTAAAGGCATATTAATCGCGATGCTTAACACTAAATAATATGTACTTCGCTTTTTAAAGCAAATATGGGGTATGAACCACTCTGACATCATCTTTATGCCTATTCATGGATAGGTGTTTAAATTTAAAAATGGTAAATAAAATTAGAACTTGATTACTTGTTCAACTCGACCACCGTAATCATTTATGTAAACAAAACGCATATTTGTTATATTGCTATTTTTAAGTTTTATGTGATCTTCTGAAAAAGGGGAAAGCATTAAACCTTGCTTTAACAAATCTATTTTTTGATGATTTACTTCTTGAAAAATGGAACTTAATGTAACGTGAAAAGGTGTTGGGTTTTTAATAAGCAAATTATCTTCATTTTTTATCCATTGAATTTTTTCACCCACTGTATCAATACTGTCTTTTAAATTTACAGGTCGATAAAAGAATTTAATTCGAGAGCGTATGGCCAATTGAAGGAAATTATTAGTTAATATTTCACTATTTTCTTGTTTTTTCCCTTCTGGTCTTGGGGGAATATCTAATACATTAAGCCAAAATATACTTTCCTTATTTTGATTTAATTGAGATGCATTAGGTAATGCCGTAATTCTTAAAGTTTGCCCTTTAGACGGTTCGACTCTTGAAATAGGAGGCGTAATAATGAAAGGTACATTTGACTCATCTGGCGTGGATTTTGGATTTCCATCATCAATCCAAGCTTGAATCAGTGAAGGTGTTGTTCCGTTATTGCTTAGCTGTAAGCTAACTTCTCGAGCATCCGATGGATATACTACACGCGTGCCATGTAGTACTACTTCAGCATGTGCTGTAATAGCAATAGCGGCTTGAAGACAAATCATTCCCCACAAAAATTTACGACCACTAAAAAGCATGAGTCATATTCTCAATATAATAAACAATAGATGAGATATAGCTTCTATTTGATAATAGAAGCTGATTTTTAGTTTATTGATAAATAATGGTGTATTTAACTTGTGAAGTTACGGTACCAGCAGTCGATACACCTGTCGCATAATATTCAGCATAGTAATTAAGGTCAGCGTTACCACCAGCTGAAACATCTACCCACTGTGAGTTATCTTGTGCACCTGAAGCACCTTTAGCAAGTACAGGAATTACTGCATTATTACTTCCTAATAACTGAATATTGACATTAGTAGCCGCACCAGTTGTTGCTTGGTTTAATAAGCGTCCACTATTAAAATCGACTGTTGCACCAGGTTCAAAATAAGTTGCAACTTTACCAGCTGAAGCGCAATTCGTTAAATTGATTTGGAAGGGAGTACGTCCAGCAATATCACCAACATTTTTTAAAGATTGAGATGATACTGTAGGTAAATTTACGGTTAGATTTTTATCACCTGTATCGATTGTACAAGTATTATCGGTTACTAAACCATTAATAGTAATTGTGCCATCAGCAGCCTGTGCAGTGGCAATATTAAAAATAGAAGTTGCTGCTATAAAAATAAGCTTTTTCATAAATTCCCCAGAATATTTTATAAAGTAGATTTATTACTCTTCAGTGCTTTTATTCTGATCAAGTAACGCCGTGGAAATATAGCACCTTTCAAGTAAAAAACAAGAATTACATTATATTTTTATGTATTTTGATTGGTTGTTTTTTATGTGAAATTTAGTTTTAAAATTTAATTTATACCAGATGGTAAAATAATTAAATTTTATTTTGTTAAAATAAAATTGATAATAATTTTCATTTAAGTTGTTGAATTTAAGATATTTAAGTTTTTCTTTAGAAAATAATATAAAATATTTTGTTAAGTGCTTGTTTTTTATTAATAAAAATAATTTGTTTGTGTTGTATGAAGATATTTGTTTTTTTAAGAATTTTTTAAGGTTTAATTCCTAGTGTTTTAGTTGTGATTCAATAAAAGGTCGTCTGGAGTTTATTTCCATGAACAGCATGAAATACAGTTATAAACCAAATTATTTTTTCTTTGCCCATAAATTAGTCTTATTTTTAAAGGACTATTTACTTAAACATCCCACAGAACAGAATACGACGTTTAATTTACAAACAATTTATGACATCTTTAGTCATGATTTAGCATCTAGTACAACGAATCTTGAGGGTATTCTAAATATTGCGGATGAATACGTGTTTGAAACTGAAGAAGGCTTACTTCCATTGATTAGTAAGCATTCAATCAATCTTAAGAATCATGTGCTATCTTTGGAGTTTTCTCCTCAGGCTTTAGCAAGTTTGTTATCGGGACATTCGCTTGTGAATCCTAAAGCTGCTTAGACTCTCTTTTAAGGTGGAGTTAACTCATATAGAATTCATAAATATTTATTTTTAAGAGTGATTTATGAGTAAAGACTTTAAAGCCTTAACTTATATTGCGGATGAGAACGTAGCAGATACAGTGACTTGGCTCATGCATCACCAAGATGTTTTTGAAACTTTCCACTTTGATGTGCTGAGCCAAGAGTTATCGGTTACACATGCAGCAGGTAGGGATATTATTCGAGTTGGAACTTTTCTGAATGCGACTTATGGAATACTAGTAACATCTATATAAAAAAAGCCCTGAATGATCAGGGCTTTTAAATTCTTGATGCTATTAAGCACTCATCGCATCTACTGATAGATCAGCAACAGTTGGTTTTGGCTTTTCAGCAGTTAAACCAAGTTTGTTAAATAATGCTTGGTCTTTACCTTCACCAGCATTTGGAGTGGTAAGCAATTTATCACCCGAGAACAGAGAGTTCGCACCTGCCATAAATGCTAAAGCTTGATCTGAATCACTTAAAGATTCACGGCCTGCAGAGAGACGGATATAACTATGTGGCATAATGATACGTGCAACCGCAATAGTACGGATCCATTCAATTACATCAAGCTTTTCAACATCAGCTAAAGGTGTTCCTTCGATTGGAACAAGCATGTTAATTGGCACAGATTCAGGATGAATCGGTAGAGTAGCTAGTTCATGCAATAGACCAATACGATCTTCACGACTTTCACCTAAACCCACAATACCGCCACTACAAACTTTCATACCAGCTTGACGAACATAATCAAGTGTATTCAAACGATCATCAAAAGTACGAGTACTGATAATGTGAGAATAGTATTCACGAGAGGTATCTAAGTTATGGTTGTAATAATCTAAACCAGCAACTTTTAGGCGCTCAGCTTGAGATTGATTAAGCATACCTAAAGTCATACAGGTTTCCATACCCAATGCTTTAACTTCGCGTACCATTTCTAAAACATAAGGCATATCGCGTTCATGTGGGTTACGCCAAGCAGCACCCATACAAAAACGTGAAGAACCTGAATCTTTTGCAGCTTTCGCTTCACTAATTACTTTTTCTACAGCAATACGCTTTTCTGCTTCTAGTTTTGATTCGTAATGTGCCGATTGTGAGCAGTATTTGCAATCTTCAGGACATTTACCCGTTTTAATAGATAACAGGGTACTGACCTGAATTGTATTGGCAGTGAAGTGCTCGCGGTGTACTTGTTGAGCCTTGAAAACTAAATCCAAAAAAGGTTGTTCATATAAAGCTTGGATTTCTTCACGATTCCAATCATTACGTAGAGTCATTGTCATATCCATGATGATGGCATTAATTCACTGTACATAATCATACAGAATTCGTATTAAAGCTATAGGGCAAAAAACATCATTTTTTTAATTTGATCGCTGAAGTTGATTAAGTTGCTGCTCAATTGCCCAATCAATATGCACATTAACGATTTCGTCATGTAGATTTTTGCCTTTGTGTAGCTGATCTACAATTTCTTTTGAATATGGCGCATTACCCATTCCAATAGCGATATTGCGTTTGAATGATTGATAACCTGTCCGGCGTATTGGACTACCTTCGGTATTGGCTAAAAAAGTAGCTTCATCCCACTGCCAAATATCGAGCAGACTAATATTATCTAAACCATGTCTAGGGTTGAAATCGGTAATTGAAGCTTTTTTTGCAAAGCTATTCCAAGGGCAGATTAACTGACAGTCATCACAACCAAAAATTCGGTTACCAATACCTGCACGCAGCTCTTCAGCAATAATTCCTTTATATTCGATAGTTAGGTATGCAATACAGCGTCTAGCATCTAGCATATAAGGTTCGACAATCGCTTGCGTTGGGCAAATGTCGATACACGCGCTACAAGAACCACAATGTGCTGTTGCTGGTTCATCAAAAGGTAGGTCGAGTGATGTAAATAGCTCTCCTAGAACGAAAAATGAACCCGACTTTTTATGAATGAGCAAAGTATGTTTACCTGTCCAGCCCATTCCAGCACTTTCAGCCAGTGATTTTTCAAATATAGGTGCCGAGTCAGCAAAAGGGCGTGACTCAAAATCTCCTACTTTTTCACGAATTCGTGTTGCTAAAGTTTTCAATCTACCACGCATCACCTTATGGTAATCACGGCCACGTGCATATCGGGCGATAATGGCTGAGTTCGGTTCAAACGGTACATATCGTGGCTTTGGCGATTCCACAAGATAATTCATACGTACGCAAATAATACTTTTTGTACCCGGAACTAATAAGGTCGGATCAGCTCGCTTTTCTAGATTTTCTTCTAAATAAGTCATATCTGCATGATAACCACGTTCAAGATACTCTAAAAAACGTGGCATTTGCTCTTGAGCATCTGGTTTTGCAATGACACAATCAGCAAAACCCAAGTCTAATGCTTGAGCTTTGATCCATGCTTTTAGTTCATAAGGATCAATTTGTTGCACTGCAATGCGTGATGTGTCGGAAGATGTCATAAACCAAAATGCAAGAGGATAATAATATGCAGGCCGTAGTTTACCATAGCGATGATATTCGAGCATGGGAGCAGCGCTGGTTTGCTGCGCAAAACTCATCATTAGGCTTAATGCAGCAGGCAGCTTGGTCAATCAGTCAACAGCTCATCGTGCTTTTTGAAAATCATGCTACTAAGAATATTGCGGTCTGGTGCGGACAGGGTAATAACGCAGGTGATGGCTATTTTATAGCAAGTTATTTAAAACAAACTGGATTTCATGTAGAGATATTTGCGGCTGAGTTGGGCGACTCAACTGATTTACAATATGCTGTCGATTTTGCGAAAGAAAATAATGTTCAGGTTCACCAAGATTTTGAGGTGAGTAAAACCTTTGATTGCCATATTGATGCACTATTTGGGATTGGTTTAAACCGAGAGTTAAATGATTATTGGCAACATGCTATTCAACAATTTAATGAGCAGGCTGGCTTAAAAATCTCGATTGATATACCAAGTGGTTTGCAAGCAAATACAGGGTGTATTTTACCTTCAGCTGTAAAGGCAGATCATACATTTACTGTTTTAGGTCTTAAGGCAGGACTGTTTACTGGTCAAGGTAAAGAGTACACGGGACAAATTCATTTAGTTAATTTAATTCCAATAGACCAAGAGCTGAAACCTTTAGCTTATTTGACACCAACACATATCAGACTTCCTAAACGTTTGGCTTTTGGGCATAAAGGAAGTTACGGGCATGTTTTGGTGATTGGTGGGCATGAGCAAATGGGTGGAGCTGTCATTATGGCTGCGGAAGCTGCGTTTCATGCAGGTGCAGGTAAAGTGACAGTGATTTGTCATCGCAACCATCATCAGGCTATTTTGTCACGAGCACCTAATATTATGCTTCGTGATATTAATGGACTTGATGAAAATGGCATCAAAGATATTTTATCTCAAGTTGATGCAGTATGTTTTGGGATGGGATTAGGCCGTGATGACTGGTCACAGCAAATTTATCAACAATGGTTTAATTTCTTAAATCAGGCTTCACACTTGGAAGTTGTATTAGATGCAGATGCTTTATGGTTCCTTGCCAAGCAGCCTGAGAAATTGGGTCTGCATGTTTATGCGACGCCTCATCCGGGAGAAGCTGCTACCTTACTGGGTTCTTCTACAGCGGAAATTGAAAATGACCGAATTGATGCAATTTATACGTTGCAGCAAAAATATAGTGGGCAATGGGTGCTTAAAGGTGCTGGTAGCTTAATTTTAGAGAATAACTTGTACATTTGTACGCAAGGTAATGCAGGTATGGGTACTGGTGGTATGGGAGATATATTGGCAGGTATGATCGCGAGTTTAAAAGCTCAGTTCCACAAAGATATTGCATTACATGAGATAGTGACTTTGCATGCTCAGGCAGGTGATGAACTTGCAAAACAGGGCATGCGTGGTTTACAGGCTTATGAAATGAATCAGGCAATTACTCAAGTCGTGAATCAATAAAGCTTTAACGTCTACGGCTACTCGAGCGACTTCGTCCACGTGCCATACCACCTAAAGCATTTAAGACCGAAAGTTTACTCATACTTCCCGATGCATGAGCATGGCAAATCGCTGCTGCAAGGGCATCGGCTGCATCGGATTGCGGTTTAATGGTTAGATTGAGTAAACGCATAACCATCATTTGTACTTGTTCTTTATCGGCAGCGCCATAACCGACTACAGATTGTTTGATTTGACGGGCAGTATATTCTGCAACTTGTAAATCTAAATTAACCAAAGCAGCTATGGCAGCACCACGGGCTTGTCCTAGTTTTAAGGCAGAGTCTGGGTTTTGAGCCATAAAAACTTGTTCAACCGCAGCTTCAGTAGGGCCGTGAAATTTCACAATTCGCTCAACGCCAGCGAAAATACGCTTTAAGCGCTCTGGCATTTCTTGAGTTTCAGTTCGGATTGTACCAGCATCGACAAAACGCAGTTTACTACCATCTTTTTCAATGATTCCATAACCTGTTAAGCGTGAACCTGGGTCAATTCCAATAATCAATGCCATGTGAAGACTTATATAATTAGTTTAGAGAGTATTGTTACATAGCCAAAACGGTTCTGCATGCGTAATTTAAAGAATGCTGCTGTAAATGGTTATTTTTCGGGTTTAACTGGTCTAATTTATAATTGTTTAAAAGTCTATAAATACTTATAAACCATAATGTGAAATGATTTGATGTAATTCTATTTTAATGGAATACTTATCTATAAATATGGAATTGAGTTTACTCGATGGATGATATCAATATCAGGATTGCACATCGAATACGAGAGTTACGTTTAGCGCGTGGATATACATTAGAGATGCTTGCCACTCGATGCCAAGTCAGTCGTTCAGCTATTTCTTTAATTGAAAGAGCTGAAACAAGTCCTACAGCAGTTGTGCTTGAAAAATTAGCAAATGGACTTGAAGTACCTTTAACCCAAATTTTTATCAATGAAACAACTAGTCCATCTCCTCAACCGGTTATTCACAGAAATGAACAAGCTGAATGGCGAGATCCAGAAACTGGCTATATTCGCCGTACCGTTTCGCCCCCCAATTTGAAGCTACCATTTCAGATTGTTGAAATTGAGTTCCCGCCTCATTCTCGAGTCACTTATGAAATTAGTGAAAGCTCTAAAGTGGTACAACAGCAACTTTGGGTAGTTGAAGGGCAAATTGATATTCAATTAGAAAAAAATTCTTATGCATTAGGCCAAGGCGATTGCTTGGCTATGCAACTAGATCAACCTGTCATATACAGCAACAATTCATCACAAGTCGCACGTTATATTTTAGTTGTCTCTAATCAACTCGTGTCTGCTCCTAAGGAATCTTTATGAACTATTCCCTCGATTCTAGTTTTCGTTTAATTGACTGTAATGAAGCAGAACATGCTGTGGCTATTTTAGAGATTTTGAATGATGCAATTATTAACTCAACAGCACTATATGACTATGTGCCGCGTTCGCTTGATTCAATGAAAACATGGTTTTCTGTAAAAAGAGAAAATGGTTTTCCTATTATTGGTGTGGTAGATGAATCAGGTAAATTATTAGGATTTGCTAGTTGGGGAACTTTCAGAGCTTTTCCAGCTTATAAATATACAGTTGAACATAGTATCTATATACATCATGAACATCGTGGTGCTGGTTTGAGTAAAGTATTAATGCAAGTGTTAATTCAGCGAGCTCAAGAAGCTCAGCTTCATGTACTGATTGGGTGTATTGATGCGACAAATCAAGCGAGTATAGGCCTCCATGAAAAACTTGGCTTCACACATGCTGGTACTTTTAAACAGGTAGGTTTTAAATTTGGACAATGGTTAGACGCTGCTTTTTATCAGTTAATTTTAAATACCCCATTTGAACCTATTGATGGCTAAATTATAAAAGTCTTGGGTACAAAATGACTCATATCAATTTTTAGATAATTGATATGAGTCATATGGTAGATATATAGAATACTTAATTTTTCTAAACTTTTATAAAGTAATCTCTTTTCGTATAAAACTAAGCATTTAACCTGACAAAAGGGGTTAATTTAAGAAAAAATTGCAATCTTGTAGAAAAAACACTTGATAAAGTTTTTATAGCACTCATTAATAATGAAGTATGGCTATTTTATTAATTTGAAATCAGTCTTATTGATAGTATTGCAGAGTTTGGGCTTAGCGACGATTTTAGTTAAGTTACAAGAAAATATTGTCTAAGCTTTACTACCTATTCAACTTTTTTCAATTGAAAAGGGTTCATAGGTTAGATGGTGAAATCTGCAATGAATTTTCTTTTTGAGATAGATAAAGTTTTACATGAATTTACTTCTTATTGTGGTTCTTGGCGCGATTCTTGAAATTGCCGTATGGATTGGCGTAGCACATTTCATAAGTGGATGGTATGTGTTTTTCTGGTTCATCATTGCCTTCTTTATTGGTCTAACGCTTATTCGTAAGAGTACGGCTGGTATTATGCCGCAATTACAACAAATGCAGATGACTGGACAATTAGGTAGCGATCCGACCGTGACTAAAAAACTAGCATATGCTTTTGCAGGTTTTTTATTGATGGTGCCTGGCTTGGTATCAGATGTTTTAGCGCTTCTAATTCTAATTCCGGGCGTGCAAACTGCGTTCCGTAATATCGCAATGAGAACACTTGCGAAGCGTCAGCAAGCCATGATGGAAAAAATGATGGGTGGCATGGGCGGTGCAGGTGGTGGTCAAAATCCATTTGCTGATTTAATGCGTCAAATGCAGGATATGCAGAACCCACAAGGTGGTAGCCCATACCGTGGAGATTCAAGCATTATTGATGGTGAAGCACGAGAAGTTACTCCAGACCATAAGAAAATTGAACATAAAAATAAGGATTAATTAATTCCTTATATAAAAGATAAAAGGCCTAAATCTTAACCGATTAGGCCTTTTTTATATTCTATCGACTATGAATTTGAAGAATCAATATTATCTGTTCCAGCTTGAGCTATTGCAGTTGGATTTTCTTCCAACTTCGTCTGCGGTTGATATTTGTTTGAAAGTAGGGCTGTCTGCTTGTTTTCAGATTGTTGATATTTTCGGCTTCTATTGGCTCTTTCACGAAAGCCACCTTTATTAATGAGCTGTGTGTGTGACATAGACTGGCCTAGAAAATAAATTATTTATGCATTTTAGCAAATTCAGCAAAATATCAAAATAAGAAAAATAGTACATAAAAAATAATATTTAATTTATCTCATTGTATAAATTAAATATTTTTAAAATGAACGCATTGTTCATTCAGATTGAATTCTCTTTTCATTTCACATAGGATAAATATAAAGGATGTATAAAGTAAAAATTGTAGCAAACCTATTAAAACAACAACGGTTGAAGTGAGGGAAGGAGGGTTACCTATGCTATATCAATATCATTGTGCATGTTGTGACAAAGTCGTGGCATCAACTGACAAATCATGTCCATATTGTGGTTCACACCATATTCGAAGCCCTTATGGGTTATGGATGTTCTGTGTGATGGCATGTCTGGCTGTGGTTGTTGTATTTAAAGTTGTTCATATTTATATTCAAAATCATCAAGATACACCTACGCAGTCGACTTTGTTGGACGTGCTAAATGAAGGTGATAAGACCACTAAACAGTAGTATGACTTAAGTTGTTGCTAAATACCTTTAAACAAAGTGTATCGAAAAGCTTATTGTTTAATTTTAACAGCATATAAAAATAATAAAAAAGCCCGCATTAAGCGGGCTTTTAACATATGAGGCTTATAGGCCCGCAGCATCTTTAAGTACTTCAACTTTGTCAGTTTTTTCCCATGTAAATGCAGAATCTGAACCTTCACGACCAAAATGGCCATAAGCAGCTGTTTGTTTATACATTGGCTGAATCAAGTTAAGCATACGAGTAATACCAAACGGACGTAAATCAAAATGTTCACGTACTAATTGGATAATTAACTCATCAGAAACTTTTGCAGTCCCAAAAGTGTTGATTGAAATAGAAGTTGGTTCTGCAACACCAATTGCATAACTCACCTGAATTTCACATTTGTCAGCAAGACCAGCAGCAACAATATTTTTAGCTACATAACGGCCAGCATATGCAGCTGAACGGTCTACTTTAGATGGATCTTTACCAGAGAAGGCACCACCGCCGTGACGAGCCATACCACCGTAAGTATCAACGATGATTTTACGACCTGTTAAACCACAGTCACCTACAGGACCACCAATAACGAACATACCAGTCGGGTTAATGTGGAATTTAGTGGCTGCATGGAACATTTCAGCAGGAATAATTGGCTTGATAATTTCTTCAATTACAGCTTCTTTAAGCTGAGCTTGAGTAATTTCAGGGTCATGTTGAGTAGAAAGTACTACTGCATCTAAACGTACAGGTTTGCCATTTTCATATGCGAAAGTAACCTGACTTTTTGCATCTGGACGTAACCATGGTAGTGCGCCTGAACGACGAAGTTCAGCTTGGCGTTCCATTAAGCGATGTGCATAAGAAATAGGAGCTGGCATAAGCACGTCAGTTTCACGACTTGCGTAACCAAACATTAAACCTTGGTCACCGGCACCTTGATCTTCAGGTTTTTGACGGTCTACACCTTGAGCAATCTCTGGTGATTGTTTACCAATCATATTGATCACTGCACAAGTTGAACCATCAAAGCCTAAATCTGAGTGGTGATAGCCGATACCGTTAACAGTTTGGCGAACAACAGCTTCTACATCAATATTCGCAGTAGTTGTGATTTCACCTGCAAGTACAACAGCGCCTGTTTTTACCAGTGTTTCACAAGCAACACGTGCGTATGGGTCTTCTTTTAAGATTGCATCCAAAATAGCGTCGCTAATTTGGTCGGCCATTTTATCGGGATGACCTTCGCTTACAGATTCCGAGGTAAAAACAGCGTACTCGCGCATGAAAGTCCTATCTTGGTTATTTCAAAAAGACATAATATGTTACATCGACTTGAGCTTGAGGACTAGTTCATACTGACTAAAAAGCATGAATTTATTTCATTTCTACTATGTTTTAATTGATAAGTGTATCAGCAAAATTGATATAGTAGGTTGAAAATTAATTGTTTTTAAACACGAGTTGCTTATAGTCGTTTAAATTTTAAACATTTGATTTTGCGAAATATTAATCAATAAAATTTGCACTGTGAAGTGGAAAAGTATAAATAGCATACGCAAATTCATCTTTATATGCTCTTTATAGTCATCAAACGTCTACAATTGTTGATTAAAGGGGAACTATAAAATGCATTGTTTTATGCAACTTAAGAATCTAAATGTTTTTTGAGTAACCAAGAAACGGTTAAAAATAAAGAAATATACAGTGTTGGGGTTTACCCATAGGCGTTTTTTTAAGACAATATAGCGGCACTGAATGGTTATTCATCTTCTTCTTTTCATCAATCTATTAAAATTGGATTCTGATCTATGACGACCCCTTTAAACGAACGTCGTATTGCAAACGCAATTCGTGTATTGGCAATGGATGCTGTGCAACAGGCAAACTCAGGGCATCCAGGTGCTCCAATGGGGATGGCAGATATTGCTGATGTCGTCTGGCGCGAGTTTTTAAATCACAACCCAACTAATCCACAATGGGCAAACCGTGACCGTTTTGTTTTGTCAAATGGCCATGGTTCAATGTTGCAATATGCTTTGCTTCATTTAACAGGTTATGATCTTTCAATTGAAGATTTAAAACAATTCCGTCAATTACACTCAAAAACTCCTGGTCACCCTGAATATGGTTATGCGCCAGGTATCGAAACAACTACTGGTCCTTTAGGTCAAGGTATTGCAAACGCTGTTGGTTTTGCATTAGCTGAGAAAACTTTAGCTGCTCAGTTCAATAAAGATGATTTAAAAGTAGTTGATCACTTCACTTATTGTTTCTTGGGTGACGGCTGTTTAATGGAAGGTATTTCTCACGAAGTATGTTCATTGGCAGGTACTTTACAGCTTGGTAAGTTGATTGCTTATTATGATGACAATGGCATTTCGATTGATGGTGAAGTAGAAGGTTGGTTCAGTGATGACACTGAAGAACGTTTCAAAGCGTACGGCTGGCAAGTTCTTCGTGTAGATGGCCATGATGCTGATGCTATTCGTCAAGCAACAGTTCAAGCTAAAGCAGAAACTCAAAAACCAACGATCATTATTTGTAAAACAATTATTGGTTTAGGTTCTCCAAACAAGCAAGGTAAAGAAGATTGTCACGGTGCACCATTAGGTAAAGATGAAATTACCTTAACCCGTGAAGCTTTAGGCTGGACAGAAGAAGCATTTGTTATTCCTGCTGATGTATATGCTGCATGGGATGCTAAAGCAAAAGGTAATGAAGTTGAAGCAGCTTGGAATGAAGTATTTGCTCAATACCAAGCAAAATATCCAACAGAAGCAGCTGAGTTACTTCGTCGTATTAGCGGTGATTTACCAGCAGAGTTTTCAGCTCAAGCAGATGCCTTTATTCGTGAAACAAATGCTAAAGCTGAGACTGTAGCAACTCGTAAAGCAAGCCAAAATACATTACAAGCATTTGGTCCTTTATTACCTGAATTGTTAGGTGGTTCAGCGGACTTGGCTGGTTCTAACTTAACACTTTGGAAAGGTTGCCAAGGTATTCAAGAAAACCCAGCGGGTAACTACGTGTACTATGGTGTACGTGAGTTCGGTATGACTGCAATTGCAAATGGTGTTGCATTACATGGCGGTTTCATTCCTTACGTGGCAACATTCTTAATGTTTATGGAATATGCACGTAACGCAGTGCGTATGTCTGCATTGATGAAACAACGTGTAATTCATGTTTATACACATGACTCAATTGGTTTAGGTGAAGATGGTCCTACACACCAACCAATTGAACAAATTGCTTCTTTACGTGGTACACCAAACCTAAATACTTGGCGTCCTGCCGATACTGTTGAAACAGCAATTGCATGGAAATCTGCTTTAGAGCGTAAAGATGGCCCTACAGCACTTATTTTCTCTCGTCAAAACTTGCCATTCCAAACGCGTAATGAAGAGCAAATTCAGAATGCAGCAAAAGGTGGTTATGTTCTTGCTCAAGAAAAAGGTGAGCTGAAAGCAATTATTATTGCGACTGGTTCTGAAATTTCTTTAGCAATGGAAGCTTATGCTCAACTTGACGGTGTGCGTGTAGTTTCTATGCCATGTGCAGAAGAGTTTATGAAACAAGACGCTGCATATCGTGAAGCTGTATTACCAGCTCATATCCGTGCACGTGTTGCAGTTGAAGCAGCTCATGTTGACTACTGGTGGAAATTTGTTGGTCTTGATGGCAAAGTAATTGGTATGTCAACTTATGGTGAGTCAGCACCAGCAAAAGACTTGTTCCAATTCTTTGGTATTACAACTGAAGCTGTAGTAGCTGCGGTTAAAGAATTGACTGCTTAATCTATTAAATAGTATAAAAAAGCGCTCTGATTAGGGCGCTTTTTTTATAAATTTTAAATATTAAGCTCGGTTTGAATCGAAATATTCGAAGTCAATAACTTATGAATGGGGCAGCTTTCAGCAACTTTTAGTAGTCGTTTATGTTGGTCTTCGGTGAAATCACCCTTAAGTGTGATTTTACGCTCAATGTTATTTGTGCCTGCTTCTGGATCACCATTTGGATTTAAGGCTAAATCGACTTGCACATGCTCAAGCTTAATCCCTTTGTGACTTGCATACATTTCTAAAGTAATGGTGGTACAAGCACCTAAAGCCGATAGTAAAAGCTGAACTGGATTTGGAGCTGTGTCTTGTCCACCTTTATCAGTTGGTTCATCTCCAAACCATTGATGACCAGACGGATCGGTAAGTGTTACTCGGTAAGGAGTAGAAGTGCTTTGTGCTTGAACAGTGTTAACCATGTTTTACCTTGTTATTTATCAATAAAATCGAAGTAAAAACCAATAAATCTGAAGGTTTCGGATAGAAAAATATCTATACTTTATAATATGGGTTTTGAATAACAACTGTAACGCTTTTATTGTTGCATGGATGAAACATATCGTTTTATAAAGAATAGTGAATTAAATTACTTGATGTATACACTAACGACTATATCAATAAAGGATACGAAAATGCATCTTAAAACATTAAGCTTCGGTTTAGCAGTAGCATTGGCAAGTACAGTTACTTTGGCTGCTCCAGTGGACTATAAAATTGATCCAACGCACACAGCTACTGTTTTTTCATGGAATCACTTTGGTTTTTCAACACCAAGCGCTAACTTCTCAGACATCCAAGGTGTAATCAAAGTTGATAATGCTAAACCAGCAAATTCTTCTGTAGATGTTACAATCCCTTTAAGCAGCGTAAATACAAACGTACCTGCTTTAGATAAAGAATTCCAACAAGAAGCTTGGTTTAACGCAGCTAAATATCCAAACATTACTTTCAAAAGTACGAAAGTAGAAACTAAAGACAAAAAGCATTTCAAAATTACTGGTGACTTAACTGTTAAAGGCGTAACTAAGCCAGTTGTGCTTGATGCTGTTTTAAATAAACAGGGCGAACATCCAATGGCAAAAGTTCCAGCGATCGGTTTCAACGCGACAACTTCATTCAATCGTTCTGAATTTGGTCTAGGTAGCTATGTGCCAAACGTAGGTGATAAGATCACTGTAAACATTACGACTGAAGCAACTGCAGCTAAAAAATAAGTTGTGAGTTTTCTAAAAAGTCCTCAATTGTGAGGACTTTTTTTTTAATTAGATGGGTTCTTTTTTATCTGATTCTATAAAAACTAAAGGTTGAGCAGGATCAATTTTTCTTTTCTCTGCTTTTTCTCTTAAAAATTGATATGTCGGGACTTTCATTTTTGCCTGATCACGTAATTTCTTTTTAATATAGAGAACAAGAGCAAAGCAGGTCGTTGCTACCGTCAGCATCATGCCATTCATATAACTCATGATCGAACTTACATAACCGATAGTGGTTAGGCGATGCATCATGCGTTCAACTTGAGTACTACTTTCTATACCTGTAATTGCCCAGCTACATAAATGTTCGCAATTATTAATAATCAAATGATAATGATTTTCGTGCATGCGTGAGCGCATACGTCGCACAACAACTTTACCTTTGTAGCGTGGAGCATCATAAGAACGTACATGAATTTTTTTGCCGTGAGAAAAGGCATCTATTGAAGTGATTTCAATAGGACGCTTTTTTATAAAATGTGCTAGGCCTGAATAATGAATAACTCGACCTCTCCCAGCGTAAATACCATGATGGCTATAGCCGAGATGTTTTACAATAAGATGGGCCCCTAAAGGGTAGCGTTTATTTGTTTGTTGCATATTCACGCTGATCCGATAAAGTTTTAATCACTTTTATTAAAAGCTTTGAGCATTATAGCGAATATGATTGTGTCCTAGTGTATTGATTAGGTGGAATAAGCGACTTTCGGATATACATCTTATGAAACCTTTTTTAATTTAATAAAGTGTATTTTATAAACATAAAATGACTTGTGAGATTCATCGTTAATGAAAATAGTAATACTGTGTATTATGAACTTTTTTGTCTTTGTGCAGTCTGCTTTAGCATTAGAGCATCGACAAATTGAAAATGATACGGATGATCAATTTGAAGTTATTGAAATTTCTAATTTAAATCAATTACGTCTATTTCTGAAGAAGCCACAAACGAATGAATATTATAAAAGTTTCGATAATATTCAGTACCAGCTCAAGTCATGTGAACAACTTACTTTTGCAATGAACGGAGGGATGTTTCATTCAGGCTTTTCACCTGTAGGCCTATATATCGAAGAAGGGCAAGAGATCCAACCTTTAAATCAGGATAAAGGGTGGGGGAACTTCTTCTTACAGCCTAACGGAGTTTTTGCATGGAATAAAAGACAAGCTGTTATATGGACAACTGAACAATATGAAGCAAAGGCTTTTCAACCGGATTATGCGACACAATCTGGTCCAATGTTGGTGATTAATGGAAAACTAAATCCCTTGTTTCTAGCAAATAGCGATTCAAAGAAAATACGAAATGGGGTGGGTATAAAAAATAATAAGCTTTATTTTGTAATTTCTAAAAATAGAGTGAATTTTTATAATTTCGCTGAATTTTTCCAAAAGAATTTAAAAGTAGAACAAGCTCTTTATCTTGATGGTTCTATATCTAGTCTTTATTTGAAAAAAAATAATCGTAATGATAGAAAATTTTATATGGGGCCAATTATTGGTGTGGTTAGTCGCAAAAATTGTACAGTCAAATGAAATGCAAAAAAGCCAGTACAAGACTGGCTTTATTATTAATGAATAGATGGTTTTTGAATGAGTTCATTTAACTCTTTTCGGCTATACCCACGGGAAATAAGAACTTTTTTTATTCCCATAATGACATCTTCATCTGTTGCTTGTGCAAGCGCACTTAGAAGTTGTTCATTAGTTTTACATGAGCAGTCATTTTCAACACAAGCAGTTTGATTCTTATGCTCGTTATGCTGTTGATCTGCTAAGAACAGCTTTTGCCAAAAACTCATAGAGCCTTCATATACAACCTAACATAGCTCGAAATATAGCCAATTTAAATTAAAATACAAGACTCTATATGTGATAAATCCACCAGTTGAACTCAAGAATTTTCGATAGTAATGGTTGAGTTAAACGAAATTATGACGAATAGATGACTTGATATTTTTTAAAAATTTAAGTGTTTATATGAAATGCATTGAAAAATAAGGAGATATTTAATCTCCTTATAAAATTTGGTTACATTGAAAGATTTTGTTTAAATCTTCTCAAGTAATACACCTGACTCGACATGATGTGTATAAGGAAACTGATCGAACAAAGCAAACTTAGTCACTTGATGAGTTTTTGTAAGTGTTTTTAAGTTTTCATATAAAGTGTCAGGATTACATGAAATGTAGATGATACGCTCAAAACCTTGTAAAAGTTTTAAAGTTTCATCATCAATTCCGGCACGCGGAGGGTCTACGAATACCGTGTCAAAGTCATAGCTCTGAATATCAATATTTGCTTCTTGTAGACGGCGGAACTCACGCTCACCTTGATATGCTTGAGTAAACTCTTCAGCCGATAGACGAGCTACCTGAATATTATCGATCTGGTTTTGTTCAATATTCCATTGAGCGGCATAGACTGATGATTTAGCAAGTTCTGTAGCAAGTACGCGTTCGAATTTTAGTGATAACGGAAGGGTAAAGTTACCATTACCACAATAAAGTTCTAATAAATGTTTTTTCGAACCTTCCGCTGCATCACATGCCCATTGCAGCATTTTTTTGCAAACTTGAGCATTAGGTTGGGTAAAGCTACTTTCAATTTGTTTATATTTGAATGTGCGATTTAAAAGTTCAAATTCTTCTACAACAAAGTCGTCGCCAATCACAATTTTTTGGCCACGGCTACGGCCCATAATTTTAATATTTAGTTTTTCAGCAAGTGCTTTAGCTGCTTGTTCCCATTCCTGATCTAATTTACGGTGATAAATTAGAGTAACTAGCATTTGCCCACTTAGTGTTGCGAGGAAATCCACTTCAAATATACGGTTAGAAAGCTTATCTTCTGCTTTAAGTTCTTCCAAAAGTTTCGGCATTAAATCATTAATGCTTTTATCAGCAATAGGAAACTCGTCTATGCGAACAACTGTTTTTTGCTTGTCTTCATCGTTACGTTCAAACATGGCATAAAACATATCATTTTCTGTATGCCAGATCCGAAACTCAGCACGCATACGGAAATGTTGTTCAGGTGATTCAAACACTTCTAATTTAGGCGGTGTAAATTCAGAAAATTGAGTAGTAATGCGATCAATTTTAGCTTGAAGTTGTTGACGATAAGAAGTGGTCATAGACAAAGAAAATTTAAACAGAATCAAATAGTGAATGGTACCAAAAAAAACGCGCTTGCAGGAGCCAATTTTACTCAGATATTCATAAACAAATAGGGTACTTAAATTAGAGATGATTTAAGACATTTTGAATAAAATCTGATTTTACTTTTCTATATTGATCATGGTCTAAATGACTACACTCTAATTTTAGTTGATTATATGCATTCACGAGCTTTGGTGAGTCTATAAGCTTATTTCTAAATGTTAAGAAAAACGTAAATACTGAATTGGCTACTACAACTTGAAATGCAACATCATCGTTGTTCAGTGATTCGAGCATGCAAAGCTCTTGTGTTCTAAGCGTATTTTGTTTCTCTATAAAATTAAGTGTTTTTAACTGGTTTATTGCGAATCCAAATTGCTCAGGCATAACTTCGATATAAATATCTAGATCACCTTTGGAAATTGCATGAGGTATTGCAGAAGAACCTATATGCTCAACTTTGGCAAATGGGAGAAGTGTGGAAATATCTTTTTTATATGAATTAAAAAGTTGAATACATTTTTGTTGATATTGCTCTGATTCTAAAAAGATCACTACGAAACTCTCTAATCTATAAAATTTATATATTTAAAAATAGATTACTTCATTAAATAAAAAAGCCCAAATACTGAGATTTGGGCTTTTTAAATAAATTAGGCGTTAGTCAGACATAGTCATTAAGCTTGCATTACCACCAGCAGCGGCTGTATTCACACTAATTGCACGTTCAATTACTAAACGTTCAAGTGGAATCGATTCATTTGATTCAACATGTGTAATGCCAACAATTGCGCCTGAGCGGCTAGCAATTTCTTGCTGTAATGAAAGAACCTCTTCACGATTGCCATGATGTAAAACAGCATCAAAATTATCTGACGTAATGTTTTTAACTGTAGTAATTGCATCAAGTACATCTTTTGGCAACGTTTGTTTATGTTTTACCAACAATGGACTATTTGGCATTACAGCAGCTTGGCTACCCACTGCAAAAATTGCGAGCAATTGATGTAATTGATTTTCTTCAGTGTCAGCAATTGAAAGCACACGGTGACGCGGCAAAATAATATATTGGTTACTTTCCCCAGTAGGGCCTTGTAACTCATAAAACTTGCCTACACCAAATGGTTCAATATCACGATTTGCTTGAGGTAAATGCTGTTTCGCCCAGTTTTGTAAGCTCTGATAAACCTCTCGGTTAAAGCCTTCATATGCAGTTTGTTCATTTTTCATAGCAAATGGTGTTGCCAATACTTTATTTGAACAATTTTGCATTAAGCGATACATATAAAGCGGACCACCAGCTTTCGGACCTGTACCAGATAAACCTTCACCACCAAATGGTTGAACACCAACAACAGCACCAACAATATTACGGTTGATATAAAGGTTACCAACTTCAGCATGTTGAATAACGGTTTGGATGGTTTCATCAATACGAGTATGCAGACCCATTGTTAAACCATAACCTTTGGCATTAATACGTGAGATAAGTTGTTCAAGCTCACCATACTTATAGGTAATGATATGTAAAACAGGACCAAAAACTTCGCGTTGTAAGTCATCGAGGTTAGGTAGCTCAATTGCTGTCGGGACAACAAAAGTTCCTTTGCTCAATTCATTTTGGTTAGTTGCACCAAACATCAGTTGATGTACTGGATAGCCCTTAGACTTCATTTTTTGGATATGTTGATCAATTGTCTGTTTTGCTTCTTCATCAATAACAGGGCCAATATCCGTTTTTAAAATAGCAGGGTTACCAACAATTAACTGTTGCATTGCACCTTTAAGCATTTTAATAACGGTTGCAGCACTATCTTCTTGTACACATAAAATACGCAAAGCAGAGCAACGTTGACCTGCGCTATCAAATGCAGAACTTACAACATCAAGTACAACTTGTTCCGTTAAAGCAGATGAGTCCACAATCATTGCATTCTGACCACCAGTCTCTGCAATGAGAGGAATAGATTGACCATTAGCAGCCAAACGTTTTGCAACCGTTTTCTGCAAAATTTTTGCAACTTCAGTTGAGCCAGTAAACATGATGCCATCAATGCGTCGATCTTGGCTAAGCTGAGCACCTACTGTTTCACCACGGCCAGGTAATAACTGTACAGCACCATGTGGAATACCAGCTTCCCATAAAATTTGTACTGCTTGAGCCGCGATTAATGGTGTTTGTTCAGCAGGTTTTGCAATAACACAGTTACCACTGACTAATGCTGCAGCAATTTGACCAGAGAAAATTGCAAGAGGGAAGTTCCATGGACTAATGCAAAGTACTGTACCAAGCGGCTGAATCGTTGTATTTGAAGGAAGATTCTCAACTTGAGTTGCGTAGTAACGTAAAAAATCTACAGCTTCACGAACTTCTGCAATTGCATTGGCATAAGTTTTACCACTTTCACGGCAAAGTAATACCATTAACTCTTGAATACGGCTTTCCATAAGGTCAGCTGCACGTTTTAAATATTGTGCGCGTTGATCTTTGGGTGTATTTGCCCATTCAATTTGTATTTGTTCAGCTGCATTCAATGCAATTTCTACATCATTCAGATCAGCTTCTTGTACATATCCAACAATTTCATCATTTTGTGCTGGGTTTGTAATTGCAACGGAATGGCCTTGTTCTGATGAAGCGTTATTTCCTAGTAATGGATGGCTTTGCCAAACACGGTTACGAAGTTGTCGAGCTGTGCTATCTAAAGCTTCAAGCGGCGTGTCGTTTGCCAAGTCATATCCTTTAGAGTTTTTACGGAGTGTGCCGTACATATCTAAAGGAAGAGGAATTGATGGGTGTTTTAAACCAATTGAACCCTCAAGTTTAGCAGTATTGCGTATATCGTAAATTGGAGACTGAATGAGGTCTTCAACTTTAAGTGTTTTATCGGCAATACGGTTAACAAATGAAGTATTTGCACCATTTTCAAGTAAACGACGAACCAGATAAGCTAACAAAGTTTCATGGTTACCAACTGGAGCATAAATACGGCATGGCACGCCTAATTTATTTCGCTCGCGTGGACCAACAACTTGTTCATAAAGTGGTTCACCCATGCCATGTAAGCATTGGAACTCATATTGACCAGCATAATATTTGCTTGGGTCAGCCAAATGATAAATTGTTGCTAGCGTTTGAGCATTGTGAGTCGCAAATTGCGGATAGATATATTCTGGCGCTGCAAGTAATTTTTTAGCACAAGCAATGTAAGATAAATCTGTATGTACTTTACGTGTGAAGACAGGGTAGTCATCCATACCTTCGATTTGTGCTTTCTTGATTTCGCTATCCCAATATGCACCTTTTACAAGACGAATCATGAGGCGTTTTTGGCTGCGTTTAGCAAGGTCAATAATATAATCAACTACAAAGAAACAGCGCTTTTGGTAAGCTTGAATAACGAATCCAATGCCTTTCCAGTTCGCTAGTTCTGGCTCGAAACAAAGACGTTCGAGTAACTCAAGCGAAATTTCTAAACGCTCTGATTCTTCAGCATCGATATTTAAACCAATGTTGTAGTGTTTGGCTAAACGAGCGAGTTCAAATACTTTGCCATAAAGTTCGTGATGAACACGTTCAATTTGCGCACGTTGATAACGAGGGTGTAAGGCAGAAAGCTTAATTGAAATACCCGGGCCATCATAAACACCTTTACCATTCGACGCTTTACCAATTGCATGGATAGCTTGCGTATAATCGTTGAAGTAGCGTTCAGCATCATGTTCGGTTAAGGCAGCTTCGCCTAACATGTCATAAGAATAGCGGAAGCCTTTATCTTCAAGTACTTTTGCATGGTCTACAGCTTCTTCAATGGTTTCCCCAGTTACAAACTGTTCACCCATCATACGCATCGCAACGTCAACAGCTTTACGAATAATGCCGCGTCCACTGCGTGCTAAAAGGCCAGTAAGTACGCTGGAAAGACTGGTTTGCTTTGGTGTTTCCATAAGCTTACCGGTTAGCATGAGACCCCATGCAGCAGCATTTACAAACATTAAGCTGCTTTGGCCAACATGTTCTTTCCAGTTACCTTGATTGATTTTATCTCGAATCAGTAAATCACGTGTTGCAGAGTCTGGAATACGAAGCAAAGCTTCGGCAAGGCACATTAAAGCCACGCCTTCTTGAGAAGACAGAGAGAACTCTTGTAATAACCCTTGAACAATACCTGCTTTTCCAGAAGAGGTTTTACGTTCACGTAAATTATGGGCAAGGTTAAATGCAAGGTCATAAATTTTATGATCTAAATCATCAGATACCGCAGCAGCTTGTAATAACTCTTCTACAGCTTCAGGTTCGGCACGTCGCCAAGCTGTATTAATGCGCTGTTCAAACTCACTTTTATCGTTGAATTCGGTGATATAGCCTTGGTGAGATTTATCCATTTGATGAAAAGTATCCATTGTGTTCATATCTATTTCCGACAACCAACTCTCATAAACTCATCTTGAGTAGAGAGGTTTAGATAATTTATGATTACAGAAGAAACACCGAATAACTCACTATATTTAGCCTATTTTTTAGAGGAAAATTCAGATGAATGGCCCAATATTAAGCCTTGATCGCACTGATTTAAAAATTTTGGATATTCTTCAAACAGATGGGCGAATTTCTAATAGCAAATTGGCCGAAATGGTAAATTTATCTCCAACCGCTGTTATGGCTCGAGTGCAGAAGTTAACAAAAGATGAATTCATCTTAGGGTATGAAGCCAAATTGAATCCAATCAAACTGAATGCAAATTTTTTGGTGTTTGTAGAGGTCTTACTTGATAAAACAACACCTAACGTTTTAGACGAGTTTATTGATGCAGTTGTGCATTATCCAGAAATCGTTGAATGTCATATGGTCAGTGGCGGATTTGATTTTTTAATTAAATTACGAAGTGGCAGTATGGAGGAGTTTAGACGTATTGCTGGGCAGGTACTATGGCAATTACCTGGTGTGAAAGAAACCCGTAGCTACCCTGTGATGCAAGTTGTAAAAGATACTTCAAAAATTAAAATCAAAACGAAAAATAAATAAAAAGGGGCCGAAGCCCCTTTTTATTTTATTCATTTTTATACACTTTCTTTGTAGAGTTTGTCGCCTTGTTCAAAACGATCAGTCACATCAGAGTTTGGCGCTTTTGAAATTAAGCTCACTACAATGATGCTGATAAACGCACAGATAAAGCCAGGAATAATCTCGTAAACCCCAGTGCCTGCGAAAAGATTTTTCCAACCAATCACAACAACAGCACCTACGATCATGCCCGCTAAAGCACCTTCTAAAGTCATACGTTTCCAGAACAATGACAAGATGATGAGTGGACCAAATGCAGCGCCAAAGCCAGCCCATGCGTAAGCAACAAGACCAAGAACTTTACTGTCAGGATTACCTGCAAGCACAATTGCAAGAACTGCAATTGCAAGAACCATGATACGGCCAACCCATACAAGTTCTTTTTGAGATGCGTTTTTACGGATGAAACCTTTGTATAAATCTTCAGTTAGCGCACTTGAACATACTAAAAGCTGACAGCTTAATGTACTCATAACAGCAGCCAAGATAGCAGCTAGAATGATACCCACAATCCATGGATTGAATAAAATTTTAGTCAATTCCATAAATACAGTTTCAGGGTTTTTGCTTACAACTGCTGCAAGTTCAGGGTGTTGCTGGAAATATGCAATACCGAAGAAACCAGCACCAACAGCACCAACTAAACATAAAATCATCCAAGTCATACCAATACGGCGAGCAGCAGGAATTGATTTTACAGAGTCAGCAGCCATGAAACGTACAAGAATGTGCGGTTGGCCAAAATAGCCTAAACCCCATGCCATTGAAGATAAAACGGCTACCACACTTAAATCTGAAACGATGTTAAATGCATGTGGGCGAGCAGTTTCAATAAGCGTTACAAACTGAGTTGTGTCGCCAATTGCAAGGTAAGTTACGATTGGGGTGAGCAAAAGGGCAAAAATCATTAAGCCAGCTTGGAAAGTATCAGTCCAGCTAATTGCTAAGAATCCACCAATACAAACATAACTGATTGTTGCAATAGCACTTAACCAGATTGCGGTCGTATATGACATACCAAATAAATTTTCAAATAAACGAGCGCCAGCTACCATACCTGAGGCACAGTAAATTGCGAAGAAAACCAAGATAATAACGGCAGAGAAAATACGAAGAATCTTTTTCTTGTCATCAAATCGACTTGTAAAATAGTCGGGCAGAGTGAGTGCATTATTTTGGATTTCAGTATGAACGCGTAATCGACCAGCAACCAGTAACCAGTTAAGCCAAGCACCGATAATTAGACCAATTGCAATCCACGCTTCAGATAAACCAGAAAGATAAATTGCTCCTGGTAAGCCCATGAGTAACCAACCACTCATGTCTGATGCGCCTGCGGATAATGCAGTAACAAAACTGCCTAAACTACGACCACCAAGAATATAATCAGAGAAGTCGCTTGTAGCACGGTAGGCGAATAAGCCAATAAGTACCATTGCTACGATGTACACCATAAACATGATGAGGGTGGGATCAAAATAACTCATAATGGATGTGTGTCCTTATATCCATAATCCGTGATTGTAACCTAATCCAGGTCGCTGTTTTCTTGTACGGCATTTCAAGAGGTTGAGATTCAACCACAAAAGAATTTTTTTGCTCTGTTATCTTTGTGATGTATTTTGTGTATTTTTATGTAAAGCAATGTAAAAGTGGTTACACTTTAAATTAAATTTATTTTAATCAATGGTTTATATGAGTTAAATAATTCATTTATTCTTTAGAAAATTATAAAAATAGTAAATTTAGAAAATAGATCAGCATGTTTGGTTACAAAATTAGCAATGACAATATATGACTCAAGAAAAAAATTGACATGAGTTGAGTGTTTTTGCATCAATTTCATGTGAAAAGACAATTTTAGAGGTGAAATCTGCAATAAAAATGAAAGAAATATTAGCTCGTCAACTGATGAAATAGCTCTTTCATACCTTCTGTGGCTGTCATATTTAATAGTTTATATTTAGATGGAACACGAGAATGATCTGCTTGGGGATCTATATAGTAGGCTTCAGTGTAATTTGGAATTTCATGAACTAAAGCAGCAACAGGATAAACACTTAAGGTTGAACCAATAACAATGAAAATATCTGCTTTCTGTACTTGCTTTATGGCTTCTTCAAATGCGGGAACTGCTTCACCAAACCAAACTACATGAGGACGAAGTGGATAGCCATTGGGGCAAAAGTCATGTTCTAAGTCTAACTTCCAACCATTAATTTCATAAAATTCAGTTGTATATTGTGCATCTGGTCCCGAGCTTTTTGCTAGTCGAATATTGCCATGTAGATGCAAGACATTGTGGCTACCAGCGCGCTCATGTAAATCATCAATATTTTGAGTAATAACTTGTACATCGAAATGATCTTGTAGTTTGGCAATGTACTGATGAGCTTCATTTGGCTGAGCTTCTAAAATATTTTTACGGCGTTCGTTATAAAACCGCTGGACTAAGGCAGCGTCTTTATTCCAAGCTTCTGGAGTGGCAACTTGTTGTATATCATAATTTTCCCATAGGCCATTACTGTCACGAAAAGTACTAATTCCACTTTCTGCACTCATGCCTGCACCAGAAAATACAACAAGTCTTGTCATGTCAGTGATCCTATTCATCCAGTTTTTAGAGCTGATTTATACATATATAAAAAAACCAGTTTAAAAGTAAACTGGTTTTTATTAAATAGTGAAAGCGAGACTATCTTTTATAAGCCTGCTTCATATTCAGCATTTGTTAAAAGTTTTTCAACATCTGCCATGTTGTCTGGCTTGATTTTATAAATCCAGCCTTTCCCGTATGGATCTTCATTTACAAAATCTGGATCATCTTCAAGGTCTGTATTTACTTCCACTACAGTACCAGAAACAGGAGCGTGGATATCAGAAGCAGTCTTAACTGATTCAACTACTCCAGCTTGTTCTCCAGCTGTTACTTTGCTGCCAATTTCAGGAGTCTCAACATAGACCAAGTCTCCAAGTTCATCTTGTGCATGGTCAGTAATCCCTGTAATAACAAGATCACCTTCAATTTTTACCCACTCATGTGTACGTGCATACTTCAATTCTGAAGGGTGGTTCATGACAACTCCTTAAGCTTGTGTCCAATATTTTAATAACATTATAAATAGGGGTCTTTGCGCCAGTTGCTTGGACTACGGCCACTCCAGCGTTTAAAAGCACGGCTGAAATTTGCGACATCGGAGTAACCAAGTTCATCCGCAATTTGTTCAAGACTATAATCTGTACGTGAAAGTAGTGAAGTCGCATGACGATATCTGACTTCATCTACTAATGTTGAAAATGATGTTCCTTCAGCAGCCAACTGTCGTTTTAAAGTACGATCTGACATGTGTAAGTATTCTGCTACATTTTCTATGCTTAAGTAATGTTGTTCAGAATTACTTAGAATATCACGGACACGCATTGCCAAACGGCGACGTTCGCCTAAAGCTGATAGTTCCGCTTCACATTGATTAATGGCGATTTGACTGGCGATTGGGTCTGAATTAATTAATTTAAGACCTAAATATTTTTTATCAAAACTAGAAATTAAATGAGGTTGATTAAAGCGAATAGTGCTGCTTAATTTATTTTTATATTTATCAAAGCCTGCTGGCTCAGGAAAGTCTAAATCAACATCACCTGCTAAATCTTCGATACCTGTCATTGCTTTTGCCATTGTCATGATGCCAATAGTTAAGCCTAAAACAATTTCGGTACGAAGTGGTTCTAACTCAATATCACACTGTAATTGTAATGTGGCTTTGGGGCCGAATGTAGAAAAATAGAGTTGTAGAAAGGGTAAGCGTAACTGGATAAAACGAGCAGCAAGAGCAATCGCTTCTGTAATATCCTTTGCTGTCATTATTGCGTAACCAATAAATCCATGAATCGAAATGCGCATTTGGGTGCCAATATGATAACTCAATGTACTTTCACCAGTGAGATTTAAGGCGTGTTTAACCAGTTCATTTGCTACAGGTGTTGAAATACGATACTCAGGGTCGGCCAATTGCTCACTAGTAAGATGAAAAGGAGCAAATAAAGTCTCATCGTTGTATCCCCAACGTGAAACAACATCTAAAAGCAATAAGCCATAGACTCCTGGAATACCTTGATCTTGACGAGCTGAGGTAATTTTCATATGCGTTCCGTTGCTCTCATCAATTCTCTACGTGCATTTCTTACACATCTTGTCATGAAATATAATTTGAGTTTATAAAAACTGTTAGACAATCATATCAACGATTCATTAAACATTCTTTTTAAAGACAACGATTTTTGTCGTCGAAATAAGTAAAACATCCCCATGTTGATTTAAGGCTTGTGTAACGTAACTTACAATACCACGATCCAATTTTGTTTTGGATGGTGTAATGGCGGAAATTTCAGCTTCAACATGAATACGATCACCTGGTCGTGTTGGACGTGGCCACCGCAGACTAGACTCTGAACCCACCAGTCCGCCATGAATTGGCATACACTCTGTCCATAAACGCATCGTAATTGCAGAAGTATGCCACCCACTAGCGGCAATACCTTTAAAGATAGGGTCTTCTTTAGCTAGCTCTTCATTTGTATGAAAAGGTTGGGGGTCATACTGGCTTGCAAACTGTTTAATTTCATCTAGTGTAATTTCATATTCACGACTAATAAAACGATCACCAACTTTTAAATCTTCTAAATAAAGCATTAATCTTGACCCTGTACTACTTTTTGCTCAATAAGAAAGCCACCAGTTTGACGTTTCCATAATTGTGCGTATATACCATTTTTGGCAATTAATTCTTCATGCGTACCTTGTTCTGCAATTTTACCTTCATCAAGAACAATTAAACGGTCCATTTGAGCAATGGTAGACAAACGGTGAGCAATTGCAATAACCGTTTTATCAACCATAAGGTCATTTAAACTAGACTGAATGGCTGCTTCAACTTCAGAATCTAGTGCACTTGTTGCTTCATCTAATATTAAAATTGGTGCATCTTTTAGGAAAACACGTGCAATAGCGATACGTTGTCTTTGACCGCCTGAGAGTTTGACACCACGTTCACCAACTTGCGCTTCATAACCAGAACGACCTTTTAGGTCTACAAGCTGGGGAATAAACTCGGCTGCTTTAGCTTTATGAACCGCACTTTGCATATCGTGATCAGTTGCATCTGGACGACCATATTTAATGTTCTCGGCAACTGAGCGATGTAATAGGGATGTGTCTTGAGTAACTAAAGCAATATTCGCTCTCAAACTATCTTGTGTAACATCTTCAATATTTTGTCCATCAATTAAAATTGCACCTTCTTTAAGATGATAGAAGTGTAAAAGTAATTGGATGAGAGTAGACTTACCTGCACCTGAGCGCCCAACAATACCGATCTTTTCACCTGCTTTAATATGTAGATTAAAGTGATCGATAACATTTTTATTGTTGTAGGCAAAAGTGACATCTTTAAATACGATTTCACCTTGTTTTACTGCAAGTGGTTTTGCTTCTGGTTTGTCTTGAATATTGATTTTTTTGCCGAGTGTTTGCATACCATCTTGAATGGTTCCAACATTTTCAAATAATGCTGACATATGCCACATCATAAACTCAGCCATACTATTAAGTTTTAAAATCATGGCTGTGGTTGCAGCAATGACACCTAAAGCTGCTAAGCCTTGAGTCCATAACCAAACTGCGGTACCAATCACGCCTACAAATAAAACAGCAGAAAGCATATTAATACTAACTTCAAAAAGAGTACCTAAACGCATTTGCGCATAGACTGTTGTCATAAACTCTTTCATTGAGGCTTTTGCGTATTGGCTTTCACGGCCTGCATGGGCAAATAGTTTAACTGTTTGAATATTTGTATAGGCATCAGTTACGCGGCCAGTCATTACGGCACGTGCATCGGCTTGTTGTTGTGACACTTTGCTTAAACGCGGAATAAAGAACCAAGCACTTAATAAAAATAAGCCTAACCAAACCATAAGTGGAATAAGTAAAGTCGGTGAAATTGCACCAAGAACAATACTAACAGTAATAAAGTAAATGCTGACGTAAGCCAACATATCGCCCAGAATAATCCAGAATTCGCGAATGGCTAAAGCTGTTTGCATAACCTTTGCTGAAAGGCGACCTGCAAAATCATTATGGAAAAAATCTAGGCTTTGTTTTAATAAAAGATTGTGAAAGCGCCAACGTAAGCGCATTGGAAAAGTGCTATATAAAATCTGATGTTTTATAATGGATTGAATATTAACAAATAAAATATTAGCAAATAAGACACTTATTAAAATAAGGATATTTGAAGCATGTTGGCTTAAAAAACTTTCAGGTTGACTTTTACTTAACCAATCTACAAGTTGTCCAATTTTTGAAAAGAGTAATGCTTCAAATGTAGCTGCACCCGCTGTACAGATAACAAGAAGCAGTAAGTATGGACGTACGCCTTCAGTAGCTTGCCAAACAAATGGGAAAAAGCGTGTTGGTAAGGGCTCATCCAGACCTTTGGTTGGATAAGGATCGACAAGTTTTTCAAACCACTTCAGCATGAATGACTACCTTTATACATCAGCTAGTTTATTAAAATTCCGCAATTTAATTTTGCAATAAAGTCAGTTAGATCAAGCTCGACAAAGATGTTGATCTTTCGGATATGTGTGACAACACATCAAAGTTTATGTTTTATATCTTTGGCTAAAACTGACATGATTTAGACAAGACATAAAGTTGGAATCGGGAAAAGCCTAAAAGGCATGGTAAAGACAAAATGTTTTATTCATTATATCGATAATAATAGATGAAGTGGTGAATGAATTTGACCTGAATGTAATTTTTATAGTTTTTTTTAATAATTGATAAAATATTAATAATTAATTTAAAAAGTATAAGCCTTTATCGCATAATTGATAAAGGCTTGAGAAAATTACCACATTAAGTCATCTGGAATAACATACGCTGCGTATGGATCTTCTTCATCGGTAGTTTGTTCGTTTTTCTCTGCATTGTTAATCAAAATAAAGCCTTGCATCTTTTGATCAATCTTTTCAGCTAAAGCCTTTGGAAGGTAAGCATACTGATCTTGATCTTTAGCAATCACTAAGCTTCCTGTTACAAGGGCATTATAGACTTGCTGAGATAGGTAGACTTTTTTAACTTTATTTTCATCAATAAATTGATAAGCGACATCGCCAGCAAAATCAGTAATTTTGTGTTGCTTAATCATTTGAATGATTGAAGCTTTCAATGCTTTTTCTTCAAGTTGTTGCTGTTTTTCTAAATTTAGAGCTTGATCTTTTGCTAGTTTCTCTTTTTGAGCTTTTTCAATATTTGCCTTAATTTCTGCCTCATTACTTTGGCCTGTACGTTGCTCGTGTTGAGCTTGTTTGGTTAGCTTTTTCGCTTTTTTATTATCAACTAAACCAGCTTTGAGTAACTGAGCTTGTAAGGCATTTTTAACCATGACTTAATCCGAATTTGAAGAAGAACTGTGAAAATAAACAACCCAATACGAGATACTGAGAGTTAAACTCAAAATTGCTGGAAGCAAAAATGCTTGCAATTTCAAGTAGGGGTGAACTAAAGCAGCAATTATACCACCAAACAGAAAACCTGAAAAAATAAGTAGATGCAAAATTATACGACGGTTCTCAACTTTTAAACCACGTGCCATGTAACCAAGAGCAAGACCAAGGTCTGTCAAAACACCTGATAAATGAGTGGTTCTGATAATGGTCCCTTTATAATGGCTGACCATGGCATTTTGTAATCCCATGGCGACACAAGCCCATAATAATCCATATTTGGGAAAATAAGGGAGTAATAGCCAACAGAGAAAAATAAAGAGAGCAACTAAGCTTAAAGGAAGGCCATATCGACGGCCTAATTTAAAATGACTGTTACCTAAAATAAAGCCACTATAAAATGATCCACATACATAACACAGTATAACAAGTACTAAATATATGATGTGTTCAAATTGCCAGTTTACCAAACTCATCGCTAGCATACTGACATTACCTGTCATATGCGAAACTGACTGATGTAAAAGGGTGATTAGCCCTAATACATTAATCATTCCGGCATTTATTGCCAGTAAGAAGGCACCAATTTGGAACCAGTTTGGTAAACGTTGAAATGGCATGTTCTCTAAGAGTTTTGTTTGGAGCGAATATCAACTGCGGCTGTAAATAAAACATCAGTAGATGAGTTAAGAGCCGTTTCCGTTGAATCTTGTAATACACTAATAATCATACCTACCGCAACAACTTGCATTGCAATTTCTGATGAAATACCAAATAAACTACAAGCTACAGGAATTAAAAGTAGTGAACCGCCTGCAACACCAGATGCTCCACATGCTGAAACTGTAGCGACTACTGATAAAATAATCATGGTTGCTAAATCAACATGAATTCCTAATGTATGTACAGTTGCTAACGTGAGTACCGTGATGGTCACAGCTGCACCAGCCATGTTAACAGTTGCACCTAAAGGAATAGAAACGCTTGCGGTAGATGGGTTAACGCCTAAACGCTCAGCTAAATCGAGGTTAACCGGAATGTTAGCTGCTGAACTACGTGTAAAGAATGCCGTAATACCACTTTCTTTTAAGCATTTAAAAACGAGTGGGTATGGGTTACCACGAATTGTTAAACCTACTAAAATTGGATTAACTACAAGAGCAACAAAAAGCATTGTTCCCAGTAGAACAGCTAATAATTGTGCATAGCTCTCAAGCGTTGCTAAACCAGCATCAGCAAAAGTTACTGCCACTAAACCAAAAATACCCACCGGAGCAAATGCAATCACTTTATGGATAATCGCACTCACTGCATGTGAAACATCATGCATCACTTGCTTAGTGGTATCTGAGCTGTGGCGCATTGCCAAACCGAGACCAATTGCCCATGCAAGAATACCAATAAAGTTTGCTTCGCTAATCGCTTGTACTGGGTTTGCAATAAAACTTAAAAGCAAGTTTTTTAATATATCAGCGAGGCTACCTGGCGCTTGTAGGTTGTTATGTGAAACAGTGTTGAGAAATAAGGTACTTGGAAAAGACAAGCTAGCAATTACCGCACTAAAAGCAGCTAATAGCATGCCCACAACATAAAGTAATAAGACTGGACGTAAATTTGCACTATGACCTACTTGGAAGTTGGCAATAGAAGAAAGAACCAATACAAAAACTAAAATAGGAGCAACTGATTTCAATGCTTTAATGAACAGTTCACCAAACAAGCTTAGATAGGGTGTAACGTTTGGAAATAATAGTGCAACGCCTATCCCTAAAACAATCGCAATAATAATTTTGGTGACTAAGCTTAATCGAGAAAAGAATTCAAGCATATAAAGGCCTTATTAACCTATTCGTGGCTAAAGGTTGAACAAGCGGAGTATTTTATACTTAAGTGATCGGAATCTTAAGCTTTTTTATAGCAACTAATCGGGTTTATAAGCTGTGGTAATATTAAGTATATGTTTTTAAAATATTAAAATAATATTATTAAAGTGCCAAGAAAGATGTTTTGCTTACATTACAATCAATAAACCAATTATGTAGACTTGGCTGTTTATTAAATGAATGGTTGAAGATAAAAGATGTAAAAAGAAATAGAAGAGATTATTTTTGTTTTCAATAGATTTGAATACTAGAAAAACTACGCGAATTTTCAATCCTCTTTGCTGGAACAACTACACCCGCTACCAAGTTGAAAAATCGCATATTTCAGGAAATACATTAATATTATTATAATTTTATAAGTGCAGATCAGTTACTTTATGCAATATAACTGATAAAGCATATTTAAAATTGAATGCATCTTATCATCCTTTATAGAGTAGAAAATTTGTTTGCCATCACGACGGGTTGAAACAACATCACTTTTACGTAACATCATCAATTGTTGTGAAAGGGTGGGCTGGGTAATTTGTGTTTTGTCTTCGATCTGAGAGACATTCAACTCCTCATGAGCTAAGTGACATAAAATTAATAAACGGTCAGTGTTAGCTAAAGACTTTAATGTTCCTACGACAGAATCAGCCGCATTTTTCATTTCTTCAATTTGGAGTCCATCTTTCATACTTTATACCTATATCAATATGGCCGGCATAGTATAGATTGATCTTGCAGAAATGAATGTAGCAAAACTAATCAATCCAATTGTTTTTGTTGAAAAGGTTTATAAGTGTAATTGATAAATATATAGCATTATTAAGGTAAAACAAGAATTTGTAGTTGTTTTGTGTCAAAAGTGTTGCGTTGTGTGAGAAGCGTAATTGTTAAGTATAAATGAAACAAAGTTGAAGTAAACAATCCTTGTTTTAACTCTGATCAATAGTTAATTCTGATTTATGTCAAAAAAGTCGATAAAAAAAGATTGAGTTTTTACTTTTTAAAGATATAATGGATCGTGTACAGACAGGTCTGTATATTCTGGTTTGGAATCTTATTCCAAAAAGAAGTCTAACTCTAAACTAGAATGACTTTCAGACGCAGCGTGATGAATAAGAAGAAGATTCAACAACATAAGAAGAATAATATCACGCTTTATTTTTTAATGTGCAGTTTTTTCAAACTCAATTAATCTCTCCACACGTTTCCAGTAGTCATAAATTTTTACTGAACCATGTTCAACTTGAGCTTGAATGGTCATACCTTCTAAAATATTGACTAGAAGTAAAGCTAAAGGGCGGGACTCTTCAATTTTAAGTTCAATAAGAAGGTCTTGCATTAGCTGGGTCAACCATATTTTATATAAGGTTGCAGGCTGGTGGGTAGAAGGGTACTGTTTTAATACTTCTTCTAGGGCTTTTTGAAACATACAGCCATTAAAATCATCACTATTAAACCAATTTGAATACCATAAAAATATTGCTTTAATACGAGCTAATGGATTGTTTTCATCTTCTTGGGAAATAGCAGCAGTAAGAGAATTTTGCAAAAGTGAGTTTCTCAACAATAAACACTCTTCAATAAGTTTCTCTTTTGAAGGAAAGTATTTATAAAATGTCATTTTTGCTACACCAGACTCACTGATGATACGATCTACTCCTATAGAATTATAACTATATGAGTTAAAAAGTCTTAAAGCAGTGGTAATGATGTCATCTTTTTTTGACATGTTTTGATAGCCTCACACAAATATTTTGCTCTTAGCCTAAATGGTGGAATGCATAAATAAAAAGCACGAACGCGCAATTTTACATTGTATTGATTGTTATTGATAGAAAAAAATACGTTTTTTGAAAACAATAAAAGATATAAAGCCAAATGCTCTAAATATAAATTTTATATTTATTAAAAAAAATTTCTATATTTTACAAAGTCTGTAATAGATCATTTTTTCACTTAGCAAGATTGATTTATACCATAAACGAATAACCATAAACATGGGTTTAAAGAATGGTATATTTAAACATGTATTTATAAAAGAAAAAAGGAGAAATTTATAAATTTCTCCTTTCGTGATGATTAGCTAATATTATTCCGCAGGAGGTAGAAGCATGATAATTGAATCATTTAATAATTGAACAATATTCTCTAAAATATCTAAATTGCTTAGTTCGCTATTGAAAGGAATGCTTTTTCCGTCAGCTATAGCTTTAAGTTGAGTGGCAAAAGATTCCACAATTGGTAAATCTTCTCCATTACCCCAAAACTTTAAAACACCATTTTGTTCTTTATAAAGCAGGCGAGAAGCAGGTTCTAGCAATAGTTCATAGCCTTCTGACAAAATAGCATTTAAATCTTCAATTTCAATTTCATCAGGTTCTGGAATATTGTCTGGATATTTAGGCTCAGTCATGTAGGCCATAATAGCAGCATCAAGTACTGATGAGTTTTGCAACTGAGCTAAAACCAAATTTCTTAAATAAGCTAATTCTTCTGGATTGATTTCACCAACTTGAGAAATATTCTTCCGAGCAATATCTACAACTGGGTTTTGTAGTAATTCATCGGTAGCAAATTGATCGCTAATTCTATCGATCATGCCTGAAATATTAGGCATGCGAAAACCAAATGAGTAGGTTAAACACTCATCTTCTGCAACACCATAGTGAGATAATCCAGGTGGAACATATAAAAGGTCTCCAGGAGCCAAAACTTCATCAAAATGAACATCGATTTCAGATAAAAGCTTTAAAGGTTGATTAGGTATAAATTGAGTAGTTTCATCACACATTTGTCCGAGTTGCCAACGACGGTGACCGTGGCCTTGAACTAAGAACACGTCATAAAAGTCAAAATGTTTTCCGACTGAACCACCTTTAGGGGCATAAGAAACCATAATATCATCACGACGCCATTGTGGAATGAAAGGAAACTTCTTCCATAACTCGGCTAAATCAAATGAGTAATGATCAACAGCTTGTACTAAAAGCGTCCATAGTTTTGGTAGTTTTTGAAAGTCACCTTTGGTTAGTGGTGATGATTTTAAATGCCATTCATTTGGGTTCTTATCTTTTTGACGAATAAGACGAGCACTGACATGATCTTCTACAGCAAGTTCTTTTACATCATTTGGCTCTAACATGCCAATAATTTCAGGCATGGCATTGCGCACAAGTAATGGTTTTTTCTGCCAATATTCTGTTAGGAATTGTTCAGCAGTAATGCCGCCTAAAACGGTTAAAGGTTGTGTCATGGAGATAACCTATAAATAAGCTAATAAATATTAAGGAATTTGAAGTTCAAGCTGTCTTAAAATCTGACAAAGCTGAATCATGGGTAAACCCATTAAAGTGGTTTGATCTTGGCCTATCATTTTTTCAAATAGACTAATACCTAGACTTTCACACTTAAAACTTCCCGCACAATGGAAGGGTTTGTCTAACTCGATATATCTTTCGATTTCTAACTGGGTTAGATTGCGGAATTTAACTTGATAGTGATCAATAAGAGTGTGTTCAAAACCTTTTTCAAGGCACTGGACACTTAAAGCTGTACTAAAAAAGACTGTTTTACCAGAGTTGGCCGTTAATTGAGCTTTGGCATTTTCAAAGTTTAATGGCTTACCAATAAAATCATGAGGTGCATGTTCTCGCCATGCAACCTGATCTGATCCAATTACAATTGCTTGAGGATTCTTTTGAGCTATAAGCTGTGCTTTAGCAAATGCTAATCTTTTTGCTAAATCGTCGGCATGAGTCTCACCACAAGGGCTTTCATCAATATCTGGGCTAATACAGGTATATTCGAGTCTTAAACGATTCATCAAATCCTTACGCGTTTGACTACTCGATGCCAAGATAATTTTGGGTTGCTTCATCAAACTGCAAATTCCATTAACACATCTAAAGGAACATAGCTTAATACTGCTTGATGACAAGCGTGGAGTTTGATGGGAGGTGCTTGCCCAGCTTGATAAGCTTCAACCCAGCGAGTTACACAGATGCACCAGAAGTCGCCAGGCTGTAAACCCGGGAAGCCTGCCTCAGGTAGAGGTGTGATAAGATCATTTCCAATTTTTTGTGAAAAATTTAAAAACTCTGAAGTCATTTGGGCACATACAGTGTGTTGCCCAAGATCTGTTACCGCTGTATGGCAAAAACCATTTCGAAAATAACCAGTAATAGGGTCAAAACAACAGCTCGCTAAAGGTTCACCTAAAACATTTAAACGATTGATTTGTGGATCTGGATGAATAGACATAATGGATGAAATATTAGATTACTACCTCTATCATAATCAAAACTTTGGCTTTCTACAGCTTTTATGCAAAAAAACTAACCTTTTTTGATGTAATCATTTAAAATTGGCGCGTTTTTAAAATCATAAAGAGAGCTTTACATGAATTTTCAGCGTATGACTGACCTTAACTTAGCAGGTAAACGTGTACTTATTCGTGAAGATTTAAACGTTCCTGTTAAAAATGGCGTGATTACCAGCGATGCTCGTTTACGTGCAGCACTTCCAACAATAAAAGCTGCTTTAGAAAAAGGCGCTGCTGTAATGGTATTTTCGCATTTAGGTCGTCCTGTTGAAGGTGAGCCAAAGCCAGAACAATCACTTGCACCAGTTGCAGCATATTTAACTGAAGCATTAGGTCAAGAAGTTAAATTATTTACTGACTATCTTGATGGTGTAGAGGTTCAGGCTGGGCAAGTGGTTTTGCTCGAAAATGTTCGTTTTAATGTGGGTGAAAAGAAGAACAATCCTGAGCTTGCACAAAAGTATGCTGCTCTATGTGATGTATTTGTTATGGATGCATTTGGTACTGCTCACCGTGCGGAAGCTTCTACAGAAGGTGTTGCTCGTTTTGCTCCTGTTGCAGCTGCTGGCCCATTACTAGCTGCTGAATTAGATGCACTTGGTCGTGCAATGCAAACACCTGAAAAACCAATGGTTGCTATTGTTGCGGGTTCTAAAGTTTCAACAAAACTTGATGTTTTAAACTCATTGTCTACTATTTGTGATCAACTTATTGTTGGTGGGGGTATCGCAAACACCTTCTTAGCGGCAGCTGGTTACAACGTTGGTAAATCTTTATACGAAGCTGATTTGGTTGAAACTGCAAAACAAATTGCTGCTAAAGTAAGTGTTCCGCTTCCTACAGATGTTGTTGTTGCTGATGTATCTCAAATTAATTTTGAAGATTTCTTGGGTTCTTTAGCGGCAGCGGAAGCTGTTGTTAAGAAAGTTGAAGATGTAACATCAAACGATATGATTTTAGATGTTGGTCCTGAAACAGCTAAAGCTTTTGCAGAAATTTTGACTACTTCTAAAACGATTCTTTGGAATGGCCCAGTTGGTGTGTTTGAAGTTGATCAATTCGGCGAAGGTACTAAAGCACTTTCTCTTGCTGTTGCTGAATCTGATGCATTCTCGATTGCTGGCGGTGGTGATACACTTGCTGCGATCGATAAATATAATGTTGCTGACCAAATTGGCTATATTTCAACTGGTGGTGGCGCATTCCTTGAGTTCGTTGAAGGTAAAACTTTGCCAGCAGTTGCAGTTTTATTAGAACGTGCATAATAGATATATGTAAAAATAAGAAGGGGTTGGGTTCAACCCCTTTTTTCATGGATAAGTCATTAAATTGTCATATTTCTGAAATAAAATAATGAGCACTAAATCACCAATTGTGGAAAATAGTGATGAATTTAAAACTTACCTTAGCTGCTTTGTTAATTGTTCCAGTGATGTTGACTGCTTGTGGCAAAAAAGAAGAGTCTTCTAAAGCAGGACAAGATGCTGCTTCTACAGCAGTTGCTGATAAAGTAACTCCTGAACAGCAAGCTACAATTGATTCGCTTGATAAGCCAGTTTTAGATGAAAAGAATACCGATGTGGTTGAAGGTGGCGCATCTAGCGAGCCGGCTGCTTCAGAAACTCATTAATTTGTTGTGTTTTGTTAAAAAGTCCCTGCAAATGCAGGGATTTTTTTTGAAATACTGTGATTTGTTGCTGAATTGAAATAAATGACAAGGTAGAATAAGCCGCACTACCTGGGAGGATATTATGGCACTCATTTCAATGCGCCAGCTCTTGGATCACGCTGCAGAACATAACTACGGCGTACCAGCATTTAACGTAAATAACTTAGAACAAATGCGTGCAATTATGCTTGCCGCGGATGCAACCAATTCACCTGTGATTGTTCAGGCATCAGCTGGAGCTCGCAAATATGCAGGCGCTCCATTCTTGCGCCATCTTATTTTGGCTGCAATTGAAGAATGGCCGCACATTCCAGTGGTAATGCACCAAGACCATGGTACAAGTCCTGAGATCTGTCAACGTTCAATTCAGCTTGGCTTTAGCTCTGTGATGATGGACGGTTCATTAGGTACAGATGGTAAAACACCTACATCTTACGAATACAACGTTGATGTAACTCGTAATGTTGTTGCTTTAGCACATGCATGTGGTGTTTCTGTTGAAGGTGAGATTGGCTGTTTAGGTAGCCTTGAAACTGGTATGGCTGGCGAAGAAGACGGTGTTGGTGCTGAAGGCGTACTCGATCACTCACAACTTCTTACTTCTGTTGAGGAAGCGACTCAGTTTGTTGCTGATACCAATGTAGATGCATTAGCGATTGCTGTAGGTACTTCACATGGCGCTTATAAGTTTACTCGTCCACCTACAGGCGATATATTGGCAATTGACCGTATTAAAGAAATTCATGCGGCATTACCAAATACTCACCTTGTTATGCACGGTTCAAGCTCTGTACCACAAGAATGGTTGAAAGTAATCAATGAATTCGGTGGTGATATTAAAGAGACTTATGGTGTGCCTGTTGAACAGCTTGTAGAAGCAATTAAACATGGTGTGCGTAAGATCAATATTGATACAGACTTACGTTTAGCATCTACTGGTGCAATTCGTCAGTTTATGGCTGAAAACCCAGCTGAATTTGATCCACGTAAATACTTTGCTAAAACTGTAGATTCAATGAAGCAAATTTGTATTGATCGTTATGAAGCGTTTGGTACAGCTGGTAATGCTGATAAGATCCGCCCAATTTCTTTAGAGAAAATGGTTGATCGTTATAAATAATTCCCGTTAGGGTTTGATTTGTAGAAACCGGTTATGTAAATAACCGGTTTTTTTATTAGCTGGATTTTTATTCATAAAAAAACCTGTGATAAACACAGGTTTTAATAGCGGCGAAAAGAACTTACTTTGGTAAGTTTTTCTTGTCGAGACTAGGATCTTTAATTTCTACATAGGCATTAGCACGTACTTCACGTAACCAACTATCAACTTCGGTATTGAATTGACGCTCACCTAGAATTTGACGTGCCATACGCTCTTGATATTCATGAGTCATATCTTTTTCGCGTTTGTCTGTCACTTGTAGGATATGCCAACCAAATTGAGTTTGGAAAGGTTCACTAATTTGACCTACAGGAATTTCCTGCATTTTTTTATCAAACTCAGGAACCATCATACCTGGTGTAACCCAGCCTAAACTACCGCCATCACGTGCTGAACCTGTATCGTTTGAATAGGTTGCTGCAAGTGTAGCAAAATCTTGTCCTGCTTTTAATCGCTTGTAAATGCTATCAATAATTTGTTTCGCATTTTCAGGACTAACGACTTCAGACGGTTGAATAAGAATATGGCGAGTTTGATACTGTGTTACTAAAGCTTTTTGTTCATTTTGCTTACGTTCTAAAAGTTTTAGAACATGTACGCCATCACGTACAGAGATTAGATCAGTTGTTTGACCTTCTTGTAGCGGAGTAATGCGCGCAGCAAGTTCAGCTGGAATGTCAGAAAGAGGGCGGAACCCCATATCTGCACCTTCAACTTTCGCACTTGTAGTTGAAAGCTTTTTGAGTGCATTTAAGTCATTACTTTGAGCAAGCTTCGAACGAACTTCTTTGGCTACACTCTGGACTTCTTGAGGGTTGTCCCCAGAAATTCGCATGTGAATTACATGTACTTGATTGCCAAGAGCTGCTTGTCCCTGAGGTGACTTTAAGAAATTGTCTACATCTTGATCGCTAATTTTAATGCGAGACATTACTTGTTGTTGACGTAAGCGATTGATTGCTAAATCTTCACCAATACGGCTACGTAAATTTTCATAAGTACCTGGTGCAATAGCATCTAACTTTTGTTGAAAGGCTTCTAAGCTTTTGCTACCAGATTGATTTGCTACTTTAAGTACAGCTTCATTTAGACTTTTCTCATCAGGCTTAATGCCATAACGTTTTACTTGTTCAAGTTGAGCTTGACGTAAGATAAGTTGATCTAAAACCTGAAACTGTAGGTATTGTTGAGGTGGTACTTCTTTTTTTTGTGCTTGCAATTCGTGGGTGGCTTCAGCCATTCCTTGTTCAAGGTCACTTTTTAAAATTACGCTATTGTCCACAATTGCCACAACTTCATCAGCGGGTTGGGCAAAACTATGCATTGATGAAGATATTAATACAGCAAGGGTTGTTGCTTTAAAAAACTGTTTAAGATGCTTTGTCTTCATTAACGTTGTGTCCAAGATTGATTAATTTTGTTAAAACCTAACACGCGATTTTCGAGTAAAGATGCAAGTTTATTGTTTAAACCGCCTAAACCTTTGAGGGTAATTTCAGCCATGATCGCACGTTTTTCACTAACATTCGAAGCTTTCGGATCATCTAGGTCGTTATAGTAAGAGCGACCATAGACTGAGATACCCCAACAGCATGATTCGTAGTTAACACCGAGTAAAATTTCACGGGCAACATCATTATCGATGTCATATTGTACGTGACCCATAATACGCCAATTGTCTTTAATTGGTTGTATAAACGATGCAACAACTTGATCATAAGTCTCTTGACGACCAGCTATGTCTCTGCGATAGAAGTAACCTAGGTTGTAAAGGTTACCTTTGTCGCCTGTATAGTAAACTTGGAAGTCTCTCTGGGCATTATCACCATTTGACATCCATGCAGAATTGGCAGCAATTGTAAAGTTTTGGTTGAGTTGGCTCGTTAAACTTACAACAGGACCAGTATTACGTTCGGTATCAATATCATCTTGTTCGTTTAAAGTAACACGGCGATCTTCAAAGTAATAACTTTGTCCTACACTTGCACGCAAACGTTCTAAACCTACCGTGTCAAAAAGACTATAACTTACACCTAGTGATAAGAAGTTGTTGTCTTCAAGGCGGTCATGACCATAGAAGCGGTATGGGTTAAAGAGTTGATCGTAATTAACCGATGCTGAAGTTGAGTCGAAGTTTGGATAACTGTCTTGGTTCTTGTAAGGCGCATACGCATAAAATGCACGAGGGGTGATCGTTTGTAGGTATTTACCTTCGCGTTCAAAAGTTAAACCACTGTCCAAAGTAAACTGAGGTACAACAACTGATTTAGATTCCGAGCTTGCGTCTAGACCCTGTGAGGCAATACTGTCCTTATCATAGAATGTCTGGATGGACCGTACAGAAACTTCAGGAATAACAAAGGCTGATGGTGTTCGATAGTTATAACGTGTTGCGAACTGGTTATAAATACGCGTACCACTACTTTCCTGAGCAGAACCGTCATTAATTGATTTTTTAAAGTATGCCGTATCGTTATTAAATTCGTATTGTAATCCCTGTGGGTTACCAGTGACATAATTTAATAAGAATTGTGGTAAACGTGCATAAGGTTTATTTGCATCCAAGATTGTTGGATCTAGTGTTTGGAAGTCTTCAACTTTAAGCTGCGCTTTTAAGCCAGGAATACCGTGCTGATAGTTAAGTTCCCAAGCTCTACGTAAATTTACATCAGTTTTAGAGTTTGGGCTGTTATCTAAATCAGCAAAATAATCTTTATCCGATGCATAACGATATTCAAGATTGGTTGACCACTGATCGTTAATATCCCAGTTATGAAGGAAGTTAAAGTTTTTACGATCTTGATCATCGTATTTTTTATCAGATGGAAGTATACCGCCCCATATTTGACCAGAACCGAAGCCATCAGTTAAATATCTAAACGAACCTTGCAGCATTGCACCACGGTCTGCTAAATAACGTGGAGTCACGGTTGCATCATAATTAGGTGCAAGGTTTAAATAAACAGGTACTGAAAGTTCAACGCCACCATCGTTTGAGAACCCAAACTGAGGGTTGAGGATACCCGTGGTTCGGCGGTCATCGATTGGAAAGTTGAAATATGGAACGGCAATAACTGGAACATCTTTAACATAGATTTTTGTTCCACGCGTAACACCGCGACCAGTTTCCTGATTGAGCTCAATTTTATTGGCTTGGATCTTCCATGCAGGTTTTTGACCTGGAGGGCAAGTGGTATATGTTGCATCGTTAAGAACCATCACATTTGGAGAGGTTTTTTCGATTTTTCCAGCATGACCATGGGCATGTTGTTGTTCAGCAATATAAAAACTATTGTCTAAATTACCAGTCTGAGTCTTTAGATTGTAATCAATTTCGTCACTTTGAGAGAGTAAGCCACCTTGAGCTAACTGTACTCGGCCTTTTGCATGTGCAAATGTTTGAGTTTTATCAATGGTCACTTTGTCGGCACGAACCGTGCGACCTTCTTGATCAATTACCACATTTCCTTCTAACACCGAGTCGCCAGCAGGGTTGTAATGACCATAATCAGCCGTAACGACCGAAGTGGTTTTATCTGCATCTAACGCTTTGGTTTCAGGATTAATAGGGGTAATCCAAGTTCCTTGACAAAATGCCGAACTCAAATATTTATTATTGCGCAACTGCGCCTCAGGTGCAGATTTATCAACATAATATTGTTGAAAGAATTCCTGTCCTGGATAGGCTTCCTTAATACTCGCCTTAAGTTGATTATTGTCTATGTTGGAGACAACATCAGCTGACTCAGCATAACTTGATTGTATGGAGCCACTACATAAGAGCGTAAAAATAGCGGTCGCTAAAGGATTAAATTTAAACTGATGCTTCATTGTCTCATTAACCAAGTATGCTAATTCACAATTAATTATTGTCGCATCATAGAGAAAAAGTTTATAAGTGGCTACACTTAACCCTTCAAAAATCTCAGCTTGTTTTAGATTTTATTGCAAATGAATACACAACGTGAACAATTGATACATACATGGCTTACATCTGTTCTTGAAAATGATCAATTTCAGATCGCTTTTTTAGCAGGTGATGCGAGCTTCCGTCGTTATGCTCGCATTCAGTTACAAAATAAAACATATATGCTTATGGATGCGCCTCCTGAAAAAGAAGACTGTGTTCCGTTTGTGACGATTGACGAATTTTTTGCGGGTAATGGAGTTCGAGTACCCCAAATTATTGCAAAGGATCTTACTCAAGGTTTTCTTTTGTTAGAAGACTTTGGGGATGTGCTGTTATCTACATTATTAAATGATGAAACAGTAGGTCAATATTATGAACAAAGCTTTAAGCAGCTCGTTCATTTGCAATCGATTAATGGCACTGACAATTTTCCAGCTTATTCTTATGAAAAGTTAATGTCAGAAATGCACTTGTTAACAGAGTGGATGTTGCCATCACTTGGGATTCATCCAACGGCTGAGCAAAAGAAAATTATTGATAATGCTTTTGATTTTTTGGCTCAATCAGCACTAGCTCAACCTCAGGTTATTGTACATCGCGATTTTCATAGCCGTAATTTGATGAAGATTGCAAGCGAAGAAGAATTGGGTGTAATCGATTTCCAAGATGCGGTTATTGGAGCTGATACATATGATTTAATCTCCATTACGCGCGATGCATATGTGCAGTGGAATGCTGAGCATGTTTATCAATGGTTTAAAGTTTTCTATGAGCTTTTACCAGCCTCTGCTAAACAAAACCGAAGTTTTGAGCAATTTAAACGTGATGCTGATTTAATGGCAATTCAACGCCATATCAAAATTTTGGGTATTTTTGTCCGCTTATTCGAGCGAGATGGTAAGTCTGGATACTTAAAAGATTTACCGCGAGTGATGTGGTATTTACTTGAGGAAAGTCGTGGTTACGCTGAGCTTGAAGAATTCATGTCATTTGTAAATAAGATGGTGATGCCTAAGTTTATCGAGAAATATGGTAGCTATGAGGTAGCAGCATAATGAAAGCAATGATTCTTGCTGCAGGTTTGGGTAATCGTATGCGTCCACTCACGCTATATACGCCAAAGCCTCTGCTTGAGGTAGGTGGAAAGCCGCTTATTGTATGGCATATTGAGAAACTCAAAAAAACTGGTGTGACTGAAATAGTCATCAATTCGGCGTGGTTGGCTGATAAGCTGATTAGTAGTTTAGGTGATGGTTCTCAATTTGGTGTGGACATCCGTTGGACACGAGAAGAAGAAGGACTTGAAACAGCTGGCGGCATTATTAATGCTTTGCCACTGCTTGGAACGGATCCTTTTATTCTAGTGAATGGTGATGTTTGGACCACGATGGATTTTGAAGCTCTGCGCGATATTAAGCTAAATGATGATTTAGCACACCTTGTATTGGTTGATAATCCTAAACAACATCCTGAAGGCGACTTTACATTATTGGATGGGCGCGCTTTTGCATTTGATCAAGATGTGAAGGGTGAGAATCTAACTTTTAGTGGTGTGTCTGTTATCCATCCTAAGCTTTTTGATGGATTGGAACCTGGTAAACGTCCTTTAGCTCCACTATTGAAGCAATCAATGCAAAATCAAAAGGTATCCGCTGAAAAGCTTAAAGGTGCATGGGTAGATGTAGGGACGCCAGAGCGCTTAATGGAGCTAGATTTGCAAATTCGTGAAGGCTTCTACGATTAACTGCGTAATCCCTAATCGTTAAATAGTGTTCCACGATGCATAAATGGGTATACTTTGTTTTAAATTTTACTTAGATGTTATCTGTTTATGCATCCGTTTTTTCAAGAGTTACAACAGGGTAGTCAAAAATTAGGTTTATCGCTTAGCGATGAAGCTTTGGCGTTATTGTTAAAGTATCAAGATGCTTTGGTACTTTGGAACAAAGCTTATAATCTAACAGCGATTCGTGATCCGAAAGAAATGTTAGTGAAGCATTTGTTGGATAGCCTAAGTATTTTGAAAGACTTACCAGCAGGGCGCTTGCTAGATGTAGGTACAGGTGGTGGCATGCCAGGCATGATCATTGCTTTATGTCAGCCGGAACGTTCTTGTGTATTGCTTGATTCAAATGGTAAGAAAATTCGCTTTTTGAAACAGTTTATTGCTGACCTTAAGCTTAAAAACGTAGTAGCTGTGCAAACACGTGTTGAAAATCAAGAAACAATTGATGAGCTTGGTCAGTTCGATGTGATTACAAGTCGTGCATTTGCATCACTAACTGATTTTGTTGATGCTGCACGTCCATATTTACATGAGCAGAGTATAATTGCTGCAATGAAAGGACTCATTCCATTTGAAGAAATGGAAGAGCTTAAGCAGGAGTTTTCATGTAAAGTGATTGAACTGCATGTACCAAGACTTGATGAACAACGTCATTTACTTTTACTTCAACGAATTTAAATAAAAAGTATTAGGGTTACCATGGCTCAAATTATTGCGATTGCAAACCAAAAAGGTGGTGTTGGTAAAACAACGACTGCAGTAAATCTTGCAGCGTCACTAGCTGTATTGAAGAAACGTGTGTTACTTGTCGATATAGATTCGCAAGGTAATGCAACGATGGGGTCTGGGATTCAAAAGAATGATCTGCTTTATTCAATTACTGATGTTTTATTGGGTGAAGTTCCAATCGAAACAGCAATTCAAAAAGCAGAGGTTGGATATAAGGTTTTAGGCGCGAACCGTGAGCTTTCAGGCGTTGAGCTGGCAATTGCGGAACAAGAAGGACGTGAATTCATTTTAAAGAATGCACTAAATGAAATCAGAAATTCATTTGATTACATTATTGTTGACTGTGCACCTAGCTTAAGTTTAATTACAGTGAATGCCTTGGCGGCGGTAGATAGTGTAATCATTCCTATGCAATGTGAGTACTACGCATTAGAAGGTTTGGCAGATTTAACTCAAACTATCGATCGTATTCAAAAAGCTTTAAATCCTGATTTAGAAATCATTGGTGTGTTACGTACTATGTATGATGCACGTAATGCTTTGACACGTGATGTGTCAGCTGAATTGGAACAGTTTTTTGGTAAAAAACTCTACGATACCGTGATTCCACGTAACGTTCGATTGGCGGAAGCGCCTGCACATGGTTTACCAGTTATCTATTTTGAGAAAAGTTCTAAAGGTGCAGTTGCATACTTAAATCTTGCAGCTGAGATGTTAAAGAAAAGTAAAGTGAAGAAAGGAAGTAAAGTATGAGCATCAAAAAACGCGGATTGGCGAAAGGACGTGGTTTAGATGCATTACTTGGTTCAATTCAAAAAGAAAAATTACAACTCGAAGCCCAAGCGCTTGATCATGGTCAATTAAAGCAAATTGATGTGAATTTGTTGAAACGTGGTGAATATCAGCCACGTCGTTTTATTCATGAACATGATTTGCAAGAGTTAGCATCATCTATTGAAAAGCATGGGGTAATGCAGCCAATCGTTATCCGCCCTGTAGATGATGAAGCTCATCCTTACGAAATCATTGCTGGTGAGCGTCGTTGGCGTGCTGCACAAATTGCCGGTTTAACTGAAATTCCTGCAATTGTTCGTGATTTAAATGACCAAGTTGCCATTGCATTAGCGCTGATTGAAAACATTCAGCGTCAAGATTTAAACCCTATTGATCAAGCCTTAGCATTGCAACGTTTTCATGATGAGTTTGGTTTAAGTCATCAGGAAATCGCTGATACTGTCGGTAAAGCAAGAACAACGGTGAGTAATTTACTGCGTTTATTAAGCTTGGCTGATGATATTAAAGAGTTTATGCAACAGGGCCAGCTTGATATGGGGCATGCTCGTGCCATTTTGACTTTAAAAGGCAAAGAGCAGCTTGAAGTTGCCAAAATTGTTATCGAAAAAGGATTATCTGTTCGTCAGACCGAACAGTTAGTGCGCGATTGGAATGAGCCTAAACAGGAAAAAGAAAAAACTCCTGTTGCACCAGACATTGAGCAATTAACGCAAAAATTATCTGAGCGATTTGGTGCCAATGTTAAAATTGATCATAACCAGAAAGGTAAAGGTAAGCTTGTTATTCATTATCATTCACTCGATGAGTTAGATGGTATTTTGAATATTTGTTTGCCAGAGTAATTCTAAGTTAGGTCATATATTTCTAATTTATATTCTTGGGGAAGAAAATATGTGGGAACTTGTGAAAGCGGGCGGCTGGTTAATGCTGCCTTTAATTTTGTGTTCAATTTTAACGGTCGCTATTAGTATTGAGCGTTTTATACGTTTAAGACGTTCACAAGTTTTGCCCAAATTACTGATGAGTGATGGTAGTGCAGATGTTTCTCATATCATCACAAATTTGGAGCAGGATACTGCTGCCCAAAACACAGCATTAGGAAATATTCTAAAAGCTGGTTTTGAGCATCAGGAGCATGGTGAGCAGTTTGCTCGAGCACAAATGGAAGCAATGGCTTCTCAAGAAATTTCTTATTTAGAAAAAAATATTAATTTCTTGGGAACTTTAAGTGCGATTGCACCATTACTTGGGTTGCTTGGGACAGTTGTAGGGATTATTGAGTCTTTTCTAGTGATTGATTTTGGTTCGGCAGGTAGTCCAAGTCTAATGATTCCGGGTATTTCAAAAGCCCTAATTACGACCGCCGTTGGTATGCTCATTGCAATTCCTGCTCTTATTTCATATCGCTATTTTCAAAGAGTAGTGCAAAACTACATTGCGGAATTAGAGCAGCAGTCTACGCTCTTTCACGCATCACTGTTTTACAAACGCTCTTCTGTTGCTCAAGAACACCGTCGTGTTGGTTGAGGGATAGGGAACAATATGAAGTTTAAACGTTCTCAAGTTGAAGATATTCATATCAATCTGACACCGATGATTGACTGTTTGTTGTTTATTTTAGTGTTTCTATTGTTATCTACTACTTTTAATCAGCCAAGTCGTCTCAATTTAACATTACCAGATGCGCAAGGTGTCCCACCAAAACAGTACGATCATAAAATTGAAGTCGTGGTAGACTCTAGCGGTCATTACGCTGTCAACGGTCAGGCATTGTCTACCAAAGATATAGCAGATTTGAGTAGTGCAATTAAGCAAATTGCTCAAGAGCGCCGTGATTTTATGTTTATCATTGCTGCTGATGCAAAAGCGTCTCATCAGGATGTTATTCGTGTTATGGATGTAGCAGGACAACTCGGTTTTGTTAACATCAATATTAGTACCAAAGTTCCTTCTAGAGGTTTTTCTGAGTGAATCAAGATTTTAAGGTTTATTTGCGTCTCATATCTTATTTAAAACCTTATTGGGGCGTGGCCTTATTAGTTCTTATCGGATTCGGTATGAACTCAGCAACAGAAGTTTCAGTTGCTAAGCTCATTAAATTCATTATTGATGCAATTCAAAATTCGAGTAGAGCGGATCTGGATTGGTTCCCTTTACTAATTATTTTATTAGTATTTTTCCGTGGCCTTGGCCTATTTATGGGTGGCTACTATACTGCTGTTATCTCACGTAGTTTGGTTTTTAGCATTCGACAAGAGGTTTATGCAAAACTTTTAAGATTGCCAGCCCAGTATTATCTCGATAACTCTTCGGGACACATTACAGCCAAAATTATGTATAACGTTGAACAGCTGACGGCTGCTTCATCTGAATCCTTAAAAACCATCGTTCGAGATGGCATGATTACTTTGGGATTGTTAGGTTATTTGTTTTATACAAATTGGCGTTTGACTATTTGTATCATGGTTTTTTTACCGATTATTGGTGTTTTGGTACGTAGAGCATCAAAAAGAATGCGCAAACTTTCACTGCAAGTGCAAGACACTATGGGTGATGTCAACCATGTAGTGCAAGAAAGTATTAGTGGTAGTGCAGTTGTTAAAAGTTTCGCAGGTGAAGAGTCAGAACAAGAGCGTTTTTATAAGTCATCTGAAGAGAATTTAAAACGCGGTTTAAAAATGGTGATTGTACAAAACCTGAATAGCCCTGTTGTTCAAGTGGTTATGGCTTGCGCAATGGCTCTTATTGTATGGTTGGCTTTAAGACCACAAATTTTAGGTAATACAAGTGCTGGTGAGTTTGTCGCGTATATTACAGCGGCTGGTTTACTCTCTAAACCTGTCAAAAACTTAACTGATGTTAATGAGAAGTTGCAGCGTGGTTTGGCGGCAGCACATTCAGTTTTTGAATTATTAGATTTACCTGAAGAAGAAAACAGCGGTCATCTTCAACCTAAGTTGCAAGGTGCAATTCGTTTTGATCATGTTGTACTTAACTATGCTGATGGCACTCAGGCGATTAAAGACTTTTCTTTAGATATCCGCCCAGGCGAAACTGTTGCATTGGTAGGGCGTTCTGGTGCTGGTAAAACCTCTTTAGTGAACATGCTGGTGCGTTTTCAAGAAGTCTCAAGTGGTCAAATTTATTTAGATGATTTACCAATACGTGATATTGAACTTTCAAGTTTGCGCACGCAAATTGCAATGGTAAATCAGCAAGTTGTTTTGTTTAACCGAACAGTACGTGAAAATATCGCTTATGGTCAGTTGCATGATGCAAGTGATGAACAAGTGATAGCCGCAGCGAAAGCTGCTTACGCCCATGATTTTATTATGAACTTACCAAATGGTTACGATACTGTCTTAGGTGCTCAAGGCTTAAACTTGTCTGGTGGTCAACGTCAACGTATAGCAATTGCTCGTGCAATTTTGAAAAATGCGCCAATTCTTATTTTAGATGAAGCGACAAGTGCGCTTGATAATGAATCTGAGCATTTTATTCAACAAGCATTTGATGAAGCGATGCAAGATCGTACAACGATTGTGATTGCGCATCGTTTATCAACAATTGAAAATGCAGACCGTATTGTTGTGTTAGATCGTGGACAAATTGTTGAACAAGGTACTCATCAAGAATTACTTGCTAAACAGGGTGCTTATCATCAATTACATCAGCGTAATTTTGAGGACAACTAAGTATGTCTTTAGCCCAGCTGATACAAAATGCATGGAATAAACAATCAAATTGGTTGGTTGTTTTGCGTCCATTATCATGTTTGTATCGTGTTGGGTTTTTATTGAATCGTCATTTTTATAATTCAGGTTTAAAAAAAATCTATGACGCGCCTGTACCGGTCATGGTGATTGGAAATATTACAGTGGGCGGTAGTGGCAAAACGCCATTATTAATAGAACTGGTTAACTACCTGAAACAACATAACGTAAGAGTAGGGGTAATTAGTCGGGGTTATGGTGGAGCTGGTCCTTTTCCTATGTTGGTGACATCAGCCAGTCAGGCAGCTGAAGCAGGAGATGAACCTGCTTTAATTGTACAGTCAACAGGCGTTCCTATGGCTGTAGGGCCCAATAGACAAGCAGCAATCGAGTTATTATTAGCATCAGCAAAACTAGATTTAATTATTAGTGATGATGGTTTGCAACACTGGGCATTAGGTCGTCAAATAGAATGGATTGTGCTTGATCAAAATCGTGGCCTTGGAAATAGAAAGTTATTACCAGAAGGCTATTTACGTGAACCTGCTGAACGTTTAAAAACTGGTACAGTAATCGAACATGCATTTGCTCCTTCAACAGCAATGCATATGCATTTGGATGCAGGCCAACCTTACTTGTTGAATCCTTCTTCATCAACTGAATTATCATTCAATACTCAAAATAATTACCATGCAGTAGTTGGTATTGGTTTTCCTCAGCGCTTTTACCAAACACTTAAAGGTTTAGGTATAAACCAATTTCAAGAGCATGCTTTTCGTGATCATCATGATTACGTTATTGATGATCTTGTATTTAATGATGACCAACCTATCATTACGACTGAAAAAGATGCGGTTAAGTTGTTACCGTTACTCGAAAAGCATCCAGAATTTAAACGGCCTATTTGGGTCGTACCTGTTAAAGCTGTTTTGTCTGAAGAATGCTATCAGGTTTTAAATCAACAATTGCAAAAGCTTGATATTCAAATATCTTAGGAAGAAAAAATGAAACACATCGTTATTCCAGCACGTTTCTCAAGCTCGCGTTTGCCAGGTAAGCCATTGTTACTTATTCATGATCGTCCTATGATTTTACGCGTAGTAGATCAGGCAAAGAAAGTTGAAGGTTTCGATGATCTGTGTGTAGCAACCGATGATGAGCGTATTGCTGAAATATGCAGTGCAGAGGGTGTCGATGTTGTTTTAACAAGTGCTGACCATCCATCGGGAACAGACCGTTTAAGCGAAGTTGCTCGTATTAAAGGTTGGGATGCGGATGACATTATTGTAAATGTACAAGGTGATGAGCCTTTACTACCAGCTCAACTTGTTCAGCAGGTTGCTAAGCTTCTAGTTGAAAAACCAAATTGCTCAATGTCCACATTATGTGAGCCTATTCATGCTTTAGATGAGTTTCAGCGTGACAGCATTGTGAAAGTGGTCATGTCTAATCAAAATGAAGCTTTGTACTTTAGTCGTGCAACTATTCCTTATGATCGAGATGGTGCTAAACAAGCTGAATCAACTTTACATAGTCAAGCATTTCGTCATTTAGGTTTATACGCTTATCGTGTGAACTTGTTACAAGAATATGTTACATGGGACATGGGTAAACTTGAAAAGCTAGAGAGTCTTGAGCAATTACGTGTTTTAGAAAACGGACATCGTATTGCTATTGCTGTAGCAGAAGCGAATTTACCGCCAGGTGTTGACACCCAAGCAGATCTTGACCGTCTAAATAATATGCCTGTTGAGTCTTTTGAGTAAGTGTTAATTTAATGAATCAGAATGTGACTTCTAAGGTTTATCCGTGGCAACAGACAATGTGGGAAACGTTAACAACACGTTTTCCCAATATTGGGCATGGCTTATTATTTTATGGTAAACAAGGTTGTGGCAAGCATGCTTTTGCTAAGCATTTCTTAGCGTGGGTACTTTGTTTAAATAAACAACCTCACGGTGCTTGTGGTGAATGTAGTAGTTGTCAATGGCTAAAGTCAGATACGCACCCAAACTATGTTCATATCACGACTGATGAAGAAAATAAAAAACAGAATGCAAAAATTAAAATAGAAAAAATTCGAGATCTATTGCCATTTGTCCAGCAAACTGGTGAAGGATGGCGTATTATTGTTATTGAACCAGCCGAAGCTTTAAATCTTGCATCATCAAATGCACTGTTAAAAACTTTAGAAGAACCTGGTGAGCGTGTTGTTTTAATTTTGTTGGCTGATCACTATTTGAAATTACCAGCTACCATTCGAAGTCGTTTACAGCATTTTGCTTTAGACCGTATTTCATATGAGCAGGCAACATCTTATCTAAATGAGCATTTGGCTGAAATTGCGTCAGTGCCACCTGAATTATTGTTAGGTCTTTCTAATGACATGCCTTTGCAAGCAGTCGAAATTGCCACTAGCGATTGGTTTGCGAAAAGACAGTCCTTTTTAGAAGACTGGACTAAGGTAGTTAATCAAAAAAACATGCCTTTATTTTATTCGGCTAAGTGGCAGAAAGAGCTCAACTTTAGTGATTTTATGATGCTTCTTGAGTACTTGTTGGGGGATTTAATTTGTGTCAAGCTGAACCAGCCGCAGAAAAATATTGATTTACAATTTGATCAATTGGCACAAAACTATAATTTAGAAAGCTTATTCAGTCTTTATGAGGAATTACAGCAATCTAAAAGATTGGTTGAACAAAATGTACAAACACAACTCATCACAGATCAACTTTTTATAAAATTAATGAACGTTTAAGGGGAAACTATAATGCAGCCACAAATGGGTGGAATTATTCAGGTCAATATTCCTGATAGAGCAACCTTACAAGCAAGCTATATGGGGTATGTGCAAGGTGGGGGCTTATTTGTGCCATCAAAGCAAAAAGTGAAGATGGGTCAAGAAATTTTTATTTTAGCTACGTTACCAGAACAATCACAAAAAATTCCTTTAACTGGTAAAGTAGTGTGGATTTCACATAAGCAAAGTGGTTTTAAGCCTCAAGGCTTTGCAATTCAATTGAGTGGAGATAAAGGTATTTACTATAAAGCTGAGGCTGAACGGATTTTAGCTGGTAGTATGTCTTTAGATCGTCCAAGTTATACCATGTAAGCAGATAGGAAAGTACAGTGTTTGTTGATACCCATTGCCATTTAACAATGTTGGATTTAACACCTTATAACGGTGATTTAGATCTTGCACTTGCTGCTGCACGAGCAGAAGGTGTCTCTAAGTTTATGGCAATTTCAGTTGACCTTGATGATCATATTGCTTTAGCTGAAATCGCAAAGCGTCATGAAGATGTTGGGTATACTGTGGGTGTACATCCTTGTGAGGATGTAGATACCATGGCCCGAGCAACGACTGAGTATTTAACTGAGTTAGCCCAATCAGAAAAAGTGTGGGCTTTAGGTGAAACAGGTTTAGATTATTACCACAGCACTGACTTTATTAATGAGCAAAAGGCTTGTTTTGCTCGGCATATTCAAGCCTCTAAAAATGTCAAAAAGCCAGTAGTTGTTCATACACGTTCAGCCAAACATGACACGGTGGATATTATTCGAGCTGAACAATCTACACATGGTATTTTGCACTGTTTTACTGAAGACTGGGAAACAGCAAAAGCCGTATTAGACTGCGGTTACTATATTTCCTTTTCAGGGATTGTTTCATTTAAAAATGCGCAAGATCTACGAGATGTTGCCAAGCAAGTCCCTTTAGATCGACTTTTAATTGAAACAGATAGTCCTTATTTGGCTCCAGTACCATATCGTGGTAAAACAAATGAACCAAAATACGTACCCTATGTAGCGAAAGCACTTAGTGATGTATATGATAAGTCGGTTGAGGAAATTGCAAGAATCACTTCTCAAAATTTTGAAAATTTACTCAAAGCGATTTAACTTATAGAAACTATATAAAGAGAGTAATTGCGTGAAGATGGACCGTCAAGCTCAGTTCCGAGCAAGAGAAGCTTTAATATTTCAAGTTGCGGAACAGTTGTTGTTAGAAAATGGCGAAGCCGGAATGACACTTGATGTGCTGGCTGCTGAGCTTGATTTGGCAAAAGGTACTTTGTATAAACATTTTCAAAGTAAAGATGAATTGTACATGCTGTTAATTATTCGTAATGAGCGCATGCTACTTGAAATGGTTCAAGACACTGAAAAAGCTTTTCCAGAGCATTTGGCTTTCTTTATGTTGCACCATTTGCACCATCCAGAACGAACTGTATTGTTTCATCAAATTGAAGAAAAGCTTTCGATTACTGCTCAAGGTGTACACCATCTTTTTAATGAGTTGTATCAGGTAAGAAAACAACGCTTACGTATCATTATTCGTATGACTGATCATTATTTGGAGTCAATTCAAAGTCATATGACTACGCGCGATTACTTGGCTTCAATCTGGTCGCTCACTCATGGAGCTGCGGCAATTCTGAACTCAAGTTTTTACCAACGTTATTTGGGTTCAAGAGATACTTTAAGAGTAGCTTATATTGATCAGGCATTGGCCTTACCTAAACAAGCAGTTGAGCAATACGCTTAATAGGTCGATATGAAATCGAAATCATTTCAATCACAAAAAGGCTTTACTCTTATAGAGGTGATGGTGGTCATTGTGATTATGACAATTATGACCTCACTTGTTGTCTTGAATATCGGTGGTATAGACCAAAAGAAGGCAATGCAGGCAAGAGAGTTATTTCTACTTGATTTGCAAAAAATTAATAAAGAATCACTTGATCAATCGCGTGTATTAGCTTTAGAAACTCATGGTGAGACAGATGTCTCACCATTTTCTTATGAATTATACGAATATCACGATCAAAGTACCTTGCAAGTACAAGATATAAAAAACCAATGGCAGAAATATGCTGAGTTTAAAACACGGCAACTTCCTACGCATGTGTCTTTTTCTGTGCAACCGATAGATGGGCAGAATTATTCTAAAGCTAAAAATACCGATTTAGTGGGAGGGCAAACGCCTCAACTCATTTGGTTTGGCAATGGTGAAGCCAAGACTGTAAAAATACAATTTTATTTAGAACAAAAACCGATTGGTTCAGAAATACAAATAGATCATTTGGGTAAAATAAATGAAATCTAAAGGCTTTACCCTCTTAGAAGTTATGGTTGCTTTGGCAATCTTTGCAGTAGCAGCTGTCGCTTTAACTAGAGTAGCAATGCAGTACACACAGTCTACTTCTAATGCAATTTTACGAACCAAAGCTCAATTTGTAGCAATGAATGAAATTGCTATGATGGAGATTAACCAAGAGTGGTTGCAAGGCACTCAAAGTAAGCAGGTAACTTCTCAAGGTGAGACATGGCAGGTTGATAAATCAGCTGAATCAACTGTTAGCCCTAATGTTCAAAAAATTGATGTACAAATCAGCTTATATGATCCGGATAAGGGAAAAGTACAAAACGGTATTACTCATATGGTCTTTTTTAATTATCCAGTGAAAGCAAAATAATGATAAAAAATAAGCACTTTTGCACCCGAAGCAAAGTTTCACGTCTTGCAGCTGGATCAGACGTTGTAACGACTGACTGCTCAGAGCATAGCTCTTCGTCTTACGCTCAGACAAAGCGCTGTTTTAGTGATTCTTACACTCGAAACACTGTTTCTCATCTTGCGGCGCGATCGAGCAGTGCTCGATTAGCTCGCGCCTCAGGATTTACGTTGGTTGAGTTATTGGTTGCGATTACTATTTTCGCGGTCTTATCTTTATTGGGATGGAAAATATTCGATTATTTGCTCAAGGTCCGTGATCGTAACGCCGAACATGAAGTGCATTTATTTGAATTACAAGATGCTTATCAACAAATTCTTCGTGATACTCTGCAAATTATTCCTTTATCTGCAAATCAAGGTGGGCAACTTCATCCAGCTTTAGAAATCGATAATCAAATTTTACGTTTTAGCAAAGCAGGCGTAACTGATCCTTTAAAACAGGGTTTGTCACCATTTGAACGAATTGAATATCGTTATGATGCTGACCAAAAAAAACTATATCGTCTTAAATATACAAATTTAAATACTTCGAATAACGAGCAACCTTTATCAAGTACCTTATTAAGCCAAGTTGACCAATATCAAGTTATGGTTTTGACTCCGCAGGAAGTAACAAAATGGCCCGAAGTTAATATTGATCCAACAAAACCTAACGAGTTAAAAAAATTACCGAAAGGAATAAAAATCCAAATTACAGTAGCGGGAGTAAGTTATGAATGGATCTATAGCTTGAATCAAAGCAATTTAGCACTTTCCCAGCAAGGTGGTTCATAATGGTTATTCGTTATAAGCACCAACAGGGTGTAGCTTTATTGACAATACTTATTATGGTCGCCTTGGCTACAATTTTAGCTGCTTCAATTGCCAAGCATCAAAATAATACTATGGAAAATACAGCTTACTTAATGCGGCAAAATCAATCTTTGCTCTATGCAAAAAGTGCAGAAGCATTTTTTTCGGAATTATTAATTCAAGATGCAAATAATGCTGGTGGAGTGGATTATTTAAAGGAAACATGGGCGCAACCTATGCCACCGTTCCCAGTGGAAGATGGTTCTGTCTCAGGGCGTTTACTTGATGAGTCGGGGAAATTTAATATAAATAATTTGACCAATGGGGAAGGCGCTGTCAATGAAGATGCTAAAAATTGGTTCGAGCGTTTGCTTGTACGAGTAGGTTTACCCGCTGAGTTAAGTCAAGCTGTGATTGATTGGCAAGACCCAAATGATGAACCAGCTGGACCAATGGGAGCAGAAAGTAGTTATTATCAAGGTTTAGATCCAAGCTATATGGCTGCAAATACTAAATTTCATCGTATTGAAGAGTTAAAGCTGGTCAGAGGCTTTGAAGGTAAAAAATATGACCTTATCTCTCCATATATTTCTGCCTTACCTGAAAATACGAAGTTAAATATTAATACTGCTTCACCATTGGTTTTAGCAAGTATTGATGAAAAACTAGATGTGGGAACTATAGAAAAAGAATTACAAGCACGACAGCAAAACTTAAAGTTCTTTCAAAATGTTGATGAACTTTGGCAATTGAATGCTTTTTCAGCGGTTGATAGTGAGAAGAAAAAGCAGGTGAGTGGTCTTATTGATGTTAAATCTAACTTCTTTCAAGCTCAAATTGAAGTTGTTCTAAACAATAGAAAGCGTCAGTTTACCAGTGCTTTAATGCGAAAAGACAAGCAAGTATATGTATATTCCAGAAGCTTGGCTCCATTTAACTGAATAAATTTATTGATATTTTTTTTGAGTCTGTAATACTTGAAACTTATTAATAAAAGGGATGGGGTCATATTTCTGCATAGACAGTATTTAAAGTAAAAATCAATATCTTCAAAATTCCTTCACATCTCTTATCATACTTTTTGCTAATTGTTTCTATTTGAAAAGTGGTGCGAAGTTTTTGTCTTTTGCTTTATAATAATGTTCTTAGAAGGAATGATCGATTTGGCACATGTTAATTCGTAAGTTATTTAAGTTTGAAAATGCACATGTTGTACGTAACTGTACATCGGATCGTTGTAAGCGATCGATTCATGGGCATAGTTATAAAGTCGAGTTATTACTTAAAGCTTCGAAATTAGATCATGGACAAATGGTATATGATTTTGGACTATTAAAAGGTGTAATTAAAGACCTTTTTGATAGTTTTGATCATGCGATTTGTTTCTGGGAAAAAGATGACCCTCAATATATCGATGCTTGTAAGACTTTTAGTGCACGTTGGATTTCTTTACCAGTGTCTCCATCTGCCGAACAATTTTCTCGTATCTTCTTTTTCTTAGCTCAACAGGTATTACAATCGACCGTTACCCAAAATGGGGAAGGCGATGTTGAAGTTTATTCAGTGATTGTTCATGAAACTGATACGGGATATGCCCAAAGTTTCCTTGAAGATATTCAAAATGAGCAAATGGGTTTGTTAAACCTTGAAGGAATTGTTTTTTCAGAACAAGTTCAATCTGAGTGGACTGATCTACAAATGTATGAAAATTTAAAACAAGGGATTAAATTTCATAATCCGCATGTTAACTTACAAGTAGAAGTGTAAGTTAACTTCCCTTTGTTTTTAGAAATGAAAATTGATCTAGGATGACATTAATGCAATTAACTGAGCAACAGCAAGACAAACTCAGTAAAGTTCAATTAGAAGAAAGCTGGAAAAGCTCATTAACTCCATTTTTGCTGAGCCCTTATATGGATAGTTTGCGAGACTTTCTCTTCCAAGAGAAGCAAGCTCAGAAAACAATATATCCACCAAGCAAACAAATTTTTAGTGCTTTAAATATTACGCCTTTAGATCATGTAAAGGTCGTTATTTTAGGGCAAGATCCATATCATGGTCCTAATCAGGCGAATGGGTTAAGTTTCTCCGTACAAAAAGGGATTGCATTACCTCCTTCTTTACGTAATATTTTTCATGAATTAAACACTGATTTAGGTGTACCTGTTTCGCGTCATGGTGATTTAACTAAATGGGCCGAGCAAGGTGTACTTTTATTAAATAGTGTACTTACTGTAGAAGCAGGACAACCAACATCACATCAAAAACAAGGTTGGGAAGAGTTTTCTGACGCAGTAATTGATGTTTTAAATGAACAACGTGAGCATATCGTGTTCATTTTATGGGGTGCTTATGCACAACGTAAAGGACAACGTATAAATAGAGAAAAACATTTGGTTTTAACAGCTGCACATCCATCACCACTTGCGGCTAATCGTGGTGGTTTCTTTGGGTGTAAAGTGTTTTCAAAAACAAATCAATATTTGAAACAACATGGCATTGAGCCCATAGACTGGCAATTGGACGCATGATGAACTCTCCCAATGTAAATAGCTATCATCCGGATTTGGTAGTTGAAGAAGCGAAAAATGGTTGGCGTATTGTACGATTGAATCGGCCTAAATCATTACATGCTTTAGATGAATCAATCGTAACGGCTTTATTACGAGTATTTGAAGACTTCCGTGATGATGAGCGAGTAAAAGCAATTTGGTTGGATTCGACAACACCAAAAGCTTTTTGTGCAGGCGGAGATGTGCGCAAATTACGTCAGCTGGTGATCAATCAAGAAGTAGAAACAGCAAATAAGTTTTTCCAGCAAGAATATGCTTTGGATTTACTGTTGCATAACTATGCCAAACCTATTGTGGTGTGGGGCGAAGGTTATGTAATGGGTGGTGGACTAGGCTTGTTCATGGCGGCACCTTTCCGCCTTGTTACGCCATATTCACGTTTAGCAATGCCTGAAATTAACATTGGCCTATATCCGGATGTTGGAGCAAGCCGTTTCCTTGCTGACCGTGGGCAAATTGGTTTATTTACTGGTTTGACTGGTTCAATTATGACTGCTGCTGGGGCATTTAGCATTGGTTGGGCGACACATATTTGTGAAGCACAACGTGATAATGTCCTGCAAAAAGTACTTAATATTAATTGGGCTCACTATCCAGCAGGTGATTTTCGCGCGATTGATGATACTTTAAATAGTTTGCATCGCCCGGTTGCAGCAGGGCCATTACAAAATTCGTTAGACGTTATCCATAGTGTTTGTCGTGGTTCAAGTTTTGAACAAGACTATCAATCAATTGTTAGCTTACGAGATGCAAGCAGTGATTGGTTGCGTCAAGCCAGCGAAAATTTGCAAAAGGGTTCACCGAGCACAGCAGCCATTACTTGGTTATTATGGCAATGGGGTAAACAAGTACATTCTTGGGACGAAGTTTTTGATTTAGAAGCGCAAATCTCTGAATGGAAAATTCGTCATCCTGATTTTGTCGAAGGTGTTCGTGCCCGTTTGGTTGATAAAGATTTATCGCCAGAATGGAAGGCATGTGAAGACCTTAGCTTAAGAGGTATTTTGGCTGATGATCCACCAATAACGTCTATTGATAGCTGGAATGCCTTACTTAGACAATATGGCGTAGTTTCATAGTCAATAAATGTCCAAATTTAGTAACGAGTATTGGATGCAGCTTGCTTACGAGCAAGCTGAGTTAGCGGCTGAACAGGGTGAAATTCCTGTAGGTGCTGTAATCGTAAGTCAAAATAAATTAATTGGAGCAGGTTTTAATGCTCCAATTGGTTTATCTGATCCTACTGCCCATGCGGAAATTCAAGCTATTCGTGCGGCTTGTGACTCATTGAAAAATTATCGTTTACCAGAAGATGCAACTTTGTATGTTACGCTTGAACCTTGCACGATGTGTGTAGGGGCCTTAGTACATGCAAGGATTAAACATGTTGTGTTTGGTACAACAGAACCTAAAGCTGGTTCACTTGTCAGTGCGCGTCAATTATTAGAAAATGGTTATTACAATCATAAATTTACTTTTGAGCAAGGGTGTTTACATGAAAAATGTGCTCAACAGTTAAGTCTTTTTTTTAAGCAAAGACGTGAACAAAAGAAAAAAGAGAAACAACAAAAAACGTCCTTAAATGATTAAAAAATGTCATGGGGTTATGGCAAACTAGCGCCGTTTCATTGACATGATTTATTTAAATAAGGAACTTTCATGCGTAATGTAATTACTATACAAAAAGAATTTAATGCTCCGCTGTGTGATGTATTTAACCTGCTTTCTAAACATGCAACTTACAACAAGGCATTTGCTCCACTACAAGTTGTACGTGTGAAAGACTCAGCAGATCCTGAAAGACCGGATGGGGTTGGTTCTATTCGTCGTATGGGATTTGGTGCAATTAAACCGCTTAAAGAAGAAATTACTCATCTCGAAGAAAACAAGCGTATTGAATATAAATTGATTGATAATCCTTTAGTTAAACACCATTTAGGTCGTATCGAGTTTTCTGAAATTACCCCTTATATTACTTTGGTTACTTATCGTATCGAATTAACGGCAAAAGCCCCCGTTGTAAGTAAATTAATTCTTGCACAGCTAAAACTAGCGATTACACTAGGCTTTTCGAGATTAGCTAAAGCATTTGCTTCTTAGTGAGAGTTCAATGACAGTTCAAATTATTACTATTGATGGTCCGAGTGGTTCGGGTAAAGGAACATTAGCGGCAAAACTTGCTGCATATTATCAATTTCATTTACTTGATTCTGGTGCCTTGTATCGTTTGTTAGGGTTGTCATTACATAAACATGATTTGTTAGAAAAATTAGATAGCAATTTAGATGAGTGTGTGAATTATGCTCGTCAGCTTAATATCAAATTTGAAACTTCAGCAGAGGGAACGCTGGTTTTCCTTGACGATGAGGATGTGTCGCAAACCATTCGTACGGAACGAGTTGGGGAATATGCTTCTAAAGTTGCAGCAATTCCTGAACTTAGACAAGCACTTTTTGATCGTCAGAGAGCCTTTGCACAAACTCCAGGTTTAGTTGCAGATGGCCGAGATATGGCAACATCAATTTTCCCGGAAGCTAATGCAAAAATTTATCTGACAGCTTCGGCTGAGTCGCGTGCTGAGCGAAGAGTAAAACAGTTGCAGGGCATGGGGCTAGATGCTAAAATAAACGACATTTTAGCTAATATACAAGCGCGTGACAAAAGAGATATGGAGCGAGAAGTTGCTCCTCTCAAGCCAGCCGCAGATGCTTATATTATTGATAGTTCGGAATTAACGATCGATCAAGTATTTAAGTTAATGGTTGATTATGTCAATAGCCGTACTGTTAGCAACTAAGATTATCAGTTGACGCATAGCTTGATCAGTCTATAAAGACTATGTTGATACTTAACTAAACCGGCCTTGTCTGATCCAAGACCGCTGAATTTATCAGGTATATCATGACCGAATCTTTTGCAGCCCTCTTTGAAGAAAGTGAATTAAACCTCAACGTTGAAAAGGGTGCAGTCATCCAAGGTGTTGTTGTAAACATCGATAGTGACTGGGTTACTGTTGACACTGGCCTTAAATCAGAAGGCATTGTTGATCGTGCTGAATTTTTAAATGAACAACGTGAACTTGAAGTTCAGGTTGGCGATACTGTTGACGTAGTTGTTGAAGCTCTTGACAACGGTATGGGTCAAACAGTTTTATCACGTGAAAAAGCTAAACGTGCTGAAACTTGGACTAAACTTGAAAAAATCTTTGAAGATGGCGAAATCGTTACTGGTGTTATCTCTGGTAAAGTTAAAGGCGGTTTCACTGTTGACATCGGTCCTGTTCGTGCATTCTTACCAGGTTCATTAGTTGACACTCGTCCTATCCGTGACACTACTCACCTTGAAGGTAAAGAGTTAGAGTTTAAAGTAATCAAACTTGATGCTAAACGTAACAACGTTGTTGTATCTCGTCGTGCTGTTATGGAAGCTGAATCTTCTGCTGACCGTGAAGCATTACTTGCTCAACTTGAAGAAGGTCAAACAGTTACAGGTACTATCAAAAACCTTACTGATTACGGTGCATTCGTTGATCTTGGCGGTATTGATGGTCTTCTTCATATCACAGATATGGCTTGGAAGCGTATCAAGCATCCTTCAGAAGTTGTTGAAGTTGGTCAAGAAGTTACTGTTAAAGTACTTAAATTTGACCGCGAACGTAACCGCGTATCTTTAGGTCTTAAGCAATTAGGCGAAGATCCATGGTTAGCGATCATGAGCCGTTACCCTAAAGGTTCTATCGTTAAAGCGCGTGTTACTAACTTAACTGACTACGGTTGTTTCGCTGAAATTGCGGAAGGCGTTGAAGGTTTAGTACACGTTTCTGAAATGGACCACACTAACAAAAACATCCACCCATCTAAAGTTGTTCAGATCGGTGACGAAGTTGATGTTATGGTTCTTGAAGTTGACGAAGAACGTCGTCGTATCAGCCTTGGTATCAAACAAACTCGTGCTAACCCATGGGAAGAGTTTGCTAAGTCTCATGAGAAAGGCGAAAAAGTTTCAGGTACAATCAAGTCTATCACTGACTTTGGTATCTTCATTGGTTTAAATGGCGGTATCGACGGTCTAGTTCACTTGTCTGATATTTCTTGGAACGAACAAGGCGAAGAAGCTATCCGTCGTTACAAGAAGGGTGACACAGTTGAAGCAGTTATCTTGTCTGTAGACGCTGAAGGTAACCGTATCAGCCTTGGTATCAAGCAATTGAACAGCGATCCGTTCAATGATTTCTTAGCTGCTAACGAACGTGGTGCTTTAGTTAAAGGTACTGTGACTGCAGTTGATGCTCGTGGCGCAACTGTTAAGTTAGCTGACGAAGTTGAAGCAACTCTTAAAGCTTCTGAAATCAACCGTGACCGCGTTGAAGATGCGACTAAATTCTTAGAAGTTGGTCAAGAAGTTGAAGCGAAAATCATCAACGTTGATCGTAAATCTCGCTCTATCAACTTGTCTATCAAAGCGAAAGACGAAGCTGAAGAGAAAGAAGCAGTTGCTAACTTACGTACAGCATCAGCTTCTCAAGAAAATGGTCCTAAGACTATTGGTGACTTGATCAAAGCACAAATGAAGTAATAAGTTAACAAAGTACAGTTTCATGTAACGAAATTGTACTTTTTATACAAATTACTGTAAACGGTAGCGTAGTATTCAACATACTGCGCTACCGTTTTGTATTTAAACAGGTTATTATCAAACGACTTAGAGTAGTAATAAATAACGAGGTCGTAGATGACTACTGAAGCTCTTAATAAGTCTGATTTAATCGAACGCATTTCGCTAAAAAATCCACACTTGGCTGAACCTTTGGTGGAAGAGGCGGTTAAAATCATGATTGATCAAATGATTGAAGCTCTTTCGACGGACAACCGTATTGAAATCCGTGGTTTTGGTAGCTTTGCTTTACATCACCGTGAACCTAGAGTTGGTCGCAACCCTAAAACTGGTAAGTCAGTTGATGTTGCAGCAAAGGCGGTTCCGCACTTTAAACCAGGTAAAGCACTACGTGATGCAGTGAATGAATCTGGAAAATAAATAAAAACTCATAAGGGGTGCCTATGCGTTATATTCTAATTGCATTACTCATTATTTTATTTGGCTATTCTTTAGCACTCGTTTTGCAGAACCCAACAGAACTTCCTGTTGATTTATTATTTACTCAAGTTCCAGCAATGCGTTTAGGGCTATTATTGTTGCTTACCTTAGCGCTTGGAATTGTGGTTGGACTTTTATTAGGTGTGCAAGTTTTCCGAGTCTTTCAAAAAGGCTGGGAAATCAAACGTCTTCGCAAAGATATTGATCATTTGAGAAAAGAACAAATTCAAACTGCTCAATTGGCAGCGGCAGAAGCAGCTGCAAATGTAAGACATGAAAAAACTGTTGTAGATATTTATCCGCAAGATAAAAACTCTACTCCGTTATAATTATTTTTGATACTACTCTTTATCCAGTTATAAAGAGTAGTATTTTTCATTTCTATATTTCAATTACTAAATAAATTCAAAATCAATATTTTCTTATTCAAAAACTTGTCTCAATAGATTTCTTTATTAGTAGCTGACTTGTCTATTATAATAGCGCTGATTTTATGTGATGGAAGAAAGTCTCTTGAGTATCATTGTTGCGTTGGATGCTAAAAGCCAATATGACGCTTTAAAAATTGTTGAACAACTCGATCCTACGTTATGCCGTGTAAAAGTAGGTAAAGAGCTCTTTACTCATGAAGGCCCATCTGTTGTAAAAAAACTTCAAGATGAAAATTTCGAAGTTTTCCTCGATTTAAAATTCCATGATATTCCTAATACGACTGCTCAAGCTGTATGTGCTGCAGCAGATTTGGGGGTATGGATGGTGAACGTACATGCATCAGGTGGTCGTAAAATGATGGAGACCTGTGTAGAGCGTTTAAAGGCAGGTAATTATCAAACTCAGCTAATTGCAGTAACAGTTTTAACTTCAATGGGGCGTGAGGACTTAAAAGATATTGGTTTAGATATCGAACCTGTAGAGCAAGTTAAAAGATTGGCTAAACTTACCAAAGACAGTGGTTTAGATGGTGTGGTCTGTTCTGCTCAGGAAGCTAAAATTCTCCGTGAATTAATTGGACAAGATTTTTCTTTAGTTACTCCGGGAATACGTCCAGAAGGTAGCAATGCCGATGACCAAAAACGTATTGTTACTCCAAAACAAGCAATGCTTGATGGTTCTACTCATTTAGTTATTGGTCGTCCAATTACGAAAGCAGAAGATCCAACTCAAATGTTGAAATCAATTCTTGCTTCAATTGCTTAAAAGTTTAAAAACACAGTAATTAAAAGTGGAGCGAGTAGACTTAAAAGTAAGCCACTCATCATGGCATGTGGTACATAATGTGTGCCACATGACTGTTTTACCATAGCTAATGTTACATCCATTGACGTAGCGCCAGCGCTTGAGATTGCTGGACGCGGAAAACGCCATCCCATTGTATACATCAGTAAAATTGCCACTATTTCTCTAAATAGATCTGTAAGTAAAGCAATTCCGCCTAACTCGGCTGAATGTAACTGTGTAAATAAAATACCCGACATTGAATACCAGCCATAGCCTTGAGCCAAGGCTAGCATTTCGTTGAGTGTAAAATGGTTACCTAGTAAGAAATAGTTGAGAAACCCAGCTATACATGAACCTATAAAAGCAGCCAATGGCACAATAAGGATCTTCCAGCTTAACCATGTTCGATTAAAATGAGTAAAAGCTAATTCGATACCAATCAGAAAAATAAAAACTAATAACAAATACCAGCTATTAAATGGAATATGTACATTTAATCGAGTTAAAAAAATACCTAAAATGATACCTACAGCTAAAGCTAAAAATGCCTTCGCAATATTTTTTAAAGCATTTATAAAAAGTTGAAGTGAAATTTTTCCTTTTACACTTTCTTTATCAAAAACTGTATACGCTAATAAACATGTAAAAAAGGAACCGAGTGATGTCGTGACTGCAATTAATAGGGCAGGTGGCAGTATGGTAGAAGGATTGTTAATTTGATCAAGCGCAAGAGTTAATTCTAAAGCAACACTTGTGAGTAAAATATAAGAAAAATAGGGCAAAACTTTGAAAATAAATTTTCGAATATTTAAAGAAAGTTTAGGACCTAAAAAGTAGCCAAAAGCTATGACAATAAAAATTTGAATAATGAGGCTAACAGATTGCATATAATAGATAGATTGTTATCAACCTATCTATTATGTATTGAACATTTTATGCTGCATAGCTTTTAGAGCATTTATTTAGCAGCAAATAATCTTTGGTATTCACTTTACGAGTTTCTAGCCAATACTTCCAAGTGTAAGTTGGCCATAAGGAAAAGTTTTTTCCATCGGCAGCCTGATACCAGCTATTACATCCCCCAGCTTGCCATACTGTCCCTTGAAGTTGTTTCTGTATTCTTTCATTGAAAGCATCTTGGACTTCCGGTTTAATTTCTATCGCGTGTTGACCAGATTTATCGACAAGTTCAATCAGCTGTAAAATATAATTAACTTGTGACTCAATCATAAAAATAACTGAGTTATGACCTAAAACAGTATTTGGCCCAACGAGTTGAAATAAATTAGGAAAATTTTTGGTCATAATGCCATAATAACTTTCTGCACCATCTTTCCAAGCTTGTTTTAATTCAATTTGGTTACGACCAATACAAGTAAAATGTTTTAAGTAAATACGTGGGTCGGTAATAAAACCAGTCCCATAAATCAGGCAATCGATAGGTCTTTCTTTTCCATCTTTTGTGATAATGCTGTGCTCTTTAATTTCTTGAATACCATCTGTCACTAATTCAACATTTTTACGGTTAAATGTCGGAAAGTATTTATTTGAAATAAGAATGCGTTTACAACCCATCACGAAGTCTGGTGTAAGTTTTTTAGCTAATTCTTTATCTTTGACTTGGAAACGTATAAAAGCCTCAGCTAATTTTTGTCCATATTTCATGATTTGAGGCTGGACAATTGGCACAACGCGGGATTCGTTACTCCAATAAAGGCGACTGCGATGAATTTGTCTATAAAGATTAGATGTTTTAAATAAGGCTTTACTTAAGCTTGAGTATTTGCGCTCATCTCGTGGAATCACCCATGCGGCTGTTCTTTGAAACACATATAGTTGTTTAACATCTTTTGCAATTTCTGGAATATATTGAATTGCACTACCACCTGTACCAATAGAGGCAACTGATTTACCTATAAGGTTGTAGTTATGTTCCCATTGTGATGAATGAAATACCTTACCTTTAAACTTTTCGATACCATGAATATGAGGGATTTGTGGAATATGTAAGGGGCCAGAAGCAAATACTACAAATTGTGCTTCGAGAGAAGGTTGGTTTGTAAAGTCTAACGTCCATACATGGCGAGTTTCATCATACTGAACATGAGTAACTTCATGATTAAACTTACAGTAGTTTTTAATTTGATATTTTTGGGTTATATCTTGAATATAATCAAAAATTTCCGGTGCTTCTGCATAGCGTTTTGACCAGTCAGTTTTAGGTGCAAAAGATAAAGAATACATATGCGACTGAACGTCACATGCAGCTCCTGGGTAGCGATTTTCGCGCCAAGTTCCACCCACATCATTAGATTTTTCTAAAATAAGAAAATCTGTTTGCTTGTTCTGTAATAGACGAATAGCCATTGCAAGGCCACCGAATCCAGCACCAATAATTGCGATTTTAGTTTTTTGAATAGCGTTTTGTTTTGCACTGTGCATTGTAAACCCTGCATATACCGTAAAGAGGATTGCAGGCAAGACTAACGTTTTTTGATCTGTTTAAACATGATTGTACCGACGTGAAAATTGATATATTCGGCAATTAATTTTATTACTTCTTTATAGTAAAACATTTCAGTCTAGGGAAATTGATAGAAGAATGAAACGATCGGCACTTGGTTTAATCTATTTAATTCAAGGAATGCGCAATGCGGGCATTGATGTCGACTCACGTTTGGCTAATATAGGCATTAAAGTAGATTGTTTGGACCCAAGTTCAACAATTCACGATAGTTTAGAGTGGGATATTCAACAAATTATTAGTGAAAATGTTGATCCTGAAAAAGGTTTGTTCATCGGGCAGCACTATGCATTAGCAGGTTATGGTCCGTTATTAATGCTACTTGTAACAAGCCAAGATATACAAACTGCATTGGAAAAAGGCATACAGTATCAAAAACTCACTCATTTATTTGGCACCTTAAGTTTACAAGAAACTGAAAATCACATCCTTCTGAACTATTTACCTGTCGACCTAAAAACAGAGATTGGTTTGCTTCGTGCCCAGTGTGAAATTTCAGGGACTTATAAATTTATTCAAGATATTTACACCATGATGGGCTTAACAATGCCTCTTATGCGTATAGATTTGCCATTTCCCAAACCAAATAATACAGATACCGTTGCTCAATATTTCTCATATTATGGAGATGATCTGCATTTTAATTCTACACATGCAGCATTTAGCCTAAGTAAGAATGTGCTTGGAATAAAAGTTCCTTCAGCGGATATCATTACTCATCGTATCTATGAAGCGAAATGTATTAAAGAAATAAAACGGTTAAATGAGCAAGATCATCAAATACCACCCATTATTCAATATGTGCAAGATTATCTAGAGCTACAACAAGGAATTATCCCGAGCATGGCGGAAACCGCTTTCGCTTTAAAAATGCCTGAAAGGACATTAAGGCATCAATTGCAGCAGCTTAATACGAGTTATAAACAAATTCGTGAACAGATTATTAAGAATAAGGCGCTTAAACTTATGGAATATAAAGAATATTCAATAGAAGTTATTGCTGAGTCGCTTGGCTATTCTGAACCTGCAGCTTTTAATCATGCGTTTAAAAGATGGTTTGGGCAGAGTCCTCGGCAATATGGAAAAGAGTTTTACTGAGCATAACTCTTGATGCTAAAAGCTAATGTGGTCGGACAAAATGTTCGCTATACTCTCTTCAGTTAAAATTGAAATAAAATGATATGTTAAATTTAAAATCTTCTCATAGTACTGCTTTTACTCCTTCTTCCCCAGCAGAGCGCTATGCTGAGGCATTGGCTTCAGGCCAGTTTATGGCAGATGAAGCACAAGCACAGGCAGTGCAAGAATTAGATCGTGTTTGGAAGGAACTTTTAAACCGCTATAAAGCTTCTAAGAAAGCTTTCCGTCGCTTCCGCCGCCAAACCTCTCCAAAAGGCGTGTATATGTGGGGTGGTGTAGGTCGAGGAAAAACTTGGTTAATGGACCAATTTTATGAGTCTGTGCCATTTCGTCGTAAAACACGGATGCATTTCCATCACTTTATGCAACACGTTCATAAAGAATTAAATAAACTTTCTGGTCAACGTAATCCACTTGATATCGTAGCTGATCAAATTTATAAAGATGCGGTTGTTATTTGTTTTGATGAGTTTTTCGTTTCAAACGTAACAGATGCAATGATCTTGAGTGATTTATTCCAGAAGTTATTTGTTCGTGGAGTAACACTGATTGCTACTTCGAACATTGCACCAGACGGTTTATATAAAAATGGCATTCATCGCGACCGTTTTATACCTACCATTGAAATGGTTAAAAAGAATTGTGCTATTTTAAATGTAGATGCGGGCGTAGATTACCGTTTACGTGTTTTGAAACAAGCTCAATTGTTCAAATCGCCTTTAGGTAATGAAGCGCAAAGTTGGATATCTGAGCGTTATACTGCCTTAACGCATACGCAAGCAAATTCTCAAGAACCAATTGTGATCAATAACCGTGTTGTTGAAACGCTAGGTCACACCGAAGATGTTTTATGGTGTGAGTTTTCTGAACTTTGTTTAAAGCCGCGTAGCCCAGCAGATTTTATTGAAATTGCTAATATTTATAATACAGTTCTGGTCAGCAATGTTCCGCACTTAACTGACTTCTTATCAGAAGGAACGCGTCGATTTATTTATCTAGTCGATGAGTTTTATGACCGTGGCGTGAAATTACTCTTAACTTCTCAAGATAGTATCATTGATATCTATCAAGGCGAGAAATTAGCTTTTGAAATTGAGCGTACGCGTTCTCGTTTGTTGGAAATGCAGTCAGATGATTATTTGCATTCAGAACACCGACAAATTGATGAAGCTAAAAATTCTTAAGACGATAGTTGTGAAAAGCGCTCTAGATAGAGCGCTTTTTTTATAACAAAAAATTGATAAATTTAATTAAATAGTGCTTTTTCACAGCTTAAAGTTTGATATAACTAAATACGCTTTAGAAAAATCAGATACTGAAATTTTTTTGTTTGTTAACAAAAAGTCTAGTTTCAGTATTTTAAAATATTGAATAAATTGTTGAGAAACCTAGTTAGAATTTTAATATTTTCCTGTATAGAAAAATTTATCTTTGTCAATAGTTTCGCAAGAGAAAATGCTTACTATTTAGGAATGTGATATTAGTATTCAGCTTAATTTAAATCGGTATACTAGGTTTCTCTTGGTATAAAAAGTAGCAACTTCAGGAAAGACAATGACTGCACGTATTCAAAAAGGCAAGTTAGCGATTGCTAAAGAACTTTACGATTTTATCGAAAATGAAGCTTTACCAGGTTCTGGTTTAGATAGTGAAACTTACTGGAAGAACTTTGAGCAAGTTGTTGTCGATCTTAGCCCAAAAAATAAAGCGTTATTGGCTAAGCGTGATGAATTACAAGCAAAAATTGATGAATGGCACCGTAATAACAAATTTGAATTAGGTGCTTATAAGGCGTTTTTAACTGAAATTGGATATTTACTACCAGAAGTTGAAGATTTTCAGATTACTACGGAAAACGTAGATGAAGAAATTGCATTATTAGCAGGGCCGCAGTTAGTAGTACCTGTACGTAATGCACGTTATTGCTTAAATGCAGCAAACGCACGTTGGGGTTCTTTATATGATGCACTTTACGGCTTTGACGTAATTTCAGAAGAAGGTGGTGCTGAAAAAGGGAAAGGATATAACCCTGTACGTGGTGCCAAGGTAATTGAGTTTGCTAAAAACTTCTTAAATGAAGTTTTCCCACTTGCACAAGGCTCACACGCAGATGCAACTAAATATGCAATTGAGCAAAATAAACTTGTTGTGACTTTAAAAGATGGTACTCAAACAGGTTTAGCTCATGAAGCTCAGTTCGTTGGTTTTAATGGTGAAGAGACAAATCCTTCAGAAGTTGTACTTTTAAGTAATGGTTTGCATGTCATTATTGAAATCGATGCAAATAGCCCAATTGGTCAAACTGATTTAGCGGGTGTTAAAGATTTAACACTTGAAGCTGCGCTTACGACGATTCAAGATCTTGAAGACTCTGTTGCAGCTGTAGATGCTGAAGAAAAAGTTGAAGGTTACCGTAACTGGTTAGGTTTAATGAAGGGTACACTTCAAGAATCTATCGAAAAGAATGGTAAAACAATTGTCCGTGCGTTAAGCAAAGACCGCGAAATTAAAAACTTAATTGGTGGAACAACAAAACTTCATGGTCGTTCACTTATGTTACTTCGTAACGTAGGTCACTTAATGACGAATCCAGCTATTTTGGTAGATGGTGAAGAAATTTTCGAAGGTATTATGGATGCATTGGTAACTCCATTGTTATCAGTTGCTGATATCCGTAGTACGAACGAAAATAAAAACTCTCGTAAAGGATCTATGTATATTGTTAAGCCAAAAATGCATGGTCCAGAAGAAGTTGCTTTTGCTGTTGAATTATTTGAACGTGCTGAGCAAGCATTAGGTTTACCCGCGAAATCTTTAAAAATCGGTATTATGGATGAAGAACGCCGTACATCTGTAAACTTGAAAAACTGTATTGCTGCTGCTAAAGACCGTACTATCTTTATTAACACTGGTTTCATGGACCGTACAGGTGATGAAATCCATACTTCTATGGAAGCTGCACCAGTTGTTCGTAAAGAAGCGGTTAAAACACAAAAATGGATTGCTGCTTACGAAAATCGTAACGTTGCCATTGGCTTGAAATGTGGTTTACAAGGTAAAGCTCAAATTGGTAAAGGCATGTGGCCAAAACCAGATAGCATGAAAGATATGTTGGCAACTAAAGCTGCGCATCCAAATGCTGGTGCTTCATGTGCTTGGGTTCCATCACCAACTGGTGCTGTACTTCATGCAATGCATTACCATCAAGTAAATGTAAAAGCACGTCAAGATCAGTTAAAAGCTGAAGAAATGTTGTCATTAGATGACTTGTTAACTCCTCCATTTGCCCCAGAAACAAACTGGTCAGCAGAAGAGATCAACAATGAACTTGAAAATAACTGCCAAGGTATTTTAGGTTACGTTGTTCGTTGGGTTGACTTAGGCGTGGGTTGTTCGAAAGTTCCTGATATTAACAACGTAGGTTTAATGGAAGACCGTGCAACATTACGTATTTCTTCTCAACACGTCGCGAACTGGTTACGTCACGGTATTGTGACTCGTGAACAAGTTGAAGAAGTGCTTAAACGCATGGCAAAAATTGTTGATGAGCAAAATGCGAATGACCCATTGTATAAACCAATGGCAGCTAACTTTGAAACGAATATTGCTTTCCAAGCAGCTTCTGACCTTATCTTTAAAGGTTGTGAACAGCCTTCTGGTTATACTGAGCCGTTACTTCATGCTGCTCGTTTAAAGTTAAAAGGTTATACAGGTGACTAATTTTAACCTGTCATAAAAAAAGCCTCTTCGGAGGCTTTTTTGTTCTCGATATATTTTTTGCTTATAGAAAGGGAATTTATAACTAAAAGGTTTTGCATTAGATTAGTCTAAAAGATCTTAATCGTGAAAATTGGATTTTATGTGCAAAGTTGTCATTGCATGAATCTCAAAAAGATTATGTTGCACCAAATGTATATTCTATTGCTGAGTCTAAAGTAGAAGAACATTACTGTCCAAGAGTCATCTGTTTTAATGATGAAGTCGTTGGGTTCCTAATGTATTGCGTCGAAATTGATCCACCTGATGAGACATTATTTTGGCTATTTCGTTTTATGATTAGCAAAGATCATCAAGCTAAAGATTATGGTACCAAGGGATTGCAAATGGCAATTGATGAAATGGCTGCAAAAGGAGCTAAACGAATTAGAACGATGTATAAATCTTCTAATAACATTGCTGGAAAACTTTATAAGAAAATGGGTTTTATAGAAACTGGAGAATATGATGAGTGTGGAGATATTATTTTAGAGTTGAATATTTCAGTTCAAAAAAAACGCTAACTGAAAATTCAAGTTAGCGCAGGAGTTAATAGAGTTAAATAGATTAAAAGTAATATTAGTTACTGCTTACAATTCCAATTTTAGTGACACCTAAACGCTGTGCTGTAGCCATCACCATCGCTACATTTTTATATTCAGCCATCTGGTCTGGTTTGAGTTTGACTTGGTCTTGATCTTTTTTGGCAACAACACCTTGAAATAAAGTCTCTAGTGCTTTGCGGTCAGAAACCTGTTGATTATTCCAAAATACTTGACCAGTTGAATCAATTCTCACATCAATCACTTCGGGTGGCTTTTCATTTGTTGGTGGCGGTGTGCCATTTGGCAAATTAATATTAATCGCGTTGTTGGGTGCAGGTATGGTAATAATAAACATGATAATGAGTACCAACATGACATCAATAAGCGGTGTCATGTTGACTTCTAACATCACATCGTCATCATTATTTGAACCGACATTCATACCCATAAGATTCTCCTTAAAATAGTTATGGGGAGGCTGGAGGGGTAGTAACAAAGGCAATTTTGCCAATACCAGCTTGTTTGGTCGTACTAATGACCTGATCTATCGCTTCAAAATGGGTAAGCTGATCTCCTCGAATATGTACCTCTGGCTGCGGTCTTTTTTGCGCCACAGCCTGTAATTTCGCTAATAAAATTTCTTTATTTGGTACATAACTTTCATTCCAGAAAATATCTCCTTTCTTATTGACTGAGAGTTGAATATTTTCAGGCGTAGTTGCGTACGGCGTATTTTTTTCTTCAGGTAGTTTCACTGGTACTGTATGTGTAACTACTGGAATCGTAATTAGGAAAATAATAAGTAAAACCAACATGACGTCTACCAGAGGCGTCGTGTTAATTGTTCCAATCATTTCGTCTTCATCTTCAGAACCAACACTCATACCCATAATGTTTGCTCCTGATTATTTAATGCTGCGGTTAACTGAATTATTAGTATTAATTTCTCCGCTTAATAAAACTGCATGTAAATCTGAACCAAATGAACGTACGTTTTCCATCACTGCTTTATTGCGACGAGTCAACCAGTTATAACCAAGTACAGCCGGTACTGCGACTGCAAGACCAATAGCTGTCATAATCAGTGCTTCACCAACTGGACCTGCAACTTTATCAATAGATGCTTGTCCTGAAATCCCGATAGCTGTTAATGCGTGATAGATTCCCCATACTGTTCCGAATAGACCTACGAAAGGGGCTGTAGATCCAACCGTTGCTAAAAAGGCTAAACCTCCACTTAAGTGGTTTTGTACTTTTTCAATTGAACGTTGTATTGAAATGCTTACCCAAGTATTGAAGTCAATGCGTTCAAGTAACGAACCGCCGTGTGACTTAGTTGAGTTAATTCCTTTTTCTGCAATAAATCGATAAGCGCTACTTTGTTCTAAACCTTCAGCAGCATTATCAAGAGAAGTAGCTTCCCAGAAATGTCTTTCAGCTTCTTTTCCTTGTCGTTTAACTTTTCCTTGTTGTAATAGTTTAGAAACGATGATGTACCATGTACCGATAGACATAAGTACTAATATGAATAGGGTTGATTTTGCAACTAAATCACCTTCACGCCAAAGTGCTTCTAAACCATAAGGGTTTTTAACAGTTTCACTCGTTGCAGGCTTTGGCGGTGGAGTCGGTGTGCTTGAGTTTGATGTCGCTTCAGTCGTTGCTGTTGCAACAGGAGTATTACTCGTTTCTTCTGCAAAAACTGTACTTAATGGAAGTAATGAGCAAGCTGCGATTAGACTTGCAGAAGCGAAACGAACTAACGGTTGAGTTGATTTTTTCATCATATATCTCCAATTTTTTTTAATTTCTTGCTAATTCAATTGTTTATTCAATTACAAATGGATATTCAATCTCATACCAATCTTGCTGAGGTACACCATCTTTCATTGCTGGTTTGAACGTACATAAGCTGTAAGCTTTAGTTGCTGCTTTATCTAAGGTTTTGCTGCCACTCGATTTTTTTACTTTGGCATCAATAACCTTGCCGGAAGTATCAACTAAAACACGTATGCGCACTGTCCCTTGTTCTTCATTCATAAGTGCTTCGCGTGGATATTCTGGTTTTTCACAGCCGGCAGAACCCTCTGAAACACCACGACTCACACCAGCTGGTTTTGGTGCCGGCGCAGCAGCCACTGGAGCAGGTGCGGCAACAGGGCTTGGTGATGGGGTACTAGGTGCAGCAGGAGCCGGGGTAGCCACATTCGTTGGTTGAGTGACTGGCGTCGTTTTTTGTACAGGTGTAAATTTTTCGACATGTTTAGGAGGCTCTGGAACCTTGGCAACTTTTTCTACCATTTTTGGTGGTTCAGGTGGTTTTTCCTTTGGTTTCGGCTCTTCCGGCTTTGGTGGAGGAGGCGGCTTAATATCCTGAATAATTTGTAATTCCACAGGTTTTTCCGCTGGTTTTTGAATATTGTTTGCTAAACCTGACATCAGAATATAGGCAACAAGAAGATGCAGAAAAATGACTGCAGCAATACCAATTAGGCGTTTGGCAGATTTATTTTCTATGTCTGTAAAAGTCATGCCCATAGTTACTCCTGAAACTGTAGACAAACAATTTTTAAAATGACTGTTTGGCTAAGAATGAGTATTTGTTCTGCAAACACAATGTTTAAAGTCATGTTTGCAGAACAACCATTTAGAACTTATATGTACCTCGTACAAAGTAAGTACGTCCTAAAGGATCTGCGTAACGTGGGTCATATCCCATTTGGAAGTTGTCACCAACATTTGAAGCAGGAGGGTCTTCATCAAAGATATTCTTAATCCCCGCTGTAACTTCAAGATTTTTAAAGCCTTTATAAGTGCCTGAAATGTTATAAATTGTATAGTCGCTCACTTTGTGATTTTCATAACCTGACTTGACTGTGGAACTTGAATTTTGGTCATCATAACCACGAGTGAATTGTTGTTGGAAATTTACTCCCCAGTTTTGATAATTCCAGTATAAATTAGCAGTATGTTTCCAACGAATAATTGGGGCATCTCCAACATATGTACCTAAACTACTAATCCATTCTCCATCTTTTTCATTTTGATATTTATATTTAATGACATAAGTCCCATCCATTCCAAAACCAAATCGACCTGTTGCTGTCATTGGGGTTATATAATTTAGACTTACATCGACACCAGAAGTTTTTAAATCACCCATATTGTCTTGAGTAGTAATGATATGGTTAAGTGTTCCATCTGGGTTGCGTACGAACTTGTCGGCATATTTTGTTGGATTGTTAAAAATATCACTCTCAGGTAATGCAGCAATTTGATTTTCAACTTCAATATTAAAATAATCTAAGGTTAGAACTAAATTCTTAATTGGTTCAAGAACTAGGCCAGCAGTAAATGATTTTGATTCTTCAGGGTCAAGATCTTTATTTCCTCCATTTTTGCGATCAAATTGGGTTTCGCAATCACGACTGGCAACACCACCCGGTGGAAGAGTATCTCCCGGTTTTTTAGGAGGGCCATTTGGACAAAGTACAGGGTCATTATAGTAAGCTGAAGTATTTGTTATAGAGTTAGGAGCATTTACTTCCCATAAAGTTGGTGCTCGGAATCCTGTGCTATAAGAAGTACGGAACATTAATTGTTTAATTGGTTCCCAACGGAGTGCGAATTTAGGGTTAAACGTATCGCCGAAGTCACTATAATCATCGTAACGAGCCGCAAGTTGAGCTTCTAAAGTTTTATGTAAAGGAATATGCAGTTCAGTAAAGACTGCTTTGATATCTCTTTTTCCTTTATTCGTAGGTTCATTCGGATCAACTCCTGTACTTGGTGCTTGACTAGCCACTTCAGATACTACGTTTGAGGTCCATTCATCGTGGCGGTAGCTAGTTCCAATTGCAAAACCAACGTCACCTGCAGGTAATTTAAATATAGGTCGACTGGCGGTGAAATCAACAGTTGTTGAGTCAACGTCCGCTTTTAAATAAGCACCAGTTACTCCTAGTGTATCCCATAAGCCTGCGTCTTCTGGTGCTTGTGGACCGAATGGGTTTAAAATACCATTATTTAAAGCTTCTTGAGTTCTGTTGTAGTTAAGATACCCACTGTTTAATCGATCTTCCGCTTCGCTATGAGCATAAGTAACACCAGTATTAATATCCCAACCGAATGCTTCACCCTCTAGACCACCGAATACACGATGTGACTCATTAATACTAGAACTAACACGATTACCAGCTTGAGAACGAATATAAAGCTCAAGTGGACCGGTCACATTATTCATTCCAGGTGTAATGCCATTACCTGGATAATATTTGCTGTCAGGATTCAATGTTAAATCGAAGAAAACGTCTGGGGCCACTGAGGTAGTAATTTCATTACGTGCGTAGACGTATTCTGCTACAGCATTTAAATTATCATTGAGTTTAAAAGTAGCACGCCCTAGTGCTGAGATATCTTCAGTTTTTGGAACAATTCCAATCACTGCCTGACTGTTATAACGGCAGAATTCACCTTGTGCGTAAACGAGCGGATTACTTCCACAGCCTGTAGCTGCATATGGGTTTCCTTCGACACCAGTTTCTTTGTCATAAAAGTTAGCGGGAAAACTACCACTACTCCCTTTTGTAATACCTAGTTCTGGTATTAATCCTCCACGTTTACTAACTTTACGATCTTTTGCCATAACGTCGTTACCATGTCGGTAATCGATGACACCAAAAATATTAAATCCATTTTCATCAAGATCACCATAACCACCAAATACGCTTAGATCTTGTGTATCACCTCCACTGTGCTCTGGTTGTGTTAAACCACCACTGATGTTTAAACCAGTAAATTGTTTTTTAGTAATGAAGTTGATTACGCCACCAATTGCATCTGTACCATAAATTGCTGATGCGCCATCTCGTAAGACCTCAATACGGTCTAACATAGCTAACGGAATAATATTTAAATTAGTGACACCACTATCATAAGCATTTGCAGCTAAACGACGACCATTAAGTAAGATTAAGGTTTTATTGGCACCAATTCCTCGGAGGTCAGCTGCTGAACCTACCGTTCCACTAGCACCTACATTTTGAGCAGTAACAAAACTCGATTGGTTTGCACTGATCTTTGCTAATGCTTCCTCTGTTGTTGTTACCCCTTGTTTTAAGATTTCGTCAACTTTTACTATGGTAATGGGTGAAGCACTTTGTGCCGCAACTCCTTTGATTGAAGAACCTGTAACGGCAACTTTTACGACTTTTGTTGGTTTATCATCATTGCTTGATTGTTCTGTTTCTGCTGCTTGTGCCATGGTAAGACACATCATGCTTAAACTAAGGGTACTTAATTTAAGTATTGTCTTGCCGATCTTGGGGGTTACCTGAGATCGAACATTGTATTTTTTTTTCATCGTGGATTTGATCCCTTTTTGTTGTAGTTAGCGATATTGCTGGAAAGTTTTTAAGCAAAGCAAGTGCCAACTATATATTTTTCTTTTTTTAGTTTATGCAAAATATTGATAAATATTGATTTTATTATGGTTGCGAACAGTGCTTTTGATTTTTTATAGGGATAAAAAGTTTTCCATTTGGTAATTTTTTTAATGGTGGCTAAAAGTTCCAAATAAATTTGTATAAAAAATATACATTGCTAGATTCTTCACATGCTTAATACAGAAAAATGTGCTGTTTTAGAACTTTCTTGTATGTAATGTTATACTATTTTTAATAATTATTTATTTTTAATATTACTAATAATATTAGTATTTTAATTTGAAATTAATAATTTTATATGAATGCTTTTTTGTGATTCATAATGATACATTTGTGTGTTTTTATTGTGCATTTAAGGTGTTCAATGATTAACTTATGCAAATATAATATTTGGCAAAAAGTGACTTTTATTTATATAGTTCAAATGAATTTAAGTACCTAATAAAAATATGAATTTCTAATAATCTCAAATATTTTATGATGAGTGCCAATAGATGGCATGAAATTCGCTTTATATTCAGTAGTTACAAACACTGGGTGCTTAAGTTTATTTTTTCCATTTGATCAAATAAAAAAGATGATAAAGGAAAGTAAATTACAAATCCCAAATAGGCCTATCTGCTGAAAAAGAACTTTTCTTATGCGGATTTAGATGTTACTCAAAAGGTTAATGTCTTTTAAAAAAATTAGTTATGTGGATATGAACTTGAAATTAAAATTTTTTAAGCTCGCCGTTTTAAGTTTGGCTATTACATCAATTCCATGTGCTTATGCAATTACGCCAGCACAACCCAACAAGATTTTGCATGTTGCCTATGAAGCACCAGATGATGGTTTTGACATGGTTAAAACCACTAATTTTTATAGTGCAAGTATTGCAGAAGCCATTTTTGAACCTCTACTTAAATACGATTATTTGGCACGTCCGGTACAACTGGTTCCTTATACGGCAGAAACTATGCCTAAGGTTGAACAAGACGGTAAAGTTTATATATTTAAAATTAAGCCAGGTATTTATTTTACAGATGATCCCGCATTTAAAGGTAAACGCCGCGAGTTGGTAGCTGAAGACTACGTCTATGCAATTAAACGTATTTTAGACCCTAAAAACAGAGCGCCTTCCGTTTCTTTTCTGGATGGAAAGTTGGTGGGTGCCGATGCAGTGGTAGCTCAAGCAAAAAAAACAGGAAAATTTGATTATGCTGCGCCAATTGCAGGGCTTAAAGCGACTGATCGATATACTCTACAATTTACTTTAACTCGCCAAGACTTTAATTTTCCTTATATTCTTGCCTATATTACATTTAGCGGCGTTGCGAAAGAGGTTGTTGATTATTATGGTGACCGTATTGGTATGCACCCTGTAGGTACCGGACCTTACATGCTAAGTAAATATGTTCCAAGAAGTAAGGTCGAGTTGGTTGCCAATCCTGATTATCGTGGTTTTGTCTGGAATTTTAAGTCAACAGGAACGCCTTGGGATAACCAACTTGTTAAGGAAATGTCTGGAAAGAAAATGCCACAAATTGGCAAGGTGGTGGTTAGTATTATTGAAGAGCAACAGTCACGATGGTTAGCTTTCCAGTCTGGTCAATTAGATTTTGATAGACTTACAGCAGATGCAGTTCCGCAAGCTTTAGATGGCAATCAACTTAAAGCTTCTTTTCAGAAAAGAGGCATTAAACATTTCCCATATAAAGAACCTGAAATTACTTATACCATGATGAATATGCGAGACCCTGTCATTGGTGGTTTTAGTCCTGAAAAAATAGCGCTTCGTCGAGCAATTACTTTAGCTTATGATCAAAAAGAAAGCATAAAACAGGCATATAAAGGTCAGGCTGTCAGAGCAGAAATGTTTATACCTGAAGGTGTAAATGGATATAACCCAAAATATAAAAGTAGTGTTGGGTACAATCCAGTTCTAGCAAATAAATTACTTGATTATTATGGTTATAAAAAAGGGGCTGATGGCTATCGGACCTTACCAAATGGCAAGCCTTTAGTTTTAAAAATTAACAATGAAAATAGCTCAGCATCCGTTATTCATTCAGAGCTTTGGAAAAAAAATCTAGATGCGATAGGCATTCGTGCTGATTTTAAAGTAAGTAATTTTGCAGATAACTTAAAAGCCGCAACTCAATGTAAATATATGATGTGGAGTGGGGCATGGATTGCTGACTATCCCGAAGGAGATAATTTTGCACAATTACTATATGGACCAAATGCTGGGCAAGGGAACCATGCGTGTTATCAGTCTAAAACATATGATGCTCTTTACACTCAGGCCATTCATTTACCACCGCAACAACGTCTACCATATTATGAAAAGCTTAATCGCCAGATAGAAGCTGATAATCCTTGGATTATTCATGTAACTCGAATTCGTAATTGGTTGATACACCCACAAGTTCAGGGTTTTAAACCTCACCCGATGATGAATACAAACTGGCAATATCTTGATATTACCCCTATTAAAAAATAATTTTAGATAAAGATCATCATGACTGAAAATTTAAAACAAAAGCTCAAGCACTGTAGTGTAGGTCTATTATTTGTCAGTATGGCATTAACGGGTAACACGACTATTTTTGCAAAAAGCCCAGCCGATCCAAATAAAGTTCTCCATTATACGTTTCCGACAGCTGAAACAGGTTTCGACCCAGCGTATATCCATGACTTATATTCGGCACATGTAACCACGTCGATATTTGAAACTTTATATACCTACGATTATTTAGCAAGGCCAGCAAAGCTTATTCCCCAAATCGCAACCGCTATGCCAGAAGTGAGTGTAGATGGTCTGACTTATACGATTCACATTAAAAAAGGTATTTATTTTACACCGGACCCTGTTTTTAAAGGTAAACCTAGAGAGTTAACGGCTTACGATTATGCGTACTCTTTTAAGCGGTTATTGGACCCAAATTTACGTTCGCCAAATAGTTGGTTGTTGGAGAACAAAATTGAAGGTATGGATGCTTTAGTACAATCAGCCAGTAAAACAGGAAAGTTTAACTATGATCAAAGTGCGAGTGGTTTACAAACACCTGATAAGTACACTTTGGTTATTCGGTTAGTGAAGCCTGATTATAACTTTCCTTTATTACTAGCACATGACCCTACAGGGGCTGTAGCACGTGAAGTTATCGAAAAATATAAAGATAAATCTGGCTTTGTTATGGGGCATCCAGTAGGGACAGGACCTTATATGCTCAGTAAGTGGGTGCCTGCTTCGCGTATTGTTTTAAAAGCGAATCCTGATTATCGCGGTTTTACTTGGAACTTTGTAGCCAGTAGCGCTGAGGACCAAGCAATTGTAAAACGTCTCAAAGGTAAACAAATGCCTCAAATCGGCACAATTGATATTCAGGTAATGGAAGAAAACCAGTCACGATGGTTGGCATTCCAGCGTGGTGAAGTTGATATTATTCAACTTGAAGGGCAATTAGTCTCGAAAGCGATTAAAGACGGTAAATTAAGTCCTGAGCTTGCAAAAGAGGGTGTGCATTTATCTCGTATTGTTGATCCGGAAATTAGTTATAACTATTGGAACCTTAAAAATCCCGTTGTTGGAGGGATGAGTAAAGAAAAAATTGCTTTACGCCGTGCAATTGCAATGTCTCGTTCAATAGATCAAGAAATTAAATTAGTACGTAATAGTGATGCTGAGCGTCTACATTTTCCAGTTCCACCAGGTGTAGTAGGGGTTGAACCTCAATATAGAAGCAGTACCCCATATTCGGTCAAAGCAGCAAATTTATTATTAGATAAATATAACTATAAAAAAGATGCATCAGGTTGGCGTACACAACCAAATGGTAAGCCCCTTGTTATTGAATATATGGCGCGCAATGACAGTATTGGTCAGCAAAGCGCTGAGCTTTGGAAAAAGAACTTTGACAGTTTGAATATTCGTATGGTTTACAAACCAATGCTCTTTTCAGATCTCATTCGGGCGCAAAAACAGTGTGATGGAATGTTTGGTTCCTCTGCATGGATTGCCGATTATCCAGATGGCGATAATTTTATGCAGAATTTTTATGGCCCGAACACTCATATGACCAACTGGTCTTGCGGTTCAATACCAGAGTTTGATCAATTATACCGTCAGTCTCAACAGGTTAAGCCAGGCCCAGAACGCGACGTGATTTATCGAAAAATGACACGTTTGTTAGAAGTGTATATGCCAGTTCAAGTGTTGTATGCACGTTATAGAAATATGTTGGCTCAACCAAGAATCATTGGATATAAGAAGCATCCGATTTTACATGCTGAATGGATGTACTTCGATATTGATACAAATACGAAATCTAATCATTAAATGAAAAAAATTGGAGATATGATGAAAAATAACACGCTGAAAATGACTAGTTTATGTATGTTGACCATAGGTATAAGTCAGTTTGCATCGGCAGAGACGACACGTGCGACGTTACCATTACTTAAAGCAGAGCAACTTCCCACATGGTGCGATTCTAATTTAAAAAAAATCCAGCAAGAGATTTCAAGTTTTGAAAAAATACCTGTTAAAACCGATGCTGCTGCCGCTCCGATATTAGCAAAGTGGGATAAAATTTTTGCTCATCTTGAAGATTTTTCAGGACCCATAGGTCTATATAGTAATGTAGACCCAGATGCGAAATTACGTAAGGCAGCCGAAGACTGCGAAATTAAAATTAATCAGTTTCATACTGATATATTCCAAAATTCAAAATTATATAACGTAATTAAAAATACAAAAGCGAATGATCCGATAGATAAAAAATACCGTCAGGATATTCTGGATCAGTTTGAAGACACGGGGGTTCAATTAGAACCAGCAAAACGTGCAAGAATGAAAGCCATTCTGGATGAGTTGACTAAACTCGAACAAGAATATAACCGCAATATTCGTGATAACCCTGAAAAACTTGAATTTACTCCTGAAGAAATGAAAGGGCTGCCAGAAAGTTATATTTCAGGGTTAAAGAAAAATACCAAAGGTAACTATCTATTAGGTTTTGAGTATCCGGAATATCGTCCATTTATGGAATTGGCTGATAATGATGATGCCAGAAAAAGATACCAGATTGCCTTTACACGACGTGGTACTGAACAAAACTTAAAACTACTCAAACAGGCAGTAGATTTACGTTATGAGCTTGCGCAGTTATTTGGAAAAGCAAGTTATGCAGATTGGGTGTTAAAAGACCGTATGGCAAAAACGCCCGAAGCTGTAAATCAGTTTTTGGCAGAAGTACAGAAAACGGTCGCACCACTTGAGCGCAAAGAAGTAGAAGAGCTCCGAGCATTTAAAGCACAAACTTTAAAAACACCATTAGATAAAACCGAGATCACACGTTGGAGTGAAGCTTACTGGAGTGAGAAACTGCGTAAGAGCAAATATCAAATTGATCAGGAAAAGCTTCGTGATTATTTCCCGACTTTAGCGGCACAAAAATGGTTATTTGCAATTTCATCTGACCTTTATGGTATTGATTTTAAACCTGTCAAAGTTAAAGCATGGCAAAGCGAAGTTGAGTATTACGATGTGGTCGATAAAAAGACAGGAAAGCTTCTGGGTGCTCTATATATGGATAAATTCCCTCGCGAAGGGAAATATGGCCATGCTGCCGTTTGGGGAGTATATGGTGGCAGTACTTTAACTAACCGCTTACCCGTGTCAGTACTTGTCACAAACTTTAACCGTAAAGGTTTAAATAGTGACGAGTTAGAAACTTTTGTTCATGAATTTGGTCATGCCTTACATGGCATTTTATCTAATACCCGTTATGCAAGTCAGTCTGGAACTTCTGTAGAGCGTGATTTCGTAGAAGCACCATCTCAAATGTATGAAGAGTGGGCACGCCGTAAGGAAACTTTGTCTAAAGTGGCTGATTACTGTGATCCAGCATGTCCACGAGTTGATGATGAATTAATTGCCCGTTTAAAAGCAGTACATAACTATGGGCGCGGTTTACGTTATGCACGTCAGACACTTTATGCGCAGTACGATATGGCACTTCATACGGCTGATGCTTTAAAAGTAAAACCTTTAGAAACTTGGCAAAAAATGGAAGCAGCTACGGCCTTGGGATATGTACCAACAACAGAGTTTCCTGGACAGTTTGGACACTTAATGGGTGGGTATCAAGCGGGTTATTACGGTTATATGTGGTCTGAGGTTTTAGCTCTCGATATGCTTTCTGCTTATGGTGACAACCTAAATAACCCACAAGTCGGGCAACGTTACCGTCAAACCATTTTGTCACAAGGTAGCCAAAAACCGGCAGCTGAGTTGGTTAAAGATTTCCTTGGTCGTGATCCTGACAATAAAGCATTCTTTAATGAAATTACCGGACAACGGGTTAAATAAGGAATTATCACTATGCTGGCATATGTTATTCGGCGGTTATGGCAGATGATTCCAACCATGTTGGGAGTAGTACTGTTTATCTTTATTCTTTTTAACTGGGTAGGTGGAGATCCAGCTTATATTTTGGCAGGTAAGATGTCTAATCCTGAGCAGATTGAAAACATTCGTAAACAGCTAGGGGTAGACCAACCTTATTACGTTCAGCTCTGGATTTTTATTAAGCAGATTCTCACTTTTGATTATGGTGCAAGTTGGAGTACGGGGGAACCGGTTTCACAAATTATTTTAACCCGCTTGGGGCCTTCACTAACGCTTTTAATTCCACTCACTATTTTACAAACTGTTATTTCAATTGGCTTAGCCTTAGCTGTATCGGCTGTACGTGGCTCTTTAACAGATCGTATGGTCATGATGTTATGTACCATTGGCATGTCGATTAGTATCTTGGTTTATATTATTGTTTTTCAATATGTTCTGGCTTATCAGTTAAGTTGGTTCCCAGTACAGGGCTGGAGCGATAATTTTACCGATAATTTATTTAAGTTCGCCTTACTTCCAATTTTAATTATGTTGGTGGTGAGTATTGCACCTACTTTACGTTTATACCGTAGTTTTGTGCTTGATGAGATTAACCAAGATTACGTTAGAACGGCACGAGCTAAAGGTGTAGGGGAAAGCCGAATTTTAGGTGTGCATGTTTTACGTAATGCTTCAATTCCTATTATTACCGATGTGATGGCGACTTTGCCTGCGTTGCTCATAGGGGCATTTTTAATTGAGCGTTTTTTTGGTATTCCCGGTATTGGTCGAGAAGTAATTATCGCAGTTGAGCGAAGTGATTTTCCTGTGATTAAAGCAATTACAGTCTACATTGCAGCTGCAACCATGATTTTTAACTTGATTGCCGATTTAGTCTACAAAGTGGTTGATCCACGTGTACAGTTGAAGTAGGTGGGTTATGCTAAGTGTTCTATCAAAAAGAAAATTACAAACCCAGACAGGACCTGCTTCAGCTGGTTTATGGCGGCTTGCAATGCGTCGCCTTCGGGCTGACAAAATTGCAATCGCATCACTCATTGTTGTGCTGTTCTATTTGGTCGTATTGCTACTATCATTTACGGGAGTGATTGCATCGGACTGGAATAAAGAAGTTGCTGTCAGTTATGCACCTCCTACATTTATAGGTGCAGATAAAACGACGGAAGCTTTGCAAAAGACAGCTGCTATAGATGAGGAATTACCGGAAAATCCAGTCGATCCCTTAAAAGATGTCATTCACCAACTGAAGGCTGAAATTAAACAAGAAAAGAGCTCTGGAAGTGCAATTGATTATTATGGTGTAGTTGATCCGTTAGCAGATGATATGAAAGCAATTGATCGGCAACTAGGTGGACATTTACTCGATCAGCAAAGTGAACTTAAAAGTACGCTTATATTTGGAGCTGACAAATGGGGACAAGATGTCCTTAAAAAGACCATTAAAGGTGCCGAAACCTCAATTATTGTAGGGCTAGTTTCAGCATTGCTCGCAGTAACCTTAGGCACACTGCTAGGGGCGATTTCAGGGTACTTTGGTGGTTGGGTAGATGACATCCTTAACTGGTTTTATAACATTTTTACTTCCATTCCATATTTATTATTAGTTCTTGCTATTGCTGCCGTACTGCAACAAAAAGGCATTTTATCTATTGTTTTGATTTTAGGTTTAACGGGCTGGACAGGTGTTTACCGTTTAATTCGTGCTGAGTATATGAAACATACCTCACGTGAATATGTTCTGGCTGCTAAGGCAATTGGTGTTGGACATTTCCGCCGTATGTTTATTCATATTTTTCCTAATGTCAGCCATATTGCTTTGGTTCAAATGTCAATTTTGGTGGTTTCTTTTATTAAATCGGAAGTTATTTTGAGTTTCTTAGGCTTCGGTGTACCTGTCGGCGTAGTGTCTTGGGGCAGCATGTTAAATGAGGCGCAAAGTGAACTTCTTTTAGGTAAGTGGTGGCAGCTTGTCGCAGCCTCTGTCGCAATGGCTGTTTTGGTTACTGCATTTTCAATGTTTACTGATGCACTGCGTGATGCATTAGATCCAAAACTAAAATAAGAGGAAAACCTAATGTCAGAACAACAAAAAAGTGTCCCTTTACTCCACATTGAAAACTTACGTGTAAGTTTTAAAGGTGAAGACAAGCAGTATATCGAAACTGTTAAAGGAATCTCCTTTGATATTCCAGCAAATACCACTGTCGCTTTAGTTGGTGAGTCGGGTAGCGGCAAGTCAGTTACTTCTTTGGCAACTATGGGCTTACTACCTGTAGGCCAAAGTAAAATTGATGAAAAAAGTAAGATTGCTTTTGAAGGTCAAGACTTACTCAGCTTATCCCGTAAAGATATGCGAAAAATCTGTGGTAAAGATATTGCCATGATTTTTCAGGAACCAATGTCATCATTAAATCCCGTTTTTACGGTAGGTAATCAAATCGCAGAAGTGTTGTGTTTACACATGGGTATGAGTCGTAAACAGGCCCGTCAGCGTGTTTTAGAGTTACTCAAAGAGGTTGGGATACCTTCACCAGAAACGAAAATTGATGCTTATCCTAACCAGCTGTCTGGTGGTCAACAGCAACGTGTCATGATTGCAATGGCGATTGCTTGTGAACCTAAGTTACTGATAGCCGATGAACCGACAACGGCACTTGATGTCACCATTCAAAAACAAATTATTGATTTACTCGAATCGTTGCGTCAGCGTCGTCAAATGTCGATGCTTTTTATTACGCATGATTTGGCTTTAGTGGGTGAAATTGCAGACCAAGTCATTGTAATGCGTCATGGTGAAATTAGAGAGCAGGGACTTGCAGAACAAGTTCTAGAGCAACCTAAAGATGTATATACGAGAGCTTTACTTTACTGTCGTCCTCAAATGTCACAGCGACCTTATCGTTTGCCTGTGACCAGCGACTTTATGCGTCAAGAAGACAATGTATTGGTAGAGCAAAGCTTTGATGTTTCAGAAATTCCACAGCGTAAACGCGGTTTAAATGGCGAAGAGCAAATTATTTTAGAAGTAAAAGATCTGAAAAAAAGCTTTTATAGTCGTAAAGGATTATTTGGAAAAGAAGAATTTCAAGCAGTAAAAGGTGTTTCTTTCAAACTGGCTAAAGGGAAAACGCTTGGTCTAGTGGGAGAGTCAGGCTCAGGTAAAACTACAGTGGGACTTTTGCTCATGCGTTTACATGAAGCAACAGGTGGTGAAGCTTTCATTGAGGGTAAAGATATTCTTTCATTAACTGAAAAAGAGTTTGCCAAATATCAACGAAAGATTCAGATCATCTTTCAGAACCCATATGCTTCGCTTAACCCACGCTTTACCATCGGGCAGATTTTATTAGAGCCTATGCAAATTCATAACATTGGTAAAGATGATGCGGAGCGTAAACAAATTGCACTTGGGTTACTTGAACGAGTTAATTTACCTGAACAAGCTTACTATCGTTATCCACATGAGTTCTCGGGTGGGCAACGCCAACGTATTGCTATTGCACGTTGTTTAACGCTAAAGCCTGAAATTTTAATTTGTGATGAGTCTGTTTCGGCACTAGATGTTTCAGTTCAGGCCCAAGTACTTAACTTATTACAGGACTTACAAGATGAGTTTGGACTAAGTTATATCTTTATTTCACATGATTTATCGGTTGTGAAATATATCTCGGATCAAGTCATGGTCATGAATCATGGGGAGGTTGTTGAAATTGCCAATTCGGATCAGCTCTATGCACATCCTCAACATGATTACACTAAGCGATTATTGCAGGCGATTCCACAAGGCATTCAACACGTTTCATAAGCGTAAAGTTATGTCGTTAAGGGCACTTTCGAGTGCCTTTTCATTTGGTTTACGTGGTAAATGCTTATAAAATAAGAGAAGTAACAGTATAGTGTTTTATTCTTGCTATGTGTGCCAACTTTAAACCTTTAACACTTGCCCAATTACAGCAACTTCAGTTGCCTGTAGTCAGCTTTAGCTATGTCGATGAGGTTTATCCTGCTGGCACAACGCCGCTATTATTCAAATCACCGCAAGGTCTTGAATGGCGTGAAGTCATGTTTGGATTAGTTCCCAAATGGGCGGAAGATACAAACATAGCAAAACATACTTATAATGCGCGTCACGAAACAATTTTCCAAAAACCGAGTTTTCAAGAAGCTGCTCTTAAATGTAAGTTTGGTGTGATCCCTGTAACCGAGTTTTATGAAAGTAAATATATAAATGATAAACCTGAACGATGGGCTGTACGCCGTAAAGATGGGCAGGCTTTTTTCATTGCAGCAATTTATGAAATTTGCAAAATAAATGAAACGATTGTCCGTTCTGCAAGTATGTTAACCATGGACGCCATAGACCATCCTATGATGAAAGACTTTCACGAACCGGGCGATGTCAAAAGATCAGTCATTGTGATTCCACATGACCGTTTAGATGAATGGTTAAGTTTAGAAACACCAGATATTTCGAGTTTTGTTGAAGGTTTTCCTGTTGAGGAGTTTGAATGTTTACATGTTCCCAAAGAGAAAATTATAAAACCTACACCTCAATTAAGTATGTTTGAATAGCAATAGTGGGGCTAGGTTATTGGCTTAATTGTTAAGTCAATAACCCTTTATAGTTAGTCAATATTCTTACTTAAAGTTTGTACCTGATCATCATGTGCTAGATAAGCCAATTCAATTGGTGAAATTACAAAAGTTGAGTTATCTGAGGTTTGTTTAAATACAAAGCCATATTCAAATGATTGCGTATTTTTACTTGGTAACCAAAATAAATAAGGGCAACCTGTATAGCTACCGTCCCAACCCATTTCTTTAGCCAAAGCCAAAGCGGTATCTGACTTAGCAATAATTTCTTTAAGTGATTCTTTGTCTCTTTGAGACACATCACCATCATCGTCTGCAAATGTTTGTAAAAACTCGTTTAATGGGGTTAAGTCTTCCCAGTTATTTTCAATTGTTGAGAAATGATATCCATATAGCATCATATTTTAGTCTTCCGTTTTGTTATTGTGCTATTGAACATAACAAGAAATGCTTGAAAATGAAATGTTTGAATTTATGTTAAGTTGTTTATTTTTCATAAGTTACAATAGTATTTATATACAAAAATTAATGTTGTTTTCTTTTGTATATAAGTACTTTACTGATTCAAAATTTGAAGCAAAGCTTATGAAAAAATTGTAATGATTCAATTAAAAAGAATGTATTTTTAAGGATACTAGACTCTTGTTGAATACTGAATTTGTCATAATTCACTTATAATAAAAAGGAAAGAAAATAGAGTTTATTTATGTTTATAACAACAACACGCCCCAATGATGCCTTAATTGAACAGCTGCTACCAATCTTGGAAGAGGCTAGTCAGATTTTATTACAAGAATATCAAAACTATTCAGCAGGATGTGAGTTTAATATTCAAGAAAAACATGATGATTCACCCGTGACTCAAGCAGATTTAAAAGTAAATCAATTTTTATTAAAACATCTTGCAGAAATTACACCAGAGTTACCTGTCTTATCAGAAGAAAGTGACTATAGCGCTCGCCATGACTGGTTTTCTTGCTGGATGTTAGATCCGCTTGATGGTACCAAAGAGTTCATACACGAGCGGGATGAGTTCACGATAAACTTGAGTTTGATTGAAGGGCGTGAAACTATCTTCTCTGTAATCGTTGTACCTTGTGAGCAGGTTGTTTATTTGGGTTATTTAAAAGAGTTGCCTTTTAAATATAGCTTTAGCCAACAACAATGGTACCAATATCAAAAAGAGCCGTATTCAACTCAAGCACCTGTACAAATTGGTTTAAGCCACAGTAGTAAAAATCCGAAATATCATAAATTTATTGAACCGATTGAAAAAAACCGTACCGTAATTCGACGTGAAGCGGGCAGTGCTTATAAGTTTTGCATGATGTTAGAAGGTGAGATTGATATTTACCCTAGATTTCATCCTACCTCTGAATGGGATACCAGCTCAGGTCAGGGATTATTAGAGAGTATAGGTGGGGGGTTACTCACCTTAAAAGGTAAACCCTTTGAATATAACCAGCGTGATACTGTATTAAACGGGGGCTTTATCGCATTTCGTGATCAGGAAAGCAAAAAAATAGCATTTGAAGCTTTGGCTCAATCGGGTGTTTTGGATTGAGAGTTATGCCAGACATGTTATAGTGACAAAGTATTGAAAAAAGATGACACGATAAAATGGCACTCGATTTATTGCCTAAAAGCATGTTTGAAGCAATTGATTTATTGCCAGATGCTTCAACCCCTGTAACCCTTTTTACACGGCACTCGCTAAGAGAGTTGGTCGATGGGCAAGGTTTAGCAGGATACGATTTGCAACTTACTCCTCAAGGGCGTGAGCTAGCGCAAGCATGGGGAAGCTATTTAATTAAAAATACGGACCGAGTGATTCAACATTGTATATCTAGTCCAATCCAACGTTGTGTAGATACTGCTGCGCTTATGATTGAAGGTGCAGATGGTGTAAGCCCTGAACCTAATACGCATACAATTGAAATAGTTGAACAAGGTCTATTGGTAGAACCGGGAAGCTTTGTACTCGATATTCAACAAGCCGCCCCTTATTTTCGTAAACAAGGGGCTTTAGGCTTTATTAATAGTTTTGTGAATAACGCATTACCTGGTATGAAACATCCCATTACGGGTGTTTTAGACGTGTTGGAGCTGATTTATCAGACTCATCCTAAAACGAAAAGTGGGTTAAGTTTAGCTGTTAGTCATGACACAATCATTGCTGCGATTGTTGCTGTAATTTCGGGTAATAATCAGATACAAAAGGCAGATTGGCCTGCAATGATGGAAGGTTTGTTTGTATGGTTTGAAGGGGATGAATTTCCCAACTGTAAATTAAAGTGGATTTGGAGAGGCAAGGCTTACGAGTTGGACGTATCAAAATTTCATAATGAACAGTAAAAGCAAAAAATATAGATAATAAAAAAAGCCCTATTGGGCTTTTTTTACATGCTTCAAATTAGTTAGCTAACGCTTTAACTTGAGCATTTAAACGGCTCTTATGACGAGCAGCTTTATTTTTGTGGATGATGCCTTTATCAGCCATGCGGTCGATTACAGGAACAGCTTTTTTGTAAGCTTCTGTAGCAACTGCATAATCACCACCAGCGATTGCACTTAAAGTACGTTTGATGTAAGTACGAACCATAGAACGCAAGCTTGCGTTGTGTTTACGCGCTGTAACGTTTTGACGCGCACGTTTTTTAGCTTGAGCAGAGTTTGCCACTCTTGCACTCCTTGAAAATAAGTTGGTCTGGGCGGGCTGTGGTCAATCCAGTAAACTGGTGTAACCATCACCAGCCCGTAAACAAGTGCCATATTGTGATGAATCAACACCGTGAAGTCAAGCCTTGCGAGCATTTTAAGCCGTTTTAGGGGCTGCTAAAAGCGTAAGAAAAGGTTAAATTTGAAACAAACTTAAAGAAGGTTGGATAAAAAATGACTATAAGCAAGAAAAAAGCAATTGTAGTAGGTGCTACAGGACTTGTTGGTTTAGCTCTTGTAGAGCAGCTTGAGCAAACACCAGAATTTGAAGCAATTACGGTTGTTGTTAGAAAAGAATCGCAACTACTTAATACATATAAAAAAGTTACTCAACTAGTCATAGAGGATTTTTTATTACTTAATGACGAAGACGTAAATGATCATACTCATGCATTTAGCTGCTTAGGTACAACTCTAAAAATAGCAGGTTCAAAGAAAGCCTTTTATGCTGTTGACTATGAAATAAATGCTCATTTTGCCGACTTGATCCAAGATAAACATATTCATTTCTTAATTGTGAGTGCGCTTGGAGCAAATGCTAATTCACCAGTTTTTTACAATAAAGTAAAAGGACAACTCGAAGACTATATTCAAAGTTTAGATATTGAAAAATTATCGATTTTCCAACCATCTTTATTAATTGGTAAACGTAGCGATGTGCGTTTTATTGAAGATTTAGGACAAAGCCTATTTAAATTCATTGAAAATAAATGGCATAAACCATTCAAATATAAACCCGTTACTGCTGAGCAATTGGCTCATACCATGGTCGTAGCGGCGCTAGCGCAAATTGAAGCATTTAAGCGATATGATAATCTGAGCATACAGCAAACTCGATAAGGGAGAATAAAAGTGTCTACAGTACCATTTGTGACATGTGATTTATTGGATGATAACCCAGAAAAAGATTTACAAGTGGTCATACCCTCAATGGATGGTAAGTTCTTTAAAAGTTATGGTGCGCGTCAAACCTTTGGTGGACAAGTTGTAACTGTAAAGTGCTTTGAAGATAACTCACGTGTAAAAGAGTTATTAGCAACAGATGGTACAGGGAAGGTGTTGGTTGTGGATGGTGGTGCTTCAATGCGCTGTGCACTTATGGGAGATATGATTGCTGAGTCGGCAGTTAAAAATAACTGGAATGGCGTGATTATTTACGGCTGCGTCCGAGATGTTGATGCACTTGCAACTCTGGATTTAGGTGTACATGCATTGGCAGCAATTCCACAAAAAAGTAATCGTAAGGGCATTGGTGAAGTAGGTATTCCTTTGTATTTTGGTGGAGTCACAATTCAATCTGGAGATTTCATTTATGCAGATAACAATGGAATTGTGATTGCTAAGGAAAAATTAGTTTAGCTCCACAATATAAAGGAACATGACATGGTGAATCATCAAATTAAAGTACTGCAAGCAGTAGCATCTGCAATTGCTGAGGGTGGTAGAGGGGTTACAGGTACAGCATTTCCTAATCAACCTGTTAAAGCGTTAAAACTCTATGAATTTGAGGGTTCACCATTTTGTCGTCGTGTTCGTGAAGTGATTACACTTTTGAATTTGGATGTTGAAATTTATCCGTGCCCTAAAGGGGGAACAAAGTATCGTTCAGTTGTAAAACAAATAGGCGGTAAATTACAGTTTCCTTTTTTTATTGATGAAAATACAGGCGATAAGCTATACGAATCACAAGATATTATTCATCACTTATTTAAACATTATGGAAAGACAGGACAAACACCTCAGAAATTTTCAAATTATCCCAAAATGCCATATCTGGCATTTGCAGGAACGTTATTGAATGGTGCACGTGGAGTCTGGATTAATAAAAAAATAGTAAATAGAGTTGCACCTGAGCAAAAACTTGAACTATGGAGTTTTGAAGCAAGCCCATATTCAAGAGTAGTAAGAGGTTTGTTATGTGAACTTGAAATTCCTTATATTTTGCATAATGTTGCAAAAGAAAGATGGCAAGATATGGGACCTGCTATTCTTCGCTTAAAACCGGGTAAATATGTACCTTTAAAAGATGGGAAAAGAGAAAAGTTGTTGCCGATTATGCAAGGTAAAATGCAAGTACCTTATCTGGTTGACCCAAATACAGGGGTTAAAATGTTTGAATCTGCTCAAATTGTAAAATATTTAAAACAACAATATGGTAGTTAAGATAAATTAAAAAAATTTAAAAGAGATTGGAGAAATTCAGTCTCTTTCAAGACATAAAAAGAATAAGAAATCGTACGATAAAAAAATGAGTATGCTAAATTACTACCGTAAATTGTGAAAAATAAGGCCTGTTTTTATGGAATGTATGAGAATTCAGCCAGTAACAAGTCATCCTGGGGAAAATGCATTATTTATTGTATTGGGGTTAGCTCAAGGTGATTCTGTTGTAGAAAAAGTAAAAGATTTTGCTGCTAATTTTTCAGCGTTAACTCGAAGTTTGTCTAATCGTTATCCAGAAAGTAAATTTAATGCCACATTCGGTTTTAGCTCAAATGCATGGGATGTTTTATTTCCAGAGCAAGCAAAGCCTCAAGAATTAGAAACATTCCAAGAAATAAAAGGCCCAAAGTACACAGCTGTTTCAACACCAGGTGATTTATTCTTTCATATTCGTGCTGATCGACAAGCTCTCTGCTATGAATTGGGAAGCATAATCAATGAACAGTTGGGAAAAGTGACTTACCCAATCGATGAAGTACATGGTTTCCGTTATTTCGATGGTCGAGCGATTATTGGCTTTGTAGATGGGACAGAAAACCCTGAACCTGTCATTGCTGCGCAGTGGGCGCTAGTGGGTAGTGAAGATCCTGAGTTTATCGGGGGAAGTTATGCATTTATTCAAAAATATACTCATGACATGGAAAAATGGCGTGCTTTAAGCGATGCAGAACAAGAAAAAGTGATTGGACGCAAGAAGTTTAATGATGTTGAACTTGGTGATGATGAAAAGCCTTTAACAGCTCATAATGTGGTAAGTAAAGCGCATGATGCAGAGGGCAATGAACTAAAAATTATGCGTGCCAATATGCCTTTCTCGAATCCTTCAAAAAATGAATACGGTACTTTTTTTATTGGTTATTCGCGTAAATTTAGTACAACACGCCAAATGCTTGAAAATATGTTCCTAGGAAATGAACAAGGTCATCTTGACCGTTTACTTGACTTTAGTACTGCGCAAACTGGTACTTTATTTTTTGTACCGACTGTAGATTTCCTAGATGATTTGGGTGACGAATAGTCGCTAGAAATTAATTAAGCATAAGTGATGGAGGTGAATAGGTGGCCTCCATTATTTACATTGAAACTAATATGATGTGATGAAATGTTTAAAAAGTTAAGCCAGCTTTTTCAAGGCTCGAAAGAGTCACCAGAGCAAAAATATTTACAAGAGAATCAACTTAGTTTTGATTCTGAGCGTGGACCCTTAATTAAAAATATTGTCATTAACGAGAAATGGTCAGAGCATCTTGAATATTTTTCAAATCGTAAATTACAGAACTTTGATGATTTACGTAAGTTATTTCAAATTACGCCACAAATTAATGAGAAAATCGACTTAGAGATTGCAAGCCAACGCTATGTTGAAAGATTGGGTAATACTCAAGAAAAGTTACTTGAACTTAAAGCAATCATACAAATATTGAACCAATATTATGTGATGTTTCTACGTGATAAATAAGTTCAAACATTTGTTTTAAGAACTATAAAAAAGTATCGTAAAGTAGTAGCCTGATTTCAGAAAAATAACTCAATTCAATAAAAACATCATGCTACTATTAACCTCATATCTTTTTAGCTCATAAAAGCCATATACATGTTTCAACAAGAAATCTCTCAATTGAATTTGCAACAGCTCAAGGCCGGTGAAAAGCGTTGGGTGGGGTCATTATTAGGTTCATCAGCCGCTTTATTGCTTAAAGAAATTGCGACTCAGCATTCTTCTTTATTAGTTTTAGTCGCTCGAAATAACCAACATGTTGCACAATTAGAAAGTGAACTTGAGTTTTATGGGATAAAACCGACAATTTTCCCTGATTGGGAAATTTTGCCTTATGATCGTTTATCACCGCATCAGGATATTGTCTCAGAACGTCTTGCGATTTTATCGAATATGCCGCATCAAGGCGTATTACTCATCTCAGCAAGTACTTTGGCTCAACGCGTTGCACCTTATTCATGGGTTTTAGGTAAACACTTTGATATAAAAGTGGGACAAAAATTTGATTTAGAACAGCAAAAATTAAGATTGGTTCAGGCTGGCTACCACTTAGTAGATACAGTATATGATCATGGGGAATTTGCGGTACGTGGCAGTATTATGGATATTTTTGCATCTGGGCAAGAAGCTCCTATTCGTATAGACCTATTTGATGATGAAATTGATTCTTTAAAATTCTTTGATCCTGAAACCCAAAGAACAACTACAACGCTAAAAAGTTTTACAGTTTTACCTGCTAAGGAATTTCCATTAAAAGAAGCACGGTCAGTTTTTAGAGATCGTTATTCTGAGTTTTTCCCGACAGCAAACCCTAAGAAAAATCCAATTTATCAAGATGTTTTAGATGGTATAGCATCTCCTGGGATTGAGTTTTATTTACCTTTATTTTTTGATAAAGAACAAATGCAATCGCAAAGTATGTTTACAACGTACTTGCCAAAGAATTGCATTGTAATTACAACCAATGATGTTGATACCGATTTAACTAACTTCTGGAAAGAAGTTATGCGTCGTTATGAAGATCGACGTCATAATATTGATCAACCTATTCTTGCTCCTGAAGAGTTATTTATTTCTCCAAATCATTTGTTGAGTGCTTTAAATCAGTTTCCGCGCATGCTTGTGAGTGCAGAAACTATTGAAGAAAAAGCTGGTGCACTTAACCTTAAAACTGAACAACCACCTAAATTACCGGTCGATCCAAAAAAAGAAAAACCATTTGCAGCTGTAAAAAAATATATTGATGAAGCAAACCATCCTGTTCTATTAGTTGCGGAAAGTGCGGGACGCCGAGAAAGTTTAAAAGATGCATTGCGTTCAAGTTTAGGTGAAATTCCGAATGTAGAAAATTTTGAGCAATTCAAAACCAGCCAATTTGCAATTGCGATTACCAATGCACCTTTAGACCGTGGCTTACTTATAACTGATCAATTAACAGTTATTTCAGAAAATCAGCTTTACGAACACCGAGTTGTACAGCGTCGTCGTAAGCGACAACAGGAAGTTTCTGAAGAATTTCTGATTCGAAGCTTAACTGAGCTTAGTGTTGGTGCACCTGTTGTACATATTGATCATGGTGTAGGGCGTTATGCTGGTTTAATTACACTTGCTATCGAAGGGCAAGACTATGAGTTCTTGCAACTCGATTATGCTGAAGATGCCAAAGTTTATGTTCCAGTAACCAACTTGCATCTGATTAGCCGTTATAGTGGTGGTGACCCAGATTTAGCACCACTACATAAAATTGGTACAGATGCTTGGAGTAAGGCAAAACGTAAGGCTTTAGAACAAATTCATGATGTTGCAGCCGAACTTTTACATATACAGGCACGTCGTCAATCAAAACCTGGCTTTGCTTTTGAATTAGATCAGTCGCTTTATATGCAATTTGCAAGCGGCTTTGCGTACGAAGAAACGCTTGATCAGGCCAATGCAATTGAAGCCACACTGTACGATATGCAACAAGCAAAACCAATGGATAGATTGGTGTGTGGTGATGTAGGTTTTGGTAAAACCGAAGTTGCCATGCGTGCAGCGTTTGTTGCAGTGCAAAATGGTAAACAAGTTGCAGTTTTAGTTCCTACAACTTTGCTTGCCCAACAGCATTATGAGTCTTTTAAAGATCGTTTTGCTGATTGGCCTGTTCGTATTGAAGTATTATCACGATTTGGCTCAAACAAAACTCATGTGAAAAATATTGAAGACTTGGCTGATGGTAAAGTCGATATTGTGATAGGTACACATAAGCTATTACAAGAAAATGTTCAGTTTAAAGATTTAGGTCTAATGGTTGTAGACGAAGAACATCGCTTTGGTGTACGCGATAAAGAGCGAATTAAAGCTTTACGTGCCGATGTTGATATGTTGACTCTTACAGCAACACCAATTCCTCGTACGCTTAATATGGCTTTCTCTGGTATGCGTGATTTGTCAATTATTGCAACTCCGCCTGCACGTCGTTTAGCAGTGAAAACCTTCGTACAAGAGCATACAGATGCCTCGATTAAAGAAGCAGTTTTGCGTGAGTTATTACGTGGTGGACAAGTTTACTTCTTGCATAATGAAGTAGATACCATTGAACGAGCTGCTGAAAATATCCGTGTTCTTGTACCTGAAGCACGCGTAGCTGTGGCACATGGACAAATGCGTGAACGTGAGCTTGAGCAAGTCATGCAGCAGTTCTATCACAAAGAATATAATGTACTGGTATGTTCAACTATTATTGAAACGGGTATTGATGTTCCAAATGCCAATACAATCATAATTGAACGTGCAGATAAGCTTGGTTTAGCACAATTACACCAACTACGTGGGCGCGTGGGTCGTTCACATCATCAGGCTTATGCTTATTTATTGGTACCTTCAATCAAACATTTGAAAGGTGATGCTGAAAAACGCCTTGATGCAATTCAACGAGCTTCTACATTGGGTGCAGGTTTCATGCTTGCTACTGAAGATTTAGAAATTCGTGGTGCTGGTGAGTTATTGGGTGAGCAACAAAGTGGTTCAATGCAAGCGATAGGATATAGCTTGTATATGGAAATGCTTGAGAAAGCGACCAAAGCAATTCAACAAGGTAAAACGCCGAATTTTGATGCACCATTGTCGTTAACTGCTGAAATTAATTTACATATTCCTGCGCTTATCCCTGATGATTACTTAGGCGATGTTCATCAAAGATTATTATTCTATAAGCGTATTAGTAGTACAGATACTCAGGAAAAATTAGATAATATCCGAATGGAGCTGATAGACCGTTTTGGTGTACCTCCACAGTCAGTTAAACACTTGTTTAGTGTGCATCAGATCCGCTTAAAAGCAGAACATTTGGGTATTACAAAAATTGATATTAATACTCAGGGTGGACATGTTGAATTTTCACCTGATACCCCAGTTCAAGCCATTAGTATTATTCAATTGATGCAAAAGAATCCGACCTATTATCGTATGGAAGGGGGCCAACGTTTAAAGGTAATGGTTCAACTCGAAGAGTATGAAAAACGGATTCAATTTATCAATGATCTACTACAAAAATTGATGAGTGAACTACATGTCTGAGATATGTTTTTTTATAAACGATAACTGAGTAAGACATTTGTATTGCTACAATTGAAACTTATGCGCTATTTATACCTTGAGATATGAATAAGTGCATAAAATCATTATTATTTGTAAGCAAACAGGCTACTAATAATATTCACATCAAAACTGATGTGATAGTATTAGCCATTATTGTTTATTGTCATTTATAAAAGATATGTTTAGTTTGCATCCACAACTTGCTCAAGATACTTTTTTTGTAGGCGATTTTCCGCTTTCAACATGTCGTTTAATGAATGATATGCAATTTCCTTGGTTGATTTTAGTACCACGTGTACCAGGAATCACGGAATTATACGAATTGAGCCAAGCTGACCAAGAACAATTCTTACGTGAATCAAGCTGGTTATCTAGCCAGTTAGCTCGCGTTTTTCGTGCTGACAAAATGAATGTTGCAGCTCTAGGTAATATGGTACCTCAATTACATTTCCACCATGTTGTCCGCTATCAAAATGACGTAGCTTGGCCTAAACCTGTGTGGGGTACACCAGCGGTTCCATACACAAGTGATGTTTTAGCTCACATGCGTCAGACCCTTATGCTTGCTTTACGTGGTCAAGGTGATATGCCTTTTGATTGGCGCATGGATTAATCAATGTAATGCCACATCTCAGTGTGGCTACATTGAAATGTGGAGGATAGGGTGCAATTAGAGAGGTTTATAGATCGAGAACCTAAACAGTTTGCATATTTTCATCGTTTGATGGGGTATTCAATTCTGTCATTGATTTTAGTGATCTATGCTTTTACCTCACCAAATACTAATTATCAAATCTATATTCCTCCTTTTTTTCTTTTTTTACTTTTTATCAGTTCTAAATTAGAACATTGGTTACAGTATCAATTTGATAAGAAAACACAAAAAAGTGTTTTTTTTGCGATAGACACGATTGTGGTGGCAGTTACTCTTGCGGGAGTACACCTTAATCTTGTTCCAACATTTATTGCAGTTTTTGCCTTATTTTACTCAGCTATTAATAGTCGTATTTCGTTTGCAGTGATTTGTTTAACGAGCTTACTTGGTGCGATTATTTTTTATTTAAGTACTTTTTTCCTATTCGGTTTCCATCCATATTTTGAAGCTACTAGCCAAGAACTTACAGTAATTACTTTGCTTGGTCTGGTTATGTTTATAACCATTGGAAATTACTACCAACATCGCTGGGTCAAAAAAATTAGTCAGCAACGTCAGCATTATTATGATCAAATGACACGTTATATCGCTTTTGCTAATCAGTTAAGCCGCTATGCTCCATTACAGCTATGGCAATCTATTATGCGCGGTGAGGCTGAGGCAAAAATTGAATATAAACGTAAGAAAATGACAGTATTCTTTTCTGATATTCAGGGTTTTACTGAGTTATCCGAAACCTTAATTCCAGATGATTTGGCTTTCTTGCTTAATGACTATTTAAGTCATATGACTGAAATTGCCAAGCAATACGAGGCGACTGTCGATAAATTTATGGGAGATGCGATTCTCATATTTTTTGGAGATCCGAACTCCCAAGGTGTTGAGCAAGATGCCAAATCATGTGTAGAAATGGCAATTGCTATGCGTCAGCAAATGAAGTTGTTGCGTGAACGCTGGAAGAAAATGGGATATTCAGCCTTGCATATCCGTATGGGGATTAGTACGGGTTATTGCCACGTTGGGAACTACGGGGCAACACATCGTATGGCTTATACGATTGTGGGTCGTGATGTAAATTTGGCGGCACGTTTACAATATGCTGCTGAAATCGATGAGATACTCATTTCTGATGATACTTATCAACTTATTAAAAGTGATTTTCTATGTGCACCTAAAACACCTATTTATTTAAAAGGTATTCAAGGTGCAGTAAAAACATGGCAAGTCATGGAAAAATATACAGGTAACAAGTCAGATCATCAGCAATGGTTTGATTATGAATATAAAGGTTTCCATTTAGTCCTGAACTTAGAGGAAGTACAGAACTATGAATATCCAGAATTGGTTGAAGTGCTTGAAAAAATGATTCAGCGTATTAAAGTTCAACAAACTTTGATTAATACTCAAGGTGTTGCCCAGCTTAAACTTGAAGATGAAGTTAAGCAGATAAATATTGATCAAAAGCAAAACCAAATATAAATTTTATTAATAAAAAAAAGCTGCCGAAGCAGCTTTTTCACTATTATATTTTAATGATTTTCTGAAGCATGGTTAATTGTGTATTTCGGAATCTCGATTTCAAGATCTTCATCTACGATTTTAACTTGGCATGAAAGACGAGAGTCTGGCTCTAAGCCCCAAGCACGGTCTAAAAGATCGGCTTCAACATCATTCATTTCTTCTAAGCTATCAAAACCTTTGCGAACAATGACATGGCAAGTTGTACATGCGCATGACATGTCACAAGCGTGTTCGATTTTGATACCTTTGTTGAGCAGGCTCTGGCAAAGATTTGCATTTTGTTCAACCTCAAATTCTGCGCCTTCGGGACAAATCTGAGCATGAGGAAGTACTTTAATACGTGGCATATTGATCACCTATACCTTTTAGTTTGATTTTGACCAATCGTCGAGTTTTGTGCCTTTTAAGGCATGGTCAATATGTCGATTCATTCGTAGTGCTGCAAACGCATCACTATGTACTTTAAGCTGTTGAACTGCTTGCTCAATCGCTTGGATATCGCTGCCTTCAAGCTGAGCTTTCAAGGATTCTTTTGCAGAGTTAAGAGCTTCACGCTGGTTTTCATCAAGTAAATCTGCATCTACTTTTAATGCTTGCTCTAGAGCCTCAAGTTCACGTTCTGCTTCAACTTTGGTTTCCTTTAAGTGACGAAGATTTTTGTCTTCTTCGGCATGTTGAAAACCTTCAATTAATAAGCGTTCCGTATCTGCTTCAGATAAACCATAAGATGGCTTAATATCAATATAGGCTTGTACACCAGAAGTTGTTTCACGAGCAGAAACAGTGAGTAAGCCATCTGCATCAACTTGGAAAGTGACCTCAATACGAGCTTGGCCTGCTGTCATTGGTGGAATACCATGAAGCACAAATCTGCCTAATGAGCGGCAATGTTCAACTAAATCACGTTCACCCTGAACTACATGAATTAACATGGCAGTTTGACCGTCTTGATAAGTTGTAAACTCTTGACGACGGGCTACAGGAATAGCTGTATTACGAGAAATTAGGCGTTCAACTAAACCACCCATTGTTTCTAATCCAAGAGAAAGAGGAGTCACATCTAAAAGAAGTGAACCATCTTGACTATTGCCGATTAACTGATTTGCCGTAATCGAGGCACCAATAGCCACAACTTCATCCGGGTTGATTGTGCAGAGAGGCTCTTGATTAAAAACGTCACGGACTGCTTTCTGAACCGCATAAGAACGGGTAGAACCACCTACCAAAACAACATTTTGAATGTCAGTTAACTCAATCTTGGCATCGCGTAATACACGCTTACAAACACTAATGGTTTTATCTAGAGCCACTTGAATAATGCTTTCAAATGTAGGGCGATCTAGTGTAAGAGTTGTATCAATCAGCTTTAATTCAACTGAATCTTGAGTAGATAATTGTTCTTTAGCTTGACGCGCTGCAACTATAAATACGGCATAGTCTTCATTACTTAATACATCAATACTAAGCTGTTTTTTTGCCCATTTCACAATTAGACGGTCTAAGTCATCACCACCTAAAGCTGTATGACCACCAGTCGCTAAGACTTCAAATACGCCTTGTGAAAAACGCAAGATTGATACATCAAAAGTACCACCGCCCAAATCGTAAATTACATAGTTACGGTCGGTCTCTAAGTTACTTTCTTGATCCAATCCATAAGCAACTGCGGCAGCTGTAGGTTCATTTAATAAACGTAATACATTTAAACCAGCAAGTTGAGCGGCGTCACGAGTTGCTTGACGTTGAGCTTCATCAAAGTAAGCAGGAACTGTAATCACAGCACCATTAACAGGATTTTGTAGACTGTCTTCAGCACGATCTTTTAATTGTTTTAAAATTTCAGCTGAAATTTCTACAGGTGTTTTACGTCCAGCACGAGTTTCAAAAGCAGGCATCTCGTTTTCTGAGCCTACTAATTCATATGGATGCTGAAACTTAATATCTGCTTTTGAGCGACCCATAAATCGTTTAACAGATACAATTGTATTTTTTGGATCTGCAATGATAAATGGTTTAGCTTCTTCACCATAATGAGTTGTATTGTCCCCATAATGAACGATAGAAGGAAGTAATCTTCTATTTTGAACATCATTGAGTACTTTAGGTTTGCCTGATAACACTGTCGCAACTAGTGAGTGTGTTGTTCCTAGGTCAATACCAATCGCAATGCGATGTTGGTGTGGGGCACTGGATTGACCCGGTTCAGCAATTTGCAAAAGTGCCATGAGTTAAATCCCTTGAAAATAAAGTAGAAAAAGCAAAATTAAAAATCATCGTCTAAATCAAAGCTGTCTTCTTCATCTAACAGTTGATCTTCTGCTTTATCAATATCGTTCAAAACACGTTGAAAGAAACGTAACTTACGTACGGTATCACGTGCTTCAGCCCAATCTTCTTCGCTGTAATCAATTTTGAATTCACGAACCAGGCCATCAATCCATTGTTGTACTTCTAGCTTTAAAGTACGTAAATGTTCAGTTGTTGTCGCTTCGTCAAGTTGTTCACGAAGTTCTAAAGCAGATTGTAGAAATTCAAAATCACTAATAGATTGATCAAGATGATGATCTTGCTTCTTAAGAGCTAAAAGATAAGCAGCACGACTATCTACTTGTGATAGTGTTTTAAAAGCTTGATTGATTTCACTTGATTTGATCAATGCTTGATCTTTATCTGAGGCTTTATCTGGATGATATTGTTGCTGCAAACTCAAGAAATTTGATTTTAAGCTTGCCAAATCGATATCGAGTGCCACAGGTAAATTGAACAACTCAAAATGATTCATTAGAAATGGGATCCGCGTTAATTAAATACATTAAAACAGTGCTTAATAGACACTGTTTTAATGAGAAAAAGGAAAGGAGAGGATTAAACAGTGAAAGATTCACCACAACCACATTCACCCTTTTTATTAGGATTGTTAAATTCGAACCCTTCATTAAGGCCATTTTTAACATAGTCCATTTCTAAGCCTTCTAAATAAACTAGGCTTTTCGGATCTACAAAAACCTTAACGCCGAACTGTTCGAAAGTTTGATCATGTTCATCGATTTCATCTACAAACTCGAGAACATAAGCCAACCCAGAACAACCAGAAGTTTTCACACCAACGCGAATGCCTTCACCCTTACCTCGGTTTTTAAGGTAATTGCTAATATGAGTCGCAGCATTTTCAGTTAAATGAATCATGAAAACTCCAACGTTTATAATGGTAACAAATTAAGCTTTTGACTTTTTACTACGATAATCTTCAATCGCAGCTTTAATCGCATCTTCAGCTAAAACAGAGCAGTGAACTTTTACTGGCGGAAGAGCTAACTCAGTCGCAATATCAATATTTTTGATTGCTTGAGCTTCATCAAGAGTTTTGCCTTTTAACCATTCAGTTACAAGAGAACTTGATGCGATTGCAGAACCACAACCGTAAGTTTTAAAACGTGCTTCTTCGATTACGCCACTGTCATTTACTTGGATCTGTAAACGCATCACGTCGCCACATGCAGGTGCACCCACCATACCTGTACCAACATTTTCAGAGTTTTTGTCTAAAACACCAACATTACGTGGATTTTCGTAATGATCAATTACCTTTTCGCTATAAGCCATTTCGCTTCTCCAAACCTCGGGGTCAGCCTAATATTAATATGAGGGTTAAAACACTAATTTCAATAATTAGTGTTCTGCCCATTCAACTGTAGAAAGATCGATACCTTCTTTGTACATATCCCAAAGCGGAGAAAGTTCACGTAATTTCTCAACAGCAGCTTTGGTAATTGTAAGCACGTGGTCAATGTCTTCTTCAGTCGTGTATTTACCAAAACTAAAGCGAATTGAGCTGTGTGCAAGCTCATCAGATAAACCTAATGCGCGAAGAACATATGAAGGCTCTAAAGTTGCAGAAGTACAAGCTGAACCACTTGATACGGCAGCATCTTTAAGCGACATCATTAAAGATTCACCTTCAACAAAGTTAAAGCTGACATTTAAATAGTTTGCAACGTTTTGAGTTGGATGACCATTTAAGAACACTTGTTCAAGATCTTGTAAACCGTTCCAAAGTTTGTCACGAAGTTTACGAAGACGCTCTTGTTCTGCATGCATGGTTTTGCCTGCGATTTCAAAAGCCTCACCCATACCTACGATTTGGTGAGTAGCCAAAGTACCAGAACGCATACCGCGCTCATGACCACCACCATGAATTTGTGCTTTTAAGCGAACACGTGGGCTACGACGTACATATAATGCGCCAATACCTTTTGGACCATAAATTTTATGAGCAGAGAAACTCATAAGGTCAATTTTCATAGTAGATAAGTCGATATCAACTTTACCAGCTGCTTGTGCTGCATCTACATGGAAAAATGTTTTATTGGCACGTGTTAATTCACCAATCGCCGCTACATCTGTAACTGTACCAATTTCATTGTTTACCATCATAAGAGAAACAAGAATAGTATCTGGGCGAAGGGCAGCCTTCACCATCTCAGGAGTGATTAAACCTGTTTGTGGCTGTGGCTCTAGGTAAGTAATTTCAAAACCTTGTTCTTCTAATTCACGACAAGGATCTAGAACAGCTTTGTGTTCAATTTTACTTGTAATGATATGTTTGCCTTTAGATGCGTAGAATTGAGCTACACCTTTAAGAGCAAGGTTATCTGATTCGGTTGCACCAGAAGTCCAAACGATTTCACGTGGGTCGGCTTTAATTAAATTTGCGACTTGCTCACGTGCATATTCAACTTTTTCTTCTGCTTGCCAGCCATAAGCGTGGGAACGAGATGCAGCATTACCAAAGGTACCGTCGAAAGTTAAACACTCCATCATACGTTCTGCAACTTGCGGATCTACTGGAGTGGTTGCTGCGTAATCAAGATAAATTGGACGTTTCATATCAAATACCTGTACCCGATAAAAGAGCTGAATCTATGCCAGTCACATTTTGGCGTAGTGCAACAGTTTGAACGTTGTCTCGGCTAATGAGGTCGGCAAGAGTGATTTTGGCTAAATAGTCGGCAATATGATGAGAGAGTTCTTGCCATAAATCGTGAGTCAGACACATTGCACCATTTTGGCAGTTACCTTTATGGTCGCAACGCGTTGCATCAACGGTTTCATTTACGGCTTCAATGATTTCTAACACAGTAATTTCATCAGCGTTTCGAGCCAAATGGTAACCACCATTTGCACCGCGAACACTAGAAACTAACCCATGACGCTTAAGTTTAGCGAATAACTGCTCTAAGTAAGCAACTGAAATAGATTGACGTGCGGCAATTTCGGCGAGCGTGATCGTTTGTTCAGTTGGCTGCAAAGCTAAATCAAGAAGAGCAGTCACTGCGTAGCGACCGCGAGTTGTAAGGCGCATGATTCGATACACATGTTAAGACTAGATAATAGGATTTTATGAATCCCGACTAAAATAGTCAAGTTTTTTTATTTTTAATTCAAGTGTAGGATCAAGATAGAAAAAAATGAGTTATGCTGCCCATAAATTATATATCAAATAAGCAAAAAATATTAGGCTAATTATACCAAAGCACAAGTTAATATTGCGTTGGCGTTGCTGTAAACGTGCAATTCGATTCTGATATTGTTTAATTTCTACATTTAATGAATTGATCTCTGAACGTTGTTGATCGATTTTTTCAAGTAATGGGGCAATTCTTTTGCGTGAAGCAAGTGTCTCAGCTTCGTCATCTGGCGTGTTGAACCATTGTTTCCAGTCTGCTAGAAGTTTAGGTAATGTGAGATGTGAAATTAAATCGATGAGTTCTTTTTTAGTTTCTGAATCTCCATCAATTCGCATGTTGTTTAAACTGCGTTGATTTGAGAAAGCGAAAATCTTGATAAGATCAATAAGTGTACTATTTATTTCTAAGTCAATACGACGGTCATATGAGTGAATATCGAATAGCAAGCCTTTTTCAGTAAATTGCACATAGAAGTCGAAAAATGGCAAATAGCTATTAATGCGGATTGTGATTTTATTAGCGATAAACTTTTTCGCTTGCAAGCGAAGAACACCATCGTGGGTGAGAATAAATGAGAAAAAAGTTTCTAAAATAATTAGAACAATATTCAGCAACAGACGTGGATGTTTTTGTCTTTGTTGCGTTTCACTCATAAAAGTTTATCCTTAAATATTAGAGATTAATTGAGGGAATGAGACATCCTATCTCAAACTTAGCATAATGTCCTGTTAAATATATTTACATGACATGATTGTTTTGTAGAACAGTTTCATAAATGTATCAAGTCTTGACTTTGATATTATAAGAATATTTTGTGGTTAAATAAGACTTCGTCTGTCTCATCCGATCAGGAGCTTAGATCAATGGATAATGCAAATATAGAAACACAAGTAGAAGAGCAAGGAGAAAAAAATAAATTAAAATCAAAAAGTTCTAGGAAGTCTGCATTAGATTTTAGAAAGTATACTAAACAGATCTGGTTAGCAGGTCTAGGTGCTTTTTCTCGTGCTGAAGAAGAAGGCAATAAACTATTTGACTCGCTAGTCAAAGTAGGTGAAGAGCTTGAGTCCAAAACAGGTGATTTAGCAGATACAACTGTTGGTAAAGTAACCGAAAAAGCCAAAGAGTCTGTTTCTGACACCAAAGATAAAGTTGAAAAAATCTTAGATACCAGTGTGAATCATTCTTTAAATAGAATTGGCTTAGTTACTCCTAAGGACTTACAGCACATAGAACAACTCCTGGTTCAACTGCATATAAAGGTTGATGCTTTAATTGAAGAAAATCAAAAATTGAAGGCAAAATTGAATGAAAAGTAAAAAAATGTAGGGATTTAGCAAATATATAACAGTTTTTTAGCATTTATTTTTGCTAAAAGCTCTGCTCTAGTATTGCGTTTTCCCCCAAAGCATTGCTATAAAGGCGTCATGGCCTTTTAAACTATAGCCTTGGACCTTAAACAAACGATATTAAGAGGATGTTTTATTCATGAATAAATCAGAATTAATCGATGCAATTGCTGAAAAAGGGGGAGTATCTAAGACTGATGCAGGCAAGGCACTCGATGCGACAATTGCGTCAATTACTGAAGCACTAAAAAAAGGTGACACAGTAACTTTAGTTGGTTTCGGTACTTTCAGTGTTAAAGAACGTGCTGCACGTACTGGCCGTAACCCTAAAACTGGTGAAGAGCTTCAAATTAAAGCAACAAAAGTACCTAGCTTTAAAGCTGGTAAAGGTCTTAAAGATTCAGTTGCTTAATCTTTTAAGATGATTAAACGCGCCAATATAGGCGCGTTTTTTATTAAAAATCTGAATTGACCAATATTGCTCATTCATTCATTGTGGTTTTTCAGTTAAAATTCTCCTCGAAATAAAATATTGGAATACTTATGGAATCTTTTCGTACAGTCATTAAGGGTTGGCTAGGCAAAGTCCTTTTAATTTTGTTTTTGACCCCTTTAGCGCTTGTAGGTATTAATGGATATTTTAATAGGGGAAACAAGGCAGATGTCGCAAAAACTGTCAATGGACAGGACATATCAAAAAAAGACCTTGAAACTTTAACGCAAAGGTATAAAGAACAATATTTAGCTGCTGTAAAGGGTGATGAAAGTTTACTTAATTTACCGGTAATTCAAGCGAAAGCACTTGATATATTGGTATCTCGTAATTTACTTATTCAGCAAGCTGAAAAACTCGGTATCTCTTTAAGTGATGCTCAAATCGAGCAAATGTTGGCTCAACAGCCAAGTTTGCAAGAAAATGGCCAGTTTTCACAAAAATTATATGAAAATTATTTGCGTTCGATTGGTATGACAAGCCAAGCTTTAATTGCGAGCTTGCGTCAAGATCACGCTTTAAAAATGTTGACTTCAACTTTTTCAGATTATTCTTTAGTAAGTAAAGTTGATTTAATGCAAATTGCTAATTTGCAAACAGAACAACGTACATTACATTTGGCTAGTATCAAGTTAGACAGTTATAAAACTGGCTTAACTGCATCGAATCAAGAAGCTACTGACTATTACAACAAACATCAGAATGAGTTTAAACAGCCTGCTTCAGTTGATGTGGATTATGTTGTTTTATCTCCATCTTTAATGGCTAAGCCTGTACCAGCAACAGATGCTGAACTTAAGCAAGCCTATTCGAAGTTTGTAGAAACTCAGCAAAAAGATGCTAAACGTGTTGTTAAACATATTCTTATTACGACTGATGGTCGTGATGATGCAGCAGCCCAAAAGCTTGCTAAAGATGTATACGCAAAAATCCAAGGTGGTCTTTCATTTGCTCAAGCAGCAGCCCAGTTTTCAGAAGATCCAACTTCGAAAGCGAAAGGCGGCTTAGTTGAGGCATATGCACCTGGTATTTTCTCTGATGCATTTGATAAAACTGTTTTAAGTTTGAAAAATGGTCAAGTTTCACAGCCAGTAAAAACACAATATGGTTACCACATTATTGAAGCAGAAACCCCAGCGACTCAAATTCCTTCATTTGATGCTGAGAAGGCACGCTTAACTGCAGAAGTTGAAAAGAATAAAGTTGCTACTGTTTATTCAGATACCGTTAATAGTTTGAATGAAACGATTGTTGGTAATGATTCTTTAGATGCAGTTGTACAGCAAGTCAAAGGTACAAAAATTGAATCTTTAAATGGTGTAACTTTAGCTACTCAAAATCCGCAATTAAGTGATCCAAACGTAAAAATTAAATTGTTTAACGATGATGTGAAAAATGGTGATCGTAATGCTTCATCAAATATTCAATTAGCGAATGGCGATACTGTCTGGATTAAAGTACGTGACTATCATGCAGCTGGCGTTAAACCAATTGCTCAAGCGATGAATGAAGCGAAAGCTAAAGTAATCGATGAAAAAGCACGTAAAGCGGCTCAAGCAAAAATTGCAACAATGTTGACTGAATTCAAAACTCAGCCAGCTGAACAGGTTGTTGCAAAAAATAAGGTACCTTTTGAATCTGCAGGTGTATTTACTCGTTCACAAGGTTTGAAACGTGCAATTGAGCGTGCAGCATTTAGTGTTCCTACGCCAAAACCTGGTATGTGGTCTGTTACAACAGCGAACTTACCAAATGAGTTAGTCGTTGTTGCTGTATCTAATGTAAATTCAGCTGCGGTAAATGCTATGCCAGCCGACCAGTTAAAGCAATTACAGCAGCTTTATCGCCAGTCTCGTGGGCAGCAAATACTTGAAGATTACAGCGAATACTTAAAGTCACACGCTAAAATCAAATAAAATTTATGTAATAAAAAAAGCGCTTCGGCGCTTTTTTTATTACTGATCTAGACTGCTCCCAACATAGTTTTGTCTATATTGTTTAGGCGATAAATCAAATACTCTTTTAAATGCCTGACTAAAGGCTGTTTCTGAAGAATAACCGACTTTATTTGAAATTTGTTGAATTGATAAATTGCTTGTACGCAGATATTGGCTCGCTAAACGAAAGCGATAATGCTGTAAATATGTAAGAGGAGGTTCACCAATAATGCTATTAAAAAGGTTGGCAAACTTAGATCGTGACATGCAACATTGTTCAGCTAATGATTCAACAGTCCAGCTTGCTTCAGGTTGACTATGAATTGCTGATAGAGCATTACTCAGCTCAGGGTGAGTTAAGGCACCTAACCAGTTTTGCTGATCTGACATTTGTTGAATATGATCACGAATACATTCAATTAAAAGAATGCTCACTAAATGATCGATAATCTTGTCATGCCCAGGTTGAATTTTTTGTGTTTCGACTGCTAAAAAATACAGTCCTATTTGCAACCATTCAGGAGGAGTGGTTTGATTCTCTCGTTGAATATGCATGATAGGTGGTAATGCATTAATAAGTGGTCCTGCCATATGCGTATCAACTTGACAGCGTAAACAGAGCAGTAATGTATTTTCAGATGTTGCTGAACCGAGCTCAATCGGGTCTTGTCGATGTCCGTTAAATAACGGAGTAATATCGACAGGATCTACAAGTTTACTTGCAGTCGCTTTTGAGTCTGTAGCATGGTGAGCTTTTCCAGAGGGAATTAAAATAATATCTCCAGCCTTAGCTGTTATTTTTTCTGAAGCATTTATTTGAATATATACAGAACCGGTTAAAACGATATAAGCAAGTAAAGCAGATTGATCTTGTGTTTTAAAAGCCCATTCATTTTGTGCTTTGATATAGATATATTCTGACTTATTTAAGTGGATATCATCAAAAAATTTACTTAGTGCATCCATGTTTACGCGATCAATCATTATTTTAATAAAATTATAGTGAGCTGTAAGAATAGATCAACATGTGTTTTTAGGACAAAAAAGTGGAAGAAAATGCCAAAGACTTTGAAATAGGTTTTTTGGACGGTTACAACTGTTAAGCAAATGGTATTTCTTTAACTATATAGATATATAGAAAAAGGAAATATGACTATGAATGCACCAGTAAATGTTCAGCAAGAACTTATGCCAGTGCCAGCGTCTATGCGTGAGATAGATCGTAAGCGCTATTTATGGATGATTAGTCCGGCTTTACCTGTAATTGGTTTAGGTATTTTAGCTGGTTACCATTTTGGTCCACGCCCATTAAAGAAAGTATTTGCTTTAGGTGGTCCACTTTTATTACATGTTGTGATTCCTGCAATTGATACGATTATTGGTAAAGATGCACGTAATCCAACTGATGAAGAAATTAAACTTCTAGAAAAAGATCCGTATTATTCACGTTTGGTGAAGAGCTTTATCCCATTACAATATGCAGCAAACGTTTATGCATGTTATTTAACAAGCCGTAAAACTACTTCTTTTATAGATAAAATTTTACTTGGTATTTCAATGGGTGCAATCAATGGTATTGCGATTAATACTGCTCATGAACTAAGCCATAAACATGATCGTATTGACCATATTTTATCTCATCTTGCTTTGGTGCCTACAGGTTACAACCATTTCCGTATTGAGCATCCATATGGCCATCATAAGCGTGCGGCAACGCCTGAAGACCCTGCATCTTCACGGATGGGTGAAACATTCTATGAATTCTGGCCGCGTACAGTTATTGGTTCTTTCAAGTCAGCAATTGAAATTGAGAAAAACCGATTAAAACGTAAAGGTAAAGAGTTCTGGTCACTCGATAATGAATTACTGCAAGGCTGGGGTATGACTGCTGCTTTTCATAGTTCGATGATTGGACTTTTTGGTAAAGGTACGATTCCGTATTTAGCGACGCAAGCGTTTTACGGTATTAGCTTATTTGAAATTATTAACTATATCGAGCATTATGGTTTATTGCGCCAGAAAAAAGAAAATGGTCAGTATGAACGCACAATGCCAGAGCACAGCTGGAATAATAACAACGTAGTGACAAACTTGTTCTTATATCAGTTACAGCGCCATTCAGATCACCATGCTTATCCGACTCGTCCATTCCAAGCACTGCGTCATTTTGATGAAGCACCTGAGTTACCAAGTGGTTATGCAAGTATGTTGCTACCAGCATTAATTCCTTCACTGTGGTTTAAAATGATGGACAAGCGTGTATTTGATCACTACAAAGGTGATTTAAATAAAGCAAATATTTCACCAAAACGTCGTGCAAAAATCTTTAAAAAATTCGGTGTAGTTGATAAGTCATTAGAAGTTACGCCAGTTAAATAAATAAAAAATATATACCTGAAATACCTAACCCTCTAATCATATGATTAGAGGGTTTTTATTTTGTAGATAGAGTAGTACTAAGCAGTAAGGAAGTTTTAACTTACTTGCAACGCTCTTATTTTAATTCGCTTGACGATTTACCAAGCTCACGTCGAGCAATAATAAGCTGCTGAATTTGTTGAGTTCCTTCAAAAATATCAAGAATTTTTGAATCACGTGCCCATTTCTCAAGTAATTCATCTTCGTTATAGCCAACACTTGCTGCTAACTCGACACACTTCAAAGTAATTTCATTACCTACACGGCCTGCTTTTGCCTTGGCGATGGAAGCTTCTTTTGAGTTTGGTTTCTTGTTGTCAGCCATCCATGTTGCTTTCAACATGAGTAACCGTGCTGCTTCCCATTCGGCCTCCATACGGTAAATTTGTGCCGCAAGATTGGATGTTTGCAAATATGGCGTTGAGTAATTTGGGTCCAACTGATCTTTAAAAATTTCTTTAATACGTTCTAATGAAGCTTTAGCACAGCCAATGGCCATAGCAGCGACTAACGGGCGTGTATTATCAAAAGTTTCCATTACACCTGCGAAACCTTTAGCAACGTCCACTTCGGCATTACCTAAAAGATTTTCGGCTGGCACACGGCAGTCAGTAAAACTAATAACTGCCGTATCAGAAGCTTTAATTCCCAATTTATGTTCAAGGCGCTCCACCTTCATTCCAGGCGTGCCTTTAGGCACTACAAATGATTTGATGGCAGCACGTCCAAGTTTTCGGTCGAGGGTAGCCCAGACAACCACAGAGTCTGCACGTTCACCAGAGGTTACGAAAATCTTTTCACCATTTAAAATGTAGTCATTACCATCTTTAGTTGCTGTAGTACGGATAGCAGCAGAGTCTGAACCACAGCCGGGTTCAGTAATCGCCATTGCAGCCCAAGTACCTTTAAAACGTTCTAATTGCTCATCATTTGCAACTGCTGCGATGGCAGAATTTCCTAAACCTTGGCGTGGCATACTGAGTAATAGCCCAGTATCGCCATAACACATTTCAATGATACCTAGTGCTGTCGACATGTTGGTGCCGTTACGGACACCTTCATCATCTGTTTCACCTCGTTTGCTTGCACCAGCCGCACCTGCATTAATTCCTTCGCCACCTTCGTTCATACCGTCGATGAGTGAAGCAAGCATATCAAGCTCTTTGGGATAAGCATGTTCTGCTTTATCGTATTTACGGGAAATAGGGCGTAATACATTGATCGCAACATCATGTGCTTGATCAATCATCATTTTGAATTTTTTTGGATTTTGTAAATTCATGAAAATGTCCTCTGATTGATCTTAAGCATGTAAGCCAGAATGTAAAATTGCGGTCGCACGTAAATCACGGTACCAACGTTCAACTGGGTGTTCTTTTGTGAAGCCATGACCACCCAAAATTTGTACGCCATCTGTTCCTATTTTCATGGATTTTTCTGCGCAAAGAAGACGAGCTAAATATGCTTCACGATGGAAAGATTTACCTGCTTCAGCAAGACTTGCTGCATTTAAAATCAGCATACGCATAGCATCAATCTCAATTGCCATGTCTGCAATCATGAATGCGACACTTTGACGATGTGAAATTGGTTCTCCGAAAGCAGTTCGCTCATTGGCATATTTAATACAATAGGCTTTTACAGCTTCACATGTACCTACAGCCATTGCACACCACATCAAGTTGCCCAAATCTACAAAGGCTGTGTAATCAAAATCTGTTGTGCCTAGTCGTAGAGCAGGTGCGTGGCTAAATTTTAAAGTAGCTGTCTCTGTTGCTTTGAGGCCCATTGCCGGAGTGTTCTTAATAGAAATAGTGTCACCCACTTGCACTACAAATACATCTGGCTTGCCATTAAAGTCAGCACTCACCAATAACACATCAGCCAAATCACCTAAAATGACTAAGGTTTTTTCACCATCAATGTAAAATTGATCATTTTCAAGAGAAGCTTTTGTTTTTAAAACATAAGGGTTGAATGCTGGAGTTGCTTCTTGTACTGCAAAGGTTGCTGTAATGTCTGAATCTTCATCAAAACATGGCAGATACATTGACTGCACCTCGACAGATCCCCAACGTGTGATTGCATTAATAACGCTAAAGGTACTGAGTAATCCCGCTGTAAGACTAAAATCACCTTCAGCTAGTTTTTCAGCGATGAGTAAGTTGCTTACAATATTTTGTTCAGCAGCAACGCCACCTAGTGCTTCTGGTAGGGCGTAATAATTTAGCCCTAAATCTTCAATATATTGCCAAAGACTTTCTGGGAATTGTGCTGCTTGATCGGCATCATGAGCTAATGCTAGTAAAATTTCTTTAGCAAATTGAGACATTGCTTCAGAAGTCATTTGTTGTTCTTCAGTTAGGCTTAAATCAAATAGGTTTTTCTTTTGCTGAGGTAGGCGTTGTTGTGGAATTTGTTTAGGTTTAAATGCTTTTTGAGTTTGGCTTAGTGCTCTAAAGCCAGCTTTTGAACCTTGATAAAGAGACTTTTCAAGAAATTTACGTAGTTTGAGTTGATCAAGTACATCGCTTCCAGCCAATTTTGTGATCAGCGATAAACCCAACCCTTGGGCTTTATTGATCATATTTGTCATGATTATGGTGTCCTAACACATTGTTATTGTTTTATGCTGACACGCAGTATAAGAAAAAACTATGTCGTTACTGACATTCAAAAAAAGAGTAGATAAATGGTAAAAATAAAATAGACTTGATTTTATGTTTTTGATTTTATAAATAAAAATTAGATCTTAAAAATAATAATTTTGTTTGCATTGACTAGAATGACATTGAGCCATTCTAGTCTTGATCAAATTATGCAAAGTTACGAATCATACGACGTACATTTGTTTTGGCATCAATAACAGTCATGAATGTATATGCACCAATAAACTTACGGCTAATAAACATAAATTCTTTTGGAGGAACAGAGAAATATCGGGATGCCATTGATTTACTTGCCTGCTGCATAACACGACTATGTAACTGGCTTTTTTTCCAGTCATAACGTTCATGTTCATCCATCAGGCCGGCTGGCATATCTGGATTATTTGCAGGGGTGCTGAATGCTTCGGTCGCAAGTAAAAAGACATCTGCCATGCCCGGTTTAATACTTTCAGGCATCGCATCGAAAAACTCATATCCAGTCATTGCTTGGACCATTGCATGTTTATCATGCTGATAACCCGCTTGTATGAGATTACGTGCAACTGAGAGTAAGTGTTCATCGAACTGACGGATCGCACCAAAATCTAATAGTACGATTTTATCTTGAACATCTTGACCATTACCTAAACGAACTAGGTAGTTACCAAAGTTAGGGTCAGTTTGCATTTCACCCCATTCAAAAATCTCACGAACTGCAATCTCTAATGATGCTTCACCAAGTTGATTACGACGTTCTTGCGGAAGAGAAAGCATAACAGGACTATTAATAGGTACACCGCGTTCGAATGTCATGCACAGGACTTGATCTGTGCAGTAGTCATCTACAATTGTAGGGACAATATAGCGTTCATCATCTTTTAAGCGCTCACCAAAGCGGCGAGTTGTTGCTGCTTCTACATCATAATTGACTTCACGATGCATCATTTCACGTACTTCATCAAACCACTGATCAAACTCACGTGTCTGAGGAACCATACGTGTAAGCTTAAGCATGTTTTTAAATAGACTCATGTCTGAGTCAATTGCACTCGCTACACCAGGGTATTGAATTTTTAAAACTAACTCTAATCCATCTGATTTGCGGATTGCGCGATGAACTTGTGCAAGAGACGCTGTACCGATAGGTTCATGATCAATGGTTAAATCGTTTAACTTAGAACCAAGTTGTTCTTGTAAATGTGGCTTAATCGCAGGCCAGTCTAAAGCAACCGTTTGGTTGTTTAAGGTATTTAACGCCTGAGTAATTTCTTCTGGTAAAAAATGTTCACCATAAAGAGCCATCATTTGGCCAATCTTAACAATAGAACCTTTAAGTTTGCCAATTTCAGAAACAAGATAATTAGCTTGTTCGCTCATTGCCTTTTTACGCTTCTTCTCTTTTTCTTCTTCACTAGAAAAGAGGGTAGAGGCGCTTGCAGTAGCCCAACGTGTTCCTGCCAGTAAAGAAGCTTTCGCGATTGATAAGCGTCGATCCATGGAAGAAGTTTTTAAACTCTTAAGCTTATCGTTCTGATTTGACATGAAAATAGAATCCTATGCGCATCATGCAGCCAAACGCTGGTGATCTAAAATTGTAACGAATATTACATGTTTTGAACGTATTAAAATAGTTCCCTCAGACTGAATGGTGAGTTGAAAGTATCATTTTTATATCTTAATTTTCTAAAATAGCCTAAGCAATATAATGAAAATTAAAATACAATCTCTCCAGAAAGAGGAACTAGATTAAAAAGCCATTAAATATTAATAATTAACTTACATTTTAAACTGAATTTTTAATTCAGCTTTTTGCATTAAGTGGATACGATTAGCTTGAATATGTTGAATAACCATTTGCTTGACAGAATCATGCATAAAACCAAGTGCATGGGCCTTTACAATAATGATGCTCGGTAGTGTATAGAAAAAATACTTAACATCCTCAAAAGTGGCATTATTAAAAATGCCTTGTTCGATTAAGGTCTGCTGTAAAAATTGCTTTTCATTTAATACATGATCTGAAGATTCATCCCAAAAACGGTGACGCATTGCCATCAGATTATTGTGTTTATAACTCATAAATTTGCCAGTTCAGACTTTAAATCTCAATTAAATATATTGGAGTCATCCACCCAATATCAAGTTCAGATTGTTTTTTGTTCAGTGTCTGTTTGATTTTTCATGTAAATGATGTAAATAGCCTAAGCAAATTTTAAACTTTTCTCTAAAATAAATATAATCAATACCATTTCATTAAAATCTAAAATCCTATGACACCTGCATGTAGACTGTTAAAAAGTAATAAAATCGAATTTTCTATTCATGAATATGAGCATGATGCAAATGCTAAAAGTTTCGGTTTAGAAGCTGCCGAAAAATTAAATCTTGATGTAAATGAAGTTTTTAAAACGCTACTGGTAACTGATGAAAAAAATTATTTTGTCGCAATTATACCTGTTAATCATCAACTCAATTTAAAAAAGGTTGCTACGGCGGTTGGGTGTAAAAAACTACAAATGGCAAATCCAAAAGATGCAGAACGTTTAACAGGGTACTTAGTGGGTGGGATTAGTCCATTAGGACAAAAGAAACGTTTGAAAACTGTGATAGATGCTTCCGCACAAGAACTTGGCAAAATTTATGTGAGTGGTGGAAAAAGAGGATTAGATATTGGTCTAAATCCGAATGATCTGGGGCAAATATTGACGGCGCAATTTGTAGATATCCTTGATTGATTAAAATAAGGGCAACATCAATTTGACTTATTAAATGAAAATGATTATCATTATTGTATGGAGTTTGGTTCTACCAGAAGATAACAAGAGTTAGATAAATTTCTGGTATTGGTAGACCTGCAAGACATAATAAAAATAATGCAGGTTTATTTAGCAGTAAATGGACCTAAGAAAAATAAACATTATCAGCGCAATAAAAAGAACAAGTAAAGATAGCAAGCAAGGATAGCTTGCTATCTTTACATTAGAACTTGGTTTCAGAATTATTTTCATTATTCAACCTTTTAGAGTTTTTAAGTTCTCTCAGTAACAGATTACTTATTTTTTTGATTAAAAAATAACCAGTAATGTTTCATTTATTATCATCCTGCCTTTTTAATCAATTTTTTGTATACCCTGAATAAAACATGATCAAAAAAAGAGGTAAAAACGTGCTTATTTTTCATGGAAAACCTGTTCATGGAGCTATTTTTGATATGGATGGGACAATGTTTGACACTGAGCGCTTACGGTTTCAAACATTGCAACAAGCATCTCAAGAGCTGATTGGGCAGGAGTTTTCACACGAATATTTAATGCAATGTTTGGGTTTAAGTGCGACTACGGCAGAAAAACTAGCACAACGTTTATATGGGGTAGATGTTCCGTATAAAGAAATAAGGAAAAGAGCTGATGAGATGGAACTTGAGCATATTCGTAAACACGGCGTGCCTATTAAAAAGGGATTAGTTCAAGTTCTTGAACGTTTAAGAAAATCTGGTTTAAGAATGGCCGTAGCCACTTCAAGTCGTAGAGCAATTGCCGAAGAATATTTAATAAATGCCAACGTTTATAAGTTCTTTGATGTGATTACTTGTGGTGATGAAGTAGAACAAGGGAAGCCACATCCCGAAATATTTTTAAAAGCAGCAAGCCAACTTAATTTAAACACTAAGCAATGTTTAATGTTTGAAGATTCTGAAAATGGTTTAACCTCAGCTTACACATCTGAGGGTCTAACGATTTTATTAAAGGATATTAAAGAGCCAAATGATGAAATGCTTGAAAAAGCAGATTTTTATTATGATCAGATGTATGACTTTTTAATCGATCTTGACCAGTTCATTCCTATTATGGATATGCCGGAAATACAAGAACCTTTTCCACAGAGTCTGAATCAACTTACGGTTGGAATACATGGCTTCGGTGCTATTGGTGGGGGATATATAGCTCAAATATTGTCACATTGGGATGGATATACAAAACCGAGAAAAATAATTGCTTCAACTCGTAATAGTCTTTTCCGCGAAGCTGTAAATGCGTTTGGAACCTATAGTATTCGCTATGGGCAATTTTCTTATGATGAGCGTATTGAGAATATGACCATTGTTGATTCTGACAATGAACAACAAATGTTAGAAATGTATACTCATTCAAGCTTAATTGCACTTTGTTTACCCGAACAAGCTATCGAAGCTGAAGCAAAAATAATTGCAAAAGGATTATATGCACGTTTTAACTCACCACTTGAAACATGTATAGAACCGCTAACCTTTCTAATTATTTTAAATAAAGTCGGTGCGAAATATTTAGTGATGAAGCATCTGAGAGAAGCTCTACTAGAGTTAACCAACGATGAAGATGTAACGGAGCATATTTTAAAAGAGCATTACTTTTGCGACACCGTAGTTAATCGTATGGTTTCAAAACTTTCTAATCAGAGTTTATATCGTCAGCTCCGTATTAAGCATAATTTTCTTGAACAGCATTTAGAAGATGTGGAGCAAGAAGAACAAACCGAAATTGAAGACTGCAATAAACTGACTCAAGATCAGCAAAACAACGCCTCGGTTTATGTTGAAAATATGCGTCGTAATTTCCAACCTGGTCATATCTTACAAAGTATGGATTTAATCTTATTCCATAGTGAAACGGATATACCAATTTATGTTGAAAAAGGTAGTCCTTTACTTGAAAAGCTACGTCAGGTTGTATTGGTTGAACAAATTACAGATATTCAACTCATTAAAAACCGTCTATGGAACGGCGTGCATGCGATGCTTGCTTGGTATGCATCTTTAATGGGTTATGAATCTATTGGGATTGCTATGGGTGATCATTCAGTAAAAGCATTTGCAGAAAACTTAATTACAGAAGTAAAACAGGGGCTTGCAATTGTATTGCCTAACTATGCAAAAGATCTGAACCGAATGGCTCAAAGTTTTCTAGACTCATGTGAATACGCATTTAAAGATCCGTGTCAAAGAGTAGCTCGAGATCCATTACGCAAACTCAACTATAATGAACGTGTCATGGCATCAATTGAAATGAACATAGGTCATGATTTACCTTATAAAAATTTATTAAAAGGTACTGCTCTAGGTTATGCGTATGCGATTCAATTTTTAGAAATTGATGATAATGCTGCTATTCAGCATTTACAGCAACAAATTCTAAAATTAGATCTGAATATGACTCAGAAAAGACAGCTTGAAGTTGATTTGGTCCAACACATTCAATATTTGTTTTCTGAACAAGACCAACAGCTTTTGGATATGAAAACTAACAAAGCCAGAACGACAGCTACCCAATATGTCTGAAGGTATTTAATGATTTAACACTCTACAATTGAAAGGCAAACATGTTTTAATACAAAACTTAAGTGACTTTGAATTAAAACTGTGCTGCTAAAACCTACGACGTTCATGGTGCCAACGACTATACGGGATTATCCAGAATGGCACCTAGGACGTCAAAATTATGCTTTATGGTATCTAGAGATTAATGATCAGAAATTAGTTGATTATCTAGATGTCTTACGTACACATTTTTCAGAATTTTTATTAGAACCGAATAACCGTCAATATCATGTCACATTATTTATATGTGGATTTTTAACCCATGAACATAGTATTTATGGTGATGACTTTAGTTTCCATGATTTCTCAGAACAAAGAGAAATTTTAAAAAAAGAAAATATTCCATCATTCCGTTTAAAAATTGGTTCAGTTGATAGCTTTAGTAGTGCTTTATTTGTAGAAATCCAAGATACCGATAATGTTTTATCCCACATACGTCAAAAATTAGGCATAGTTTCTAATGAAATTGCTGCTTTAGATTACTATCCTCATATCACCTTAGGCTTATATAAAAACATCTATAGTAGTGATTTGATTTTGCAAAAAATTTCTCAATTACCTGTACAATACAAAAACGCTGAATTTGAACTGAAAGTTGAGCATTTAACGTTTGGTTTTTATGAAGCTCAAACTTTACAAGGTAAGCTGTTTTCGTATCAGCATTTGTTTTTAGGTGATTCATGTTGCAATTGATTTTGGGTGGTGCTCGCTCTGGCAAAAGTCGACTCGCTGAACAAACGGCAATATCTACGCAATTACCTGTGACTTATGTGGCTACGGCGCAAGCACTTGATCCTGAAATGCAAAGTCGAATTGCACATCATCAAAATCAGCGTCCTGCACATTGGTCCTTAATTGAAGAACCATTATTTTTAGCAAATACTCTGAAAAAAATTGATCAACCTAATCAAATTATTTTGGTAGATTGTTTAACGCTTTGGTTAACCAATTTGTTACTTTTAGAAGATCAAAGTGTTCAACAATTTGAGTGTGAGCAACTATTAAAAGTTTTACCTACACTTGAGTCAGAAATTATTTTAGTAAGTAATGAAACAGGGCTTGGTGTTGTACCACTCGGCGAGATTAGTCGCCGTTTTGTCGATGAAGCAGGAAGATTACATCAAGCTTTAGGGCAAATTGCAGATAAAGTTGTGTTTTGTGTGGCTGGTTTTCCAATGATTTTAAAAGGTGAGAAGTAAAATGAACTGGTGGTTAGAATCTGTAAAGCAACCTAATCTAGACGCAAAGCAACAAGCTGAACAACATCAACTCCAGCTCACTAAACCTACAGGTGCTTTAGGTGATTTAGAGCAGATTGCAATTACACTTGCTAGTTTACAATCAAATGCACATCCTCATGTTAACCATCCATGGATTACAATTTTTGCCGGTGATCATGGCGTAGTTGAAGAAAATATCTCTGCATATCCTCAAGCTGTTACCCGTCAAATGTTGCAAAACTTCACGACGGGTGGCGCAGCAATTAGTGTACTTGCTAAATATCATGAAGCTCATTTACAAGTGATTGACTGTGGCACAGTGGGCGAAGCATATGAATACGCAGGTGTTGAACGTCACTGTATTCGTGCTGGGACTGCAAATTTTGCTAAACAAGCCGCAATGAATGCTGATGAATGCCGTGCTGCTTTAGAGTTGGGAAAAAAGAGTGTAGATACAGCTAAAGCCGACGACGCAGATATTTATATTGCAGGTGAAATGGGAATCGGGAATACCTGTTCTGCTTCTGCCTTAGCTTGTCTTTTACTAAATGATACTGCCGAGCAATTGACTGGAGTAGGGACAGGAATAGGTGCCGATCAGTTAAGACATAAAATAGAAGTAATTGAGAAAGCCATAGAACTTCATCATAAACATGTCGTTGGTGATGTCTTCAAAACATTATGCGCCGTCGGTGGTTTGGAAATTGCCGCAATTACCGGTGCTTATATTCGATGTGCACAAGTCGGTTTACCTATTATTGTGGATGGTTTTATTAGTTCTGTAGCCGCTTTATGCGCTGTGCGGATGAACCCTAAAGTACGTGACTGGATGTTATTCGGTCATCAATCGGCTGAATACGGCCACCAACGTATTTTACAGGAACTCAATGTTGACCCGATTTTAAAGATGAACTTGCGTTTAGGTGAAGGTAGTGGTGCTGGTGCTGCATTGGCATTAGTTAAAATGGCATGTGTATTACATAATCAAATGGCTACCTTTGCCCAAGCTGCTGTAAGCGGGGATAAAATTGGGTAAATTTAGAATCGATTTACTCAGACATGGCGAAAGTCAGTATAGCCATACTCTACGTGGGCATTTGGATGATGAGTTAACCGCAAAAGGTTGGCAGCAAATGCAGTCAACCATTGAGCAAGTTACAGACCAGACATGGGATGTCATTGTAAGTTCTTCATTAAAACGATGTGCTTGTTTTGCTGAACAACTTGCAAAGACAACTCAGCTGCCTTTACTTCTAAATCATGACTTAAAGGAAATGTATTTTGGTGAGTGGGAGGGTGTATCAACTAAGCAAATTTACGAAACTTCACCCGAACTACTTGCAAATTTTTGGCAGAAACCAAGTCAATATTGTCCACCACAGGCAGAAACCTTAATGCAATTTCAAACGAGGATTTTGAAAGGCTTTCAAGATTTACTCTTAGAGATGCGAAAACAAAACTGGCAACATGCATTGGTCGTTACACATGGAGGCGTGATTAAGCTATTGTCTTGCTTAGCACAGCAACAACCTTTAGATGACTTGCTAAAAATGCAGGCAGAACTTGGAAAATTATACTCATTCGAATTTTTTGAAGAAGAACAATTAACTTTTATCTTGAAATAGTGGTTTTATATTTTTATACAATTGTAAGTTATTATTTTTATAAAGATATTTAAGTCCGTTTAATAGAACTGTAATTGCTGAAAACTAAGCTAGGGACATTTCTTATTAATACCTCATCTGACTTATGAATATTTTATTTAAAACGACTGTACTTACCGCCTCATTATTGCTTGCGGCTTGCAATAACAATGATGATCAAGAAGTTCAAACAACACCATCTACAAACTCATCGAAATATTATCAAACCAAAACACCTTATAAACCGCAACAAGATCTAAAAAGCTATGAACAAGCACCCAATGGGTTCCAACCAGTTTTTACAGAGCTAGTTGCACGTCACGGTTCACGAGGACTCTCAAGTCTTAAATATGATTTAGCACTTTATAATTTATGGAAACAAGCAAAAGCAGAAAATGCTTTAACGCCGTTAGGTGAGCAGTTAGGTACTGACTTAGAAGCAATGATGAAAGCCAATATCCTGTTAGGTTATGGTGTGGAAGGTATTCGCCAGTATGGTTACGGAAATGAAACCATGACTGGTATTTTAGAACACCGTGGCATTGCCGATCGCTTATTACAACGTTTACCAACACTTGTAAACTCTCAAGCATCTATATTGGTACAAAGTTCTGGGGTAGATCGTGCGGTGGATAGTGCTAAATTCTTCACTGCTGAATTGATTAAACAACAGCCCCTCTTGAAAGATAAGATTATGCCAATGTCTTATACCAGTTTATCGAGTACAAGTGTTCCAAGTATTTTAGATGGTGGTGTTGACCGTTTTAAACTTTACTTTCATAGCTTAAATGCGGCTGAAGACTTAACTCAACCATTAAGTGCTACCCAACAGAAAATTTATGATGCAAGCCAGGTTTATCAAGATTTTGAAGCAAACAATAAAGATTTAGCTCAAAAGTTGAATGAGTTATCGAAGAATACTCAGGCAGAAAAAACTGCTCAGACCGTACTCACTCCAATTTTTAAAGCAGACTTTATTAAAAAGCTTGGTACAACAGGTTATAGTTTTAGCAATAATGGGGCTTTTACAGTAACTTCACCTAAAGGCGAACAAATTACAGAAAAGGGTAAGGGTAAAAATACCATTGCTAGTGCAGTAGATGCTGCGGCTTATATTTATGAACTTTATTCTATTTCTGGTGGCATGAAAGATGAGTTAAAAGGTGTTGATTTTGATAAATATATGCCTTTAGATGCTGCGAAATTCTACGCTGAATTTAATGATGCCAATGATTTTTATGAAAAAGGCCCAAGTTTCACAGAGTCAAATCAAGTTACGAGTGAAATTGCACAAGGACTCAAACAAGATTTATTTCAACAAGTTGATGCAGTTGTAAATAAAGCCCAGCCATATAAAGCAGTTTTACGTTTTGCACATGCTGAAATTATTATTCCTCTAGCGACCAGCTTAGATCTGCATAATATGATGCAGCCTTTACCACTACGCCAAACTTATACCTATTCAACAAGCACATGGCGTGGTGAAGTAGTTTCACCTATGGCAGCCAATGTACAGTGGGATATTTATCAAAATAACCAAGGTAATACTTTAGTGAAGATGCTTTATAACGAAAAAGAGACGTTATTTAAGTCTGCATGTAATTATGCACGTTACACACCAACTAGTTTTTACTATGACTACATCAAGTTGAAACAGTGCTATCAAATGCAATAGATTTTCAGTTTTTATAGTCTTTCATGGGAATAGGGATTGCTATTCTCATTTTTATTTCTTCATAATTCAGTTTATTTTTAAATATAGTTCAGTTAGAGAGTTGGATATGACACCTTTTTGGATTGCATTGCAATTTTTAACTGTTCTGCCTATTGAGTTAAAAACAATACCAACGGCGCAACAAAATGGTCGAGCTATTTTGTTTTATCCGCTGGTTGGGCTAGTTATTGGTGGCATACTTTTTATTACCGCTTGTCTTTTAGCTAAACTTCCGATTGTTCTACTTGCCTCAATCATACTCACTTTATGGATTTGGTTGACTGGTGGATTGCATCTAGATGGGTTAGCCGATACTGCCGATGCGTGGGTAGGTGGTTTTGGTGATAAACAACGTACTTTACAAATCATGAAGGATCCAAGTTGCGGTCCAATTGGAGTACTGAGCTTAGTTATCATATGTTTGCTCAAATTTGTACTGATTTATGTGTTGATTGAACAACATCAGACACTATTTTTAATACTTGTACCTATAGTTGGACGCGTTGTACCGACCATTTTATTTTTGACTACTTCATATGTTCGTGAAAAAGGTTTAGGTCGTTCTTTGACAGATCATTTACCTAAAATTGCTTCATGGATAATAACTGGGTTTGTTCTGCTATTGCCTTTGTATTGGGAATTGCAAGGGCTTATTACGATTATTGGCTTTTTAAGCAGTCTTGTTTACTTAAGACATTTATTTATAAAACGAATAGGTGGTATTACAGGCGATACTGTCGGCGCAGCAATTGAGATTAGTGAAACTGTACTGCTTTTTACTTTTGTGGTGAGTTATTTTTACTTATTTTGATATTAAATTTTGTTCAATCAAAATAAAAAAGCCCTCAAAAATGAGGACTTAATTTTCAATCTTAAAAAGATGAATTAACGGTTTGGTAAAACATTTTTTAAAGCTTCATGCATTTCAAGCAATGTCTTTTCCGTAGTTTCCCAATCGATACAACCATCAGTTACCGATTTACCATATTCAAGGTCACAAAGGTTTTCAGGAATATCTTGGCGGCCACCTTTTAGGTGACTTTCAACCATAATACCTACGATTGACTTATTACCATCTAAAATTTGTTCAGTAATATTTTTAAGAACAAGTGGTTGTAAGTACGGGTCTTTATTAGAGTTGGCATGACTTGCATCAATCATGATCTTATTGCTAACTTTTGCTTTCGCTAAAGCAGTTTCTGCTTCTGCAACAGAGCCAGCATCGTAGTTTGGCTTACCATTACCACCACGTAATACAACGTGCGCATAAGGGTTACCATTTGTATTAATAATTGAAACCTGACCGTCTTCGTTCAAGCCTAAAAAGCTATGACCATATTTAACAGACTGCATGGCATTGGTTGCAACAGTTAAACCGCCATCTGTACCATTTTTAAAACCTACTGGAGATGATAGACCAGAAGACATTTCACGGTGAGTTTGGCTCTCGGTTGTACGCGCACCAATAGCAGACCATGAAATTAAGTCTTGGTAGTATTGTGGCGAGTTAGGATCAAGTGCTTCAGTTGCACAAGGTAAACCTTTTTCATTTAACTCAAGCAAAAGCTTACGACCAATACGTAAACCTTTTTCGATGTTAAATGAGTCATTCATATCTGGGTCATTGATTAGACCTTTCCAACCAATTGTTGTACGTGGTTTTTCAAAATAAACCCGCATAACCAAATAGAGAGTATCTTTAACCTTTTCGCTTAGTGCTTTTAAGCGATCAGCATATTCGTGAGCAGCTTTAGGATCATGAATAGAGCAAGGACCAATAACGACAAACAAACGCTTATCAGAACCGTCCAAAATATCGCGAATAGTTTCACGGCCTTTTAGAACAGTTTGTGAAGCAACATCAGATAAAGGAAGTTCTGACTTAAGTTCAGCTGGTGTTACAAGAGTTTGGATGCTTTTAATATTAACGTCGTCGATATCTGGCTTTGAAACGGAATTTAAATGTGTAGTCATTGCTGTCACTGGTTCGATCATACTAAAGGTTGTTTTGTGTACTGAATATACCATGAAATAATTATCAAAATACTACATCGCATGGTATTTCAGTTTGGAAAAATCCTATTGATTTTACTATCTTTCAGTCGAGTTGCCTGTTTTTTCAGCAACTTGAGCTTGTTGTTGTACCACAGGTGCTTTCGGTTTTGCTTTGACTGGGTGAACCATAAAGTTAACACCAAGGGCAAATAGAGTGATACCTAAAATTTTACGGATTAAACGTTCAGGCATGCGAGAGCTAATTAATGTTCCTACAATAATTGCAGGAATTGAACCTACCAATAACCATGTAAGCAACATAAAGTCGACATTACCTGCACTCATATGCCCAAGACCAGCAACTAGAGTAAGTAATACGGCATGTACAACATCTGATCCAATAATTCGAATCATTGGCAAGTTCGGGAACATAATCACGAGTGCCATAATTCCAAAGGCACCAGCACCAACAGATGATAGTGTTACGAATACACCTAAAATGATGCCCATAATCACAATGTAGGTACGCTTATTTTGAATAGCTAATTGTTCATTTTCACTATGAGTAGTTTCTTTGTTGCGGAATTTACTAAAAAACTTCTCAATACGAGAGCGGAAAATAATAGAAACACCCGTCAAAGTCAGCATAAAACCTAACACCATTGTTAATACGGCTTTATAGTGCGTAGATTGACTTAAATAATGCTCGAGTACCCAAGTGGTAACGAAAGAAGCAGGAATACTACCGACTGCGAGCCATAAAACGATAGGCCACACGATATTCAATTTCTTTGCGTGAACCATTGATCCACAGAACTTTGAAATTGCGGCATAAAGTAAATCGGTACCAATTGCGATATGAGGTTCAATTCTAAAAAGACCAATTAAAATTGGTGTCATTAATGACCCACCACCAACTCCTGTAATCCCTACACAGAAACCAACTAACATACCCGCTAAGATAAATTCAAAAGCACCAGACATCTTTATCGCCACTTATCACGAAACGCAGATATCTTATTCCTTTTAGAGATAAACTTTTGTCATGAATAATGATTTACTTATGCAAAAAAAAGCTAAGCAATGCAAATATTACTTAGTTTGTTTTATTTTTAATCATTATTTTTAATAAAGAGATTACTTTGATGGCTTGAGTGGATTAATTAAAAGTATCAGAGCAAAAGTTAAAGGTGTTGCAAATATCCACCAGCTCACAAAACCAATAGATAAACCATTTTTTCTGATAAGAATAAATCCGCTCAAAACAAACAACAGACAAGCGGATATTCTTAACAATGAGTGAGATTTCTGAGCTAAGGATTTGAAATAACCAGTTGATTTCGGTGAGCGATATTTCTCGCTCGATATGAATAGTAAATACATGCCTAGCACAGTCAGAGTAGAAACAATAATCATCATGAATTCACCTCAATATTTAACTTATTCAGTTTCTTTTGAATTTTTTGTGTAGCTTTATGCTGAATAGGCCTAATTTTGCAGAATATGAAAAGTGCTAAAGCTGCAAATATCCATAAAAATACGTCTATACGTGCAAACGTCCAATAGTCGCTGAGGCTTTGAATATAATCATATTTGATTAAATAACTTAGATTTAAGATTGGAAGTACAATACAAAGCAGAATAAAAATACTCAATTGAGTTCGCCACAAATGCTGCTTTTTAGTGATCAATGCAATAATTAGGCTCATGAGCCAGACTAAAAAGAAGCTATAAATTTCATAATTGATTGTAGCCGTGGTCGCGGTAAATAATCGATTTGCGTATAAATAAGCAATGGTTGCACAAGGCAAGCCTACAAATGTGGCAACATTTAAACGGTCAACTAAATAGTGCCCGACATGAAACTTTCTATTTTTATTTTGAAGTTGGCGTTTAAGGCTCCAAAGTAACAAGCCAGACGCAATCATCACACAACCTAAAATGCCAGAGAAAAACAATCCTAAGCGAAGTAAAGGTTGAGCAAAAGTTGCCATATGTAACCCATAGACACCGGCATTTAACGTTGCAATAGGACTATTATTACGTGTGTCTTCTAAGACTTTGCCAGTTAAGGCATTTAATGTAATTTGAGCTTGATTACGAGTAATAGAGCGGTCTTCTTGCTGAATAAATGTAATTTGCGCCTGGTTGGTATTCGGATTTTTTACACTAATCGTTGATAAAGGTTGATTACCCCAACTTTGTTGAACTTGGTTCAATAGCTTATCAATAGCTAAGTTTTGAGCAGGCTGAATTGATTGATTCTCAAGTACAGTCTTTGTGCGTATCTCGGTAAAATATTGATAAGGGTTTTCAGGGTAAATCTTTTGCATTCCCCAAGGTAGATATAAATAAAAGAAAATAGCTAAGCCTGTAAAAGTAATAGTCAAAAAGAAGGGTAATGCAAGTACAGATGATACATTATGAAAATCTAGCCATGACCGCTGAGACTTAAAGGTGCGTAAGGTAAAAAAGTCGGTAAAGATTTTTTTATGGGTAATAATGCCTGAGACTAAGGCGATCAACATAATAAAAGCTGCTAAAGATACAACTAGCCGTCCAATGAATATCGGAATGCCAAAAAGTTGATAGTGAAAACGATAAAAGAAGTCACCACCTTCGGTTGCCGAAAGTTTTAGTTCTTGACCTGTGTTTGCATCGAGTGTGGCATTGCCATAACCACCGTCAGGTTTTTCCCAATACATGGTGTTAACGGGACTTTCTGCTGTAGCAACAGTTAAATACCAAGACTTGGCATCTGGAGCGTGTTTTTGTAAATATTGATATGCTGTTTTAATTGCAACATCTTGTTTTATTTCGTACTGTGCAAGTGCTGGTTGCATCCATAAATTAATTTCATGACGGTAATACGACAAACTTCCCATTAAAAAAATAGCAAATACGAGCCATCCAAAAATTAATCCAGTCCATGAATGTAGCCATGCCATAGATTGGCGTATACCTTTATGCATAACTCACCATCCGTGTCACAAAAAAGAAAAGAAGACATAACGCGATTGATAACCCAGTGAGTTTCAAAAGTGATTGAATGCAGAAACCTATAATCACGAAAAGTACATAAAACAAAATAGAGATAAATGCTGCCAAATAAATGGCTTCAGGTTTGTCTAGGGTCAAATGGAAAATGCCAGTAAGACCAAGACTTAAATAAGCCATACAGGCATAACCCATACCGAAAACGACTAAGAATCGATAGAAAACTTTTATGCGAGATGACATAGGGAGATTTAAAGCTTTGGACATTCTTACTGGCACATAAAAAATAAAAAGAAAGCCAACACCTAAACTGGAGTTGGCTACACGATTAATATTTAAATTTTACAGCAACTGTATAGTTAGCTGAGGGTCCATAAAAACCTTGACCATTCGGGAAACTATACAAATATTTCTTATCGAAAATATTATTTCCATTGGCTTGAAGCGTAATGTGGTTATTCACCTCATAGCTTGCCATTAAATTCACCAAGGCATAGGAATCTTGTTTAATGGTGCTGTTTGCTATCGAGTCATATAGTTTCACGGTGTCTTGCCATTGTAAGCCTGCACCAACTTTCAGTTTAGGTAAAACAGATGGTGTATAGGTCGTCAGCAAGTTAAGGGTTTGGTTCGGATTATACGTTCTCGCTTCACCACCATTTTTAATATCTTTAATACTAAATTGAGCATAGCCAAAAGCAAGATTGACGTTATCATTAATTTGACCTGATAAGCCAACTTCAACACCTTGTGATTCTAAATCACTGGTTGGTACTTTTCGGTTAAATGGATTTCCGTCTGAGTTGCGTAGCGGATAATTATTTTGCTCAGTTTTAAATACTGAAAAAGTACCTGTTAAACGGTCGTCTAACCATGAGCTTTTTACCCCCATTTCATAACTTTTACCCTCAACAGGTTTCAAAGCTTGATTGGTATTTTGGTCGATACCAGTTTGAGGACGGAAAATAGAGGTATAGCTCATATAACCTGTATATTCAGTCGTAAAGTTATAGGTTAGGCCTGCATAGGGAGAAACTTTACTTTCACTATACTCCATGGGTGAACCATAGCTTTCGCCTTTACTCTCGGCTCGCACATAGTTTGCGCCAAGCAAAAGTTTTAAATCTTCATTGAGATGTAAACGTGTAGCTGCATAAATTGAATCTATATTTTGCGTATAGTTCGCTGCTTCAGTGAAATCTGACCACGTTATAGATTGAGGTGTCCAGCTTGCCCAATTTGTAGTGGTCGAATTGATAACATTGGTGTCGTTAATTGTTCCCGTAGATTGATTATCATGCTGACGACTACGTACATAGTTATAGCCTAAAGTTGCTTCATGCTCTCGATTAAAAAGTTTATAAGTTCCTTCAAGATTAAAATCTACAGCATGTTGTTCTTGATGCTCTTGACCACCCCATGGTGTCAAAGACACTCCTGAACCATCAGCTTTTGGATAACCATAATAATAAAGAAGGCGACTATTGTGTTTACTATCAAGATAGTTATAAGTCAGCTTAGCTGCCCATTGATCATTAATTTTCTGTTTTAATTCAACAAAAGCATTTTGCGTTTCATTATCCCAATGTGCCCAGTCAGGGTTTGGGTTATATGAGCGATCATAAGAAATTTGTTTACCATTGGCATCGAGTAAGGGTAGAGCACCCCAATTGTTTGCATTCGGTTTATTTTTTTCTTGGCTATAACCTACGGTAAGTAACGTGGTATCTGTTAAATCAGCTTCAACAATACCAGCGAAACCATTTTTTTCTGAAGAATATCGGTCAAGGTAAGAATCGCCAGTTTGTTCATAGCCCATAATGCGACCACGGACTTTTCCACTCGGTAGAATTGAGCCAGAGACGTCAGCCTCATAACGCTGAGTGTCCCAAGACCCGTAACTTACACCGCCACTTGCTTGAAATTCTTGAGTTGGGCGTTTTCGAATATTGTTGATGGTTGCACTTGGGTCACCAAATGCATTCGTTAAAGAGTCAGCACCTTTAACGACTTCTACACGATCATAAAAATAAGTATCAGGATTGGTGTTGTTGTAGTTATAACCTGAGAGGGGAAAACCTACGCCGTCAGTCAATATATTTGAAATCTCGAAACCACGAGCCATATAAGTAGTTCGCTCGGTTTCCTGATTGGTAACTGTGACTCCGGGTGTGTTGTTTAGAACATCTCGGGTGCTGGTAAGGCCAAAGTCCTCAATTTGTTGACGAGTAACGACATTGATAGTTTGAGGCGTTTCTTTTGCTTCTATATTAAGCTTGGTTGCACTACTCGAGTTTTTAACATTATATGCTTTTGTTTGTTCAGAAGACTGCTCAGCATTGGATGCTTTAACTTGAATCGTCTGCAAAGATTGTACATCTGTGTCTTGAGCATAAGTGAGATTTGCATAACAAATCGCGCAAGCGATTACAGAAAGTTTAAATGGTCGAGGTGGGAAGGTCATAATGGTAAAGATAATGTAAATAATTATCATTTATTCTATTGTTTGTAAATGTAAGCTACAATTCAAATAACATTGTTAATTTAGATTAAAAAATAGTGAATGAGTGTAATTTTAGATTAGGGCAGGTGGTGATCTGTTGTTGTGAGTATGCATCTAGCAAGTTCAAGATTAATAAACCTCTATGCTAGAATGCATTATTTCAAATTCTTGGATAAACCGACTTGGCAAATCGAAAACTTAAAATAGGCATTGTAGTTGGGGAAGTTTCTGGAGATACGCTAGGTGTCAAACTTATGCGTAATTTCCGTGAGCAAGGAATTGATGCTGACTTTGAGGGAATCGGTGGACCCCAAATGATTGCTGAAGGTTTTAACAGTTATTACCCAATGGAAACTTTGTCCGTAATGGGGATTGTTGAGGTATTGAAAGACTTAAAAAAATTGTTCGCCGTACGAGATGGTTTAATTAATCAATGGACTCAGCATCCGGTTGATATTTTTATTGGTATTGATGCACCTGATTTTAACCTCAGACTTTCAAAAAGTATTAAAGAAAAGAATCTTCCAATAAAAACAGTTCATTATGTCAGTCCATCTGTTTGGGCGTGGCGCCAAGGACGTGTTCACGGCATTAAACAAAGTATCGATTTAGTACTTTGCTTATTTCCGTTTGAAAAAGTTTTTTATGAACAATATGAAGTTCCAGCGGCATTTGTGGGTCATCCATTAGCTAGACAATTACCACTTGAAAATCCAATTCAAATTGCCAAACAGCAATTAGGCCTTAATGAAAATCAAAAGCATATTGCTTTGTTACCAGGTAGCCGTAAAGGTGAAGTAGAGCGGCTTCTTCCTATGTTGCTGGGTGCTGCTAATATTTTGCATACCAAATATCCAGACATCCAGTTTTTAATTCCGGCAATTAATGATGCCCGTAAGCAACAGATTGAGCAGGGTGTTCAACAACTAGCACCTCATTTAAAGGCTTCTATTCATATTTTAGAAAATACTGATAGTGAATCTAAAATTGGCCGTATGGTCATGAATGCAAGTGATATTATTGCGTTAGCTTCTGGAACGGCGACTTTAGAAGCAATGTTAATGCATAGACCGATGGTCACTTTCTATAAGTTGCATTGGTTGACCTATATAATTGCTAAGCTTTTGGTGAAAATTCCTTATTATTCTTTACCGAATATTATTGCGGGTAAGAAAGTCATTGAAGAGCTGATTCAGGCAGATGCAACACCGGAAAATTTAGCTGCTGAAATAGAAAAACTGATGAATGTTGAAACAGCTCAAATTCAAGTGATGCAACATTTAACTATGCATAAACAGCTTATTTCTGGAAATACAGAAGATCCGGTACAGGCCATTTTGCAATGTTTAAATAGCTAATTTTTAAGATTTGATTGGCTAATTGCTTTTAATCCTGCCAATGAAAATTTTTTAAAATGTTCAACTAAATCATGCAATGGCATCTGAGCAATATTTTTAAGCGGCTCAGGTGCTTGAGCATTTGGTCCAGCGATAATGAGCATCATGCAAGGTGTCATCACGCTTAAAATACAAGGCAAAACAGCTGGATCATTTTCATCTAAACCTGCAACTTGACTAATGAGCTTACGAATAAGAAAAAATTTTCTCATACCTGCAAATTCAATAAAATTTAATAAATGCTCAGAAGGTGAAAAGAGTTCACGAATAAAGACTTTGCCATGCCAAATATCTTTTTCAGTTAATTTATGCAATAAAGTTTCAAGTAGTAAACTTAATTTTTCTTCGGGAGAGCATGTACTCTCGACAAGTTCCAGTAAGTATTGTTCATCAAGATAGTGAGCATGCGCTTCCACCAAAACTGCTTGATATAAACCATCTCGACCATCAAAATGATAATTAATTGCAGCTAAATCGACATTGGCAGCGCTAGCAATTATTTTGTTCGCTGTCTTTGCAAAACCATATTGGGCAATTAGTGGTCCTGCTGCTTCAATAATTTTAGACTTGGTTAAGTCACCATCACTTCGTCTAGATCTGGACATGTTTAAACCTAATTTTCATTCACCATAAAAGTATATCTTTTATTCAAAGATTGGAGTAATTTAAATTTAAATTGAATTTAAACTAAGAAAATTTGAATTTAATAAGAAGGATAATAAGATGAATAAAAAAGTGATTGCCATAGTCCTAGTTATTTTAGCTCTGGTTATCATCAGCTTCTGGGTATGGAAATATAATAATAAGAATCAAAAAGATAATGATTTGACTCTATATGGAAACGTGGATATTCGCCAAGTTTCCCTCGCATTTGAACAGTCTGGCCGTATAGAGAAACTCTTAGTTCAAGAAGGCGATAAAGTTAAAGCAGGTCAAGTACTGGCGACCCTGAATACCAATTCTTTAGAAATTCAGGCTAAGCAAGCTCAAGCACAACTTAAAGCTCAACAAGAGGCAATTGTTAAACAACAAGTCGGAGCTCGGCCAGAAGAAATTAGTCAAGCAAAAGCACAACTTGCTTCTACACAGGCTGACTTAGATAAAGCCAGCAAAAACTTGCAAAGGTTGCAAATATTGGTGAACAGTACCGATGGTCGGGCAATAAGCCAACAAGAGCTCGACTATGCCAAAAGCAATCAACATAGTGCTGAAGCAGCAGTCCGTGAAAGACAAGCTAATTTAGAATTGATCATTAAAGGGGCTAGACAAGAGGATCGGGAAGCAACCAAAGCACAATATGACGCAACCAAAGCTAATTTAGATCTAATCAACTATAACCTTAGTCAAGCTGAACTAAAGTCTCCTGTAAATGCAGTGGTGAGAGCACGACTACAAGAAGTTGGAGATATGACCACTGCGCAAAAGGCAGTTTATACATTGGCTTTGACTGACCCTAAATGGGTTCGTGTATATGCAAATGAAAAAGATTTAAGTTCCATTCATATGGGGGGTACGGCGCAGGTCATTCGAGATTCTTACCCAAATCAGCCTATCAATGGAAAAATTGGCTATATATCTTCAGTGGCTGAGTTCACCCCTAAAACAGTACAGACCGAAGAGATTAGAACAACACTGGTTTATGAGGTTAGGGTCTATGTAAATGATCCGAATGATCAATTAAAAATGGGCCAACCTGTGACTGTAAAAGTACTACTTGCTTCAGGTGAGAAAGCTCATGGCTGATGAAAAAGTAGTGGTTCAAGTTAAAAATTTATTCATGACTTTTAAGGCTGAGAGTAAAAAGTCAGCCGATATTAGTGCAATTGTTGATTTGAATATGCAAATTAACAAAGGAGAGCTTACAGCTTTAGTTGGTCCAGATGGTTCGGGGAAAACAACTTTATTAAGATTAATTGCAGGACTATATAAAGCCACTTCGGGTTCATTAAATGTACTTGGAATTGACGTGAGTAAAAATCCGCAAGCTGTACAAGACCGCATTAGTTATATGCCACAACGCTTTGGACTCTATGAAGATTTAAGCGTACAGGAAAATTTAGATTTATATGCCGACTTACATGGCGTTCCAAAGGATGTACGGGCGCAAAGGTTTAAGCGGTTATTGGACATAACGGATCTTGCTCAATTCACTGAGCGTCTAGCAGGCCAACTTTCTGGCGGGATGAAACAAAAACTAGGGCTAGCATGTACTTTAGTTCGTTCCCCAGAGTTACTGTTACTTGATGAGCCTAGTGTTGGGGTGGACCCTTTATCAAGACGAGATTTATGGATCATTATTGAACAGCTTGTTCAAGAGGAAAGCTTAAGCGTTATTATAAGTACAGCTTATATGGATGAAGCAGAAAAGTGTGACTACGTGTATATCATGTATGAGGGCAAAATTTTAAAGCAAGGTTCACCTGAGCAATTAAAAGAAATAGCGCATGGACAAACATGGCAAGTAAAACTTTCAGAGCAAATTAAGGCACGGACTTTACAAGCTCAATTGCTTGGAAATTCTGTTGACATTATTGATGCTGTTCCAAAGGGTGAACAAGTCAACTTTATTAGTCGTCAAAAAGAGCTATCAGCCGATACTTTACCTGAAGGGCTAAAAGCCAATACACGACCACCTGAACTTGAAGATGCGTTTATGCTGCTGTTGCAGCAGACTCAAAAGCAACCAAAACATATACCTATTTCTGAGCAAGCTTTTCAATTAGAACAAAACAATAATTTAAAATCAGAGCAACCTATCATTGTTGTTAAAGATTTAGTCCGAACTTTTGGAGATTTTACTGCAGTTGCCAATACATCATTTACTGTACAACGTGGTGAAATATTTGGGTTACTTGGACCAAATGGCGCGGGTAAAACTACGACTTTTCGAATGTTGTGTGGATTATTACCAGCAAGTAGCGGGTATTTGGAAGTTGCTGGTAAAAACTTACGGACAGCTCGTGCTGAGGCAAGAGCAAAAGTAGGTTACGTCTCTCAAAAATTTGCACTGTATAGCAATTTAACTGTCTTAGAAAACTTGAAGTTTTTTGGAGGCGCCTATGGGTTATCTGGCAAAAAACTAAATCAACAAATTGATAAAGCCTTACAGCAATACGATTTAAAACCTCATAATAAAAGTGGTGATTTACCGGGTGGGTATAAACAACGACTATCTATGGCTGCTGCACTATTACATGAACCAGAAATTTTATTTTTAGACGAACCTACGAGCGGAATTGACCCGCTTGCACGGCGATCATTTTGGTACAGCATTGGTGAACTGGCAAATCATGGGATTACCATTATTATTACCACGCATTTTATGGAGGAGGCAGAATATTGTGACCGCATTGCCATACAAGATGCCGGAAAGTTATTAGCCTTAGGTTCCCCCCAACAAGTACGCAATTTAGCAAGTAAAGATAAACATATTACTGACATGAATGAGGCTTTTATAGCGATTGTGGAACAAGCACGTTCCTTAAGGCACGCTGTTTAGGAGGTCTGCAATGAGTTTAGGATTTTGGAATCGATTGACAGCGTTAGTTCGTAAAGAAACTAAGCAGCTCATTCGTGATAAAAGCAGCCTCGGGATTGGACTGGTTTTGCCTGTTATTTTAATTCTACTGTTTGGTTATGGACTTTCTTTTGACTTAAATCAGGCCCGAGTCGGCGTTGTCGTTGATCAGTCCTCACCACAAATCAGTCAGGTATTAGCTGGTTTAAATGGCTCAAGATATTTAACCAGTCAAGAGTTTCATAATTTGCCTGAAGCAGAGCAGGCCATTCGAGATGGCGAAATTGATGCCATTTTGCATTTTCCTTCAGATTTCGCCACTCAGGCACAGCAAGGTAATGCAAAGGTTCAACTATTATTAAATGGTACATCCACCACCATAGCAACAGCATTAGAAGGTTATGTTGCAGGTGCTTTAGCTACCGCGCCGTCTATACAAGTTGACCGTGGGCAAATATTAGCAACGTCAAGCGCCGTTAATATTGAACAACGAATATGGTTTAATGAATCTGGTAACAGTACGTGGTTTTTAGTCCCTGGCTTAATGGTGCTCATTTTAACTTTAATTGGCGCATTTTTAACAGGGCTGCTCATTGCCCGTGAAAGAGAACGGGGAACTCTAGAAGCTTTATTTGTTACGCCTGTACGGCCATTTGAAATTGTATTAGCAAAACTCATTCCCTATGTGGTGGTCGGCATGATTGATATCATAATCTGTCTTGTTGCTGCATATTTTATTTTTGAAGTTCCTATGCGCGGTTCATTATTCTCAATTTTGTCTGCTTCATTTCTCTATTTAGTTGTTTCTTTATTACTTGGTTTAACTATATCAGGCTTTGCTCAAAGTCAGTTTCAGGCGAGTCAAATTGCCTTATTGGCAAGTTTTATGCCCGCGCTGATGCTTTCTGGGTTTGTTTTTGATACCCGCAACTTGCCTTTGGTTGTGCAAATTATTAGTCAGTTGCTTCCAGCTACGCATTTTATGATTTTAATTAAAACCTTATTTATGGGAGGTGATGATTGGAAGTTATGGTTCAAAGAGTGCGGTTTTCTGTTGGGATATATCGTTGTTTTGATATGTGCTGCGAACTTTTCACTGAAAAAACGGTTGAGATAAAGTTATGTGGCAGCAACTAATCGCTTGGCTAAAACATTTAAGTTTTTTAGTTAAAAAAGAATTCTTAACCATTTTTAGTGACCCTGCAAATAGAGTCATTCTATTTGTACCAGCCCTCATGCAGGCACTTTTATTCGGTTATGCTGCTACTTATGATGTTAACCATGTGGATTATGCAATTTTAGATCAGAGCAATGGGCAGATCTCTCATGAACTAATCTCAAAATTAGATGGCTCTGGTATTTTTAAGCGTGTTGCAACACTTGAATATACCGATCAAATCAAACAAGTTATTGATGATCGTCAGGCACTGGTTGTAATTACGATACCATCCGACTTTGAAGACAAATTAAATAACAACCAAAGTTCATCTATACAAGTGATTGTTGATGGCAGGAACTCATCAACCGCGGTTGTAGCTGGTTCATATCTAAATAAAATTGTTGGTCAGTTTAATCAGCAAAAATTTAACTCAGCTTTGCCGATTAGCCTTGAAACAAGAACATGGTACAACCCAAATCAAGAGTCGCGATGGAGCCTCATGCCTTCATTAATTGCGGCCTTAAGTATGATGCAAACATTACTTTTATCCGCTTTATCGGTCGCGCGTGAACGTGAGCAAGGTACATTTGATCAGTTATTAGTGACACCGTATACACCATTACAAATTATGATTGGTAAAGCCTTACCGCCAATTTTTGTAGGGCTGATGCAATCAACCATTATTTTATTGATTATTTTGTTCTGGTTTAAAATTCCCATGAATGGCTCTATAGGGCTGCTTTATTTTGGTTTATTGAGTTTTAATGTAGCTGTAGTTGGTGTGGGCTTATCAATTTCGGCATTATCTTTAAATATGCAACAAGCTATGTTGTTTACGTTTTTACTCATTATGCCTTTAATGTTGCTTTCAGGCTTACTTACACCAGTAGAAAACATGCCAGAAGCACTACAAATAGCAACTTATGCGAATCCTTTAAGGTTCGGAATTAACTTGGTACAACGAGTTTATTTGGAAGGTGCAAGCTTTGCACAAGTTAAATTCAACTTTATTCCAATGATCATACTTGGACTGGTCACTTTACCTTTGGCAGCTTGGCTATTTAGAAACAGATTATCTTAGGTACATTGTTAAAAAGCCCCATTTTAGGGGCTTTAAAATTTCACTTATGCACGTACGATCAGCTCGTAACCCGTATATTTACGGATATTGATAACACCAATATCAAAAATTAAATATTGGCCTTTAATGCCTTGTAATACACCGCGAATTTTGGGTGTTTTATCTAGGTTTAAAGACTTAATTTTTTCAGGATATTGTTCAACTGGATAAACAAACTCACGTGGCAATTCATTTTCTAATAGTTCAACTGTCTCGTTAAACTCAAGGTTTTGACTAAATTCTTCACGAATCGTTTGAATTTTAGGTGCAAACTCCTCGATTAACTGATCACGTTGTTCAACCATATTTAAAGGTTCAGCTTCACCCTTAAGGAGTTTACGCCAGTCAGTTTTATCAGCAATTAAAGAACCAAACATGGTTTCAAGCTGACCAGATAAACGGCGTGATCCAACCTTTAAAATAGGTAAGGCTTGAGTTGCACCCTGATCTAACCAACGACCAGGCATATGACTAACGCGAGTAATACCTACTTTTAGAGCACTTGAGTTTGCCAAATATACAATATGAGGTTGGAAACACACATTATGGGCAAAGTCATCTTCACGACATGTACCTAAGTGGTAGTGGCATGTTTCAGGTTTCATAATGCAAAGGTCACATTCAGCTTTTGTTTTAAAACATTTAAAGCAGTGACCTTGAGAATAAGACTTCGGTGTTTTAGTGCCACATGAAGTGCAATAGATATTACCTGTCCATTCGATTTCTAGTTCTTGTCCTAAATTAAAAGGAAGATCAATTTCTGAATGGTCTAATACAAATTTGTATTCAACATTTGCCTTGGTTGTCTGTTGATCAGTTACACTAGCATCTTTTAGGCCTGCATGCATTTTATGGCAAATGCCTTGTAGTTCCATAAAGTTTAAACTCACATCTTTCAATTAAGGGTTGCAGTTATGGCTGAACAAAATGTCATCACTTCTATGCTAGACGATTTATCAAACGAACAGCCCATTCATACTGCACTTTGTATTGGCCAGAAAATTGACCAGAATAACGCAATTCAATGGCACTATTTTACCGTAACTGAGCTTTTAAGTCTGCCTTTTACTCAGCGTTATGACTTGGGTTTTGTATTGTTTGATACAGATGAAATGCAAAACATTGGCGACGTGCAAAAATCACAATTATTAGTAAAGTTAAGAGATTTATTAGCAAAACGAATTGTTGTAGTAAGCAAACGCAGTGATGAACAGTTATTACGTTCTTTAGGTTTTACGCAACTCATTGATAAAACTTCACATGATAGTGATTTCGCTTTATGGCAATTTAACATCTTGACCTATAAACATGTTCCAGACTGGTTTAACTCAAAGTTTTGGGCAAACCCGGAAAATTGGAATAAATTCCGCTGGTAAAAGGCAAGCAAATCTCTTTCAAAATTTAACAATTTGGCTTTTGCTGTGTTCATAAGAATCCGCGTATGCTCATGTATAAATCATGCATAAGAGATACACATGACAAATTTAAGCAATATTGTAGAAGTTTTGGCTCAGCAAGCTTTAGGTGGGAACCAGCAAGCATCAGGTCAAGGTGGTTTGGGTGGAATTTTAGGTTCTGTATTGGGACAAATGGGCGGTAATACTTCTTCTGGTGCTCAAGGCGGTTTAGGTAGTGTATTAGGTTCGGTATTGGGACAAGTGAAAGGCAACAACAATGTACCTCAAACAGGTGGTGGCGTACAAAGTTTATTAATTGCGGTTGTACCTTTAATTTTAGGTTGGGTTCAACAACAAGGTGGATTACAAGCTGCTTTAGAAAAGTTAAAAGGCGCTGGCTTAGGTAGCCAAGTTCAAAGTTGGGTTGACCCAAATCAAAGTAATAGTGAAGTTCCTACCCAGCAATTACAAAGCCTATTTAACCCAACAGATATTGAGCAAGTTGCCCAGCAGGCTCAAGCGCCAAAAGAACAAGTTTATGGTGCGATCGCATCTGTGTTACCTCAGGTTATTGACTCTTTAACACCTCAGGGTGACAGTACAGATCATCAAGAAGCAAATCAAGACATTCAAAATGTGATGAATCTGGTAAGTGGTTTCTTAAAATAAGAGATATACTTTAAAAAAAGCCGATCATTTTTATATCGGCTTTTTTAGTACGTACAATAAAATAAAAGGGCTTGCGCCCTTTTACTTTATGAAGGATGGTTAATAACTTAGAAGTTATATTCCATACCAGCACCTACAACAGTACGTTTGTCGTCTTGAGCAAGCCAGTCACGTTTTTGTTGAGCAATAATACCGTAGAAACGTGCTTGTTTATTGATTTTGTAGTCTAAGCCTACGCCGTATTGATCAATTTTACGATCTTGTTGACCATCTACAGAAGCTTTAGATGATTGGTATTGTCCTTTTACAACAAAAGGTGTTTCACCAATTTTGTAAGTTATAGCACCAACCCATGCATCTTCTTGTAAGCCTTTATATTTAGTCAACTCATCAGTTGGTTCAGCATGTTGCCATAAACCACCCAACACAAGACCAGTTGCGCCAAGTTTACTAAAATCGTAAGAACCAGTTACGCGGTAAGCATCAGAGAAAATATTGCTAAGGCCATAAGCATTGTATTTACCTTGTACGCTGTAGTTAGCAGCAGCAGCCAATGCTAAACCAATATCTTTATTTTCGTAGCCGAGAGAGCCTGAAACTGAGTCACCAAAACCATTACGTTTGTCATCGTTACCAGATGCGCCTGGAGTTGGATCAGCAGGCGTTTCACCTTGTTGGAACATTACGTTGAATGTTACACCAGCAAGAAGTTTAGGATCAGATTCAAAACCAATAACGTTATTTAGACGTTCTTCACCATACATTGTGTTGGTAATATCTAAAATAGTGTGGTCGTTATAGATGTCTTGGTAGTTACCAGCGGCATTTTTGAAGTAAGAGTCAAATTTACCAACTTTCAATGTACCAACATTATTTGATTTGATACCGATATAACGGTTACGTTGACCAAGATCTGTACCATCACCATCAGCATTAATTTGCCATTCAGCTAAATAAACTGCTGACAAGTTATCAGTCAATTTCTCTTCGCCTTTTACCCCAATACGAGACGCGTTAGAGTTAACTTCGGTAACGTCACTTTTACCATCGAAATTTTTGTTGTCAACTTGGTCAATGGTAACATTGAGTTTACCGTACAAAGTTGGCGCTGCTTGCACCGCGTTTACGCTTAGAGTTGCAACTGCGGCAGCGAGAAGCAATTTCTTCATTGAGATTTCTCCAAAAGGTATTTTTAAATGGCGTATGCCTAGCTAACTTTTATTTTGTAGTTGGCTTATGTACAAAAAGTTACAGAAGCTCACCAACTTGCTAAGAAGTATCTGTAAACTTTGTGACAGTGGAGTGAAGAAGAAATGACAGTTTTATGACAAATAAGAATTAGAAATACTTTATTTTGTTTTGATTTTATTACACTTTTTAAATAAAAAAAGCGGAGCCTAAGCTCCGCTTTTAACTCTTTAAATCAAAGAGCTGCTTTAATTTTTTCGGCTAAGGCCTTGATTTTATCTTGATCTCCTAATTGCGCAGCATGTTTACCAAGCTGGTGAACATTTGTTGGAATTAGGTGAAAGTGAACGTGAGGGACAGTTTGTCCAGCAGCGGCCCCAGATAATTGCATGAGAACAATACCATCTAGGTTTAGTGCTGTTTCCATTGCTTTCGCAATCTTTTGCACAATCTGGATGGTGTAAGCTGCTGCCTCAGGGGGTAAATCAAGTAAAGTTACTGCAGGAGTTTTTGGAATAACTAATGCATGACCATCGGCTTGGGGCATAATATCCATAAAAGCTAGAACTTGATCATCTTCATAGAGTTTTATCGCTGGAAGTTCACCACGTAAAATTTTTGCGAAGATATTTTGATCATCATATGCCATGAATTATTCCTTTAAGTACTATTTACACTTCAATTCTTTTTGACGTTCTTTAATTGCGTCTAGACGTTGCTGCTCTTTATCAGAGAATTTTGGCTTAGTCGTATGACAGTTTTCATTACCATATTTTTCTTTAGCATCTTGGTCTTTAAAGCAAAAGCCTTTTGATGCATAAATCAAATTGTAATCATCTTGCAATTTTTGACATTCTTGCTCAGGTGTTGCAGCTTGAGCACTGAAGCCGGCAAGAGATACCATTCCAGTGAATACTGCAACCAATAATTTATTCATGAGCTTTTCCTCAGTTAAGGTATGAACCTGTACTCAATATAAGGTTTATTCCCAATATTTCAATGACTATTAATTACTCAAGTGTTATTAAAATCATGTTTTATCTTATAATACAAAAAAGCTTTACATATCAATATCTTTTTTAAAATTTAAATTAAATCAATTGGTTATGTTTTATTTTAGATTAAATAATAAAAATATATACATAATAAATATTTAAAACGATTATTAAAATTTCATAGTGATGAATTAAATACGCTATATGAGTAACATCGGTTCTTGTTTATGTAATCAAGAAAACTTCTATATTTCTTTAAATGAAAACTATTTATTACTGTCATTGCAGTTTATGGCTAAAACAGACGGGTACAGGAGCGAATGCGGGACTTTGGTCGAAGAAAGCTTTCTGTATAAAGTCAAAACATGAATGGGTAGGTTAGCGAAGGCTCATCAAAGTTTCGGCCCTTTGCCTGTTATTGAGGAATTCTTAAAGTACTTCGAATAACATCTTTTTAGTTTTATATCTTTTAATATTTCTTAAGTGTTCGTTACATAAATGATGTGTGTTCACTGTTGAATATATCCGGTATTTAATTGAGCATGAGATGACATAACTTAAAAAGGATGAATCACATGATAGATGAAGAAAAGCCTTTAAACTTTGAAGATGATGAAGAGCCTCTTGATTTTGAAGATGAAGAATTTATAGACGATAAAAAAGAGGATGAAATGTATAACTCGATCACTAAGGATGGATCTAGTGTTGATCCTGCCGATGACGGAACAAGACATATTCGCCCTGAAGATGGTGATCCGATAGAACTTGATGAGTAAAAACATCAATTTAAATAATATTATTCTTTTTAATATTTAAGTATAAGTGTAATATCCGATCGCTGTCACAAACAGCAAAAGTCCTGAATGATCAGCGCAAAAAATCAAAAGGGTAGAGCCTGCTTACAAAGCGGGCTTTTTATTTTTTGTATAAATTTAAACTGAAAAGTTGGCTGAATGAGAAGAAAATATTCTTGTTTTTAAACTAATAAAATATGCATCAAAATAATAGCTTACAGCTAAATACTCCACTTATTTATAGTGAGCATTTAAAAGAAGCACGAATGTAAATAATAAAAATAAAAAAAGTAGAAAAGCCATAAGTTAAAGCATATCGTTAAATTATTTAGGTATTTTACACAATTTAACATTTTATGCAAATTGGTTTGCATTTTATTAAGATTTGTTAAAATACGATTAAAATCTGATCGTTTTAAATATATGACAATTTTTGTTTAATTTGATAGATTGTTTTATTTTTTACAACAATGGGTAGGCTGTATGGAAAAATTGTTATTCGCTTTTGCTGTGGTACTGACGCTGAATGGTTGTGCATCACTCACCCATAAAGCTGATGAAAATTATGTTAGCAAGTCACCAGTTACTCCAGTGAATACCGCATTTAATGGAACGAAAGTACCTGAGCATGGAATTTTTACTGAGCAAGATATTGCTAACATGCCTGAACATTCAAATATCAATTCACGTTATGAGGTAGCATTTTAATAAGTGAACAGAATTTGAAATTGAATAGTTAAACTAAATAAACTGGTCAATTAGCTGAAATATTAAATTTACTAGCATTCTATTTAGTAAAAGCTGCTAAGTATAAAACCACCAGTTTGGTGGTTTTTAAAAAGATAAAATGTTAAATTTTAATCATTGAAAAAATTGGTTTTATAAATGAAAAGTATCATTATTTTTACTTCTATATTTTTATTATGCGGGTGCGCAATTAATACTAAGTCATTATCATCACCAAAAAGTAATGATGATAAAACGATATTAGAAGCTGAAAAATATAAGCAACAATATCAGAAAAAAATCTTTCGAACTTGGGATGTCCCATCATCTTCATCTGGTATGAGTGCTAGTGTTAAAGTTTTTTTAACTGACACAGGGCAAATTGAGCAAATTATTTTTCTTGATAAAGAAGACCCAAAGTTTAAATCAAGTATTGAAAAAGCTATATGGCGTTCAAGTCCATTTAATTTACCTACTAATCCTGAGGTTCGTAAGCAAGCTAGAAAATTCAATATAAAATTTATATCTAAGTAAATTTTTCAATATGAACTTGTTCTTTACTTCAAGAAACCACCGGCAGGTGGTTTCCTTATTTTTATAGTGAATTTTACGATTTATTGATAACTTTAGGTTATTAATTATTTAAAAACTAATCATTATTTTTTATCAGTTTTTTCTTCTATGTTTAGTTTATCGAAAAAGAGGAATAAGCCATGTTGAATCAACATGAGATTAATTTAAAGCAGTACCACAATAAATCTTTAAGTTATTTGAATAGCACCGCTCATTCTGAAGGGGTTGAATTTGATAAATTTATTAAAGAAATTGAGAAATACACAAATGCGGTTGTTTTAGATTTAGGTTGTGGTGGTGGTCATGTGGCTTATAACGTTGCTCATCATGCTGATCTGGTTTTTGCTTATGATTTATCTCATGAAATGCTCGATACTGTTTCAAAAGCTGCCAATGACCGAAAAATAAAGAATATCTTTGTACAACAAGGTATAGCTGAAGATATGCCTTTTACAGATGAACAGTTTGATGTAGTCATTAGTCGATATTCTGCTCATCACTGGCAACATGTACCAACGGCCATGAAAGAAATAAACCGGGTTTTAAAACCTAATGGTACCGTTATTTTTGTTGATATTGTTAGCTCAAGTTTTCCCATATTAGATACCTTTTTGCAAACTATAGAAGTGATTCGAGACCCGAGTCATGTAAGAAATTACAGTATTAAAGAATGGGTTTACTTTATCGAGGACGCTGGCTTTGAGTTAACTGCTTTAGACAAACAATCACTCATGCTAGATTTTGATAGTTGGGTACAGCGTATGAAAACACCTGAAGATCAGATAAAAACGCTTAAATATCTACAAGAAAATGCATCAGATATCGTCAGAAAATATTTCAACCTTCAAAAAGACGGGAGTTTCGAAAGTAAGGTAGGGTATTTTGTATTTAAAAAGATATCTTTTTAACTCGGTTGTATGTTGAAGATTTCTAATATTAGCAATCTTCGAAACTGATCAAATATACAGTTATGGTTTATAAAAAATGAAAAAGCCCTTTATATCAGGGCTTTTTCGTAGTTGTTTTTAAATTTTAGTCGAACGTTCCGTCAACCAATCTGCCAGTTTAGGCCAAAATTCTTGTGCACTTGCTTGGCTAGACATCAGTCCTAAATGACCTCCAGGAATAAGGGTAAATGTCACATCTTGGCTACTGGTTAATTGACTTAATGGCTGAGCAGCATCTGCTGTGACCAATTGATCGCTACGACCTGCACCGACTAGAAGAGAACAATCAATATTTTTTAATTCAATTTTTTTATCTTTTAATTGAATATAGCCTTGATTCAACGGATTTTGTAGCCATACGTTGAATAACATGTCCTGATTAATACCACCAGGATAATCAATCATATTGTTTAAAAAACTACTTAATGTGGCATGCTCTTGCACAAATTGAAGGTCATGAAGGTTTTTGAGTAATTGAATATGACCGTCGAACCAGCCTTTAGGGTCAAGAATTTTAAAACCCAAAGAATTTAAAATACCTGGAGTATGAATCAACCGCTTTGGTAAACCAGAATAAATACGTTGCTGAAGTTTTTTATTATGACTAATAGCATTATTTATGGTTCTGTAGAGTTTCCCAATATAACCAGATGCATAACTATTGATAGGGCTGCCTAACACTATAAGGTTTTTGACATAATTAGGTTGGTTATGCGCTGTATATAAAGTAACGAATATACCTGCCATACTCCATCCATGTAGTGAAATTTGATTGCTACCTGAATGCGTTCGTATTACCTCGATGGCTTTAGGAATAAAATCTTCAATAAATGATAAAAAGTTTAGATGTCTATCTTTAAATCCTAAACGTCCCCAATCGACAAGGTATACGTCGAAACCTGCATTCTGGAAATGTTTAATAAGAGAACGATAAGGATATAAATCATAGATCGCCATATTAATCGCTAAAGGTGCAACAAATACTAATGGTTCTTTAAAGCGCTTTTGAGCAGCAGCATAGTAACGAATGCGAGTTTCATTAAATTGACCAATAACTTCGTAATGCGTGCTTTGAGACAACACCAGTGTTTTGGGGTGGAATAGTCGGGTAGAGAGGTGCTTGATTTGACTTTGTTCAGAGACAAGGGACTTTAAGCGTTTCATCTTGTTTTACCAACTATACTAAAGATTGATTGAAGTCTAAGCGATAATTTTCAGGTTTACCTTGACCTTAAATACCCTAGGCACTCAAAATGATGATAGTTTTTAGTACATGACCAGTAAAGGCGAACATTTAATGAACCAGTCTGATGATTTAGAATACCAACTTGATACTTTAGCCATTCGTACCGGACATACTCGTAGTTTTGAAGGTGAGCATGGCGAACCGATTTTTTTGACTTCATCTTTTGTATATGAAAATGCTGCTGAAGCGGCTGCAAAATTTTCTGGTCAAGTTCAAGGAAATATCTATTCTCGTTTTACCAATCCGACTGTATCGATGTTCGAAAAACGCTTAGCAGCTTTAGATGGCGCTGAACGTGCTGTAGCGACAAGTTCTGGTATGGGCGCAATTCTGTCGATTGCTATGGCTTATCTAAAAGCGGGTGATCATGTCATATGTTCAAGAGCTGTTTTTGGTTCAATTGTCGCTCTATTTGAGAAATATATTGGCAAGTTTGGTGTAGATATTACATTTGTTGATTTACGTGACTTGGATGCATGGAAAAATGCAGTACGTCCAGAAACTAAACTTTTATTTGTTGAGTCACCATCAAATCCATTAGCTGAAATTGCTGATATTCAAGCACTTGCAGATATTGCGCATGCAAATGGCGCATTGCTTGCGATTGATAATAGTTTTTGTACACCTGTTTTACAGCAACCATTAAAATTTGGGGCAGACCTTGTCATTTACTCGGCAACTAAATATTTAGATGGACAAGGGCGTGCATTAGGTGGCGCAGTTGTTGGTAAACATCAACTTTTAGAAGAAGTTTTTAGTGTTGTCCGTACTTTGGGCCCATCTATGAGTCCATTCAATGCATGGGTATTCCTAAAAGGTCTAGAAACCTTACGTTTACGTATGAAAGCCCATTGTGAAAGTGCTCAAAAGCTTGCCGAATGGTTGTCTACTCATGAAAAAGTAGAGAAAGTCTATTACGCAGGCCTTCCAACTCACGAAGGACATGAACTTGCAGCAAAACAGCAAAATGGTTTTGGTGGGATTGTTTCTTTCGTTGTTAAAGGTGAACGTGAAGGCGCTTGGAAAGTGATTGATAACACCAAGTTTATTTCTATTACAGGTAATTTGGGTGATGTTAAATCGACAATCACACACCCTGCGACCACAACCCACGGCAAACTTTCTGTTGAAGCAAAACAAGCTGCGGGAATTCAAGAAGGTTTAATCCGTGTTTCAGTAGGTTTAGAAGATATTAACGATATTATTGGTGATATCTCACGCGGATTAGATTTAATCTAAATAATTTAGATATTTAAGACTGAGCCATACTTATTTTAGTGTGGCTTTTCTTTAAATTCATTTTTACTTTTAATCAACGATTGAAATAAAAAAACTACATTTTGTTATAAATGACTTTAAAATCGAAACGTAAAAAAGTTCTAAAGTTAATAAAAATAACAAAGCGAGTTTTAACCATGCTTAAACCTATAATTTTTTTAGTCGCTATAGGGGCAATTGGTTTAATTGGATATAGAGTATTTGCCCAAAAAGATGAACCAACTCAAATCAGCGAAACTGTGTTGTTGATTAATGATGCGAACAAATCAGTTGAAGATGCCGATCATTCGATTGAAAAAGCAAATGCCTCTTTTCAAAAAATGCCTTTAAATGAATACAAACCTGACAATAAAAATCTTCAAGCTTCACAGTAGCGTCAGTTAAATTAGAGAACCGGTTCCTAAGTCTCAAAACTTTTGTATAGAAAACTTTAAATGGATGAGTTAACGAAAATAGTTTCATAGATACCAATAGAAAACATTAATTTATTGTGTCAGAATTGCGGATTAATTTTGATTTAAACGTAATGACCTCAATGATCTTGATGATCGGTAGGGGTAATAAAAGAGTTTAAGTTCCGAAGTGTTATGTGACTATCAATCATATTTGATAGAGATACGGAGTTAGGTTTATGAATATCAATATGCTCATGCAGCAAGCGCAGCGCATGCAAAAAGATATGGAATCAAATATAAAAAAGGCCAAAGAAGAGCTTGCTCAAACTGAAGTACATGCTGAAGCTGGCGGCGGTTTAGTTAAAGTAACAATGACTGGTCGTTATATCGTAAAACGTATCGAAATTAATCCAGAATTACTTCAAGATGAACCAGACATGATTGAAGATTTGATTGCTGCGGCGGTTAATGACGCTGTGCGTCAAGCAGAAGTAATTTCTGAAGAGAAAATGCAAAAAGCTAACTCAGGTATGGGTTTACCTCCTGGTTTAGCAGGCATGTTCTAAGGAAATTCAGTGTTTAGTGATAGATTTGAACAACTCGTTCAAGCTTTACGTATTTTGCCTAGCGTTGGACCGAAGTCGGCCCAACGTATGGCTTTACATCTGTTGATGAAAAATCGTGAAGGTGCCTTTGCTTTAGCGCATGCTCTACATGAAGCATCAAGTTATATTCATGAATGTAGTGTTTGCCACTCTTTAACAGAGCACGAAATTTGTGACATTTGCGCCTCAACAGAAAGAGAAGATCAACTGCTTTGTGTAGTTGAGTCTCCGGCAGATGTGATGGCAATTGAGCAAAGTGGTAGTTTCCGTGGCAAATACCATGTATTAGGTGGTCATCTTTCTCCTTTAGATGGGATCGGGCCAGAGGAAATCGGTATTCCTTACCTAATTCAACGCTTAAGCCAAGGTACTATTGAAGAAGTTATTTTGGCAACTAATGCTACAGTAGAAGGTCAGGCGACAGCACACTATTTGGTCGAAGCCACGAAACATTTACCTATTCATATGACACGTATTGCTCAGGGTGTACCACAAGGTGGTGAACTTGAATATGTTGATAGTCATACATTAAGTCAGGCTGTTCATAACCGCATGCGTATGAAATAAGTACTTCGGTGCTTATTTCAAAGTTTTTAAAATCAATCCTATTATTAAAAATAGTTTTAAAAGACAAAAGTATATTTTTAAAAATTACTTAGTGAATATATAAATTAAAAAGAAGCGGTTGTGGAAAAATAAATTTTATAAGGGTGTTAAATTGAAAAACTTTAAAATAATGATCAAAAAATTATCTCTTTTTAGGGAAATTGTTCAAAAATAGATTATTCATCCGAGATTCAGTAGCATTTTTCTATTGCTATGTTATATATACCAGAGTTTAAAGCACTCTTTGCATTTACTTGAGAAAGCATGTTTCAGTTTATCCAACAGCAAACCGAATTGGTTGATGTCCTTCAACAAATGGATCAATGTTCAATATATGGACTTGATACAGAATTTATTAAGGTTGACACCCTTTGGCCTAAACTTGGAGTATGTCAGGTCAATGTCAACGAAAACGTATATTTGTTGGATGGGGTATCGTTAGATTTAACTGAGTTTTGGAAAAAATCTTTGTTGCTCAAAAAAATATTTTTCACGCATGTAGTGAAGATATCGATTTAATTTACCACTATGCCGATGAACAAAACCTGTTAAATGTTTTTGATACTCAAGTTGGACTTTCTTTTCTCGGACATGGTTTACAAGTCAGCTATCAAGGTGCTTTAAAGCTTTGTTTAGACATTGACATTGAAAAAGATCAAACACGTTCAGACTGGTTGGCGAGACCTTTATCTCCTCAACAGCTATGTTACGCTGCAAATGATGTTTTATATCTTATGCAATTGGCTACCCATATTCAGGAGCAGCTTAAGCAAAAAGGGCTTTACGACTATGTTGTTGAAGATTGCAGTAGTCTCACCAAAGAAATTATTAGTGAAACACCAACTTCATTGCTTTATACAGATGTAGGGAATTATCGACATTCGCGTCGTCAATTAATGCAGTTGCAGAATTTGAGTGAATGGCGAGAACATATAGTTAAAGCAACTAACCAGCCACGTAGTTTTGTTCTTAGAAACTCGACAATGATTGATTTAGTCGAAAAGAATCCGCGTAATAATTTCCAATTATCTCAAGTCAGAGATATTCGTCCAAATGTTGTTCGTGAATATGGCAAGATTATTCTGGATCTTTTAAAAGACTTACCAGTAGAAGGGCAATGGCCAGCTAAAATTGCTAAACCTTTTAAAATTACTTCGAAAGAAACTTTAGATAAAATGGATGCGTTAATTGCTAATGCTATAGAGCAGACCTCTATTCCAAAAGAAGTTTTGCTTCGTAAGAAATGGTTAAATGCGATTCATCAGCATGTGCTTTCTAAAGGTGACGAACAAGATTTACCTGATTACTTGTTGGGATGGCGTTACGAATTACTCACCAAACCGCTTATTGAGCTATTTACAGAAGAGAAGGCAAGTCTCTTATTTTAAATTTATAAAGGTGTTTTTAGTTCAAATAAACTCTTTGTATTTAAGAAATAGTTTGTTTGGTTAATATTTATTCAAATAATACTTGTTAATATTACTTTAAAATAAGACTCTTTTATAAGCACAGCTTTATGAACTTAATTTTTTATTTAGCTTTGCTTTATATTAGTGGACTTTTTTAAAGTTTAATTACTATAAATATGAGTTAATCTTAATTATATATACCTATGCTGAATTAAATTAACTTTATTCATGAGAAAAATTCAATTGCGTATATATACAGGTCTGTATATTCTTGGCAGCAAGAAAAACAATTTCAAAATAAATAATATATAACTATAAGTTTGTTTCGGTGCAGAAATATAGAGGCCTTCTCGGGGAGAGGAGGCCTCTAATTTTATTTGTGCAATCTTAAAAAGTTTTTAAAATCAATAATAAGTTAATATTGAAATTAATTTTTTATGCTATAAATAAAGCTTACTAATAACTAGAGAGATAAACATGACTAATAATTTTAATGCTGAACAGGCAAGAAAAAATGCTAAAGATGTAAAAATTGATCAAACAATATTGTTAGAAAAAATCTTATCTGGAACTGAGGAAATTTCCAAAGAAGGTAAACGCCGAGCAGTGTTTCAATTTCCAATAGATGCCTTACATCCTGAACATATTACCCAAGTAGAAGAAGAGCTAAAAGCTCGAGGTTTTAATGTTTCAACTAATATTGAACAGTCTGGTACAACAGTCAATATTGAAGTTAGTTTCTAAATTTTTTATCAGACGCCCATACTTTAGGGCGTTTCTTATAATTTTTTACAATCTAAATTTATAAAAATCAATATATTGTTTGACAGGCTTGTACTTCTTCTGTAGCTTTACTTTTTGAGTGGAATATGGATATGAACTTCCAAACAATACTTTCATCTTTCAAAAATCAATCTACTGGTACGGATGCATTTAAAAACTTAAAAAATGCGTGTGAGCAGTATCTAAAACAATCTCCAGATCTAAACCAAAAATCAGCGACTTATCTTATTTATGGATTTGCTCGTAGTTATGTAATCTTATATGAAGATGAAGCAGTCACTACCGAGTTTGCGCAAGCTTCAAAAGAAACATTAATGAATTACATGAGTCATTTAAATGAGGCCTTACTTACTCAAGATGACAGCTTAATTTTGAGTGCGTTAAATCAGGTGAGTAATGACTATATGCAAGGCTCAAGAGTCTTTTAAAGTCTTTGTTTAGCTTATTAATAGGATACTTCTTTAGTCATCAAGTTAACCAAAGAAGTATCTAGTGGTAATTTTAATGTGATTTTTTCTTACCACCGCCATCTTGTTTATTGACGGTAGACCATGCAATACGTTCAGCTTCTTCTTGAGAATGACCTCTATCTACTTCACTCTCAACAATATGTTTAGCCTGACGCTTTTGCTTTGCTGTATAAGATGATTTATCGCCACGAGACATAGCATAGACCTCCTATTTATAGATCTATAGTTATTGAAACACATCCGAATTTATAATCGGTTAAATAATGTCTTATCCTGTATGCATAAGTTAAAGCTTACCAATGTTTAATTTAAAGCAGAATTTAAATTAAAATTATAATTTTCAATAAATTAAACTGGTTTAACTTCAGTTAAATTAAAGTTTGATTGTTTTCAAAATGTAATTTTTTCATTTTATAAAAGTAGTTCAAAGGATTTTTTATGTAAAATTAATAGGTTATTAAAGGTAGAAAATTTAAAACTTTAGAAAATTAAAAGTTATTTGTCGACCTTAATGATTGTTGTGGGTTAATATTTCGCAAGAAAAGAAAAAACGACTGATGCGTAAACAAACCTGCGTGTGTCTGTTGTTTTTTTTCATGTATGCTGTCCTTAGTTCAAGAGTTGATTTGAAATGCACTGTGATATTTATAGATCGAGCAAAAAAGATGAAATGTACATTTATATTGCTCGTCCAAACTATCCTGATGATACGGAGCAAGCCGATCCGTTTGAAAAAGTTCCAGAAGCTGTTTTACAAGCATTTGGTCGTGCAACGTTTGTCATGCATTTAGAATTGGCTCCAACACGTAAATTAGCGCGTGTAAATGTTTTACATGTTCTAGACTCATTACAAACAAAAGGTTTCTTTATTCAGATGCCGCCAGAAGGGTTAATTAACCCAAATGCAGTTGAACCAGAGGGCTTACGTGGTGCGTGAAGATCAAGCTGGAGTTTTAAATCAATTACTTTCTTCTCTCGATGCAATTCCTGAGGAAATCATTGCTTTAACAGCTTATGGCGTTGGCGCTCTTATTGCTTTGTGGTGTTGGTGGCGTTTAATGCGTCGTTTACCTACTACTTTTGGCGCAATAAGCTGGTTAGTTGTGTTTGCTATTTTATTGACGCCAACCGTTTCGGAAGGGCCTAATGCATCTGTAGCACCAGCTATTTTTGGTTTACTGTTTGGTGTGTTAACTAAAGACAGTCCTTTAATCTGGTCAAATTTATCCTTAATTCTGTTTGTGGTTGGTCTAGGTTTGGTTATTGGCTATTGTTGGTCAAAATATTCAACAAACAAGAGCATGCGTTCCATCTAACCATTGAAATAGAAAAATAAGGTCTCTACATGTCTGCTGATACCCAACATTTTACCGGTACAGATCAATATATCGCGACTGATAGTCTTAAACTTGCTGTAAAAGCAGCTCGTGCTTTGCAAAAGCCTTTATTGGTTAAAGGTGAGCCAGGTACAGGTAAAACTTTACTTGCTGAGCAAGTTGCAGAAAGTCTAGGTTTAAAACTCATCACTTGGCACATCAAGTCAACGACTAAAGCACAGCAAGGCTTATATGAATACGATGCTGTGTCCCGCTTGCGTGATAGCCAACTCGGTGATGATCGTGTTTACGATATTAAGAACTATATTAAGCCCGGTAAACTGTGGGAAGCTTTCACCAGTGAAGAGCGTTGTGTGCTTTTAATTGATGAAATTGATAAAGCAGACATCGAGTTTCCAAATGATTTGTTACATGAACTTGATAAGATGTCTTTTTATGTTTATGAAACAGGCGAAACGATTACGGCTACTCAACGTCCAATCGTAATTATTACTTCAAATAATGAAAAAGAATTACCAGATGCGTTCCTGCGTCGTTGCTTCTTCCACTACATTGAGTTTCCAGACGAAGCAACTATGCGTGAAATTATCTCGGTACATTTCCCAAGTATCTCTGCAACCTTAGTAAATGAAGCACTTCAAGTTTTCTTCAAACTCCGTGAAATTCCTAATTTGAAGAAACCACCATCTACTTCAGAATTAATCGATTGGTTAAGTCTGCTTATGGCAGATGATATGCCTGAAGATGTATTACGTAATCGAGATACATCAAAAGCGATTCCACCTTTGTATGGCGCACTCATTAAAAACGAGCAAGATGTGCAACTGCTTGAACGTTTGGCTTTCATGTCACGACGTTAAAGGAGGGAATAACCCATGTTTGTGCGGTTATTTTACACCTTACGTAAATACGGTGTTCCAGTTACTACACGTGAGCTCATTGACTTAAACCGTGCAGTAAGTGAAGGTTTAGTTTTTGCCGATCAGGAAGAGTTCTATCAGCTTGCTAAAACCATTTTAGTCAAAGATGAGCGCTTTTTTGATAAGTTTGACCGTGCCATGAAAGATTACTTTGATGGCATAGAAACCTTTGATATCGATGAGTTACTCAAGCAAGTCCATAAACTACCAAAAGACTGGTTCGATTTAGAACTTTTCGAAAAGCATTTAACACCAGAGCAAAGAGCTGAGCTTCAAAAAGCAGGTTCTTTAGAAGAACTGATGAAAATGCTAGAAGAGCGCTTACGCGAACAGCATAAAAAACACCAAGGTGGTAACCGTATGGTGGGCACTGGTGGAACATCACCTTTTGGCGCTTTTGGTGACCATCCAGAAGGCGTCAGAATTGGTGGGCCGGGGCGTAAACGTTCGGCGGTTAAAGTCTGGGAACAGCGTAAATACCAAAACCTAGATGACGACCAAGTCCTTGGAACTCGTCAGATGCAAATTGCGTTACGACGTTTACGCAAATTTGCTCGTCAAGGTGCAGCTGAAGAGCTAGATGTTGATGGAACAATTCGGGAAACAGCCAAGCAAGGTATTTTAGATGTTCAAATGGTGCCAGAGCGCCGTAATCGAATCAAAGTATTGATGTTGTTTGATGTGGGCGGTTCAATGGATGCTCATATTGCCCAATGTGAAAAGTTATTCAGCGCAGCTAAAACAGAATTCAAAACACTGGAATACTTTTATTTCCACAATTGTCTCTATGACTATGTTTGGAAAGATAACTATCGAAGAACAGCTACGCGTATGAATACATGGGATTTGTTTCATACTTACGGACGCGACTATCGGGTAATTGTAGTCGGTGATGCCAGTATGGCACCGTATGAGCTGAAATCGGTAGGTGGCTCGGTTGAATATATGAATGATGAGGCAGGTGAAATTTGGTTACGCCGCTTACGTCAGCATTTTGATAAAACAGCATGGTTAAACCCTGAAACAGAAGGGTATTGGCATTACACACAAACAATTGGTTGGATTAAAGAGATTTTTGAAAACCATATGTATCCAATGACCCTAAAAGGCATTGAGGATTTAACGCGTTACCTTTCTCGATAAACTTGATAACTTTAATAATTTAAAAAGAGGGATGATATGCAACATCAAATTAATGGTATTGCTTTACCGAATGAACAAGGATTTTTTGGTGAGTATGGAGGGCAATTTATTCCTCCACATTTAAAAGAAGCAATGGATGAAATTAATGTTGCTTATGAAGAAATTCGCCATACAGCTGAATTTCAAAATGAACTATCAGACCTCTTTACGAATTATGTAGGTCGTCCTAGTCCTTTATTTTATGCAAAACGTCTTTCAGAACAGCTAGGCGGCGCACAAATTTATTTAAAGCGTGAAGACTTAAATCATACGGGTGCCCACAAAATTAATCACTGCTTAGGTGAAGCTTTACTTGCTAAATATATGGGCAAAAAGAAAGTCATTGCTGAAACTGGAGCAGGTCAACATGGAGTTGCTTTGGCAACAGCGTGTGCTTTAGTGGGTATTCCGTGTGAAATTCACATGGGTCAAGTTGATATTGAAAAAGAACATCCAAATGTTGTCAAAATGAAAATTTTGGGTGCACATTTGGTGGCAGTTACACGTGGTACAGCAACCTTAAAAGATGCGGTAGATAGCGCATTTGAAGAATATTTAAAAGACCCTAAAAACTTTATTTATGCCATTGGTTCTGTGGTTGGACCACATCCATTTCCTAAAATGGTTCGAGATTTTCAATCTATTATTGGTAATGAAATTAAAGATCAAACGCACCATCGCTTTGGTAAAAATCCAGATTATGTGGTGGCATGTGTTGGTGGCGGTTCAAATGCTATCGGTGCGTTTACAGCATTTTTAAATGATTCGGATGTAAAACTCGTTGGGGTTGAACCAGCTGGACATGGGTTAGACACCAATATGCACTCGGCAACCTTAACTTTAGGTAAACCAAGCCAAATTCATGGTATGGCGTGTTATGTGCTTGAAAATGAGGCTGGTGAACCTTTACCAGTGCATTCTATTGCTTCAGGACTAGACTATCCGGGTGTTGGGCCACAACACAGTTTTTTAAAAGATTTAGGTCGTGTTGAATATAGCACTGCAACCGACGAAGAATGTTTAGATGCTTTTATGACACTTTCTCGTGTAGAAGGAATTGTTCCAGCGCTTGAAAGCTCACATGCGGTGGCTTGGGCAATTCGTGAAGCACCAAAGCTGCCGAAAGAAACCATGATTGTGGTGAATCTTTCTGGACGTGGAGATAAAGACTCCGATTATGTTGCAGAAAAGCTTAAGCTTTAAGCCAACTAGAGTTCATAAGCGGTCAGTATTTAAAGGCCGCTTTTTTTGTTTCAGAGACTACATATTGCGCTACTTATAAAGTTCATTATTTCTTAATTAAAACAAAGTATTCTAATTTAAAGCCGTGATTTCTTTAGATTGAGATGTAAAACACTGGTTCATAAGGCAAAGCGTTGCGTTGCTTTGTCTCACTCAGTAGAATAGTCACTTTGCAAAATTTGCCTTTGGAGACGCCTAAGTGGAGCGACCGACGATTAGCCCTGAACATTTACAGGAAGCTGCTGAAAATTTATCAACAATTCGAGACTTTATTCGTTTTGGGGTATCAGCATTACGTCAACATGATGCACATTTAGGACAAGGTACTGAAGATTATTTTGCAGAAAGCTCTGCATTAGTTTTACAAACCTTATCTCTTGAATGGTCAGCAGATGCAGAAATTCTAGATGCTAAGCTTTTACCAAGTGAAAAAGCAGAATTCTTAAGCTTGCTGGAGCGTCGTATTAATGACCGTATTCCAACTTCTTATTTATTAAATTTAGCTTACTTCTTCAATAAGCCATTTTATGTTGATGAACGCGTACTTATTCCTCGTTCACCAATTGCAGAGTTAATTGAGCAACGTTTTGCACCATATTGCTTAGATGAAAATGGTCAAATGCGTGAAGCGCTCAACAACTTACCAGAAAATACCAAACCTAAGACTCCGCAACGTATTTTAGACATGTGTACAGGTTCTGGTTGTATTGCTGTGGCTTTAGCTTATGCTTATCCAGATGCTGAAGTGGATGCAACAGATATTTCTAAAGAAGCTTTAGAAGTAGCCTCAATTAATGTTGAACACCACAATAAGCAATATCAAGTTGCGTTACTTGAATCTGATTTATTCGCCAAGATTCCAGCTGAAAATCAGTACGATTTAATTGTAAGTAACCCGCCATATGTTGATGCCGAAGATATGGCTGACCTACCAGAAGAGTTTTTACATGAGCCTGAACTTGCATTGGCAGCGGGTCAAGATGGTTTAGACTTAGTTCGTAAAATGCTTGCTCAAGCAGCAGATTATTTGACAGAAGATGGTTTAATTGTCATTGAAGTGGGTAACTCTGAATGGGCAATGCGTCAGAACTTCAATACAATTGACTTCAACTGGCTTACTTTCCAAAAAGGCGGTTCAGGTATTTTTGCTTTGACTGCTGAGCAATGTCGTCGTTATAGAAAATTATTTGCAGAACAATCTTAAGGAGTTGTACGTATGGCAGGGAACACTATTGGACAACTCTTTCGTGTAACTACATGTGGTGAATCACATGGTGTTGGCTTAATGGCAATTGTTGATGGCGTGCCACCGGGCCTTGCATTGACTGAAGAAGATCTGCAAATAGATTTGGACCGCCGTAAGCCTGGTACATCGAAATTTGCAACTCAACGCAAAGAACCTGATCAGGTTGAAATTATTTCAGGTGTATTTGAAGGGAAAACCACAGGTACTCCAATTGGTTTACTCATTCGTAATACTGACCAAAAATCGAAAGATTATGGAAATATTGCGCAAACCTTTAGACCGGGTCATGCGGATTATACCTATACACAAAAGTATGGTTTCCGTGATTATCGTGGTGGCGGTCGTTCAAGTGCTCGTGAAACTGCTATGCGTGTTGCAGCAGGTGCTATTGCGAAGAAATATTTAGCAGAAAAATTTGGTGTCTTGATTCGTGGTCACGTCACTCAAATTGGTAATGAAGTTACCGAGAAACTAGATTGGAATGAAGTTCCAAATAATCCGTTTTTCTGTGGCGATGTAGATGCTGTTTCTCGCTTTGAAGCATTGGTTACTTCTTTACGTGAACAAGGCACAAGCTGTGGCGCTAAACTAGAAATTTTAGCTGAGAAAGTTCCTGTGGGTTGGGGCGAACCTGTTTTTGACCGTTTAGATGCTGACATTGCACATGCAATGATGAGTATTAATGCGGTGAAAGGTGTGGAAATTGGTGATGGTTTTGCAGTTGCTGGACAGTTTGGTCATGAAACACGTGACGAATTGACGAGTCATGGCTTCTTAGCAAATCATGCTGGTGGAATTTTGGGTGGTATTTCAAGTGGTCAAACCATTCGTGTAGCGATTGCCCTAAAACCAACAGCAAGTATTACTACTCCAGGGAAAACGATTAATTTAAATCGTGAAGATACTGATGTATTAACTAAAGGCCGTCATGATCCGTGCGTCGGCGTTCGAGCAACTCCAATTGCGGAAGCAATGTTGGCTATTGTTTTAATGGATCATTTCCTACGCCATCGTGCTCAAAATGCAGATGTTGTTCCTCCATTTGCTCCGATTGAACCTTAGTCATATCTCTGGTTGAATTAAGAAAAGCCACATAATTTAAAGTATGTGGCTTTTTATTTATTGATAGCAATTTTTTTAATTATATAGAATTATGGATAATTAAGTTAAGTCTACAATTTGTTCTTCATTTACAGCAATTTGATATTGATTACGACCATTTGTTTTTGCTTGATAGAGTGCATGGTCTGCGCGGCTAACAAAGGCAGAAATTGAATCATTTAAACGCGGAACAGTAGTTGCCACACCCACACTAATGGTTACGTATGGTGAAACGCTACTACATGGATGAACAATTGCAATTTTTTTAATTGCATTCATTAATCTTTCAACTTGAATTTGAGCCTGTTGCGGGTTTGTCATAGGGAAAAGAAGTAAAAACTCTTCACCACCATAACGAGCAACCAAATCTCCACTGCGAGCGGCAATAGATGAAATTGCAGTAGCAATATCTCTTAAGCACTGATCACCCTTAAGATGGCCCAAGGTGTCGTTATATGACTTAAAGAAGTCGATATCAACCATCATAATAGTAAGTGATGTCTCATGGCGTAGTGCACGTCGCCATTCATTATCTAGTGTTTCATCAAGATAACGTCGGTTAGCAAGCCCAGTTAAAGCATCTTGTTGTGAAAGCAAAGATAGCTGCTGCGCTTGTTGCATAAGTTCAATACGGTTGAGCTCAATCATACAGTTTTGTAAATAGTTTTCTCGGTGTTGACGGTCTGTTGCGTAAGCAAGGGTCATCCCTAAGAAACTACTAAACGTATATGTACGGTTTAAAAAGGTCCAATCAATGTCACCTTTTACATAAGTACTGACTAAAATACCAATAAAACCACCAACCCATCCGGCAATAATGGCAGTATAAAAGCGCATACCTACAGCACCGTAGATAATCACAATTGCATACATCATCGCTGCATGAAAAAGAACATTATCTTGGCCATTTTCTAAAACGTTAATTAAAATAAAGGTGATAGCAACGGCGGAAGCAGAGCCAATTCCGACATAATAATCAAACCACTGATTTAATTTTTTAATAAATGATAAAATCCATGCAATTAAAACTATTATACCCACCCAAGAATAATAGTTTAACCAGGATAAAACTTGTTCAGTCGGTAAAACTTGGTATATACCAAAGCTTAAAAATAAATATAATATTAAAATAATAGGTGCTCTATAGCGAAACTCATAGGCCGCACCTTCTTGATATTGAAAACGATAAATCGTTTCAAGTTGCTTTGGAAACCTGAGGAAATTTAATCCGCGTGTGGTTAATAAATCTATTTGTTCCTGTCCCAATATATTGGAACCTTGCAACTTCATAATTAATGCTCTCTATATTGGAAGTTGGCATAAAATGAGACTTGGTTTATTAAAGTTCCATCTAAAAGTATTGGTTATATAATGTGTGGATTATTTAAAAATAATAATACAGATTTTTTAAAAAAGTAATGATTTTTATACTCTCTAATTGTGATAAAAATCACGACATTTCAATGATTAGCGTCACAATTATCTAAAGACCCCAAACCTTTGAGAAAAAATGACAAATGGTCGATTAAAGATTGTATCTTTATCATTTTCGGATAGACTTATAGCCGTGAAGTACAGATGATTGCTGTCATATAAATAGGAAAATTAGCAATGACTGCTTTAAATCAATATGGAATGAATTTAGAAATTACAGCGCATAATGAATGGTCTCAGCGATTTTGGGATGATCTTTTACCAGTTAAGGAGCGAGTCAGTAAACATCCGTTTTTTACTGAAATGGCCAATGGGGGATTGAGCCTAGAGAGTTTCCGTTATGCATTACTTAATTTCTATCCATTAGTAGCGCACTTTCCATCATATATGGCTGGTGCATTAGCTAAAGCGACTGCTTTTGCTGAACCAGGTGTAACGGAAGCACGAGACTGGTTAATTCAAAATATTAAAGTCGAAGAACGCCATTTGCGGTGGTATCGTGATTGGGCTAAAGGTTTTGGATTAACTATAGAACAGCTTGATAGCGTGAGACCGCCGGCTGCAATGAATGCGGTGAACCATTTTCTATGGAACATGAGTCATCGTGGTAATTTAGCTGAATGTTTAGCTGCCACCAACTTAGCAATTGAATGGGCGACAGGTGACTGGTCTATTCAAGTCTATAAAGGTATTCATGCTTATACAGATCACCCTGAAGTTACGATTGATAAGCGCTCTTTAGCTTGGTTGCGTGCCCATGCGCATTATGATGATTTACATCCTTATGAAGCCATGGAGTTAATTAAACGTTTGTCGAATGACCGCCCCGATTGGCAGCAAAAAGCATTTCATGCTGCTGAAGAAGGATTGCGTTATTATGAGCTGGCTTTAGATGATTGCTATAGGATACAGCTTAAAGCTTCTGCTTAAGCTGATCTTGAAAAGGGAGAATATTTATACAATATTCTCCCTTTTATTTTATTCAAGCAATTTTAAAAGCTTTACTCTATAAGGTGTATCTTCAGGTAATAATTCAAGTAAGCGTTCAACGGCATCAACTCGATCAGGCACACGACTGACTACCCGTAATAGTTGATCTATATCATCAATTTGATAAATTACATGGCTCAATCGAGCATCAAAACAATCTCTCCAAGCGCATAAGAATGGGCTTTCTGATTTGGCTAAAAAACTACCTCTGTAGAGTGTTAAAGTGGTTGCAGTAAACCCTAAGTTTAACGCCTGCTCAGCCATAAGAAAGTCACATTGAATTTCACAGTTGAGTCTATATGGCCGTGACTCGATAACATCTGGAATTAAGTTTCGAAGTTGAGAGAGTTCAGATTTTAATGTGGTTGTACTCACTGGGCGGTCGCCATATAAAGCGTAGTGTAGTTCTTCTAAGTTTATACCTTCTGGACACAAGGCAAGAATACATAATATTTCGATTTGACGCTGCGTGAGTGTTAAGCCATGTTGATTGTATTGAACTTTAGGTGTGCCTAGAGCCTTAATATATAAAATGTTTTTTTGATGAAGTTGAATGGCTTGTTTTACAAGATCTGCACAGCGTTCAACTGCTAAAATTCCAAGTGAATTATGCTTTTGATACTTAGTTGATAAGTTCATAATGCCATAAAACTGGCCTGTGTTTGCATCGGTGATTGGAGCTGCATAACAGACCCAGTCTCTAACGCTGTTCATCTGGTTTTCATGTGAATAAACACAGCTTGCTGAATGTGTATTGAGTGCAAGACCAATTGCATTTTGACCAACCGCTTGAGTAGACCATTGCCCACCTTCAACAAAGTGGACTTGTTCAGCAGATGAACGCATAGGTGTACTACTCCATGTCCAGAGTAAAGTACCGTGAGGATCTGTCACGCCAATTGCCATATCCGCATCTTCAGCAATATGCATCAAATTTCTATGACACTCTTGGATTGAACGACCAAATAAGGAATGTTGCCATTCCTGATCAAGATCAAATATAGGGGCCGCATCTAAATCGAGTGACGGCTTTTTCACTGAATAGGCTGTTTCAGAAGTTGTTTCCGTTCTAAAGAAAGACGGAAGGTTATCTGTAGAAGGCAATAATAGTTGTTTTGACATATCCATATCGAAATTCCTTTATCGTTGAAATGGCGTATCCTTAGCCGCTCAACAGGTTTAACTTTCTTATTGTGACAATTTCCTCTTATTTCATTTACCTTAAATAGTTTTAATGGGTTTGACCATTAGCCAATTGGATAAGTTTTGTTATTTCGGATTGCGCTAAGACAAAACATCTTCTCTTGAAAATGGCTTCGGTACAGGTTCTCCAAAGTATTGCCGATCGGCAAAATAGCTAGAACGTACCATTGGTGCACTCCAAATATTTTTAAAGCCTAAACGCTTTCCATGCTGAGTGTATCTTTCAAATTCTTTTAAATGGACAAAACGATGAATAGGGGCATGTGACTTTGAGGGCTGTAGATATTGCCCAATAGTGATTAAATCTACATCGTGATCTTTTAAATCATTGAGTAGAGCAAGCACCTCAGCCTCAATTTCTCCTAATCCAACCATCAGACCGCATTTGGTTTTAATATCTGGACAGTATTTCTTAAAACGTTTTAATAAATTTAACGAATGCTGATAGTCCGAACCAGGGCGCATCGCTCTATATAAACGCGGTACTGTCTCAATATTATGATTAAACACGTCGGGTGGCGATAAACTTAATGTCGAAAGTGCAGTTTCTAAACGACCACGAAAGTCTGGAACTAAAATTTCAATCAGCGTGTCTGGACAACGGTTTCTGATTTCTTCAATACACTTCACAAAATGTGCTGCACCACCATCGTGTAGATCATCGCGGTCTACAGAGGTAATCACGACATATTTTAAGTTTAGGTTGGCGACTGTTTCTGCCAGATGCTTAGGTTCATTTTCATCTAAAGGCATTGGACGACCATGAGCTACATCGCAGAAAGGGCATCGTCTTGTACAAATATCTCCCATAATCATAAATGTTGCCGTACCACCACCAAAACATTCAGGTAGATTTGGACATGCGGCTTCTTCACAAACACTATGTAGCTTTTGTTGGCGTAATAAATTTTTGATACGTTGAATTTCTTCGAAATCAGTTATTTTTGCTCGAATCCATTCAGGTTTTTTAGGTAATTCTTCGGTAGGTAAAATTTTAATAGGAATACGAGAAACTTTATCTATTCCTCTTAATTTAATACCTGTTTCTATTTGCCTTTTTAAGTCCATATATAAAATTCCATTTTATATTAAATAAATTTGCAACTAGACTGTTTATAATAAAAACCTTATTTATGTAAACAAAAAAATAAAGAATTTATTAATGCGTATAGTGCACAGCAAATATTATAAATTAATAAAGGTTGGTTAAAGGTTTGTTTTGCAATCATATGAAATTTATTAAAATATTTTAATTTTATTTTTGCTGGTTAAGTTTGTGAAAAATAAAAAATAATAGCTAAAAAACTTATTTAAAACTTTTTAGTCTAATAGCATATTAAATTAAATTGAGCTTTATTATTTATAGCGAAATATATAAGACTCGCTGAAACTTGGTTGATTTTTAATAATCAAGATAATAAAGGAAAAGGATATGCAATTAACGGAAGAGCAATTACTCGCAGCATATAAGCGCATGCGTGATATTCGTGAATTTGAAGATCGACTTCATGAAGAAAATACCAATGGTGATATTCCAGGCTTTATTCACTTATATAGCGGAGAAGAAGCTGTAGCAGTCGGGATTTGTGAGAACTTAACCGACAAAGACTATATCACTTCAACACATCGTGGACATGGACACTGTATTGCAAAAGGCTGTGACATTCACGCCATGATGCTGGAAATTTTTGGTAAAGATGACGGGCTGTGCCGCGGAAAAGGCGGTTCTATGCATATTGCCGATTTAGATAAAGGTATGCTCGGTGCCAACGGGATTGTGGGTGGTGGACCTCCTTTAGCAATTGGTGCAGCTTTGACAGCGAAAACGTTAAAGACTGGTGGCGTCGGACTGTCTTTTACAGGTGACGGTGGCTCAAACCAAGGCCTTACTTTTGAAGCGATGAACATGGCTGTTGTTCTTAAACTTCCAGTAATTTTCGTTTTTGAAAATAACGGTTTTGGTGAAGGTACTGGTCATGATTACGCAGTAGGAAGCAAAGATATTGCTGGTCGTGCAGCAGGCTTTGGTTTACCAGCAGTTAAAGTTGACGGTACAGACTTCTTTGCTGTCTATGAAGCCGCTCAAACTGCCATTGAACGTGCACGCCGTGGTGAAGGTCCGAGCGTGATTGAAACCATTACAAACCGTTTTTATGGCCACTTTGAAGGTGACCCTGGCTTGATTCGTTCTAAAGAAGAAGTCGAGTTCATTAAAGAAAATAAAGATCCTTTGAAAATTTTCCGTGAGAAAGTCAAAGGCAAAATTGATGAAGCCAAACTAGACGAGATTGATGCAGCTTCAAAGGCAAATGTTGATGATGCCGTTGCTAAAGCCCGTGCTGCGGCATACCCAAAACCAGAACAACTCCTTACTGACGTCTATGTCTCTTACTAAAGGAATAGTAAAGATGCCAAATAAAAGTTTTCGTAATGCAATTAAAGAAGCCATTGAATCAGAAATGCGCCGTGATCCAACCGTATTTGTTGTTGGTGAAGATGTTCGTGGTGGGCACGGCGGTAAAAATACTGAAGAAAATCAGTTAGAAGGTTTCGGTGGTGTATTGGGCGTAACCAAAGGCTTATGGACAGAATTTGGTTCGGAACGTGTTATTGATACGCCAATTACCGAGTCTGCAATTATCGGTATGGCCGCTGGTGCTGCTGCAACAGGTTTACGTCCTGTTGCCGATTTAATGTTTATGGATTTCTACGGCGTGTGTCATGACATGCTCTATAACCAAGCTGCTAAATTCCGTTATATGTTCGGTGGAAAAGCAAAAGCACCCATGGTTGTACGTGGCATGATTGGCGCAGGTTTTTCTGCGGCAGCTCAGCATTCTCAGTCACCATATAACGTATTTGCCGCGGTTCCGGGCTTAAAAGTTGTAGTTCCATCTAGCCCATATGATGTGAAAGGGCTGTTAATTCAGGCTATTCGTGATGACGACCCAGTGGTGTTCTGCGAACATAAAATGCTCTATGACATTAAAGGCGAAGTTCCAGATGATGCCTATACCATTCCTTTTGGTGTAGCAAATTACACCCGTGAAGGAACAGACGTGACCATTATTGCTTTAGGCCTGATGGTACACCGCGCCAATGAAGTAGCAGACAAACTGGCAAAAGATGGTATTTCGGTTGAGGTGGTAGACCCTCGTACGATTTCACCTCTGGATGAAGAAGGAATTTTAGAGTCTGTTGCATCGACTGGGCGTGTGGTTATTGTGGATGAATCAGCAGCACGCTGTGGTTTTGGTCATGATGTGGCTGCACTAATCGCCCAAAAAGGTTTCCATTATTTGAAAGCACCTGTTGAACTCGTAACGCCACCACATACGCCTGTTCCATTCTCTCCAGTTTTAGAAAAAGAATGGATTCCAAGTGTAGAGCGTATTGAGCAAGCTGTGCGAAAAACATTGGAGGCTTAGGATGAGCGAAATTAAAACGCTGGAGATCCCGAAATGGGGATTATCCATGGAAGAAGGCACGATCGCCCAATGGTTGATTAAAGAGGGTGATAGCTTTAATAAGGGCGATGAAATTTGTGAAATTGAAACCACAAAAATCGTCAATGTATTAGAAGCGCCTTTTGCTGGAACGCTCCGTAAAATTTTAGCAAAAGACGGGGATACTTTACCCGTCGGTGGACTTATTGCTGTATGTGCTGAAAGTGAAGTTTCTGATGCAGAAGTTGAAAAGTTTATTGCATCACTAGGTGGTTCAGCACCTAAAGCCCCGGAAGCACCTTCGGAGCAAAGTAAGGCGGAAACATCTGCACCTGTTGTTGAAAAAACAGAACAACCACAGACTTCAACAGCTAGCGCTCCAGCGCCTGCAAAGGTAGCTAAAGGTGACTACGCTGTACCAGAGCCATTACAAGGCTATCAAACACCTGATGATTTGTTTGCAACACCACATGCGTTAAAGCTTGCAGAAAAGCACAATGTAAACTTGGCAAAAGTCACAGGTTCTGGTCGTGAAGGACGTATTAGTGTTCAAGACATCCAGAAAGCTGTACAAGCTGCTGGTGGTCAATGGCCTGATGTTAAGCAGCAAACTCAAGCTAAAGTGGTTAAATCTACTGCCGATGATAGCCAAGTTTTAGCGACACCTGTAGCACGCCGTTTAGCAAAGCAATGGGGCATCAATCTAAATGACTGCCGTGTTTCAGGTACTCGTGGTCGGGTCTGTAAAGAAGATGTTGAAGCGGTTTACTATCGTGATAACCCTGCATCGGTAAATGAACAATCTACTCAATGTGCTGTTCAACAACAATCGACCGTTACTACTGTAGCGATGAATGGGATGCGTAAGGCGATTGCTTCAAGGCTACAGGCTGCAAAACGTAATGCACCACATTTTCGCTTAGTGGTCGATCTAAACGTAGAAGCTTTGCAAAATTTACGTAAGCAGATTAATGAGACTGTTCCACAAGTGAAACTTTCTATTAATGACATGCTCATTAAGGCAGCAGCAGCGGCGCTGATTAAAGTACCTGAGGTGAATGTTCAATTTGATGAGGCGACTCAATCAATTTTACAGTTCTCTCAAGCGGATATTTCGGTGGCTGTAGCGATTCCAAACGGTTTAATTACACCGATTGTAAAAGCAGCAAATCAGAAGTCGTTAGCACAGATTTCCGATGACATGCGTGATTTGGCAACCCGTGCTAAGACTGGCAAGTTACAACCTGACGAGTTTCAGGGCGGTAGCTTTAGCATTTCAAATTTAGGAATGTTAGGCATTAAACAGTTCGACGCCATTATTAATCCACCGCAAGGTGCAATTATGGCATTAGGTGCTTCTGAATCACGTGCTGTTGTTGAAAATGGCAATGTAGTGGTTCGTGAGATTGTCACAGCGACATTGTCATGTGATCACCGAGTCATTGATGGCGCAGTTGGGGCGAAATTCTTGGCCAGCTTTAAGCAGTTTGTTGAAAACCCTGCTTTAATTTTGGTGTAGGAGAATCCGCATGTCAGAAACTCAATTTGATTTAATTGTGATTGGCGCGGGACCGGGTGGGTATGTGGCTGCAATTCGTGCAGCCCAGCTCGGGTTAAAAACCGCAATTGTAGAAGAGCAACATTTAGGCGGAATTTGTCTAAATTGGGGCTGTATTCCAACTAAAGCTTTGCTTGCAGGGGCTGAGCTTGCAAACCAGTTTAAACATGCCGGACAGTTTGGTTTTCAGGTATCTCAACTCGATTTTGATATTCAAAAGCTTGTGCAACATAGTCGACAAGTGTCAGCTCAGTTAGTACAAGGCATCGACTACCTGCTGAAAAAGAATCATGTGACAGTGCTTAATGGCCGTGCTCAACTTACGGCTAAAGAAAAACTTGAAGTGACAGATGCTCAAGGTAAAAGTCAGGCTTTGAGTGCACCGCATATTATTTTGGCAACTGGAGCTAAAGCTCGACATGTTCCTCAGCTTCCTGTCGATGGAACCTATGTCTGGAGCTATAAAGAGGCTCTTGTTCCAGAGCAGTTACCGAAAAGTTTACTGGTTGTAGGTTCAGGTGCAATTGGTAGTGAGTTTGCTAGCCTTTATCAAGATTTGGGATGTCAGGTCACGCTTATTGATTTAGCCAAGCAAATTTTACCGACTGAAGATGCGGAAGTAGCTCAATTTGTCAGAAAACAGTTTGAACAAAAAGGAATGAAGGTCTTAACCGACGCTGTCGTTCAAAGTATTCAAATTGAAAATGATCAAGTCCACTGTGTAATTGAAACGGCAAATGACGTTCAAACGCTTGTTTTTGACCGTGTGCTTTCGGCAATTGGTGTACAGCCGAATACCACAGGGTTAGGACTAGAACGTTTAGGTGTAGAACTGAATCCACAAGGTTTTGTGGCAATTGATGACTATTGTAAAACCAATGTAGCAGGGCTTTATGCGATTGGCGATGTGGCTGGAGTACCGTGTCTTGCCCACAAAGCAAGCCATGAAGCCATGATATGTGTCGAGAAAATCGCTGGTGTGCTAAACGTCCATTCACTCGACCGTAGTCAGATACCGGGTTGTATTTTTACACATCCACAAGTGGCGAGTATTGGTTTAACGGAAAATGCAGCAAAAGCTCAGAATCTACCTATACGAATCGGTAAGTTTTCTTTAACTGCAAACGGCAAAGCTTTGGCAATTGGAGATGCGTCAGGTTTCGTTAAAACGGTGATACATGCTGAAACGGGTGAATTACTTGGTGCACATATGGTAGGCCATGAAGTAACCGAACATATCCAAGGCTTTGCGATTGCCAAATATCTTGAAGCAACTGATGAAAGTTTAGCTCAAGTGATTTTCCCGCATCCAACATTATCAGAAGCTATGCATGAATCCATTCTAGCTTCAATGCAACGAGCGATTCATATGTAGAAATTCTGCATTTACAGGAGTTGAACATGGTTAAGGGATTAAAAAATAAAGTCGTTTTAGTGACGGGGGCAGCTCAAGGCATTGGCCGTGGGATTGCCCTGCGCTTGGCGCAAGAAGGGGCACATATTGCATTAGTGGATATGAAACAAGATCGACTGAACGATGTGCAGCAGGAAATTCAGGCTTTAGGTGTAAATGCGAGCACATTTATTGCTGATGTAAGTGACCGAGAGCAAGTGTATGCCGCTATAAATCATGCTGAGCAGACACTTGGTGGGTTTGATGTCATGATTAATAACGCTGGAATTGCTCAAGTTCAGGCGATTGCGGAAATCACACCTGATGAATTTCAAAAAATTGTTGATATCAATATTGGTGGAGTGCTGTGGGGTATTCAGGCGGCTGCTGCAAAATTTAAGCAACGCCAACATAAAGGTAAAATCATTAATGCTTGCTCAATTGCAGGCCATGATGGTTTTGCTTTACTCGGTATTTACTCGGCAACCAAATTTGCGGTACGAGCACTTACGCAAGCTGCGGCAAAAGAATATGCCAGTCATGGTATTACGGTAAATGGATATTGCCCCGGAATTGTCGGAACAGACATGTGGGTTGAAATTGATAAACGTTTTGCTGAAATTACTGGTGCTACTATAGGTGAAACTTATAAAAAGTATGTAGAAGGCATTGCTTTAGGTAGAGCCCAAACACCAGATGATGTGGCTGCATTAGTTGCTTTTCTGGCAAGTGAAGATTCAGACTATATTACGGGTCAATCCATTTTAACGGACGGTGGAATAGTCTATCGCTAAAACAACATCCTGATTTGAGGGAGATAATAATGAAAGCAGCGCGTTTTTATGACAGAGGCGATATTCGTATTGAAGATATCCCTGAACCAGAAGTCAGTCCCGGCACTGTAGGTATTAAGGTAGCTTGGTGTGGAATCTGTGGTACAGATTTGCACGAATTTATGGAAGGGCCAATTTTTATTCCACCATGTGGACATCCACATCCTATTTCAGGCGAATCTGCGCCGATTACCATGGGCCATGAGTTTTCAGGTGTTGTCTATGCTGTAGGTGAAGGTGTTGATGATATTGAAATTGGTCAACATGTGGTGGTAGAGCCTTATATTGTGGCTGATGATGTACCGACTGGACCGGACGATAATTATCATCTTTCCAAAAATATGAACTTTATTGGTTTAGGTGGTCGTGGTGGTGGTTTATCGGAAAAAATTGCAGTTAAACGCCGTTGGGTACACCCAATTTCCAATAAAATTCCACTGGATCAGGCAGCCTTAATTGAACCGTTATCGGTGGGTCACCATGCTTTCGTGCGTAGTGGTGCAAAGGCTGGTAATATTGCACTGGTTGGCGGTGCTGGGCCAATTGGTTTATTGCTTTCGGCAATTTTAAAAGCGAAAGGTCTTAAAGTCATCATTACCGAATTAAGTGCCAAACGTAAAGAAAAAGCCAAAGAGTCGGGAGTCGCAGATTATATTTTAGACCCCTCAGAAGTTGATGTTATTTCTGAGGTTATGAAAATTACCAATGGCGATGGTGTCGATGTCGCATTTGAATGTAGTAGCGTTAACAAGGTATTAGATACTTTAGTTGCAGCAGTGAAACCAACTGGTGTGATTGTCATAGTTTCGATTTGGAGCCATCCAGCATCAATTAATGTGCATAGTGTGGTAATGAAAGAGCTTGATGTACGAGGCACAATTGCCTATGTAAATGACCATCAGGAGACGATCAAACTGGTTGAAGAAGGTAAAATAAATCTTGAACCTTTTATTACGCAGCGTATTCAACTGGATGATTTGATTTCACAAGGTTTTGAAACCTTAATTCATAATAATGAGTCGGCAGTTAAGATTATTGTACAACCCTAAATAGAAACTTAAACATGTAAAAAAGAGCGAATCATCGCTCTTTTTTATTAAAGTAAATTGTTGTTTTTGGCTTCAATAATAGGAGGTAATGGCTGTCCTAAAGAGCTTAAAGATTCTCGCTCAATCAAACGTACAATAGAATCGAGCGGTAAATCATTTTCTTGCAAACCAAAAGGTTCTTCAATTTGAGCACTTAAAGCATCTAGCCCTAAAAACATATAAGCGATTAAGCCAACAATAAGCGGTGTCCAAATACCTAAAGCTGCTTCAAGGCTAAACGGTAATATGAAACAGAAACAATAAACAGCGCGATGTAAAAGTACAGAATAAGAGTAGGGTAAAGGTGTACCAGCAATACGGTCACAACCCGCTTGAATATTGCCTAACTCAATAATATGTCGATTTAGCGTGCTATAGATAATGTCACTAATTTCGCCGTCTTTTAGTATTTTAACTAAATCTTTTTGAATGTTTTCGAGTACAAACTGCGGTGCATTAATATGATCATTTAAATAATCGAGTGAAGAGTTATTTAAATAAGCATGTTCAAGAAATTTGGTCGGCTCAGCGGTTTGCTGGCGCAGTCGATCACGTAGTAAATTACTAAAAATTAAGACCTGATGAATTAAATGTTCACGTTGTTCATTGGTGAGAATATGGCTGTCTCTAACAATATGTCTGGCATTAGCAATTAATGCACCCCAAAGTTTGCGGCCTTCCCACCAACGGTCATAACAGGCGTTATTTCTAAAACCCGTACAAATGGAAAGAATCACACCAAAGATTGTAAATCCAATTGCGGGTACAGTAGGAATTTGAATCCAATGATAATAGGAAAGCCAAACTACACATGCTGAAATAAATACAACAAAACTTAATGCTGGCAAGACCTTGGGTAGAACAGTTCCTTTCCATGCAAATAAGAGTTTAAAAACGTTGCTTTTATCGCGAACAATCATAGAAAGCCTTTGAATTTAATGGATCTAACCAACTGCAATATGATACGCCTTAGATCTAACAAATACCTAGCTAAAGCTTATGTTTTTGTCTATAACGCCAAAGCGTTGTACGGCTAATACCAAAAATATTAGCAACCATATTCAGGTTATGGTCATATTTTTCTAAAGCAGCTTGCACATTTTCTGGACTAAGCTCGGTATTTGTCTCAGGCAATTTAACGTAATCGTCAGCATTTAAAAGTTCATTTGGTAAGTCTTCAACTTCAATCTCATCCTTACCATTTGCCATCGTTAACGCATAAAGTAGGGTGTTTTTAAGCTCACGAACATTTCCTGGCCAGTCATAATTTAAAAGAACTTGCATGGCTTTTTGATTGACATGACGAGGCATGGTGTCGAGTTGAGTTGAGCTTTCTTTTAAAATCTGATCGACAATGAGTGGAATATCGACTTTTCGTTCTCTGAGTGGCGGTATAAAAATTGGAATTACGCGTAAACGGTAAAGTAAATCATGACGGAACCGTCCAGCTTTAGCTTCTTCGCGTAAAGCTTTATGTGTTGCAGTAATAATTCGGACATTGGCCTGAATCGGTTTTTCACCACCCACTGGAGTAAACTCACCTGTTTCTAACACTCGTAATAATTTAGCCTGAAGCTCTAAAGGAATCTCGGCAATTTCATCCAGAAAAAGTGTTCCACCAGCGGCACGTTCAAACACGCCTTTATGATCACGAATTGCTCCCGTGAAAGCACCTTTTACATGTCCAAACAGCTCACTTTCTAAAATATTTGCATTGAGAGCAGCACAGTTAATCGCTACAAAAATTTTGTTCTTGCGCTGGCTATAATCGTGAATGGCTTTTGCTACCAATTCTTTACCACTGCCAGATTCACCGCGGACAAGCACTGGAAACTCAGTAATAGCTACTCTTTGAATAATCGAAAACATACGAGCCATTTCTGGTGAGCAGCTATTAAAAACTTTGGCTAAGTCTTTCAATTGCTCTGTTATTTCTAACGGTTCTGTAATGTCATTTTCATTGCTTATCGGCTGTAAAATATGTAGCTTCCCAATAATCCGATGCTCGGCAATATAAATATCATGTTCTTGATAGATAAATCGCTTTCTCATTTTAGGAGTATTGATTTCGAGATATTGATTGTGATGATCTTGAGTAAGCGCTGCCATGCTCTCAACAGAAATGTCATCTGTGTTAAATTTATAGTGAATTGCGTGAGTCGTTGTGTCTGCTAAAAACAGACTCGCATTTGGGAATAAAGCCTTAAGTTGCTCAAATAAAATATAAAAATCTTGTTCTGACTCAAAATTTAGCTTTGCCATTTTATATGTTTCACAATCGTTTCATTGAAACATACTTGAGTTTCATAGAAACATCAAGAAAAGTTTATATTCTGATTTTAATTTTAAATTTTCAATTAAATATATGATTTTTAATCTTATTATTTAAATAAAAATAATTGGCATTGTATTTGCAAAATATAGGATAGAAATAAATTATCGGGGTATAAATCATGTTCTTTAAGCAATTTTTTGAACAAGAAAGTTCGACTTATACATATATGCTTGGATGCGAAGAAACACGAGAGGCTATTTTAATTGACCCAGTTGCATCAGATATAGAAATCTATGCAAAAGAATTAGAAAAGCATCAATTTACGCTCATCTATACCTTAGATACACATGTTCATGCAGATCATATTACTGCTGCAAATTTACTGCGTGAACGTTTTCATTGTAAATCGGTTTTACATAGAAACTCAGATGTAAGTTGCGGAGATATTCTTATTACAGATGGTTGTACGCTGAAACTAGGCAAACTTAGTATTGAAGCACGCTATACACCAGGTCATACCAATGCTTGTACGAGTTATTTGGTGGGAAATATGGTTTTCACTGGTGATGCATTATTAATTGATGGATGCGGTCGAACCGACTTCCAGCAGGGAAATGCGGGCACACTTTATGACAGTATTCATAAACAACTTTTTAGCTTGCCTGACGACACTATTGTGTATCCGGGACACGATTATAAAGGTCGTTTATCTTCAACCATTGGCAATGAACGCTTAAATAATTCACGTCTAGGTCAGAATCGCTCGCGTGAAGATTTTATTGAATTAATGAATAACTTAAATCTGCCATATCCAAAACAAATTGATAAAGCACTTCCTGCTAATCAGGCTTGCGGCTCAATTTCACAATTATAAGGTGGCAATATGGAACTTAAACGAGTTAATCAAGATTTTTATGTTGCTGGCCAGATTACTGCCAACGATATTGTAAAAATTGCAGACGAAGGAATAAAAACTCTGATATGTAACCGTCCAGATGGGGAAGGTGCAGATCAACCCAATGTGATTGAAATTGAAGAAGCAGCTCAGCGACATGGCCTAAACGTAATCTATCAGCCTGTTATCAGTGGTAAAATTAGCGATCAACAAGTTACCGAGTTTAAGCAGCTTTATCAGAATGCTCAGAAGCCCGTTTTAGCATATTGTCGCTCTGGTATGCGTGCAATCAGTTTATGGGCTTTGGCTGAAGTTGCTCCACAAGATGCAGCACTGTTAGTTGAGTCGGGTAATAAGCTTGGGTTTAACTTAAAAGGCTTGGTGCCACGTATTTTAAAACGTGATCATGAACCAGCCACAATTCCTTGTTATAGCGTTGTGATTGTTGGCGCTGGGGCAGCAGGAATTTCTGTAGCGTCGAGTCTTTTATGTCGTGAACCTCATTTAGATATTGTCATTATTGATCCCGCAGATACACATTATTATCAACCGGGCTGGACCATGGTCGGTGGTGGTATTTTCAAACCACAAGTAACCGCACGCTCAATGACAAGTGTGATACCTTCAAAAGTAAAATGGATGAAAGCTGCGGTTGCTGGATTCGACCCTGAGCATAATCAGGTTATTTTGGAAGGATGCCAACCTATTCAATATAAAGCTTTGGTCGTGTGTCCCGGTTTAAAACTGAATTGGCATGGCATTGAAGGTTTAGTCGAAACCTTAGGAAAAAATGGGGTGACGTCTAACTATCGTTATGATCTAGCGCCGTATACATGGGAACTGGTGCAACAATTAAACGGTGGAAAGGCGATCTTTACCCAACCGCCTATGCCGATTAAATGTGCAGGTGCTCCTCAAAAAGCGATGTACCTTTCAGCCGATTACTGGTTAAAGCAAGGCCAACTTAAAAATATCTCTATTCATTTTTATAACACTGGCGCTGTTTTATTTGGTGTTAAAGAATATGTACCTGCACTAATGCAATACGTTGAAAAATATGGCACTGAACTTCATTTTAACCATCAACTTGTCAAAGTAGACGGGCCTGCAAAGAAAGCATGGTTCAAAGTGGTGAATGATGAAAATGCAGCATTAGTCGAGACCGATTTCGATATGTTGCATGTTGTTCCACCCCAACAAGCCCCAGATTTTATTCGTGCTAGCACACTCACTGATGACACAGGCTGGGTGAGTGTGAATCCTCAAACTTTACAACACACACAGCATGCCAATATTTTCGCTTTAGGTGATGTGATGAATGCGCCTAATGCCAAAACGGCTGCTGCTGCACGCGCACAAGCTCCGATCGTCGCTGTGAATGTGATAACGCAGCTCAAGGGTGAACAAAACTTCTGTGAATACAATGGGTATGGCTCATGTCCACTCACAGTAGAGCGTGGAAAAATCGTTCTAGCCGAGTTTGGTTACGGCGGTAAATTGCTTCCTAGTTTTCCAAAATGGGTGATTGATGGACAAAAACCATCTCGTTTGGCTTGGTTGCTTAAAGAACAGATTTTGCCACCGATTTACTGGCAAGGCATGCTCAAAGGCCGCGAGTGGATGGTCAAACCTGAGCGAGGATAAGTAAAGCAACGCTTTACCCGAGCGCAAGGCGAAAGCTGTGCTTGAGCGGAAGAGGATAAACAAAGCAACGCTTTACCCTGAGAAGCGACTGAAGCTTCGCAAGAAGACGAGAGCTGTGCTCGAGTGGAAGAGGATAAGTAAAGCAACGCTTTATCCTGAGAAGCGGTTGAAGCTTCGCAAGAAGATGAGAATTTGCTTACTCATCAAATGGCAGTCCACAGCAAATGAAATATATGCAATTTTAGGCTTTTGATATGTTACTACTTGTCGTTGAAGGCATTGTTATTGGCTTTTTACTTGGTCTTACTGGTGCGGGTGGCGGTATTCTCGCTGTACCCGCACTCATGACAAGTCAAGGCTGGACAGTGGCTCAAGCAGCGCCTATTGGTTTGCTGGCTGTCGCGCTATCTACCCTGATTGGGACTATTGAAGGCTTACTTAAAAAGATTGTGCGCTATCGCGCTGCAATCTGGATAGCAATTATTGGTACTCCCATGGCCCATATTGGAATCTTAATATCCAATACGATTTCACCTGTCTGGCTCATGTTAATGTTTAGCTTGGTTATGTTTACAGTGGGTTATCGACTCATCAGTAACCGAGTTTCAGATTTCCATAACCCGCCGTGTCAGGTCAACCCAAGTACAGGGCGATTTATCTGGAATTTTAAAACTGGAGGTGTACTTGCAGGCATTGGAATTATTGCGGGGCTTTTAACTGGTATGCTAGGTGTTGGTGGTGGCTTTGTAATTGTACCAGCGCTTAGAAAAGTCACAAATTTGGATATGCATAGCATTGTTGCAACCTCACTTATGATTATTTTTCTCATTAGTGGCATAAGTATTGTGATGCATATTGCAGAAGGTTTTCACTATCCAGTAGGCATTACCAGTGCGTTTGCTCTTGCATGTGTAGCAGGCATGCTATTAGGTCGTCGAGCTATTCGCTTTATTCCACCTACGATTGTACAAAAAGTCTTTGCTTTAATGGTTTTTGCTGTCGCAATTTATATGGTTATTAAGATTGTTAATCTAACAAATATCTGAGCGATATAGTATTTTAACTTATCTATATAAATATAAAGTTTCCAGAGATGATGCATTGAAATTGTCTATGGAAACTTTTTGATTTAAATCATATAAATTTTTGAGAAAGCGATATGAAGCGAGTTAACGTGGCAATTTGTGGTTTTGGACGGATTGGGCAACAAATTGCAGAGCTTCTTTTAAATCGATCGACATACTATAAACAAAAATATCAAGCTGATGCCCGTTTAGTGGGTGTCTGTAATTCATCTTCAGGTTTAATTGACCAAGATGGTTTACAAGCTTCAAAGTGGCTAGATAAAGCACAATATCAAGCAGGTCTCACTGAACAAAAGTTTTTACAACAGGTTCAGGCGGATGTCATTATTGAGACTGGCCCAAGTGATTATGTGACAGGTGGAAAAGGCCTATTTTATTTAAATTATGCTTTAACACATAACATGAATGCGATTGCAGTATCTAAAGGTGCTTTAGTCGTAGAAGGTAAAAAACTAATTAACTTGGCACATCAGCACAATAAAAAACTATTTTTTAGCGGCGCGACGGCTGCGGCTTTACCGACTGTTGATTTGTTTGAATATAACTTGGCTGGTTGCCAAATTTTAGAAATAGAAGGTGTGTTTACAGGCACCACAAATTTTATTTTGAATGATATGTTGCAACACGAATGTGCATTTACAGAATCTCTTGAAAAAGCTCAAGTAAAAGGTATTGCGGAACCTGACAGTTCTTTCGATGTAGATGGATGGGATACCGCTGCTAAAATTACAATACTGGCAAATACTGTTTTGGGAGCTGATATAAAAATTAAAGATATTCCAAGACAAGGAATCAGTCATGTAACTGCCGATCATATACGTGATTGGAAAAATGAAAATCTAACTCCTCGTTTGGTTGGTTTTATTCATATTAAAAATCAGCAAATTCAAACGGGTGTTGAATTAAGACTAGTTGCAGCAAATCATCCTTTTGCTCATCTGCAAGGTTCTAATAAATGCATACGAGTGTTAACGCAAGAGATGGGTGAGTTTGTGGTCAGTGGAGGGGCATCTGCGCCTTTAGCTACAGCAGCTGCAGCTTTAAAAGATTTCGAGTTATTGCTAAAAACGGGCTGTTAAAATTAATTATGATTTATAAAAAAGCAGGCTTAGGCCTGCTTCTCACAACTTTTTTGACTATTAAATAACTTTTTTCCAATTTCTAACTTACTAAACATTAAGTAATTGCCAAGTAAAATTAATAAAATTCCAAGTACAGCATTTAAAGTCCACTCATATCCTTCAAAGAAAGTAGAAACTGTTAAAGCAACTAAAGGGAAGAGCAACGTGCTATAAGCTGCTTTGGCTGCGCCAATTCGTCCAACCAGAGAAAAATAAGCAGAGAACCCAATAACCGTACCAAATACAGCTAAGTAAAGTACCGAACTTAAAAATGGGAAATTCATCGGTGGCATTAAATCTTGTCCTGTAAATAAAGCTAGGCTTAACATCACCAATGCCCCATAGCTCATGGCATAACAGTTTGTTGAAAAGATATTTAGACCACGTTTTTGGTGTCTAACACTAATCATATTTCCTAAAGAAAAACCGTAAGTGCCTATTGCACATAGTCCGATACCCATTAATAACTGTGCATTAAACTGGCTATTAATCAGGTCATGCCAAAACAGTAAAACAATACCTATGAGTCCTAAAATTGCAGCTGGCGCAAAGTTTGGAGAAGGTTTCTGTTTAAAAAAGATAAGCGCATTAATGGCATTAAAGAAAACAGCCATTGAAAAAATGACAGACTCTAAACCGCTATTTACATATTTAACCGCAGTATAAAAACAAATAAAGTTTAGGCCAAAAACACAAAGGCCTTGCAGCATACAAAACAAGTGATCTTTTAAAGCAATTCGCTGTAATTTTCCTGAAAATAGTAAAACAACCCACAGTAATAAGGCTGAAATGGCAAAACGCCATAAAATTGCGACAACGGGTGTTGCATAGTGGCTTTGAACGGCAATTCCAATCCATGTTGTTCCCCAAATCAACACCACCGCAACATAGAGTAAAATATTCATAACTTCATCCTCGATTACCAAGCTTAAGTATCTAGGAATGCTTCATTTTTCACGTATATATTCTTGTGTTATACATGCAAGATCTTGCGCTTTTTATATAACTGAACTAGCTGAATTTTGCTGAATATGGTTAACTTAAGCTCAATGATATTCGTTTTAATTTTGCATGGCCTATCAAACTTTAGAACAGCTACAGCAATCTAAAGCCAAGCTTCACGAAACTGTGGTGCTTGATGAAAATATGCAACTTGCATTTTGGTCTAATCAGCAAGATCGTGTAAGTGTCTGTAGCGATCACCATACTTTAAGTCTGTATATTCAAGATGGCTATGAAAGCTATCAAAAAACACCTGCGGGCTGGAAAAATGGCGGTGGGCCGGGGCGTTTTTGTTTGTTGCCTGAACATCAGGAATCAACTTGGGACATACGTGGTGGGCTTAAATTCGTTCACTTGTATTATACCGACCAACATTTGCGTGATGTTGCTGAAAAAATATGGGACAAAGAGCCCAATCAAATTGAACTAAACGAAGTTGTCTTTAATGATGACGAAAAGATTCGTGCGCTATATCAGTTTTTCTTGTTAGATTGTGATTGGAATGATTCATCAAATCATTTACAAATGAGTACAACTGCCAGTTTATTGTTAAATCATTTAATTCGAAGATACAGCAACGTGAAATGGCAGCAGCCAGTCATTAAAGGTGGGCTTGCTCCTCATAAACTCAAATATATTCAGGAATGGATTGAAGGGCATTTAGACCAAGCACTCACTTTGTCAGACTTGGCAAATGTTGTGAATTTAAGTGAATACCATTTTGCTCATATGTTTAAACAGTCTATGAATATGGCGCCTCACCAATATGTCATGCAAAGACGTTTAACTAAGGCAAAGGGGTTAATTCAGTCATCTCAGCTTTCTTTACAAGATATTGCTTTGGTATGTGGTTTTAGTTCAGCAAGCCATTTAAGCCATCGCTTTAAACAGTTTTATGGCATGAGTCCTTCACAATTACGTTAAAAGACCCCATGACTCATTTTTATAAAAGATAAACACCTAAACCAATTAGTGCCGAAGCAAAAATGACATACAACACATTAATGTTAAAGCGGAATAAGGCAATAAATGAAGCCACTGTAATGACGGCTGCGATAGTGTCAAAGTGACCGGAAAAACCGTGCGGCCATAGCACGTGATAACTAAAAAATAATGCTAGATTTAAAATGACACCGACCACAGCCGCGGTAATTGCAGTGAGTGGTGCGGTAAACTTAATTTCATTGTGTGTAGATTCAATAAAAGGACCACCTGCAAAAATAAATACAAATGAAAAGAGAAAGGTAAACCAAGTCACAATGACAGCACCGAGCGCTCCAGCAAAAAATAGATGTTCAGACCCAAGTAATGAATGATTAACACCTCCTAAAAAACCAACAAAGGCAACTACCATAATCAGTGGACCGGGTGTAGTTTCCCCAAGTGCCAATCCATCAATCATTTGCGTAGGTGAAAGCCAGTCAAAATGATTGACTGCGCCCTGATAGACGTAAGGTAAAACTGCGTAAGCGCCCCCAAACGTAAGCAGCGCAGCTTTAGTGAAAAACCACGCCATTTGAGTATAAGAATGATGCCATCCAAAATATGCGCCTAAAGCTAAAATTGGCAATAACCATAACGCAATGGCCACAAAAATAAGTTTAGCTAATCGTGACCAATGAAATTTAGCATGCTCTGGTGTTGGGGTATCATCATCAATAAATGCTGGGCCATAATCTTTTTGACTAGCTTTGTGACCAGCCGCTGAGGAAAGTAGCTCAGGGTACTTTTTACTTACTAAATAACCTGCAATGCCTGCTGATAAAACAATAAGCGGGAAAGGAAGCTTTAAGACAAAAATGGCAAGAAACGCTGCAATTGCCACGAACCATAAAAATTTATTTTTAAGCGAACGGCTACCTATACGGTATGTTGCATGAAAGACAATTGCGGTGACGGCAGGCTTTATCCCGTAAAAAATACCAGCAATAATCGGAACATCTCCAAATTTTATATAGACCCAAGACAGCCCAATTAAAATAAATAAAGACGGTAGGACAAATAGAATGCCTGCGACTAATCCTCCCGCAGTTCTGTGCATAAGCCAACCAATGTAGGTTGCTAATTGCTGCGCTTCAGGGCCGGGTAACAGCATGCAGTAGTTAAGTGCATGGAGAAATCTTTTTTCAGAAATCCAGCGCTTTTGTTCAACGAGTTCCTGATGCATCACAGCGATTTGTCCAGCTGGCCCGCCAAAGCTAATAAAGCCTAACTTGAGCCAAAATAAAAAGGCTTGCCAGAAGGTGACTTGAATAATACTTTCAGGTAAAGGGGATTTTTCGTTTTCCATTTTTATCCCATCAAAAAATTGATTTATATAGATCAGCAGCATCAAACTCAAAATTGCTAATGAATTAAGCAGGTGCGTTGTACTATGTAGTTATAAGATACAGAACAAAAATGAATTTCTTATTATTTTAAAAAGATATTCTTCTAAAAAAAGCTCTAGAAGAATATCTAACTTTTAGTTTTTAATGATCATGTTCTAAATAATCTGGATTTTTCGGAAGCGCAAGGCTACATAAGAAACAGATAATCAGCATGACAATGACGTAAATAAAGAAAGTATTTTCAATTCCAGCAGCTTTGAACTGTAAGGCAACTGAAGGTGCAGAACCACCAAACAGCGCATTACCTACTGCATACGAAAAACCTACGCCTAAAGCTCGTACATGAGGCGGGAACATTTCAGCTTTTACCAAACCACTAATAGAGGTATAGAAACTGAGTAACATCATCATAAAGATGAGTAGCAGGGCTATAATAATCGGAGAGTCAATATTGGCTCGCATCCCGACCACCATGACTGGATAAATAAAAATGGCGGACAATAAGCTAAATGCCAACATTGAAGAGCGGCGCCCAATACGATCGGATATTGCACCAAATACAGGTTGAGCACACATATAGACAAATAGCGCGAAGGTCATGATATAACCAACGGTTTTTCCATCCATCCCTAAATTGGTCAAATAGGTTTTTGAGTAAACAGTTTCTACATAAAATGTTAAGGAACCAGCAGAAGTGTATCCGACCACCAATAAAAAGGTTTTCCAATGCTTTTTAAAGAGTTCTCTTAAGCTACCAGACTCTTTACGTTCGCTATCTTGATGAGAAAGTGTTTCTTCTAAACGACTACGAGCAAGTAAAGATAAAATTGCCGCGATACCACCAATCACAAATGGAATACGCCAACCGCCGTCATGTAATTGTTGCTCACTTAAAAATGCCAACAAAATAACGCCAAGTAAGCTTGCGAGTAACTGACCGCCAGAGAGGGTGACATACTGGAAAGACGAGTAAAAACCACGTTGACCTTTCAAGCCTAGTTCACTCATGTAAGTTGCAACTGCTCCATACTCGCCACCCACAGATAAGCCTTGAAGTAATCGCACTACAAGTAAAAGAAAGGGTGCAAATAAACCAACTTGATCATAAGTTGGCAAAGCTGCAAACAAAAATGAGCTTAGGGCCATCAGACAGATTGAGATAATCATCGACTTTTTTCGACCATGTCGGTCTGCGATGCGTCCAAATACCCAACTACCAATTGGACGCATAAAGAAACTTGCAGCAAACACACCCCAAACATAAATAGACTTAGTCGTACTATCCATATCTGGTGCAGTTAGGGCTTGAGTAAAGTAGGCAGCAAATACTGCATAGATATAAAAGTCGAACCATTCAACTAAATTACCAGAGGCTGCGCCTACAATCCCACGTATCCGGCTACGTTTTTCTTCCTGAGTATATGTCATATTTATTCCATCGTTTTGTAGACAAAAACTAGGAATTTTTTAGGTATGCTATACAGAAAATAGAATGAAACATTAAAAATCACTCGACCTTGAGCACTTCCTTAAAATTCCTAACCATTTATTTTTTCTAATTTTAAAATTCGATTCTAGTAAAATTACGTCCTTTTGTTCGATTTAAAGATAAATTAACCAATGATCGAACATTTCCTTTCATTCAATTTGATAATGAATTGTATTTAAAATCATTGAGCTAATTTTAAAAATATATCTATTGTTAAATTTCTCCTGACTCCTCTAGTTTTGAGCTTAGTTTCATTTTTGCTATTTTGTAATACTTAAAAAGTTATAACCTCAATTTCAAAGAAAATAAAAGAAATTTATATATTGATAAGTAAGTGCATAAAAGTTGCATTAAATTCACTTAATCGAAAAAATACAGAATGTGTTGTTTCTCAATATGGGTGCCTGTATTCTTGCGTGGCTGAAAAATAGGGCACATAACCGTTTTTTAGCTTTATAAATTATGCTCGCTATGGCAGGTAACTATTCAATGGAAAGACGCGCGTTAAATCTTTACTTCATGACATGCTCTCAAACAGCATTGGCTTCATCTATTGCACTTATAAGCTCTGTAGTTTATGCAAATGAAGCGGAGGTTTCGCAGCTCCCAACCATTACTGTGAATGCCACACAAAATAGTGATGCGCTATACACCTCAAAGAAAGTTAATCTATCTGGTTTTCAAACTGGCGATGTAAAGAAAGTTCCTGCCTCCATTACAACCATTACTTCTGAGCGTCTAGCAGATCAGCACGCAAAAACACTCACCGATGTTATTAAAAATGATTCATCGCTAGGCGATGGCTACGCTGCTATTGGCTATTATCCAAACTTTGTCGCTCGTGGTTTCGCACTCGATTTAGGTTCAAGTTATCTCATTAATGGTCATAGTATACGTGGTGAGCAAAATGTTGCTTTAGAAAATAAAGAGCAAGTTGAAATCTTAAAAGGTATTTCTGCGATTCAAAGTGGAATGTCGACACCCGGTGGTGTGGTTAACTACGTGACCAAAAGACCTGCCGATATTAAAACTATTACGGTCGATGCAAATTCAGAAGGCGGCTATACACTGGCAACGGATGTAGGCGGCTTTGTTAATGACAATTTTGGTTATCGCGTTAATTTAGCACATGAAAGTATCCACCCAAACGTTGATCACGCAAATGGTAAACGTGAGTTTGGTTCAGTTGCTTTAGACTGGAAAATTAATGATCGCTCTAAATTACTGTTTGATATTGAAGCTCAGCGTCAAAGCCAACGCTCAGTACCAGGCTATCAACTGCTTGATGGACAAGAAGTACCAACAAATGTAGATCAAGACCGTTTATTGGGTTATCAGTCTTGGAGTAAGCCTGTTGTAAATAACAGTGTAAATGCGAGTTTAAAGTATCAATATGCATTTAATGATCAATGGAATGGTAGCTTAAGTGCATCACAAAGCCGTGTTGTGATTGATGATAATAGTGCTTTCCCATGGGGATGTTATAGCAGCATTTGTGAAGTTACTGGCTTGGGCAATACTTTTGATAAACACGGTAATTATGATATTTACGATTTTCGTAGTCCAGATGACACACGCATTACTAACCAGTTTGCAGCTGGGTTAAATGGTGGATTCAACACTGGCAACATTCAGCATCAAGTAGCTTTCGAATTACAACGTACTTATAAAACCTTAAAGCACCATACACCACTGAATGTAGCTGTAGGAACAGGCAATATCTATGAAGATACGATTGACTACAATCCTTCATCGGAAAGTCCAGGTGATCGTTACAAAGCCCTAGAAAGCGATCAAACTGCACTTACTGTATCTGACCGAGTTCAATTTAATGATCAGTGGTCAACTTTATTCGGTGGGAAACTTATTCACCTTGATGAGCAAGCTTATAATTCAGATGGGCAGCAAAGCCGTGATACGGATTTAAACAAATTCTTGCCACAATTAGCGCTCATGTATAGCCCAACTACTACAACTAATCTTTATGCTTCATATGCTAAAGGTTTATCAGATGGTGGTGAAGCACCATGGTTTGCTAATAATGCTTTAGAAGTTCTATCACCTAAAAACTCTGAACAATATGAACTTGGAGTTAAACAACAGATACACAACTTCTTGGTAACAGCAGCTATTTTTGATTTAAAACAAGATAATCAATATAGCAAAGTAAATGCAGATGGAACTTTCGATTTTGTTGAACAAGGTGAGCAACACAATCAAGGTATTGAGTTAGGTTTAACGGGTGCCTTAACCGATACACTCGATGTAAGTTCAGGTGTTACCTATACCAAATCTCGTCTTGTTGATATTGATACTGACAACTACAAAGGTCATCAGACTCAAAATGTACCGAAAATCCGCGCAACTGCGCAGCTATCTTATAAAGTTCCTTCTGTTGAAGGATTACGATTACTGAGTGGTATGCAATACAGCAGCAGTAAATATGCAAATAAAGAGGCAACGGCAAAAGTAGGTGGGTACAGTGTCTTTAATATTGGTGCTGCCTATAAAACAAATTTTGCTGGGCATGACACAACTTTTAGACTCAATATTGATAACTTATTTAATAAGAAATATTGGCGTGATGTAGGGGCATTTATGGGTGATGACTATTTATTCTTAGGTAATCCACGTATAGCCCAGTTCTCTACAACGTTTAGTTTTTAAAAATTATGGAAAAATAAAAAGGAGCTTTAAAAGCTCCTTTTTATTTTTCAGGAATTAAGCCGACATTTTTGGTTTAACCATATTATTAATCGACAAGATATCATCAAGCACTTGAGTTGATAATAAACCTTCTTTTTGAACTAAAGCCAATACGCTTTGTCCAGTTTCGTTTGCAGTTTTAGCAATACGAGTTGTAGTTTCATAACCCAAATATGGGTTGAGTGCAGTCACAATACCAATTGAGTTTTCAACTAAAGCTTTACAGTGTTCAGGATTCGCTGTAATCGTATCAATACACTTGCTTTGGAACATTGCCATTGCTCTACCAAGTAAGTCCATAGATTCAAATAGTTTGAATGCAATAAGCGGTTCCATTGCATTTAACTGTAGTTGGCCTGCTTCAGCAGCTAAAGTTACAGCCAAATCGTTTGCAATAATTTGGAAGCAAGCAAGGTTCATCGCTTCAGGAATAACAGGGTTTACTTTACCCGGCATGATCGAGCTACCCGGTTGACGCGCTTCTAAGTTAATTTCATTAATGCCAGTACGTGGGCCACTTGAAAGTAAACGCAAGTCATTAGCAATTTTTGAAAGTTTCGTAGCAGTACGTTTTAATAAACCAGATAAAAGAACAAAGTCACCCATATCTGAAGTTGCTTCAATTAAATCTGGAGCTGACTTAATTTTCTTATCAGAGATTTTTGCAAGTGCCTGAATAGCCAGTTCACGGTAATTATATTCCGTCGTAATTCCCGTACCAATCGCTGTACCACCAAGGTTCATATAAGCTAAAACATTTGGAATAAGCGTATTAATTTGCTCAAGATCTTTTTGCAGCGTAACTGCAAATGCAGCAAACTCCTGACCTAAAGTCATAGGTACAGCGTCTTGTAATTGAGTACGGCCCATTTTTAAAATGTGTGCAAACTCTTGAGATTTGTTAAGAAAACTTAAAATTAAATTGTTAAATGGAAGATTTAACTCATCTAAGCTTAATAGCAGACCTAAACGGATTGCAGTAGGGTATACGTCATTTGTTGACTGCGACATATTAATGTCGTTATTTGGATGCAAGTATTGATATTGCCCTTTAGAATGGCCCATATATTCCAAAGCAACATTTGCCAATACTTCATTTGCATTCATATTAGTTGAAGTACCAGCACCGCCTTGCATCATGTCGATTGGGAACTGGTCATGGAAATTACCACGAATAAGCTGATTACAGCTGTATTCAATTGCTTCGAATTTAGTTTGATCTAGGTTTTTAAGATTATAGTTTGCTTCAGCACAAGCTAGTTTAACCATAGCTAATGCTTTAATTAAATTAGGAAAATTTCCAACTTTGCTATTTGTTAAGTTGAAATTTTCTAAAGCACGTAATGTTTGAACTCCGTAATAATGGTCATTGTTGATTTCTCGATGACCAATAAGATCCTTCTCAATACGGGTAGTAATATCAGCGTTCATCATTAAACTTCGATTCATTAAAGATGATTCATCTTAGAATTCGAAATGCTTCACTTCTAATGCATTTATTAAACCAATTATGCATTTTTTGCATATCAAAAAATGAGTTAAGCTAAAATGAATAGTTAAAAATTGAATAGATCAATAGACTTAATTTCTATTAATATTTAATTATTTCAAATAATTATATTCATGGTTGATGTGCAGAATTGTAAAAATGATTACGTCAATTGAGTGTTTTAAATATGGTTAGGCCATAATTTTTTTTTAAAAAACAGTAAATTTAATTGAAATTTCATGTGAATATTAATTTTAAAGAATAAATAATGAGCTTTGTTTAATAAATTTTAATAAAATTGTGATGTATTTCACATAAAAATACATATAATACAGAAAATTTTGATTTATTAAGTTTATGTTAAAAGTAACTGCTGGATTATTAATATTGGGAAGTTTTGCTTGCTATCTTCTTTGGGGCACTGAAGAAAAAGCTGAAACCAAAAGTTCACACATGCTTAAAGAGGCTGAGCAATCAATAAAAAATGCTGAGCTATCCATTCAAAAAGCAAAGCAAAATATTCCAACTGCATCGTATCGATGAGTTATAGCTTGAGATTGTTGTCTATTAAATAATCTCTTGATTCAAAATTATTGAGATGTAAGCGCTGTAAGAGACAAATGCATGAGAATGAAGTTTATTGCATATGACCCTAATTCTGGTGAAAAATTAAGCTTAAAAGAGCATGTTCATCACATGGATAAATATACAACTTATGTTTTTTTTAGCGATGAAAAAGACAACATGGTATTTAATCCACAAAAAAAACAAATATTTGAAATTAGTCAATATACTGCAAATATGATGGTTGAAATTTCAAGAAAATTATACTACTTGATTGGAGAGTATTAGTTTGCTTTGAATATCTCCTTTGTCCATAAAGTCATTATTGTGAATGATGACTTTATAAGTTCAAAATAAGCAAATCGATACTTTAGTATAATAGTCGGAATTGAATTTTCACCTTATACTCTTTATAAATATTGTATGAAATACAATTAATTATTATCACTACATAGAACTTGAAAATAAGTTGTAGTAATTATTCATTAAATTTATTTTTACTTTATAAGTTATTGTAAGAGTAAATAAAACATTCTTATTTCTTGGTGAAATAAAAATGGAAAAAGTTGTTTAATCAGATTTTATGATTGCTCTTAAAGTTGAATAGTGTACTAATTTAATAGCATCAAAATTTAGTCAATAACTTAACAATGGGTTATTGAAACAGTTCATAGTCCGCATTCTTCCCCAAGGTGCGGACTTTTTTTATCCAAATTTTACTTCATTCCTGAAGCTATATTCTTTATAAAAAATGGTTAAATAAAAGCCTATAGTTATTTCTAAAACTTATTTGGTTGAACTGAATTATTTATTTTTCTGATGTTATTTTATTCATTGATTTCAAAATTTTTTTTTATTAGATCGTAGTTATGTTCATCTCTTAACGTGTTAAAACAAAACCTATTATTCTCTTATCTTGTTTTCTATGTCAGAATTATTAAATACTTCATTTTCATAGTTTGGCATTGTCCAATCTTTTCTCGCATTTTTGCAGGTACTCCCTATGTTTTACCATTTTTATTCATCTCTACATTTATTCATACGACTTCCCAAAAATATCAATTAATAAAATTATAAATATAAAAGGGAATAGATAAGATGAATTTAGAAGTTCGCTGGGTAGAGGATCTCCTCACTCTAGAGCGTGAACGCTCAATTTCAAAAGCAGCAGAGAAAAGGTTCATTAGCCAATCTGCCTTTACTCGAAGAATTCAGCAAATTGAAGAAATGATTGGTGCTGAAGTCATTATTAGAAACAATAAGAACAATATCGAATTTACAGACATTGGACGAATTTTGTTGGTAATGTCTAAAAATATTGAAAAGCAAGTCGAGGAGACCGCAAAACTCATTAAAAATATTAAAAATGAAACTGAATCTACTATTCGTTTTTGTGTTGTTCACTCACTAGCTTCAGGTTTTTTAACAACATTTTTAAAGAAATTTCCTACTCTTATTCGTGATTTAAAAATTGAAATTGTCGCAACGAATAGTGGAGAAGGCCTGTCTTTGTTAAAAGAAGGTGCCTGTGATTTCATGATTTGCTATGCAGATAAAAGCAATATTAGAAAAGTCGGAGATGATATTTTAAGTGGTATTAAAATTGCCGAGACAGTTATTGTTCCTGTTTCTGCTACAGAACCTGACCATAGCCCTAAACATACAATACAAAGCAATTTTGCATTGCTTGCTTATAGCAAACATGCTTACTTAAGAAAATTGGTAGACCAACTGATAGAAGGTAAACTTGTTTATAAAACGTTATATGAAACGGACAATGCAACTAACTTAAAAGAACTGGTTTTACAAGGTTTAGGGGTTGCATGGATTCCGAAAATTAACGTTGAAGAAGACCTTGCAGCTGGAAAATTAGTTATTTTAGATCAGCAAGAATATTGCCTCGCACAAGATATTTATATCTTTAAAAATAATTTGAGCGATAATAAATCGGTACAACAAATATGGAATGGTTTTAAAGCCCAGCAAGAACAATAACGCATACTCATTCGCAAGATGAAGTACACGATATTTATATATAAATTAATCAAATAAGTAGATTATGCTTGGGTCTTCATGATGAAAGGCATGATAAAGCATTGCCCCTCATCTAAGTTCTTTGCTAATTTAGAGTAAATTTCAATAAGTCAAAAGTAGGGCATAGGAATCTTTCTATCATTTATACCTGCTTTTGAACTTATTTCACTGGATTATTGAGTCCAAGCGGAGACAATTTTGTTTGATCTAGACAGTAGATTATTAAATATTTTTTATCATATTTATCGGTTCAAAAGTGTTTCAATGGCTGCAGATGCTATTGGTTTAACACAGCCGAGTGTAAGTAATGGTCTAAACAAAATTCGCCAACATTTTAATGATCCATTGTTTATTCGAGTTGGAAATGAAATGATTCCGACTGAACTTGCAAAGCAGATTTTTCCTCTGATTAGTGAAGTGATTGATAAAGTTGAAAGTATTAATAACTTTAATGTGAACTTTGATCCGCTAACGTCAGATCAGCTGTTTACCATTGCAATGACTGATGTATCACATTTGGTTTTATTGCCTCAGTTAACTAACTATTTAAAAGAAAAAGCACCTCTCATTCGTTTAAATATTAGACCAATTACGCCAGAAACCAGTTATCAAATGGCAAATGGTGAAATTGATTTGGCGATAGGTTTCTTGCCACAATTAGAAGAAGGTTTTTATCAGCAGAAGTTTTTCCGTCAACACTATGTCGTGATTAGCTCGAAAAGCCATCCGCGTTTAGATCCAAATAATTTTACTCTAGAAGATTACATGCGTGAATATCATATCGATATTGATGCAGGTATTGGGCATTATCACATTAAAAATGAGCTACAAAATAAAGGGTTGGATCGAAATATTTTAATTCGCTTACCAAGTTACTTAGGTGTAGGTTTAGTTGTTCAGGAAACAGATGCGATTGCCACTGTTCCATATTATTTAAGCCAAGTTTTATTGGTTAGAGAGAACTTACAAATTTTACCTGCACCGCTTGATTTTCCAACTTATGACGTTAAGCAACATTGGCATATGTCTTGCCACCATAAGAGTAGTCATAAATGGTTCCGTCAAACTTGTTATGAGCTATTTAAAACAGCTTAAGAATTTTATTTATAAAAAAGAAGATGTAAGGAAAGTCCTTACATCTTCTTTTATTTTTTAATTAGATTTCAATTGCAACAGCAGTTGCTTCACCGCCACCAATACATAGGGCTGCAACCCCTTTCTTTTTACCTAAGCGTTTTAATGCATAAATGAGAGAAAGAATAATTCTTGAACCTGTAGCGCCAATTGGATGACCTAACGCGCAAGCGCCACCATGTACGTTAACTTTTGCTTCATCTATTCCTAGCTCATGAATTGGTGCCATTGCTACCATTGCAAAAGCTTCATTAATTTCCCAAGCATCTACTTCATCAACTGACCAACCAGCACGCTCAATCACTTTTTGAATCGCACTGATTGGAGCAATCGTAAATTCGCTTGGATGCTGTGAGTGAGTAGAAGTTGCAACAATTTTTGCTAAAGTATTTAAACCCTGGCTTTGAGCATATTCTTCAGTAGTAAGTACTAATGCAGCAGCACCATCAGAAATTGAGCTTGAGTTTGCAGCTGTAATTGTACCGTCCTTACTAAAAGCGGGACGTAGAGTTGGAATTTTCTCAAGATTTGCTTTTAATGGTTGCTCATCTTGATCAACAACTTCCACACCTTTACGTGTTTTTACTTCAACAGGAACAATCTCTTCTTTGAAATAACCTTCTGTAATGGCAGTTTGCGCTTTTTTAAGTGAAGAAATCGCAAAGTTATCCATTTGCTCACGGGTAAAGCCTTTGGTGTTTGCCATGTCTTGAGCAAAAGAACCCATTAAACGGCCTGTTTCAGCATCTTCAAGGCCATCTAAAAACATATGGTCCTTAATTTCGCCGTGGCCCATACGGTAACCACCGCGAGCTTTCGGCAAAATATAAGGTGCATTTGTCATAGATTCCATGCCACCAGCCACAATAATATTGGCACTGCCTGCTTTTAAGGTATCCGATGCCATTAATACAGCTTTCATAGCAGAGCCGCAAAGCTTGTTTATGGTCACAGCTCCGACATGATCAGGTACACCAGCTTTACGCATAGCTTGGCGAGCAGGGCCTTGACCAATACCAGCACTCAATACACAACCGAAAATAACTTCATCTACTTGTTCAGGTTTAACACCTGCACGTTGAATAGATTCACGGATGACAGCAGCGCCAAGATCTGGAGCGGTTAGAGAAGATAAACTACCCTGAAAACCACCCATTGCCGTACGGCTACCTGAAACTATAACTATTGAACTCATCTTAATATCTCTTATTGGTGTTTTTGCTAAATTTGCCTTTAGCCTAAACCAAAGGCGCCACTAAATTAAAAAGTTGGAGGTGTATAGCTGAGTGTTCTTCCAAAGAACCACAGCAAGAATAAAACTAATGGAAAATGCACAACGAGCTGAGTGACTGTAAACCCAATCACATCTTTTGCTTTTAGTTTTAAAATGCCTAACATTGGAAGCATAAAGAATGGATTGATTAAGTTTGGTAAAGCTTCGGCTGCATTATAAATTTGTACAGACCAACCCAAATGAACCTTTAAATCATTTGCTGCTTGCATGACATATGGGGCTTCAATAATCCATTTTCCACCACCTGACGGTACAAAGAATCCAAGTACAGCAGAGTAGACCCCCATCACAATTGCGAAGGTTTCTTTTGAAGCGATTGAAACGAAAAACTCAGCTATATAATGCGACAGCGATAAATCTTGACTGTTTAAAGCTTGCGTCATAATAAAAGCGATACTTCCATACAGAGGGAACTGAATTAAGATTCCTGATACAGCTGGAACTGCCTTTGAAACAGCATTTAAAAAGTTTCGTGGTGTGCCATGTAATGCTAACCCAAGCATTAAAAACACAAAGTTGTAGGTGTTTAAACTTGAAATCGCAATAATTGGATTACTTTTTGAAAATTCAAAAAACATCCAGATTAAGCCCAATGTGACTACAATAATCGTTAAGATAGGCGAGTTTTCCAACCAATCACCCGGACGCGTTGATTTCTCCTCATGTGGTTTGTCTTCTTCAAACTGCACATCAAAACTATCAATCGTTTTAACATTATTGCCTTTTGGAGCTGAAAAATATGCAATGGCGATTGAAACAATCACCAAAATAATGGTCATCGCAATTGATTGCCAAAGGAAAATAGTTTGGGTAAATGGAATAACACCAGTCAGGTTGTAAATTGATTCAGGTAAGCTACTTTTATTTGCCTGAAGCTGTGCTGCTGAAGAACTGATTCCTAGTGCCCAAGTTGCACCCATACCAATGATTGCTGCCGCAGCCGCTGCGCGGTAATCCATATTCAGCTCTTTACGTTTTGCTAATGCAATCACTAAAAGCGCTGTAAGGATTGTACTAACAGCCCAATTGACTAGTGAAATTAATAAGCTGACAGTTGCTACCAAAACAATGGCACCGCGACCAGAACTTGGAATACGTGCCATTTTTTGGATGATGTATTTGACGGGTTTAGATACAGAAACGACATAACCTACAATAATGAGCATGGTCATTTGTAGGGTAAAGGGAATAAGACTCCAAAAACCGTTACCAAAAGAAGTTGCTACATCGTGAATTGGGGCACCAATACCCAAAGCGGCAACAGACACAATAATGACGCCGAGTAATGCAAAAATATATGAATCAGGAAACCATTTTTCAGACCAATCACTAATCCGAAGAGCAAATCTTTCAAAAATTCCTTGCTGTTTTTCCATAGCTGAAAAATCCTTCTCGTTCTTATTTATAAACAGCACATCCGGTGCTTAAAAGGGCTAAGACTCAAGCTCACTTTCTAACTTGAGTCCTGTACAGCTAACTAAATCTTAGAATTTACGCGACTAAGGTTTTATAAAACTCGACACCTGTAGCAGCTTGAATTTGTTCAAGCGAGACATCTTTAGCAAGTTCAATCAGCTCTACGCCTTGTGGGGTGATATCCATTACACCTAAGTCAGTAATGACTCGATGAACCACGCCTTTACCTGTTAAAGGTAAACTACAGTTTTTTACGATTTTTGGCGTACCATCTTTTGCACAGTGTTCCATAAGCACTACAACTTTTTGGACACCAACAACCAAGTCCATTGCGCCGCCCATACCTTTAACTTTCTTACCTGGAATCATCCAGTTAGCCAAGTCACCATTTTCAGAAACCTCCATTGCCCCTAAAATTGCAATGTTGACATGACCACCACGGATCATGGCAAAAGATTCAGAGCTTGAGAAAAATGCAGCACCAGCGCGAGCAGTAACCGTTTGTTTACCAGCGTTAATTAAATCAGCATCAACAGTTTCTTCTGTTGGGAACTCACCAATACCTAATAGACCATTTTCAGACTGAAGCCAAACATTAATATTTTCTGGAATATAGTTAGCAACAAGGGTAGGTAAGCCAATACCTAAATTGACATAAAAACCGTCTTTAAGTTCTTTTGCAGCACGTTGTGCCATTTCGTTACGTGACCAAGCCATTTTATACTGCCTCCGTGCTTAAAGTTTTATGCTCAATACGTTTTTCAGGTGATGCATTCAGTACAATGCGGTTTACATAGATACCCGGCAAATGGATTTCATCCGGATCTAATTCACCAATTTCAACCACTTGTTCCACTTCTGCGATTGTAATTTTTCCAGCCATCGCACATTCAGGGTTAAAATTTTGAGCAGTTTTACGGAATACTAAATTACCTGCTTTATCTGCCTTATATGCTTTTACAAGAGCAACATCAGCTGTTAAAGATTCTTCTAGAATGTAGTTTTTGCCATGAAAAGTACGTTCTTCTTTACCTTCCGCAATAAGGGTACCTACACCAGTTTGAGTATAAAATGCAGGAATCCCAGCACCGCCAGCACGTAACTTTTCAGCTAAAGTGCCTTGTGGTGTAAGCTCCACATCAAGTTCACCATTTAAATATTGGCGTTCAAACTCTTTGTTTTCACCAACATAAGAAGAAATCATTTTTTTGATTTGTTTGGTTTTAAGCAAAATGCCTAAACCAAAATCATCTACGCCTGCATTATTTGAAATACAAGTTAGACCAGTTACACCACTTTGCTTAACTGCAACAATTAGTTTTTCAGGAATTCCGCATAAACCAAAACCGCCTACAGCGAGTGTTTGATTATCTGCAATAACATCTTTCAGTGCTGCCTCTGCATTGGCATAAACTTTATTCATTCTGTTGTTTTCCTATATCCCTTAGTAATTTAGTTTTAACATCACAATTTGCGTTATAGAAGTTAATTTTTTTAAAGGATTAATAAGTATAATCAATGAATAGTATCAAATTTATAACAAGAGATCAGTTTTTCACTAAGTAAAAAACTTTAAAAAATAATCTTAATTTATTGAAAAATATCATAATTAATTAATTTTTATTAAACATGAGCGAAACCAACCCTAAAACACAGTATTTAATTTTTTAAAATTTATATTGAACTAATGCCTCGATAAATTGAGTAGAAATATTTGAAATTTCAAAGTTCTTCTTATAAACAATTCCCACAGTCTTATGAATAGCTTCATCCTTTAACTCAATCAACACGTTATGTTCTTTATCAATGTGTTTGGAAAAATGTCTTGGAATTGCACTTACTCCAATTCCATAAGCCACAAAACTTGAAAGTGATGAAATTTGATGACATTCTACTTTTAAATCGAGCGTTATATTATTTCGCAAACAATTTTGCTCAACTAAATAACGAACAATTGAAGGTTTTTGTAAGGTCACGAATGGATTTGAACAAAGCTCATGCCATGTAATAGAAGATGATTGAGCAAGTGGATGAGTTTTAGGTAATAACGCTAAGAAATCTTCTTCAAACAGAGGCTTAAACTCTAAGCCTTCGGTAAGATCTGGTTCAAAACAGATACCAAGCTCAAAAATACCATCTTGTACTTTTTCTATAATGGTCTCATTTGGAATATCGTGAATTGAAAAATTAAGATTGGGATGAACAGCTAAAAACTGGTGAATTACTTCAGGTAAAATGGCATGAGTCACAAAGGGCATAGATGCAATACTTAAAGTTCCCCGATTAAGTTTAAAGCGTTGTTTAACATCATTTTCCATCTCATCCCAATTGGCGAGTAACTTTTTCGCATAGGGAATAAGAGATTTACCTTCCTGTGTAAGCTCAACACGGCGTGTATTACGGTTAAAGAGTTTACCGCCTAACTCTTCTTCTAAACTTTTGATGGTAAGACTTAAGGCAGATTGGCTTAGATGTAGCTCTAAAGAAGCATTGGCATAGTTGAGAGTACGTGCAAGAGCCAAAAAAGCTTTTAATTGTTTCAGCGTCATTTCTTACCTTTAGATTACTCAACTTACCTTGAAGAGTAATTTATACGAAAATTTGCCTAAAATTATGTTTTTTGAAAAAATTATGAAAAATAAAAATCATGAACTTATTTGATAGAGAACAAACTGTAGGATAGTAAAGAACAAGTAATAAAGCTAATTTTCTAACGAGGATTTTAGCTTTCTGTACATGCTTATTAATATATATCACTAATATTATTAAGACCAAGTATGCAAGATTTATGTGTCGAAGCCCTTTGAAGAGAGCTTCTTCTAAATATTTACATTTGATATTTTTTCAGGAATTTTTTTATTTCAAGAGAGTATTTGAAAGGGTGTGAAAATCGAAACATATGACCCGTACGCTTGATAATCACTTCTTCTGAGTTTTTAATATTCTTTAAAAGAGTTTTAGAAGCTTCTTCTCCAATTAGCTTGTCTTCATCAGGTGTAAGAATTAATGTGGGTACTAAAATGTTTCCTAAGAGAGAGATATAGTTGATTTCTTCAATTGATTGAATACGATTGATATACGCTTTGTGAGGCGTGGATTTAATAAATAAATCTCTACTTAGATTTGTTGACCAGGGTATTTCTCCCTCTTTATCAAAAGATGAAGCGAGCTCTGCAGCATGAAATCGAAGTGTTAGTTGTCGATAAAATGGACCTGAAAAGAAAGGGGCAAGCATTGATAAAAATTTGAGTAGTGGAGAAGTAATCGGACTTTTAGCAAAACCGCCAGAAATGACCAAACCTGTTAAACCTTTTGGTTGACGTATTGCAACAGCAATTGCTGCTATAGCACCATAAGAATCACCAACTATAACGTAATTATCTAGATCTATTACTTGGTCTATAATGAAATCAGCTAATTCTTCTATTTTATTAATATCATTCGGTAAATAAAAAGTGCGCATATTATAATTTTTTAATTCAGTAAGTTGGTTAAGTTGCCACGCTGCTCCTGAGAAGCAAGGAATCATGACTAGGGTTGGCTGGTTATTCATGAATTACTCCAATAATTTATATAATCGTATTAGAGTGATTCTAATCAGCTGAAATTATGATCTCTAATGGCATTCATTCATTGAATGCATGCATAAAATTAATAATTAAAAAAAGAATTTTTTAACTGGCTGATTGCGCTGATATTAGTGTGTTTGTAATCCATTCGATCATAGGTTCATTAATCCTATCTCTCGATCGAATAATATAAACCTCCCAAGTTGGTAATACCAAAGGTAGCTCAAAAATGCTCAATTGAGCAGTCTCTTGTAATTTTAATGCTACTCGCTCGGCTATTACTGCTATTGAATCTGAACTACCAACTAAGAATGGTACAGCCAAAAAACTAGGACAAATTACGCTAATTTTGCGTGTAAGGTTATGAGTTTTTAGTACTTCATCTACAATTCCTCGTATATCTCCATTCGGTGAGACTAAGATATGCGGAAATTTGATAAAATTATTGATATCTATGTACTTTTTGTTGTCGCGCTTGATTAAAGCTGGGTGATTTTTACGAGCAATCCCTACAAATCTTTCCTGATGGACAAATTGGCAGTCTAAACGCTGGGGGATTTGAAAAAAAGATCCTGAGCCAATTACAATATCAATATCTCCATTATCTAACATGCTTAAAGCTGATTCACTATTAGCTTGTTTTAATTTCAAAACTATATCAGGAGCAGCCTTCTGAAGCTTAGCAAATGCAGGATTGATAACTGTTAATATTGCATGGTCAGTAACTGCCACTACAAGGGGCCTCTTTAAGTTCATTGGATCGAATTGCCCTCTAGGAGTAGCAACTTGTCTTATTAATTCAAGAGCTGTTTTTACTTGCGGCATTAATTCAACTGTTAGTGGAGTAGGCTCTATTCCTTTAGGGTTACGAATGAATAAAGGATCCTCTAGAGTATTACGTAGCCTTGATAAAGCATGGCTAGTTGCAGATTGTGTTATATGCAAGCTTTCTGCCGCACGGCCAACGTGTCTTTCATTCCATAAAGCTTCAAGTACAACCAGAAGATTAAGATCAAAGCGAGTAAGATCCAAAGATTTCATAGCTTGTAAACCAAAAGTTGAATTTAAAAAATTTAAGCTATACAGAATTTGAAATAAGTACGCTTAATGCTTTCATAGTGTTTTAAACTTATATTACTCTTATTAGAGTTCATACTAGAATGCTTTCAATAGATATACTTTAAATCTAAAAAATAAATGATTATATCTAGTTAAATATTTCAATTAACTCGACTCTAGCTTTGGCTGCAGAAGTAAGGCTACCGATGTACAGACTGTAAGAACAAAGCCTAACTGTTGTACTAAACCAGAAAGTCCGAGCATACAACCCAACAGTAAATAATAAGTTAAACCGAATAACGCGCCAGCTTTTCCTGCTTGTTCTCGATAATGACACAATGCCCGACTAAGTATGTTTGGGATGGCAATACCATAGGCTAGAACGACTCCAGCCATCGGAATCAAGATCCATACAGTTGTTTGTAATATCCAAGCAATCATGCTTGATAACATTGTGATGTAACAAGCATGTCTTACCAATATTTCTGGTTCTATATTTGAGGCAAGTAGCTTTCGATTTAGTAAACTACCCATAAGAGAAGAGATTGCTAATAATAATCCTGTCCAGCCAAATTTTTCTGAACTCCAGCCAAGTTGATTAAAAAGAAATGGGGCAAGGCTGTAATAACTGAAAATCATTGTATTAAACAAGGCAATTAGCATGGCATTTTGCCAAAGCGAATTATCAAGGAACATGCGGGCAGCTAATGTTCGTATGCTAGTGTGAGTTATCGGGTGAGACTGAGTTTCAGGAAGAAAAGCAGCACTTAGTATTAACAATAGTATGGCAAGTAAAAATAAGGCGATAAATACCCCCATATAACCCCATTGACTTACTAACCAGCCTCCACTTACTAAACCAAAAACCGGGCTTATAGCTAGTGCGGCTCCCATAAAGGAAAATACACTTGCTAGTTTTGTCGATTCATAACTGTCCCGAAGCATGGTTTGTACTACAACAGACCCAGCGGCAGCGCCAAAAGCTGAAATCATACGGGCGAATAACAAAATTTTGAAATTTACTGTTGTAATAGCTAATAATGTCCCAGCCCCATAACAGATAAGTCCTAACATCATGGCAGAGCGGCGACCAATTTGGTCACTTAACCATCCCCATAACCCTACACCTATAGCAAAAGCGATGAAATAAACTGAAAGCGTCTGAGCTACCTGTTTACGATTAACTTCAAATGTGTGGGAAATGTAAGGTAGTGCCGGGCTGTATATGGTTTCAACTAATTGAGGGAACATAATCAGAAGTGTTAAAAGCCACAAGGGTGGACGATGTATGGCATTCATGAAATGTCTTAATAAATGAATATTAAAGGTTATTATTCTTGAAAGATAAAAGTCTGATTATCATAATAAGGACTAAATATATTAATTATTGGACAAATTTTGAAAATTGCATCAGATAGTATTTTTGATCCAGATATTTTCGCTGATCCAGTGATTGGTATTGCATCAGATATAGGAAAACATGATTCTGGTAAGCATTGTCATCTTCGTCATCAGTTACTGTTTTCGGCTGCTGGTAGTATCACAATAGAAATAGGTAAAATGACTTTTTTACTACCACCACGACGTGCTGCATGGATTCCTGCAGGCACAACTCATCGAGCGATCATGCGTGGTGTAATGGCTTACCGCTCACTATATTTTTTACCAACATCAAATTTATCTCAGTTGCCAGTACAGATTGTTGAAGTCAATCCATTATTTTTTGAAGTAATTGAAAGAATGGCATTTTGGCCATGGGGAATGCAGGCTGAACAACAGGTAAGTTTAATTACTGTTTTTTGTGAAGAGATATGTGGTGCACGAAGTGAAAATTGGCAATTAATGTATCCATCAGATACTCGTCTAGAATCTTGGTTAGAGCACGTCCGTATGGGAGAACTACCTCCACGTTTAGGTCAGCTGGCTCTGATAGTAGGTGCTTGCGAACGTACTATTAGCCGAATATTTATTCGTGATACAGGAATGAATTATCAGAACTGGAGACAACAATGGAGATTATTAAGAGCAATAGAAATGCTATCTGAAGGTATACAAATAAGTGAAGTGGCGCAACAATTGGAGTTTATCAGTGATAGTGCATTTATCGTTTTTTTCCGTCAACATACAGGTACTACTCCAGTCCGTTATCTACAGAATATTTTTAGAGAAAGCTTGTATAAATAAAATTTTCTCTATCGGTAATATTAGAGTTAATCTTAAAACAAGTAGCAAAAAGACTCTCTTTTACTACTCTAATTTAATCCAAGTTCTTCATAAAAATTGATCTTATTAAAACTATTGAAAATAGGAAAGTGTTTAGAAAAGTTAAAGTATCTTCTGGATTTTTTATTCAAGTTAATTTATTACTTTTATGTTAAAAAGCAGTTTCTCATATAGAATTTCCACTAAAATCCCTGTTTTTTACTGATTGCATTATGGTTATTTATGGGAAATTTAAGAATTTTAGGTGAATCTCTGGAAAATGCGGAAATATTAAAAGACGTTCAATATCATATTAAAGATAGGAGATTACCTATCTCTTTAAAAGATGATTTAAACAAACAAATTATTGAGATTGAAAAATATTTTGGTGAAGATGACTTTGAGAAACTGGAAGTTAAGAAAAACAAAATTAACATCTGGACAGGAATTCTTGCAGTTCCTATCTTAATTTATTGTATTGCCTTGTTCTTAAGTCGATATGTACATAATTTGGGAATTAATATTGATGTAGATATGATGAATCATATGTTATTTGGAAATATATTGAAGTACATATGGGCGATTATTCTTTATGCAGCAGTATTTTTTGGATTAATTTTTTACTTTTATTTAATGAATAATCAAAGTAAAAAATTAATTGAAAAGAATGTTGAGAAGCTTCTGAGTAAATAAATTTTAGAACATTTAAGCCTCGCATTGGCGAGGTTTTTTGTCTGAATATTTAAACGTTCTCTAGGCAATTTTTTCTAAAGTTTCTTCTAAAAGAAATAGTAATAATCATTTTTAAAACTCAGAAAATAAATTATGCATGATTGACGTGATGATAGTGATAAGAGGATCCTTAAAATATTTAGGAATAAATTAGCAAGAAAATAATTAATGTTTAAAAAATGAATTATTTCAAGTATAAAAGAACCTATTACTTTATAAAAATGAGTTATTAAAAATGTCTCCTATCAAAGTACTTTTTGTTGCTGGATTTGGACCAATTACAAGAGTTAATGAAGAGAGTAAAGCACTCTATCAAGATACATTAAACCTTCCAATAAAAGCGATGGAAGGTAATGAATCTTATATGAGTACAGAAGCTAGCGAGCTGGGTGGTGTAAAACACTTTGCACTGTGGCCATTACATCAAGCAGCAGAGTCCTGCTTTGGTCGAAAAGAATGGCCCGAGGAGTTTACTGTTCCTCAAAGTTGGATTGAGTTTGAAGTTGAGGATATTAATGAAGCTTCAGCTCATATGATTTCTAAAGGATATCAACTACTGGTAAATAATCGTTTAGAACCATGGGGGCAGTCAGTTACTCGCTTTTTAAGTCCTGAAGGAGTACTTACTGGGTTAACAGTTACGCCATGGCTACGTACCGCAAATGAATAAATTAGTAACTTTATCTAAAACATATGAGAAAAAATGTTTACTCAGGAATACCGTAGTTTGGTTTTCTTTGTCAAAATCTTGATAATCTTAAAGACCTGATTATTCAGTCTTATTTTTTGATGAACGGTGGCATTGTCAAGTTGATCCCATAGTTCAAATGGGAAAAACTCTGAACTATGATCAAATACCCATAACCATTGGTAACTATGAGTCAGTGTATTACTATCAAAACGAACATCTTGAACTTTGACAATCTTAAATTGTTTATGATGTTCGTCTTGAAGAGTGATTTCATGGTTCTCCATTAGACATCCACAAATTAAAGACAGTTTTAATTTTACTAAAATTAAAAGTATCTGTTTAGTTGATTAAGTTGGCATTCATTTACAAAAGATTTCTGCTTGTTAAAGTTTGTCATTTTCAAAATGATAATAATCTTTACTTTTGAAATACAAGGTTTTAAGTAGGTTGCATTGTAAGGATAGTATGTAAGTGTCAGAATGCACCATTGACATTTATCTTCGAGTTATCGCTATGAGTTTAATAGGCTTTATGTATGCAAGTAAAACCAATAGTGAACATAGTCAAATAAAACAAGATTTAATTGATATTCTTACAGAAGCTGTCAAATTTAATTCTAAAAATGACATTACTGGTGTGCTTTACTATGGTAATGGGTACTTCTTACAATACTTAGAAGGAGAGAAAGAACAAGTTGAGGCACTGTTCTATAAATCAATTTTGAAAGATTCAAGACATCAAAACTGCGAAATCATCTTTTTGGAACCGTCTGAACAACGGTTATTTAAACATTGGAGTATGAAATTTGCTCCTATCAATACAAAAATAAAAGATTTCTTTTTTCATCATCATGTTGATGACTTTAATCCATATTTGCTTAACACTACATCAATTCCATCTTTTATTGAATTACTTGTAGATCAACCCAATTTGAAAGCGGATCAATATCAAGTTTAACCAATATTATAATTTTTGATTAGATATAACTTGAACAGGAAAATAGTAAAGGGCGATTATATTACAGCTTCTAAAAAAGCCCTGCATGATCAGGGCTTTTAAATTTTTATCAAATATAAATATGACAACTTAATGTTTATGGATGACTACTAACTAGTGATTTTTCAAACGCCATTTCCGCATCTTTTACAATACTAGAAAGTTTTTCTGGTTGAATAAATGCATTGGTTTGTCCAGCATCTTTACGCGCCTTATTGCCCAAGACATCTGCAACTTCTGGATGGCTAGTAAGCACAATATCTGCCTTCATATTTTTCAAAAGCTCAAAACTCTTACGATAATCTGCAACAATATTTGGATACTGATGATTATTTTGTAAAACATTACCAGCTACAGAGAGACTGCAAGGGAAAACAACAGTTAGGTTCTTACCGTTAGATTTAATTTCAGTTGACCAAGTTGTACAACCCGGAGTATGGCCCGGGGTAAGCGTGGCTTTAAGTTTTAATTTTCCTAGTTTAACTACTTCTCCATCGTGAATGACTTTATCAACTTTAACTGGAGTAAAAGGAATAGTTTGGAAGGTGTTTTCACCTATAGGTTTTCCTATTTCTAAAGCCTTAACATCCTGCTGCATTGCAATTAATTTAGCACCAGTATCTTGTTTAATGCGTGCAAGTGCACCTACATGGTCCCAATGAGCATGGCTTGTAACCATAATTTTTACATCTGATAACTTAAAACCTAATTGTTTAATGTTCTGCTCTATTTGCTCTGTATTTTCTGGAAGGCCCGTATCTATCAATAGAGCTTGATGACCAGAAGCTAACAAATAAGCTGCAAGACCATGAGTACCTACATAGTATATATTTTCAGTAATTTGAAATGGCTGAGTATTTTGAGTCCAGTCATCGGGTAACTTTATTGGTGCAGCTGAGGTAGATAAAGAAGTCAACAATATACTTCCTATAAACAACATCTTTTTCTTCATCTTTATTGGACTCGTAGGTTGGTCGCAGTAATTAAAGTTTTATATTTTAACGCCTTTGCCATGATTAGACCCTAATCTATTCATAAAAAACCTGATTATTCGTATAAAAAATTTCTGCTTAATTGTTAATGTAAAGGATGGAATGTATTTAGTAATGAGAAGTTAACCTTCTTAATATTTATTAATTTAATGATGTAATTAAACTAATTTAAAAAATATATTATTTAATTATCTTTATTAAATAATATAGAGATATTAATTTAATTTACTCAATAATTAATAAGTTTTATTAAAAAATAATGGTTTTTAAATGGTGTATTTTTACTATTTGAATTATTTAAGTTTCTGTATTTTATTGATATTTTAAAAATTAAATAAATTACATTGTTTTTAAATATTTTAGTGATATTTTATTTTTAAGCTCATTTACCTATTACCACTCATAGATACTGTGATTTTTATCATTTTAGGTTTGGGATAACCTAAATATCTTTTGGTAATTTTATTGAACCTAGTATTTATTCTTTAAGGAGCAAAGAATATATGTGGGAATTATTTGTAATTTTACTTTCGCTTGGGCTGTTAATGTATACAGCTTACAAGGGCTTTTCTGTCATTCTCATGGCACCCATTTGTGCCTTACTTGCAGTTTTACTGATTAACCCAGTCAATGTTTTACCGTTTTATTCGGGTGTATTTATGCCCAAAATGGTGAACTTTATTAAAGATTACTTTCTTGTGTTTTTGCTCGGGGCAATTTTTGGTAAAGTCGTTGAAATGTCAGGAATTGCTGAGTCTATTGCTAGAACCATTGTGAGATGGATTGGAGCAAAAAAAGCAATTTTAACCGTTGTACTATTAGGTGCAATTTTAACCTACAGTGGTGTAAGTTTATTTGTTGCTGTATTTGCCATTTATCCATTTGCCAACCAGCTATTTAGACAAGCTAATATTCCAAAACGTTTAATTCCAGGGACCATCGCGCTTGGTGCATTTACATTCACCATGGATGCATTGCCGGGTACTCCACAAATCCAAAACGTAATTCCAACCACTTTCTTTGGTACCAATATTTATGCCGCACCTTTCTTAGGAATTATTGGTGCTATTTTTGTTCTATGCATGGGTTTAAGTTACTTAGAATGGCGTCGCCGCGCTGCTGCAAAAGCTGGGGAAGGATTCTCTGGGTTTGGGGTAGACAATACACCATCTCAAGAAATTGAAGCCGATATGGCTTTGCAAAACAATGGAAGTACGGCTCGTCAGTTTTTAGCATTTGTACCGCTCATTCTTGTTGCAGTAATGAACAAATATTTGTCTAAAGCAATTAAAGAGTGGTACCCAAATGGGTTTGATTTTGCCTCAGTTGGTCTAGCTGATTACACCGTAGATGTTGCGAAAACTGGTGCGATATGGGCGGTTGGTCTTGCGCTCATTGTCGGGATTATTACTGCAATTTTGTTTGATTATCAACGTGTAGTGACGAACTTTAAAGAAGGTATTAATGCCAGTATTGGCGGTTCACTTTTAGCAGTGATGAATACGGCTTCTGAGTATGGTTTTGGTGCAATTATTGCGTCATTACCGGGCTTTGCACTGATTAGCCATGCAATGAGCAGTACCTTCACAAATCCATTAGTCAATGGGGCGGTGACGACAACCGTTTTAGCAGGTATTACCGGTTCGGCTTCTGGTGGTATGAGTATCGCTTTAAGTGCGATGGCTGAACATTATAACGCCGCGATTTTAGCTGCAGGTATTCCACCTGAAGTCATGCACCGTGTGGTTGCAATGGCGTCGGGTGGTATGGATACCTTACCGCATAATGGTGCTGTAATTACTTTACTCGCTGTTACAGGTTTAACCCATAAACAATCGTATAAAGATATTTTTGCAGTTACGGTAATTAAAACATTAGCAGTATTTGTAGTGATTACGGTCTTTACCGTAACGGGTATTGTTTAAATCAGCACGTTATAAGTATTAAGGAGTAAATAGATGACTAAACTTTTAGACGGTAAAGTTGCTTTTATTACAGGTTCTGCAAGTGGTATCGGTCTAGAGATTGCTAAGAAATTTGCTCAAGAAGGTGCCAAAGTTGTTATTTCTGATATGAATGCCGAAAAGTGCCAAGAAACGGCGAATTCACTTAAAGAGCAAGGCTTTGAAGCATTATCTGCACCATGTGATGTGACCGATGAAGACGCTTATAAACAAGCAATTGAGCTTACTCAAAAGACCTTTGGCACGGTTGATATTTTAATTAATAATGCTGGCTTTCAACATGTTGCACCTATTGAAGAGTTTCCAACGGCTGTTTTTCAAAAGTTAGTTCAGGTCATGTTAACTGGGGCGTTTATTGGCATTAAACATGTTTTTCCAATTATGAAAGCTCAAAAATATGGCCGTATTATTAATATGGCTTCAATTAATGGACTAATTGGTTTCGCTGGAAAGGCTGGTTATAACAGTGCTAAACACGGCGTGATTGGTCTAACAAAAGTTGCAGCATTAGAATGTGCGCGTGATGGCATTACGGTAAATGCTTTATGTCCAGGTTATGTAGATACACCATTGGTTCGTGGGCAAATTGCAGATTTAGCTAAAACGCGTAATGTGAGTTTAGACAGCGCACTTGAAGATGTAATTTTGGCAATGGTTCCTCAAAAGCGTTTACTCTCTGTTGAAGAAATTGCTGACTATGCGATTTTCCTTGCGAGTAGCAAAGCAGGTGGGGTAACAGGCCAAGCTGTTGTTATGGATGGTGGTTACACCGCTCAATAATTTAAGTATTTTATAAAAGCCGCTTATTTTAAATAGGCGGTTTTTTTATTCGTTAAAATTTATGATAGTCTGCTGTTCAAAATAATGATTTATCTCTACTCTATTTGTTTATAAAAAATCTAATAAAATAAGTTCGTTAAGGTATAAAATTATACTTTAAAGGTATTTAACTTATTTCCATTTTTAAAATTTAATAGAGTATGAGAAAGTAATCTTTACTCTCTTTCTTGATTCGGTATTTTCAGGAAAATTCGTCAATTAAAGGATATTAATTGGCATACAAGTTGCTTTTTAAGCAATAAGTTATTTAGCTAGGTGAAAAGGATATGATATCACTCAGCCAACAGACGGAACTCAATCATTATTCACGCAAAGCTGAATTTGCGCAGAATTTGATGTCCACGATTTGTGGGGAACATCGTCTAGATACAATTTACAAAGACACTCTCGATTTTCACTATGACGGAATGCGTTTGCCTAATAAAAAAATGGCAATCGGTACAATCAGTTATGGTGCAAACGTTGCCATTAACATCTCAAATTTAAAAGCGTATAGCATTAGTTTGCCGATACAAGGTCGACAAGCTCTCAACATTCGTGGCGCTCATTATCAATCTGATGAAAACAAGGGCCTTATTGTTTCAAATAACGATCAGCAAGATTTGATTATCGATAAAGATTGCAGAAAATTTCAGGTGGTTATTCCTGAGCGGAGTATGCAGATTGTTCTTGCGGATCTACTAAACAAACCCATAGAGACGCCTATCATTTTTAATCCTGAAATGCACTTAGACTCTGAGCAATTGATTGGTGCATGGTGGAAGAACATTCAAAATTTTGTACAGTTAAAATCGCAATATAGCAGTTTTTATGGTTTGCAAATGCTATCTGAAGACTATGAAAATTTTGTAATTAAAGCGTTATTGTTGTCTCAAGAAAATAACTACTCAGAAGCCTTAAAGTTACTCTCACATCAGGATGAGCCAGCTTATATCCGTAAGGTTCGTAATTTTATTATTGAACATGCGCACGAAGAAATCTGTGCAGAAGATTTACAACGTCTGGCTGGGGTTTCAAAATCAAAATTGTATGACGAATTTCAACAGTACTACGGCACCAGTCCAATGTCGTATTTAAAAAAATATCGCCTTCAACAAATTTATAAAATCTTGAGCACCACAGGTGCAGATAGAAAGGTTTCTATTTCAAAGCTTGCCTATGACTGGGGCTTTAACCATTTAAGTCGTTTTTCTCAAGAATATCGTGAAGAGTTTGGTGAAAATCCAAGTGAGACCAAAGGGAAAATTTTCTGACATTTAACTTTCGCAATAAAAAACTGATTTAGTTGCCTAAATCAGTTTTTTATTTATAGCCTAATATTTATAAACTTTCTTCGAGCTTTAACACTTGTTTGTTTTTAGATTTCTCATGAATCACTTTCAGGCTAAGTGCAATAAATGAGATGAAGGTTGGTAATGCAAGAATAAAGAAAATACCGCTTAAGCTTAGGTTGAAAGTAAAAATAAGCGAGCCAAAGAAAGCACCTAAAATTGCACCGATACGACCAATACCATGCATCCATGAAACACCAACCGCGCGGCAAACTGCTGGATAGAACATAGCTGCAAGTGGCAGTAATGAAGACTGTGCACCAGCGAGTAATGCACCAATTAAGAAGATAGTAAGACCTAACAAGAAAATATTTGAGCTCACCAGACCTGCGACAATGAATAGGGCGAAGGCAATTAGATATGAATATTTAATGACTGTGGTTGGGTTCAGTTTATCCATGTACCATCCCATAATGGTTGCACCAATCACACCACCAAAAGGGAAAATCGCGGCAATTAAACTAAACTGTTGGGTACTAAAACCAGCTGTTTTTAGAATTGTTGGCATCCAGCTTGTTAAAAGATAAAATACCAAAAGACTAGTAAAGCAGCAGAGCCAAAGCATGCTTGAACCCCACAGATATTTTCCTAAAACCACTTTAACCGGATTTTCATCTGATGCAGTTTCTGCTTGAGTTAAAACAAGTTTTACAGGTTCTTGGAACGAGTGGCCTTGAATATTTTCTAGAATACGCTGAGCTTTGTCTTGTTGATGACGTGTAATTAAATATTGAGTTGATTCAGGTAATTTAAGCAATAAAGCAACCACTAAAATTAGGGGAATGCTTCCGCCAATAATAATCACCTTAGCCCAGCCATAACTCTCTAATAGATAAGCTGACAGTACACCGCCGCAAGAAATACCGAGCATGAAACCACAGCCAGCAAGACCTGTTAAGAATGCTTTACGTTTTACAGGCATATACTCAGAGACAATCGTACTGATGTTTGGCATGGCTGCACCTAAACCAACACCTGTAATAAAGCGATAAATCATTAAATCTTGGGTTGAGTCGGCAAAGCCACACAAAATCGTAAATATTGAAAATAAAAGGCTTGTAAAAACAATAACACCTTTACGTCCAAACTTATCGGACAGAGGCCCTGAAATGATTGCACCGATCGACATGCCGACTAAGGCAGCACTTAAAACAGGAGCGAGTTGAGGCTTGGTAATCCCCCAATCATCTAATAATGCTGGGGCAACAAAACCAATAATTCCTGTGTCTAGACCATCACAGAAGAAGACAAAAAAGCCTAGGATAAAAACCATCCACTGTAGTGGAGACAGTTTCTCACGGTTGATAATCGTGTTTGCATCTATCGTTTTCATACGTATTCCTTATTCATTAAAATTTTTTGCTGTAATTGACGAAGAAACGGTTTTCAGAGAAATCGTTCCCATGCTTAACGTCATAATTGATGAAGATGTACTGAAGAGCTAAGCCTTTGAGGAATGGCTGTTGAAGGGCATAATTGACAATAACGTTTGCTTCACTTTCTTTATTTTTTAAGCCATCTGCTGTCTTAAAGTGATCGCCATATACATATTTGAAAGTGGTATTTAAGCCAGGCACATAATCTTTAAAGTCATAGCCATAAATAAAGTGATAGGACTTTTCATCTTGTTTGAAGAAACCAGTGGTGTTCCAGTTAATGAAATAAGTTTCAGGCAAGAAACCATCTGGTAACGGGTAAGCAGACTCACCAATAATTTGCTGATAACCCAAACCAAAGCTGTGATTTTTTACTTTAAGCGTTTCTAGTAACCCTACATTTTGTGCATCGATGTCAAAAAGATTTCCATTATCTTTGGCATTGAAATATTTGAACTTTGAATTAACTGAAAAATTAGAATTTTTCCATATATGGTCAATGCCGACATAGTGTTTGTTATATAAATCCTCCATATTCCCAAAGTAATATTCACCCTTCAATGTAGGCGTAAATTGATAGCGCAGATCTATGTAGTTAAGTCCGTCGGAATAGCCAGTCACACCTTTTGAAGTAAAAGAAAATCTGTGAAAGTCTTCTTCATTTCGCGGAGATACTTTTTCAATGCGGCCAATTTCTGCAAAAAGCTTATCGTTTAGCTGGCTCTTAAGGTTAGTTCCCCAATAAGATGTCAGGAGTTGTCGACTTGCATCTACAGTGGTTACGGGTAGATCCAGCCATAATTCACCAATGCTGAGTAGCGTCTTGTTATAGCCTAACTTTAAGGTCGCACCATATTTTAGATAATCGGGTGCTTGTGACTGCGTCGCTTTATCGAAAGGTAATACCGTATCTGCAACATGTTTATCTTGGCTTAATCGAACCGCATATTGTGCTGAAGCATTTGCGCCAATTTGAATTGGGGTTCCTCCAATTTCTAACGGCGTATCATGCATATTTGAGTTGTAAAATAGAGAAACTGATTGTGACCAGCTACCTGTGTCTTTTACATCTGGATTGTCATAGTTTCTGTCTATATATGCATTTTTTAATGTAAATTTCCATTCTTCATCCGCTGAATAAGCCTGAGTAGAAAATGCACTACAACATAAAATATTGATGAGCATTAACGTTTTTTGTTGTCCATAAAGTGGCCATGGTCGATGCATAAATAAACGCCTTAATTTAGAAAATGACTGGGCTTTTTTTATGTAATCAAACGAATTACATGACTTGATTGAACTATTTTTAGCCAATCGTCACTATCCAATAAGTCCTAATCTTCATCCATTTTTTCCAAATGAGATAAAAAGTATTAATTTAATTTTTTAATTTAAGCTTTTGAAATATAGGTATTTCTTGTTTTTTTTAGTTTTTATCCAGTTTGATGAGTTTTGATAATTGCGCAGAGATTGGATAGTGCTTGCAGCTTTTGGACAGTCTAAAAAAAATTTCGGATAGAAGATAAAGCCATAACAATGTCAGGAGTTGACACTATGGCTGGTCAAACCATTCAAATTAAAACAGCATCTGGAAAGCAGTTCAGTGCATATCTAGCGACGCCAGAAACAGGAAAAGGACCCGGTGTGGTGCTTTGTCAGGAAATCTTTGGGGTGAATGCAGCCATGCGAGAAAAAGCAGAATTTCTTGCAGAAGAAGGCTATACCGTTTTAGTTCCTGATTTATTTTGGCGTGTAGCACCTAATATTGAACTGGGTTATACACCAGAAGATTTTCAAAAGGCTTTTGAACTTTATCAGCAATATGATGAAAATCTTGGGGTTGAAGATATTCAGGACAGCTTATCTTTTTTAAAGACTCGACCAGAATGTGACACTTCTACAGGCCTCGGAGTTGTGGGGTACTGTTTGGGTGGAAAGCTGGCGTATCTAGCAGGCTGCCGACTTTCTGACGTGGCATGTGCCGTAGGTTATTACGGTGTAGGCATTGAAAAAGCGTTAGATGAGTTAGCCAACGTAAAAGGACGTTTGGTTTTACATATTGCAGAACTGGACCAATTTACACCGCCAGATGCGAGACAAGCGATTGTCGATGCAGTCAACCAATATTCAAATGTACAAACTTATGTTTATGAAGGTGTTGATCATGCTTTTGCACGCCCTAAAAGCAATCATTATCACAAACCGTCAGCACGTTTTGCCCACGAGCGTACAGTAACCGCTCTACATGACACGATTGGACCGAAATATGACTTAGTTGCTTTATGGGAAGAGCATATTTGTCATGAGTTCGATACGCGTGACGTGCCAGCAACCATGGCAACAATGGTCGCAGAACCGTATGTCAACCATATTCCAACCTTAACTGGTGGTGTAGGTCAAAGCCAGCTTGCCCGTTTTTATCAATATCACTTTGTTCATCAAAATCCAAAAGATATGAAGATTACCTCGATCTCTCGTACGGTTGGTTCAACGCAAGTGGTAGACGAGTTCATTATGAGCTTTACCCACGATGCTGAAATTGACTGGTTATTACCGGGTGTAAAACCGACTGGTAAATACGTCGAAATTCCAATGTTAGGTGTAATTCAGTTCAGAGGTTCAAAGCTGTGTCATGAGCATATTTACTGGGACCAAGCGTCTGTACTGGTTCAAATTGGTTTATTAGACCCGATAGGTTTACCAGTTGCAGGTGTAGAGACAGCACGAAAACTTCTTGATGAAGATCTTCCTTCAAATACGTTGATGCCATCTTGGTCAAGTAGCGAAGGCAAGCCAGTCAATTAAGGAGTATCTGTAATGAATATAGATTTAAAAGGAAAAGTCGCTGTGGTAAGCGGCGGCGCAACACTGATTGGTAAAGCTGTTGTGCAAGCCTTAGTGAGTGCAGGTGCTCATGTCGCTATCTTAGATATTGATGCCAAAGGCAAGGCAATTGCGGAAAGCTTTAATCATGATGTGATGTTTATTCAAACCGATTTAACCAGTGATGCGGCTATTCAACAAGCTGTGGCGGATATTCACCAACATTTAGGTGAAGTGAGCTACTTGGTGAATTTGGCATGTACCTACTTAGATGATGGTTTTAAATCTTCACGTCAGGACTGGTTACAAGCACTCGATATTAATTTGGTCTCAACAGTTGAGCTGAGCCGTGCTTTATACCATGACCTAAAAAAGCAGCAAGGTTCAATCGTTAATTTTACTTCAATCTCGGCCAAAGTAGCACAAACAGGACGCTGGTTATATCCGGTTTCTAAAGCCGCGATACGTCAACTCACACAAAGCATGGCAATGGATTTTGCTGCCGATGGTATTCGCGTCAACTCCGTTTCACCGGGTTGGACATGGTCTCGTGTTATTGCAGAAGTCAGTGGTAATAACCGTGAAAAGGCCGATAGCGTGGCAGCCGATTATCACTTGCTAGGTCGATTGGGTCATCCCGAAGAAGTTGCCAATGTTGTTTTGTTTTTATTGTCACCCGCTGCGAGTTTTGTCACCGGAGCAGATTATGCGGTCGATGGCGGATATTCAGTGATGGGCCCTGAAGGATCACAGCCCGCTATTCCACGCTTAGCCGAATAGCACAGCGTTTTAAAAGCACATTTAGAAAATTATGGAGAATATTATGCGCCGTATTGCAATTGTTGGAGCAGGGCAGTCTGGTTTACAGCTTGGTTTAGGTTTATTAGATACAGGCTATGACGTGACCATGATCACCAACCGAACTGCCGATGAAATCCGTCAAGGTAAAGTCATGTCAAGCCAGTGTATGTTTCATACCGCTTTACAAACTGAACGTGACTTGGGACTAAATTTTTGGGAAGAACAATGTCCAGCGGTAGAAGGTATCGGGCTGGCTTTAGTTAATCCTGAAAATGGTGGTAAAGCATTTGAATGGAGTGCTCGTCTTGAACGCTACGCTCAATCGGTCGATCAACGCGTCAAAATGCCATATTGGATGGAAGAATTTGAACGCCGTGGCGGTCGATTGGTAATTCAGGATGTAGGTATAGAGGAATTAGAACAACTCGCAAACGACTACGAGCTTGTATTACTCGCGGCTGGTAAAGGTGAAGTCGTTAAACAGTTTGAACGTGATGATGTGCGCAGTGTTTTTGATAAGCCTCAACGCGCTTTGGCTTTGACCTACGTCAAAAACATGAAGCCAATTTCGCCATACTCTCGTGTGACTTTTAACATTATTCCTGAAGTCGGCGAATACTTTTCATTTCCAGCACTTACCGTTAATGGTCCTTGCGACATCATGGTGTTTGAAGGTATTCCAAACGGTCCAATGGATTGCTGGCAAGATGTCAAAACACCCGAACAGCATCTGCAATGCAGTTTGGATTTACTCAAGAAATTTGTGCCTTGGGAATATGAACGCTGCGCGAATGTTGAGTTAACCGATGCTGGTGGATATTTAGCAGGACGTTTTCCGCCGACAGTACGTAAACCCGTTTTAACCTTACCTTCTGGCAAGAAAATTTTTGGTATGGCAGATGCCTTGGTGGTGAATGACCCTATTACTGGTCAAGGCTCAAACAACGCTGCTAAGTGTAGCAAAATCTATTTCGATGCCATTTTAGCCAATGATAATCAAAACTTTAGCGAACAATGGATGGTTCAAACTTTTGAACGTTATTGGGCTTATGCAGAAAAAGTGGTGGCTTGGACCAATAGCCTGTTAGTACCGCCGCAACCCCATGTTGTTGAGCTATTAGCAGCCGCAAGCCAAAACCAGAGCATTGCTTCCATTATGGCCAATAACTTTGATGACCCTCGTGCCTTTGCTCCTTGGTGGTTTGATGCAAATCAGGCTCAAGCATTCATGGCCTCAAAAACCGCAGCAAAAGTGGCTTAAGGGCAAAACAGCAAAGGGAGATATGAAAATGGACACAATTGAAACTTTAGCTTTACAAGCAATTAATGCAGAAAACCCAAGAGAAATCCGTAATTTGCTTGGACAGTTTGCAACTGGCGTTACCGTGATTACAACTCGTGGTAAAGATGGTCGGAAAATAGGCATGACAGCCAATTCATTTTCATCGCTGTCTTTAGATCCGCCATTAATTTTATGGAGTCTTTCAAAAACAGCTCCAAGTTTGACTGATTTTGTTGAAGCTGAATATTTTGCCATTCACATGTTGGCACAAGAGCATCATCAGCTTTCAGGACATTTTGCTCGAGGTGCCGAAGACAAATTTGCAGGTATTGCCCATCAACAATGCAATGCAGGCATTCCAATTTTATCTGATGCACTCGCAACCTTGGTTTGCCGAAATGTAAATCAGTATGAGGGCGGAGATCACCTGATTTTTATTGGTCAAATTGAACAATACCAACAACGCCAAGGTGAACCATTGGTATTCCACGCAGGAAAGTATCGGATTGCCGCAGAACATCCAGAATTAGCACATTAATTCACCACAATCACGATCAATCCGGTCGTGATTTTTTTATAGGAAATAAGAAGATGAAAAGCACTTTAATTAAACATGGCTTTTTAGCAGGGACATTGTTGGGTTTGCCATTGGTTTCTCATGCCTATGATTTACCGACCGTAAATTTAGGTATGACCAGCTTTCTCGATGGCGGCTTACCCGCAGGGCCCGGCTGGTATGCTCAAACCTATTTTCAAAATTACGATAGTAATAAACTGGTCGATGCCAATGGACAAAAATTAGGTTTACCTAAAACAGATTTAAATTATCAAGTATTGGTTGAGCAGATTAGTTATTTATCGAATGTCCGAGTAAATGATAAAGCCAGTTTAGGTATAAATTTTTTAATTCCTTTTGTCAGCAAAATGGATATGGATGATGGCTTGAATAATGCTGCTATTAAAGCCCAAAGTGGCTTTGGGGACATTATGATCGGACCTTTTATTCAGTTCGATCCAGTCATGGGGGCACAAGGGCCAAAGTTTGTACATCGTTTTGAGTTTCAGGTGAATTTACCTACTGGCGAATATGATCGGCAAAAAGATATTAACCCCAGTAATAACGCTGTTTCATTTGACCCTTATTGGGCTGCAACGTATTGGTTTAATCCTAAATGGACCGCATCCACACGTATCCATTATCTCTATAACTTTAAAAATGATGACCCAAGCTATGCTTTTGCTGGAGCAAATGATATGCAAGCTGGGCAAGCAATTCATGCAAATTTCGCAACAGACTATGCCATTACTGAACAGTTCCGCTTAGGACTAAATGGCTATTGGTTAAAACAAATCACAGACACCGAAGTTGATGGTGAAAAAGTCAAAGGTAGACGTGAGCAAGTCTGGGCAATTGGTCCGGGTGCGATGTATAGTTTTTCTAAAAATGATCACTTGGTTACAAATGCTTATTTTGAGCAAGATGCTGAAAACCGCCCAGAGGGAACACGACTGCAAGTTCGTTATGTCCATCATTTCTAAGTTATAAAAAAAGCCTTTTATATTCATCAATATAAAAGGCTTTTCTCTATTTGTTTTAAGAAAAAATTGAAGTAATTAAGCCTGAGCCTTCATTTTGACCAGAACGGCGGGTAGAAGAAGGTAATTCGCCATAACGGCGTTTATACTCTTGAGAAAAACGGCCTAAATGAGTAAATCCCCATTTAAATGCAACGTCAGTAACCGACAGATTTTCATTATGCATCAGCTCTAAATGAGCTTGTTCAAAGCGTAATTCTTTTAAATAAGACATTGGGGTAGTCCCCAAATAGTTTTTAAAACCAGTAAATAGGGTTCTTACGCTCACGCCTGCATGTTCAGCTAAAATCTCGACATTAAGCGGCTCATGTAAATGTTCTTTAATATAGGCTTCTGTGCGCTTCACGAAATAAGGAGAGACCGTTTTTTCTTTATGCTGATCTATTTTATGTAATGCGTTATTGGGTTGCCCATAAATGAGGGCATTAAACAAATTTGACTCAAATTGTTTAAAGGCTAAAGGATGATGAAGCGGGTGTTGCTCGCATGCCAAAGCATCCATCAAGGTTCTAACCAGCTGTAAAAAATAGGCTCCACTTTGTATAGAAAAGTCTAATTTTGGGTCGAAAATGAGTAAGTTATTTTCTGAATCAGCAATATGTTGACGGCAATGGTAAGTAAAATCATCCTTTGAAACTTTTAGAATAAGCTGTGGCGAGTTCGCATGCCAGCGCATACGTAAAGATTGCTGAGGAGAAATAAGAGACGCAACTTGAGAATAAGAAATAAACTTTTGTGAACCAAACTCGATTTCTGCATAGCCCTGAGTTGGAATTTGAATGAGGTAAAAGTTATCAAGGTGATCTGGTTCAATAATGACATCCGCGCCATATTCCAAGCGACTAATAGACAATGCGCCTGTTTTAACATGGTGCATGGTTGCACTGAAATCTCGCTTCTGCTGAGAGATTTTAAGATCATGTGGCTTAAAAATTTGGCCTACATTTCGGCAAGTTTCGCTTAAATCGTGGTGATCAAACACCAGATTATGATTGGTAAAGATAGACTCATTTTGAAAATGACGCCCACTGAGTTCTGGGGAGTTGGCTTGGTTCATATTTATCCCTTTTGGCTCACTCCTGTATTTACTTGTATTGCAAAAGTCTTAAACCTTCACTGTTCAGCAAGTAAATACGGCACTTAAAAAATTAAGTTACTCGCAAATTACAATGAGATATAAGCAAAATACAGACCAATTTAACCGCTAATTAATATGATTTTCTCAAATTTTTACGTCGGATTTTGTCCATCAATTTAATACATTTGAGAAATAAAATAGGGGGATATAAAAGGTGCTATAAGTTAATCTCATCATGACCTTATTCCTTAAGATCTATCAAAATTTATAGCAAATCCGAGCGAATTGGTCAATTTTATTTTTTCGGAATTTATTGTTTTATATTATTGATATATATTAACTTTTAGTTTTTATGCAAAAATTCAATATACCCCCTACAGAGTATATTGAATCATTTCAGGTTTTAGTGGTTTTTAAATTATTTATACCTTTAACGTGAGGTATTGCTCTGTAAAAACTTCTCGCTGTAAATACGATAATTTTGCAGAGCTTGCTCATCCAACCAATTTTTGACGGCTTCAATCATTGGTGGTGGGCCACATAAATACATATCAAAAGCCTGTTCAGCCAGTTGATCTTTATTCAAGTGCTCATGAATATAGCCCGCTTTGCCTTGCCAAGCTTCGGTTGCTTTAGTCACAATCGGGTGATAACTAAAGTTTGGTAGCTGCTCTGCGTAGGCATGTAAACGCTGTTGTTCACACAAGTCGGTTTCATTATTTACGCCGTAGTACAACTGAACGGCAGGTGAGTTAGGCTGCTCAACCAAGTTATCAAGCATTCCTAAAAATGCGGATAATCCTGTTCCACCTGCCACAAAAACCAGTGGACGCTGTACTTCACGTAAATAGAAACTACCAAGTGGTGCTTCAATGAGTAGGGTTTGCCCAACCTGACAACGATCACGCAAGTAATTACTCATAACACCGTCTGGTAAGAGACGAATTAAAAACTGTAATTGATTGGTCGCATTTGGTCTGTTTGCAAATGAATATGAGCGCCAATCTTCAGTATCTGGAATTTGCAAACGAGCATATTGACCCGGTAAAAACTGAAGTTGTGCAGCATGACTGCTTGCATCAAGATGCAAAATTGCTGTTGTTTCAGAAACCAGCTCAACAGCGGTCACTTTGGTTTCAATTTTTAAAGTATCACCAGCGTTGCAGATCGCAGAATCATGATCGAAATAAAAAGCTGCATCTGATTTTACACGGGTCTGGCAAGCTAACATTTTGCGCTCAGCCAAATCACGCTCACTTAATGCATCTTCATCAACATATTCTTGTTCATAAAGACCAGTTTCACATTGACCCTGACAGGTACCACAAACACCTTCACGGCAGTCTAGCGGTAGGTTAATTCCTTGGCGAACTGCTGCATCAAGCAACAATTCATCGTTATTTACCGAAATGAAAAAGGTTTTGCCATCGGCAAAGTTAAGTGCAACTGAATGTCCCATTTTCATTCCCCTTAAACGTGATAGAAGTCTAAAACGGAATCAATTTTGTCATTAAGCAAAATGCTGTGCTGACGACGAATACGGAAACCATCTGCTGTTTGGCGTAAAAGATAAGTAGCATGTCCGTAAAAACAGCCTTCTAAACCTTGACGGTTATAAAGCGTTTGCCATGCAACTTTTGCTTCAATTAATCCATCATCCAGTGTTTTAACTCGAATGTTGTTTATGCTGTGCAAAGTACGTGGCAACGGCGTTGCCGAGGCTGCTTTTCCAGTACGAATACGGAATACACGGTCTTCAAGGCCTGTACGGTCCGCATAATAGATATAAGACAAGCCCTGATTTGGATCTTGAACATAGTTATGGTCATCAATCCACTGGGGAATATGATATTCACTATCTTCATCGTAAAGCTCTAGGTAGGCATCCCAGTCATAAGCATCACAAAGCTCTGCTTTTTTGTACAAAAACTGAGATACAGCAAAATGTAGTTCTTGTGACATGGTTACACCTCATCCATCAGGGTATTGTTTTCAAAAGTAATATCTTGCATTTTCAATGCTTTCTTGTTTAATCCGTCGAGCATCAGACGTTGCCAATGTCCATGCTGGTTTACATAGAGTCCTTCGTGGGTAAACTCTCGGCCAGTAATGACGGGTTGAATGCCTAAATCTTGTGAGTTTTTAGTTGCGCCATATTCCCAAGACTGACAACCACGCGAAATATCGCTCCAACGTTCAAGACGTGCCTGAAAACCTTTTTGCTGTTCACGGAATTCAACTAAATCGTCGGGTGTACCAAGGCCCGACACGTTAAAGAAATCTTCAAACTGGCGAATACGGTTACGGCGCGCTTCAGCAGATTCACCTTTAACGCCAATACATTGACTAATGACTTCGGTTTTATTCCATGCCACTGGACGAACAATACGAAGCTGTGAACTAATTTGATCCATAAAAAATAGGCTAGGGTACAAGTTCAAGTTTCTTAAACGGTGCATTGCCCACTCAGCATATTTGTCGCCATATTTTTCGACCATATATGGCATAACTGTACTGTAACCCGGACGAACAGTTGGGTTCGGCATGTCACTAAACAGCACGCTATGACCATTTTTGAAACTGAACCAGCCATCGTCAGTTTCTGAATCACCGGCACCTAACTTGCTGTAGTCAAGCGTATCGAGTTCTTCACCTTTTGATGCATTGACTTGCTGACGGTGTTGAACTGTAGAGACGTAGTTATAGTGAACGGTACTTACATGGTAGCCATCTAGGCCATTTTCATTTTGTAGCTTCCAGTTACCTGCAAAGGTATAAGATGACTTGCCTTGTAATACTTCGAGTTCACCTGTTGGCGACTGGTTAACCATTAAATCAAGGAACAGTTTTGCATCACCTAAAAAGTCTTCAAGAGAATCTGTTGCTTGAGTATCAAGGCTTACAAATACGAAGCCACGGTAGCTGGCAATACGGCCTTGTTTTAAGCCTCGGCTTGATTTATCAAAATCTTCACAATATTCACCAGGTGCTTTGACTTTCACCAAACGGCCATCTGACTTATAGCACCATGCGTGGAATGGACAAGTGAATGTAGATTGGTTGCCTTTAGCAACACGTGTTAATGTTGCGCCGCGGTGCTCACAAGCATTAACCATTGCGTGTAATTCGCCTTTACCATCACGGCTCACAATAATTGGTTGACGGCCAATTTGAACTGTTAGGAAATCATGATTGTTTGGAATCTCACTTTCGTGGCATGCATAAATCCAAACCTTTTCAAAAATAAGTTCCATTTCCAAGTCAAATAGTTCAGGCTCAGTAAACATATTACGTGCAATACGAAACACGCCATCGTTAGGACGGAAGTCGATACATCCATCTACAAAATCATTCCATTGTTTTAAATTAGATGAGGTCATTTGCTCAATCCTATTCATTCAGCTTTTAACTGATTGAACCGCGATTAGGCTTTGGCCTCTATCCGTTTTTTCCAGATCTTTATCCACTTTGTGCAGTTTTGATTTTTTAATAAGACTATTTTTAAGAGCTAATCGAGATTTAAATTTGTATATGTCTTAGCTTGTTAAACTTCCCTATAATGTTAACGAGCATAAAATAAACTTTTGTGAACTAAGTCTATGAAAGAAAAAAACTTAAAATTACAGATTAGAATTCTTTTAGAGCAGAACATTGCATTTGGACCGGGTAAGGCAGACTTACTTGAAGCAATTGAGAAAACTGGTTCGATCTCACAAGCTGCAAAATCTATGAATATGAGTTACCGCCGTGCGTGGCAGTTGGTAGACACCATGAACCAGTGTTTTGAAACAGCTTTAGTTGAAACTCAAACAGGTGGAACACATGGTGGTGGGGCTGCCGTTACAGCTTTGGGCCAGAATGTCTTACAGCATTACCGCCAAATGGAAATCAATGCTCGACAAGCCTTAGAACAGGACTATCAAATTATGGGTAGCTATTTAAAGAAATAAGATGAGAAATATTTTATAAATCAAAGAATTTAAGCGAGAATCAGTTTTTGCTTAACTATAATTTTTAACTGCTTAGAAAAAAATATCCATCTTTATAAATAATTTCTACTTTTCATCGTCTATGCTTATCGCTATATTCTTGGGTATATATCGCTGCAAAAAACGACAAAAAGGTAAACATAATGGTAAGTGATACGAATATAAAAAAGTTGGCTTTAGTCTGTTCGGTGCTCAGCATAGGATTAGTCTTTAATGTTCCAGCCAAAGCTGAATCGGTTACCGTTTATGCAGCAGCGAGCTTAACCAATGCTATTAACGATTTAGAAAAAATTTATGAAAAACAAAATAAAGTAGAAGTTAAAACTTCATATGCAGGCTCATCGACCTTAGCGAAACAAATTGAAGCTGGGGCACCAGCGGATGTATTTATTTCAGCAGATACCCAGTGGATGGATTATCTGCAAAATAAAAAATTAGTTGCAACAAATGACCGTATAAATCTATTAGGCAACCGTCTGGCTCTAATTACCCCTAAAGGGCAGTCACTAAATGTAAAACTAGATAAAACCACCGATCCAAATAAAGTGTTTAAAGGCAAGATTTGTACAGGGGATACCAAAAGTGTGCCTGTAGGCAAATATGCTAAACAAGCTTTTACTAACCTAGGTTGGTGGAGCCGTATTGAGCCAAAGTTAGTTGAAACAGAAGATGTTCGAGCGGCATTAAACTTTGTTGCGCGAGGTGAATGTCAGGTTGGCATTGTCTATGCAACTGATGCAGCGATTAGTAAAGATGTAACAGTAGTTGGTGTATTTCCAGAAAATACGCATTCACCAATTATTTATCCTGTAGGGTTGATTAAAAAGAATCCAAGCTCAACAAAGTTCTATCAATTTTTACAGAGCAATCAAGCCAAAGCTGTTTTTAAAAAATATGGTTTTAGCGTGTTGGCTCCAGCAAAGCCATGATGTTTTCTTTAACTCCAGAAGAACTGAGCGTTTTGCAACTTTCTTGTAAGGTGGCAGCAAGTTGTCTTGTCGTCAGTATTATTCCTGCAATTTGTGTGGGATGGTTTTTGGCACGTAAAGAGTTCTGGGGGAAGTCATTCATTGAAACATTGGTGTTTTTACCTTTAGTGCTACCGCCGGTCGTTCCTGGTTATTTGTTATTACAAGTTTTTGGGAGCCGCGGCATTATTGGACAATATTTGGCACCGCTCGGAATTGATTTTGCATTTAACTGGAAAGGTGCCGTTCTTGCTTCAGCAGTAATGGGTTTTCCGCTATTGGTGCAATCGATTCGACTAGCGATTGAACTGGTCGATCAGCGCTTAGAAATGGCAGCAAAGACATTAGGTGCCTCATCTTTAGGGGCATTTTTTCATGTCACGATGCCGCTTGCCAGCAGTGGTATTCTAATTGGTGCTATTTTATGTTTTTGCCGCAGTTTAGGTGAGTTTGGTGCGACCATTACCTTTGTGGGTAATATTTCAAATGAAACGCGTACTTTGCCTTTGGCCATGTATAGCCTAATGCAACAACCTGATACAGAAGCTGCTATTCAAAGGCTTATTGTTTTATCGTTAAGTGTGGCTTTTTTAGCCCTATGGTTTGCACAGTGGTTTCATCGGTATCAAAAAAAGCGTTTAGGACGGTAGAAATATGTTAATTGATTGCCATTTCCAGCTACATATGAGTCAATTTCATATTGAACCTAGTTTCCAGTCAGATGCTGCTGTTATTGGATTATTTGGTGCCTCTGGGTCAGGTAAAACATCAATTTTACATGCCATTGCAGGGTTGAACACACCGCATAGTGGACTCATTAAGATACAGGACCAAACATGGTTTGATTCAGATCAGAACATTAACTTGAGTACCCAAAAGCGGCATATTGGATTGGTTTTTCAAGATGCTCAGCTTTTTCCGCATAAAACGGTAAAGCAAAACTTATTATTTGGTCTTAAGCGTCTATCCCAACAAGAACGTCACTTTGAAGCAGACTACATTATTGAATTATTAAAGTTAGGGCACTTATTACAACGTATGCCCATCAAACTTTCAGGTGGTGAAAAACAGCGCGTAGCCTTAGGGCGAGCATTGTTATATTCACCTAAGCTGTTACTACTTGATGAGCCATTATCAGCACTAGATGCGAATCATAAAGCTGAAATTATTCCTTTTTTTCAGAAAGTAAAAGAGGAAATAAAAATTCCGATGATTTATGTGAGTCATGATATTCAAGAAATTAAACAACTGACCGAAACAATGTGGATTTTATAATTTTTCATATTTCACACATTATTTCAGTCTTGTCGATTTATGGTGGTTAGCTAGCCCATAAACTGCCAGCTGGAGCCGATTTTAGGCGATCTTGGGCTTGTTGATAAAAACGCCAGAAAGCGAAAGCAAAAATGATAGCTAAGAAATCAACTACTAAGATTTCTCCGCCATGTACCCATAGGCCACTTTGGGGAATGAAGTAGGCTAAAAGGGAGGTAAGCGGAATCGCAAATAACACCAAAACCAAGGTTAACAGCAGTTGCGGTAAAGCTTTTGCATAGCCAATCACAAAGGTGTAAATCATAGTCAGTAGGAAAATCGCATAATAACCATACATAAAGAGGTGATTTATGCTTTCCATATTGAATGCTGCGAAAAGCCAACGACTGGCTAACATTGTACCTACGATAGCTAAAACACACCCTAAACATGCACCTATCGTTAAGTTCGCAAGGAACACTACATCTTTACGTTGAACAGGAACTGGATCTTCAGCACGCTTTTGTTTACGTGCGCGGGTTTCAACCCAAAGAATATTGCCCGTATAAAACAAGAAAGCACCACCGACGCCTAACACAAAATAAATCCAACGTACGCCCGTACCACCAAAACTTCCAAAATGTAGACTAAACATGGCGTTGATTAACTTATTCCCAGCATCAGTCTGTGTGTTAATGCCTTTATGATTAAAGTGCTCAACGGCGTAGGGGTTCATACGTATAAAGTCTTGATTTGCTCCACGTAACATCTGATCGGGACTATACAAGGCTATACGTGCATTGGCTTTTTCAGGTTTATCGAGGTTACTGAACTGAATATAGTCAACTGAATATTCAGGTGCTACTTTTTTTGTTTGAGCTAATATTTGCTGCACATCTATTTGTGTTTGTTTAGGTTGAATAAGCGCAGGGGGAGAACGCTGAAAAACTGGCTGTCCTTTGAGGGCAAGTTGTCCAATCGCATCATAAAAAAAATCATGAAAAGCAAAGACAATAACGCTAATACTAATAATGATGTGAAACGGTAAACTGGTAATTCCAATCACATTATGCGCATCTAACCAAAAGCGCTTTTTATTTTTACCGGGCCGAATGACAAAGTAATCCTTTACCAAGGTTGGTAAAAGTATGATCACTCCTGAAAGCAGGGCAAGAAAATATAAAATTGAAACCACGCCCATCACATAGAGACCTAATCCGTGATGGCCGGCCATGCCCGGTATGCCTGCTGTTTCATGTAACTGTTCGATTAGCCAGCCTGCTTTAGATAAGTTTTCTTGAGCAACGATTAATTGACCTTTATCATCTAAGCTTGCCATCCACGTAGACTGAGCCGCATTAAAGCCATCTCCACGTTCATGTTCACTCCACGTAATGGGTGCATAGTGAAATTCATTCGACGATAAATTTAGTGTGAAGTTTTTTTGTGCAGCAGGATAGACAGTCTGTAATTTTTGAATGAGTTCATTATATTGATTGGGTGAGACTTTCGGTAATACTTGCTGTGTTGGCGTAGCCCACTTACTAATATGGTGCTGAAACATGCTGAGCCCACCAGCAAAGAAACAGATAAAAAGCAAAATACCTGCACATACACCCACCCAAGTATGCATGCTTTTTGCTAATTTCATGATGTCTGAACGTACTTTCATGTTTAACCCCGTAAGACAAAAATACAGCTATACGCTACGGCATTAGCAATGAATAAATAGATAAGCGCTTTTCGTCCAGACGTAAAAAAATAACTGCCAAACATAATCGGCATCCAAACCCAAGGAACACTCCACATACCCACTTGCACCAATAAATCCATGGCAACATAAGGTTGGCCTAATAAAACAATTAAATTACCAATAGCGATAGAAAAACTTAGACCTAAAACACCACCAGCAAAAGTTTTACTCCACCAGTCTGGCTGGATCGGAGACTGAATTTTAGCTTTCATGAAACCAGTTTCCGTTTAAAAAGAGCCATAAAAGGAAGAAACGACCACGCAAAAATGATGAGCATGAACCAGCAAAAAGCGGCAACCACTTTCGGTAAGCTTGCAAAGAGCGTAATAAATCCAATGCCTAATAGCACTAGACCCAAATACTTAAAGAAAGTAGGAAGATGTTGAGACAACAGATTTTGGTTGCTATGACTACAATAGATACTGACCGCTCCCAACAGGGTCAAAAAAAGTCCTATAAGTTTCATAATCGATGTTTATAAGTAAATTAAAGTCAAAATTTACCCAATAGTATAAGTAAATAATAATTATTATCAAATGATAAATATAATTATTTATAGATTTGAAGTGAGTAAGTTAAGATAGAAGATAACTCATTAAAAATATTTATTTTGAAGTCGAATCCAGTGAGTCATTATCTATACATTCCTGAACAAATCATTAAATCAATTTATGAAATCTCGAGTCCTATTTTTCTTACATCAGAGCTATTTTGTTATGGGCTAGATTTATCGCAAACAACGCATTTGCATATACACCAACGATTAGAGCATCCCCTAAAAATTGCTCAAGCGCGTGTCGAACGTAAAAATGAGTACTTATGTGGCAGGGTCTTAGCTCAGGCTGTTTTAAATCATCATTTCGGTTTAGATCAGCCAATAACCTCTATGCATGAACCTTTGCCCATCTGGCCAACTCATGTTTTGGGGAGCATTAGTCATTCACAAAATAAGTTAATTGTTGCGCTATCTAGCCATGCGGTTTATTTGGGAATTGATATTGAGCACTGGGTGACCTCAGAATTTGCTCAAGAGAGTGCACATCTTATTTTAACGCTATCTGAGTTCGATTTATGGAAAGATAAAACGGCTGAGTTTTTTGATTTTGCCCGCTATGTGAGTTTAATTTTCTCTGTAAAAGAAAGTCTATATAAAGCGGTTTATCCCACTGCAAAGCAATATATCGATTTCTTAGAAGCATCTATCGTTGATATTAATTTTGAAAATCACACATTAACACTAACTTTTTTGCCAGAAATTCAACAACGCTATCAACTTTTAGAACAATATCAAGGTGGCTGGGTCGTAGAGCAAGACCATATTATGACTTGGGTTTTTCAAGCACGAATTTTTGCTTAAAATAAAAGAAGGCAACGAATTGCCTTCTTTTATTTTAGGGTTTAATTTTCTTGTAATTTAGGATCTTGGAAGCCTGTTTCACGCATATCTTGAGAGTTGAATAAGAACATAAACCCTACGGCAAAGCTTAATATACCAAAGAAGAGAATACTTCCCGATATTGGTAAAAACCGAGTTAAGAGACCCAAAGTTGTAGTGGCAATCGAATCGCCTAACGCATCTTGTGCAAGCCAAATGGCGTTAATCCGCCCTAAATATTCATCAGGTGTATGTCCTTGCACAATACTGTATTGAAGCAAGTTAGCAATCGACATCAAATATCCAAACACACATAAAATTGGTAAAGTCACGATGAGCCAAGGTGAGAGTCCAATCATAATCATGCAACTAAAAACACCTAAGCACGTATAGAGCATGACTAAGCCGGGTTTGAGTAACCTTGTTGTCCATCCACTGAGTAAGGCGCCTAAAGTCGAGCCTAACGGAACGGCCGAATACATAAGTCCGAGTTCAAATGCGCCGCCGTGAAAAATTTCATCTGCCATTTGCGGAAAAATAATACGAATAGCGCTGCTAAAACTGAGTAATGTTCCAATTAAAATGGTGCTACCAACCACTTTATTTTTAAAAACAAACTTAAACCCTTGAGCTAATTGGCGAAGAGGACTCTCACCATTTGATGCATGTTGTGGTTTAAGTGCAGGCAGTCCCATTAATAAAAACACAGTGAGTAAAGTACCTACCGTTGAGACCCAATACACAGTTGCTACACCACTAGCAGCAATTAAAATACCGCCGATTGCTGGTGAAATGACGGTTGCAAGACGTACGGATACCATACTGATCGCACGGGCTTGTACAATATTTTCGCGCCCTACAATCACAGGCATGATCGCCATCATTGCTGTTACACCGAGTGCACCAAAGAAACCATCCCATGCCGATAAAAAATAAATCGCATAGAGCGAAGGCTGCTCAAACATGGCGTTGATGGCGAGGCCAGCAAAGCCTAAACCACACACACCACGTGCCAATAAAATCAGCGATTTTCGATCTTTGCGATCTGACAGCAAACCACCAAGTAACAAGCCAATAAACATGGCTATGCCTTCAAAAGCCATTGCAACTGCAACATTTAACGAACTACCCGTAATGTCATAAACTTGTTTTGGAATAGCCACGACCAACATGCCAATCGTTAACAAGGACAATGTGCGGGCAATAAATACATGCCTGAAATGGGCATTACGTTTTAAAAGACTAAAATCGGTCAATAAAGATTTGAAACTCATGGCGTGTGCTCCTCTAAACCGCGTGCCTGACAAATCATGCGGTTTAAAATCGGGCCAAGTGTTTCAAGCTGCTGCGGAGACAATATATCGGTATGGTCCGCTTCACTCAGTCGAACAATATTGAGTTTTTTAACTAAAGGCGACCATTGTTGTTCTGGTTGGATATACGGCAGCAAGTCTTTTTCAGCAACAACTAAGTGTAGTTCACCATTAAACTTCGGCATCTTATACGGTTTTAATAAACGGACGGCATCACGATAGTTTGCAAAAATATCTTCTTGTAAACGGCGAGTTTCTTCATTTAATGCCGTATCTGCATCTGCTAAAATATCATTGAAGAATTGAAGCTGTTCTTGTTCAGCTTCAGCATTCATTTCCTCTACCGACAAATCTAACCACTGATGAATTTCAGCAGGGTAAGTGTCCAATAAGCCGAGATAATCAACTTTTTCACCTTGTTCAGTGAGCTTCGCTGCAACCGCATAAGCCACTGTACCGCCAAGTGAATAACCTAGTAACGTATAAGGTCCTGTTGGTTGTTGGCTGCGAATAATCTCAAGTTGTTTTTCAATCAGTTCGTCCATATCAGTACTATTTGCCAATAGGCCATCTGGTCGAGGAGACTGCAAACCGATAATAGGTAAGTCGGAATGCAAATAACGATTCAGCACCGTATATTGCCATGCCGAACCAGAACCTGGGTAGAAACAGAACAATGGATGCCCAGAACCAGAACGGATGGGTAAAATTGGTTGCATGCCAGTTTGTTCAACTTCTGCCAAACGTTTTTGTGTAAGAAGTAAAGCCGCTAAACGTTGAATCGTGACATGACTCATCAACTGACCAATTGGAATGGTCCGCTTAAATACTTTTCGGATCTCAATTGCAAGCCTCATCACCAAAATGGAATGCCCACCAATCGCAAAGAAATCTTCATTCACACCAATATTCTGATCTGTATTTAAAACTTGCTGGAAAATACGTGTCAGTTCGTGTTCAAAAGCAGTGGTGGCGTACTGTTTTTCTGTATTTGAAGGATTAATTTTTGGTTGCGGCAGTGCTTTACGATCTAGCTTCCCATTATGACTTAATGGAAATTGCTCGACTAACATATAGTGTGTTGGCACCATATATGCAGGAAGCTGTTTCGCTAATTGTTTCTTTAACTTCTCAATATCCACAGGTGCTGTTGTTTGCAAGTAAGCAACCAACTGAACATCAGCTTTATTTTGTTCAGAAGAAATAGGATGTACAATCACATCAAGACCGCTGATTAAGCATAATTGTTGTTCAATTTCACCCAGTTCAATGCGTTGCCCACGTATTTTTAACTGATCATCAGCACGGCCTACATATTGAATACTGCCGTCTGCATGCCAACGGGCAATATCACCAGTACGGTACATGCGTTGACCTGCTGCGAATGGATTTGCCACAAAACGCGTTGCTGTTAAGTCCGCTCGATGCAAATAACCCATGGCCAATTGATGGCCTGCCAAATAAAGCTCACCGTCCACTCCAACAGGAACACAGCGTAAGTATTGATCTAAAATATAAAGCTGGGTATTCCAGACTGGATAGCCAATCGCAACGCTACTTTCTTCTGGGTGTAATCCCAGCGTTGCATCCATATAACTCACATCTACTGCAGCTTCCGTTGGGCCATATAAGTTATGCAATTCACAGTTAAAGTGCTCTGTAAATGATTTTGCTAAAGCCGTTGGTAATGCCTCACCACTACAAAATACTCGGCGGATTGGCAAACTTTGACGCTGAGCAGATGACAAAATTTCGGTAGCAGCATTTTCAAAAACAGCCAACATTGACGGTACAAAATGTAATGTTGTTACTTGGTATTTTTGAATGAGGCTTAATAATGCCAATGGATCACGGTGTGCATCCACAGGTGCCATAACCAATCGTGCACCTACTAAATATGACCAGAAAAACTCCCATACCGAAACATCAAAAGTACATGGCGTTTTTTGCAAAATCGTATCGGTTGCTGACAGTGGATACTCTGATTGCATCCATAAAATACGGTTCACAATGGCTTGGTGAGAAACCATAACACCTTTTGGTTGGCCTGTTGTACCTGACGTATAGATTAAATATGCCGGATGCTGTGGGGTAATGACTGTCGTTTTATAGCTACTTAAATCAACCTGCGTTTCATCAAACAATTCATTAAAAGCAAAGGTAGCTATTGATGGAGGGGCAATAGCAGCTAGATCTTTTTGTTCACCAATCACAAGTTTAGATTTGGCATCCTGCAACATAAATTTGATACGTTCGGACGGATGTTGTAAATCAATAGGTAAATAAGCTGCACCTGCTTCAATCACCGCTAAAATAGCAATACTGAGTTTGATTGATCTTGACAGGGCAACGGCAACTATGTCTCCAGCCTGCACGCCCATTTTTTGCAATTGCTGAGCTAAAGCACAAACTTGAAAACGTACGTCACTAAAACTGAGCTGATGATGATCATCACATAACGCTGTTTTGTCGGGAGTATTTCGAGCTTGTTCTCTGAGTAATTGCTGTAAGGTCGTTGGATGAACTTCATGTTGAGTTTGATTAACTTTCTGGATTAAATCACGCTCTCCAGCAAGTTGTAAGCGATAGTGACCTAGAGAAGTCTCTGGTTCATTTAAGGCAATTTCAATCAATTGAACCATTCGCTCGAGGAAGTGTTCAGGCTGCTCAATTACTCCACGCTGTTCGAGTAATAGCTCAATTTGATGATCAGGAATAACCAGCAAAGCAAGCGGATAATGGCTATAACCGCGATTTGTAAGTTTGGAAATAGCAGCATTACCAAGTCTTTGCTGTAAATACTGGTTATCAGGATAGTTTTCTACGACTAGCAAACTATCGAAAAGATTGCCTTGTCCGACTAATTGCTGAATTTCACCCAGACCCAAACCATCATGCTCTAAATGTTCAACATGTAATTGTTGTAACTGAGCCAATTGTTCCCAAAGTGTTTGCTGCATGTTGAGCTTCACACGCACTGGAATCGTATTTAAAAACAATCCGATTTGCTGTTCTAAACCATTAATAGGTGCTGAACGCCCAGAAACAGGTGTACCAAACACAATATCTTCACGATGAGCATAAATATTTAAAGTCATTGCCCAAATCATTTGCATGAAAACATTGAGCGTGATGCCTTGTTGGCGTAATTTATGTTGAAGTTTTGCACCCAACTCGGCACTTAAACGATATGAAGTTTCCTGTACAGCTTGCTGTGCTTGATTAAATAAAATAAGTGGCTGTAAATCTGCTAAATCACGTTGCCAAATTACTTTTGATGTTTCATGGTCACGTCCAGATAAGGTTTTAATTACCTTTTCATAACTATGTTCAAGCACTGGCAGTTGTTGGTTAGTCTGCTGATAGGCTTTAATAAAGTCTTGTAAAAATAGTGGAGTTGACCAGCCATCTGTTAAAAGATGATGCACCATAATCAATAGTTCTGACTGTTCTGGAGCATGTTGAATTAAGGTTGCCCGAATTAAGCCATAGGGTTGGTCAAGGTGAATCGGTTGCTGCAATGCTTCTTGAATGGTTTGCTCAAGCAGATCGGGAGTGACTGAGCAAAACTGAACTGGCCAAGCTTGAGTAGGATGTAATGAATAGATAAAAACAGGTTCTTCAGCTAATTCACTATCAAAATGTCCACCTAATTGAGGGTGACGTTTTAATACGGTAATCAACGCTTGCTGTAAACGTACCGGATCAATATCTCCATTTAAACTAAGACGAGTAAAGGCATTATAATTCGATTGTTTTTCTACTTGAGATAAGAACAGCATGCCTTTTTGTAAAGGAAGCAAAGGTAAAATGGTGCTATTTTTTCCATATTTTTCTTGAACTTTTTGTTCTAGGTCCGCTGAAAATAACGGTTTTGAAATAGCCGCTTGTTGCTCATCTAAACGGGTGAGTTGTGGTGCCATAGCGGCCACTGTTTTAAATTGGAATACATCACTTGGTCTTAAACCATAACCACGTTGGCGCAATTGAGTACAAAGCATAATGGCCGAAATACTATCGCCACCTGTCATAAAGAAGTCGTCATCAACTCCAATTGCGTCAAGCTTAAGAACAGATGCAGTAATTTTGCATAAAAGCTGTTGCTCAGGTGTTTCGGCCATTCGGCTACGGGTACGAATTTGAGGCTTTGGTAGTGCTTTTTTATCCACTTTTCCGCTTACATTTCGTGGAAATTCGGACATAACAGTCAGGGCAGAAGGCACCATATATTCAGGTAAGTTTTGACGTAACTGACTTAAATATTGCTGACTTAATTGCTCACTGGTTTTTTCATCAAGTTCAATGTCTTTAACCACACAATAACCGAGTAAACGATGACTATTATTAATCGGTTCTGCAATGACTACTGCGCTTTCAACATTGGCTAAAATCGAAAGCGCATTTTCAACTTCACCGATCTCAACTCGATAACCACGAATTTTGATCTGGTCATCACAGCGCCCCATAAATTCAAGTTTACCCGCGCTATTCCAGCGAACTAAATCACCCGTACGGTACATGCGCTGCCCATGTTCAAATGGATTCGCTACAAAGCGGGCAGCACTTAAGTCAGCGCGACCTAAATAACCATTGGCAATACCAAAGCCAGAAATATAAAGCTCACCAATAACCCCAGTCGGGCATCGTTGCAAGTGGCGATCTAGTACATAGGCCTGTGTATTACCAATCGGGTTACCAATGACAGGGCGAGCGGTCTGTTTTAATTCTGCTCGGAAAGTATCAACCGTATATTCTGTTGGGCCATATAAGTTATGAGCAAAAAGCGCTGGCTGAGCATTAAGCTGTTGCCATAAAGCTAACGGTGCAGCTTCACCACCAATCAAAATAAGACTTGGATGATGCTGATTTTCAGCAAATAAACCATTCGTCATCATTTGCGCGCAAAAAGATGGCGGTAAATCAAGTGTATCAATTTGTCGCTGCTGAATTTCTTGCACTAGACCAAATGCATCTCGACGCATGTTTTCATCAAAAATATGTAGCTCTTGGCCCCATAACATCCAGAAAACTTGCAACCAAGATGAGTCAAACGAGAACGAGTGTGTATGCGCTGCACGTAACGGACGCTCAGGGAATCGCTCATTTACAGCTTCTAATACAGGCCAATAAATGGTTGGCTTATGCGACAAAATGAGGTTGAGTAAAGAACCATGTGTGTTCATTACCCCTTTAGGACGACCAGTACTACCTGAGGTAAAAATTATATAAGCGACGTCTTGGAAATTAAATTTACGATTTTCGGCAGCTATATCACTCGCATCTTGCTTTCGAATGTGTGTTTGAACATCTTCATGATCAAGATATAACTGCTGAATGTTTTGTGGTAGTTGCTGTGCAAGTGCTTGAGTAGTTAATACAAATAATGGGTTGGCATCTTCACACATCATTTGCATACGATCGATTGGGTAATCTAAATCGAGAGGCAAGAAACTCGCACCAGAGTTTAGTACAGATAACATCACCACAACTGAATCAATCGAACGAGGAATAGCGCCAGCAATGACAGTTTGCTTTTTGGCTCCATTTTCTTGTAAAAAACGAGTGAGTTGATTCACTTGTACTGCAAGCTCAGCAAAACTCAGATGCACAAGGTTTGGACGTTCGCCACTCACGATTGCCTTACGTTCGGGATACTTTTTAACTTGTTCATAAAAAATATCTAGAACATTATTATATTGTTCAGGATGGCTAACACGTGGACCGATACCACTTTGCGTAAGGGTAGCAAGTTCATGCTGTGGGGTAATATTAAAACTATTCCATTGTTGTTCTGGTTGAATCAGCGCTTGTTCAAGCAATAGAGTTAAACGTTGCCCATGCATAAAGAGCTCATCTTGTGTATAGCGCTCTGCATCTGCACGCAGTTCTATAATCAGCTCTTGGTCTTGAACAATAAAAGAAAACTCAAAATCATCAATTGGTCCTGTAGAAATGTGGTGTGTTTTGACCTTTTCACCATCTAACACTAAATCTTGGTCAAAAGCTTTATAGTTCAAAATAGGGCCGTACATTCGTTCATAAATGTCGATACTATTTAAATCTCTTAAAATCTGTTCAGCATCATATTTTTGATGTGGACGTATCTGTTGCAGCTGAGTTTGTACATGCAGCGCTGAGCTCATCCAGCTGTCTTTTTCACTCACACTGAACTTTACCGGTAAGACATTTACTGCGGGTAAAGTCGAGCGAATTGCTTTTGAACCTAAACGGCGCATAAATGGGATACCGACAACCAATTCTGCTTTGTCGGTCATTTTGTAAATATATTGTAATGACAATGACATCATCATGTCATTCAAACCAACTTTAAGATTTGAAGCAATCTGTTGTATCAGGGCTAAAATTCCTGTCGAAAAACGCAGCTGATGCTTAATAAATGTCGCTGTGGTTTTTGCCGCTAAATGATGAGTACTTAAAGTGACAGGACTTGGTAAATCTTCACAATATGCCTTCCAGAAAGCTTGGTCTATTTTAAATTGATGGCTATTTTCATAAGCCTGACGCTCAGAAATAACATCATTGACGCCAATGAACGGAGAAGACGAAAGATCTTTTTCTTCTTGTAATTGTTGATAGAGTTCAACAATACGTTTGGTTAGGTTAATCATGCTAAAACCATCAAGCATGATGTGGTGATAACGTTGATACCAATACACTTTATCATGCGTCGTAAATAACACCTGACGAAACAGTTGAGATTCACCAGCTTTAAGTGATTTAGCACATTGACGATCTGATGGCATCCAGTCCCATAAACGTTGCTGAGCTTTTTTAGGCGTTAAATGACAAAAATCAAATTCTTCAATTTGAAACTGAACTAGGTTATTAAGCTCAATAAACGGTTGAGACGGGTCAGATGAATATGAAGCAATAACCGTGTCGGCTTCATTTAAGCCGATCTGTATCGCTTTTTTAAACGTTGGGATATCGACAGTTTTTGGTAGTTCCAAACAATGCGCAATGGTATATAAATCTTCAATTGAACTTAAATGATCGGCAAGGAAAATGCCGAGCTGAGTAGATGCCAATTCAAAACGAGCTGGTTGAGAAAGGTCCGGAGTAAATTCATTATTTAATGCCTGATTCATGACAATACTCCTTTACGCTTGTTGAAAGGGGTTAATTGCAAGCCAGTGCTTTTCTACATATGCAATACATGAAGCTCGTGTATCTGGTCCATGCTGAATATCCCACCCCGATGGCACCTGATGTTGAGCAGGCCATAAACTGAACTCACCTTGTTGATTTTTTAAAACCTGAAAAGACAAACTTTCGTTATCGAAAGGATTGATATAATTTTCCTGTAAGTTGCTCATGATATTGTTATCCTTGATGAAACAAATGGTTATAGTGAAAGAGTTTGTTGCAATGCCTTAAGCAAGTCGGTACGCCAGTTCACAGCATCATGTCCGCCTGAAAAACTGTGAAAACTTACTTGATTGAATGATTGCAATTGTTGATAAAGCTGAAGGGCATCGTCCCGCATATCGGTTTCATACGTGCCAGCACTGATATAAATTCGAGTTGTTTTTGATAATTGATGAGATACGTTTTGAAGCAGTTCTAAAAGATTACCTTTGTGTTTTTGCCCTAAAATACTGTTTGAAAAATCTGACCACCAATAAGATCCAGATTGCAAAATCAGGGAAGTAAAAATGGTCGGGAACAACAAAGTACTATGTAAAGCACATACACCACCTAAACTTTGACCACATAACGTAATGTCTGTTTTAGAAATAAAAGAATGTTCTTTTATAAGTATTTCAATGAGTTCATTAACCAATGCCTGACTAAACGAATCATGACAACCATAATCTTGTTGGCGTTGTTGACTATTTAAACTATGAACAAAAACATAAACTGCTGGGCGAATCTTGTTTGAAATAGTTAAATGTTGAATTTCGGGCAGAATTGAAAGCTCTCGACTCCATATTTGGCCATCAAGCAATATGACGAGTGGCAAGACTTCTTGAACCAATTGATGACTAATAAAAATGTCAACTAAATAGTCCTGTTGGCATAAGCGACTTGACCATTGAAATGTCTTTGTAATTGGGCAATCGCTTATTAAAGATTTTGTGTTCTCGAGTTGAATCTGATTGATATAACGCGCTAAATGTCCTGTATAAACTGCTTGGTGGCTTAAAGGATCAATTTGAGCATTTTGTTTAAGCTGTGTTTGCCACCATGAGCGGCGTGTGGACGCGCAATCTGTTTCTGGCGCTTCTTCACTAGCCGTAACTACAACATAACTACCAGCCCAAGCTAGAGGCAGCTCTATTTCAAAAAAATGCACATCTGTCCCAGCTATACGGCTAAAACGATTCCACTTTTGATAGATAGAAGGGCTTTGTGAATAAATATCAATATAGACAAAGATACTTTCTTTAGGCTCAGGACTACGCCAAACAAAGGTACATAGCGCTTTATTTTTTTGTAGGTTAACTAGCGGACTACCTATTTTTTTAACGGTATTCCACCAGACCTCACTCCCAACATTGAGTTGTTGAAATAGGGGATGTAAGGGATGAGAAAATGGCTTCATTTTGAGTCCATCTCGACAAGAAAGCGCGGTCAAATTAACAAAATGATTATCATTAGTAAATGAAAACAATTATCATTATAATCAATAAAAAAAGACGGGTTTTATTAAATTTATTAAAAATCAATGAAATAAGTTGGTTTCTTGGTTAATAAATAACTTGATTTAGATTGTAATCTTATGTTTGATATTTATCGCACTTGATAATAATGATAATTATTTGCAATTATGTGGCGGAATTTACTATTCGAGTCAAACTGGAGTAAAACATGAGCTCTACCATCGTAGTCACAGGTGCTGCAAGAGGTATTGGAGCTGCTATTGCAAAAAAATTATTGCAGCAAGGGTATCAAGTGATTGGTATTGACCAACAGGAAAACCCAGAACAATGGGAAATCATTCAAAAGCTAGAAAACTATGAAATATCACGTTGGCAAGGAATTTCACAAGACATTACACAGCAACAAACTACTCAAAATTTGATTGCGGAGCTTTTGGAAAAGCACAACATTACAGGTTTAGTGAATGCGGCGGGCGTTTTGATTATGCGTTCGATGCTTGAAGCAAAAACAGAAGACTGGCAAACACTTTTTGCTGTAAATGTCATGGCACCCATTGCGATTAGTCAACAACTTGCTAAACATTTTTGTGAAAAAAAGCAGGGAAGCATTGTCACGATTAGCTCGAACAGTTCGCGTATGCCACGTATACAACTTGGCATGTATGCAACGAGTAAAGCTGCACTGAGCCATTACTGCCGTAATCTTGCACTTGAAATCGCACCTCACCAAGTCAGGCTCAATATTGTTTCACCAGGCTCTACGCTCACTCAAATGCAGCAGCAGCTTTGGACAGATAATTCACCTCCACCTGCTGTTATTGATGGTGACTTAAACCAGTACCGTACTGGTATTCCACTTAGAAAACTTGCTCAGCCTGAAGATATTGCTAATACCGTTAGCTTTTTACTTTCAGACCAAGCAGCACAAATTACTATGCAAGAAATTGTGGTCGATGGGGGAGCCACATTAGGCGTTTAAATATTAATTCATCACAACAAAATAATTTTATAAGGAGTTGCGAGATGTCGGTACAGCATCCGTATTTTATCCAACGAGAAAATTTTACTGAAAGCAGAATTACACTCGCAAAAGAAGTTTTAAATTGCACTGATAACGCTGGTTTTATATTTACGACTCCTGAATACATCATATCGAGTCATCAAAAACTTAAAGATATTGAGGTTACAAAAGACACTCAGCTAAAAGAGTGGCTAAACGAAGCCCGTCTACAATTACAACAAGCAATTGCAGATGGTTATAGCGATGCCAAGGTTATGGGTGGGTTGCCATTTAGTTCATCGGCAGATGTCAATTTAATGCTGATGCAAGATGCCAAGGTTTACCAGAAAGCTTTATTTTCACAAACTGATATTAATCTTGATAACTTAATCTTAAAGCAGGCCGATTATTTACCTTCAGGTGAACACTATAAACAGCAGGTTGAATATTTAGTACAACAAATGCGGGCACAAAAGCTAGATAAAGCAGTACTTGCTCGTATTTTACAACTTGAATTTGAAGAGAATCTTCCAGTCTCAGATGTATTTTATAACTTGGCCAAGCATAATCCTGAAGGATATAACTATGCAGTCGCAAGACACCCTCAAAGCGAAGGTTGGTTTGTTGGTGCAAGTCCTGAACTTTTAATTGCAAAGCAAAATAATAAAATCTGGAGTAAACCTGTTGCGGGCACATTAGCACGCGATGATGATCCGATTATTGACCAAAATAACGCCAGAGCATTACTTGCTTCACAAAAAGATCAACATGAGCATGCTCTTGTCATCGAAATGATTGCTGATGAACTCACACCTTTCTGCAAGCAACTGCATGTGCCCAAACACCCTTCACTTATTCGCACCAAACGTCTTTGGCACTTGGCCTCACACATTACGGGTGAGCTTAAGCAAGCCGATACTCATGTTTTTGACTTAATTGAACGTCTACATCCGACACCTGCAATTTGTGGTGAGCCAAGCTTTGTAGCAAAAAATTTGATTCATCAACTTGAACCATTTAACCGTGAACTATTCGCTGGAACCATGGGTTGGGCCGATGCCGAAGGTAACGGTGAATGGTCGGTGACTGTTCGCTGTGCTCGTATTTATCAAAATATTGCCCGTTTATTTGCCGGTGCCGGAATTGTGGAAGCCTCACGTCCACAAGCTGAACATGCCGAAACTGCTGCAAAGTTCCGTACTGTACTTGATGGCTTGCACATTTCACCAGACCAATTACCACGATAAGGAATAAATAAATGACAACTAAGAATTATTTAGTTGGCGCTGTGCCATATCCAGCTGAATTTGCTGAGGTTTACCGTAAAAAAGGTTATTGGCTTGGACAAAACTTGAGTGATTTCTTGCGTGAAAGTGCTCAAAAGTATGCGAAAAATATTGCAATTTATGATGGTGATAAAGCTGTTAGCTATGAAGAATTTGACAACCTAGTTGATTGTTGTGCCAACCATTTATATCAATATGGCTTACGTGCGGGCGATAAAGCCGTCGTACAAATGCCAAACCGCTATCAGTTCTATATTCTATTTTTTGCACTGATTCGATTAGGTGCTTTACCTATCATGTCTTTACCTGCCCATCGATATGCCGAACTCAGTAGCTTTTTTAAACAGACGCAAGCTAAAGCTTATTTCTGCGCAGATTTTGGCGCCCAAAAATTTGATTACCGAGAGCTTGCCGAAAAGCTTCAGCAAACAGCACCTTGCTTAGAGCATGTATTTGTACTTGGTGATGCTGGTAATTTTGTTGCCATCGAAAACCTATTAAAAGAAACAGAAATTCTAGCAGAAGCAATCTCGCCAACTACAGCAGATCAAGTGGCTTTTTTACAGCTTTCGGGGGGTAGCACAGGTGTTCCAAAACTGATTCCACGTACTCATGATGATTATCTCTACAGTGTGCGTGAGAGTGCCAAAATTTGCCAACTCAATCAGGCATCACGCTTACTCATGGTTTTACCTGCGGCACATAACTTTTCAATGAGCTCGGCTGGTTCTTTAGGCATTTTTTATGCGGGTGGCGCGGTGGTTTTAGGTACAGATCCAAGCCCTGAAACTGCATTTCCACTTATTAAAAAACACGGTGTGACAGATGCTTGTTTAGTTCCTGCATTGGTTCGACCGTGGATGGACAAAGCAGCCAAAGATCAAGATCCAATATTATCGACTCTACGTTGTTTACAAGTCGGAGGCGCGCGTTTACCCGATGCTGTTGCCTTACGTTTAATTGATGAGTTTACGGTTAATTTGCAACAGGTCTTTGGAATGGCTGAAGGGCTGGTTAACTACACCCGTTTTGGTATGTCAAAAGAACAAATTATTCATACTCAAGGTTTAAAAATATCACCAGATGATGAAATTTTGGTATTGGATGATCATGACCAACCCGTAGACGCTGGAGAGGTAGGGCATCTACTCACTCGTGGTCCTTATACCATTCGCGGCTATTACCAAGCGTCAGAGCACAACGCTCGTTCTTTTACACCAGATGGTTTTTATCGTACAGGCGACCTAGTTCGTATTCGTGAAGATGGCTGCATTGTTGTCGAAGGACGTTCGAAAGAACAAATCAATCGTGCTGGTGAAAAAATTGCAACTGAAGAAGTCGAGCAAGTTTTATTAACTCATCCACAAATCCGCTTGGCAGCACTGGTTGCTATGCCTGATGAGATGATGGGTGAAAAAAGCTGTGCCTTTATTGCATGGCAATCAAAAAACGATGATCCAAGCCCAATTCGCCTTGCTATGTCAGTTCGTCAACATCTGAAAGACTATGGGCTTGCTACCTACAAAATTCCCGATCGTGTCGAATTTATCGAGCAGTTTCCATATACAGCCTTTGGAAAAATCGACAAAAAAACACTACGTCAACAACTTGAAACTAAAACCAATGTTCTTGCTTAAAGATAAAAAAGGAAAAATTTGATGAGTATTCCCAAAATTACCAGTTATAGCATGCCTCAAGCCCACGAATTTACACCTAATAAAACCCATTGGCAGTTACATACCAATCGCGCCGTGTTATTGGTCCATGACATGCAGCAGTATTTTTTAGACTTTTATGATCAAACTCAAGCGCCTATTCCAGAGCTCATTAAAAATACCAAAGAACTGATTGAAACCGCACGTAAATTTAATATTCCAGTGGTTTATACTGCACAGCCCGGTAATCAGACGCCTGAACATCGTCAATTATTGACCGATTTTTGGGGAACTGGTTTAAAAGACGATCCGTATATTACTCAGATTTTGCCGGAAATCTCACCTCAGAAAAATGATACCGTTTTAACAAAATGGCGTTATAGCGCATTTAAGTTTTCACCGCTTGAACAACTTATGCGCGAGTCAGGCCGTGATCAACTTATTATTTGTGGTGTTTATGCCCATATTGGCTGTCTCATGAGTGCAGCAGAAGCATTTATGCTCAATATACAACCATTTTTATGTGGTGATGCTCTCGCTGACTTTAGTCGTGAAGAACACGATATGGCTTTAAAATATGCAAGTACACGTTGCGCTCAAGTCATGACAACTCAACAAGTGACTCGTGCTTGGGAACTAGAACAAACAGTCTCGCCATTAACCCAAGCAGGGATTGTTCAAGCGGTAAGTGAGCAACTACAGATTCCAGCTTCGGACATTCAGTTAAATGATGATCTGCTCATGCTTGGGCTTGATTCAGTTCGCTTAATGACTTTAGTGGGTAAATGGCAGGCTTATGGCGCTCAGGTAAGCTTTGAAGATTTGGCAGAACAACCTACATTAGAAGTATGGATTGAGAAACTAGTCGCTTAAATTTAAACAATAAAAAAGCAGATCATTGATCTGCTTTTTTTGTTCTATAAAGAGGAATGATCTTTTCTATATTTAGATATACGTCTAAACAAAACCCGTCTAAGCGACCATTGCAACGTCGGTAAACTATGTACCAAGACAAAGAAAAACACCGTAAATACAGGGACTAGTACGGTTCCAATAATCACACTACCAAATACACTCATACCAATTTCATGGCGACTCACTGCACCAGCACCTGTGGCAACAACAAGGGGAATAACACCCGCACCAAAAGCCAGCGAGGTCATTAAAATTGGACGTAAGCGTAGAGCTAAAGCCTCACATGCGGCAGTAACATAGCCTTTACCTTGTTTTATGGCTTTAGTTGCGAACTCCACAATTAAAATCGCGTTTTTACAAGACAAACCAATACCCGTTAGTAACGCGATTTGGAAATACACATCGTTTGGTAAGTTAAAAATTTGAGCAAATACAATAGTTCCCGTAATGCCTAGCGGAAGTCCTAGTAAAATAATAAGAGGTACTTTCCAGCTTTCATATAAAGCGGCTAAACATAAGAAAATAAATAAAATAGAGATAATGTATAAAAGTAAGGCTTGCTGGCTCGATTGCTGCTCTTGTAAAGAGAGGCCACTCCATGCGACATCTACACCAGATTGTTTGCTCACCATATCACTTAACTGTTGCATTGCCTGACCTGAACTAAAGCCAGAACTGACATTTGCTTCAAGTTGTATGGCAGCAAGCCCCATAAATCGCGTTAAGGTTTCTGGGCCACCAATCCACTCACTTTGACCAAAATGTGCAAGAGAAAGCATTCCACCTGTATTATTACGGACATGCCAATAAGCTAAATCTTCAGGTTTAGAGCGAAATTCAGCATCACCTTGCATAATGATTCGTTTAATTTTGCCTCTTTCAACAAAATCACCCACATAGTTTCCACCCCAAGCAGTCGATAAAGTTGAACGAATCGCTTGTTGATCAATCCCTAATATCTTGGCTTTATTCTGATCGAGTTGAATAAAAACTTCAGCCTTATTTTCATCTACAAGCGGACTTAAATTTTCAAACGCAGGATAATTGTGAGATTCTTTTTCTAAAGCTTTATATTGTTTAATGAGTTCATTGCGTCCTTGACCATTTACATCTCTGAGCCAAAGTTCTAAGGCATCAGATTGGCCCAAACCAGAAACACTTGCAGGCATACCCACCATAACTTTGGCTGGTAAGTTTTTTTGCAAGTAATTTTGCGCACGCTCACGTATAGCACTTGCAGTATTAGCTTCACCTTTACGTTCATTCCAATGTTTTAAGGAAACAAACGCCATGCCTAAATTTGGACCGCTCCCTGAAAAGTTTTGTCCATTAACTACTAGGACGGTATTAATATTTTTAGCTTCATGTTCAAAGAAATAGTTATTGACCAGTTTACCTACTTCTTGTGTTTGGCTCATAGACGCACTGTTATGCAAACTATAAGGCACAGCCAACAAACCTTGATCTTCATTTGGAATAAAGCTCGTCGGTAAACTACGATAAATAATGATTAAAACAGCGACTAAAGCTAACACCACAAGACATGAAAATGCTTTAAATTTGATTAAACTTGTTGCTAAAAAACTAAAACCACCTTTAACTTTTTCAAGCAAAGTCTCAAGTTTTTGTCCCCATTTAGGTTTTTGAGTTTGTTTTTTTAATAAGACTGCACACAAAGCTGGCGTAATAATCATGGCTACCAATAAAGATAACAACATCGCAGCCGCTAGGGTGATTGAAAACTGGCGGTAAATCATGCCCGTTGAACCACTAAAAACAGCCATAGGGATAAATACGGCGGTTAGTACCAAGGTAATACCCATCAATGCACCGCTAATTTCTCGCATCGATGCTAAACATGCATCCCGAACACTTAATTGTTGTTCATGCATAAGCCGTTCAACATTTTCAACCACGACAATCGTGTCATCGACCAATAATCCGATTGCTAGAACCAGTGCAAACAGGGTAAGAGTGTTAATACTCATACCCGTCAAATACAACACAACAAAGGTACCGCAAATCACAATAGGTACAGTAATGGTGGGAATAAGTGTAGCGCGCCAATTTTGTAAAAAGAGATACATGACAATGACGACCAAAACTACTGCTTCAAGCAAAGTAATAATGACTTGTTTAATCGACTCTTCAATAAACGGCGTATTGTCCCGCGGATAAACCACTTTATATCCAGCGGGTAGGTGCTGCTTGAGCTGTTCAATTTTTGCTTTAATTAGACTAGAGGTTTCAATCGCATTCGCATCAGGACTGAGTGAAATGCCCAAACCAGCAGAAGGGTAGCCATTTAGCGTATTAATACTTTCATAGTTTTCAGCACCTAACTCGACTCTCGCCACATCTTTTAAATAAACCAGACTACCATCTACATTCGCTTTAACCACAACCGATTTAAAATCGTTGACTGTTTTTAGCCGAGAACCCGCAGTGACTTTGGCATAAATATTCTGATCAGAAGCCGAAGGCATGGCACCAATGGAACCTGCAGCAATTTGGGTATTATAGTCTTCAAGTGCCTTTTCAATATCACTCGGCATAAGTTGATAATTTCTAAGCTGATTTGGATTTAACCAAATACGCATGGCATAACTTGAACCAAATACATCAACGTCACCAATCCCTTGCAGTTGCGAGAGAGGCTGTTCAAAGTGATTAACCATATAGTCCGATAATTCGATATTGCTGGCTTTACCTGTCTCATCGTATAGCCCCACAATTAACAACATATCACCTGTGGTTTTCCAAATATTTACCCCTTGCCGTTGTACTTGCTCGGGGAGACGGTTTAATGCACTGTTAATGCGGTTTTGTACTTGCAGTTGTGCCTTATCAATATCTGTACCAATTTTAAAATGAATATCAATACTGGCCGTTCCTGAAGATTCACTATTTGATGTGAAATAAAGTAAGTTATCTAGCCCTTTAATTTGTTGTTCTAAAATCTGCGTTACGCTTTCTTCAACAGTTTCAGCAGACGCACCTCGGTAATTAGCAACCACTGTGACACTTGGAGGAGCTAAGTTTGGATAACGCTCAACGGGCATTGCACGAATAGAAAAAAAACCAAAAATAAGAATAGTGATGGCAATCACAGATACAAAAATGGGGTGATAAATAAAAAATCGAGAGAGCATTGTTATGTCTACTTTAAGCTTGTTTTCAATAGGTTTTTAGGCACACCAAATTGCAATATTAACTTTTTTAAATCAAACAAACAATAATGATTATCATTATATAAATAATAATTACTTTTATCTTGAACAATAAAAGTCATGAGGCTATCATGCTCGGCACATCATAAATGATAACAATTATCATATGGTAATCGTTATAAAATATAAGGACCGAGAAATGACGTTAACAAAAAAGGCGCTGGTGGTCGCCCTCTCAACACTGCTTCCATTCGCAGTCCAAGCAAATACAGATATTGAGCAACAGGGCACAAATGAACCTGTTCAAAAACTTAAAACCATTGTGGTTTCTGCTGCTTTAAAAGAACAAGATGTAGATAAAGCACCCGCATCGATTAGTGTCATCACAAGTGAAGATATTGAACGTAGTGCAGCACTGAGCCTTGCAGACGTTTTACAAAAACAAGCAGGAGTATATAACTATAACAGTGGTCAAGATAAAATCGTTATACGGGGAATGCTGAATACCTCGGGGAACTACACCTTAATTCTTTTAAACGGTAAACGCATGTCATCTAATGGCGCCATGTGGCGAGGTAATGACTTTGACTGGAGCGCAATTCCTTTAAATAGCATTGAGCGTGTTGAAGTGATTCGTGGGCCTATGTCATCACTCTATGGCGCAGATGCGATGGGCGGCGTCATTAACATCATTACTAAAAAAGCAGAAGATGGACAATTACACGGTTCTATTTTTGGTCAATATAACCGAGCAGACCGTGGTGATGGTAAAAACCAGTACCGTTACGGTTTTAACCTATACGGTGGTTTAACCGATAATTTAAGTTTCACTCTGGCAGGCGACGCCTATAACCGCGATGCGTGGTATAGAAAAGGCCAGCCAGATCCAGATGGTGCATATTTTGTAGAAAAAGACACCAAAAACGTAAATGGTACTTTAAGCTGGAATATTAATGATCAGCAAACTCTAGATTTAGATTTGGGTTATAACAACGATAAACGCCCGCTGACGCAAGATGCAGCTACATCTATTCAAGAATCTGAAATGAAGCGAACCAATGTAGGCATTGCTCACCGTGGTAAATGGGCTTGGGGTAAAACAGAAGCTTATATTGGTAAAGAAACAGCTAAAATCTATGACTATGACAGTGAGTACGATGCGCCGCAAAGCCGTCACTATAAACAAGAAAATTTAATTGGTCGTGCTTTTGCCAACTTTGACTGGCTCATGAATAACACGACTGCTGGTTTCGATTATAAAGACCAGAAAATTACAGACGTGGTAAGTTATATCGGCACTGGAAAAAATCAGCAAAAAAGCTACGGTATTTTTGTGCAAAACGATACCCATATTAATGATGCACTTACCCTAACATTAGGTGGTCGTTACGACGACTTTGATGACTTTGATGGTAAAACGACTGGTAAAGCCTATTTAGCATATCAACTCGCTGAAGGAGTCATACTTAAAGGTGGTGTGGGACAAGCTTATAAGGTACCAGCACCTGCTCAGCTAGATATTAACTACTCAATGATTTCATGTGGAGGTAGTTGCCACATTCGAGGTAATCCAAACCTAGCGCCAGAAGAAAGTACAAACTATGAAGCATCCTTAATTGTGACCCGTTCAAACTGGAATGCTGGCGTTACAGTTTTCCAAAACGATGTGAAGAACTTGATTGAAGCCATTACCTTAAGTGATGGTGACCCGCGTTTAGTAGGTGATTTTAGAAAAATCTGGACCAATGTGAGCCGCGCGGAACTCAAAGGTGTTGAGCTTACAGGTGGATATGATTTCACTGACAATTTAGGTGTTAAGGCAAACGCAACTTATCTGGATGCGAAAAACAAAACTACAGGTAAAGACTTAACCGAACGGCCAGAATGGCTTGCCAATGGCTCTATTTCTTGGGCACCAGTTCAAGATTTTCGTGTAAATGCAGGCGTGAGTTATGTCGGCAAACAAATGTACTCAGCGACTAAAGAATTACCAGCTTATACGACCTATGACCTTACGTTTACCTCGCCAATTTCGCCACGTTTAACACTGGACTACGGTGTGAAAAACCTGACCGATGTTGACTTGGAAGATAAAAACAAAACTTTTAATACCAAACTTTATGGCCGCAATTACTTTGTGAAAGCGACTTATAGTTTCTAAGTTAAATCTAGACTCAAAGCTTATTCATAGGGGAATAGGCTTTGAGCTTTTCAGTTAGAAAACATCCATAATTTTCAAGTAAATATAGACAAAATAATTTTTAAAAATTTCTATACTTCTAAACTTTAAGGTTAATTAACATGACGACAATATCAAAATCATTATTAAATGGATTACCTATAAAAAAATCGAGAATACAGGTTTTTGAAATTTTAAATCAGAACCCACATGGCTTAAGTGCGGATAGCATTTATGCACAAATTAAAAATGAATATAAAATTACACTAGGCACCATTTACCGAATTTTATCTGAGTTTGAAAATCGCAAACTCGTTAAAAGAGTGTTTTTGGGAAAAAGTAAAAGTATTTATAAGCTCAGAAAAGATAAAATGAGTTGTAACCTGATTTGCCTAAAAACAGCAGAAACTTCAAGTTTTGAGCATGAAAAAGTGAAGGAACTATTGCACGAAGTTATGGATATTATTTTTGCAAATACTGGAGCAAACATCAGCAGTGTAGAACTTAATCTCTATACTGAATAAAAGCTCGTTTAGCTTTTCATATAAAAATAAAGGACAGCTTCGTACTGTCCTTTATACGTCATTAAATGAAATTATTTGATGACTTTAATTCGAGTTGTAGCCGGAATAATGAGTGGTGAATTTTTAGCAACATAGCTCTCAAAGGCATCAATATCTTGACCACCACCAACACGGTTCTGACCATCCTTTAACACCGTAAAGTTGTCACCACCATCTGCCAAGAAGCTATTGACTGTTACACGGTATACTTTGGTGTCAACCAATGGGGAACCAGCAACCATAATATTGCTTGCTCTCGGTGAAACAGTTGTATTTGCCGAATATTGATAACTTAACTCTTTAGACGGCTGTAAAATTTTAGGAGAGCTAGCATTTCCACCAGACCATTGTTGCTCAAGCACATCTCGAATTTGTTTACCGGTTAAACTCAGTGTCACAATAGAGTTACCAAAAGGCTGAACCGCAAAAATATCACCAAAAGTAATTTGGTTATTGTTATTAATTAAGAGGTCGGCACGTACACCACCTGGGTTCATGAGTGTAAAGTCTGAACCTTGGTCGCTTGCTTTAAGAGCAGAGGCTTGTTGTGCATCGGCAATCATATCGCCTAACGGACTTTCACCACTTTCAGCCTGAGTACGGCTCACAACGGCAGTAGACGTTCCAACCACACGCCCAGAAATAGTTGTTACCGCTTGACGGTATTTGTCTAAAATCGCTTCGATACTTGGTGTCTTACTAAATTTTTGATAAAGATCTGTAAGGCTTACAGTGGTTGTACCTGAAGTATAGGCCTCACTTTGAACTGGAACTTGTTTAGCATCTTTTTTAATAATGTCGCCAGTTTTACCATCTAGCTCAATCTTAATATCGGTAATCAGCGTGCCGTATTGGCCAGCGGAAGTCAGTAAGAACGGTTTAGCCGGGTTTTTAGTTGCATAGTCACAAATATAAGATTGATGCGTGTGACCTGAAACAACAATATCCACTGCCGGATTTAAGCGATCTAAAATACCTAAAATCGGCCCACTTAAACCATCACATGTTTTTTGATTAAGCTTAGTACTTGGTGCTGCACCTTCATGGACAACCACCACAAAAGCCTGAATACCTTGTTTTTGTAGTTCAGGAATAAGGGCATTGACTGTATCAGCCTCATCACGAAACTCAACGTCTTTTATACCAGCTGCAGATACAATGCTTGGAGTTGCTTTAAGTGTTAAACCAATAAATGCAACTGGAATTCCGCCATAAGTTTTGACTTTATAAGCAGGAAAAATCGTTTTGCTTGCATCGTTTTTCATTGCGACGTTAGCGGCAAGGAAATTAAATTTTGCACCACTAAAGTTTTTATTAATTTGGCAAGGTGCTGTACTTGTATATTGTTGACAGCCACCATTTTGCAAACGGCGTAACTCATCTGTACCGCGGTCAAACTCATGGTTACCCACAGCATTAAAGTCAATTTGAATATCATTCATGACATCAATCGTAGGTTCATCTAAAAACAACGAAGAAGTGAGTGGGGAAGCGCTAATTAAGTCACCCGCTGAAACAACAGCATTATTGGGATTTTGAGCTCTAAGTTTCTTAATTGCATCTGCAAAGTAACTCACACCCCCAACTGGAATACGTACTGTCTGAGATGAATCATTTGGGTTAGTTGCATCAACATAGCGTTTAGGTGGTTCTAAATTTCCATGAAAGTCGTTAAAAGCTAAAATATCGACCGTCTGGTTACTTCGGGGTGCAGATGTATTTGAATCACTGTCATTGTTATCATTACAACCAGCTAATAAAGCCATTGCCAGACATAAAGATGTTGTCTTAAATAATATATTTAAAGTCGTCATTTTTTATCAATTGGTGAATTAAGATGCATAAAAAATACGCATACTATATGAATATTTAATGAAAACTAAATCTTTATCAAAATCAGATGATCTTTAAAAAATTAATGCTAAGATGATAATAGATACCCATAAACGCAAGGAAATAAGCAAAAGGTTAAAATAGATCGTAATTTTTAAGGTTTTCATAAAAAATTCATGAATTTGCAATAAAGTAGTTACAAAATGTCCGGTGAATAAAATCGGTTATACATTATTAAATTAATCTTTTTTATTCATGTACAATTTTTATCAATTATAAGAGTCAAGAATGACATCATTACCTACATTATCTAGCCCAAACCAGCATAATTTAGAAACGTATATTAATAGAGAACTCTCTTTATTAGAGTTTCATAAGCGAGTGCTTGCTCAGGCCAAAGATATTGAACACCCATTACTTGAACGTTTAAATTTTTTAATCATTTTTTCGCGCAATCTGGATGAGTTTTTCGAAATCCGTGTGGCAAGTTTAATCCAGAAAATTAGCTTAATGAGTCAAGCAACTGGGCCAGACGGCTTGCCATTAGCAGAAGTATTAAAGCAAATTTCGAAAAATGCGCATGAAGCCGTTGAAGAGCAATATAACATTTTAAATTATACCTTGTTGCCACAGCTACAAGGCTATGGCGTTCATTTTATTCAGCACGGCGATATATTAGAGAAACATAAAGACTGGATTAAAGAATACTTTTTTAAAGAAGTACAACCTGTCGTTACTCCAATTAGTTTAGACCCAGCACATCCATTTCCAAGATTGGTCAATAAAAGCCTTAATTTTATTGTGACTTTAGAAGGTAAAGACGCTTTCGGACGTCAAATTGATTTAGCTATTGTGCCGGCACCACGTTCTTTACCAAGACTTGTAAAAATACCAGAGCATATTTCTGGTGGTACAGAACATTATATTTTGCTTTCGGCTATTATTCATCAGCACATTTCGGATTTATTTCCGGGCATGAAAGCCACAGGCTGTCATCAATTTCGCGTGACCAGAAATGCCGATTTAACCGTTTCAGAAGATGTAGAAGACTTGGCAGCTGCTTTAAAAGGTGAGTTATCTTCACGCCGTTTTGGTCAAGCAGTTCGTTTGGAAGTAGCAAAAAAATGTCCTGAAGAAATTGCTAACTATTTATTAGAGCAATTCGATTTAGATGCAGAACATCTTTATTACGTCGATGGTCCTGTTAATTTAGCCCGCTTTATTTCAAACTTTGATTTGCCAGATTTACGCTATAAACCGTATCAACAAGTTTTACCAAAACTTCTCTATAGCAAAAAGCCAATTTTTGATGTGTTAAAAGCAGGTGATGTTTTACTTCATCATCCATTTGACTCTTTTGCACCTGTCATTAAGTTTCTTCGGGAAGCTGCCCAAGATCCAAATGTCTTGGCAATTAAACAAACCTTATACCGTAGTGGCGCCAACTCGGAAATCGTTCAACTTCTTGCAGAAGCTGCGCGTAATGGAAAAGAAGTTACTGCGGTCATTGAGTTACGGGCACGTTTTGATGAAGAGTCCAATATTGAAGTAGCCAACGTATTGCAAGAAGCGGGCGCAGTTGTCGTTTATGGCATTGTTGGCTACAAAACTCACGCTAAAATGATTTTGGTCGTTCGCCGTGAACAAGACAAAATGAAAAGATATGTCCACTTAGGTACAGGCAATTATCATGCGGTGAATGCCAAAATTTATACCGATTTTGGCCTACTTACGAGTGATGCTGAAATTTGTGAAGACGTACATAAGATTTTCCAAGAACTGACTGGTATGGGCAAAATGGCAAAGCTTAAAAAACTTTTTCATGCACCGTTTACCTTGCACTCTCAGTTGCTAGAGCTTATTGAACAAGAAATTAAAAATCGTCTTGCTGGCAAGAAGGCACATATCATCATTAAAGTGAATGCACTCACTGAACCACAGCTTATCAGCGCGCTTTATAAAGCTTCTCAAGCGGGTGTACAAATTGATTTAATTATTCGCTCAATTTGCTGTTTAAGACCACAAGTTGCAGGGTTGTCCGATAATATTCGAGTACGTTCAATTGTTGGACGCTATTTAGAACATACACGGGTTTACTATTTTTATAATGATGGTGATACAAAAGTGTTTTGCGCTAGTGCAGACTGGATGGAACGTAATTTATTCTCGCGTATCGAAACCTGCTTCCCAATCGAAAGTAAAAAATTAAAGAAACAAATTATTGAAGATGGGCTAAACAATTATCTAAAAGATAATCGTCAAGCGTGGGAACTACAAGCCGATGGAACTTGGGTGCAATGTCAGCCTAAAGAGGGGCAAGAGCTTTATATTGCACAGCAACACTTAATGAACTTAGCCGTGTAAAACATCTGTCATAGCAGAATATACATCTGCTATGACCTTTTAATCGCCTTTGATTGATAAGGAGTTATTAAAATTTGGCCAAAAAACACAATTATCGAACAATATCTTGTGCCAAGCTTATCTACAAACGTGACATTTTTAATTAGAATAAATTTTTAATTGCTTTATAAGATTTGATCAAGTGATTCATTTCACAAGATTAATCCTGACTGGAGAAAAATTTATGCAATGGACAAAACCAGCTTTCACTGATTTACGTATTGGTTTTGAAGTAACAATGTACTTTGAAGCACGTTAATTATTTCTATTCAAATCTGTCATAAGCCCTAGTTTTGTTCTAGGGCTTATGTCTTTCTAATAAGATATTAGTTTTATGTATATTTATATTTTAGGTTCAGCAGCTGGAGGCGGCTTCCCTCAGTGGAACTGTAATTGTCCTAATTGTCATGGTGTCCGTACCGGTACGATTAATGCCAAAGTACGTACTCAATCTTCAATTGCGGTTTCAGAAAACGGCGTAGACTGGATTTTATTGAACGCATCACCAGATATCCGCCAGCAATTATTTGACTTTAAAGCAGCTCAACCTGCGCGTAAATTACGTGACACGGGCATTACCAACGTTATTTTAATGGATAGCCAGCTTGACCATACCACTGGACTTTTAACTCTACGTGAAGGCTGCCCAATGAATGTGTGGTGTACAGAAATGGTCTATCAAGACCTGACCACAGGTTTTCCAGTCTTTAATATGTTGAAGCACTGGAATGGAGGTCTTCAATACAATGAAATTAATCCTAAACAAGCTTTTAGAATTGATGGTTTCGAAAATTTAGAATTTTTGCCTTTAATTATTCAAAGCGCGGCGCCGCCATACTCGCCACATCGCCATGACCCGCATGAAGGCGACAATATTGCTTTAATCATCAAAGATAACAAAACACAAAAACAGTTGTTTTATGCGCCAGGGCTTGGAAAGATTGACGATCAAATCATGCAGATTATGCAAAATTCAGATTGTGTCATGATTGACGGTACACTCTGGACCGATGATGAAATGCAACAAACGGGTGTAGGTAAAAAAACTGGCCGTGAAATGGGTCATTTATATATTAGTGGTGAAGGTGGTTCGTTGTCTTATTTGAACCAATTCAATACACCGAAAAAAGTACTAATTCATATTAACAATACAAATCCGATTTTAAATGAAGACTCCGCTCAGTTTGCCGAACTAAAGGCAAATGGTGTAGAGGTTGCCTATGATGGCATGCAGATCGAACTCTAAGGTGCGCTATGACACAAACACCTGAAGCTTTAACAACCGAACAATTTAAACAGGCTATTATTGATAAAGGTCAGTATTATCATATCTATCATCCATTTCATGTAATGATGTATGAAGGTAAAGCGACTCAGCAACAAATTCAGGCTTGGGTTGCAAACCGTTATTATTATCAAATCAACATTCCACTCAAAGATGCCGCGATTATGGCAAATTGTCCAGACCAGCGCGTGCGTCAGGAATGGATTCAACGCATGATTGATCAGGATGGCGAATATCCTGATGGTGGTGGCCGAGAGGCATGGCTACGTTTAGCTGAAGCTGTAGGTTTAAGCCGTGAACAAGTGATTTCCGAAGAATTGGTTTTACCTGGTGTACGCTTTGCCGTAGATGCCTATGTAAATTTTGCACGCCGTGCATCATGGCGTGAGGCTGCAAGCAGCTCTTTAACTGAACTATTTGCACCTCAAATTCATCAGTCTCGCCTTGATTCATGGCCACAACATTACCCTTGGATTGATGACAAGGGCTATGAATATTTCCGCTCTCGTTTAAGTCAAGCACGCCGTGATGTTGAACATGGTTTAACAATCACGCTTGATTCATTTACTACTCATGAACAACAACAAAGAATGCTAGAAATATTGCAGTTTAAACTGGATATTTTATGGAGCATTTTAGATGCCTTAACACTGGCATATGTACACAATGAAGCACCGTATCATAGCGTGACTCAAGAACGGGTATGGCACAAAGGACTATTTAAATGAATAAAGAGCAGTTTGATGTAAATCTTGTGCCGACATGGCGACAAGGTTATCGTTTCCAATTTGAACCCGCTCAAAATGGTTTTGTGATTTTATATCCTGAAGGCATGATCAAGTTAAATGAAAGTGCAGGGGCTATTGGACAGTATATTGATGGGAAAAATAACGTTTCTGCCATTATTGCCCAACTCAAACAACAATTTGGCGATATAGCTGAAATTGACAACGATGTTATTGATTACATGTTAGTTGCCCAGCAACAGCACTGGATTGATTTTATATGACCAATGGTGTTGGTTTACCATTATGGCTACTAGCGGAGCTAACGTATCGTTGTCCGCTACAATGTCCATATTGTTCAAACCCTTTAGACTATGCACAGCACAAAAATGAATTGACCACACAAGAGTGGTTTGACGTTTTCGATCAAGCGCGTCAAATGGGTGCTGTGCAACTCGGGTTTTCAGGTGGTGAGCCTTTAGTACGTCAAGATCTAGAAGAGCTTGTAGCACATGCGCACCAACTTGGGTTTTATACCAACCTGATTACCTCTGGTATGGGCCTTACCGAACAGCGTATTTCCCATTTAAAGCAAGCTGGCCTAGACCATATTCAAATTAGCTTTCAAGCAAGTGACCCAGTTGTTAATGACGCTTTGGCAGGTTCAAAACATGCTTTTGAACAAAAGTATGAAATGTGTCGTCTGGTAAAAGAATATGATTATCCGATGGTTCTTAATTTTGTGATTCATCGACATAACATTGACCAAATTGATAAAATTATCGAGCTTTGTCTAGAACTTAATGCCGATACAGTCGAGTTAGCAATTTGTCAGTTTTATGGTTGGGCATTTTTAAACCGTCAAGGTTTATTACCGACACAAGAACAACTCATACGTGCAGAGCGTATTACCAATGAATATCGCGACAAGTTAAAAGCACAAAATCATCCTTGCAAACTTATTTTTGTGGTGCCTGACTATTACGAAGAAAGACCAAAAGCCTGTATGAATGGCTGGGGCAAAATTTTCTTTACAGTAGCTCCAGATGGTATGGCTTTGCCTTGTCACGCCGCTAGACAGTTACCTATTTCTTTCCCAAATGTTCGTGAGCAAAGCCTTTCCAATATTTGGTATGAATCTACAGGTTTTAACCACTTCCGTGGCGATGCATGGATGCCAGAAGGTTGCCGTAGTTGCCCAGATAAAGACCGTGACTTTGGCGGGTGTCGTTGCCAAGCCTATATGTTAACAGGCGATGCAAGCAATGCAGACCCTGTCTGTGGTAAATCGCCATATCATCAGCTTATTGAACAAGCACGTGCCGAGAGTGAACTCGATTCCTCTCTAGAAAAACTAGTGTTCCGTAATACTAAAAATTCAAAGCAATTTACGGTTCAGCAAAACATTCCTGTTCAAAATATTGCAGATGAATAGCGGTGAGAACGTAAATATGAACCATAACTCAATTCCTGTTTTTGATGGTCATAATGATGTACTAACGCGCCTTTGGTTAAGCGATCATCGCAATCCTGCTCAGGCTTTTATTCAGGAACGCTTAGCAGGGCATCTCGATTTAAAACGCTGTCAAGAAGCGGGTTTTATTGGCGGCATGTTTGCTATTTTCTTGCCGCCTTTTCACTATGTTAAGCAGCATCATCCCAACAAACTATTTGACCAAAACACATCTGACTTCACCCAACAGCAAATTGAACAAATTTGTCTGGAACAACTCGATTTAGCAAAACAACTGGCCGAATATTCTAACGATATTCAAATTTGCACAACTGTTCAGGATATTCAGCACTGCTTAGCAAAACAAAAGTTAGCGATTGTATTGCATATGGAAGGTGCCGAAGCACTACAACTTAATCCAGATTTACTCGATGTATTTTATGATGCAGGGCTTCGTAGCATCGGGCCGCTTTGGAATAGACCCAGTCGTTTTGGACATGGTTTAAACGCTAAGTTTCCCCATTCTCCTGATACAGGGATAGGTCTTACACACGAGGGCAAAGTATTTATAAAGCGCTGTGCTGATAAAAAAATGCTGGTTGATGTATCCCATATGAACGAAAAAGCTTTTTGGGATACCGCTAACATTCTTCAACAGCCCATTGTCGCGACTCATTCGAATGTCCATGCCTTATGTCCACAGGCCAGAAATCTAACAGATGATCAACTCAAAGCGATCAGAGACTCTAAAGGGATAGTTGGATTAAATTTTGATGTCGCATTTTTACGTAAAGATGGACAGCGTGATGCAAACACATCCATTGATGTCATTTTAGAACATCTAGAATATTTAATAGACGAAATAGGGATAGATCATGTTGGTTTTGGTTCCGACTTTGATGGGGCGCTCATTAGTCATGAAATTGAAGATGTAAGGGGACTACACCTACTCATCGAGAGAATGCAAAAAAGGCACTATTCGCATGAAATCGTTGAAAAAATCTGTTTTTCTAACTGGTTGACTGTGCTTAATCGTATTTTAGATGAATAATCTATCGCTAAACTTATTGAAAATAGCGAATTATTTTACATTTTTTATTGGCCGAAATGACTAGAAAAAGTACAACTGGTTTAATTGTCAACCATTCGGTAAATTAACTAGAATCAATATTACTGAATGTAAGAACATTTGGTATTTCAGGTCTTTAGTGGTTTTCACTTGCGCCCATTTTTTCTTGAGAAGTAGAAATGGGCGTTTTTTTATTGCTTATAAAAAATGAGAAGTTCATCACAGGATTTACTAATTAACTGCAAATCATCTCTTTACTATCTTGACTAAAACTTCAGCATTAAATACATTTAAGTTGTATTCAAAGATAAATAAGATTGCTTCAAGCAATTAATAATACTGCTTAATCCTGAAATACAGTAGAAAGCCTATTCTTTTTTTAGAATAGGCTTTTTGCTTTGTATCAAAATTTATTTTTGAAACTATTACACTCTTCAATTAACATAAAAATTAAATACCTTACAAAAGCGGCTCAAATCAAAGCCCTTAAATAACAAAGAATGTGCTATTAATTTAAGCTGATTTATAAAAAGTTTCTCCGTCGATTGAAGAGGTGTAAAATGTTAAAATCAATTTTAGTACTAGGAACAGGTATTGCAATTGGCATGTGCATGTACAAGAAAAAGCAGAAAAATAGTAAGAGCTTTAGCACAGGTAGTGACACTGACTCATTAATTAATAAAGATAATAACAAAGTTAAAGATGATGGTTCACTCGATAATGCTGTACAAGTTTAGAATTTCATAAGGGTTCATCAGTGAACCCTTCTAATATTTAAAATTAACTTTATCTAAAATAAAAAATAAGACTAATAAGTTAATTTAAAAATAAATTTCATGTTATATAAAATTTTATTATTCTTTAATTATTTGAGACATATTTAATAAAACAAAAAGAACACTTTAAATGTTAAACTTTACACATTGTAGCAAAACAAACTCTATTATTTTTTATGTTAAGAATAAGAAAATGGAGACTAAAATGTCTAAACGTCATATTTTAAAAGAAGTTAATGCGAAAAGTATGTGCGGTATGGAAATTGTAGTAGAACAAATTTTCGAAAATACATTTGAAAAAAATTTGGCTTCAAGTGAAATACAACAAAGCTGGTTACCTCTTTCTAAGATTGTGATTTCAGACAAAGTCATCAATTTGGATCAAGACAATACCTTTGCTCATCCTAGAACAGGTAAAGTCTTTAAGGTATTAAACTCTTAAATAATTTGGCTTTAGATGAATATAAAAGAAATGATTGAGGCGAAACTACAAAGGGTTCCGCCTCAATGTGTTTTATAGGTTATTTTTCTTCTTTAAAAATAGTTTTTCGGCTGCTCCCAATACAAAAATAAAGAAGACCGGTACGAAAAATATAGCCAGAATTGTCGCAGAAATCATACCTCCAAACACGCCAGTCCCTAACGCATGCTGGGTTTCAGAACTTGCACCACTTGCAATTACCAGCGGAATCACACCAAAAGTAAAGGCAAGAGAAGTCATTAAAATTGGACGTAAACGTAACTTCGCTGCCGCAACTGCTGCTTCAATTAAGCTCATACCTTCTTCTTTAAGCATTTTTGCGAACTCAACAATTAAGATCGCATTTTTTGCAGATAAACCAATAATGGTAATCAGACCAATTTTGAAGAAAATATCGTTTGGTATTCCTCTTAGCATAATCGCTAAAATAGCACCAAAAATACCTAAAGGAACAACCAACATAACTGAAAGTGGAATTGACCAGCTTTCATAAAGTGCAGCTAACACTAAAAACACGACCAACATCGATAAAGCAATGAGAAATGCCATTTGCGATTCAGACTGTTTTTCCTGCAAAGAAATACCTGTCCATTCATAGCCAATTCCTTGAGGAAGTTTGGCAATCAATTTTTCCATTTCTCGCATTGCATCGCCTGAAGAAACTCCAATATTAGGAACCCCAGCAATACTTAATGAAGGACGGCCATTATAGCGATTATATTGCTGCGGCAACTTGTTCCACTGTGGAGTGACCACCTCAGATAAAGACACCAGTTGTCCATTTGCCCCAGCAACTTTCAAGCTCAAAATATCTTTTAAATGCATGCGCGATTGTGCATTGGCTTGAACAATAACTTGCTGCATACGACCCTGATTTGGGAAGTCATTGATATACATTGACCCCATAGAAGTCGAAATAATATCTGAAACAGAAGCAAAGCTAACACCTAAGGTATTTAACTTCTCACGGTCTATTTTCAAGCTAATATTGTCGCCTTGTGGCAGACCTTCAGGGTAAACCATATAAAACTTTTTGTTTTGAGCCGCCATTTCCATGAGTTTTGTTTGTGCTGCGATTAAAGCTGGCATTCCTAAATTTGCTTTATCTTGTAAGCGCAAACTAAAACCTGAAGAGGTACCTAATTCATCAATGGCTGGAGGAAGTACTGACATCGTTGTACCTTCCTTACTTTTCGCCATTTCTGCATTAACGAAATTGGTATAGTCGGTCGTAGATTTATTACGTTCACCAAAATCTTTTAAGGTTGTAAATGCGAGCGCGACGTTTTGACCTGCACCACTAAATCCCCAACCCATAATTGAAATATTGCTTGTTACATCGGACTGTTCATTTAAATGATCTTCAAATTCTTTAACAATTTTTTGAGTGCGTTCAGCAGTTGCATCTGAAGGCAATTGGAACGAAGTTAAAAACCAGCCCTGATCTTCTTCAGGCATAAAAGCAGTTGGCCAATATTTCATACCAGCAAAAGTTAGCCCTGTAATCACCACAAAAATGATGAATGTCGGAATCGTATGTTTAACTACTTTTAACAGAATAACTTCATACTTTTTTGTGACTTTATCAAAGCTTCGATCAAACCATGCATAAAATCCTTTCTTTTGATGGTGGGCATCAATTGGTTTTAGCAAGGTTGCACAAAGTGCAGGAGTTAGGGTTAAAGCTAAAAATGCCGAGAATAAAATTGAAACCGACATGGTAATCGTAAATTGGCGATAGATAATACCAACCGAACCACTTGCCAAAGCCATTGGTAAAAATACAGCCGCTAACACCAAGGTAATACCAATAATTGGGCTGGTAATCTCGGTCATGGCCTTAGAGGTAGCTTCTTTAGGCGATAAGCCTTCAGTTGCCATAATCCGTTCAACATTCTCGACCACCACAATCGCGTCATCAACAATAATCCCGATTGCAAGCACCATACCGAACATGGTCAACACATTAATTGAGTAACCTGTCAAAAGCATGATGGTAAAGGTGCCGAGCAGGGCAATTGGTGCCACGATCGCAGGAATTAAGGTATAGCGAACATTATGAAGAAATACATACATCACAATAAAAACCAGCACCATGGCTTCAAGTAAGGTATGAACTACTTTTTCTATCGAGATTTTAACAAAAGGCGCAGTATCATAAGGAATACTGAATTGCATACCTTCAGGCAGGTTTGGTTTTAATTCATCAAGTTTCTGTTTTACTGCATCAGCTGTTTTTACTGCATTTGCACCAGGACTAAGCTGAATTGCCGCAGCCGTCGCAGGTTTACCATTTTCTAAAATTGCAAAGTTATATGATTGTGCGCCCATTTCTACATCGGCTACATCAGATAACTTAATATGAGCACCGCTAATATTGCTCTTTAAACTAATGTTTTTAAACTGTTCAACTGTTTCGAGTTGACCTTGAGCAGATAAAGGCACTGTTATTAGCTGCCCGTTGACTAAAGGGCGGTCACCAAGCCGACCCGGTGCAATATCAATGTTATTGCTGCGAATCGCATTGTTTACATCACTAATTGAGAGTCCATAAGAAACCAATTTGTTTGGGTCCACCCAAATCCGCATTGCTTTTTCAGCACCAAAGGATTGAATCTTGCCAACACCCTCAACACGTTTAAGCTCTTCGACCACATTGCGGACCAAGTAATCACTTAAATCGACTTCTGAATAACGATGGTTAGGTGAGTTTAAACCGACCAGCATTAAAAAGCCCGAGGATGATGCTTCGACTGCTAAACCTTGTTGACGAACAACTTGCGGTAAGCGGGCTTCAACCGCTTTAATCTTATTCTGTACGTCAACTTGAGCCATGTCGACATCAGTACCGGGTTTAAAAGTCGCAGTAATTTCAGCAGTCCCTGACGAATCAGTTGTAGCGCTATAGTAGAGTAAATTTTTTACTCCAGACATTTCCCGTTCAATGAGCGTAATAACACTATCATTAATTGTTTTAGGAGTAGCGCCAGGATAGCTTGCTGTAATATTCACCTGAGGAGGTGCAACACTTGGAAAGCGTGCAATAGGCAACTTTGGAATACTCAGTACACCAAATAAAATAATAAAAATTGCAATTACCCATGCAAAAACAGGACGGCGAATGAAGAATTGAGACATCATTTAGCATCTCCTTGCTTCACCGTATTTGCTGCCGAAGCGGCTTTCCATGCTGAAATCGCTAGCTTTTGGTTGGGCTGAATACGCTCAATCCCTTCAACGACAACTTTATCTCCAGCATTTAGACCTTTATTGATGAGATAAAATTGTTGATATTGTTGGCCTAGCTCTACAGGGCGTACATCTGCACTACCTTTGGCATTTACAACATAAACTTGTGGGTCGCCGTTCATATTGCGCTGAATAGCTTGTTCTGGAACAAGTAAAGCCTGAGGAACAGAGGCGCGTTCAATGTTGACGCGAACATACATGCCCGGTAATAATTTTCGTTCAGGATTAGACACTTCAATACGGATAGTGACATCACCTGTTTCAGGGTCGACATTAATATCTTCAAAAAGCATTTTTGCCGATACGTTATAAGGCTGTCCCAAACTATTTAAGATTTGTACACCTTTTTGATTGTTGGCAGATAACTCGCCACTTTGTAAAGCTTCCTTTAAGCGCTCATATTCACCAATAGATTGTTTTACATCGACATAAACACGGTCAATTTGTTGAATGGTAGCCATTGTATTGCTATCAGCTTGGCTGACTAGAGCACCTTCGGTCACAAACGATTTACCAATACGGCCTGAAATTGGTGCTCGTACTGTGGCGTACTGTAAATTTAGATTTTGACGAGCCAGCAAGGCTTTCATTTGGGCAACATCTGCAATCGCTTGTCGATATTGCGACTCGGCATTACTTACTTCTTGCTTACTAATTGCGTTGCTTGGTAAGAGTTGTTGATAGCGTTCAAGTTGTACTTTTAAACGATTAACTTCTGCTTCTGCTTTATTTAGGCCAGCTCGATTACTATTTACATCAGCTTCAAAAATTTCCGAGTTAATTTTATATAAAGGTTGTCCAGCCTTGACTTCACTACCTTGGGTGAACAGGACTTTTTCAACAATACCGCCTACCTGAGGACGAATTTCGGCTGTACGGAAAGCCTGAACACGTGCAGGGAGGTTTTCACTAAAATTCACAGACTGTGGTTGAAGTGCTAAAACAGTGACTTTAGCTTCTTGCACTTGTGTTTGATCTGTCGCTTGTTCTTTACTACAACCATGCAAAACAAGACTAATTGAGAATATGAATGGAACTAAAAAATGCTTCTGCACTTTTATAACACCTAATGGACTTCTAGATGCTGGCATTATTTTTGATATGTGTGTAACTAAAATCGCTAATATGTGGAAAAAGTGTGGAGACTTAAGAAAAAATGTGCGTATCATAAATCAAATTTTTATCGCGTTTTATTGCTATGTTTGAGTCAACCTTTACGTTTAATTGTCAGGATAAACTTATTCTTGTGGTAGAAGATGACTATGATATTGGCGATATAATTGAACATTATTTAAAACGTGAAGGCATGCGTGTTGTACGTGCCATGAATGGTAAACAAGCCATTGAAATACATACAAGTCAACCTATTGATTTAGTCATACTCGATATAAAAATGCCCGAATTAAGTGGATGGGAAGTTCTAAATAAAATTCGGCAAAAAGCAGCTACACCCGTAATTATGTTGACTGCTTTAGATCAAGAAATTGATAAAGTCATGGCTCTAAGAATTGGTGCAGATGACTTTGTCGTAAAACCATTTAATCCCAATGAAGTGGTTGCACGCGTACAAGCAGTATTACGGCGCACCCAACAAAATCAGCAAATGTCTAACCGAAATCTGATTTATAAAAATATTGAAGTAAATACTGAAATACATACTGCCTATATATATTTAGATAACAAGCAACAAGCACTTAATTTGACCCTAACTGAATATAAAATTTTGCTGTTGATGCTACCTCATCCACATAAAGTTTTTACCCGCTCGGAACTGATGAATCATTGTTTGCCAGATCGAGATGCACTTGAACGTACTGTTGATAGCCATGTCAGTAAGTTACGAAAGAAAATGGAAGAGCAAGGTTTAGAGAACATGCTGATTAATGTTCGTGGAGTAGGCTACCGTTTGGATAATCCGCATGAAAAATAAAACAGGCATTAGTAAACAACTGATTATAGCACTTAGCTTTACCAGTCTAATTGTTACGTTGAGTTCGCTCATATTAGGTTATGGTACTTATTATGTTGCGATCGAAGTCGGTCTTATTTCTCTTAAAAAATTAAAAGAGAGCGATGAGTTTTTTCACTACTTAGACGGCATATGGCTGTTCGCCGTACTTCTATTTGGTACGGCATTTTCCATTATTTTAGGAATTAAGCTTGCTCAACGTTTTATTGTGCCAATTAATCTATTAGCAGATGCAGCAAAAAAAATTAGTCAGGGTGATTTAACTGCACGTGTAGAAAGCTCTATGCATCATACTTCTGAAATTGCCGAACTCATGCATAACTTTAATGATATGGCACAAAAGCTTGAAACTTCTGTACAGAACGCTCATGTCTGGAATGCTGCGATTGCACATGAGCTAAGAACACCTGTCACCATTTTACAAGGACGGCTACAGGGTATTATCGATGGTGTTTTTAAACCAGATCCGGTTTTATTTAAAAATTTACTGAGTCAAGTTGAAGGCTTATCCAACCTTGTGGAAGACTTACGCACTTTAAGCCTTTTTGAAAACCAACAACTCAGACTTAATATTGAAACGATTAATTTTAATGAGACTGCCTATAAAGTCGTGCACATGTTTCAAGAAAAACTACAAACTGCTCAACTCAAAGTAGCTTTCAATATTCAAGCGCCAGAAGTGAAATGCGATCACAGACGGATAGAACAAGTTTTAATTGCTTTACTTGATAATGCTACGCGATATGCAAATCCGGGTAACTTAAAAATTTCAACCCAATATCATCAACATGATTGGGTCCTAGAAATAGAAGATGAAGGCCCAGGCATTTCAGCTGAGCACCATAAAGAATTATTTAATCCTTTTTTTCGGCTCGAGCAGTCAAGAAATAAAGAATTAGGTGGAACTGGTTTAGGGCTTTCGGTTGTACAAGCGCTAGTGATTGCACATAAAGGAAGGGTAGATTACATCAACGAGAATTCACATAGCATTTTTAAAATCAGCATACCTCAACAATAGGATATGGAATAACTTAACGTTTTGATTAACAGAATTTGCATTTATTGACTCGTGATTAATCTGAAAATGCGTTAAGTTATTTATAAACTTTGAAGTAAATACTGATTTTTTATGATAATTGAGATAGAAACCCATCCACTACAACCATTTTTACCTGAAAATGCTCGTTTACTAATGCTAGGGAGTTTTCCACCACCTCGTAATAAATGGAAGATGGATTTTTATTATCCAAATTTTCAAAATGATATGTGGAGAATTTTTGGCTTAATTTTCTTCAAAGATAAAAACTATTTCTTAAGTGAAAATCAAAAAACATTTAATGAAGAATGTATCCGAGAGTTTTTAACTGAAACAGGTATTGCTATTTTCGATACGGCTTATCAAATTAAACGGCTCAAGGGTAATGCTTCCGATAAATTTCTGGAAATTGTGGCTCCAACAGACTTGGCTGCTTTACTTCAACAAATTCCTTTGTGCCAGACAATTATGACGACAGGCGATAAAGCAACTGATACCTTAATTTCGGTTTTACCTGAAAATACGGAAAAACCTTTAATTGGGACATCGACATCAACTTACTTTGCAGACCGCAGTATTGATTTATATCGGTTACCATCTTCTTCTAGAGCATATCCATTAGCTCTTGAGAAAAAAGCAGAAGCCTATCAACAATTCTTTAATAAAATCGGATTCTTATAATATTGAAAAATTACATCATCCATTCAATAGGTAGGTAAGAAACCGCTTTAATCATTGTTCGTTGAAAACGGCTAGTTCCCGGGTCTTTATTATATTCAATCACTTGCCCATTCGACTGGTAATCGAGCCAGACAATTTGTCCTTCGCTGTTTAATTTCAGTTGATAGGCCACTTGAGTTAAGTGTTGATCTAACATAACGGAAATTTGGGTTTGTAATTGATTAGACTCAATCACTAAGCCAACTTCGGTATTTAAATAGGTAGAGCGGGGGTCAAAGTTAAAAGAACCAATAAATACTTTGCCGTCTACATCAAAAAATTTAGCATGCAAACTGGATTTATTTTTACCTTTTGCTGGTATAACGCTACCCGTTACAATTTCGTACCAAGTTCTACGCCGCCGTTCTAGCACAGGTTTAAACTCATAAAGCTCAACACCATTTTTAAGCATTTCTACGCGGTATTGACTATAAAAAGCATGTACGATCGCAACATCATTTGCGGCAAAAGAGTTGGTTAATGCGCGAACTTTGATTCCTTCAACTCGCAGTTGCTTTAAATAATATGTACCTTGTTGGGTTGGTACAAAATAAGCCGAAGCTAATTCTAAGTGTTGCTTAGGTTTACCCATAATAGACATGACTTGCCCATATAGCATTTCATGTTCAGTTGCTGTACCTAAAATCTTCTTGGGTGAGTCTGCCACAAAGTGTGCTTTAGACCACTGAATAGGATTATGCTCTAAAAGCTCTTTTAAATAACTCTGGGCATCATAAAGCTTATCTTCTGTAAGGCTTTGGCCTTCATGATGTAATTGTTCATAATGCTCTCTTAGAGCTTTTAAATGATGCTCAGCACAAGTTCCAATAATATCAGTTGCATTTACACTTAAGATACTTTCCCAAAAATCAGTAAATACAGCTTGGGCATGTCTTACAGCATCTCCATAGAACAAAATATCCATATCAGTAAATTGAAACTTACTGCTTGCTTCAAAGTATTCACTACTAATATTTCTACCGCCTGTTACTGCAATCGAAGCATCAGCAATAATGAGCTTGTTATGCATGCGATGATTTACTTTTTTGAACCGAAAAATATAGTCAAAAATGCGTAGATATCGAAACTTATAAGGATTAAATAATCTAATTTCAAAATTGGTATGCTGTGAGAGACTTCTTAATATGCCATCAAGTTTTATGCCGTTTTGATCATCAATTAACAGTCGAACTTTTATTCCTCGATCTGCTGCCTTAAGCAATTCATGCAAGATGAGGTTACCCACAAAATCATTGGTCCAAATGTAATATTGTAGATCTATCGTTTCCTTGGCATTTCTAATTAAATAGATACGTGAGGCGATACTCATAAATGCATCATCAAGGGCTACAAAGGCGGTAAGACCCTGACGCGTTTTTTCTTCTGCTGCATCATCATTCAACCAGCTATTTGTCTTTATCACTATATCTTTCTCATTAGGATCGTATCTGTCTGTATAAGAAGGTAAATCAGTAAAACCCCAAGCACTTAAGGCCATAGTACTATATTGCTCGTATAATTCATTAATTCTAAGCATTTTAAATTATCAAACATATAAATTTATTAAATATCAGTAATTTATGTGGAAAATCCAGATAAAATACTAACAATTAATTAACTATATGCACGCTAAATGGTTATTTATATAGCTATATTTGGCATAAAATTGTTAAAATAAAAAGAAATATGCACCAAAAAATGAAGATTCATGAACCAATTAAACGTGGTGAAACTTATCGTATCACTCTGACTTTTAAAAAAAGATATTCTTGTACTCGAGATACTGAAAAAGAATGTGAGCAATTCGCAGTAGCCTATTGTGATTCAGACAATATTGAGATCAGTGTTGCTGGAGGTGTTTAATGCAAACAGATGATTACTTGAATCTGATCATTAATGAACACCGATCTAAACCAAATTTTAATGAAACGGTCAAAGTATCGATTGAGCCGATTATTGATTGCATGAAAGTGCTGCAAAGTATGAATGAAAAGTTTGATTTAGATACATTAAGTGGGGATCAAATAAACATCCGAAGTAATGTCTTCAACGACTAATACTAAGTTTGTGGCTAGATTTAACGGTGAAATTACTTTTTCAGGTATGCAAACTCTTCTTTTCTATTGTTGGATCGCCAATCGAGTGGTGATTTAAATAACTTAAATAGAAAGATCCCAAAAAGTTATCAAAAAAAGATCATAAATCATTTAAACTCATTCAACCTGAAATTTAATAATAAGGTTGAGTAAATTCTAATGATTAATAATATACAAGCATTGAGAGCTTTTGCTGCTCTCAATGTAGTTTTTTACCATATTATTGGTGCTTCTATTACATACAATATTTCTGCTGAAGGCTTCTATATATTAAAAGAATGGGGGCAAAATGGTGTAGATATTTTCTTTATAATTTCTGGATTTATAATGGTTTTTGTCCAAGAAAAGAACCGTAAATCGTCTTACGAATTTTTTAAGAATCGTGTAGAAAGAATTGTTCCAATTTATTGGTTATTAACTTTAGTTTTTTTGACATTAGCTTTGATAATTCCTTCAGCTTTTAATTCTCTGAATATAAGCACTTCAAAAATAATTAATTCATTTTTATTTATTGAAGATTGGATGTCTAAAGAAATGCCTATATTGTATGTTGGCTGGACTTTAGAATATGAAATGCTTTTTTATATTCTATTTTCATTAAGTTTATTTATAAAAAATAAAATTCTTAGTTATTCAACAATGGGAATTGCTCTGGTAGTACTTCCTTTTGTGACTTCTCTTGATTTAATTATTCTCGAATTTGCGTTCGGAATGCTTTGTGCTTTTGTTTTTTTGAGATTTAAGCCAAAGAATGGTTTGCTAATTGCTGGATTTGGTTTCCTATTATTATGCTCATCGATACTCTTTGACTATGAGGTTCATAGATCAGTGAAATGGGGAATACCTGCATTTTTTATCGTTCTTGGTTTATTGTGGATTAAACAAACAAAGAATAAAATTTCTATTTACCTAGGAAATGCCTCATACAGCATTTATCTCATTCAAGTTTTTACAATTCCTTTATTCTATAAAATATCATCTCGATACCTAACATTCTTAGATGGACACATTATTGCAGTACTAGCTTTAATCTTTAGTGCAATTATTGGATGTCTTTTCTATCAAATTATTGAGGTCAGAGTGACAAATTTCATTAAAAATCGTAAGTCTAATTCTCTACCGAATAATAGCGCACCAGCTTAAAGCATAAAAAGCAACTGTTGCTATTTGTACAAAAGCCCTCTAATGAGGGCTTTTACATTGATAATAATTCATAAATTAAGAAAAAAATCTTAATTATATTAATCAATATAATAAAGAAAAATAAATTAATTTTTACCTCATCTTTAGAAGATTTTTCTAATACTGTTCTTTTATATATTATTTTTTAGTAAATTTTACCTTTCAAAAAAGACTAACCTTTAAATCCTTCTTTAAAGATTAGAATCACTAGCTATGAAAACGATAACTTTAACGACATTAAAAGCTATGAAAGAACAAAAACAAAAAATAGCTGTTCTGACTTGTTATGACTCTACCTTTGCTAAGGTCGCAAATAATGCAGGAGTAGACGTTTTGCTAGTTGGAGATACTTTAGGTATGGTATTACAGGGATATGACAGCACTTTACCTGTAACAACTGAACAAATGGTATATCACACTGCTTGTGTTAAAAGCGGAAATACTAACGCATTTATTATTTCTGATATGTCATTTATGACCTATGGAACGCTGGAAGATGCACTAAAAAATGCTGGCCTTCTAATGCAAGCCGGAGCACATATGGTAAAAATCGAAGGAGATTCATGGCTTGCTGAATCAATTCAAAAATTAACTCAAAATGGCGTACCTGTATGTGCTCATATTGGATTAACACCTCAATCTGTAAATGTTTTGGGTGGATTTAAAGTTCAAGGTAAAACTGAAGACCAAGCAAAAAATTTAATTAATACAGCAAAGCATTTAGAAGAAGCTGGAGCAGCAATGCTGTTGATTGAATGTGTACCTTCTATTGTTGCAACACAAATCAGTCAATCGGTTTCTATACCTGTGATTGGAATTGGTGCTGGTGCCGATACAGATGCTCAAGTACTGGTCTTACATGATATGTTGGGTTTAAACGATAAGCCTGCAAAATTTGTGAAAAATTTCATGGAAGGACAATCAAGTATTGAGTCTGCTATTAAAGAATATGTTAAAGCTGTAAAAGAAGGTTCTTTCCCAAGCGAAGCACATCAATATATTTAGAAAATTGATTTAAACATAAGGGAAGATAATCAAAAGTTAAAAATGATTATCTTCTTTTTTTTAAATTGATGTAGTTAAGTATTTTGAAAGCTGCTATTACCAACACTAAAAATTTACCGTTAAAAACCGAGACACAACACATCCTTAGTCCAAATAATGTGAATTATTTATCAATAAAATTTCACAACTACACATTAATTACATTTGGATATTTAAGAATCACAAGAAAACACATGTTTTGTATCATACTTCTTTAAAAGGCTGAGTAAGCAACCGACCAAGAAGGAAGGTAAAAAGGAGATAGGACATGCCCCAATATTTGATGATTGCTGAAAAGGTTTATAAGCGATTTAAAGATCAAGATCTTTTTTCAAATATTCCCACCGAACAACTAAACAACTTAATAGCAGTGATTCGTAAAGAAATTAAAAACACCAAGTTTAAGCTTAAATATAACTTCATTGATTTTGAAGAGTGTCTAACCAAACCACTAGATCAGTGCGCCGTTAGAATTGATATTAGTTTGATGCCTAGTTATAAAAATAAAGATGAGTATATTTTATGGCTAGCAGGATTTATTGAAAGAATCACTACTGGTGGAGAAACTAGACTTCCGTCTATTTCAAAGTTAATTCCCCCGGATTTTAAGTTTAATAGTGAGTTTGACCACTATAAAAATTCTTCAGAAACTGCACAGAAAAATGATGATGGTGAATTGATCATTAAGTACTTTAAATCGGAAGATTTTAAAAAAATGGTAAAAGAAAGAAAATAATTTAAAGAATATAGAAGTGTTTCCACCACACTTCTATGTATCGCTGTTAAAATTCAGCAACCGCCTTCTGGGGCGGTTTTTTTATTCAAAATTTTGTTAAGTTGAGCTAATTTTTCACGGTTCTTGACGTGTAGCAGAATTCATCTCATGTCTAGTTCTACTTATATCTTCGTAAATAATTTTACGCATTCTGTTTATTCCGCCTAAAGGCTTATGCTCAGGTAAAGCATGCCACGGCGTAAAAGAGAGATTTTCACAAAATTGATTTTGTTCGGGCGTATCAAAGCTCTGTTTTGGTATATGAAGAGTCGCAACTTGGTAAAAAGGTGCTTCCGTTTCTTTCCACTCAGTCATTGCATCTTCAACTTGCATTTTATTTGAAGTTCTTGGCTGTATTAAAAATTCCATACAAACATCTTGCTTCTGCAAAGTATCTTTTAAAGCATCTCTTAAAAAATTATGGCTTGGATGATCAGGAAAAGCTGGGGATACCGCCGAGCAATTTCTTACTGAATATTTAACAGCTTGACGGTCATTATCTAAACCTAATTGATAGGGCACCATAGACCAGTAACGTGCATAGAGTGGATTGGAAATTTTAGAATTACGAGCTCCTAAAGCATTGATTGTTCCTTTTAAACCTAGGGCAAAAGGAATGTGGAGTTTATTAAAGAAACTCTTATTGTTCACATCATGAATAAATGAAAGATATCTTTGACCGTCATTTACAAAAAAGACTGGATGATTGATCATGATAAAATCTTGAGTTGTCGCTTCCTTTTCATTCTCTAAAATTTTGTCACCCGGTACATCTAAGACTTTTATAGCCATGCCGCGGGCATCTTTTTCAATATCTGCTTGAGAAGCATCGTTAGATGCATTTGAAAAGCGAATCCATGCTTGATAGCTTTTATCGGGAACAAATACACCTTTTGCAAGTTGAGTTGGAATATTTTTAAGTACATGAAACTCGGCACGAACACAACCATGTGCTTTAGGATGTGCATCTCTTAAGGCTTTGCTGGGTGAGTATTCTTTTCGGATAGATTCTTCAATAACTGTGGATATTTGCTGAGCCACTAACTTTTCATTTGGTTGCAGTTTTTCACCCAAGTATGTATCTGGCTCAGGATAAGAGTTTGCAATACTTGAAGAAATAACTGTGGGCTTACTATTTTTATGAAATGCTGTATCACTGCAACCACTTAATAATGATAAAGCTGGAGTCAAAAGTAACACTATTCTAAAGTGTCCTAACCGAGAAGGATTTGGCATTCATTGCTCCTTATTGCAAAGTCCACTTTAGAACTAAAATAATGTGTTAGGTTCATATTATTTTAATAATGATAATAATTATCTACTCTTCGTAGATTAAACTCAATTGTTACTTATCCAAACAATATAAATAAAATAATTATTTAATATAAGACTTCTTAAAGCCATTAAGAGCATTATGACATGATAAATAACTCACAAAATGTACAAAATAATTCTACGGTTTCTCCTCAACCCATTACTCAAAATATACTTATTGACAGGTTCAGTCCAAGCTATTGGACAATAGATGGCCCACAAAGTATGTCTTTTGCTATTACCAATTATGGCAATGGTTTTGAGGCAACTTTCCGTTCACGTATGACCACAGACTTAGCAGGTATTAGTTGGAACTCGTATGACACTAAAGATCATAAACTTTTAGCTTATGAAACTAAGTATAGCTATTCAGGCGTGATATGGGACTTTGACATTGAACTGTCATCCTCTATGCCTGTTTTAAATAATGAGTCATTAACGCCAACTCTAACTGTTTACTATAACGACAATGGGGTAGATAAAATCGCGTATATTGTTTTGTTCAACTACGCCAATAATCCATCTTCAAGATCTGCTCATATTCATATTAACTGGGATACAGTGAAAGCAGGTTTCTCGGCTACAGACAGCTTTCCAGTTACCAATATTCAGCGAATTTCTTTTTCAGCGTTTACAAGTAGCTATAACGCCCACTCATCTTTGCCCTTGAGTCAGTCAGAAGATGGTTATATTCGTATTACCAATTCAGTCGTTACTGGTACAAATGCACAGTTAAATCTAAGCCGAGTGATTGTACCTCAGCATAATTATGGCTTATGTACTAGCTATGACGATCATTACGATCTGAATCCACAGCGAATAGTAGATAACATGGCTGCTTTGGGATATCACGGTTTTATTAATCATTACTGTGGTATGTCACATTATCCTGAAATGATCTGGAGAAGTGATATTAATAGATTCCAGATTCCAGACACACTCGTTACAGGACAAGATGTCGTTAACCCATGTACCCGTAAATGGCATGAGAAATATGCTCAAGCTCTGCATAATGCAAATATGCAACCCGTTTTTGGGGTAAGTTTTGAAATGTACTCGTTAGGAGCAAATGAGTTTTGGGCACAGCGCGACTGGAATAGTAATTTGGGTAAAACAGGCTACCAGCCTCCAAGTTATTTCTTTAGTTTATGTGATCAAAGTGCTTTGGCATACTTACACAAAGTTTTTATTGAGTTCGCAGATACCTTGGTGACGGGCGGGTGTGATGTCAACATGCAAATTGGTGAGCCTTGGTGGTGGTACAACACGGATACGAACTTACCATGTGTCTATGACTATCCAACTAAGTTAGCTTTTAATGCAGATACAGGTTTATATGCGCCGGACTTGGGGACAATTTATGATGCAATGAATAAGACTGGAACGCCGTACGATGAGTTTAAGTCATGGTTACGAAATAAATTAGGACAAACATGCCAAGATATTCGAACAGCGATTAAAGCAAAATATTCAAATGCTCAAGTGTGTCCATTAATCTTTTTCCCATCTATCCGTTCTCCAATACAGACCTTAGCAACTTATATCAACTATCCAAGTGAATACTATTCTTATCCAAATTTTGATTACATCATGACGGAAGCCTATGATTGGCTTTTAGAAGCGAAACTAGATTTAGCTCATCAGGCTGTTTCACAAATACCAACTCAAGATTTAGGCTACCCTGTAAATAAAGTGGCCTATTTATCAGGATTTGTACCAGATGCATCTATTGCTTATATCTATGGGTTCGATAAAACCAAACCATATCGTACGCCGATCTGGCAAAGGATTTTTGGAGATATGCAAAACAACTTATCGCTTGGTCTGATGAAGCAGTTTATCTGGGCATATCCACAAGTGATGTTTGACTCGATTACAATTGATACTACTCAAGCTCCAAATGGCTTTTTTGTTGAAAATACGCTTTATTCTCCAATTAGTGATAACACACCATATCCACCAGATATTTACCTCTAAGTAAAAACAAGCTGCTTATAAGCTAATGATTTGATAAGAAACCTCTTCAAGTAAGAGGTTTTCTTCTTTTTTAAATGTAGGCTTGCTTAGATGTATCTGACTGGCTATGCTGTGATGGATTGTCATGAAAGCCAATTTTAATTTAAGCAAAATTAAGCTCTTGTATTACCAATATATAATCTATTTTGCTCGACTATAAATACCGAATGATTTAAAGGAAACCCAAAGATGAAATCTCGTGCAGCTGTCGCCTTTGCCCCAGGAAAACCTTTAGAAATTGTTGAAGTTGATGTTGCACCACCTCAAGCAGGTGAAGTTCTCATAAAAATTACCCATACAGGGGTATGTCATACCGATGCTTTTACACTATCTGGTGACGATCCTGAGGGTGTTTTCCCTGCGATTTTAGGTCATGAAGGCGCAGGTATCGTAGTTGAAGTGGGTGAGGGCGTAACAAGCGTTCAGCCGGGTGATCATGTTATTCCGCTTTATACTGCAGAATGTAAAGAATGCTTATTCTGTAAATCTGGAAAAACAAACCTATGTGTGGCTGTACGTGCTACACAAGGTAAAGGTGTAATGCCAGATGGAACCACACGTTTTTCATATAATGGTGAGCCGATTTACCACTACATGGGTTGTTCAACTTTTAGTGAATATACGGTAGTTGCTGAAGTATCTTTAGCTAAGATTAATCCTGAGGCGAATCACGAGCAAGTTTGTTTACTTGGATGTGGCGTGACGACTGGTATTGGCGCCGTGCATAACACAGCTAAAGTACAAGAAGGTGACTCGGTTGCTGTATTTGGCTTAGGAGGTATTGGCCTAGCTGTTGTACAAGGTGCACGTCAAGCAAAAGCAGGACGTATTATTGTAATTGACACAAACCCAGATAAATTTGAACTTGCTAAACAGTTTGGTGCTACAGATTTCTTAAACCCTAAAGATTACGATAAGCCTATTCAGCAAGTGATTGTAGAAATGACAGGCTGGGGTGTAGATCATTCATTTGAATGTATTGGTAACGTCAATGTTATGCGCTCGGCTCTAGAGTGCGCACATCGTGGTTGGGGACAATCCGTTATTATTGGTGTTGCTGGTGCAGGTCAAGAAATTTCGACACGCCCATTTCAGTTAGTGACAGGTCGTAAATGGTTAGGCACTGCTTTTGGTGGTGTGAAAGGCCGTACACAACTTCCTAAAATGGTCGAAGATGCGATGAAAGGTGAAATTCAACTTGAACCTTTTGTGACTCATACTATGCCTCTACAAGACATTAACGAAGCTTTTGATTTAATGCATGAAGGTAAATCAATTCGTACTGTCATTCATTTTTAAAAAAAGAAAAAGGGCTGTAATTCAGCCCTTTTTTATGACTTATAGTTTTATATCTTAGAGGGCATTACCACACATGTCAGTTGTGCCTTGAGGATAGCTAAACTGTAGTGCATTACGGTCAGTAATGAGTTCGTTGGAAAATTCGTATCCAAATAAATTTGTAGAAAGAATATTTATATTTCCATTCATTGAGAAAGCTATTTTCTGTAATGTACCAGGTAATTTAAATTGATATCCTTCATCAACACCATTAGAAATAAATCCGACTTGCTTAGTATCCTGATTAATGTAAACACCTAAGCGTTGATATTCATTTGTGTTATCTGCCATTTTTTTGCTTTTAAAGTAATTATCTATAAGTTTATAATTTCCAACTTCCGATGATACACTATGATACAAACGTGGTGGGTTCTCACCAAACTCAAAATCATGAACACCAATATCAAAATGATAAAATGATCTAATTGTATAGTTATTATCTGTAATACCATTAAAACTAATATCGGTTGAATAAGATGAGCTACTGGAAGAAAGTAGGGGTACTTTAAGCTCCATCTCAAAAGCAACAATACCTTTATTAGGTAATGAAAAATCACCTTCATAACTTGTTGAATTCGTTTTTGTCTTACTTTTTGCATTATAATCAAGATAACCGTAATTATCCTCAGTGACTGGCTCTACTTTAAAACCAAATTTTTGACCATTTATTAATGGATATATTTTCATAGGATAATATTCTGGATATTCTGTATTCCAAAGATCATAATCTTCTTGAGTCGCATCAAAATTATATTTGCAGACTGGGGCTGAAGAATTAAGGGAGGTAGTTTGAGCTAAGAGGGTTTGAGACGCTAATTTTTCATTCTTTGTAGTTGATGAAATGCTTTTAGATGATACTTTTTGGCTAGCCTGATTAGGCGTTACTGTATTGGTATTATCAGATGATACCTCATACATAGCCCAGCATAATGTAATTGCACTAATGGCAACTATGCCGATTTTTTTCATAGATATTCCTATTGAGTTGAGTATTAAGTTCTTAGAAAGTATTGAGAAAAAAGTTATTATTAATATTTAAATACTTGATATTTTTTTAATTTATAAACTATTGAATATGATTAATCATATTCAATAGTTACAGTTGCCATAGCACGAACTTTACCAGCAGTCACATTGGTTGCTGTTTGGTAGTAGCGGGCAGTCATCGGTACGTTATATTGAAGTGTCTGGTTAGAAGACAAAGTACCTAAGGCTAATTTATCGCCTTTTTTGATGACCTGATTTTTATTTTGATAGTTCCAGAGTAACTGCACACCCACACCATTCGCTTTTTCAGAAGCAGCAGCTGTATTTGCCAATACCTGATTGTTTGTACCGTCTTGTGTAAAGTCGTAACTTAAACTAATGACGTTTTTCTCTTCATAACCAGTAGGGTTGATGCCACCATTACATAGAATGTTCATATCAAAGGTTTGCTCGCCTTGAGTTGAACCAACACCTTTGAAACCAGCCTTCATAACAGTAGGAAGCTGCACAACCTTGTTAATGTTACCTTGGATTTCACACGAAGATGACGCAATGGTAATCGCATTGGCATTTACAGTACTTGTTAAAAAAGGTTTATCTGGATAACCACGGATATAGTAACTACTATATCTGCCTGGTACTAAGGTTCCTGAACCTGTTTGTGAAGCAATTTTAATAATTTCCACCACAAAATAACCCGATGCTAAATAACGATTACCTGAGATTCCACCACGTTGATAAGGATAATAGCCTGAGAAATTCGTATTATTTTCAGCTTCACGGTACAAACGAATACCAATGCCAGGAATATTAGTGGTATAGATGCTATTGCCTAAAGAGCTTAAAGGATAAGCTTGGGTTAATTCCGCAACTGCTACATCTCGACTATCACAGTTATTCGCTTGTGTATCAGTACGACTAATAGGAAAAGTCGCTTTTCTTAATATTGCACCAATTGGATCACTAGGGCGAACTACAACACGTCCTACAGCCATAAGTACATCATTTGGTTGATAACCAGTTATGTAGCATGAAGCATTAGCCTCACCATAAATCCCAAGACCAGCAGTAAATAAAGCACCAGTTAATAATATTTTTTTCATTTGCAGACAGCCTCAGTCATTACTACACTTTGTTGCTTGTTTTGCAACTGATTACTAATGTTGTACTCAACAGAACAACGCTCATTACTTTCATCACCCCATTTTACATAGAGGTGATCTTGAGCTTGTGGGGTACGCAAGTAAATCATACTACCTTGTGCAACAATACCTACAGCTTCGTCTTTTTGGTTAAAGACTTGTGCAGCAAACGGTAGACTGTTGCCATCTACAGTTTTACTAGTAATATAAACTGCATAGCCTGTTTTGGTTGCAAAGTCGACTTTAGCAATTGCACCAGCAAAAGGAGCAATACGTTGACTTGTTTCTTCAAGTTCTACTTCACTCGACATTTCTTGTGGGTCAAGGGTAATGTCATTAAGGCGATAAGGCGTAACATAAGGAACTACAGCATAACCCTGTTTATTTACGCTTAAACCAACAGCATTGTTGACTTTTGCTCCAGCAGCTTCTGGTGCATGCACAAGTACCATCGTTTGACCTTGTTCAGGTCCAAATAAAATACCTTCTGAGTGTGCAACCACACTACCAGTTAAGCTAACCATTGCTTGTTGGTAAGAATCAGCCACACTATAAGATCCACCAACAGTTGTATAGTTAGTACGATAACGTCCATTTACGTTAAATGATGGATTTGAATAGTCCTGATGTGACATTGAAGCGCCGTAACTAAAGCGATCTCCCACCATGCCACTTGCACCAACAGTACGACTGTCTTCAGAAGCAGTAACGTTGACGTTAACCGAGTTCTTCTTGAAATCAATCGGGAATGACAACGTCATTAAGTATTCAGTATCGTGTGTCTGGCTAGTTGAGCCATATTCAATCTTACGGTTAATTGCAGATAAGCCATAAGTTAAGCCATGGAAGTTATTACTGTAACCAACCTGATATTGTTTAGTACTTTCACTGCGATTCCAATAGTCAACCCACGAACCCACTACATAAAAATTACCCCAACCTTCAGGTAAGCCTTGGTTTAAGGTAATTTGGAACTCACTACGTTGACGACCAGCAGAATAGGTATTAATACCTTTTTCTTCAAAATCACGAATCAGCAAGGCATCACGTAATTTATAGAAGTTTTCTGTTGAGTAACGATAAGCTGCTAGTGTTAAGTTTGTGTTAGTTGGAGTGATTAATTTACTATAGCTTAAACGGAAACTTTGACCAGATTGAGATGACTGTTTCTCAAAGTCAGCTTCAGAGTGGGTAACGTCAAATGCAATCGCACCAATTGGTGTAGCAAAAGCAGCACCTAATAAAACAGCCGCATAATTTTCTGTTGCTTGTATACCCGTATAGCCAGTTAGGTAATTATTAATACCTTGTTGATATTTACCCTGAACCACCCAAGGATCCAAATCAATATCAGAGTCGCGGAACTGACCTATAGTCAAAGAATAACGATTCATACCAGGACGTAACATCTGTACAACAGATGCATAAGGCACGGCAAATTTTTGTATTTCACCATTTGCTTCAATAACAGTGACTTCGATTTCACCACCAAAACCAGTAGGGTAAAGGTCATTAATTTCAAAGTTACCCGGTGCTACCGTTGTTTGATAAATCAGTTGACCTTGCTGACGAACTTCAACTTTCGCATTGGTTTTCGCATTACCACGAATACGTGGAGCATAACCCAACATACTATTTGGCAACATTCGATCATCACTTGAAAAATCGATACCACGGTAGCCATAAGAGTCAAAAATTTCGCCGTTGGTAAAGCTATCACCGAGTGTCAAAACGCCGCGATATTTTGGGAACGCACGTTGTAAATAAGTACTAGTTTCGTCGTAACTCGATTTAGACTGATTTTCGGCAGGAGTATCTTGCCATTGCCATTGTCCATTATGACGTAATTGCCAGCCACCTAAATTTAGTCCAGCTGTAATCCCCATAAAGGCGTTCGACGTTTCACTTGTATCATTAGAATTAGTAAACGTTTTATAAGCACTACCGTTATAAGATAAAAAGCCAGCATTAATACCACGATCCCATACACTTGGGTCGACATAACCTTGAGCATTTTTTTGTAATGCAACTTGAGGAATTGAGATATCTACACGTAATCGTGAGTTATCAAACTCATAAAATGCATTTTCTACCCAATCTTCTATTTTATAACAAGCATTATTTTCTTTTTGAAGTGGGGCATGTTTAGACAAAATTTCTTGTTTTACACCATATTCAAGAAGATTCATTCCTGTAAAGCAGGTCACAGCATTTTGTTGCGTCGAATCTATTGCTTTAAATACCATGCGACGTTTACCAAACCATTGACCATTTACATATACGTCAACGTTATATTCGCCTGGTAAAACAGGATTACCGTATTTAAAACGAGAAATATCAACTTTTTTTGCATCGCCAATTAAAAAAGCAGAATCAAACTCAGCTTCGACAGGAGCATTCGCAGCTGTTTCTTCAGCATGTACGAATACAGGCATTGTCATTGTAACAACACCAGAAGCCAAGTAATAACAAATATGGCGTTTTAATAATTTATAAGATTCTTGCCGTTTTTTTGGCATAGCTAAGTCCGCCTACTCACATAATAGGTGCTTAAAATTTATTAAAAATATAAATCTGATTATTGAAGCTTTATTGTGTGTTCGACTCGACCACCGTAGTCATTCACATTAATAAAACTCATATCCTGAACATTGCCATTCTTAAGCTGAACGGATGCATCAGAAAAAGGCTTTACCATTAGCCCTTCAGGTAATAAATCAACTTTTTTATCACCGACTTTCTGAAAAACTGAAGTCATTGTGATATGAAAAGGAGTTGGATTTTTTACCGTTAAGTTTTGACCAGATTTAACCCATTGAAGTTTATCTGCTGCTAAGTTCGCGTCATCTTTAATCGAAGCTGGACGATAAAAGAATTTAATGCGTGAGCGAATGGCTAATTGCAGAAAATTATCAGGTGTCGTATCTGCACCCTTTGAAGTTGGTCTTGGAGGAATATCCAAAACGTTTAACCATAAAACAGTTTCTTGCTTTTGATTCAATTGAGAAGCTGTAGGGAGGGCAGTAATACGAAAAGTCTGACTTTTAGTTGCTTCAACACGAGAAATTGGAGGAGCAATCATAAAAGGAACTTTTGATTGGTCTGGAGTACTTTTTGCATCACCTTCATCAATCCAAGCTTGAACAAGAGCTGGTTTTGAACCGTTATTGCTAACTTGTAGCGTCACTTCACGAGCATCTGATGGATAAATTACACGAGTACCATGAATTACAATTTCTGCATGAGTGGCAGGTACAACTACCGCCGAAGCAAATGCCAAACCTAACAAAAAATTATAACTGTTCAATTTCATTTCAGATTCTCAGCCAACGAAGTTTGGGAAAGTGCTACACAAAATAGGGTTTCTATACGAATATAGAAACCCTATGATCCATCAATTATTGATAGATAATTGTGTATTGAACAGAAGTGTTCACTTTACCAGCAGTAGAAGCGCCAGTTGCATAGTATTCAGCATAGTAGTTAAGGTCTGCGCTACCAGCTGCAGCTACGTCAACCCATTGTGAGTTAGCTTGAGCACCGTTTGCACCAGCAGCAAGAACTGGGATGAAGTTGTTGTTGCTACCTAAAAGTTGAACGTTAACGTTTTTAGCACCAGTAGCGTCTTTGTTAAGTAAACGACCAGTATTAAAGTCAACATTTGCACCTGGTTCAAAGTAAGTAGCTACTTTACCTTCAGAACAGTTAGCTAATTTAATTTGGAAAGGAGTACGACCAGCAACATCCCCAGCAACAGCTAAAGTTTGTTTAGAAACAGTTGGAAGAGTAACTGTGAAATCTTTACCAGCAGGTGTAACGATGTCACAAGTTTTGTCTGTTACTAAACCATTAATTGTAATTGTACCATCAGCAGCTTGAGCGTTCGCAATTCCTACAACTGAAAGAGCAGCGATTAGAGCAAGTTTTTTCATAGTGTTTTCTCAAAAAGTCTGGATAAAAGTTTAATCTCTTACTTTTCCAGAGTTTGGCATCTTGAAAAGTAATGCGGCGATACTAACACTTTTAAAACAAAATGCAAACTAGATCACAATATTTTTAAATAAAAAGAAATAAAACACTGATTTTGACTAAAGCCCAAGGATATAAAAAACTAAGTCTATGTTTTAAAAAGAATTTCTAGTTGTTGTAAGTATGAGAAAAGTACTAAAAAAGTATTTCAAGAAAAAAATAAATACTTATAAAAAATTTGGTAAAACAATTATATACGATAGTTTATCTTTTTGCTTAACAAAGTGTGATCAATTAATCTTTTTTTAAGATAAAAGGTGAATTGCTTATTATTTTGATTAAATAATAAGCAATTCACCTTAATCTTTACATAGAGTACTTCATCCAGAGCAACAAATCTGGACTAATATTTTTAGTGATAATTTAGAACTACTACTTTTTTATTAGCAGTTATTGTTTCAATACTTGTATCCATTTTTTCAGTATGTCGTGCCAAGTTGAATACATTGTCTTTATTTAAATATTGAGTGTCGATAGTCGTATTCAGCATATTGATTTGAGCACAGTCTTTTTCAACATTTACTGTAGAACAAGTATCTTCAACAATATTTCCTTTAATCATTATTGTGTTATTTGCATAACAAAATAGTGGTGAAGTGGAAATTACCGCTAAAACCATAAGTTTAAATATATTATTTTTCATTTTATATATACCTATTTATTAAATAGTTAATATAAGAGATACAATAATTTTTATTTAAAAACAATATAAAAATCCATTTTAATAAAAAATAAATAAATAACATGTGACCTATATCTCACTAATTATTTTATTTATATAAATAGTTAATACTTTATAATTAATTTAATAAAAATGATAATAAAATCACACTTTTACAATAATAGTGAATCGCAGTCCATATAAATTTAAATTACTGATAATAAATACTTTTAATAAAAACATGACCTTTCAGCGATAGATTAAACTTATTCTTGTATATTTCTTATTAATAATGAAATTTATATAATATATTATTTTCAATAATCACAAAAATAATTGATAATATAAAATACAAACCTTTAAAGCTCTTTCAAATTTTCAACTAATAAAAATAGCCATATTTTAAAATATAGTTAAATAATTGCAAAAATTTATTTAGAATAAATTAATAGTTTTAAAATTGAACTTTGAAGCCACTTAAGGCTCCAAAGGCTAATTCTTGTACTATGACAACTGCTAGCTACTTGTACGAATTTGTTTTAATCCTTAACTTTGAACAAAAAAGAATTATCTATTGATTCATAAGAGTAAACACAAAAAAGTGCCTAGAGAATGTTGTAGTGACTCTTAGGGCTTTATAAGTCTCTTAAATTTGTATTAGTGGATAAAGCTCAATACATAGTCAGCAAACAAAATGCCAGAGTGGGAAATATATTGCTAGCTATGGTCAAATATACATTACATAATAGTTCGCATAATGTATATTATGTTAAATAAGATATATAGAAACCATACCTATATATGGCGCTGGCTACTCTACGTTGTTGCTGCGCCGTTTATTCTTTACTGTGGTTAATTATTAAGTTTGCACCTCTGTCTGCTGGGCCTTAGCGCTCTTAATTACCTTTGGTATAACCCTATTTCTAGTTTTAACCAGAATAATTCTCTAGGTAGCCTTCTACAAAATGTAATTACACTTTTATATTTACCCTAGCGTGCTGAGCGACTCACTACATCGTGAATTTCTGACATGTATTTTTGGTTACTGGATACCTAGAGATTATTTTGCTAAATCGCCTTCTGGCTTCTAAAGTTATTAACTTGCTTAGGCTAAATTGCAATACATAAAAAATTTTTCTATCCTATTGAATTTTATATAAATATTTTAAAACCCTCTTTACATGCTCTTAAAAACTGATATAGTACGTATGTGCAGCTATTCTTTAAATTTAGCCTGCTGGTAGATCTCAAATTATCTAAACAATAGCTAAATCACAAAAAAATAAGATCCAACTCAAAGCTGTCTTTTGACTTTTTCACTAAATATTTTCCTTGAAATGCCATATCTAATCTAAGCCAGATTCATACAATAATTTTTATAATTTAAATAATGGATAATTAAATATGGATTGTTTTAAAACTATTTTATTGATTACAACTGCCTGTTTAACCACAACTCTTTATGCCAAACAACAAGTCGTCTGTGTATTTGACCCAATTGGTAAGTCAGGAGATGCTTTCGCTTTAGCAAAGGATTATGCACTTGAAGCCAAAAATTGGGGAGCTGATCTATCTTTAAAAGCATATGTTGATGAACGTGTTGCGGCTGAAGACTTAAAAGTTGGAAAATGTGATGGCGCAATTATTAGCGGTTTACGTGGCCGTCAGTTTAATAAATACACAGGGTCTTTAGATGCGGTTGGCGCATTAACAAATATGAAAACGGCAATTAATGCCTATAAGCTGTTGTCATCACCCATGGCCGCAAAAAACATGGTGGTAGGCCCTTACGAAATTGCAGGTTTAGGGACTATTGGCCCTGCATATTTATTTGTAAATGATAGAAGTATCAATACACTCGCTAAAGCTGCCGGTAAGAAAATTGGAGTATTTAAATATGATGAAGCTCAACCAAAGCTTGTGCAACAGGTTGGCGGTCAGGCTGTATCGGTAGACGTCACCAATGCCGGTGCGAAGTTTAATAACCATGAAATTGATATTGTGCCCGCTCCTATTGTGGCCTTTAAACCTTTTGAGTTACACAAAGGTTTAGGTGAAAAAGGAGCTATCGTTCGTTTTCCTTTGACTCAAATTTCAGCCAACTTCATTATTCGTAAAGACCAATTTCCAGCAGGTTTTGGGCAAAAGTCTCGAACTTGGGTAGCCAGCCAACTAAACAGAACGTTTGGCGTTATTGCTAAATATGAAAGTGATATTCCTTCAAAATACTGGATGGATATTCCTAAAAATGAACAATTAAACTATATGAAAATGATGCGCGAAGCACGTATACAACTCACCAAGGCAGGTATTTATGACCCTAAAATGATGAACTTTTTGAAAAAAGTGAGATGTAAAGAAAATCCAAGTAATTTTGAATGTGCATTAAATGATGAATAAATTAAGCAAACTTCTTCTTTCATCATTAACTTAAACCAATTTTCTTACACGGATGTTATTGGAATATCCGTGTTTATTTAATTAGCAGCAAAATTCTAATTATTGGCTCAAACCATAAGTCTCTTATGAGCAGCTATTTTTTATTAAAATTTTCTTTTAACGCATCGATTAAGATATTTAATAAAGGTGCTTGCTCACGTCTATGGGGATAATACAGATGATAAGGTTCATAGTTATGTCGCCAGTCCTTTAGCGTTTCTTCCAGTTCACCACTTTCAATATAAGGCTGAACCATATCAATAGGTAAATAAGCGATTCCTACACCGCTCCTTACTGCTTGAAGCACTGGAGATAAGGTTGTAAAAACGATTTTAGCATTAACAGTAATTATTTGTGTCTTACCTTGTTTGGTAAATTGCCAACGATAGAGTTCACCATGTGTTGGTAATCTTAAATTAATACAGTGGTATTCCACTAAATCTTTTGGATGCTTTGGGTGACCATAACGAGCTAAAAACTCTTTGGTTGCAACAGTAAGCATTTGTATTGGCTCACTCACCTGTAAAGCGATCATATCTTTAGAAACTAAACCGCCTCTTCTAAGTCCTGCATCAAAACGCCCTTCTACAATGTCAACAAGACCATAATCAGATATGATCTCTACTGAAATTTTTGGAAATTGTTGTATGACTTTTTCAACTGCTGGCCATAAAACACTTTGTATTCCATATTCATCTGCGCTAATACGTAATGTTCCTGCTGGATCATTTTTTAAAGCACTAATTTGATTTATGCCATTTTCTATTTCTTCTATTGCAGGTTGAAGCAAATTTAATAGATATTCACCTGCTTCTGTCGGTGCCACACTTCGTGTTGTTCTTGATAATAGTTTTATGCCAATTCGGTCTTCTAAATTACGGAGTGTTTGACTAATGGCTGACTGTGAAGTCCTGAGTTTTGCGGCTGCGCGTGTAAAGCTACGTTCCTGAGCAACGACCATAAAAGTGTGCAAATCATTTAAATTTTCTTTCATTATTTATAAGTATTCAGTATAAGTGCTATCTGATTATAGTGGATTATCATAATAAATCACCACGGTTATATTAATTTCATCGACCTAGTTCTTCTTTCGGAGAGAAGATGATGAAAACTGTAACTTTCAAAAATAAAAACATCGATGTTTCTGCAACTATACGTTTTCCAAAAGATTTCGATGAAAACAAAACATATGCAGCCATTGTATGTACGCATCCAATTAGTAGCTGTAAAGAACAAACTGCCGGCGCAATCTATGGTGAAAAACTCACTGAAGCTGGGTTTATTACTTTAGCATTTGATGCATCGTATCAAGGTGCTAGTGGTGGTGAACCTCGTTTTCTTGAAGACCCTGCAACACGTGTAGAAGATTTTCGCTGTGCAGCGGACTATTTAACAACGCTTGCTTATGTTGATGAAAACCGTATTGGTGTATTAGGTGTGTGTGGTGGCGGTGGTTATGCTGTTAATGCTGCTATGACTGAACGCCGTTTTAAAGCAGTCGCAACTGTGGTTGCAGCAAACTATGGTCGTTTAATGCGTGAAGGTGACCAAACACCTGAAGCTGCCATTAAAACTTTAGAAGCCATTGCAGCACAACGTACTGCGGAAGCTCGTGGTGCCGAACCGTTTATTACCCAGTACATTCCAAACTCACAACAAGAGCGTGAACAAGCTGGCATTCATGATATTGATATTAAAGAAGCTGTAGATTACTACAAAACCCCGCGCGGTCAGACAGAAGGTTCACCAAATAAACTTCGCTTTTCAGGTTTAGCGGCTGCTGTTGGGTTTGATGCCTTTCATTTGGCAGACCACCTACTCACCCAACCCTTACAAATTGTGATTGGTAGAGTTCCGGGAGGCTTCGGTTCATATCGTGACGGTTATGAGCTATATAACAAAGCGGCCTCTAAAGATAAAAACCTCTTTGTGGTTAAAGATGCAAGCCATTATGACTTATATGATCAACCTGAACCTGTTGTTCAAGCCTTAGAAAAAATTATTCCATTTTTTCAAAAACATCTTTAATTCATAAATTGGAAAGTTTCCCAAGCGGGGAAACTTTCCAAATTTTGTCTTGAGTATTCAATTTAGCAAAAACAATTAATAAACTTATATATTGATTTTAAATTTCAATAATTAGAAAATCACTCGCAATCATAAATAACTACAAGAGTTCTCATGCTTCCTAATAAGAAAAAGAATATAGCCCTTTGCTACATTCTTCCTTTGATTTTAGTTGTTGGCTTCTATGCCTTTTTTCGGGTATCTATTCTTCCTTATATTTATACCAAGCAAGCACAGCATCAACTTTTAACAGCAAATAATCAAACAACTGAGATTTATTGGAAAGAACCAGACCTCTTAGCCGATAAAAAGTATCCAGCAATTATCTTCTTACATGGTATTCAGAAAGACAAACAAGGTGCTAAAGCCTTTGTACGCTCAGGCTTGTTAAATGAATATGCTAAAAAGAACTTTTTTAGTGTTGCTGTATCTATGAGTGGATATGGTGAGTCATCTGGGAAATCAGACTTTTGTGGTAAAGCTTCACAAAATAATCTTGTACAAGCCATTAATTTTGCTAGATCACAGCCTAACGTTGACCCAAACAAAGTTGCAGTAGTTGGTATTAGCTGCGGTGCTTCCATAGCGAATGTTATAGCCAACTCAGACAAGATAAATGCTTTAATTCTGGTATCTGGGTTTTATGACTTTAAAGGTATGTATGCGCAGTGGAGTTCTAACGCTAGAACACTACCATCAAATGTAATTAATGAAATAAATGAATCTATTGCTACAGATAAAAATATAGAAATGGCATCTGCTGCTAGATCATCGCTACCGATTTCGTCTGAATATCCACCTACTCTTATATTAGTTGGCACTAAAGACCCTATTGTTGACCCAAAGCAAAGTATTCAGCTACATCAAGTACTTGATAGTAAAGGTATTCCAAACACTTTAGAACTTATTCAAGATGCCAAACATCCTGTGCCTGCTAATGTCTGGAAAACTAAAAGTGATTCATTTTTAGAAAAAACTTTGAATATAAAAATTAAATGATAAATGGGTTGCTCTGTAGATACTTATATCAGCCCTCAATCAAGATTTTTATAATAAATAGCTGTACCGTCATAGTTCCCGTTTGAACTTAATGCAAAACCCGGAATTACACCGACACGAACAAATCCAATTTTGCTATATAAAAGTTCGGACACATCGCTTTCACGTGTATCTAAGACGAGTAAACGCAAGCCCTTTTCTCGTGCAAAGTTTTCTAGTTCATTCATTAGTAATATTGCTATTCCTTGTTTTCTTGCAGATGTAAGCACCATAAGTTTTTCAACTTCAGCTCTATGAACACCGTTCTTTTTACTCACTAAGGATAATTGAACACTACCAACAACCGTTCCTTCTTGTATGGCAATCCATAGACGGCTATTACCTTGTGTTAATTTATGGTTGACCTCACGCCAATAATTTAAGACATCGTTCTTTTCTATGGGAGCTAGAAAACCTATAGAAGCTCCACTATTGATAGAATCTTCTAACAGTAGCGATAAACCTTCTTCATAATCGCCAATTTCTTTTATTTCTAAAATTTCGATATCTTTCATATTTCTTCTCAAATTTTTAGCCAGCAGAGACAATATCTATTGTCTAACCACTGGCTAAAAATTTATTTACAAACCAATTATGTTAGTAAATATCCCTTTAATTTTTATCATATTCTTTTAGACAAATACTGAAAAGAACACAATAAAAAAAGGTGCTAGTACTGTTAAGATAAATCCACTGAAAATAGCAATTTGAACATCTAATTGGGAGCAATTATTTTTTACAAATGGAAGTGTCGAATCCATAGCGGTAGCACCACACACCCCAATCACAGGATTCGGATAATTTCTTCCAAGAAGATATAATAATCCTATAGCATAAAACTCTCTGATTAAATCAGTAAGTAGAGCAAATGTACCTTGCTCTGGTCCTAAGATTTTGCCTATTAATGGTCCCGATAGAGAAAACCATCCAAACCCACTTCCTAAAACTAGCAGTTCAAAAAAAGATTTATCTAAAATAAATTTTGCTACATAAGCCGAAACGAATAATGAAAGGATTGTAACTAAGGGTACCTTGAAGTGATTGATAGTTAGAGATTGAATCCTAATAGTTGATAAATCAATTCCCACTAAAAAAATTAAAATATAGAGTAAAATACTACTTATAACCTCACTACTCCAACCACTAGGCAGTAAGAGATATAAGATCATCCCAATAATAACCATAGAAATGGCAATCAAGCATTCTTTGATAGGTTTAAAAATCTCAGATAAAGATTTTTTATGTTCATTTACATTTTTAACCTTTTTAAATAGGAAAATAAAAGTAATTAAAGTGATTATTGTTGAATAAACAAAAGATTCTAAAATTACTTTTGTACCTAATTGCTTATCAAAAAGAATACTACCAAATTGAAATCCTATAGATATTAAAAGTAACCAAACTAGAATAGATATATAACTAACTAACTTATCTCTAGTATTACTATTTGCTGCTTGTCCGACTCCCCATCCTGAGACCAGAGCTAATAAGATAGGGAGTAATGAAAATATAAGGCTATTTATCATATGTTTTGTTTCGTTAGGGAATAATCAATTAAAATCATCCATCTTTCACCCATTAAATCATCTTGAGATGATTCAACTTTTTTAATTGGTGATACATAATGGCATACAGAAGAATCATGGACAGCAAAACTATCAGAAATATTTTTTAATGTAAAATGACTATAAATATTCTCTACATTAACTTCTTTTAAACTCTTATTCCTCTCACTTGGATGAGCTATATAATTCTCTCCTCCAACAATATTATTACTGCGATAAATTAAGTGAGCAAAAGTAAAAGGTTCTCCATCCTGATGAAAACAATCTGGTGAACTAATTCCTAAAATACAATTTGAATTAGAAGTTAATTTAACAAAATGTACCCCAATATAAATAGGAAGATAATGGTCATTTAGTCCGAATGTTAATTTATAATCATCAATAACTAATTTATTTAAATAATTAGTCTTTTTTACATCTTCACTTAAAGCATTAAAGTATCTGATAGAGCTATGTTCGGGGTTGTTATTTCCTTGGTCATATCCTGATAAATATTCACCATTATCATTTGCTACAGGCGGTAACCAAATTGGTTTTATCTCTTTTTCCCATGGCAATATTAAAGCATTTCCGTACCGACGAAAACGTTGAGTATCTGAGGGAGCAAATTGATCTTTTTCTAACATTTGAAACTCTTCAAATATTACTCTTTTTGAATCAGAATCAACCTCAGCAGCCTTATATTGTAAAAAGCCATTTTTTTCAAACGAACTTTTTAAAGCTAAAAAAGAATCTTGATAGTTAACATCCAAAAGTTCTTCTGAATTTATTGTGTTTGAATATGCAAAGTTTTTCATATTTTACCTATTTAAATATTATTGATTTATATTATGTGAAATAGCATTATACAGAACTGTCTGTACTGTTCAATATAAAAATAAGAATTCAAATGTGTATCCATGGCTTGTCCGAACTTAATCATCTACACAATTATTCAATGAATTATTTACCCCCATCCCCTCAAAAACACCTCCAACACTCTCTCATCAACTTCATCTGAACTTAAACGCTGAATGATTGCACCATCGATCATATACAAAAAGAGTTTAGCATCGGTAAACGAAGCATCGGAGTTAAGTGCTCTAAGCTGGCTATATATTTCGTTGGTGAGCCATGTTCTATATCTCACGGCGGTTGTATACGCGTTTGGATAGTTATTTTTAGTTTCAAAAATGGCTTTAAATAACAAATAATACAGCCCGCCTATGTCTGCGTGTAAGTAGTAGAGCTTTTTGAGTTTATCGGCTGCGCTGGTGTATTCGTCGTATTCGACCATAGAAACTACTTTTTCTTGGAGTCGTTCTTTTTGTACGATCAGGCAAATTTCAATAAAGCGTTCTTTAGATTGAAAGTAGGTATAAAAGGTCATTTTTGGAATTCCAGACTCTTTCACAAGTCTGTCCACGCCGACTATATGAAACCCATTGTAGTGAAACAGCTCAATTGATTTATTTACGACTTTTAATGCACGTGTTGGGAGAGTTAAATTTTGCATATTTTTACCGTTATAAATTAAATTTTTGTTGTATATAAATGAGATATAAAACCCTTCCACTTTTCTAAAGGTGAAAAAAAGGCGTAGCAAAGCCGTAAAGACTGTGCCGAGCACATCTCAAGTTTTAGTTGTTGATGAAAGTTTTAAGTAATAACGAGCTAAAGCCTGAAAAGCCTTACGGCGATCAAGCTGCGTTAAATGTTTTAAGCTGTGTTGTTATAGCTTTTGGCAAAGGTTGCCAAGAAATTATGGATGTGCAAAGCCAACTCCTTATATATGGAGTTCTGCCAGAGCATAAGATTTATGGTGGCAGAACGGAAGAGGGTTAGCAGACTGGTTAAGACATCCAGCACACCCGAGGGTGTCCCTCTCCCGTCCTACCGCTACGGGAGGGAACTGGGAGTGTGCGCACAAAACTATTCCTCAGATGAAATAGCTCTGATGCGGTCTTAAAAACGGTCTGCTAAAACCGACTGGCAATGTGGCCAGCAGGCAAATGGTAATCTCCAATATTTGAGGTGTCAATGTGAAATTGGCTAGAAATTATTTAAATAGTTATTATTTTTCATTTAATTAGATAATTAAGGAAACTCTTAAGTAATATTTACAATCATCTTTTATATCATTAAGTTAAAGTTTAAAATTTCAAAAAGTTAAGCACTGGTTTTGTTCTTATTAAGCAAGAATGAATAAATAAAAATGAATAAATTCTTATAGTTTTGCGCTCAGTGCAAAACTCTTATGCCTAATTTGAGTATTCCGTCAGATGAACTTATTACATAAAGTAAATATGTACTCCTACCCATTTTCTTAGCATCCTCATTTGTATATTCATTAATGGGTACAACTGGCTTTATTCGTTCATCTACGGCTTACCATTGATAAATAACTAAAAAAAATGTCATATTAAATCAATGTAGATTGTTTTTGATTAATATATATTCAATAAAAATTACTTAATTTTTCATTTAAAAATGGGCGCATTATGAGCAAAAACACAAACAATACTCTAAGCATTTATGGGTTAGGCCTTTTCATTTTTTGTCTTATCATCTTTGCTATCACATCAAAATTCAAGGTAGTTTTTGGGATAGATGGCGACACTGCATTAAACGTTCTTGGCGGAATGGTTATTCAGGTTATAGGGCTTGGAATATTTCTTGTCATATCTCGCAGATTATTTGAAATAGTGTTAATTGCTATACCGACATGTTGTGTTTGGCTTAAACCTATTTTTGATTTTTATGCAATTCATAGTCAACCTAACGTGCCATTTCCTTTTACAATGCCAGGACAATTTTTAATGTTTGTACTTCTATGCATATTCAGCTTTGCCATTTGGTACTTTAAAAATCACGTCTGGAAAGAAATTTGGTCATAAAAATCTTTTTTTAAATAAGATTTTTCAGTGTTAAGCCCTCTCCGGAGGGTTTTTCTGTATTCTAATAGAGTGAAATATAATACAAAATTACTGGGGATTAACTCTAATGAGTAGATATGATATTAATAATTTAATTGGACAGATTTATAAAAATGTGCCGTCAATCGGTAGCGCAATACATAAGATTGTAAACAACCCTGGAATACAAAGAATTGGACAAATTCACAGACAAATATCGAATGTCGTAAAGGATCCAGCTTCCCAACAATTTATACATAACTTATCGGCCTGGGCTAAACAACAAGAAGAAATTGCACCTCACATGGAGCAAATTTTAGATGAAATGCAGAATAATGGTAACTATTCTGAAGCTTTAAAAACTATCCGATATCGACAACTATTAAGGTTAATTGTTAATAGTCAAAAAGTAGAAGATAGGAATCTACTTAATCTTATTAATCAGGAAGTTTTCCAGAAGCCAATTTTGACCTATTTTGAAAAGATAGATTTAGGGACTCATTTTCAAAAAAGAAAGCCCCTTATTGAAGAAGCTTTCCAACTCTATAAACACGAATTTTATGCTGGCTGTTTGACGCTTTTACTTTCCCAATTTGAGGGCATCATTACAGATTATTTGATTTTTAAAGGGGTAATTGTAAAAAATAAAAATAAGTATAAGAAAGTCTCTGATGGTAAGGATGTAGTTGGTCTAGCTGCTAAAATTGAGTTGGCCAAGGACATAAATGAAAATTTTAAACGTTTAGAAAGTTTTAACTTTGATAATGATCAAAACATAAAATTTCATAGTGAACGCAATGCTATTTTGCATGGCTCAAACATAGCTAATTTCAATGCAGAAAGATGTTTTGTTGTTTTTATCTGGATTGATTCAATCCTTGGTTCAATATATACCGAAGAAGTTACTTTAAAAAAATAGCCAGCTCTACTTGATGTTGGGTTGCAAAAAAGGCTCTAAATGGAGCCTTCTTTATGCTTGGAACAAAAAAATATGATCCGTGCTAGATCCTAGAAAATGTATTTAAATTTTTTCAGGACCTTATTAATGACGGTTACAAAAGTTCTTCAAGAGCAAACAGGTATTCAATATCAAGGTGTACAAGATAAGTCCGAAACGGATCCACGCGATACTTTATCAAATGCTATTTTCACTGCGTTTTTAAACGTGGACGCTTTGATAAGCCAGTTAAAATTACTTCAAGTAATATCCGGGCAAAATTGGGTTATGATCCTAGCAACATAACTTATATGGCCATTGAAGACTGTTTAAAGACAGGTACGCCGTTTGTTTGAGTTCAACGCATTGAAGTAGCTGTAACTGTGAATCTTCAATGATTTTGATCAATTATAACGATCATCGTGTTCAGATTGAGTATTGCGATGTACGCTATCGTGTTCAGATCAATGAAAAAGAATATGTAGGCATTATAACTTCAACGACCCAATACAGTACTTTTGATGGCTTACTCTCAGTTTATGAACCTGAAGTCACAACCGATATTGCTAATTATATTTCTTTTTACACTTCATCTGATGACGGTGCATACTTCCTAGAAAACCTCACAACCTCTTGTCTTAAAATAAAAATTCAAGCTGAACTTATTGAACAAGTTGGTGAAAGCGATAGGTTGACTACGCCAGCGATTGCAACTATTAGATTCTATGATTTTCAGTTATGCGCTAATAACGTTGAACCGCGATAAAGAAGTTAAAATTAAAGGTCCTGAAAAGGGCCTTTTTATTATAGAAAATAAAATCACCCCTGCCCTTTACAACCTGTACAATTACTTGTACAGTTAAACCTGTACCATTAGTTGTACATGTATGATTAATGGTTAGTTGGGTGGAACTGATGCCATAGGGCATTTTTCGATATATGTATATTCGTTTTTAATGTAGGGCTGGAAATTAAATTTTCAGATTAGAAACGAATATAGGCATAAGTGCCACACCCTCACTCTATGCCAATACACAGACGGAGTAACGAGATGAATGTATTAACTTATACGGATGCTCGTAAAAATCTAAAATCTATTTTAGATCAAGTTGTTGATGATGCAGATATAACTATTATTACTAGGCGTGAAGGTGAGAATGCTGTTGTAATGGGCCAAGACTATTATAATAGGCTTATGGAAACATTACACCTTATGTCCTCACCTAGTAATGCAACGCATCTTGCAAAATCAATTGCTGAGTTACGAGCATCTAAAGCTATTGAGAGAGAGCTTTTAGATGACGAGAAAGATTAGTTTTACACCTTCGGCGTGGGAAACTTATATGTTTTGGCAAAGCCAGGACAGAAAAACTTTAAAGCGTATTAATCTTCTGATCAAGGATTGTTTACGCTCACCCTTTGAAGGTTTGGGAAAGCCTGAAGCTCTAATCGGTGATTTATCAGGATTTTGGAGCAGACGAATTGATGAAAAGAATCGTCTTGTCTATGAAGTTACTGATTCAGCAATTACGATTCTATCGTGTCGCTATCATTATGAATGATTGTAGAAAAAAGCCTTCTCCGGAAGGCTTTTTTATTATTTCTAATATTAGTAAAAAGTTTTGGGCTATAACAAACTCGTTCTCTTTAGAGTAATTGGATCATAGCCTAATTGACGGATTTGTTCAAACTCGTCATCGACTTCATCACGATCAATACCCGCCGATGCGAATAAAAAAGCGATATCTTCTCGGCGCTCATCTTCCCAATCTAGTCGAGCAAGTTCTGCTCGAATATCATCGTTTCGCATTTCAACCATATCTGGATGATGATTATCGAAGTCTTCGATGTTGTAACCTAATTTAACTAGCTGGGCTTCATGTGTAAGATTAAGTTTTTCAAGTAAGAATGTAGGATGAAAAAGAATCCACTTTACAACTTTGTTGCCAACCTTTTTTTGATAACACTTTCCACCCCATGCATTAGGATCTTCTTTAGGTTCATAACCTAAGCTGATAGCTTTAGCGACACTCAACTTATAGCCTTTATCGTTGATCATATTTTTTATACTCTTAGTTCATTTTTCATTTTTTAAATTAATCGTTTCATCTGAAATTATCAAAAAGTTCACGCTGAAAAAATATATGATTTTTGACCAAAATTGTATTTAGCTCTGAAATTGACCATCATTTCGAAAATTTATGGCTTTCCCCCCCTATTTTCTGTTCACAAGCGTACCCTTGTGAACACTTAAACAGTTATTTACTAAGCAGTTCTTTACTCGCTTGGCTTTATAATTTTACTCACAATATGTTCATGTGCAGGTACAAGCCCTGCTTTTAAACCAAGTGGCTTAAATACTTTATCTAACACAGACTGAGTCAGTTTACCTTTATCTTGCTCAATGTCAGTTAAAGTCCGACGGCTTATACCTACCAAAGTTGCATATTGTTCTTGCGACAAACCCAACACATTTTTGCGTAAGTACGAGAGTAGTTGTCCTAGCGTAATCTCACTCAACAAATATTGTTTATATAAATCGATAAGAACTTGCTGACGGTCTTGGGTTTGATTTTTTACATTCATAGCAGTTCCCATCTTTTTAATTTAGCTTCTATGTAATCAAATGATAGTGCAGGCATTTCAATAATTTGTTTCGGAACACCTTTGTCCACTAATCTTTGCTTTAAGCCAAGTAGATTATTTGCCAGAGTCTTTAATGTTGCTAGCGATACGGCAGGATCACACCAAGTAGCAAGTTTTTGAGTAATTTGCGCCCAACGGTATTCACCACCTTCTTCGTATGGACTTCCCCAAGTCGTCGATCTGGTCACAACTTCCGGATCGGCTTTCATAGGTGCAAAGTCATAAATAGGCGAAAGATAAATTTTTCCAGATTTTTTTAGGAATGAGGTATTACGACCGTGGTTATCTGAGTTACCAAAAATGATATTGAGTAAATCTCGTTGTAACCACTCACAAACAAATTGTGAAGCATCAAAATCTGAATCAATGCTTGTGAGTAACGTACATAGATCTTCAATGACTTCAAAATGATTAAGATGACTGCCTGAAGATTTATTGAGTATCGAATACACAGATTCTAGACCATGACGATGCCAACTTTGACCACGCCATTCTGTGTCAAACCGTGGTAGCCACAAAGATGGATATTTTGTACCTTCAATGAGCTGCATTTGCGTTGTTTCTATCGTATTGAAACCTAACTCATTGAGTATTTGATAGTAGTAATATTCAGCTCTGAGAATGTCACAATCAATCTCACTACGTTTATTTCGCGGAAATTTAACTAGATAATGTTGATCTGGCTGATCAAATTGTTGTTGGTAGGTATCAATCCAGACTTGTTGCTCTGGTGAAACACGGATAAGTAACTTGGGAGCTTCACCGCCTGCACCAGTTGCACCACCACTAATAGCTCCCATTTGTTGAGCATATTCCAGAAAATCAATATTACGCTCAGCCACATCATCCTTAGAAAAATAACGTAAATGTAAGGTTGATTCTGGGTTTAGAGGAGGCAATGCTTCCTTAATTCGTAAATTACCAACGGGTGCCATACCCCCTTTTTCTAACAGAATACTTTCTTGCTCTGCATGAGTTAAACGTTGTAAATCTAGATAGTTCACCCAATAACGGCGTGCGGCTCCAGATGGAACAATGTCATCTAAAAAGCCAAACCATGTGTTCGATTCATGTTTTATAAGAATTTGTACAGGAAGCGATAAACTACAGGCGTGCTCATCTCGTCTGTCTGAATATTGAATGGCATAATCCAATTCATACTCGAGTTCACTGGCACTCGCCGAACCCAGCTTAGGCTCTAACAGTTTTAACTCTGCTATATCTATCCAGTTTTTATTTAGTAAAGCTTGTATTGTTAATTTTTTCATTCGTGTAAATGAGCAATTATTTTCTCAAAAATACTATAAAAATGAATTTTTGTGAATATATTTGCGCAATTTTAATTATTTTAGATAAATTTGAGCAAATTTTTGCGCATTCAAATTTTTAGATAGCAATAACTTACTTTATTCTTTTTCATACGTTGAATATCACGTTGCAGAGATTTTCCAAACAAACGAGAGTATTCACAACAAAGTAGTTATTCAGTATAAAATTATGACCTAAGCGACTAATCTCACCCATTAGGCAGCGCCATATACTTAAAGTGATAAGAGCAAAAAATGACTCAAAATCAAGTTGAACTCGCAGAGACATTGTCAAAAGAATCTCATCAAGGTCAAAAGTATGGCCCTCATGATTACTTTGAGTACCATATTAAAGGTGTGGTCAATTCACTAATTGAACATCAATTTTCAGAAATCTACATTATTACCGCCCTTCTCCACGATAGTGTTGAAGACACGCCTCTTACGCTAGACAAAATCGAAAGTTTATTTGGAAAAGAAATCCGCGATGCTGTCGATGCATTAACTAAACGAGAAGATGAAACACGCGAAGAATATTTATTCCGTTGTGGTTTAAATCCAATTGCGCGAGTGGTGAAACTCCATGATGCAGCCTTTAATGCGCATAACTCACATAAAGACAATAATCACTCACGTGTCGATTATTACCTTCAAACTATGTTAGCTGTTTCAACGGCGCAAGATAAGTTGGGCTAAAGGGTCAAATTCGCTAGGTTTATTAAATCCCAAACGAGTTATTTTTGATTTTGTAACGTAATCAAAATCACCATGAGAAAAGTCTCTTGCTGTAGCGAACATTCATCATTTTGCGCATATATTTGCTCAAATCTATTTAATTTGCCTAAAAATGAGCAAATTTTTGCGCATTAATGACCTACGGCGAAGCTATATAAGGGTTAAATACGCCCAACTTCTAAGTACGGAATCAGGTTTTTATCAAAATTTGGTCTTGGGTCGCCCTCATAACTAATAAAACCATGCATACCCGTTAAACGCTCCCCTTTATAGAACTGATTTAACTGATAACGCGGGTCTTTATGGGAAAGCGTAAAGCTCACCACACCAACGCCCTGTTGTTTTGACTGTTTATAGGCATCTTCGAGCATTTTATGATGCAAAGCTAAATCTTCGGGATGGCACATAAGCGTATGCAGCACATGGTACTGAATAGAGTCACCCAGCTTAGGCAAACGCATGCCTTTAGTCATTGGGGTTAGCAAGTTATAAACGGGTCTAAGCACAGCTATGGCCGAGCTATAATTTAAAATTTTGGTTTGCTTAATACTATGCTGATCCCACAAGCCAAACATACCCACCAGTTTTTCGCCCTTAAAGTAAAGTGAAAAGTCTGAGAGTTTTATTCCTGAAAAATAATGATGTCCTTGGGCAAGTTCTTCGAAGTCATAGGCAGGTATAAAGTTGTAAAACTCGGCCATATCGGCAATAAACTGATTCATGGCTGGTACATGTTGGGCTTCGGCAACACAACTACGAATCTCTTGAATGTCACTCTGTTTATTAGCTTGCTTTAAAAAAGCCGTGATTTTTCGTTTTGCGCCTGTACTCGTCAGGCTGAGTGTCTCTATAAGTCCTTCATCATAATAATCGGGCATTCCCGTTTTACCCGTTTGTATAGCGGCGCGTGCGGCATGGTTATCATCAAAAATAATCATTTGGCTAAAGTTAGGTGCATGCATGGTCTGTTTTACATGCTTGGCTAATACCTTCACCAGTGATTTACCACGATAGTTGTGATCTACCCGTAAGTCGCCAGCGTATCGTAAGTTTTGAACGCTCCGATCGACATAACAAGGACGATAACCATTGCTATAACAAGCGAGCTTCTTTTGACTCTCGGTGTCTTCAATCACAACATGCAGTTTATGCCGATACACAATATCAGACGCTCTAAAATAACTCGGTTCACGCTGAAAGCTAATTTGTATACCTTTGGTGGTCATGGGAACAGCTATTAGGTCTCGTAAAGCCTCGTCATCTGCCAAAGTTGCTTCACGAGTAATCAGGGTATTTTCTACGAGTGGTGTATTTGTTTTATTCATTATTCACCTGTTGTGCGGTCTGCATAGGAACCAAACTATTTAAACGTCCCATTTGGTCGAGTAACTGATAGACAAATACCACTTCGTCTTGGTCATTTACGGTTTTTTGGGTTTGTGCATCGAGTAGCTTCTGCTCGGTATTAAGCAAATCAAAAGTGGTTTTGGTGCCGACATCAAACTCTTTACGTGTATAGACAAAGGCAATAGACGCTGCCTCTATGGCATTTGCCAATGCATCTTTATTTTGGCGGATGGTTTGAAGCTGCGCATAGGTGGTACGGGTACGTTTATTTAAGTCCAGTTCAAGACTTCGTATTTTCTGATGAGCCAAATCGATATCAGCCTGCGCTTTTTTAACATTGGCGCGATTTAAGCCATCGTCATAGAGCGGTACATTCAGCTGTAACCCGACCATGTAGTTATTACTTTCAGAACCAATATAACTCGCTTCATCTTGCTTTCCGGCACGACTGGTCAGCATAACCGTTGGCCAGAGTTCTCGTTTAGTTAAAGCGTATTGTTTCTCTGCGGCTTGCATTTCATATTTAGCGCGCATTAAAGCCGGATGATTCTTGGTTTGCGCCAAAATTTCATCTAACCCATTCGGTATAGCAGGCAATTGCTTAATGGCAACAAGGTTGTCTGGTGTTGTACCTGTCACTTGGTAAAACTGTGCTTCACTTACAGTCAAGTTAGACTGCGCCTGTGTAATATCGGCTTGGCCTTGCGCAACTTGTGCCAAAACCTGAGCCAAATCTGCACGGGTAATCATACCAACATCAAAACGGCGCTTTGACTCATATAAAGACCGTTGCAGGTTCGCCATGGTCTTTTGTCTAAGTTCTAAAATGGCTTTCTTTTTTAATACGTCGGTATAGACCATGACCGTGTTTAAAATCGTTTCCGACCGTTGATCTGACAAGCCTTGGTGTTGGGCAGAAAGCTGACTCTGGGCAATATCTACCCCCAAACGATGCCGTCCAGAGGTATAAATCGGATAATCAGCCTGTAACTGCAAACTTCGGCCTTTACGGTTCCCTTCGGTTGGAAACATGACTTTTGGCGGTGTATCTATTCGCTCATAGTCCAGTTGTCCAACTAAATTGACTTTGAGTCCATCGCGCTGTTTGGCCTGTTCAAGCATAGCGGTAGACTGGTTTACGCTTAAACGGCTGACTTCAAGCTGGCTTTCATGTCTTAAGCTAGCAGACAACGCCTCGTCTAAAGTCATGGCATGTGTATTCGACACAACCAACACGCCTAAATAAAAGGCGTGTCGAAGTGTTAAAAATCGAGTATTAAATGACTTCATCCCTTTCATAGTTGTTCCAAACTATTGAGGGTGACTTTTTTAAGTGGCTCAGGTTTGATATTGCCTTCGATAATGCCATCAAACATGACCAGTTGCTTGTAGGCATTCCACCCATTATTGGCTTGTCGAATTTGAGGCTGGTCGAGCTGTCCCAAATTTCGTGCAAGTTCATAATGGAAGTTTTGACGTAAAATACTGTCGATATATTCATTGTTAATGCTGTGATGAATTTCGCCTTCAAAAAGCACGCAATAAAATGGTTTAACCTGTTGTTGGGTATCAATCGCAAGTAAAGAAATCGCTTTCGATTCCGTTTCATTTAACTGTGACAACAACTGTTGTGCGGTTTCAGGTGCAAGTTTCTCACCAACCAGATCTACCCCAAAACGGCGGCCTTGGAACTCAAAACATGGGATTTGCTCTATAAAGCCAGTCACTTTTAAACAATCGTCTAGACAGTAACGCAGTAAGCCATTACCCGAAGTAATGAGTGGGCTAACCACATCACCTTGTTTGAGTTGCCATGAAGGAACGATTTGACCTTGTTTCTCACCTTCTAAATATTCAAACTCATAGAAATGACTTTGGTAGGCCAATGGGTATTGGTCGTTATAGGGAATAGTCACTACACCTTCGGTTGCCCATAACCCTTTGCCTTCAAACTGAACACTGGGCAATTTCTCTTTTAATTTCTCGGCCCAAGCTTTTGAACCAGCAGTGTCCCAACTCGAAACCAGACTTAACTTTGGCCAAAGTTTTTCAAAGTCGATCTGTGCGCCGTTTGAACTTGCAATTAAGGCTTGAGCACTTTCAGGGCTATGCGGTGCAGTCACTTCTTTTAGTGAAGCCTCACGATTGCCCCATTTACCGCTGTTAAGCACTTCAACCACATCTTTTTGCAATGACTCCAAACGTTCCAGCAATTGCAGCGCAAAAGTCGGACTCCATACCGAAATCATGGCTAAGTTACGGTTTGCGACCAAATAACAAAAGGTGGCAAACAGTGCATCGTCCGCATTGGCTGCAAAGGCAACGTTACTTGGAACGGCTTGGGTAAACTTAGATAAAATGCGCTTACCTACGCCAAGTAGCGCACTGTCATCATTTAGGTTTTTATCTTTTAAAACTTCACGCTGACTTTCAGGTAACCATGACACCGACCAGTAGTGTGTACCCGAACTCAGCTCTGGACACTTACGGTATAAACTTGCCATCCACGGCGCAATTGCATGGTCAAGCTCATCTAAAAATAACTTGGTGTATGGAATAAACTTGATTTGTTCACTCGAACCACTTGTCGGCTGAAAACGAACCAGCTTACTGCTCGAAAGTGAAAGCTTTTGTTCACGGTAACGCTGAATGTCTTCTCGCCATGCGCTATAGCGAGTCGCAGGAAAGGCTTTTACAAACTGCTCATAGTTTTGAACCTTTTTATCTTTGGCAAAAGTCGAGGTCTGTAAAATCGAATGCAAAATTTGACGTTGTGTGGTTTCTAAAGCATTAAACTTTTTTTGGAAATTACGGTCAGATGCATCACACCATTTTTTTAAAATAAGATGCGAGCCTAGAGTCAGCCATTCATTAGATTTCATTGGATAGCCTCTCTACGTTTTGTTTTATGGGTTACACAAGCTTCAAACTTTCCTTTACTGGTCGGCTTCGTCATGAGCTTAACTGGGAAACGGGCTATATCTTTCCAACCAAGACGACCTATACACGGCAGTTCTGTGCCTGCTTTCCAAGTTGGATTTTTTTGTTCAAAGAAATGAATGTTTGGATTCTTTTCTCTCATTTCGGCGGTAATGGGTGCAACTTCGCCTTTTAATGGCTGATAGTCATCACCAAAGTTGAGTAAACCTGCTTCACGGTCATAATATTCACCAAAGAATTTTTCACAGTAGTGCTCAACCACTTCCGAAAGGTGTTGGTTTTCATCTTTAATGTTTGGGTAATACACATAGTAATTATTGGCAAGTAATAGATAAGTCTTATAGCCCTTAGAAATAAGTAACCAATAAAGTTCGTTAAAAGGATATTTAATTCGAAGCTTAATCATGAGTTTAAGCATGGTACTTTGTAAGCTACGTGTGCCCCAGAACTTCTTCAAAATAACCGTATCACCGCTAAACAACACGGTGTAGTCTTTACCGTTTAAGTAGAAGTGCTGCACCACCACAGTCGAGAAACCGACAATCTCATCTGTCTCAGAGTCAAAAATTAAGATCGCACCGCTTTTATTTTTAAAATCGTCTACAAAAATAGAAAATCTGGTATTTTCATAATACTGTTCGTAAATGGAATACATCACTTTTAGTCGATCAGTATCAATTTGCTCTCTTTCAAAATATTGCCCATAAGTTGTGTTTTTCAGGTTCAATTTTGAAATCAGTTTATATGTTGTATTAATCATAATACTTTAATCTCCCACATCCAGATCTGTGAGTTCCGCTCGCTCGTACGGCGATGTTAGAAACTCGTATAAATGTTCTTTTTCTAAGAAGGGATACGTTTTGATATGCCCTATTGTTTTCATTCTTTAAAAAGCTGTCTTTTACTGCTAAAAATTTACATATTCATTTTCTTCCCCCTGTCCATAAAGATGGTTAAAAAGGCGGTCACAAACATGATGATTGCGAGCATGCGTAATAAATCATTAAAGCTAGATGTCAGTGCCTGAAAATGAATGTCGCGGTAAATCACACTCAGCGCGATTTGCTGGGCATTTGCACCGACTTCTTGATATTGCGCCGTGAGCTGATCGAGTCGTTCTGTAAATATCCAGTTTTGCGGTGTCATCGCCTGATTAATCTGGGTGACATGCATGGCGGTCAGCCAGTCTAAGGATGAGTTAATCAGCGCCAGTCCAACCGCGCCGCCAATGTTACGCATCAGGTTATAAATACCGCTGGCATCGGCCACTTTACTAAGTGGCAAAGTGCTCATCGCCAAATGCGACACCACAATCAGGCAAATCATGAGGCCAATACCACGGTAAATTTGCGGCCAAAACATAAAGTCATAATCGCTATGAATGCTGAGGTGCGAATTGAGCCATACACCAAAGCCCGCCAGAACCATTCCGACAAATACAGTTTTGCGGGTATCAAAGTTAGGAATAAGCCATGCAAGGAACGGCGCAAAGCAGAACATGACAATGCCTGTTACCATCATGACGTGACCAATTTGGCTACTGTTCATTTCACGGACTTGCCCAAGAAACACGGGAATCATGTAACCCAAGCCATACAGCGCCATACCAATCACAAACGTTGTGATGGCACTTAAGGTAAAGTTTTTGTTTTTAAATACCGATAAATCGAGCAAAGGCTTAGGCTGGGTAAAACTTCGAGAGAAGAAAATCATGCCGCCTATTAGGCAGACCATAAAAGCAATACGAACGCCTGTGTCTGCAAGCCAGTCATGTCGTGCACCTTCATCGAGGAAATATTCAAGCCCACCCAAAAACATCGCCATACCGACCAGACTAAACCAGTCCATGCTTTTGATGAGTGAATAGTTCGCTCGGTCAATATTTGGGCCTGAGTAAATGACCGTAGCAATGATAATGCCCGGAATAATATTGATCAGGAACATCCAGTGCCATGAGAAGTTATTGGTGAGCCAACCGCCAATGGTGGGGCCAATCGCGGGCCCTAAAGTACTGATCATGCCAAACATGACCAAAGGCAATGACCGTTTTGGTTCGGGGAACAGTAAGTACAACGCCGTCATGGAAGTCGGAATCATGCCACCGCCCATAAAGCCTTGAATGCCACGGAACACCAGTAAACTTTCCAAGTTCCACGACAAAGCACAAAGTAAAGAACTCACCGTAAAACCAATTGCACAAATGGTGTAATACACCCGTGTTGAAAGCACCCGCGAGACAATACTCGACATTGGAATTGCAATAATTTCGGCAATTAAATAAACCGTTTGTACCCAAGTGACTTCATATCGACTTGCGCTCATACCAGCTTGAACTTCGTTTAGAGAACTCGCCACAATTTGAATATCAAGAATCGCCATGAAGTTGCCAAAAATCATGGCAGCAAAAATTGCCCATGCAGTTTTTGCAGGAAACCTCCACTCGGCTTCAACATGCTTATTCATTTTCTTATTACCTAAAATTTTTTTATTAAGTTCTTAGGTCAACGGTGGCACTCACCGACATTCCAGGTTTTATCAAATCAATATGTGGGCTTGAATCTATGGCAATACGTACAGGAATACGCTGTACAACCTTGTTAAAGTTGCCTGTTGCATTGTCTGGTGGCATCAGTGAGAAAGTCGCGCCTGAAGCTGGTGAAAAACTCTCAATTTTTCCGGTATAGGTGAGGCTCGGATAGGCATCAAGTTTTAACTTCACCTTCTGACCAACATGCATTTTTTCAATTTGGGTTTCTTTGAAGTTGGCTTGTACATACAAACTATTTTCAGGAATGATTGCCATTAAGCGGGTTTGTGGAGAAACACGTGAGCCTTTTTGAATTGCAAGGCTACCGATCTTGCCGCTCACAGGACTAACTACTTTTGAGGAAGCCAGATCGACCTGATAGAGATTCAAATTTGCATTGGCACTTTGAATATCTGCTAAAAGCTGTGCTCGACTCGCTTGTAAACTACCTAACTGAGCTTCTGCTGCATTTACGGCGGCTTGTGCTTTACTGAGCTGTGCTTGAGCGGTTAAATATTGAGACTGAACCCCTTCAAAGTTTTGACGGGTAATTACGCCATCTTTTAATAAATCTTGATAACGCTCGAACTCTTTTTTCAAACGAGATAGGTCGGCTTGTGCTGCTACTACACCACTATTTGCTTCAGTAATTGACGACTTGGCAGACTTTTCATTTTGTTGTTGTACGCCCAGTGCGGCTTCTTTTAAGCTGACCACAGAACGCGCTTGGTCATAACGAGCTTGATAGTCACGATGGTCTAATACCGCTAAAGTTTCCCCTTTTTTTACCACCTGATTATCGTTAATTAATAACTCCATCACTTCGCCTGAAATCTTTGGCATAACCCAAGTCACATCGGCTTGCACATAAGCATTATCAGTAGATTGATAGAATCGATATACAAAAAAATAATATACGATGCCAGCAACTAAAAATAACAGCAGGACACTAAAAACACCCCATGTTATTTTCTTTCGACTTTGGAAATTAGTATCAGTTTCTAGCTGAGCTACGTTATCCATATTCATTCCGCTTATTTGTAATATTCGATTTTTTATTTAAGCCAATAAAATTATTGGTTTCTTATTTACGTAACTTTTCACTTGGTTTTATTCAATGAATCGTGACAGCGTAAAATTTGGTGCAAATTATGGTTCTGAAGTGAATTAAATATCATTGACCTCTTTGCCATATATTTTTTCTATTTATGTCAATAAATCGTGTTATATAAACTATATTTAAAAAATATTTAATTCTAATTACGATAGATTTCTCTTAATAAATCGATTTAAAAATCAAACATAAATATTTGTTAATTAACAAATTACTAAAATTATTTATATTTTATTCAAAACTCCAAATCGGTTAATTTATTGCAGAAATGTTAACAAAAAGTTTTATTGTGTAATATTTAAGTATTATTAATTAAAATAACATGTAATTTAAAAATGAGTTAATAATCAAAGTTTTTATACTTATACATATAGAATATATATAATTTATAAATATTATATTTTTTAAAAACAACAATAAGAAATCTAACAAAATCATTAAAGATGATAAACGGTAATTTTTAATAATTAAGTCACTCTACCGAGTAAAGTGACTTATATTTTTCCAGATAAAATAAAAGCAGAAAACAATCTCAAAGCCATTATTTAAAAGCAAAAACAAACCTTTAAAAATAGTAATTTAAGTGATTTTTTATTGATTTAAACGTTTGAAAATTTTTTCTAAAGTTATTCCAATAGCAAGTATTTCACTGTCCTGATGAGCTAAGCCATCTATTTCTAAACCAACTGGCAGTTTTGATTTCGTACCCATTCCAATGGGTAAACTCATTCCAGGTATTCCTATATTACTGCCGGGGTCTGTATTTCGCATGAGGGTCTGGAAAGTTTCAATTGAATAAACTTGTTCATTTGCTAGTGGTGCCACAATTGGTGATGTTGGGAATAATAAAGCATGTAAGTTATGCGCTTTAAATGTGTTTTGATAGAGTTCAAGCAATTGTGGCCGAGCTTCACTAATCGCTTTTTCATACAAAGGTAAAACGGGAACAAGTTGACCATTCTGATCTAGAGTTAACTCAGGAAGAATATTCAGTTTAAAAATTGCCTGTACATCAGGGCTTGAGATCTGATCGACTACAGATTCTAAGGTTAGGTCTATACGATGATCTTTCAAATATTGAATCAGGTCATATTTGCCTTCATAGATGGCCACAGGAAATGAAATAGCTTGATTGAGTTGTTCTAAATTTGGCATATCGACAGGAATAATTTCGACTCCAGCATTCTTTAACATTTCAAGCGCAATATGTGCCTGCTCATGAACGTCTTCGTCTAAATGATTCCAAAAGTATGAATTGATACCGAGCCGAATTTGATGAGGCTGGAGTGGTTCTTTTCTTGGTTCTTGAGTAATAAGCTCATCAATTAAAATAACATCAGATACGCTATGTGCTATAGGGCCAGCGGTATCGCGAGTATGTGAAATTGGGGTAATATTTTCTTGTGAATATCGTCCTACCGTTGGACGAAAACCCACACAACCATTTAAGGCACTTGGCAGTCGAATAGAAGCACCTGTGTCTGTACCCATAGCAATCGGAACCATGCCCGCTGCAACAGCTACCGCACTACCCGAAGAAGACCCACCAGCAATGTGTAACGGGTTTACAGCATTTCGTGTACCCACAACACCTTCTATATGCATGGCAGTATTATAACCTGTTACCCCAAAGGCTAATTCGTGCATATTGGCTTTACCAACAATGATTGCACCTTGATCAATAAGCTTTTGAATAACGGGGGCAGAAGTTTGAGGTCTAAATTGAGCTAAAGCTGGCGTACCTGCACTATTGGGAAAACCTGCAACATGAATATTGTCTTTAACCGCAATTAAAATACCCATTAAAGCTGGACATGGTTTTCCACTGAGTAGGTATTTATCCCAATATTGAGCTTGTTGAATTGCTGAAGCTTTATCTGTGCTAATAAATGCATTTAAAGATTGCTGTTTTTCAATATTATCGAAGTAATGATGCACAAGCTCTTCACAAGATACTTTTCTTTCATGAATGAATTTAGTAATGAAATCTACTGAAGCATTTGATAGATCAAGTGATTCGATCCAATTAATTTTTTCATTTGTATTTAACATAGTAATTTTTAATCCATTTAAGTTGTAATTTTAGAAACTTAGTACAAATTGCTCATTCATTCGCATCCTCAAAATTGAGGATTGCTTAAACTTTAATATCGAATGAGCAAGGCCATTTCTGTGCGATTATTACAGCCAATTTTTCTCATAGAATTGTTCAAATGAGTTCTTAATGTTGTAAAGCTAATATCCAGTAAATTGGCCACATCTTTATCACTTAAACCTTTAGTTACCAAGCGAACCACTTCTTGTTCCCGTGACGTCAGACCATATTGACTTGATAAATCACTGGGTAAGGCTTGAGTAAAATAAGGTTCAAGCAGGTTTAATATTCTTTTTTCACGTTCACTAAACGTGTCGGCATCTTTCGCACGCCAAATGCGTAAATCACCAATATCCATACCATTTCGGACAAAATAAATATTTATGCCGTGATATAAACCATAGGCTCTCAAAAACTCATTGTAATAGGGTGTTTTTTTCAGGTCTGCGAGAGGCATGACCTCGTTTACGAAAGTTGGTTTTTGACGTTTGCGAAGCTGTGCTGTAATCGGATCATCAAATTGCCAAACACACTCATAGTCCTTCATCGCTTTTGGGTCGATTTTCCATATCACACCTTCTTTCGATAAGTTATGGTTTGAATCCCAAATGTAAGATGCAGCGAAATCAGCCCGTAATAAAATGGCAATATCTGCAAGGATATTTTCACGTAAATTATATTGCCCTTTCCCTGAGCCAAGTTTCCATAATATTTCAGAAAACAATGTAAACTCAGATGGGCTGAAATCCTTTTCTAAAAGTGCGGTCATCGTTTACCTATTTAACGCAAACAAAAAAAAGTGCCTCTTTATTTTACTCAGCCATCATTTTTTCCCACTTATAATTACAATATGAACAACGTCCTTCAAATACTTCAACCTCTGAGGGATGAATTTTGTCATCACACAGCTTACAAATTAAATTATTTTCGTAACCACATGCCACACAAACTCCCTCTTGATATAGAAAATACCCTCCGCATTCAGGGCAATTGCAGCTAATATCTTCTTCACCATTCATGATATCTCTAATAGATAAACTAAACTCATTTTCAAATGCAACATTTACTAATTTTTCATAGTCAAATTCAGCATTACAAGATCTACATTGATAACGTGTTTCTTCTGCATAAGTATTATCTTTTAAAGGATTTAAAAAACCCGATCCACATTCAAAACAACTTGTATTAGTTAATACAGTGGGAATAGTAGGATGAAAATATTTGAGAGTTTGGAATTTAGCTACACATATCTTCTTGTCTTGTTCATAAACTTCATCAATTTCTTTCATCACGTTAAAAATGTCTTCACCCAGTAACTCTCTTGGATCTCCATTTAGATATTCTGAAATAAAGTTCACAATAACTAAAAAAGAATCAGAAATCATCTGTTGTACAGCAGATGATGAATTAGTTGTATAGTAGTGTTCAATATCATTTCTATATTTCTGAATTTTCTTTAATCGTGTCCAATCTACTTTAATACCAAGTCCTTTAAAACGATCTTCTATACCTTGAACATCTACTGTTTTATTACCTTCTCCAACCCAACTAATTTCACCAGTTCTCTGGCTGGGTATAACTTTTTGCTTAATAAGTACTTCATCAGAATTTTCTGGGCTTAATTCACTAAGCTTATGTTTAAAAAGCAAAAGTATTCCAGCAAAAATATTGCGTGTACATGAAATCAAACGTCTAGAATCATGAACAGCTTCTTCATAATCTTCAATACCAAGTGCTATTGAATCAATTGCATTTTGAAGAATTGTCATATCCCCTCCAAATTTTAATTTTCAAATATTGATATTAACAATAATTATTTAACTAGTTAGAAAAGAAATTTAAACAATTTAATCGATTTCATGATTTCTTCCTAAAACTTCATTAGAATAAAATAAATATCAAAAGCTTAGGCTTTCTAAAATGAATTTAGAAAAAAGATTGGAAATCTATAAAGCTGAATATTATTTTCAAATAGATTTTAAAGAAAAATTATATGCCCGAATGGCAATTTATGCAGTTTTGATAACTGGATGCATTACCGCAAATATCACAATGTTTGACACTCTAATTCTTAATTCTGAAATGCTCCTTACGTTCTTTATTTTTTTATGGGAAGTAATGATAGTATTATTGATTTTTACTTTGTATGGATTTTACTGCCTCTCACACATCAAGTTAGATAGTTGGACAAATACCTCAAGTGATATGGAAAACTATAGAAATGTACTAGAGAACCATTATATACAACATAGTCAAAGCACAATACAAGATCCAAATTTTGAAACTGAAAAACAAGAATATGTAAATGATCAATACACACTTTATCTTGTAGAGCAGTATTCTCAATGTTCTACAATTATTCGCGATAATAATATTTATAGACAGCGTTGGTTATTAAAAATTATGTCGTGCACCTATGCACTATTAATTCTTACAGGTATATTGGGTTGTATCTATCTAATAGTTAAAATTTAGAGAATGATATGACTAAATCAACGAATATCCCACCCCCACCACCACCTCCAGCTACAACAAATATACGTGGTGGAAATATTATCCCTCAACGACCACCTGCTCCACCAAATCCTCAAATCAAAAAGTAGCCAAAGCCCTCCCTAGAGGGCTTTCACGCAAATACCTACACTTAAATTGTTATTGATCGAACGAGCTATGCATCCAGAAAATAAGATACACAGCAAAACCAGAACTTTTATAGTGAAACGCAATTAGTAATCCAACCGAAAAAATAATTGCTCTTGGAGAGAATTACATTCGCAGATTTCGATGTAGCATTGCTTTTTTTTATTACTAACCGTTTTGCCTGAGGTGGTCTTGGAACTCTTGGTCGTGTATTTTGTCGTAATTAACAGGGTCGTAAAAGCATCCAGTTAAAACAACAATTACAGCAACCAACTTTTTCATTGAGACAGCTTTCCTTTTAACGCAAAAGATTTGCTTTAAGTATACTCCTCAGTAATCATCTTGATTGGACATAATTAAGCCAAACAATTGTTATTTTTAAATTATCGCCGTGTTTTAGCCTCCTCCCATTTGATTTTTTAATAAAATCAAATCAAGGGGTAATACAAAACTTAAGCATCAGTCGCTAAATACCAATTTTTCCAAGAACTGGTTCCCCTAGTTTCAAGAGGCACAGTTGGAATCAGTTTTTCTTTTAATATTTCAGTTTGTTCAACAGCTTTAGCAAGTCTTGCTTTGACTGAGTGAATACATTCACGGTCACCAAATTCGCAGCGGTCTAAAGTTGTACCACCACAAGGCCCGTTGGCTAAACCTTTTGGACACGTTTCAGGGCAAATATATAAAGTATCGCTTAGGCGACACTGACCACAGCTTTCACAACCCACTAAGCTATGTTTACTCAGTACTTCTGTTTTAAGTAATACTTTAGCAACTAAAGTGTTATCCCAAAAAGACGCTTTAAAAATAAACCGTCCAACACCTTTAGCAAGCTTTGAGTCAAACATTGCTTCATGCATAACATGTAGCTGGCGATATTTAATTAATTGTTTAGAAGTTGGCTGACGCGAAAACCGAGCAATTTCAGGCGAAAACTCTTTACCTGACGTGACTTGCCAAAGTGAATTCCAAAGCTCTTCTAAAGCTTTAAGCTCCAGATGTCTGTATTGCTCAATGTAGCCTTCAAGCAGCATTTGCTCTTCTGGCTTATGACAAGCCGATAAGTGAATTCCTGCAAACCCTAAGTGTTTACATATCAAAATTTGCAAAGCACAACGTAAAAAAACGCGGTCTGTATATCCTGCCTGTTTTTCGTCTGCCAAAACTTTTAGCATGTGTGGGGTAATCACAATACCTGCAACTTTATGTTTGACCATAAAATTGGCACGACCTAAAGTCAGTGGCATGACGCAAGCCAGTATTTGCTGTGAATAATGATGTTTTGTTAAAAATGATTTGGCTTGTTTTAAGGCTTCAATGTCATAGCCCAATTGGGTAATGATAAAGTCAGCGCCTGCTTTAATTTTCTTATGTAGTTTTAAATACTGTGCGTCACGCTCAGCTTCGACATATTTAAATGGGTTAAAAGCAACTCCAATACGAAACCCGCCGTGTTGCTTGGCAGCCATTACGGCGTTTACCGACTCTAGATAACGACTACGAGGCTGCCCATCTCGTCCATTATGATGTTCTTTGAGTTTATCGCCTGTAAGCAATAACAAGTTTTGAATATTGGCTGCTTGAGCTTGTTCTAAAAAGCGCTCAAAGTCTTGTATGTCTCGTGCCTTACCTGAAAAGTGTAAGACTTTATCGATTAAGTCCGGATAACTTTTGCTGGCTTCAAGCGGAGCAATATCATGATCTGAATGTACACGATCTGCCAATGTCATTGCAGCCGGATATCCCGCAAACTCATGTTTAACAGGATAAATTTCATGCAGTGAAGTGAGATATTCCACCAACACAAGAAACTGGTTTTGTTGGAAGCAGGGAGAAACGTGTGACATAGGCAAAGTGCTGATCAAAACATGACATTAATCATAAGCGCGGCATTATAAATCAAAGTGAATCAAGATGCGCTAGTCAGAAAGCTCATTGTTTTGCTTATCTTCACCCTCTTTATTTCTAGGTAATTCGAGTGAGCGAGGAAATATAAAATCGAAAGAATCGAGTGCATAGCGATAAAGCTGAGCTGGTCGTTTGCCTACAATTTTACTTTCATTGGTTTCTTCAACTGCACCGGCTTCTATCATACGGCGCCTAAATGCTTTTTTATCTAAAGATTGCCCAAGAATAATTTCATAAATGGTTTGTAGCTCAGTCAGCGTAAACAACTCAGGCATGAGACTCGCTGGCAATGCGGTATAGCGGGTTTTATTGGTTAAACGCTCTAATGCCAAGTTAAGCAATTCATTATGATCAAACGCCAATGCTAAATCTTGTGCTTTTGCTACAGACACCCATTCGCTGTACTCAGCTAATGCTTGTTGTTGATAGGCATTAAAATCAATTAAAGCAAAATACAAAATCGTCACGGCCCAGCCACGCGGGTCACGTTTAGCATTACCGACAGAGGCAACTTGTTCCAAGTAAGGTGAAGCAATCCCTGTTTTTTCGACCAGCTTACGATAGGCTGTGGCCATCAGGTCTTGATCATGCGTTAAATCGGCAAAACCACCCGGTAAAGCCCATTGGTCTTTAGCTGGAAAGTTGGGGCGCTTAATGAGTAATACCTGCAATTGACCATTAAATACAGAGAAAATAGCCATATCGACCGTGAGTAAAGGTGCGTCATAATCTCGGCGATCATAACTGGCAAGGAATTCTTGTTCAGTTTGAATAGTCACGTTCAGCCTCTCAATAAAAATGATGAGCCGATACACATGCAACGGCTCATCTAAACTCAGTTATGCGATGGATAAACGCTCGCGAATTTGATCCAAAGTACACTCATATTGAAGTTTACCATTTTCAAAGACTGTTTTAAGTGCTCCGCCTTGTTCTTGTTCGGCTGTTTGCTCATCAAACAAGATAAAACCATTTTCACCTTCTTCGATGCGTAAAAGACCTTTCGCAGATTTTTTAACACCTGAGTCAGTAATTGGGTCTTTAAACAACTCTCGACCTACGCCATTCACTTGTCCCCAAGTCGCTTTCACAGCAAATCCAAAGGTATCGCGAGTTAAGTAGTTATAGGTAAAGCTGCCTATACCAAACACCAAGTTGTTTGAAGCGAAACCTTTGGCTTCAAGTCCTTCCAAAATGCGCTGCGCACGGTCTAGGGTAATCGAGTCGCCGTAAATTAAACCGACACGTTCATTCAGTACTTTATAACCTTCGTCTGTGGTTGTACCACCAAACACTTCCCATAAACATTCAACCGCACCTTTGTAGGCTGGGCTACCGACTTCAGCATCTGGGTCACCACAAATAATTTTGACAGGGTCACCAGAGTCAGGACGGAAAACCAATTTAGCCAAGCCTAAAGCATTAGGTTGTCTTGCCAAAATTTCAGGTTTTAAATCCACCGTAAACTCGGTAATCACTCGCCAAAAATCCCATGTATCAGACACAATACTGACAACACCAGACGGATAAAGCTCGCAGATTAAACGTTTAAATGTTTCTAGCTCACTGTTTTCTGTACCCATACACATCACACTGTGTTCGGTCGCTGGTACAGATACCCCAATCACACCTGTGGCATTGTAATATTCTTCTGCGTAGTCGATTGAGGCGACCGAATCTGTTCCAATAAAACTAGTTAAGTGCCCCACACCTGATTGTGCAGCATCATAAATTCCACTCATACCACGGCTACTAAAATCGTGTCCTTGCACAGGCACAAAATCGAGTGGTGCGCCAGTTTTTACAGCATATTGCGTTAATAAGCGTTTGTACTCATAGGCAATTGTGGCCGTAGTACAGCTTTTCCAAAGCTCAGCACTTAATACAGTTTCAATATAGTTCGTTAACCAAAAGAAACGCGGGTCAGTGTTAATCACGGTGAGCACAGGTACACGCATATTGACGCGGCTGCCTTCTGGCAAGGCTTTAATGCGTAATGGTAAATATCCCAAGCCGTGTAACGCTTCAATGTGATCAACCGGTACTGCGCCTTCACCTAATGAACTATCCATACGGCGTTTATAAGCAGCCACAACTTTTTCTTTAGGCTGTTTGAAAAAGCCTTCATTCCATGTATCTATTAAAAAGTGTTTGATAAAACCCTGAAGACCAAAGAACACAACTTTATCGTCAAAGTCAGGTAGCATTTTTGCGAGTCGAGATGAACGCGGCGTAAAGTTGGCGTATACATACTCTGTGCCTTTCGGATACTGACGTCTGTGATCCGCTTTATAAAAATCGATAGCGTTTAATGGATTCAATTTAATAGTCATCTTTGTTCTCTTTATTTTGCTGCAAAAGCAATTACTGAAATTTTGTCTGATGGTTGTTGTGGAAAGCTGTCCGAGGTAAATAGTTGGTCAAGCAATCCATCAAAAACCTCTATTCCTTTACTGAAAATACCGTGGGTCACGTATAGAACGACCTTATGGCAATTTAGGCGACGCAGTTCTTTGGCAATACCAATAAAGGTTGCACCGCCGTCGCAAATGTCATCGGTAATGACCGCTGTTAAGCCTGATAAATCAGTCGCATGTACATGTGTGCCCCAAATTTTGCCAGTTACAGGGTCACGTTTTTTATCACACTGAACAATAGTGATAGGTTGTTTGCGCTCAGAATTAAAAGCGTTTGCAACCATTTGTGTACGTGCTTTTGCGCCTTTGTCTGGGCAAACCAGCACTGTTTTTTCATCTTTTAACAGTGTGCTTAGTGCTTCACTCTTTGCGATAATGTCGACTGAACTGACATTTACAACTTCTTTAAAAGAAGTATTGGCAGCGAGTAAGGCTGTAGTGACTTCACTATGGCAGTCCCAAACAGTCACCTTGCCTTGTTTACCCGCTTTTTTGTCTGCGTTGATGTTAAGTAGCTTCGTCATCACATCGAGTGAGAACGCTTGGCCCACTGCACAAATACGGTCCTGACGAGCGTATGGAAAATATGGAATTTCTAGGTCAACGGTTAGGCCTTGAATCAGCAATATATTTTCAAGTAACAAATAGTCCATCACATCATAACTTGAGGTCATTTGCGCACGCACCAATACCTTGCCAGATAGTGAACCTAAGGTTGTCTCATCAATCTGAACATGACGCTCTCCACCAGAAAACTGCGTGAATTTCACTGGAATTTCATTTCTTGCCGCATCTAAAAGCTGGATAGCCATATCATCCTCTTTTTGTCTGATGACCTTCGATGAATATATGGTGGCACAAAGCCACTATATATTTCAAGTCTATTTTTCAAACTTTTTTCAGAGCCCTTTAAGACATAAAATTTGCAGTTTTAGAGCATTTAGAGATTTAATTTTTAAGAGAGATTATTCTTCAATTAATTGAAATAAAAGTTAATTTACAACAAGCATCACGAACAAAACCAGCATTAAAAGTAGCGGATACAATCTTGCCCGCCATAAATCAGGTAGTTTTGAAATAAATTTTTCTGAAAAATATAGTCCGATCCATGTTCCAGCAACCAAGAATAAAGCAGCTTCAAACCAGATTAGACCGATAAATCCACTAGGTGCCCATGTAGATTTCCAAAGTGACAATACACAATAAGTTAGCGTTGCAGTTAAAGACAAAGGCAGCGTGAGAATATTTGCAATAGCCGCAGCCTCTGCCATCGAACTACCCCGCCGCCGTAATAACGGAACTGTCATTACACTGCCACCCACACCTAAAAGTGCTGCAACCCAACCAATAATTCCGCCTTTAATCAGTTCGCTGTTTTCACTATAGTTTTGCTTTTGCCTTGAGGTCACCATAAAGCCTGGTCGGTAATAACAATCAATAATGGTTATGAATACATAACCCATAAATATCCAGCGAAGCCAATTTCCATTAAACAATGAGGCCATGACCGCACCGACAACTCCACCCAATGCGATACCACTCCATAAAAAGCGGATTTTTTGCCAATCAATCTGTCCGGACCGATAGTGTCGAAAAGTTGCAAAACTTGCCGAACACAGCATCACAAAAGCTGATGTAGCTACGGCGATTTGCATCGCATGTATCCCAACCATACTTTCGTTACTGTACTTTTGAATAATGACTGTATAAAGCAAAGGCACAGCAACAAAACCGCCGCCAAAGCCAAATAACCAAGTGGTAACTCCTGAAAGTAGTCCAAATAAAAATAGCTCATATAGCATCGTTATCTTCCTCATGTTTATAGAGGCATGATATAAAATAGCCCTATGGCAAACTAACGTAGAAAAGCCATATTTTTAATTATTTCAGACAAAAATATATGCGTAATATTCCAATTAACGATGTAGACCATCTACCGCAAGCGGTTTTAGCGTTAGGATCGGACTATCCTGCTGATACTTTGTTAGATACGCATAGCCATCGCCGTGCCCAGTTCTTATATGCACCCGAAGGCCTCATGAAAGTTGAAACTGAAGATGGACAATGGCTCGTGTTACCGTACAGTGGTGTATGGATACCTGCAGGTAAAGCACATCAGGTATGGCTATCTAAAGTCAGTACTTATAGTTTGTATATAGAAGTGAGTAATGCCCCAAGACAAGCAAACTATTGTGAGGTTGTGCAAGTATCACAATTACTCCATCAACTGCTCATTCAAGCAAATCAATTATCTATTGATTACTCGTACTCAGGCCGTGACGGTGCTCTTATCGATTTATTGTTATATGAGTTAGAAGCTGCACCAGCCCTACCTCTATTTATTCCATTGCCTCACAACACATTATTATCTAAACAGTGTGTTGAGTATATGGAGCATCCCGATATTCATAGCAGCCCTAAAGATTGGGCACATGACCATAATAAAAGTGAACGAACTTTTCATCGTTGGTTTAAGTCTGAAACTGGCATGTCCTTTCAGGCTTGGCGTAATCGAGTCTGCATCATCTATGCTTTAAATGCCTTAAAAGAGAATATCTCAATTACTGAAATTGCTTTTAGTTTGGGCTATGAACACTCGGCAGCATTTACCGCAATGTTCAGTAAAATTATGGGTTATCCACCTACCCATTTTCAAAAAAGATTTCATACGCACAATAAAGCGCTATAAAGATTTACTCATATGAATGGTGTCATAGGTCTCGATCCACTCACGGTTAATGACATCAAAGCCTTGTAGACGCCAAAACTTTTCAGCCGCTGGCAAAAATGGATGAGTGTGCAAATAGAAAGTGGTAATTTCATTGTTTTTTGCATGGCTAAACAACATGTCACATAGTTGAGTTGCGATACCATTACGGCGGTATTCAGGCAATACAAACAACTTAACCACTTCCACTGTATTAGATGGCAAATTTAAATCAAAACGATGGTCATACGCCCGATATGCAATAGTGCCAATAATACGGTTTTTATCTTTTACCGTAATAAAGCAACCTAATGGATCATTAACATAATATTGCCCAAAATTTTTTAAATCTTTGGGAACTTGCCCATGATAGATTTCTGGGAATAATAAATGTCTTGTATAAAGTGCAAACTCTACAGCAGATGCATAGTCTGATTTGTCTGCTAGATGATAGTGAAAAGTCATATTTATAGCCAAGAATGGTCAGGGATAACAATGGTTTTGTCTTGAATCATGGCTTCATGGAACTCAACATCATAGACACTTTTTAAAAACTTCGGATCGGTGATTCGTGTTTTAGATTCAGGCTTAACTACTTCATGTTGGCGCATAAAAAACAAATGATCTGCAAATAAAAAAGCTAAGTTGGGATCATGCATAATCGCAATCACTGTAAAATTTTGCCGCGACAACTGACGCAATTTTTTCATTAAATAAGACTGGTAATAAACATCGAGATGATTGGTTGGCTCATCAAGCAAAATCACTTTGGGTGCTTGCACTAAAATTCGGGCAATCATAACCAATTGCCTTTCACCACCTGATAGTTCTGTATAAGGACGGTCACGTAAATGCTCAATATCTAAATCAAGCAAAGCTTGATCTACACGCTCCCAGTCTGATTTTGAAGGTCTATATCTGCTAAAAGCGGCACGTCCCGTAATTACTACATCTTTAACTAAAAATGGAAATACGGTTTTATGAAACTGTGGTAAAAAGCCAAGTAACGCAGCTCGATCTTTGCCTTTAAAGTCTGATAATGGTTTTCCAGAGTAACGGATCAACCCATCTTTTAAAGGTTCTAAGCCAGCCATCAATTTAAAAAGTGTCGATTTGCCACAGCCATTGCGCCCTAAAATGACGGAAAACTGATTTTCAGGAAACTCCAGATGAATGTTTTTAAGAACCTGTTTATGCCCATAGGCATAATTTAACTGATCAATTTGAATCATGCCCAATGAGTCCTCTGTGTTTTCATTAATAATAAGAAAAATGGCGCACCAAGTAGCATGGTAAAAATGCCAATTGGTATTTCAAAGGTTAGTAAAACACGTGAAAAGTTATCAATCATGAGTAGGAAACTGCCGCCCAAAATCATATTGGCAGGAATACTGTAGCGGTGATCTGGCCCCACCAACATTCTCACAATATGCGGCATAAAGAGTCCATATAAACTAATAATGCCAGCAGCAGCCACAGAAGTTGATGTACATACAGTCACTAGTACAATTAAAAGAAGCTGCTCCCAGCGTGGATTAACACCAACCGCCTGCGCTTCTTCAGCACCGAGTGCCATTAAGTTTAAACGCCAACGCATTGCAAATAATCCGACAAGGCCAATACAAATCGGTAGCACAGCGTATTGAACTTTTTGCCAAGAAGCTTGATGTAAATTGCCCATCGTCCATTGCACAATGGCTTGTAATTTAAATGGATCACTTAGATATTGAATAACTGTAAGTCCTGCCAAAAACAGCCCCGACACAATCATGCCGGATAAAATGACCATCACTAAAGACGTCTGGCTTTCATGTTTTTGATGTGCAAATAAATATGTTAAAGCAACAGCACATACGCCAAAAATAAAGGCGGATAGATTTGGCGAAAGCCAACTTAGAGAAAGTGCCAAAGCTGCACCAAACGCCGCACCGGAAGAAATACCGAGTACATACGAGTCAACCAAAGGGTTACGAAACAATGCTTGCAAACCATTACCCGCGGTTGCTAATGCAGCTCCCACCATAAAGGTCAGTAAAATTCTGGGTAATCTGACATTGACCAGTATGTTCTGCATCAGTCTAAATTGTTCAGCATCAAAATATGGTGTACCAAAGACTGCTTGAACACCCCACCGCAAATAGTCCCATGCACTCAAGGTTTGCGTAGGCCCAATGAGCAAAGAGATAAAAACCATGATGAAAGGTAACGGGTAAAACCAATAATATTTCAGTTTTTGCATATTCATTGCACCAACGCATTGGCAAGGTGCTCACCATACAACTTGGTTAAAATACGCTGTTGTAAAGCACTTACTGGTAAATCGGACTGTTCAGGGTAAATGCTGTGGTTCAAATAAATCGCCGTAATAATGATTTTGATGGTATGGGGGTTATAAATAAATGCAGGGCTCAAATTAAATACCTTACAGTTTTGTACGGCACTTAAGCCTTGTAATTCTTTTCGTTCATAAATCAGTTTTGGGTTGGTGTTCCAAAGCACAATATTGTCAGGGTTCCATTCAATGAGAGTCTCGGGATTTACATTGGGTTGGTTAGCATTGGTCTGAACAATGTTGTAAGCACCTGCCAGCTCAATAAAATCATTGGTAATAGACTGACGTCCCGAAGTGGAAAAAATTCGCCCACCTGACCACGCATAGTAAATCGATTGCTTATTTGGCTGACGTGCTGTTTTGGCTGCGACTTCTGCCATAATTTCATCAGAAAAACTCAAAATTTCTTGAGCTCGCTTTTGAGCTCCACTTAGAACAGCAATTTCAGATAGCTCTTCTTTCACCTGTTTATAGGTGCCAGATTCCATTACATATACAGCAATACCAAATTGTCGTAATAATGCGATCGTTTGGGTCTGCCCGCTCCCCAAAATTACTAAATCGGGTTTCAACAACACAAGACTTTCAATATTGGTTGCATTGACACCTTGTGAAGGCGTTGCAAGCTGTTTATTTGCAATGCGTTGATCTATTTTTGAATAGGCGTTAAATAATAAAGGTTGAATGTATACTTCGGCTGGTATGCCAATCACTTTATGGCCTTGCCCTAGCATATATAAGCCATCTAAACCTGACTCAAATAGAGAAACAATTCTTTGCGCTGGCTTGGCTACACACACTTTTGTATTTGTACTATCAAAAACGCATATCGAATGAACTGCTAAGTTTTCTTTAGTTTTTCTACTTTGTTCAGATGAAGAACATCCACATAGAATGAGTAAAGTGAGTATTGAAGCCCAAAACCTCATTACACCTCTCCATGCACAAATATGGTGCAAAATAAAGAGATGTACTTATTTGGTGCAATTTTCATGTGAAAAAAACACCATAAGAGAGCAAAACGGTTTGAATCATCATTTATATGGGGTGCAAATTAAATGTTTAATTGAAGATATGAATAATTAAGCAATAAAAATGCCAGAATTAAAAAATAAATTTATCCATCAATCGGTTGTTATAGTTATTTCAAGTCAGAAAAAATATTTATGGGCTTTCACACTTCTCTAATAATGAGTTAACTAATACCAGTTATTTTAAAATCTAACTGAGTAAAATATTTAAAAATAATGAGACCTAAAAACATAAAAATTAAAAAAACGAAACACAATACTCAAAAATATAGTTATTTTCTCATTTTTAATTTTATCAATTAAATAAAGAATTAATAATAAACAAAATCTTAGTTAAAATAATAAAATTAAGTTTTTCTAAAAAATTACAGCTTTAAAAAGTAAATTAATCTAAAGTTAATATTAAATATAAATCTTTAATAATGACTATTTTATGTGCTAGATTAATGTACAAGAATTATCCAATTACTTGGAAATTTCTCATACTACAAATAACTTACGAACTATAAGAATATTAAACATGACAAGGATTTTAAACCATGAAAAGAAATTATTATATATTAGGCACTCTTTTATGTGGCATGAGCTTAGCAACACATGCCGACTCACTACGAATGAGTGCCACGGAGTTTGCAAAAGACCCAGCCAAAGTAAGCGCACTGCAAAAAGGTCTGGAAAAAATGCGAGCAAATAATAATGCAAATCCATTATCTCCGGAGTTTCGTACAAGTTTTAATTATTGGGCAAATACTCACGGCTATTTTGGTACGGGTACACATGGCACTGATAAAACTACATATCTTAAAAACCGTATGGCAGGTTGCTTACAAGATAATAGTCAAGCCTTATGTGATAGTTACTATAAACATATTCAAAATTCTACAGTTCCAAACGATGGCTTTACCAATGAAGTTTGGGGTACATGCCAACATGGCAATTTAAACTTCTTACCTTGGCACCGTATGATGCTTTATTTTTACGAGCGAACAGTGCGTAAGTATGTTGGCCAAGATTACTCTCTTCCTTATTGGGACTATTACCAAGAAAAAGCGGCTAATGGGAAAGGACTAGCGCTGCCTCAATTGGTTCGAGGTAAACAAGCAGGTAGCTTATATGACCAGTTCCGTACACCTGGTTTAAATGAGAATATCAGCGCTATAGATCCAGACGATGCCAGCGCTGCCCAAGCATTTAAATGGAATGACTTCACATCATTTTCCAATCAGTTACAGTCTCAGCCCCATGGTGTAATGCACTGCGCGGTTGGTAAAAACTGTGTGCTGCCAGATATGGGATTTGTACCAATTGCAGGTTTAGACCCTGTATTTTATATGCACCATGCCAATATCGACCGCTTGTGGCAATGTTGGCTAAATAAAAAAGCCAATGGGCAACCCATTACACTTGAGTGGGCAAAGAAAAACTTAGGTATGCCAGATAGCTGGTATAACACTCGATACACCTTTGCAGACGAAAACGGCAATAAAGTCACCATGACCATTGCTGATGTATTTACCCCTGGTAAAATTCCGGTGCGTTATACCAATGAAAACGCATGTAAAGTTCAAGCACCAGTTATGAGTAGTCAAGCAGGAAAAGTAAATCTATTTAAAAAAGCGCATAAACCAGTCAGCAGTAATAAAACCATTCAACTGATGGGTGTAAGTCAAAAAGTAGCTTTAGCACCTCAAACCACAACGTTCTTAAAGAGTGCTAGTCAACTTTCTCAAACCACACTTTCATCAGGACAAACTTATTTAATCTTAGATAATGTACAAATGGTGGGTAATCCAAATCTAACTTATAAGATTTATTTATCTCCTAAAAATAAACCTGACCAAAAAATTTATGTTGCCACAATTAACTATTTCGGTGTGTTAGATCATAGCCACGGCGGGCATGCGAGCAATGGTGCTATGGGTCAATTGGTCTATCAAGTCAGCGATCAAGTTAATCAATTAGGCGTACCTGCTGAAGACTTAGAGGTTCAGTTTGTTGCTACCGATTTAACCCTTAACCCAGTGAAGCAAAAGGTAAGTTCTCAAGGACTGAGCATTTCTCAAGTTCGCTTAGAAACTTCAAAATAATAATTAAGGGAGAGGCCTGATTTTTCAGGCCTATATTTATTATGAAAATAGCTCATTTAATATTATGTACCCCTCTAACGTTAGTGAGTGGGTATGCCTTAGCAGAGGAGTCTTCTGACCGTATATTAGAAGACCCTCCTGAAATGTCTGTTGCACGTAATCATCAAGCTTTACTTGCGGTACCGAGCCCTACTACTGCCACAACAACCGTTCCGCAAATGCAGTCTTCAAATGAAGCATTGTTTACTTGGGAGGTTAAAAAAACAATAAATAGACTCTGGAACCCTGCAACAAACAGTTATGACAAAGTCATGTTACGCAGCTATCAAGGCACAAATACACAGCCCAATACGCCTTATATTGCTCCAACCATCGAGGTATTTCCCGGTGAAACTGTACGAGCAACTTTAGATAATCAGCTTGATATAGATCCAATTACCCATAAAAAACTTCCAAAAGACCCAAGTTGCACTGGCGATCATTTTGACGTGAATAAACCACATTGTTTTGATGGTACCAATATGCATACACATGGGTTATGGATTAACCCAGCAGGAAATAGTGATAACGTTTTAGTTTCGATTAATCCGGGTGTTAACTTTCAGTATGAATACAATATACCGCCAGATCATCCGGCCGGAACATTTTGGTATCATCCGCATCGACATGGTTCAACCGCGATTCAAGTCGCAAGTGGTATGGCGGGTGCTTTGATTATTCGTGGATATCGTCAACCCACACCAAATAAAACAGGTGATTTAGATTTACTCACCTATGGTTTTAAAGAAAGAACGCTGGTTTTTCAGCAAATTCAATATGCTTGCTATAATGCTAACGGCAAAATCGAAACTGACTCAAAAGGTAATTATATTTGCCCAAATAATCAAATTGGTGAAATTAGGGATTATCAGGGCTTTGGTGTCGGCGGTTGGGGGAAATCAGGACGATATACAAGCATTAATGGTGAAGTTCAACCTTTCATTACTCAAGCTGTAGCAGGACAAGTCGAACGTTGGCGAATGGTTCATGCTGGTGTGCGCGACAGTATTAACCTGAGCGTTCGCCAAATGCAAAACATCCCTTCTAAACTCGATTTAACACCAACGGGTGAAAAGCAATTATTAAGAGAAAGCTGTACAGGCCCGATTGTAAGTCAACACGTTATTGCAGCCGATGGCTTAACCCTCAAACAAGTCATGGACAAAACAGTCACTGTTTTTCAACCGGGTTATCGTTTCGATGCCTTAATGCAATTCCCGCAAGAAGGCCGCTATTGTCTGATTGATGAAGCTGCTTCAGCTTCTGCTAACGTGGACCGTACTTCTTCTGAGAGACGCTTACTTGGAATTATTCAAGTCAATAAATCCACTTCAGCACCTCAGTCTTTAACAACAGTGTTAAGCAATAATGCAACACGCAATATTGCACCAGATATGCGTCCCGCTGTGCTTCAAGATTTACAACAAAATTTAAAGCTCAGTCATTTTGTTCCGCATCAGGATTTACCGGCAACACCAAATAAACAATTTTTAGAATTTAATATTGATACAAATGTTAATCCAACTCAATTTCAGGTCGATGGCAAACCATATAAACCAGATCGAATTGACCGCACACTTCAGTTAGGTAAAACTGATGAATGGATACTTACCTCTAAATTAGCCAGCCATCCATTCCACATTCATGTAAACCCGTTTCAGATCGTTGAGATTAAAGATCCTAGTGGGAAAGATATCAGTGATATCAACGCCGTTGATGACTATGACAAATCAGCTCCACCTGACCCACAATACCGTGGTCTAAAAGGCACATGGAAAGACACCATTTGGGTTAAAAATGTAAAAGGAGCCAGTTATAAAGTCATTGTTAGAACCAAGTACCAACGCTACATCGGTGACTTTGTATTGCATTGCCATATTTTAGATCATGAAGATCAAGGCATGATGCAAAACATTCGCATTAGCCTTCCAGATGGCAATGGTGGTGTTTCACAGGGACATCATTAACCATAAATCTTTTTCAGACAGAATTAAAAAGGCCGCTTCTCGCGGCCTTCGTTTTATCACTTTTATGTAGAGCTTTTATTTTCTTGATAACTCATATTCTTTAAAAATAAATCGACTACATATTCAACCCAAATACTAATTTCACTCTCAGATATTAAATAATCAGGATGGGTCAGACATTTTAAATGAGCATCACTTCGTAAAAGCGATAAAAAGATATTTGCCGCAGCTTCAGAGGAAGAACTTAACTCAATTTCTCCTTGTTTGACCGATTTTTCAAGATAACCCGCAATAATATTTGCCAGTTTTTGTGGTCCAAGTTCAAAGAATTTTTCAGATAATTCTGGGAATCTGACTGCTTCAGCAATACAAACCCTAAAAAAAGCCAAACCTGAATGTGACAATATAAAGCAGAGATAAGTTTTACCCATCTCGGTTAAAGCTGAACGTAAATTTTTAGCTTGCGTCTCAACTAAAATAATTTGTTTTTGCATGTTGGTGCATTGACGTTCAATGACTGCAGCGAACATCGCTTCTTTATTTTTAAAACAAGCATACATGGTGGCTTTTGAAACACCAGCTTCTTTTTGAATCATGTCTGTCGTTGTGCCACTAAAACCGTGGATCAGAAAAAACTTGGTTGCTGCATCTAGAATTTTTTGATCTTTCTCATTGGCTTTAATGCAATCAGACATACGAACCTACAAATATATTTAGAAATTTCATGATTAGTGTAACTCATCGAAAAGTTCAAAATCGAGAATTGACGTAATTTTAATAAGATAGTACAGTACCGATCGGTACAGTTGAGCTCAATAACTGCTCTATGCAACGAGTTCATTTTTAAAATTTAAGGTAAAAGATGAATATACGACCACTCATCGGTTTGGCAGGTGCAATTTTTGCAGCAATGACTGTCGAATTTAATAACCGAATTACCAGTATTACTTTGGTCGATATTCGCGGTGCAATGGGTATTAGTGTCGACTCTGGTTATTGGGTCAGCAGTATTTATGCCAGTGCCATGATTATTGGCATGATCCTCTCTACCAGTTGGGCCGTTATTTTTTCAATGCGTAGAGTCCTTCTTTTTGCCATAGGTCTTTGTCTTGTCTCTAGCATTTTAATTCCTTTTAGTCCCAACATTGAAATATTTTATTTATTGCGTGGCTTGCAAGGACTTGCCAATGGGTTAACCATTCCTTTACTCATGGCCTGTGCACTTAGATTTCTAGGGCCAGAAATCCGTTTATGGGGTTTGGCCTGCTATGCGCTAACAGCAACTTTCTTTCCCAACTTAAGTGCTGCACTCTCAGCTTTTTATTTAGATGTGATTGGTTGGAAAATGATATTTTTCCAAACCATTCCCTTTTGTGCGCTAAGTGCTGCGCTAGTTTATTTTGGTATTCCCCAAGATCCATTAAATTATTCAAAAATAAAAACTTACGATTGGACAGGTGCGATTTTAGCCATTATTGGCGTGGCAAGCTTAAGTACCATGCTTTTACATGGCAATCATTTAGACTGGTTCCATTCAAAATTGATTTGTGTTTTGGCTTTAATCAGTGCCATTACCCTACCTTTATTTTTAATACATGAATGGCGCTATCCAACGCCATTAATTAAACCGCAAATGCTCGAAATACGAAACTTTGCTTACGCTGTTATTGCCCTGTTTTGCTTTGTAATTATTGGCATGTCAACCAGTACATTACCACTCAATTACTTAAGCGCTGTACATGGTTATAAGCCAACTCAAACCATGTGGATTGGTTTACAAATTGCGGCCTTACAATTTATTTATATCCCAATTGTTATTAAGGTTTTAAATCAAGCTTGGGTCGACAGCCGTTATGTACATGGCTTTGGTTTACTTCTGGTAATGGCCGGTTGTTTAGGTGCAAGTCAACTCGATACCACTTGGAATCAAGACCAATTTTACTTTTGGCATGCCATCTCATGTTTGGGCCAAACTTGTGTCGTGCTCTCTCTCTTAATGATGGGTACAAACAGTGTTCATCCAACCATGGCAATTTATGCATCACCGATGATTAACACGCCGCGTGCGATTAGCGGTGTACTGGGTGTGTGCATATTAGATTGGGTCAATCGTGTCCGCGGTGAATACCATTCAACACGGTTGATTGAAAATACCGCGCAACATGTTTTCCAAAATATTCAAGGCCCTGTCCTTAATCCGCTTACTCCGCCTGTGCTTAACGCAAATGGTGCAGATCGTGTTCCAGGCGGTTTATCTGCCCTAAATTCTGCGATTCAAGCGCAACAATCTGTTTTAGTGATTAGCGATCAATATCTAATTTTAGCTGGCCTTACTGCAATTTTATTCATTGTGATGCTGATATTACCCGTTAGAACTTATCCACCACGCATTGCTCTCATTAAGTTAATGAATAGTCATAACTCAGGAAAATCTTTATGAGTACTCTAGAAGCCCAAGATCACTCTGCGACCGAGTCAGCCAAATTAACAAAGGTGCAATATCTAAAAAAACACTGGGTTATGGTTATTGCATTTATTATTGTTTTAGCCTGTATTTTATGGGTTTTAAAACTTATATTTTTACCGTCTTCGGTTATTGAAACAGACGATGCACGTGTAGATGTAGAGTACTCAACCATTGCTCCTAAAGTCTCTGGAAATATCGAAGAAATTTATATTAAAGATCATCAGACCGTAAAAAAAGGCCAGCTTTTGGCACGGATTGATGCAAGAGATTATGAAGCTGCTTTAGCTGAAGCAGAATCTAATTATGCTAAAGCTGAAGCTGATTTAAATGAAGCAAAGCTGGCAGTAGAAAGACAACCGACTGTTATTCGAGAAACAGAGGCCCAGCTTAGAAAAGTAGAAGCTGGAATTAAACTCACCAAAGATAATACAGCGCGTTATGAGCAACTACAGGCACTTGGTGCTGAGTCTAGATTAATTACACAACAGTCAAAAACTACGTTAACCGAGCAATATGCTGACTTAGACAGCAGTAAAGAAAAAGTGATTGATGCACAGTATCAGCTCAACCAATATAAAATTCAGGTTCAAGCCAAACAAGCTGTTTTAAAACAAGCACAAGCGGCACTTGATAAAGCAAAGTTGAATTTAAGTTATACAGAAGTTCGAGCACCTATTGATGGCATGATCGGGCAAAAGTCAGCTAACGTAGGTAACTTTGTGAGCGCTGGTAATCCACTTATGGTCGTTGTGCCTTTAGATCAAGTCTATGTAGAAGCAAACTTCCGTGAAATTGAGCTAAAACAAATTAAAATTGGTCAGCCTGTCACTGTGTATGTCGATGCTTATAATGTTGAATTAAAAGGTGTAGTAGACAGCTTCTCTCCATCTACTGGCGCATTTTTCTCTCCGATCTCGGCGACCAATGCGACAGGTAACTTTACCAAGATTGTTCAGCGTTTACCTTTACGCATCAAGCTTATTGAAAATCAAAAAGATATTAAGTTGTTGCGCCCAGGTCTATCTGTTGTAGTTTCTGTGGATACGACTAAAAAATAAGAGCTTTTAAATAAAATCTTTAAAATAATTCAGCCAGTGGGTACTGTGGCTTTGCACTAGCCCACCGGAACCTAAGTCTAACTTCAAACTTCCAATGTAATTTGTATTTATCGAAGTTCATTTCAAAATACTAATTAATCGATATTTCATAATGAAAATTATCGGCCAAACCATAAGACTCACGGTATTCGACTGCCACACCTTCAAGGTTTTTTGCGATACGGCATACCTTCACTAAAGGGTCTTCAAGGTGATTATTTAAATGGCTATCTTTGATTTTTTTCTCGAAAGTTAACCGTTCTGTTGCAGAAGAAATAAATTGGCCACAGTGCTGATAATAAAAAGGATAAAGTAGATTCCCAAACTCAGCGATTGGAATTTCTTCCAGATTTTTAAATAAGCGTTCAGGCAACCAAATTCTTTCGCTTAACACAACGACGTCTTCATGCTTACGAACACGCTCAATATAAATAAGCTTTTCAGTGTGCCCAAGCCCTAACTCGGCGTTTACCTCTGGTATTGCATTACATACTTCTACTTTTTTGATTTGACCTTGTGGCTGAATGAACTCGCCTTTTTTATTACGCAATCTAAAAAAACGAATAAGTGAGTTTTCAAAGTTAGGTTGCTTAAGGAAAGTACCTTTGCCCTGCTGTTTAACTAACAAGCCATCTTCAACTAGTCCTTCAACCGCCTTTCTCACGGTTCCTACCGATACGCTATACATTTGAGCAAGCTCTTGTTCACTTGGAATAGGCTCTTCAACTGTCCATTTTGACTGGATCAGTAGCTTTTGAAGCTCCCAACGAACCTTTTCATATCGTGGCAATTTAAAATTTTTAAATGCAGTCTCATCAAGCATTTGCGTTAAACATTATGAAATCGATTTGACAATATTAGCATAGTTATATGTAATACAAAAAACCAAACATATATATGTTTAGATGTTTATATATTTATCAAGGAAGATAATATGGCTGCATTGATGCTTATAGCTTTAGCCGTATCTATAGGTTTAGGTTATAAAACCAAAATCAATATTGGATTTTTTGCAATAGCATTTGCCTACCTCATTGGCTGCTTTGGGATGGGTTTAAAGCCTTCAGAAGTTATTGAGCTATGGCCTGTCAAAATTTTCTTTATTATTTTATCGGTCACTCTTTTTTATAACTTTGCTTTAGCAAATGGCGCTTTAGAAAAACTTGCCAGCCATCTTTTATATAAATGCCGTAAATTTCCTCAGTTTTTACCCTTAGAGATTTTTTTTGCAGCAACTATTATCGCAAGTCTAGGCGCTGGTTTTTATACCGTACTCGCATTTATGGCACCCATTACGCTACTGCTTTGTAGAAAGACCAATATGAATATGATTATTGGTGGAATGGCTGCAAATTACGGCGCTTTAGCTGGCGCAAATTTTATGACATCACAAAGCGGCATTATTTTCCGAAGCTTAATGGAAAATACTGGTATTAGCTCACAAACCGCTTTTTCATATAGCAGTGGAATTTTTATTATCACTTTGATTATTCCAATTATGGTGTTGGGAATTTATACACTGTGGAATAGAAAAAGCAGCTCTATCGTTATTGAAGATCAAAAGCCTGAGCCATTCGATCAAAAGCAGAAACAGTCCATCTTCCTTATAGTTTTAATGATGTCGATTGTTTTAGTTTTTCCAATATTGCACCTTGTTTTCCCAGATGCAAAAACCATCAGCTTTTTAAACTCTAAAATTGATATAGCTTTCCTTGCTATTACTTTTTCAATCATCAGTTTACTCATGAAACTTGCCGATGAAAAAAAGGTGGTTGCACTTGTGCCTTGGGGAACACTGATCATGATTTGCGGTGTCGGTATGCTCATCTCATTAGGTGTAAAACTTGGCATTATTACGACACTTTCAGAATGGTTAGCACACAACGTTCCTGTCTGGGTCATTCCAGTACTTTTATGTCTGATCAGTGCCATTATGTCTGTATTTTCAAGCACTCTCGGCGTAGTTGCTCCGACCTTATTCCCCATTGTTCCAGCTCTTGCTTTGAGTTCTGGCCTAAATCCACTAATGCTCTTTATTTGTATTGTGGTTGGCGCTCAATCTACAGCGATTTCTCCTTTCTCTTCTGGCGGTAGCCTTATTATGGCTTCAGCTCCAGCAGACATCGACAAAACTAAATTCTTTAATCAACTGTTATTTAAAGCAATTCCTGTAGGAGTCATTGCCGCTTTAATCGCTATTTTCGCTTTAAAAATTGTAATGTGAGATAAAAATGAACTGTATAGATACACATGCACATGTTTTTTCGGTACAGGACCACAGTATCGAAACAGCGCGCTATACACCTAATTATGATGCAACTGTGCAAGGTTTTATCTCTCATCTTGATGAACATAATTTCACGCATGGTGTTTTGGTTCAACCTAGCTTTCTGGGCACCAATAACCAAACAATGCTAAATGCTATTCAGCAGTACCCTGAGCGTTTAAAAGGGATTGCTGTTGTTCAACAGACCACTGCTTTTGACGAGTTAGTACAACTCAAAGAACAAGGCATCGTTGGTGTTCGTTTAAATCTATTCGGTCTTAACCCTCCTACGTTAAATACGCCTGAATGGAAAAAGTTTTTACGAAATGTGGAAAGCCTCAACTGGCAAGTTGAAATACATGCGCCACCGAAATATTTAGTTCAGCTTTTACCTCAATTAAGTGAATACAACTTTGATGTGGTGATTGACCATTTTGGTCGAGTTGACCGTGTTAAAGGGATTAATGATCCAGATTATCAAAAGTTTTTAAGCTTGCTTAATGTCAAACAGCACTGGATTAAAGTGTCTGGTTTCTATCGTTTGGGTACTACTCAAAACAACATAAATACTACCCAACGAGCCTATAACATTTTAAAAGACAAAGGTTTTTTACATAAGCTCGTTTGGGGAAGTGACTGGCCCCATACCCAACATGAATCATATATGACTTATGAAGACGCGATTCATGCCTTTAAAAAAATTGTGTTTGATAAACATGAGCAATGTTTAATTTTAAATCAGAACCCGACCAAGCTGTTTGGTTTCTCACGTACATAAGGAGTATGTATGAAAAATGATATCGCTATATCGGAAGTAGAAAAGTCAACCATCCGTAAACTTTCTTTTCGTATTCTTCCCTTCCTCATTCTTTGTTATTTCATTGCCTATATTGATCGGGTAAATATTGGTTTTGCCGCATTAACCATGAACCAAGAAATTGGTTTAACTGCTACTGCCTTCGGTTTCGGTGCCACCTTATTTTTTATTGCATATGTCATATTTGAAATTCCAAGTAATATCGCCATGGAAAAGCTAGGCGCACGTATCTGGATCGCCAGAATCATGATTACTTGGGGTATTGTCGGTTTCTGTACCGCTTTTATTACTGGCCCTATCTCATATGCAATTTCACGGTTTTTACTTGGTGCGGCCGAAGCAGGATTTTTCCCGGGCGTATTACTGTATTTAACGTTATGGTTCCCTAAGCGATATATGGCCCGAATTGTTGCCGTATTTATGGTTGCCATTCCTTTATCTAATTTTATTGGTTCACCATTATCTGCCTTACTATTAGGCTTGCATGGTTTAGTTGGTTTAAGTGGATGGCAAGTTCTTTTAATTTTTGAGGCATTACCTGCAATTTTGCTTGGTATATTGTGTTTAGTTTGGCTTCCAAATAATCCGAATCAAGTAAAATGGTTAAGTTCCGAACAAAGAGAATGGCTATCGAACACCTTAACTTTTGAAAAGAACCAATTATTAAATACTGAAAAACAAGACAGTGCAGAACAGAAAAAAAGTAAGTTTAAGCTTCTAATTACCAATAAATATTTATGGTTCTTCGCGATTATTTATGCAGGAAGCTCGGCAACCAGCAATATTTTATCGTTATGGATGCCTCAGATTTTAAAAGCCTTCCATCTAACTGCCATGCAGACGGGTCTTTTAAATATGATTCCGTTCGGTTTAGCTGCCGCTTTCATGATTGTTTGGGGCGTACATGCCGATAAAAGTGGTAATAAGAGCCTTAACACAGCTATTCCATTGTTTGTGACGAGTTTTGGTTTACTTCTTACTCTTTTCACATCATCTTTAACATTGAGCTTGCTTTTATTCTCACTCGTTTTGATGGGTAACTATGCCATTAAAGGTCCTTTCTGGGCGTTGGTTTCTGAGCGCTTACCGCCTACTTTAGTGGCTGTAGGTATTGCAGCAGTAAATACGATTGCGCATATCGGTACTGGGCTTATGAACTCTATTATGGGTATAGTCAAAGATTATTCGGGTAGTTTCCCTGTGTCACTTTTACCACTCTGTATTCTTACCTTTATTGGTGCCGTGATTGCGTTGTATTTAGGAAGAAAGCCAACTTTACCGAAGGCGCAAAAGGTTCAAAAAGTGGTTTAAGTAATCATTTATTTGCTCTCATTCTTTAATCGAACCCTGCTAATAATCAATATTTAGCAGGGCTTTTTTTACCGTAATGAATACGGTTGATTTACAGAAAAATATTAAAAGCGATAGCCTACACCCAAATAAGTAATTAAAGGATCAATATCAACTTTGGTTGAGGCATGAATTAACTGCTTACCTGTTTTGCTATCAATCACATCAATATTTGCTCGGTTATTTAACTTTGCATAGGACACTGAACCAACAGCATACCAATTTGGTGTAATGTCATAAGTAGCACCCAAACTCACAATTGGAGCAATCGCATCAGTCGTTTTCACTCGAACATAAGGGTTTGCACTTGAGGTTTTACCATCTAACGCAGCTCCAGCATTGTTATCTAGCACATTCTGAATCATGTGTCCCGCAGCAATTAAGTCTGAGTTGATTTGGTCGTTTAACTTTATATTAGAGAAACGTGAATACATAACACCAGCACCAATATATGGACGGAACTTATTTACACCCGACTTACCGAATTGATATTGGGCTTCTAATGCTGGAGTCCATGCACGTACCGTAGCAGCTTTCGATTTATTACCAAGATTGGTGATTGGAATATCTTGCAGCAAGTCTAATTTATCTCCAATTACTAAAGCTGCTAACCCTTCAGGATTTGCAAAACCAGATAATGGCGCGTTGATTTCTCCTTTCCCCTTAATATCAACTTTTGGAGGAATCCCACCGATTAACTGTAAAGACACGTTCTCATTAATATAGTAATTGAACATTAAGCCCAATGTATCTACATCTTCTGCTTCAAGCCCTGTACCTTTGCCTTCCCATTGCTCTAGACCTTTAATGGTTGCTGTACCCGTTATATCAGATGAAACCATATCATTTTCATCTACAAGCCCTAATAACTGACCAACCGATTGTTGTTGATTGCCGTTTTCATCGACTGGATGACTAAATACCATATCGAGAACTTCTTTGGCATTTTCCCCAGTTGATAATGTTGCATTAGGGTCTATTGATTTCATAAATGCTGAAGTAGAAATAGTTCCGACTTTGGCAGTGGTTCCATTTGCTACAGCAGTATTTATATTGAATGGATTTGCTTTCCCTTGTGGCATGACATGCAACCATCCAGCAGATACGGAAAACCGTTTAAATTCTGCATGTGCTGTCTGTGTTCCCGTTATAAAAGCCACAGCGAGTAGATTCCCGCCGATTAATTTTAAAATATCCATTTTATTTCCTTTATTTTATTTAAGAGGTTTCCATTAACCTCATCATTTAAAATAAAGATTTTTTTAACTTTTGGTAAAATTTTCCGATAAAAAGTATTATAAAACAATATATTAATTTTAATTAATATATTTTAATTGATTGAAAAATATACAATATAAATGACTTTTGTATGGAATTGATAGATTGAAAAAAAGCCCATCTTCCGATGAGCTTATTCTTACTAGGATCAAAGCCGATTTTATTTTTCTCAAATTTCGCCTATTAAAAAGCTTCCATTAGAGAGTGTGAGTAGACATTACTTAAGTAAATTTAAAATATTAGTCCACCCCATCTTATGAGCCAAATCTAAAGGAGTCATTGATTGGTTATTCACTTCCAACTTATTGGTATTCAACCTTAAAAGCTCTTGAACAAATAAATAATTACCAGCTATAACTTCACGATGTAATAATTGATTACTACTTTCGTCCTTTTCACTAATGATTGTAGGATCTGTATTTATAATGTTTATGAACTGATCCAAAATACTCTTACACATAGGATGTTCGTCTAAATTTTCAGGAAAATTTTTCTGGTCATAAACTAGGAAAATTTCATCAGGGTTGCCAAAATCAATCCCCCACGCCTCATCATATTTTTTACGATCTATTGCATTTAAAGTTTTACGATACTCTTGAATCGTAAACCCACCATGAACAGTGCCATTGGATAGAAACATCCAATCAACTATAGACTCAAATTGAAGCTTTACTGTTTCACCAGCTTGCACATTATCAATAATATAAGGGTCGTTTAACAAAGTTCCTGAAATTGTACTGCCATTAAAATCAACTTGATCAATCCACATATACTCAATCAAAGGTTGATTTGTATCTTCAGGGTTTTCTTGGATAAATGCACACTTCACATAAGCCAGTTCTAGAGCAGGAACAATTCGCCGATATTCCCAATAAAGTTCACGCCAAAAGTATTTAAATGTACCTATGGCACTCTCAAAAGCTAGAATCATTTCTGGAGATTCATTCTTATACAATTTATTCATATAATACATATTACACTTGATTAATATTAAACCTACTTATATTAACACTATGATAAATTTAAATATCTCAAAATTTATCAATTATAAATATGAATTTTCAAAAAAAGAAACTCCGCCAATACCAAACTAAAGTAAGCTTTTTACTCTGTAAAACCTCTAGCAAAGCACTTACAATACTGGTTCACTTTTACATAAATTAATCTTTTCCTTTAATTTCCTAAAATCTATGTTGAGTTAAGTTATATTTACTACTATAAAAAAATTAAGTGCATTATTAATATTATTGTCTACATCACTACATGGATTAGCTGCAATACATATAAGCCCAAGAATGGGAAGCTCCTCTTATAGTGGTCCCCTCGACACACTTATACTAATGATTGTGGGGATGGGAGCTTTATATTTTTACTATAAGTCATTCTTAAAATGGATCAAAAGAAAATCAACTGGTCAAAAACCAGAACGTAAACTTGACCTTGATGACTGGGGCATTACACTTGCAGGATATGTACGGGTATCAATATTTGCATGTGGACCTATATTTGAAATACTACAAAGTATAGGCGACTATCAACTCGTAAGAGACACTTGGTATATTGTATTTATATTTTGTTTTGGATTATTGTTTTTTTTAAGAAGGACTTAGAAGCCATCTACTTTATAAAATAAAAATCCCACTAATAATCTTTATTTAGTCGGGTTCAAATTTATAACACTTTCTACAAATTAAAAACCACCTTTAAAAAAACCCACCAAAGTGGGTTCAATTGCTATCAATAAAAGTGGTTAATTACATTTAATCGTCTTATTGAAGGTCTTATATGTGCCTGTTGTAATTACTTGAGCTGTATAAACTTGTTGGCTATGAGTTTGATGATTATTATTTATTTCACTAAAGCCTTTACCAGCACAAACGGTTTCAGCCTTTTTGTTTACTTTGTTTTCCATTGCTTCATTAGAACCTAAAATATTAGAAGTGGTTTGAATCATATAATTTCCATTTTCAAGTTTGGTAGCTTGAGCAGGAAACATTTGCGCACAACCTGTCAAAGAAAGAGTAGATGTTGTAAGAAGAGTTAGCATAAGATATTTATTCATAATTTCTTAGTTCGTTGAATTGAAAAACAAAAACGGCAAAATATATTTTTAAATTTTAATAGTCAACAATAAAATAAATAAACACTACTACAATAAAAAAAGCCCATCTTCCGATGAGCTTTTTATTTAACTAAATTTAAGAATATGCATTAGACTTTAAATTCTGCTAATACAAAGTTTTTTACTATTTCATCAAAAGTTGGTTTCAGAAGAGCTGGCTTGCTACCTTTTATAGTTTTATACCAATAACTTGCTGCAACTCCCATGCTAATCAAAGCTAACAATTTCATTGCTCACCTCACTTATTGGGAAGAGTGGAATTCAAATTAGCATCCGCGTTTGTAGCGTTCCAACTCGTTTTAAAGAGGTTTGTGTATATTTTTCAAGCAATGTGTAATAAAAAAGCTCACCTATCGATGAGCTTTCTTTTAGAACAATAGTGAAATTTACTGATGCTTAGTCCACTATTTCTATTGGACATCGCCAAATTTTCAGCGCTTATGTATTATTTCTTTAAGGTGACCAATCTTTCCATTCACCGTCAAAAGGAGTGAAAATATCAAATTCACGCATAAATTCCCAAGGTTCGGGATATTCAGGTAAAGGCTCTACAGACAACCATTCTTTAGGTATCCAAGGTGTATCTATATTTATCTGATATCCATTTCTCCATGCTAATTTGCTATAAATTACAGCATGAGTCGCAATAAAATGCTCAGTAAAAGTAAATGCAAATTCAGAATTACGGACTTTGGCAATTTTTGGACTAGTTAACTCAGTCAAAACATTTTCCATTTCACTCTTATCACCATTGGCTAAGGCAAGATAAAAACGATGGTCAATTAAATACTTTTTATCCTTTTTTAAATCAGTTTGTAAAATGAGTTCACAACGTTCACGTAATTGATCCCACTCATCATTAAGAGCTAATATCAACTGATATCCATGAAAATCTGGCTTACGTGGATTGTCGCGGTCTTTAATTGAGCCTTGTCGATCATACGAGACTCGGTGCTGACCATACCAAGAAATGATTTCCTCATTATCTGATAATAAAGCATATAAATGTTTATAAGCAGGAAACCATTCTATAGCATCAAACTGAAATACCATACGATTCAGTTTAGCAGCAATAAAACACCATTGCTTAAAACCAATTAAGTCATTGTCACGAAACCAAGATACCATTGCATTAGCTTCAGCGTAATTCCCTAACATTCCTATACAAAATGGTACATCACCTTTATTATTAGTAATATAGTCAATCAAACTAACTGTATTTTCACTAAATTCAGCATGTTGAATTACATGAGCTAATGCTTTTTGATAGGCTTCCTTATTTTTAATACTATTCATAAAGGTTGATTTTTCCATCAAGGAGCTAATTTTTTAACTATTAAATATTGAGTAAAACTCTAATTGACTAATCAAACATAATTTTTGACTCGAATGATAATTCGCCATATTTATAAATATCTTTAAATAAATTTAAGACTAAGTCTAAATCTTGATTCACATATTTCGCTTGCCACTCATCTTCATGTGACTCAAATATATAAAATTTATCAGGATATTTAGCTTCTCTGTTCACAAGACGCAAATAAGTACCTTCAGGATATTCTTCATTTTCGCTAATACTACATCCAAACAAATAACCATATTTTGAATCACAAATCATGGTGTAACTATCAATATCACTATATGCCAATCGCCCACTCTCTTCAGAATAATCAGCATCTGTTTTATGAATAATGAGACTCCCACCAACAGCATAAACATTCTTGACTATATTTGATAATTTCTCCAAACCCATTTCTTTTATATCAATTCTTGTCTCTGATAAAAAAGGGGTTCTTATTACATAACTACAGACATATAAAATCATTAGTAACCTTTAACATTCACGCTGTCTTCAAACTGTTATTTTTCAAGCATTGAGTACTGTTAAATAAAGCTTTATTTAAAAATTAAAAAACTATTGTAGATTGCTAATACTCAATAAATTCATGTAATGAATTTATAAAATGTACAAAGTTATCAGCTAGATATAAAATCTTTCTTTTACCCTCATTTATTCCAAAATCATAGAATTCATCGTGTAAAACAAGCACAATCTTAGGTTGATCTTTGATCCAAGGGAATCTGTAATCGAAACAAATGAAATTTCCACCAGGTGTAGAACCAAATCCTATCAATTTTCCCTCATAGTCATCATCACCTTCGGGAAATTGCATTCCTTCTATTCGAGGTTCATGCAAGTATCCTCCTAACTCTATTGTACTGATATTTAGTTCACCATCAGTGTCAACATAGTCAAAGCTAGAAATTTCAGGATAAATTCCATCATGTTGAGAAATAAGTTCAACATATTCAGGTGGAAATGTTACCTTTAAGGTAGCTGCAAAATTTTCAATAATTTCTTTATTAATTGCGCCATTTGGATACTGATCCCCAATATCTTGTAGCATTTGATGGTACTCCAGTATTTAAAAAAATTTGCCTAATATTCTTAAGCTTCATAAATCGCATAGTGCTTCACTTATACTTTTCAGCACTCTTTTGCAAATAGCTCTCCCAATTCTTCATTAAGCGATTAATATTTTCTGCATAAGAATACAATGAGGGATCGTATCCATCTGTGGGAGGCATATATTTAATAAAACTATCCATTTCGACTGGACAATCAAAATCTGTATAAATACTTTCTACTTCATCTAAAGGATCTTCAAATCTTTCTCGTTTAATCCAAAGCCAGCTAAGAAGTATATAAAGCCATTTTTCTCTAATCATCGAATCTTCATTAGTCTCTGAACATAATTCATTCAAAAAGGGAAAGATATCATTTGATTGATTCGGTATAAGGAATGACAACTCAAGCTCGGCCTTAGTATAGATCTCCGTTAATACAATATTTTCGGCTTTTTTGATTGGCAGTTCCGAAGTAATCAGATTATTTTCATAGCCCCATTTGATATCACACCATGAAAGGTTCACCTTTTGATTGATAAAATCAGTAGGTATCGGATATAAATTCACGTCATTGTGCCTCTGGTTTTACAAAAAACCTTTAATTCAAGTATGTGCAAAATCTTCATAAGTAATAGTTTATTGATTATCAAGCGTATATTTAAAAATATTATAACAATTTCAAACTCAAACTTTTAGCCTCGGCTTCATCACCATACCACCACACTGGTATATCTTTGACTTTAGCTGACATTTCTTCATTAGGACCTAGATCACTTTCTAATGAATAGTAGTCCCCATTTTGATATCTCGGCATAATTGTACTATTTATAAATAAATCATAGGCTTGTTGATAGCAATGTGGACATGAAGGTAAAGAGTTTAAAAACCTTTTAGTATTATTCTCAATATAATTACGATAAAGAGGACCACCATTAACAGCATATTCTGGCAACTCCTCATTTAAAATAGGATCATTACGTCCAGTTATCCAAACAATCGTATTACAATTTGCACATTGCGCCCCCATAGCCTCCGATGGGTGGTAATGATTTGGTCGAATAAACAAAATACCATTTTGTTCAAATCCTTTCTGGTACCATACTCCTATACCCAATTGACTAGCTGCTACCTGATATAAAGATCTCATAGGTACTCCTTTTTAGAATTCTTTTTTAGAAGAAAAGATAGAATAAAAACATAAATAAACTACCAAGTCCTATTGCTATCCATGATATTAGTTTAGATGTAAATCTATACTCTTTAAAAAAGAATGGTAAAACCCATTTATTGATGTCTATTTCTCTTAGCCAGGATAAATACCAAGGAAAAGTTAAGGCGAATACAAGAGAACTTGTGAACATAGCAACAAATGAAGGTCTCTTGTAAAATTCAGACCCACTCATTTTAAAAAACAATATCCAAAAAATTACTTCTAGAGCACATAGTAAGACACATAAATAAATATAAAACTTATTCTTCAGATTAGTGATAAAAATTGGGGTTAGTGTCCAGAACGGAAAAACGAACCCAAATCCAACTCTAAAACCATATAACTCATTATTAATATCAAATAGAAAGAACCGTAGAGGTATTATTACATAATAAAGAGCAAAAAATATAAGGCTTAAAAACTTAACTCGATTAAAAGTATTAGAGTCAAGATCTAAAACAATAGGTTTAGATATTAAATATCCAAAAAAATAAGTAGCATAGAAACTAATTAGATAAATAAATATGGAAGAATATGACTCATAGTCAAAAACACCATACAAGAATGAAGATAAAATCCAAAGCAATCCAAAAATAAAGAAATTTTTAGCAATAATAAAAAATGGAGATTTGGTTCTAAGAACTGATTGCTCAATTACAACATGCACTGCTTTCTACTCTATTTCTATATAACGGTTATAATTTAACTTCATAAATTAAGTTAAATATCTCACATAATTACCACTGTCATCCAGTTCATCTTTTGGTCTATTCTTATAATCAGAAATTAAAAAACTAAAATAATCCATCATATTAACCATGATACTTCTTGAAAAATCTAATGTCATATAAAGCGCATATTTTATATCTCTATGCGAATCAAAAAAAGTTTGCACTATTATATTAAAAAAAGCCAACCAATCCTCATCAATATTTTTATTGTTTTTATTAGTTATAATTACTGATAAAATTTCATCTCTTTTTTCTAGAAAAACACCAATGAGATATCCTCTTAAGTAGTCATGAAATGCAGACAAATTACTTCCAAAATATTTTGTATTTGCATGAATGTCATTCAAGTGCTCTCGATTATTTCCATATATTTTCTCGCCAAAAAAATCATAAACCTCTTGAATTTCTTCAAAATCAGATATATCAAAGCAAACTTTAATAATTTTTTTAGTACTAATATCTTGTTCAGTAAAAAAATGACATGTATCATTTTTCATTTTAATATTTTTCACAATACAACTCCAACACTATGAAAATATTAACGTAGTTTTCATTCATAATTTTCACTGCGATATATCCAATCTATACATAGCCACGCTTATGTTAAATAAACTACTATATTCTTTAAAAAATTCAATTCATATAAATCCCCTAATTAGTATTTCCATTTTGTTTTTTAAATATTTTTAATGCCTCATGTCTGGTTTTTTGTGTATATTTTTTTGGCATGCCAGCTATTTCTTTAAGCATTAAGATTATTTCATCAGAAATATACTCGGTTTTTTTACTCAATAGGTTTAGAGCTAATATAGTCCAATATTCAGAAGTAGTATCAGTTAGAGCAAAAATCAGTATTTCTCTAATTTGTTCAAAAGAATAGACTTCAGCGATATTCTCAACTTCTTTATTTTCAAGTATTAATAAGCCTGTCCTCACATCTTGCATTAAAATCCCCTCATTATTTGTTTAGTTTTAATGATCTACAGTTATAACTTTAAATTAATCTCTAACCTTTAGTGAGTAAAATCTAGAATTAATCATTGACAAATATTACCCAAAAAACCTCTCCACCACCACATCCCTTTCATCCAAACGATTTGAGCTTAAAATCTGGAACATCAAGCCATCTATTAGATTTAAAACCAAGTCAGCATTTGGTTTTAAATCATGAGTTTCTAAACTAAAAATAAGGTCAAAAATCTCATGATGCAGCCATTTTCTATACTCCATTGCCATACGGTAAGCCTGTGGGTAAGCGATTTTAGTTTCAAAATAGGCTTTAAGTAAAAGGTAGTACAGGCTATTAAAGTTGGCATGTAAAATGACAATCTCTTTGAGTTTATCTTTTGAAGTGCGGTAACGGCTTGAGTAAATAATGGCGAGCACTTCTTCTTTAAGCTTGCTCTTTTGAAAAGCAATGCACATTTCAATGAGATGCTCTTTCGAGCGAAAGTAGTTATAAAGGGAGCCTTTCGGTATTTTGGCTTCTTTGGAAATGAGGTCTACACCTGCTGTGTGGAACCCATAAGTTGTAAATAGTCGTATAGCAGTTTGAACAACATTTAGTTTTTTCGAAGATATTTCTAAATTTGACATAGTTTTACCGTTTTAAGTTCTTGTTGTTTCTAAAAGAGATTAAAAAGCCTGTGCCTTTTCTGGGAGAAAAAAAGGCACAGCAAAGCCATAAAGACTGTGCTTGGCACATCTCAAGTTTTATTGTTGCTAAGTTTTAGTTGTGACGATTTAAAGCCTGAAAACCTTACGGCGATCGAGCTGCTTTAAAGTGATTTAAGTGGTGTCGATATAGATTTTGACAGTGACTGCCAATAATTTATGAATGTGCATAGCCAACTCCTTCTTTTGGGAGTTCTGCCAAAGCATTATAAATTATGGTGGCAGAACGGAAGCAGGTTGACGGACTGGGTAAGACTCCAGCACACCCGAAGGTGTCCCACTCCCGTCCTACCGCTACGGGAGGGAACGGGGTGCACACACATATAAGTATTCCTCAGAAGGAATAACTCTGATGTGGTCTTACTACTCGGTCCGTCAAAACCGACTGGCAATGTAGGCCAGCTCGCAAATGGTAATCTTCAAAAATTAAGGTGTCAATGTGAAATTGGCTAGAAATTATTTAATTAATTATTATTTTTCATTAGATTACATTATTAACTAAAACTATAAATATCAACTTAATAATATCTTATAAATACAATCATTTTCTTAGACTAATACAAACCCTTAATAGCTTATTAAGTGGAATTGTGTTACTATTTTTTTAGTAGTCACCATTAAGTTGATTAATTTGATATGAGTAAAAATAGCAATCTTGAAGTCTGCCCAATCGCCAGAACACTTTCAGTTTTAGGTGATGCGTGGAGCATGTTGATATTACGAGATGCTCATGCAGGTTTTACACGTTTTGATCAGTTTCGTAAAAGCTTAGGCATTGCACCAACCATGTTAACTAAACGTTTGTCTGTTTTAGTAGAGGAAGGCTTACTCGAAAAAAGACAATATTCTGAACACCCACCACGTGAAGAGTATGTATTAACTCAAGCGGGTAAAGATTTTTTACCAGCTTTATTTGTGATTGGCGCATGGGGTCGAAAATATAAGCCCTTTGAGCAACCTGAAAAAATGGTGACTTTTATTGATGCAGAACAAGGCACAGAAATTAAGCCTATTGTGATTGACCAAATGACTGGCGCAGAAATTGGAACCCGCCCTATTAGTCAAAAATAGTAAATTTTAAATGTATAAAAGCACTCAATTGGAGTGCTTTTATTGGCCTGAAGTAAAGTAAATGGGTTATTTTGCTCGTGCGCGTTGAGTGGCATACGTTCCCCAACCACTGCGTAAAACTGATTTAATAAATGCCCATAAGCCACTTTCTTTAGGTTTCGGTTCTTTACCTTTACCAATCCGTTTGAGTTGTTGGGTATACCAAAGTACTTCCATAATACCTAGACTATCGACCTTCTTAATACCAGTTTTGATGAGTTGCACTGACTGAAGACCATTTTTTCCTGCCAGCAAATATTTCGGGACATCAGGTTCAATGGCCATAATTCTTGCAATCCCAATAACATCACATGCTTGAGACTGCAAAGCTTGATTCATACCTTCTACAGTACGAAAACCTCCTGTAACCATTAAAGGTGTTTTTACGAGTTTTCTTACTTTTTCTGCGAAATCAATAAAGAAAGCTTCGCGTGCGATTGTCGATGCTTTTTGTGGTGCTTTGGCTACGCCAGACTCATAGGTACCGCCTGATATTTCAATCAGGTCAATGCCTGCATCTGCTAAAGCTTGAATGGTTTCTAAGGAGTCTTGCTCGGTAAAACCGCCTTTTTGAAAATCTGCCGAGTTAAGCTTAATCGCAATAGGAAACTCTTTACCGACTTGTTTTCGGATCTCTGTATAAACTTCCATTAAGAAACGGCGACGTTTTTCTGGTGTACCACCCCACTCATCATTTCTTAAATTGTGCAAAGGTGACAAAAACTGGTTAATCAGATAACCATGAGCAGCGTGAATCTCAACTCCACTAAAGCCAGCCTTTTTACATATCGCAGCGCTACGCCCAAAACGCTGAATAATTTCTAAAATCTCTTCGTGTGTTGCTTCATCAGGTGTTGCAAATAAAGACTGCATTTCTGCACCAAATGGCACTGCCGATGCAGAAATGTTACGTACATTTAATCCTTTCGGTGATTGTTTTCCCGGATGATTTAACTGTGCCCACAATTGAGAACCTTGTTCGGTCACGGTTTTTGCCCATTTCTGTAAAATTGCAAAATCACGCTCATCCTCAACCACCACATTACCAGCCTCACCTAAGGCTTTGCGGTCAATCATAATGTTGCCAGTTATGATCATCCCAATCCCTGATGCCGCCCAACGCTGATATAGCCGAACATGTTTTTCGTTTGGATTATTTGAATAGCTGGCTAAAGTTTCACTGGTTGCAGCCTTCGCTAACCGGTTTGGAATGATGACACCATTCGGTAAAGTTAAAGGCTGATTCAAAAGATTCGTTTTTAATTGCAGATGAGTCATGGCTTATCTCACACAGTTAAAGAGGGTTTTGAATGGGGTTGAATAAAGTCCACTAAACTTTGAAACCACATCACATCCACAAAATTTCCAGTAATGACAAGGTCTTGTGTTTTAAGTGCAGTTAAAAAAGTGTTTACACTATCTTTCGCTGACAACACAGCAAAACCTTTGCTACCCGTTTTAAACGTAAAGGTAAAACTTGGTGACTTGGTTAGCCCTGAATAAGAGTTAATCTTGCCATTTTTTACTTCGAAATAGCGGCCTTCACCACTTGCTGTTTGAATCTGAAAGATGACATTTTTATCTTTCACATAAGCTGCACATTTCGGGTTCTTTTTTACAGAACGCTGCATGAGCTTGGTCAGCATCCACAGCAATAATTTAAATTTCATCATTTTTATCTTCTTGATTCATCAAATTGAATGGACCGAACTCATGGGCATTATTCATCTAAAAACTGGATTGCATGTTTTACGAAGCGTTCAGGGTACTGAAATTGGGCACCATGTCCTGCATCGGGATAAATAAATAGCTGAGCGTTTGGAATATTAAGTGCCATGTGATATGCATTGATGGTTGGAATCATCACATCATCGACACCATTTAAAATGAAAGTAGGTTGTTTAATCTCACGTAAATGTGCAAAAGGATCTTGTTCATCAAGTTTAGGTAAAAAATGCATATTGGCTTCTATCTGTGCCTGCATGACTTCAAGTGAACTTGCTGGATCTTGGTTTTTACGCTCATGGCGACGTTGCCAAAATTCATGACCCGCCTGAATAGCAGCTTCAGATCGGCCAAAAAATAAAAAGAAGAAGTCTTCTTCAGATGGCACAGCAGTTGTTGCATGTTTCAATACCAATGCAGCTACTTCTGGGTCATCACCGCGTGGTTTACCCCCTCTTGGCCCTGTACCTAAAAGCATCAATTTTCTGACGAGTTCAGGATGGCGGCGTACTAAATCTTGTGCCTGAAACCCGCCCAGTGAAAAGCCTAATAGGTCAACCTGCTTTAAGCCTAGTGCACGAATAACTGCTGCCGCGTCGTCTGCCATATCTTCAATGCGAGTACGGGGCTGGCCAGTAGATGAAGCAATGCCGCGACCGTTAAATAAAATGACTTCACGTCCTTGCGCTAAACCATCAGTAATCAGTGGATCCCAATTGTCTAAACCGCCTCGGAAATGCTGAAGAAAAAATAGCGGTGGTTGCTCTGTATTTGCATTACCCCATCGACGATAGGCAAAATTTGCTCCATCTACTTCAATGAATTGGGTCTCGGCTGTTTGGTGTGTAATTGTTGTCATGGTCATAGTCCTAAATTTAAGTTCTTATTTCGCTAAGAATGTAAGTGACTGTTTTACAAAATCTTCATTAAACTGAAATATTCCCCCATGACCTGCATCTGGATAGATTACAAGTGAGCTATTCGGTAAACGCTTTGCTAAATCATAAGTATTTACTGTTGGCACCATTCGGTCATGATCACCGTTGGCAACAAGAACAGGTTGTTGAATCACAGAAAGGTCAGCAGGTTTTTTACTTCCCCATTTTTTTAATGCTTTAAGCTGGGCACGATAGGCAGAAATAGTGATTTCTTTATCACGGTTTTCAGTACGTTCATTAATACGTTGAATAAAGGCTTTTGCAGAAGCTTTACCATTTTCTGTACGAGTGAAGAAAAGATAAACCTTAGGGTCTTGACCAGTCACCATTCCACGAACTAAATCCCAATTAGAAACTCGCCCGACTGTACTAATTCCAGTACCGCCCGCAGGGCCAGTTCCCGATAAAATCATTTTTCGAACTAAATTTGGCTGCTTCAAAACAATCTCTTGTGAAATCATGCCGCCCATCGAGAAGCCGAATAAATCAACCTGTTTAAACCCTTTTGCTTGAATGAAAGTAATCGCATCATCTGCCATTTGTTCAATTGACTTTGCTGGTTCACCAGTCGAAGCACCAACGCCGCGATTATCAAACACCACAACATGATGTTTAGCCGCAATTCCATCAATAATTCGTGGGTCCCAGTTATCTAGTACAGCAGCTAAATGGTTTAAGAAAATGACAGGTGTTCCACCGTTTTGTTGACCATATTCTCGGTAAGCGAAGTTAACGCCACCTGCACTAATAAATTGAGTTGGTACATTCTTCCAATTTGTATCTTGCTCGGCGTATTGCCCTGCTTGCGGATTGCTAACAGCACTTGATGACACTTTATTTGCCTGAATTGATGGTTCATTAAAAGAAACCGATGGCACAACTTCTGCCTGAGTTAAGGGAGCGCTAAAAACAGATAATGCCGTCAAACTCATAGCAACTGTATTTAATAAAAATTTCATTTCTCTGATCCTCAAATTTAATTCATTGATCTGATTTATCTGTTTTTTATGAGTGATCTTTCAAAGGGAGAAAAGATAAAAAACAGAGTTAATATCGATTTAGTACTAACTATACATGGACAAAAATGTATTGTCACTATCTTTTTAGTAGTAACTATTTTATTTTTAGATTATGATTAAAAAATCAAGTCGAAATTCATTCGTGAATTGACTACAAAATTTAAGTGAGGAACATGATATGGCTGGTAAAGTAGTTCTCATTACAGGTGCATCATCGGGTATTGGTTTGGCAACAGCAGAGCTTTTACATGAAGCAGGATTTACGGTTTATGGCACAAGCCGACGAGCAAAAGATTCATCAAATCATAAGTTTTATCTTATTGAGTTAGATGTAAATCAAGATAATTCAGTTGCCCAAGCCGTTGAGAAAGTCATCTCAAGCGAAGGAAAAATTGATGTCTTAATTAATAATGCTGGGTTTGCAATAGCACCTGCTGGCGCCGAAGAAAGTTCAATGCAGCAAGCACAGGCTATTTTTGATACCAACTTTTTCGGTGCCGTTCGAATGACTCGCGCAGTTATTCCGCACATGCGCCAGAAAAACTCAGGCCTTATTTTAAATATCAGTTCAATTCTTGGACTTGTACCTATGCCTTTTGCCGCGCTTTACTCTGCGTCTAAACATGCACTTGAAGGTTATTCTGAATCTTTAGACCACGAGTTAAGATCACAAGGCATTCGTGTGTCTTTGATTGAACCTGCTTATACCAATACGTCTTTGGGATTAAACTTACTCGAAGCAGACAATAAAATTTCTTTTTACGATCAAACGCGTGAAAAGCTACATAAACAAATGATTAATTCAATTAATAAGTCAGATGACCCGAGTGTGGTTGCCAATACAATTTTAGCGGTCATTCAAAGTCAACATGTTGTGTCACGCTACACAGCAGGAAAAACTGCAAAAAGCTTAAAAGCGTTAAGACGATTTGTACCTGCAAAGATCTTTGACAAATTAATTCACCGCAGCTTGAAAGTTTAGAACAAACCCAAGCCTATAAAACTTTAAAAATAATTTCGAGAAATAGAGGTTTCAAATGAAAGCAGCCTACATTAGCCGTTATGGCAACATTGATCACGTACAGTTCGATGAACAGCCCAAACCTTCTCTAACCGAAGATGCCGTGCTTGTTAAAGTTCATGCAGCCAGCATTAACCCTCTAGACTTAAGAGTTTTAGAGGGTGAATTTAAAGCAATTCTCCCAGTGAAGTTTCCTTTTATATTAGGCAATGATTTTGCAGGTACAGTCGTAGAAGTTGGATCGAAGGTTACCCAGTTTAAAGTTGGAGATGAAGTCTATGCCAAGACAGATTTAAACGGCGCTTTTGCTGAATATACTGTGGTTCAACAGTCTTCACTTGCACTGAAACCGCAAAATATTTCAATGGAACAGGCGGCAGCCCTACCATTAGTTGCCTTAACTTCATGGCAAGCACTAGTTGAAATTGCAAAAGTTAAAGCTGGTCAAAAAGTACTTATTCATGCAGGTTCAGGTGGTGTAGGTTCAATTGCAATTCAACTTGCCAAATCACTTGGCGCTACGGTTGCGACCACAACTAGTGCCAAAAACAGTGGTTGGGTGAAAGAGCTAGGTGCTGACATCATCATTGACTATAAAACAATGGACTTTGAGCAAGAACTTAAAGACTATGACGTGGTTTTAGATACACAAGGCGGAAAAACTTTAGAAAAATCACTCAATGTACTTAAACGCGGTGGACGTCTTATCAGTATTTCAGGACCTCCCGATCACGCTTTTGCAGAGGCAATTAATCCGAACTGGTTCCTAAAATGTGTTATTCCGATGTTAAGCTGGTCAATTCGACATAAAGCAAAAAAACGCGGCATTACTTATACATTTTTATTTATGCAGCCAAATGGTCACCAGCTCTCAAAAATTACTGAACTGGTAGAAGCTGGAAAAATTAAACCCGTAGTTGACCAAACCTATGACTTTATTCAAATTAAAGAAGCGCTCCAATATGTAAATACTGGACGAGCAAAAGGGAAAGTTGTTTTACAATTTGATGAATAAGGTACATAGCTCAAATATTATCTAGATTACGCAAGGGTTCGAAAATTATATAGCCGCTCAAATGGCGGCTATAGACCATGAATAAGATGAATTAAAAGCTCTTATTCATTATTTCTGAGTCAGAATGTTACATCCCATACGCGGACCAAAGGCAACAAAGGTTTTAAGTAATCCCTTAATCGCTTTAGGTTGTTGCCCACTGCTAATACGGCGAAATTGCGAAGCATGCCAAGCGAGTTGCAAATAGGCATCTACAGGTTTATAGCCAATTGAAGGTACATGAGCGGGTTCTATTATCGATTTCCCAGACAAGAGTTGTTTCGCCACATCTGGTTGTGTTGCAAATGGACGAGCCATTCCTACAAGGTCAACTACTCCATCCGCCACAATCTGATTCATAAAACTCGCTTTGCGTAACCCACCAGTTAACATGAGTGGTAATTTACTTTGCTGTCTTAGACTTTCTGCATAATTTATAAAATAAGCATCGCGCTCTACCTGTCGTTCTGGCGTATATCCAAGCTGTGCTGGAGACTCATAATTTCCACCCGAAATTTCGAGTAAATCGATTCCCTCTTTTTCGAGTGCTAAAGCAATATCTATCGACTCTTCAGAGCTTAATCCACCTTTTTGAAAATCGGCAGAGTTGAGTTTTACGCTTAATATTTTGTTTTTTCCTATTGCAGCTCGTACAGCCTGAACTGTTTCAATGAGCATACGGCGTCGGTTTTCAGGACTACCGCCCCACTGATCTGTCCGAACATTAGCCAAAGGTGATAAAAATTGTGAGAGTAAATAGCCATGTGCTGCATGCACTTGTACTCCATCAAAACCAGCTTCAATAGCAAGTCGAGCGGTTTGAGCAAATCGATTAATCTGTTCATATATTTCCGCTTCGGTCATCGCACGTGGAATGCGAATAATATTCATGGCAGGTAGATCAAGCCCAACTGCTGAAGGCGCTATTGGCTTTTTCAAAAGTGGTAAAACTGCAACACGGCCGGGATGGTTAATTTGCATAATAATTTTGCTGCCATTGGCCTGAGCAGCCTGAGCCCATAACTTATTTGCTTGCAGAAATTCTGCTGACTCTAAAACCACATTTCGTGGTTCCACAAAAGCACGGTGGTCAATCATCACGTTGCCGGTAATTAATAACCCTGCTCCACCTCTGGCCCAAGCTGCATACAACTGTTGTAAGTCAGTGGTCGGTGAACCATGCCGATCAGCAAGTTGTTCACTCATGGCAGATTTGGCAATTCGGTTTGGAATGGTAATGCCACGGGCTAAAGTTAAAGGGCTAACTAATGTGGGCTTTGTATTAGGTTTTGTCATTTTCTTTCTTCCTAAATTTAAAAATCATTCATTAAGATATAGGTCTTTTAATTTCATCATTTGTTCACGGTTATCATGTTGCCAAGGGTGGAAATCTTTAGAATAAAAATCTAAGTAACTGCGGCTAATTTTTCGAATCACACCTTGACTGCCAAGCAAATATTTCAAACCCACATATAGATTTTTAAAATCTCTATTTTTGCCCGAAGCCTTTAAAAGCTCTTTTGTTCCTCTGGTGGTAATTATGAGAAAAGAAAGCGTGGTTTCTAACATCACCAACCGTAAGAAATAAGGTCTATTCACTAAAGATTGATAGACATCAAATGCCACAGCTTTATGCTCTGTTTCTTCAATGGCATGCCAAGCCCAAATTTTTCGCAAATGAACATCAAACAACTCTAAGTCTTCGGGCGCGATACTAATAAAATAGTCCGCTAAAATGGCTGTTAAATGCTCCATACATACCGTGCAAGCCAACTGATGCTCTAAAGAAAACTTAAGTTGCAACATACGGTTCATCTTTTTAAAACGCTTATAAATACGTTCAACTGGATAACCTTTTTTAAGCATGACAGCATTAAGCGCATCGTGCTCTTTGCCGTGATGAGCTTCTTGACCAATAAAAGATCGGACTTGTTTAAGCAAAATAGGATCGCTAATTTTGTCCTGATAATTACGCACACTATAAATAAACTGCCGTTCACCATCTGGGAAAGCACTCGACAAGGCAGTAAATAACATGGTCAGCAAGGGATTATTTTTGAACCAAAACTCTGGTATTTCATCTGGAAAAGACAAATCTAATTGGCGCACTGTAATGTCAATTGATGCAGAAATTTTAGAAAAATCTTGAGCTGGCTTTGACTGAAAGAATGCATTCATATTTATTCTCCAGTTATAAAACGCGTGGATTAAACTGGCGTAATAAAAATAATGGCGTGCGTAAACGAGGTATTTGAATCGGTGGAATTAATCCTCCCGACAAATCAACGCGATGTAATCTGGCCTCAATAACTTCGCCTAACCCCATATCATGTAAAGGGTCGTTTGCTGTACCTGTAAAACGTAGGTTCATTTCAACCTGACGCACTTCAACGGGATGCTCTTTTGGGGTAAATCGGACTTCACGTGGTAAACCAATTCCTAATCCACCCGTAATATTCCGATGTGGTAATCCTAAAATTGGAGGTGCATCATGAATGACTTCACCCAGCTTGGCTTCCATTTCAATGAGTGTTGTACCTCGGCGTGAAGCTTTGCTTAAAATGCGTTTGCCATCATTTTCCCAGCTAATTTCCCCCATCTTTTTAGGGTAGCCAAGTAATTCACGGCCAATAATCATGGCGCGGTCATCGTCCAAGATCATCCAAGGACAAAAGATTCCAGTTTTATTACCAACTTTAATATGAATAAATAGACCCGCTTCATGGTAAGCGCCTGTATAGACATTTTCAGGGAAATACGCACAAAACAGATCGGCTCTGGCAGGTTTAACCAGTGTCATTCCAGACGGTAACCAACGTGCCATCGCTTTTTCACCGACTTCAACGACAGCTGTTAAATAGTGGGCATTGTGATAAAGCTTATTGCCAATATTGGCTAAACCCACAGGCACACGTAAGTCATTAATCAACTGTTTCATGGGCTTAATCTCGAAAATACTTGTTTAAGGATGGGCAGTAAAATAATGCGTGGTGTGTAACGCCCTCCAAAAGTTTGCGCCTGTGCTACGAAACCCGGAATCACAATTCGACAATTACGCTCCATTCCTTGAATGGCTTCTTTGGCGACGCGTTCTGCGGTTACCCAAACAAGATCGCCACCAACGCCATCAATTTTTGTAATGCCTGCAACTTCATTAAAACCAGTTTTTGTTGGCCCCGGAGCCAGTAGCGTACAGCTAACCCCTGTCCCTTTAAGTTCGCTATGTAATGACTCGGCAAAAGAATTGGCAAATGCCTTGGTTGCTGCATAAGTTGCGTTGGCTGGAGTTGGCTGATGACCAGAAGTTGACCCTACAATGAGTATTGCGCCAGCTTTTCTTTTAATCATTTGTGGCAACACAGCTAAAGTCAGGTCATGAATTGCCACCGAATTAACTTCAACTTCTTCGCGCTCTCGGTCTGCATCTAAGTCTTGTAGGCAACCAAAAGTTGCAAATCCAGCGTTATTACAAAGAACAGCTACTTCAATATTTTCTAAATAATCACGAAATTTAGCTCGCGCCGCGCGATCACCCAAATCACATGGATATAAATCTACGGATATTTGATATTCGGCTTTTAATTTTTCAGCAAGTGCCTCTAATTTTTCTACACGGCGAGCCACTAAAACTAAAGAATAGCCTCGTACAGCAAACTGTTTTGCTAGCTGTTCACCAATGCCTGATGAAGCGCCAGTAATCACAACTCGAGAGGAAGCTTGTGGAATAGGTAAGCTCATAATTGATGCTCAAAATACAGTAAATTGATTATTCCGAACTTTTAACTTGAGCGTGAGATGTGGATCAGACATACTGATAATCATTTTCGGCCAAAACAAAAAGTAATATGAAAGATCCGTATGGGCTTTCCAAAGCCAGCATTCCTATTTCTTATGCGCATTTATTATTAGAAATCATGGTCGACAAAGGATTTTCAGCCCTTGAAATTTTGAAGAAAAGTAAAATTTCATTAAACCTTTTAGATCAACTAGATGCGCGAATTACCCCTGTGCAGTGGTCTAAGCTAGCGTGGGAAAGCTTGTTATTGTCGAAAGATTCTGGCTTGGGATATGAATATGGACTAAAACTGCGTTTAACTGCTCATGGCCCGATGGGATACGCCCTTATGAGTAGTTCAAACCTTCGTCAAGCCATTGAGGTTTCAACGCAATTCTTTAATATGCGATTAAAAGATTATCGTATTGCTTTGCTTGAAAATAATGAGTTTTCTATTATTGAAATAAATGAAACTCACCCTATTGTCAGCAATCAGCCCGCGCAAGTGGAAAAGCTTAGACGATTTTTTTATGAATGTTTGATGATTGGGGTGATTCAAGCTGGTCAGTTTTTGATAGAGCATGACTTTACTGAAATTGAGTTATGGGTGGATTGGCCAGAACCTACCTATCACAAAGCCTATCAGCATTTATTGCCACCTATTCGATTTAACCAAGCAACTAATCAAATTCGATATAAAAAACAGCTTCTAGATTTACCCATTAAAATGGCAGATCCGATTGCCTTTAAACAAGCTCTGGCGCAGTGTGAAGCTGAACAAATCCGTTTTTCCGAGCAAATTAAAGATATATGCCTGACCGTAAAGGCCGAACTAAACTTAAAACCGCAGGTGGGTTATCCCTCATTTGATGAAATTGCGACTCGCTTAAACATGTCTAGCCGAACATTGCGGCGCCATTTGAACCAAGTAGGTTCTTCATATTTGCAACTGCTTGAAGAAGCTCAACAAAAAGAAGCTGAAAACTTATTACTTAATAGTGATATGGATATACAAGAAATTGCGCTTTATCTGGGCTATATACAACCTACAAATTTCACACGAGCTTTTAAGAAATGGACAGGTCAAACACCCATTACTTTTAGAACGAATCAATAATGTGGATCTAACAAAATATATCTTGCTGTCTTACTATTTTTATGTATGATTGAGTAATCACTCAATTAATGTGTTTGTATATGGCTCGTCCACGCAGTGAAGATAAACGTAATGCAATTTTAAGTGCTGCTATTGAAACATTAGCAGAGCTTGGCGAGCGTGCGTCTACCTCAAAAATCGCTAAAGTTGCTGGCGTGGCAGAAGGTACTTTATTTACCTATTTTAGTAATAAAGAAGAATTGCTGAATCAGTTATATCTTTCGCTCAAGGCTGAGCTACGTCAGGTCATGATGCTTAGTTACCCAACTAACGCTGACCTACAAACACAAATGTCGCATATCTGGCAAAGCTATTTGGACTGGAGTTTAGAAGCTCCCCTTAAGCGTAAAGTAATGGCACAGCTTTCGACCTCGGAACAAATTACCGAGCAAAGCAAACAAATTGGCATGCAAACCTTTTGTGATCTCACCCAAAACATTCAAGAACGTATTAACGATGGCAAATTAAGAGATTATCCACCGTTATTTATTGCTTCAATTTTAGGTGCGCTTGCCGAAGTTACACTTAATTTTATTGCTCAAGACCCTTCTCAAACCGAGCGTTATCGTAAATCTGGTTTTGAAGCGTTTTGGCATGCAGTTTCAATTTAGATAAAAGTTAAGGATGCACGAGCGTCCTTATTTTTAAACCAATTAATGAGTGAGCAAATACTCATTTAAATAAATCAAAATAAGTACTTAGCCCAAGTTCTTATTTGTACATATAGGTTTGTTCCAATAAGGAAAAACAAGATGACTATTTCAAACACAACAGACTTGCCTTCTCCCTTAATGCCATCTCAACAGCACAATGGCAAATTTAGAAATACGCGTCCGAACCAACACAAGCCTTCTTTTGGTAAAACAATTCAGCTTATGTGGAAGTTTCTATTTAACAAACCAAAAGACACAGTACCTAACAAAGAAATTCCTGTTTTAAGTTTGTCGAAAGAACAGCTTTTAAGTGCGCCTGACCGCTCTCTATTTCGTTTGGGCCACTCAACCATTTTGTTAAAACTGCAAAATGAGTTTTGGTTAACCGACCCTGTTTTCTCGGATCGTGCTTCACCTTTTCAGTGGATTGGTCCAAAACGTTTCCACCAACCACCGATTAGCATTGCCGAATTACCACCCATTAAAGGTGTGATTTTGTCGCATAACCACTACGATCACCTCGACTACCATGCGGTTATGCAACTTAACGATAAAGTTGAGCATTTCTTAACACCGCTTGGTGTGGGTGACACGCTCATTAAATGGGGAATTCCAGCAGAAAAAGTTCAACAACTTGACTGGTGGGATACTACCAATGTGGATGGACTAAAATTGGTGGCTACCCCTGCTCATCATTTTTCAGGCCGTGGTATGGGTGATAGCAATGCGACGCTTTGGGCTTCGTGGGTGATTATTGATAATGACTTACGTGTATTTTTTAGCGGTGACACGGGATATTTTGATGGGTTTAAAGAGATTGGACATCGTTATGGTCCGTTTGATTTGACCATGTTAGAAACAGGTGCTTATGACCCTGAATGGCCGGATGTTCACATGCAACCAGAGCAAACTTTACAAGCACATATCGATTTAAAAGGTCGTCATTTGTTGCCTGTACACAACGGTACTTTTGATTTGGCGCTTCATGCTTGGGATGATCCGTTTGAACGTATTGTCGGTTTGGCTCATGAAAATAATTTAGCCATTAGCACACCGCAAATGGGTGAACTCTTGAATCTTAATGAACCAAATGTCGAAAATTATTGGTGGCGTTCGTAAGTTTGAAGAAATTATTTGGAGAGTAAAAGAATGCTTTTGCTCTCCGATTTTTAAATTTTAACTTGTCTTATGTGCCTTCCAAGGAAACTTAATTGTGCACAAAACAAAAACCAGAAATAAAAATTGAGAAATATACATATAATTCAGCAAGTCTCGGCCCACTCTTAATGTAATCCAAGTGTTGTGAATGACATCACTAAATATAATGAGAAAAGTTAGAATTAGGCCGATACGAGGTCTATAAAATAGAAAAATTGCTGCAAGTGGATCAATAAAGGTTAAAGATGTCCAATAAATACAGGTAAATAGTGGTGCATTGTTATAGTCCCAAAACAAACCGTGCATTAGAACTGTTTGTAAATGATTGAACCCTGCACCGATAAGACAAAGTGCATAAATACATCTAATAATAAATTCAGTTTTCAAAACAACTCTCTTATTCATTCATCATGCTATGTAAAAAATATTTTTATTCAGATAAAGCTATTCAATATTTTAATTGAAACAATCTACATAAATATAATTTAAAAGACTCTATAAATAAATGATAAATGTCTAACCCCTTTCCTCTATCTTACTTACAAGTTCTGAACTACCTCATTAAACATCTATTAGATATTTTTACACTCAATAGAACTAAATAAATTATTAAAGATTTATTATTTAATAAAATTTAAATTATTCAACTAGATAAATTCATAATTAACACTTTCACAGCGTTTACCTAAAACTAGGACCAACTTTGTCTTAGTTTTATTATTGACTTAAAACACAGACTACATTAGTCTGTGTTTGTAATTGATCAATTATGAAATTAAATGGCTTATATCACTAGTAGCGTCGAGTATGCGATTCACTGTCTTCTTTTTCTTGTGAACAATGAAGATAAACCTTTGAGTAGTAAGGATCTTGCTGAATTACAAGGAGTCTCTCCAAGTTTTATGGCAAAGATCTTTCCTAAACTTGAAAAGGCAGGTCTCGTTATTGCTCAAGAAGGTGTTCGTGGTGGGTATTTACTCGCTCGATCCGCTCATGAAATTAGTTTTTTAGATATCGTGAATGCAATCGAGGGTGAAAAACCGCTTTTTGAGTGCCAAGAAGTTCGTGGTAAATGCGCGGTCTTTAATCATGCTCCACCAGATTGGGCAACCAGCGGTGTGTGTGCAGTGCATGCAGTCATGCTACAGGCTGAAAAAGCCATGCGAGACGCTTTAGGTGCCCATACACTTGGTGATATTGCTGACCGTTTTGGCCGTTATGCACCCGACGTATTTTTTAGTGATGTAAATGGCTGGATCAATGAACGCATCGAAGGAAGAACAGCAAAAATGCGGAAAAACAAAATCTCACGGGATACACCAGACTAAATGAGCTTATAGGGCTTCATGCCCTAATGTAAAACTCCCTTAATCGTTTTAAACGCCTTCTCAGATTTTTCGGACAATCAGGGAAAGGATTCGCTCACCCTAAATTTAGTGATGAGTTGGAATGTATTGTCCGAAAAATCGATCAAAAGGATAATCAAATGAGCAAGCGTATTATTATTGCAGGTTCTGGCTTTGCTGGTTTATGGGCTGCACTCGCAGCACAAAGAGCAATTCACTTAGCGTCACAAGAACAAAACATTGAAGTGCTGATGGTTTCCCCTAGCCCGAATGTTGGGATTCGTCCTCGTCTTTATGAAGCTGTACTTGAAAACATGAACCCTGATATTTCAGAGTTATTAAGCGTGGTTGGGGTTAAATTTCTGGCAGGTTGGGTAAATAAAATTGATGTCGACCAACAGGCAATTGAAGTTTCAACCACCGATGGCAGCAAACAAACTTTAAGCTATGACCGTTTTATTCTGGCAACCGGAAGTACTACGTTTATACCCCCAATACCGGGTCTTACCGAATATGGCTTTAGCGTAAGCACCCTAGAAGATGCTGAAAAACTAGATCAGCACCTTAAAAACTTAGCCAATAAACCTGCAAATGCAGCGCGTAATACGGTGGTTGTTGCAGGTGGTGGTCTTACGGGGTTAGAAACCGTTACCGAAATGCCTGAACGTCTGCGTAGCATTTTAGGTGCAACTGATGTCCGTGTAGTTTTAGTTGATTCCTCAACAGAAATTGGCGCGGCGATGGGTGACCAAGCAGCTAACGTTATTCGAGAAGCTCTTAGCGAGCTTGGTGTGGAAGGTAAAGCTGGGCTACGGGTTACAGCACTAGATGCATCAGGTGTAACACTTTCTAATGGTGAAAGAATTGAAACAGAAACCGTGATCTGGACTGCTGGCATGCGAGCCAACCCACTCACCTCTCAAGTTACTGGTGAAAAAGATAATTTAGGACGTATTTTAGGGGATGCTTATTTACATGCACCTGAAGCAAAAAATATTTTTGTAACTGGTGACACTGTAAAAGTTCCAACCGATGATTTAGGTAACTTTAACGTGATGTCTTGCCAACATGCCATGAGTCTAGGCCGTGTAGCGGGTTACAACGCTGCGGCAGAACTAGTTGATTTACCACTTCATCCATACAGTCAACCGAAGTATGTGACGTGTGTTGACTTAGGACCTTGGGGGGCACTTTATAGCGAAGGTTGGGATCGTCAGGTTCAATTTGTGCGTGATGAAGCTAAAAAAATTAAACAGGAAATTAATACCGTCTGGATTTACCCACCAGCCGCAGATCGTGAAGCAGTTTTTGCAATAGCAAACCCTGATTTTGTGATTGTTCCTTAAAGTTAGCCTTGCTAAATCCCATCACTTTATTTAAACAGTCGAAAAGCAAAACCGTCACTGGTTTTGCTTTTCTGATTTATATTTCAATCATTAACAATTACGACTTTTCTAGCTCTTCTACTATTGCTAAAGCTGTCTTTCTAGCTGAAAAAGGGTTTTGCCCCGTAATTAACTTGCCATCTTGAACGACGTATGGTGCAAAGGGAATAAAAGCTTTTTCATAATGAGCACCGCATTCTTTCGCTAACTCTTCGGCATTGTACGGCACTTTTTTCGCAACTCCTGCCAAAACCTCTTCACTCCACGCAAAGCCTGTTAACGTCTTATCTTTTATCAGTCGCTCACCATTTGAGAGTCGTACATTAAGTAACCCACAATAGCCATGACAAACACTTGAAACAATACCGCCTTTTTCATAAATATTTTTGGTGATTTCTTGCAGTTCTGGGTTATCTAAAAAATCCCACATTACACCGTGACCACCCGTATAGTAGATCACGTCATAGTCTTGCCAATTGATATCTGAGGGCTTAAAGGTATTTGCCAGTAGCGTAATAAAAGCTTGATCTTTTTCTCGGTCTTTAACAGACTTATCGGCAACTAAAGGCAAAAGTGACTTAGGTTCAATTGGAGTTTTACCCCCATTTGGACTGACAATATCTTGCACGTAACCTTGCTTTTCAAACTCATCATAGGCATGGGTAAGTTCGCCTAACCATAGCCCTGTTGGTTCATCAACATCCTTATAGCGTGAAATATTAGTCACGACATGTAATATGCGTTTAGACATTTTCTCACCTCATTTTTCATATTTATAATTCTATTCTTTCGTTTATCAAAGCATAGAAAGTTGTTACTGAAAGTGTGTGCTTGGTAAAGTTATGAACCTTGCTTTTAAGTGACTATAAGTCTAAAGTTAACTTGAATGTCAATAGAGTCTGTGGCCATGAATATTAGCGAGTTATCGAAACTAAGCGGTTTAAGCACCCCTACAATTCGTTATTACGAACAGATCAAACTCTTGCCTAAAGCAAAAAGAAAATCGAATGGTTATCGTGAATATACAGATAACGATTTGAAGCAACTTTCTTTAATTCAACAAGCCCAGCAAGTTGGTTTTTCTTTAGCAGAAATTAAAGCTTTTTTGCCTTCAAAAGTTGCCACTTGGAACCATGACGCACTCATCCAAACGATTGAATTAAAAATTCAGGAAATAGAGCTTTTAGAACAAAAACTCAAGGTGAGTAAGCAAAACTTACGCACCATGATTCATGCCATTAATGACAAACCAGATGAAATTACCTGCGAGCAAAATGCAGAACGGCTCATGACACTTTATTTTGATAAAGCAAAAACACCGTAATTTCTTCGAGACCTATTGACCTTAAAGTGTGCTTTAAACATACGATTGGCTACAGGTGATGAATGAGGACCTGTCATGTTTAAAGTTTGGAATTTTCAGCGTTGGTTAACCATTATTTTTGCCATTTTTTTGACTACACATGTGGTACATGCCACTGAGTCAAATAAAGCTCAAAGCCTTACCAAAGCAAATGGAAAAATTTTAGTCGTAATGACCAATCACTCGGCTTACCCTTCCCGTTCGGATAAAACAGGACTTTGGCTGACTGAACTCACTCATTTTTACGATGTCGCTTTGGCTGCTGGTTATGAAATGGATTTTGTAAGTCCTTTAGGTGGTCAAGTACCACTAGATGAACGTAGTTTAAAGTCCATTTACCTAGACAAATCTGCCCGTCAGCATTTAGCCGACCCCGCATTTATGCAACGGTTAAAAACAACATTAGCTCCGAACGCGATTAATCCTACCCAATACAAAGCCATTTACTATACTGGTGGACACGGCACCATGTGGGATTTTCCAAACAATAAAGCCTTGCAAAACATTAGCGAAGAAATCTATCACCAAGGTGGAATCGTTTCAGCGGTATGTCATGGCGTAGGCGGTTTATTGCCTCTACAAGATGAAAATGGCAAACCTTTAATTACAGGTAGAACTGTTACGGGTTTTGCAAATATTGAAGAAAGACTTTCAGGTATTAAGTCTCAAGTTCCATTTTCTTTACAAAATGGTCTCATTGAACGTGGTGCAAAATACAAAGAAGTATTTATTCCTTTTACTTCGTTTGTGGTTTCGGACGATAGAATTATTACTGGACAAAACCCGCAGTCGAGTAAAGAAATTGCCCAAGCAGTTGTTAAGCGTTTAAGCAACATGTAATAAAGCTAAAAAAACCAATTACAGACCAACGCTGTAATTGGTTTTTTATTTAAATATTATAGAAAAAATCAGCTTATCTTTTGATAGTGAAGAGCTATCGCACCTGAAGCAAACGTTTTATTTTCAATGAGTTTAAGATTGCTCCTTTGCTGAATGCCTTGAAATAGTGGCAAACCACTACCAATCAGCACGGGTGAAACGGTAATTTTATATTCATCAATTAAACCCAGTTGCATCAAATAGTGCGCGAACCGTGGACTTCCTAAAATCACCATATCCTTACCCGGTTGCTGTTTCAGCTTATTAATTTCTTCTTCAACATGGTCTTTTACAAGACGGGAATTATTCCATTCAACTGTATCTAAGGTGGTTGAAAAAACGATTTTTTCGGTCTTTTCAATCCACTCAGCATGATTTCGTTCATGCTCCGAAGCTTCTGGATTTGAAAGCATGGTTGGCCAATAATTATGCATCATCTCGTAAGTCGCACGTCCCCAAATCACCGTATCGGCAGTGCTCAAAATTTCTTTCGCATGATTTGCTAAATCGGCATCGTAAGCAATCCATCCGATGTCCATTGCCCCATTTGGACCTTCGACAAAACTGTCTAGCGATGCATGTAGAAATAGTATGAGTTTTCTCATTATTCTCATTCCTTTGTTATGAAAAATATTTATCACTTTTTAGTATATTCAATTTGAATTATTTCTTATGGAGTGTTTTGTTTTCTGTTTTTCTTTTTATCTATAGAAAGCTATATTTACTTGAAATATTTAAAAAAAACCCGAACAAGAATAACTCCTTATTCGAGACTATTTATAAACATGCTGTTTTAATAAAGACTTGGTTAAGTAATGACTAGCGGACCAGAACCCGGTAACTCAGTCACTAGCTTATAACCCATCAATTTTGCTGGCGTATATGTACCGCCTTTCATGGTATTTTTGAGTAAATAATTCACCACAGTCAGTGAACCATTTACGGTAAGGCTATAAGCGTTTTCTGTTTGGATACGGGCAGTTTTGATTTCCCCACGTGAATTTCTGGCTTCACCCCAAACATAGGTAGGTACTTTCGCACGAAGCTCTTCATTTGGCCCCACAACCGTTTTTTCAATACGCGATTTAATAAACTTCTGCACCGCATTGATTTTTAATATTGGACGTACATAGTTCAGCATTTTTGCACCAAAAATCATTTTGGGAAATGCGGGTACAAATACTTCAATGTTTGGAATACCTGTTGTATAGAACGCTGTAGATACGTCTCCCCACGGAACACTCATAGCACTTTTTTTACCGTCACCAAAATCAATGGTTCGAACATAATGTGCTAATGGAACGGTGGTAATTTTTCCGTTTTTACGAATTTTTCCGCCTTCGGCCATACCTTCTGTACTCGTTTTAGCAGTACCCGGTGAAAACCCTGTTCTAGAGTCAAAACCAAGTGCTAAATGGGTCGCATCTGGCAATGCTTCTTTCAGTGCAGCAGCAACACAATCTGTCGGAATCACATCGAAACCAACACCCGGACAAAGCACAATATCGGCTTTTTCGGCTTGGCTGTTAAGTGACTGAGCCAACTCAAATACAGCGATTTCACCGGTAATATCTAAATAGTGAGCGCCGACATTTATACAAGCTTCCATCATGGGTTTTGATGTTGCTGAAAATGGCCCTGCACAGTGCATAACCAGTTTAAAACCTTGGAGTTGCTCACTGACCGCATTTACGTTATCGAGCCCAAAAGCTTTATAGTCGAGTCCCAACTCTTGAGCTAATGTTTCAACTTTAGCTTTGTTACGACTAGCCAAAGTTGGTTTTAGACCTTGGCGTACAGCTTCACGAGCGATTAACTCGCCCGTGTAGCCATTTGCTCCATAAATTAACCAGTTTGAATCGTTAGGATTTGTCATAACACAACTCACTTATTAAGAAGCAAATGTATAGTCACGCATGCCTTTTTTGTATTGGCGGGTTCGGCATGACATCGCTGATTGTTGCAAAATTAAAGCCCAAGCTAGTGAAACATTTGGTTTTGTTTTTTTACCAGCGCTTACATTACGTAACTGGAATTTGGCCACAGCCATATTGGCAAGTGAAGCCAATGTTTTATTTTCCCATGTAATTGGCTTGAGTTCAGGTGAAATATTTTGGCCTTGTTTCCAAGCATTTGGCAAATTGGGTTCAATCGCTAAAGCTGTGGCAATGCCAATCATATCGACACCGCTTTCAATTACTTTGTCTGCCACTTGTTTACGGCGTATGCCACCTGTCACCATAACAGGCATTTTGGCAACTTTACGAATTTCTTGTGCAAATTCTAAAAAGTAAGCTTCACGGGCAAGTGTACGACCATCACGTGCTTGGCCTTGCATTGCAGGCGCTTCATAGCTACCACCTGAGAGTTCAACCAAATCGACTGCATGCTCATTTAACATTTTAACCACCTGCTGAGCATCTTCAGCGCTAAAACCGCCACGCTGGAAATCGGCTGAATTTAGTTTCACTGCAACCGTAAACTGAGGCGAAACTACTTTACGAACTGCTTTCACAATCTCAATTAAAATACGAGCGCGGTTTTCTAAAGAACCACCCCAACGATCTTGGCGTTTATTGCTCAGTGGAGAAAGAAACTGGCTTAGTAAATATCCATGCGCTGCATGAATTTCCACACCAGTAAATCCTGCTTTTTCACCTAATCGTGCCGTGTTTGCAAAACGCTGAATCACTTCTGCAATCATAGATTCAGTCATTTCAATTGGTGTGTTAAAGCGATTTGACATTTTTCCTAAATCTAAAGCGACAGCAGAAGGCGCCCATGTTTGTTGTCCTAAATTTGACTGCATTTGTCGACCCGGATGGTTAATTTGAAGCCAAACCTGAGCACCTTTGGAACGGCTAATTTGTGCCCATTTTTTGAAAGTATCTAGATGCTTTTCATCTTCAAGCACTACGCCGCCCGGTCCAGTCATCGCTCGGCGGTCTACCATCACATTTCCGGTAATGATTAGACCTACGCCACCATTTGCCCAAGCCTGATATAAACGCATTAATTCTTCTGATGGTGCGTGGTTTAAATCAGCCATATTTTCTTCCATTGCCGCTTTAGCAATACGGTTAGGAACATATGAGCCATTTGGGAATACTAATTTTTCGAACACTTTCATTGGAATGACCTCATTCAGTATGGCTTTACTTTAAGATTAAAGCTAACTTTAATGTCAATACCTTTTAGCATTTCTATATTTATTACTTTCAATTTCATTTACTTACAAATAAAAAAAGAGGCACTTAATAGGCCTCTTTTTTAAAGTTTAAAGCTAAATTATTCACGAATAAACGCCAATAAGTCAGCATTAATCACTTCATGGTTTACAGTTAACATACCGTGAGAAAAACCCGGATAGATCTTGAGTTGGCTATTTTGAAGTAACTCTGCAGATTTTACGCCAGACGTTTTATAAGGCACGATCTGGTCGTCATCGCCATGCAACACCAAAACAGGAATGGTGATTTTCTTTAAATCTTCGGTGAAGTCAGTTTGTGAGAATGCCACAATACCGTCGTAATGTGCTTTTGCACTGCCTGTCATACCCTGACGCCACCAGTTAGCAATAATGCCTTCAGATGGTTTCGCATCTGGTCGGTTAAAACCATAGAATGGGCCAGATGGAAGGTCTCGGAAAAATTGTGCACGGTTTGTGAGAACCTGATTTTGAAGGTCATCAAAAACTTCTTTTGGTAAACCTTCTGGATTATTTTCAGTTTTAACCATAAGCGGCGGTACTGCGCTAACAAGCACAGCCTTTTTAACGTTTTCTTGACCATGGCGAGCAATATAGTGAGCTACTTCACCACCACCTGTTGAGTGGCCAATATGAATTGCATTTTTAATATTCAGATGCTTCACCACTTCTGCAACGTCATCTGCGTAATGGTCCATGTCATGACCATCCCACACCTGACTCGAACGCCCATGCCCACGTCGGTCATGAGCAACTACACGAAAACCTTCTTTAAGGAAAAAAAGCAACTGTGTGTCCCAATCATCTGAACTTAAAGGCCAACCGTGATGAAAAAATAAAACTTGGGCATCGCGTGGCCCCCAATCTTTATAGAAAATTTCTACGCCATCTTTTGTGGTTACATATCCCATCTTTGTTCTCCTGGTGAAAAACTGCTTGCTGATTCGTTATAAAGATTTGAATATTTATACTAAGCTTAAAGTTAACTTTAAGGTCAACTATCTTAATCATCTTTTAAAAATAAAATTTATATGAAGACACTCATCAAGTTTGTATCTTTTTAAACTTTAATTGTTTTTATTTTATTTCTTTTAAATGTCAAAGATTTGACATGTCAAAATTAAAGCCTTGACTTTAAAGTTAGCTTTAAACTTATAGTGCCCACATTGGCTATTAATTAACACGTCTTGATAAAGACAACGGTAGCTACTCAGTCAATTAATGTAAAGGTGAACTCCAATGAATATAAAACAACAATTTACTGAGGTTGAATTCGGACAACAAAAAGTCAAAGTACCCAAAGGTGGTTATTATGACCGCTTTAGAATGAATCCTGACCTAGACAAAGTGGCTCAAGATCCAACTGCTGGCAATATCGACTTTTTCCGCCATATTCCTAAAAAAATTGTGGAATCACGAGTAGGTCCTGTCTGGGCACCCAACTTTTATTATCGTAGTGCAAATGTACAACTGCTCATACTTGCGCCTATTAAGCAAATTAAAGCAAAACTGCCTGCTGCCTTAACACCATTACAACCATTTCCAGGTTATGGTTTGGTCGCCGTTACCTTCTTTACCTATTCTGTTTGTGACAATGACCCTTATAACGAAGTGTCGATTGCGATTGTTGTCCGTAAGCCTAATGCTCGTGGGCCACACATCGCAGAGTTAATGAAATCGATGCGTCAACGTCATTTTTATGCGCATGTTTTAGCTTTGCCTGTTGATACTGAAATTGCCAGAGTGCGTGGTGTATATGGTTACCAACTACCAAAATGGTTAACTAAAATTGATGTCGAGATTAACTCAAAAGAAGTGCAAGCCAATATTTTTGATGTTAATGGAAAATTAGATTTAAGTTTAAAAACTGCTGTTCCTACTTTAAAACGTGTCGATTCTGAAACACATATTAATAAAACCACCATGCTCCATGTAGTCGATGGAAAATGGCACCAGACAGAGGTTCAGTCCAACATTCTTTCTTTTGCACAAAAACTTTTTCCAAAGAATGTTCAACTTGAGAAAAATGAGGGGCCTTTAACAAAGTTATTAAATGAACTTGGCGCTTCAAAAATTTTACGCTTAGATGTTATAGAGGATGCTCAGGTGGTGCTTAATTTGCCTACTCCACTATAGGTTTATTATTCGAAATATCAAAAAGAGACCAATTTATGGTCTCTTTTTATTTTTAGATTGCTTCTCTGGTCATTTCACAATTCAGGAGTCATAAAAAAATAGCATGCTTAAAAAAATGTAACATCCAAATCTATGATAAATCAAAGGTTGATATCTCTTCTAGTACTGAGTTTTATACTTTTGCGAAAATAGTTAGATGAAAATAATGGTAAATGAAAAGGTTAATTAAACCTCACTCTCAATCTCCATGCAATAATATATAATTTAAAACAATGATTGGATTTAAAAAACCTATTACAAAATAATTAAAAAACATTTAAATACAATGTATTAAAATAAAAAATGTATACATTACCCTTCAAAAAATCATCTTATTAAACTATCGATTAAATTTAGCTTTGTTTCAATTTTGATATTAATAAGAAAACTTGATAGTAAGGGATATTTACTGTGAATCAACCACATCATCACACCACGGAAGTTGCAATTTTAGGTGCGGGCCCAGTTGGGTTAACAATTGCAAATTATTTAAGTAAACAAGGTGTACAAGTTACCGTTATTGAGCAACTAGACCAACTCATTGATTATCCAAGAGCGATTGGTATTGATGATGAATCATTACGCACCATTCAATCAGTAGGTTTAATCAAACAAGTTTTACCACACACTACTCCTAATCATGCTATGCGGTTTTTAACCCCTAAAGGTCGCTGTTTTGCAGATATTCAGCCTATGACTCGCGAATTTGGCTGGCCACGTCGTAATGCGTTCATCCAACCCCAAGTTGACCGTGTTTTACTGGAAGGTTTAGCAGCCTATCCAACCACAGAGGTGCGTTTTTCACGTCAATTAAATAGCTTCACTCAAGACAAAGACCATGTAACGTTAAATTTAACGACTAAAGATCAAAAGCAGGAAATTGTTCAAGCGCAGTATTTAATCGCTTGCGACGGCGGGAATTCATTTGTACGCCGTACACTTAACATTAATTTTGAGGGTGAAACTGCTCCAAACCAATGGATTGTTATTGACCTTGCCAACGATCCACTAGCGACGCCTCATGTATATTTATGCTGTGATCCAGTACGTCCTTATGTATCGGCAGCTTTACCACATGGTATTCGTCGTTTTGAGTTTATGGTAATGCCTGGTGAGACTCAGGAAGAATTGAGTAAACCTGAAAATATTAATCGTTTATTAGGTAAAGTTTTACCTCATACAGACAATATCGAAGTGATACGTCAACGTGTTTATACTCATAATGCACGCATTGCAGATCGTTTTCGTGTAGACCGTATTTTATTAGCTGGAGATGCAGCGCATATTATGCCTGTATGGCAAGGTCAAGGTTACAACAGTGGCATGCGTGATGCTTTTAATCTTGCTTGGAAAATGGCATTAGTCATTAAAAAAATTGCAAAGCCAGAGATTCTAGACAGTTACCAACTAGAAAGAAAAGACCACGCTCAAGCCATGATTAATTTATCTGTTTTGGCAGGACATGTTCTTGCTCCACCAAAGAAATGGCAAGGTGTTGTTCGTGACGGTATTGCTTATGTACTAAATTACATACAACCAATAAAACGTTATTTGTTAGAAATGCGTTTTAAACCCATGCCGAAATATCATCAAGGCATATTGGCACCTTTTCCAGAAAAAAATACACCTGTTGGCAAGATGTTCATCCAGCCTCATGTTCAGCTTGAAAATAAAGACAAAGTTTTACTCGACGAAGTGATTGGTAATAACTTTGCCATTCTTGCTTGGGGAGTAAATCCTACTTGGGGAATCGCACCAAATAGTATGAAAAAATGGGCTAAATTAGGCATTAAATTTATTCAAGTCATACCTGAGGTTCAGTTAGACGCCCCGAATCGATCTTCTGACGAACATGTAATTACCATTGGTGATGTAGACACTGAAATTCGCTCATGGTTTAGCCAAACAAATCAATCTATGGTGATTTTAAGACCTGACCGTTTTATTGCAGGGCTCGCTATTCCTCAAACTGTAAATAGTATAAGTGAAGAGCTGTTCCAAAAAATGTATTTGATCAACTAAATATAATTAAGCCATTCTTTAGAATGGCTTTTTTAAAATGCAAAATTTAGATGAAACTGTTTTTTAAGTACATCCAAAATTAAATCTATAGCTTTGTTTACATGATCTTTGCGATAAGAAACATATAGACCTATCATTGGTAAAGGTTCTACCGTCTTTTTAACTAGAATTTTATCCCCTAACAATGGGATAACATACTGAGGAACAAGGCTCCAACCAATTTCCATTCCAACTAAATTAACATTGAGTAAGATGTTGGTTGAATGCTGCACAATATGAATATTAAGTTTAGATTTTTTAAAAAAACCATCAATAATTCGATAAAGCTCAGGTGAGGCTTCTTCATTACACATCACAAAATTATGATGCTCAAAACTTTTTATACTAATGCGTTCTTGCTGTGCTTCTGGCGAGTTTTTAGGAATAATTAAAGTGAGTGGCTCATGGAAGATTTGAATAGAAACCAGTTCATCTGTATTTGCCGCATAACGCGTAAAAGCAATATCTATTTCCCCCTTTTTAAGCGCCTGTAGTTGAACATCATCAGTTAAACTTTTAGCATTCTCTGTATGTTCTAAAATGATTAGAGCTTCTTTTAAAAAAACTTCCCCTGCTTTTGTAAGCTCGACTTTTCGTTTGCTGCGTATAAAAAGCTGAACACCAACTTCATCTTCTAAATCTTTAATTTGTTGACTGAGCGAAGGCTGTACCGTATGCATTCGTAATGCCGCTTTTGTAAAATTTAGCTCTTCAGCAACCGCAACAAAATAACGTAAGTGACGTAATTCCATGTCATATCCCAATTTTTGTCTTTATATTTCGTTCACATAGCCAACGATATAAAAATAAAGTCATTATCGTTACCCATGCACACAACTGGTAAGTTTTCTCATAGCCTATTTGGGCAATAATTAATCCTACCAAAACTGAACCAATTGCCATCCCTAAATCAAATAAAGTAAAAAAGGTTGAAACGGCATACCCAATTCTGTTTTTCTCAACCGTTTGTATAGCCATCGTTTGAAAAACAGGAAAAAGTGATCCGTACCCTGCACCAATTAAAACCGCAGCAAACCAATATTCCCACTGGGTTTGCATTTGACTCACCAAGAATAATCCTACCGCAAAAAGAATAAACGAAGGATAAATCACTGAGTTAGCTCCTCTTTTATCGTATGAATAGCCAACCCAAGGACGCGCGATAATCATTGATATTGCAAAGATAATAAAAAAAATACTTGTTTCAGCGAGTAAGTGTTTCGTTTCGCTATAGACACTAATGAAACTCATAATGCTTGAATAAGCCATCGCAACAAATAATGCAATCACACCTATAGGTACCACTCTTCTTTCGATAATATCGTTCAAGCTAATTTTTTGCTTTACTTGAACAACCTCTCTATCTTTTAACGACACAACTGGTATAAGAAAGCAAAAAACCAAACCTAGACACACAATTAAAGTGAGAAGAATAAATAGGTTATAAAAACTAGTGTAACGTACAGTAGCTAGCGCAATCATTGGCCCAAATACAACCGCTAAATTTGTAGACATGACGAAATATCCCATGCCTTCGCCTTTTCTCTGCTCTGGGATGAATTCATTTACAATGGGTACTGTTACTGTAGTCAAAATACTAAACCAGATGCCATGCGCGAACCGAATAAACAGTAATATCCATAGTTGATTTATAAATAAATAACCAAGGGCCAAAAATGCAAACAGTAATGTTGAACCGCGCAATGCGGTTTTTTCGCCTAACCGTTCAATGATCAAACCAGCAAAAGGACGAATGGCAATCGATGAAATCAAAAATAAAGTTAGTGCTAAACCTGCCTGACTAATTGAACCGGATAATTCTTTTAAAATATAAAGTGGTAATATTGTGAGTAATGCATAGTAATAAATGAATAAAAAAAGATTGTTCAATACACACAGAATAAATGAACGATTCCAAAGCTTTTCCTTGCTAACTGAATACATTTTTCTTACTCAATATAGATGATTAGTAAAACCAGAATTCGACTCATATGCTCGATACAGTTATGAACTTACTAAAACATTCGGATGATCAAATTTGAAATTTCATTCAAATAATGCCAAATATGAAAAAAGCTCCTAAATATGAGCTTTTTTCATTGTGATATTCAAATTATTGGGCCTGATGTAATTTGCGAATCACTAAAAGCATCAGTAATGCTGAAATGATAATTCCAGGGATGGCAGCAGAAATTACGCCTGTAGCACCGCTTCCCATCGCGAGTAATTGTCCAGCAATCGCAGGTCCTAACATTGCACCAATACGCCCAACCGCTGCGGCACTGCCTACACCCGTTGCCCGAATCTCAGTTGGATATACAATGCTACCAAATGCATATAAAACGCCTTGCCCACCAATTGTAAATGTTCCCATTAAGGCTGCAGCTGCATACATCGCAGTAAGACTTCCAGCTCCATTTAAACTAAATAAACCAGCTAAAATACCTATGTACATCAATATAATGACATAAGCTTTATTCCAGCGATCAATCAGAATACCCAAAACAACCGTACCTAGTGCAGCGCCCATTTGGAAAAAGACTTGAGCTAAACTACCCTGTTGACGAGAGAATCCTAACTCCATAAAGAGAGACGGCAACCAACTCAACATGATGTATACAACCATCAAGGTAAAAAAATAGCTTGCCCAAAGTAATAGTGTCTGCCCTGCATAGTTATTTCTAAATAGATTTTTAAAAGAGCTTTCTATACGTGTAATAGATTTATCCTGAAATCTAGTTTGTAAAAACTCCCGTGACTCTGGTAAAAATTTGATCATAAGAGGAAGCACCAAAAGTGGAACCACGCCTCCTACATAGAAAATAGTTTGCCAGTGTCCACTTACATCATAGGCTGCCAATAAAGATACTAAGATGGCTCCTATTGGCATACCGCAATACATCAGACCTACAGCACGCCCACGATTTTCGTTAGAAACAGCTTCTGAAACTAGAGCAATTAAATTTGGCATTGCAGCCCCTAAACCTGCTCCAGCTAGAAAACGTACCAATAACAAAGTATAGAAAGTGTTTACCCAGACTGTAAAAAGGGTAAATACTGCAAAAATAGTTACGGCCCCAATCAATACCATCTTACGACCAATGCGGTCTGCATAACGTCCACCAATTAACGCACCAGGTAATAGACCTAATATTCCTGCACTAAAAAAAATACCGAGTTGAGAACTATTTAAACCAAAGGATTCTCGAATACCAGCAGCCGCAATACCTGCTGCCTGAATATCAATTCCTTCAATCACAGCTATTAAAAAACAAATGACGATCGTAATAATAGAGTGCTTATTTCCTGCACGGTTCATAGAAAAATCCTTTTCTATCAGTTTGAAAAATCACAGCACATCATTTATTAACCGCTTTTATTTCTACATTAGCCTTAAGTTTTATAAATTCATAAAAAATAAAAAATGAAAATTCTTATATTTCTTTCAAACATTTTATTCTTAGACAAATTGCTTATAATGAAATAAAAAATTAAATTAAATTTCAAAAACTTATAATAAAAAACATCGAATTTCAAAATTTATATATCTAAAAAATTTATTAATCATGATGAAACAAAACTGCTTCAGCAATAGTTAAAAGTTATAATGCAGTCCAAATTAACTATTAATTCTATTGATTTATAAGAAATATTTATAATCAAAATAAAAAAAACCGTCATATAATCATGACGGTTTTTCTTTTCAACATTAAATAGGCCTTTAGTATAACAATCCTAATTAAATTAATTTGCGTAATTCAATAGATACATCTAGCAACTTATCTTTATCAAAGGCGCTAGAACTAGAAACCAATTTTTTTAAATGCCTAACATCACGCGCCTGATTGACTGCAATACCCGCTACAACGATACCTTGGTCTAAGCCAAATAAAGTGAATCCAACATTTTTGTCTTCTTGCGGATTCATATTGCCTCGTATATACCATTCTTTTGCAGACATATCCCCAACGAATTGGAAATTAATATCATATTGATCTGTCCAGAACCATGATGGATTAGCTTTAGGTTGCGCTAATCCCATGACATGACGAGCAAAAGTGCCTGCTTGATTATTGGCATTTTCCCAAGTTTCAATACGGGCATAATTACCATCTGCACGCAACTGAGTTGCTACATCACCAGCAGCATAAATATCTGGATGAGAAGTTTGGCAGTTTTCATTCACTTTAATAGCAAAATCGACGTCTAAACCAGCATCTATGGCCAATTGAGCATTCGGTACAATCCCAATGCCATAAACAACAGCGTCGGCAATCAGCTCTTCACCACTTTCCAATATTACGACTATCTCTTCACCACGTAAGGTGACATTGGCAATTTGCACATTTAAGTGAATATCGACCCCTCGGTTGCGGTGTTCATCAAGTAAAAATTGGCTAATAATTGCTGGTGAACGCCCCATAATCATTGGACTTTGTTCAATTAAGGTCACCTGACAATCTTTAAACCGAGCACTTGATGCTAATTCAAGACCAATAACCCCACCACCTACAAGCAAAATGCGCTTCCCTGCTTGAAAGACTGGAACCAAAGCTTGTGAATCCTCCAAATTTCGCAGGGTATACACATGTTTACCAACTGCATCTAAAATTGGAAGACGACGAGGAGCCCCACCTGTCGCGAGTAATAACTTGTCATAGTGAATACTTTCACCATTTTTCAAAATCACTTGATATTGTTCAGGCTCAATGCGTACAACCGCATTGCCTTGAATGGCTTCGACACCTAAATCTTTCAATTTTTGTTGTGACAGAATTTCAATTTTGGTCTGTTCAGGCCTTAAAATCATATCTTTAGATAAAGGAGGACGCTCATAAGGCAGATGTGATTCATCTCCAATCAAAATGATTTTACCGTCGTATTTGTTATTACGTAGTTCCAGAATAGCACTTGCACCTGCCTGTCCAGCACCGATGATGACAATAGTTTGAATATTCATCGTTTTATCCTTTATTTCAGCTCGGCAGATACAATGCCAAAACCAGCAATCCATTCACTGATAGGTTCATAGCAATGTAAGGTCATCTCATAATCGCCAACAGCTTCTAATGCCGCAAAAGCAGCCATCCATGTACGAACTTCTTGCCCACCACGCCCACCTTCACGACGAATCTCATCTTCAGTCATATTTTCAAGCGCAGCAAAGTCTGCATTTTTGAATTTTTCCAATAACTGTTCGTCCCACTCTGGATTAAGTGGTACAGATACGCTCTTGTCACCTGCTGCTAAACGCTGTCCCACTGAAATGATTTTGGCCTGACGTGTATTACGAGCTTCAACAGTTGGGTTACGTCCGGCAATTAGAAACTCTTCAACTTCTGGGGGTACAGAGCCCATTTGAGGAGTGGGTGGATCGTGTGAAAGTCCACCTGTGCCCAAAATCAATATACGTTCATTTTCTAGATTAATTGAGTTGATGAAAGCCCCAACCGCTCGTCCTAAAGCAATCGTTCGTTTTGTCGTAGGCATTGGCGCAGCAGCACCATTAATAAATATTGGAATGGTTGGGTAACGATTAAGTTGACCATCACATAAAAAATGCAGCGGTTGGGTTACGCCATGATCCGCTTGCATACGATATGAATATGCAACATCCACACCTTCATCAAGTACACGTCGAATTAAACCTAATGCTGTGTTTTCTGGCACATTGAGCTCACCCGGACCATAATTCCAATCACCTGCCGCCGTCGCACGTACACCCACGCAAAAACTCGGCATCAGGTCATAAAAGAAGCCGTTAAAATGATCTGGCCCAAAAGCAATAATTAAAGTTGGGTCATATGCTTTGACCTCGGCTGCCAGTTTTTCAAAAGTCTTACGCACCTTTTGTTCTTGTTGTTTTTCTGCTGGAGACGCAAATTCCATTAGCGGGCTATGAGAAGCACAAATAAGTTTAACAGTCATGATTAGCTCCGAAATAAGACAGTTTTTAGCTGTCTTATTAGTCCATTAATATCGGATTAAAATTAAGCATCAAAAAAACCAGCGTTCGCTTGGCGTAAGCCACGAATACCCAAACCACAGTCAGCATTTATAAAAACACCAGATAATGGACGGTTATTTTGACGAGATGCAAGCAATACATAAGAACCAGTCATGTCTTCTGGTTCTGGTAAGAATCTCAATGGCATGCCTTGTCCAATTTTTTGCGGATCGCGTGCATCAAGTAATCCTAGATTTTCCTGCCCAAGGGATGCGGCACCTTTCACATTGACATTCATACCAGATGGAGCAACTGCATTCACACGCACTTTCGGTGCCAGCTCATAGGCCAGTTCACGCACTAAACCTACACCAGCATGTTTTGATGCGGTATAAATTGGACCACCACCAGATGAATAAAACGCTGAGTTAGATAAGGTAAAAATCATCGAGCCTTCAGTTTTGAGTAACTCATCTAAAGCTGCTTTTGCACCAAGTAAATAACCTTTCGTGTTAATACTCATGATTTCATCAAAGGCTTTATCTAACTGTTCGCCACTCATGTTAACGATGTCGGCATAATGATCCCAAATACCAGCATTACCAATAAAACAGTCCAGTTTTCCAAAACGTTCTACTGTAGCCTGCACAGCACGAACGTTATCCTGAAAATTAGCCACATCTCCATTAATCGCCACAATTTTGTCACCATAGCGTGCAATCAATTCATCTATTTTTGCTTGAGACCGTTGCAACACACCAACATGTGCACCCTCTTGCAAAAAGCGCTCAACCAACGCAAGCCCTAGTCCTGAACCACCACCGGTAATTAGTGTAACTTCACCCTCTAGCCAGCCCATCATTACACTCCTGCCATTTCGACATAAAGTGCACCATCTTCAATCACGACAGAGAATGTCTGAATCGGATCAGTCGCTGGTACACATTGTGGTACGCCAGTTTTCAAACAAAAACGTGATGCATGAAGTGGACATTCAACCGTGCCATCATCTTCTAGGTAGCCTTCTGACATAGAAGCATTACCATGACTGCATTTATCATTCATGGCAAAAAACTCACCATTGAAATTGAACACAGCGAGTGCAGCAATATCACCTACATTACAATCTACTTTTAGCGCTTCGCCTTCATCCAACTCATCAATCTGACAAACGAAAATCTTATTCATTAGAAAAACACCGTAATATTGTGAGAAATCAAAGTCGCTTGATCGAGAGTGATATCGCGTTTAGCAATTTTCCAACCTAAACTACTGCTATCATCTTTTCGAATCAGATCAACTCGTTTACCAACATAGGTCAATACGTCTTTTTCTTTTTGCGAGCGATAAAGCAAATAATTACTAAAAACTTGATATTCATTTGCTTGTGCAGTTGCTTCGACCCGAATATTAGTAATCAAGTGACGAGTACGTGATGGCGGTTCTTCGGACCACGACATCCCTGTTTCTAATTTTGCTACGCGACGCTCTAGTACAAATTTGTCGTCGTGATAAATCCATGTTGATGGTGGGGCAATACATTTACGACGATCACGTGTTTGCGCATTTGTCGTCGTTTTGAGCGTATATAAAATATCTTCGCTTAAGATGTCCAACCAATCACGGAATTTCCAGTCATCTAACAACTGTGCTTCTGCATATAGAAACTGACTAATGTCGTGGTGAAGTTCCAATCCAATAGAACGCCATACTGGCTGTGGTTTTAATGAGTCAATGATCTGGTTCATTTCACAAGCTCCTTCTCATCCTTTTTAGCCGCTTTTTTCAAAAGCTCTTGCTCATAAGCCTCATCTGCCCGTTGTACGTCTTCCCATTTTTCATGCATCAACAGGTTTGCCCAATGACGATACATGCCACGTGCAGCTGTTTCAGAAAAAACATGGTTAGTAATACCGGGGATACCATCTTCACGGTATTTTTCATTGCCAACGCCCATTTCCATAATGAGTTTGCTTTTTCGCGCTTTATAACCACGTAACACTTTCTGGATTTCAATCCAGTTTTCACCATCGTCTGCTTCAGCAAAACCAGCTGGGCCAAATGCTCGGCAAGCATTCAACTCCATCGCTTCTTTGATGTGCTGCGGTGCTAGTTTGTCCGTGATACAAAAAGCCCAAACTTCGGTTTTATCTGGTCCTCGTGGATGCCAAATACGCATCGTCGTCATACCATTCAGCCAAGACAAAGTTGGGAACATGGTGTTATGGCCTGCCAAACGCAAAGCACGAATATCGCCCAAACGCTCTTTGGTTTCCTCATATGTTTCACGGAAGTAATCTGCTACTTGGCCATCTACCCAGAAATTGGCATCTGGTTTTTCGGTCAGAAAGAAACCTGAACCATGGCCACGTTGACCATATTGCACACAGCTTTCTGCTGTTTCCCAAACTGGACGTGCAGTTTGTGCTGTTCCTAATGCTTTAGAAGCATCATCATTCGGTTTACCACCTAAAACTTGTACTGCAGAGGCATGCGAGTACGGCGCGTGGTATTGATCAGAAGCAAACTGTTCTGCTGCAAATTTCCAGTTACAGTTAATTTCCCATTTATGAATCCCACCAATAACTTCCGAACCACCTTCACGGCGGTCAATCATTGCATCGAGATACCAAGCAATATCCCCCATATAGTCGAGTAATTCGGGTGTGTCATCTGCCCAACAACCAAAAACCAAACCTTTATAGCTTGCAACACGAGGAACCTCTTGCAATCCCCATTCTTCTTTACAAGCCCCATGTGGAAAAGCGATACCTTCCAATGGAATATCTTTAAGAGAACCATCAATACCATAGGACCAGCCATGATATGGGCAGGTAAACGCACGCGTATTCCCACAGTCAGCATAGCTAACCCGCATAGAACGGTGACGACATTGATTTAATAATGCTTTAATCGAACCGTCTTTTTGACGCGTAACAATAATTGGGTCCTCGCCCATATACGTATTAAAAAAGTCGCCTGATTTTGGAATCTGGCTTTCGTGACAAAGAAATAACCAACAACGTCCAAAAACACGCTCTAACTCTAGTTCGTATAATTGTGGATCTGTATAGATAGTTGGCGAGATACGTCCATTTTGTGCATCGACTAAAGCATCGATTTCACACACTTCAATTTTTCCATTCATGAGAAGCACTCCTGCTGTCGCCAAAAACGCACAACATAAAATTCAATTTGAATGGATAATGATTTTTTAACTGTTTTAAGTGAAATATTTTATTTGTTTCAAATTAGACTTTTTATGAATTATTCATTATAGATTTTAAATATTAAAATTAAGTTCGACTGATACTAATCAGTGGTTTTATAAACGGATTTATGGTTTTCAAGCATTTTGCATATTTTATTAACTATCCAAAGTTAATAATAGGATTTTGGGATCACAACTGATATGGAATTACGTCATTTACGCTACTTTGTAATGGTGGCTGAAGAACTCAACTTTAGTAAAGCTGCACTTCGCCTCTACACAGCTCAACCATCATTAAGTCAACAAATTAAAGACCTTGAGGATGAGGTTGGCGTTACTTTACTACATCGTACTAAACGTAAAGTTGAACTCACTGAAGAAGGTAGTGTATTTCTTGAACAAGCCCGTCTGACTTTAGCTCAGGCGGACAAAGCAATTGCAATGGCTCGTCAAGTTTCAAAATTTAAAAAACAACAACTGACCATTGGTTTTGTTCCAGTAGTAGAAATGAAAGTTTTCCCGTGTGTTCTTCCGAGTTTACGCATACAAAATCCAAGCTTAAAAATTGAATTACGGAGCATGAATAATACCGAACAAATGGAAGCCTTAAAGAAAGGTGAAATTGACATTGCCTTTATGAGAGATAACTTAAATAACGATGAAATTCAGAGTCAGTTTGTATTACGTGAACCTCTAATGCTATTGCTTCCTCGAGATCACCCACTTGCTCAGTACGAGCGTATTCCCGTGAAACTTTTGAATAATATTGATTTTATTATCCCATCGTCAGAACAGTCATCGATTTTACATAATACAATTCTTAATTTTGCTGAACTTCATAAAATTAAATTTAATATTGTGCAAACTGCTCATAATATTTTATTTAATATTAATTCAATAGGGATGGGATTAGGTTGCGGGATCTTGCCTAGCTATATAGAGCCGCTCACTTTAAACAATATTGTCACTAGACCCCTTGATGTCGATCTACCTTTTTTAGATTTATTTGTAAGCTATCGCAAAGACGCAGAATATTCTGGGGTTAAAGAATTCATGGATTTATTAAGTAAAGTTTTTTACTTAAATATTAACCAGATCTAACTTCTCTTATTTAATACAAAAGTCTAAGATAAAATGACGAGGCTCAACAAAAAACCAAAATTTTTAATTTAAATACAGGAAGAATAATAATTTATCCTTCCTGTATTTTTTATATTTTATTTAACATCATGTACTGCTAAATATTGTTTAATAATCTGGTTAAATTCTTGTGCTCTTTCAACTTGCGACCAATGACCACATTGACTAAAAATATGAGCATCAGCATAAGGTACAATATTCAAAATATCCCATGTACGAGATACAGGAATAACTACATCTTGCACCCCATGAATGAGTAGTACAGGAACTTGAATCTCTTTCATCTTTTCAAAATCAAGTGGGAACTCAAAACGGTCACGGTCTCGTGCACCAACAACATCCATCAATCGATCCGAAGCGTAGTCATTTTTTGCTGAGGCAAAACGAACTTTAACCAACTCATCTGTGACTAAAGACTTATCGACCACAAACATTTCTAAAGTTTTACGGATACCAGCTTCTGTCAATTCAGGATTAGCATGTGCTTTAAGTGCTGCCGTCTGTTTAGCACCACCCGTTCCCATTGATACAATACCCAGTACACGCTCAGGGTAATCCAATATAAACTGGAATGCTAACCAACCACCTAAAGAATTACCTACTAACCAGGTTTTTTCAATTCCTAAAGCATCTAATACACGGACTGCATGATCTACCCATGCACGGATACCGTAAGCTGTGCCTTCTGCAACAACAGTTTGTCCATAACCAATCGAATCAATAGCAATACAGCGTGCCTGCTCAGCAATCTGTGGTAAGTTCAACCACCAGTTTGCTGCTGCTGAAACACCAGTACCCGAACCATGTAAAAATAAAACGGGAGTACCTTCTCCAAGCTCATGATAATGAGTGAGCTCGCCTGCTGCAGTTTCAATCCATTTATCTTCCAAACCAAAAAATGGATCTGTTTTATATTCGGGGATTTGTACTGTGCCCATGTCATTCCTCTTACAATTTATACAGCTCAACTCAAGATTAAGCTGCTTTTACTAGGCCAAATTTTAAATGTTTTACTCACTCATCTTACCTGTTCACAGCGCCTAAACTGATACTTGTTTACGATAAGGTGATACAAAAAAAATATTAATAACCATTTGTTATTTAAATAAATATTTTAAACTATTTAAAATTTATAGGTGTATGTCGTTGCAATACGATGTTCCTGCAAATCACTTGCTTGGCCTGCAATATTGTCGAAGTTCACATCGATATACATCCACTGAAAACCTAAGCCTTTGAACTTCCCTTCTGGCACAACGTAATTCAGAATAAAGTTGAATTCATCTTCTTTGCCTTTGCCTGTTAATGCACTTGATTCATAAGCTGAATCAATGCCCCAACCATGCCAATATTTTGCAGTGGTTTTTAAACCTTTAATGCCAAGATCACTGAAATCATAGCTATAAGCCACACCCACCGATTTCTCATCTTTACGGATAAAGCTCGCAACTGACCAGTTATCCAAATAAGGTTGAGGTACCCAGCCAGCAATAGTTGGAAAATATGGAGCTCCTGTTGCTGCGCTCGGATTACTACCATAGTCGCCAAACATCTGCTGATAAGATAGCCCCAAACTATGTGGACCGTAAGTTAAGGTTGATCCTATTGATAATGCCCGATTATCAATATCACCATACAAGGCATCTCCCGACTCTGCATTGTCAAAAAAACGCACATGTGAATCGATTTTTAACTTGTCATAATTGTTTTTATAATTCACTCCCAAGTAATTTTGACGATAGATATTCGTCACATCACCATAAAAGTAACTTGTAGACCAGTTTTTATTTAATTGGTAATCAATGCCCGCAATATACATGCCATCGGTTTTGCCTTTATTATTTAATGGCTTAGGCCACAAACCAAAATCCATTGGCTGATTTTCATAACGGGCATTGATACTATCCAAATAACCTAGCGTTAATTTGGTGTTTTTAAGATCTTTTGACTCTAGCCATATACCATTATAAGTCGTTAATAATTGACGTGATGGATCAAAAGAAACCACTGGCGTTATAGGTAAGATTTCACCAATTCGTAATTCAGTCTGACTGATTTTCGCTTTAAGGGTTGCTCCTATTTTGCCAAACTGACGCTCTTGTTTCCCCGTGCCTGTACCAGAAATCCCACTGTATGGCAGAACCCAGTCTGCGTTACGGTCACGGCCATCCAGACGCACGGCATATTGTGCCAACACATCAATACCGAGTTGTAACGCCCCAAACTGTGCATAGCCCGATTTTGCATCCAGTGTCACAGCTTGCGACCAACTCCCCCAGTTTTTTGCAGGGGTATCATCATACTGACGATCTAAATAGAAGTTTTTAAATTTCAGCTGAACCTGACTATCTTCAACAAAGCCTGCATATGTGCCAGTAGCCCCTATTGTTGCTATTGCGCAAGCCATTGCGATCCATAACGTTTGACGACGCATTGCGTACTTCCTTTCAATCAATCCATGAAACCAAGCCCTATCATGCTCAACTCTATTTTTATGAAAAATGCGACTAGAGTATTAAGATATTTTTCTTTTTAAACTCAATGCCTTAAAAAAAATGTTACTTTTCCAGTAATGAGGCTTTTTAACAGATCATTAAAAACGATTAATCATTACCTAAAAACCAGAATAAACCTTTGTTATATATATTTTTTTCATTAAAATATCTTTATTTAAATTCGCTATTTTTAATTTTCTAATCGTTTTTTTATTTAAATAGAAATACATCCAATCAAAAATGATGTCTATCCATTTATAGAAAATAACGCTTATATCCAAGTTATTTCATCTAAATCAAATCATTAGATGTAAAAAAGCACTCTTGTGGAGTGCTCTTTTACATTTTTAAAAAACTTATACGCTCATTACTTTCGCTTTTGACATGGTCAAGGCAAGATCTTCAATCATATCCTCCTGTCCCCCAACCGTACCACGGCGACCAAGCTCCAATAAAATTTCACGCGCAGAAACGCCATATTTAGCTTCAGCACGTTTTGCAAATAACAAGAAAGATGAATATACACCTGCATAACCTAACGTTGCTGCATCACGATCAGCACGAATTGGGTTTAGCATCATTGGAATCACAAGATCTTCTGCAATATCCTGTACTTTAAACAAGTCTACGCCTGTTTCTATTTGCATGCGATTTGCAACTGCAATAAATAACTCAAGCGGCGTATTGCCTGCCCCAGCTCCTAGACCAGCTGCCGCTAAGTCAACCCGAATTGCGCCAGCCTCAACCGCAGCAACAGTATTGGCAACGCCCATACCCAAGTTATGGTGACCATGGAAACCTAACTCAATACTGCTATCAAGTTCTTGACGAAGTAACCCAACCCGATCGGTAACATCTTGTGGCAACATGTACCCAGCAGAGTCTGTAACATAAATACAGTTAGCACCGTAAGACACCATTTTCTTTGCCTCTTCTAGCAAATGTTGTGGCGATGCCATATGTGCCAACATTAGAAAGCCTACTGTATCCATTTCCAATTTACGGGCAGCAGTAATATGCTGTTCAGATACATCTGCTTCTGTACAGTGTGTTGCAACACGAATGGTTGAAACACCAATCTCATGTGCCATTTTCAAATGATCAACTGTTCCAATGCCAGGCAATAACAACGCTGACACTTTGGCATTTTTCATGCGTGGTACAACAGCAGATAAATACTCTTCATCTGTTGCAGCAGCGAAACCGTAATTAACGGAACTACCCCCTAAGCCATCACCATGAGTCACTTCAATTAATGGCACACCCGCTTCGTCTAACGCGGTTGAAATGGCAATCATTTGCTCAACTGTAGTTTGATGACGTTGTGGATGCATACCATCACGTAAAGTCATATCATGCACAATAATCTTAGACATACGGTTCCTCCTTAAACAACTTCAGCTTTTTGATTAGATAAAACGCGTTCTGCAAACATTTCTGCAGTACGTGCAGCTGCCGCAGTCATAATGTCAAGATTACCTGCATATTTTGGTAAATAATCGCCTAGGCCTTCTACTTCAAGAAACATAGAAACACGATTGCCATCAAATACAGGTCCATTCACTAGTTTGTAGCCCGGAACATATTTTTGGACTTCTTTGATCATGGCATTGACTGATTCAGTAATTGCAACTTGGTCAGGCTCTTCTTCAACTAAACAATGTACTGTGTCACGCATCATTAATGGTGGTTCAGCCGGGTTAATAATAATGATGGCTTTACCTTGTTTAGCACCACCAACTTTTTCGATTGCTCCAGCAGTTGTACGGGTAAATTCATCAATATTTTTACGCGTACCAGGACCAACCGATTTAGTAGAAACCGTTGCAATGATTTCAGCATAGTTAACAGTTTGTACCCGTGAAATTGCCGCGACCATTGGAATAGTTGCTTGCCCACCACAAGTCACCATATTGACATTGGGTACTTCACCTACATCTAATAAAGCTTCCAAATTCACTGGCGGCACACAAAATGGACCAATTGCCGCAGGCGTTAAATCAATCATTAACACGCCAAGCTCATTAAGCTTACGGCTATTCTCTGCATGTACGTAAGCAGAAGTCGCATCAAAAGCAATTTTGATATCATCTTCAAGTACATGAGGTAATAAACCATCAACTCCATCCGATGTAGTCTTTAATCCCATTTTTGCAGCACGGGCCAAGCCTTCAGAAGTAGGATCAATCCCTATCATCCATACAGGTTCTAGCACTTCACTACGCTGTAATTTATACAACAAATCTGTTCCAATATTTCCTGGACCGATTAAGGCACATTTTATCTTTTTCATTTCCTTATCCTTTATTCAGCAGCAAAGCATGCAACAACTGAATTGAAGCCTTCAATTTCAACTTTAAACTCATCCCCAGGATGAGCCACCACCATTGGACCCAATGCCCCAGTCAGGACAATATCTCCTGCTTGTAATGGACGTCCGCGTCTTACCATTTCATCTGCTAACCAAACTGCTGCATTCAATGGATTGGCTAAACAAGCTTTACCAACACCTTGCGAAACAACTTCCTCACCGCGAGTCATAATCATTTTGCAGTTAACTAAATCAAGTTGATTAAGCTGTACTGGACATGAGCCCAACACAAAAGCTGCACTTGATGCATTATCAGCAACCGTGTCAATCAATGAGATTTTCCAGTTCTCAATGCGACTATCGACTATTTCAATAGCCGGTAAGGCATAGTCTGTCGCACTAATGATGTCTGCATACGTATGTCGGGCTTGGGTTAAATCCTTTTTGAGTACGAGCGCAATTTCAGCTTCAACTTTTGGCTGAATCAACTTACCCGCTGGAATAGTTTCGCCATCGCCGTATGCCATATCAGCAAATAACATCCCAAAGTCAGGTTGATCTACGCCGAGTTGGGCTTGTACCACTTTAGAAGTTAGGCCAATTTTTCGACCTACTAAACGGCGCCCTTCCGAGAGTGCACGTACAGTATTGATTTCCTGTACTGCATAAGCGATATCCACATTTGCCTGTTCACCACCAAGTTCAGCACGAATAGGAATAATCGCAGTTTGTGATAGTTCAGCTTGTCTTAAGGCAAAAGCAACTGAATCAACAACAGCAGAATTCGACATCAATATTTCCTTAAACTGCAAAATTGAATGTATACTGCGTTACTGAAGGTATAAAAACGGAATACGAAGTTCAGGCAAAGTTAGACACAACAAATCCCTTGTATTTTCCGAGACAGCTACCTACTGGAACGTGTACATAAAACAGTTTAAGAATGAAAAAATCCCCATCTAAATGCCAATACTTATTTTGTTTCATATAATAGTTTTTATTTATAATCAGCCCACAATTGTCTTTGAAGATTAATATTAAGTATCCATAATAATTTTATTAGAGTTCAAAAAATACTAATTTTCTATATTTCCAATTTTATATTTCACTACGGATAATCCCAGGTTTAGAGATTCCTGAAGACACTAAGATAGTGCTTAATTTGCCTACCGTAATTAATTTAAAAGCATAAATAAAAAGTCCATTTTAACTACGTTTGAAATTTCGAATTTAGAGGTATTTTTTCACGCGTAGTTAATTAGGCATTACTTATAAATTTAACTTAGAACACCTTTTTTACAGATACTGTAAAAGTCGAATCGATCGGATTTGAAACAGGTGCACCTGCCTCACCATTGCTATACTTTTTATAATAAGCATTTTTATCCCATGCTTTTGTATACGTTAGTCCTGTACTCCAACCATCACCTAAATCTTTAATAAGTTCGGCTTTAACATCCTGAAAATTCGACTCTGAAAAGTTTTTGATTCTTTCATAGCCATAGTGGGCGCCAAAAGTCCAAGTGTCATTGATAGGCTGGGTAAAGTTCAGGTCTAAATAACTTGATCCTCTCGATCTTTTACTAGCAGGTCCACCCATGGTTTTAGAGTTATAACCAGCATAATCTGGTGTGTAAGTCACAAAGTATTTGAGGCTTAAAGGACCATAGCCAATTTGAGGTACAATTTCACCATAGTTGTAACTGCTACTGCCCGTTTCTGGTGTACTTTTCGCACCAGGATAATAATAGTAAAAAACCGACATTCCAATTGAAAATTTATCGATTGTTTTTAAATAACCTGTATAAAAATCCCACTCAACCGAGGCATCTCGCAGATAGTTAGAGCTGACACTTGATGCCCAAGTCCCTACAAAAAAACCATTAGGATTGGCATAATCCAATCCACCTTGTAAGGCTGGTTTACCCCAAGTTTGTTGAAAACCACGTGAAATATATTGGCTAGCAAAAGTAACATTCGCGCTATAAGGAGATGTTTTTTCTTGTTCTTTTAATTGTTCTGCATTTACAACGCTAGTAGACATAATAAGTGAAACTAAACCTAAAATTTTTCTCATTCAATAATTCCTTTTACATATTACCTATAGGTTTAAAGTTTTAAAATAACATGAAACATCTACTTTAAAAACCTTAAAGGTTTATAAATTCAAGTTTCTAGACACATCTTCTTCGCTATAAATCTCTTCAATACAATCTAAAATTTTAGGAATATAAGAACTTTGATCCATGTTTCGCATGGATAGAGAGATTGGACTATAGGCTTCTAAATCTAAGATATTTAAGTAAGTTAGATTCTTCATACCAATATCACAGGCACTTTCCGGAATAATACAAATACCTTCGCCAGATGCCACTAGTCCAAGTGCCATATGAATTTCTCGGACTTCAGTTAGCTTCGCAGGAACTAGACCTAATTTGGTAAATAAAGCTTGAATAGTGGTCGAAAAATTTGGTTTAGGTGTAGTTGGATAAGAAAAAATCGTCTCATTAATAATTTGAGATAAATAAATTCCTGACTCTTGGAACTCACTTAATGGGTGTTTTTTATGGATTGCGAGTTTTAATTTTTCTTTGCGAAGTAAAAGCCTTTTAATGGCAGGGTCACTAATTGGCAAGCGACCAAAACCTAAATCGATTTTTCCTAACTTTAAAGCCTCGACCTGATCTCTTGTACCACATTCAATAAGCTCAACATGAATGTCAGGATTTTTTTGTCTAAATAGATAAATGACTTGCGGTAATCGCCCATAAAGAAGCGAGCTCACATACCCTACTTTAACAACGTTCTCGACTAGCTTCATTTTTTTAGCCATCGAAGCAGCTTGAGCCGTATGCGTCAAAATTTGCACCGCATGTTGGTAAAAAAACAGCCCTGCTTCCGTCACTTTTAATGGACGAGAGCCTTTTTCGAATAAATCGATCCCTAATTCTTCTTCTAGTTTTTTGATTTGGCGTGTTAAAGGCGGCTGGGCAATAAAAAGCTTTTCTGCGGCTTTGGTCAGGCTCTGTTCTTCAACCACGGTAACAAAATAACGTAGATGTCTTAATTCCATTAATATACCTTTTTAGTATCTTAAAATACCGTTCTATATCTATTTTAGGCTATTACATTCTTCTATGGTATACAAACAAGTTCGTAATAGTTGAAACTTCATGTATAGAACCATAGAAACCATACTTGTGGATATTCCAACTATCCGTCCTCACCAGTTGTCTGTGACTACTATGCGTACCCAGACTTTGGTACTCGTTAAAATTACGACCACGGATGGTATTGTCGGTTGGGGTGAAGCCACCACCATTGGTGGGCTGAACTATGGTGAAGAAAGTCCTGAGAGTGTCAAAGCCAACATTGATACTTACTTTGCACCATTACTGACATCAGTTAAAGATTTAAATGTTGCACAAACGCTAAAACTGATTCGTAAAAATATTAATGGCAACCGCTTTGCCAAATGTGCCATTCAGACTGCCCTACTTGATATTCAGGCCAAACGTTTAGGTGTGCCATTAAGCGAAGTTTTAGGTGGACGTCTGCGTAATAGTTTACCTGTGCTTTGGACGCTTGCGTCTGGTGACACGGAAAAAGATATTGCTGAAGCTCGCAAAATGATAGAGCTAAAGCGCCATAACACGTTCAAACTTAAAATTGGTGCGCGTCCTTTACAGCAAGATGTTGACCATGTGATTGCGATTAAAAAAGCATTAGGTGCTGATGTTAGTGTACGTGTAGATGTAAACCGTGCATGGTCAGAACTTGAATGTATTCAAGGTATTCAACAGCTACAAGATGGTGGAATCGATTTAATCGAGCAGCCATGTGCAATTCAAAATACCGAAGCACTTGCTCGCCTCACCCAGCGTTTTGATGTCGCAATTATGGCAGATGAAGCCTTAACTGGTCCTGACAGCGCATACCGTATTGCAAAAAATCATGGTGCAGATGTATTTGCCGTGAAGATTGAACAATCAGGTGGCCTGATTGAAGCATGTGAAGTTGGCAAAATTGCTGGTTTAGCTGGAATCGACCTATATGGCGGTACCATGCTTGAAGGCCCTGTAGGAAGTATTGCTTCTGCTCATGCATTTGCAACTTTTGAAACGTTAGCGTTCGGTACTGAATTATTTGGTCCGTTATTACTGACCGAAGAAATTTTAAAAGAGCCGCTACGTTACGAAAACTTTGAATTGCATTTGCCAACAGCTCCGGGCTTAGGCATTGAAATTGATGAAGATAAGATTGAGAAATTACGTCGTTAAGGCAACAGGATAAGGAGTTTCCCATGTTATTTCATGTACGTATGGATGTGCATATTCCACTTGATATGCCAGCCGACAAAGCAAATGAAATTAAGGCTGTTGAAAAGGCTTACTCGCAAGATTTACAACGTCAAGGTAAATGGCGTCACATCTGGCGTATTACAGGCCAGTACTCGAACATTAGTATTTTTGATGTTGAGAGCAATGAAGAATTGCACAACATTTTACAGGGCTTACCTCTCTATCCATACATGGACATTGAAGTGATGGCACTTAATCGCCACCCTTCTTCTGTTCGTGATGATGATTCGTAAACCAAAAGAATTTTTTAAATGTGATCTCTGAAGTCCATTTAAAAACCAAGCAGATTATTCAGAAGGTAACAAGGAACGTGGCGGCACTTATTCGCTAGCAAAACAAAATGCCCGCAGCGCTGCCACCCAAAACCGTATTGCATACTTAAGGAGTTTTAGTATGAACCGTCAACAAATTGATGCGCTTGTAAAACAAATGAATGTCGACACTGCTAAAGGTGAAGTCGATGCACGTGTTCAACAAATTGTTGTGCGCCTTCTCGGGGATTTATTTCAAGCCATCGAAGATTTAGACATCCAGCCTTCTGAAGTTTGGAAAGGTTTGGAATATTTTACCGATGCAGGCCAAGCAAACGAACTTGGACTTTTAGCAGCTGGCTTAGGTTTAGAGCACTATCTTGATTTACGTGCTGATGAAGCTGATGCAAAAGCTGGCGTTACTGGCGGCACACCTCGTACTATTGAAGGTCCACTTTATGTAGCGGGTGCGCCTGAATCAGTTGGTTTTGCGCGTATGGATGATGGTACAGAATCTGGCAAAATCGATACCTTAATTATTGAAGGTACTGTGACTGATACTGATGGTAATATCATTGAAAATGCTAAAGTTGAAGTATGGCATGCTAACAGTTTGGGTAACTATTCATTCTTTGATAAGTCTCAATCTGACTTCAACTTACGCCGTAGTATTTTAACGGATGCAGATGGTAAATATGTTGCGTTAACCACGATGCCTGTAGGTTATGGTTGCCCACCGGAAGGTACAACTCAAGCCCTTCTTAACAAATTAGGCCGTCATGGTAACCGTCCATCTCACGTCCACTACTTTGTTTCTGCACCAGGTTTCCGCAAGCTGACTACTCAATTCAACATTGAGGGTGATGAGTACTTATGGGACGACTTTGCCTTCGCAACTCGTGATGGCTTAGTGGCAACAGCAGTTGATGTAACTGACCCAGCTGAAATCCAACGCCGTGGTTTAGATCACGCTTTCAAGCACATCACATTTAACATCGAACTTGTTAAAGATGCCGCTGCGGCTCCTTCAACTGAAGTTGAACGTCGTCGCGCTAGCGCTTAATTGAAAGTGTATGTGAGTTAAAAGTTCGCTTTTGACTCACAAAATTTATTCCATTTATTACTACCATTAAGAATTTCAATAAATTTTTAGCGGTAGTAATACATCACGTTACCTCATGCTCTAAGGTTTCTCACATGATTGACAAAAGTAAGTCCTCTCTTAGCGAGGTACTATCGCAGATTAAAGATGGTGCAACCATTCTGATTGGTGGTTTTGGTACCGCAGGACAACCCGCTGAACTCATTGACGGACTGATTGAACTGGGTATTAAAGATTTAACAATTGTCAGCAATAACGCCGGTAATGGCGATTATGGTCTGGCTAAACTGCTTAAAGCAGGTTCGGTTAAAAAAGTAATCTGTTCTTTCCCACGTCAGTCAGACTCTTATGTGTTTGATGAACTGTACCGTGCTGGAAAGGTCGAGCTTGAAGTAGTACCACAAGGTAATCTGGCTTGTCGTATTCAGGCAGCAGGTATGGGACTTGGTGCTGTGTTTACTCCAACAGGCTTTGGAACTCTTTTGGCTGAGGGCAAAGAAACCCGCGAGATTGATGGGAAAGATTACGTACTTGAGTATCCGATCAAGGCTGACTTTGCCTTGATTAAAGCTTACAAGGGCGATCGCTGGGGCAATCTGGTTTACCGTAAATCTGCACGTAACTTTGGCCCGATTATGGCCATGGCTGCTGATGTCACGATTGCTCAGGTTTCCGAAGTGGTTGAGCTAGGCCACCTAGATCCAGAGCACATCATCACCCCAGGTATCTTTGTACAGCACGTTGTACAAGTACAGCCCGCACAGTAAGCAATAAGGAGAAATAACATGAGCTACCAGAAACTCAGCCGTGACCAGATTGCAAAACGTGTGGCACAAGACATTCCAGATGGTGCCTATGTGAACTTGGGTATTGGTTTACCAACCAAAATTGCGAGCTATCTACCTAACGACAAAGATATTTTCCTTCATTCTGAAAATGGTCTATTGGCTTTTGGCCCACCACCAGCGGCAGGTGAAGAAGACCCTGAACTGATTAATGCGGGTAAAGAGTTTGTGACTATGCTTGAAGGCGGCAGCTTTTTTCACCATGGTGACTCCTTTGCGATGATGCGTGGTGGTCACCTTGATATTGCCGTACTTGGGGCATTTCAGGTTGCTGCGAATGGTGACTTGGCGAACTGGCACACGGGAGCACCGGATGCGATTCCTGCCGTGGGTGGTGCGATGGATTTGGCGGTTGGTGCTAAAAAAGTATTTATCACCACAGACCATGTAACTAAGCAAGGTGAGCCGAAGATTGTGGCTGAGCTGAGCTATCCAGTTACGGGTAAACACTGCGTTGACCGTATTTACACCGATCTTTGTGTGATTGACGTGACTAAAGATGGTTTAAAAGTGATTGAGAAAGTTGAAGGTCTTAGCTTCGATGAGTTGCAGGCTTTAACAGGTGCAACTTTGATTGATGCAACGAATTAAGTTTGTAAATGATGTAGTCGCTACAGTTAATAAATAGCATCACGGCCTTGAATTACATTGATATTCAAAAGCCTTTTGTATAGGCAGTACCTTACTTTTCAAAGATGAAAAGTAACAAAAATCTATGTTGAACAGAGGAGGCTTCCTTGCCTCCCTGTCCAACGGGTGACATCCATGTCACCTGTCACGATAGCAAACTGCTAGTGGATACGAGGTGGCGACATGAATGTCGCCTCGTTGCTCAGCACAACAGGGATGTTGTGTCTGAGTAACAAAGGGTTTTGTCACTTTTGCCCTGTCAAAAGTGAGGCATTGCCTATGCAAAGGAAGAATGGATAAACCCATCATTTGTGGCAATGACAGCAACAGATTTCAAAATGGAAATGTAAGAATGAAAAACGCTTATATCATCGATGCCATCCGTACTCCATTCGGCCGTTATGCCGGTGGCCTTGCACCTGTCCGTGCCGATGACCTTGGCGCTGTGCCGATTAAAGCTCTCATGCAGCGTAACCCAAGTGTAGATTGGGAACAGGTCGATGATGTGATCTATGGTTGTGCTAACCAAGCTGGTGAAGATAACCGTAATGTTGGCCGTATGTCAGCACTGCTTGCTGGGTTACCTTATCAGGTGCCGGCAACCACCATTAACCGTTTGTGTGGTTCTTCACTCGATGCGATTGCTATTGCTGCCCGTGCTATTAAAGCAGGTGAAGCGAACTTGGTGATTGCAGGCGGCGTAGAGAGTATGAGCCGTGCACCTTATGTGATGGGTAAGTCTGACAGTGCTTTTGGCCGTAGTCAGAAGATTGAAGATACCACTATGGGTTGGCGTTTCATTAACCCTAAACTTAAAGAATTGTATGGTGTAGACACCATGCCCCAGACTGCCGAAAACGTCGCTGAACAGTTCAACGTCAATCGTGCAGATCAGGACCAGTTTGCCTTGGTGAGCCAACAACGTACCGCAAGCGCGCAAGCCAAAGGCTTTTTTTCTAAAGAAATCGTGGCAGTTGAAATCCCTCAGCGTAAGGGTGATGCTGTTGTGATTGATACCGATGAACATCCACGTGCATCGACCACCCTTGAAGGTTTAAGCAAACTTAAACCTGTGGTTAAAGCAGATGGTACAGTCACTGCAGGCAATGCTTCAGGTATTAATGATGGTGCAGCAGCATTGCTGATTGCTTCTGATGATGCAGTTCAGGCTTACAACCTCAAACCACGTGCCAAGATCATTGCTTCAACAGCGGTGGGTGTAGAACCACGCATTATGGGTTTTGCTCCGGCACCAGCCATTAAAAAATTACTCAAACAAGTCAACCTGACTTTAGAGCAAATGGATGTAATTGAGCTCAATGAAGCCTTTGCTGCACAGGCATTGGCAGTGACCCGTGATTTAGGTTTGCCAGATGATAGCAGCAAGGTAAATCCAAACGGTGGTGCAATTGCATTAGGTCATCCGCTTGGTGCATCAGGTGCACGCCTAGTGACCACAGCTTTAAACCAGCTTGAGCAAACAGGTGGTCGTTACGCTTTGTGTTCAATGTGTATTGGTGTAGGTCAAGGTATCGCATTGATTATTGAACGTGTTGAAGCACTTTAAGGAGAAACAAATGCGATCTTTTCAATCTGCCGATGCACAAATCAACTATCAAACCTTTGGCGAGCCATCTTCCCCTGCTCTGGTGTTTTCCAACTCTTTGGGTACCAACTATGGTATGTGGCAAAAACAGTTTAATGAGTTAAAAGATCAATTTTTTGTGATCTGCTATGACACTCGTGGTCACGGTTCATCATCTACGCCTGACGGCCCATACACTATAGCGCAACTAGGTGAAGACGTTATCCGTTTACTTGACAATCTAAATATTAGCAAAGCTGCTTTTTGTGGTATTTCTATGGGCGGTTTAACTGGTCAATGGCTGGCAATTCACTACCCTGACCGTTTTAGTCATGTAGTTGTGGCAAACACTGCCGCTAAAATTGGACAAGAACAGACATGGCTTGACCGTGCAAAATTAGTACGTGAGCAAGGTTTACAGCCAATCGCAGCCACAGCAGCTTCGCGATGGTTTACAGATCCCTTTATCCAAAGTCATGCTTCAATTGTCAACAACCTGTGTAACGACTTAAGTGCTGGCAGCGCAATGGGTTATGCCAATTGTTGTGAGGCTTTGGCTAAAGCGGATGTCCGAGAGCAATTAAAAGACATTAAAATTTCTGTATTGGTGATTGCTGGAACTCAAGACCCAGTAACGACTGTCGCAGATGGGGAATTTATGCAGCAACGCATTCCACAATCACAACTTGCAGAAATAGAAGCATCTCATATTTCCAATGTAGAACAGCCTGAAGCTTTTAATAAAATCCTAAAGGATTTTTTATTAGGTTAATTTAATGATTCAAAAAAATGGCCTATAGGGCCATTTTTTATATCTGCATTTAGTTTTTAAAATTAATACCGAATCATCACCGATTTTAATTCGGTGTAATCTTCAATAAATGCATCTGAAAACTCTCTGCCAATTCCTGAAGCTTTTACCCCGCCAAATGGAACTGATGGGTCTAAGAACGTATGCATATTGACCCACAAGGTCCCTACTTCAATCTTAGGAATTAAACGCAAAGCTTTAGATAAGTCATTTGTCCAGATACTTGCGGTTAAACCAAAGCGCGACTGATTCATCAGTTGAACGAGTTCGTCATCAGTTTCGAATGGCATTATCCCAACCACTGGACCAAAAGTTTCCTCTGAAAATAAAGGATCATCCTTATTTTTAAAGGAAATTAAAGTCGGCTGTACAAAATATCCTGTCTGATCTAGAGCCTCACCCCCTGCAATAATCTGGTTGTTGGCTTTGGCCATATCTAAATAATGTTTTACTTTATTAAAATGTGGCTGATTAGAGAGTGGACCAAACATACTTCCCTCATCCATAGCCGATCCAATTTTGAAAATAGAGAGTGCTTTAGAGAGTTTATCAACTAGTTCATCATGCTTTGTACGGTGTACAAAAAAACGCTCTGGAGATGCACAAACTTGACCTTGATGCACAAAAGTTGCTTGCAATAAAGTCGGCAAAATTTCATCAATATTTGCATCGGCCAAAACGGCTATGGCATTTTTACCACCCAACTCTAGACTGACACGGGTTAAATCACTACTCATCGCAAGTTTACCAATCGCAATACCTGTTGGTACTGAACCTGTAAATGAGACTTTCTTAACGAGTGGCGACTCAATTAAATATTGCCCTGTATCGCCCTTACCTGTAACCACATTAATTACACCAGCCGGAATACCTGCTTCAATGGCAAGTTCAGCTAAACGTAATAAAGATAAGCTGGCAAACTCACTTGGTTTAAGCACAATGGTACAGCCAGTTGTTAAAGCTGAACCGATTTTCCAAACGCCAATCATCAGTGAGAAATTCCACGGCACAATCCCTGCAACCACACCAATCGGTTGTCTTAAAGTAAATGCCGTATATTTTTCACCTTGCATAGAAGGAATAGAGGGTTGCATGGTTTGACCATTAATTTTAGTTGCCCAACCCGCAAAATACCTTAAGAAAATAACGGATTGTGCGACTTCAAGATGACGGGAAATATTGATAAGTTTTCCTGTAGACAACGTCTCGAGCTGTGCAAGTTCTTCACCATATTGCTCAATTAAATCGGCTAGCTTGTTCAGTTTAACGCCACGTTCATACGGCGTTGTTTCAGCCCAAGCATTTTGAAAAGCATGTTCAGCACTTTTCACCGCGCTTTCAACATCGTGTTGACTACCAATACTAATTTGAGCAACAACTTGTTCAGTCGATGGATTCACAATATCCACTTTATCTAAAAGCTCGGCAGCAACTAACTTTCCATCAATAAAATGTCCATGTTGACGTGCCATAAATTGCTGCACGCTTTGTAAAATCTGAACTTCACTCATTTTTATTTCTCTCAATTCATTTAAAAGGATCTATTAATAGATGTATTGCAAAATTAACTGCGCATAGACATTGGTTTTGTCATCGTAGTTTTGAGTACCACCGCTATGGATATCGTGTTTTGGTTTATAGATTCCCACTAAAGGAATAACGTTGAATTTTTTATTAACCGACCAGACCGAAAATACATCCAGCTCATGTCCATCCACATTGGTTAAAGACTTATTTACTGTTTTGAACTTATAGGCCAAAGCACCCAACATAAAATTTTCTTTCAAGTTCATCATGTAAGAAACTTGATGAATATCTGCATTTTTATTAAATGGACCCGCATAGTTTCCGGCAACTTCGCCCTGAAACCATGTACCAAACCCGACTGTATTTCCATAAAACATAGGGTCGTATTGGTCTGAAAAATGACTAAAACGATAGCCTAATGAGGGCGTATATTTTGAAGATAAAAAGTTATAGTTCAGTGCCAAGTAGCCAGCATTTTCTTTGCCATCTTTTTTATCTTGCACCACAAACTCAGTTTTGAGCTGTAATTCTGGTAAAGGTTGATAATTCAAACGTAAAGCATAGTTTTTAAGATCTTTGCGCCCTGAAATGTGTTCAGCATCATCAAGGTCTAATACATTTAAATAGGTGAACCCAACGCCTTTATCTTTAAGCTGATACATCAGATCAGTCACAAAGAGTTCAGGTGAAAATTGTGCTTTATTGTCGGACTTTAAATAAGCCAACTTTAAGGTTGTGTTCTCTTGCGGTTTGTATTGAAGCAAACTTGTAAAATCAAAGCTTCGACGAGCTGCCAGATAATATGCCCCGCCCCGATCTAATGTACCATCCGCAGGCGCTTTACCAAGGTTTAACGCATCACCTGCAATGAAGAACCCGTCACCAATCATGATATTTTGCCGACCAATACTTAAATCATAGGTCGTCAACTCATCTTTATTAGTGCCATCTTTAAAACCAATGATCCATTCATTTACATCTGTTTTACGTTCTTTGCCATTACTATTTTGGCCGGCATCACCATCACCAAATGTTGCCGAGCTAATACCGCTCAAACCTGCATAGAGCTGATTGTTTTTAAAGGTGTACTGTCCTTTAGCACCATATTTAAGATGACCTTCTTGCCAATTAATTCTTTCATCCTCTAGATTTTCGCCGTTATAGCTTTTACCACTACTAAAAGCTCCAAAAGTTGCTTCAAAAGTTGGCTTAATTTCAAGCTCACCGGCATGCACAGTTGAAAAAAATGAGACAAAGAGAGTCCCTCTCACAACCTGAGAAAATAAATTTTTCATTGAGAAATTCCTTTTTTTGCGAACGGCCTAACCGTGCTCAAGTGTGGGTAAACAATTCATTACCCACCCTAGATCATTTACTCGTTTAGTGATGGTCGTGCTGTGTGTTTTGCTCTTGTTCACCCAAATTTAAAGTCGGGGTGCTGTCAAAGAAGTTCCAAGGTTTGATGAGTGTATTCACCCATTCTGTTGGCATGATTGGCCACTCTTCAGCACGTGCTACATGGGTTGTACCTGTTGTCATCCACACCACAAGGTCTTTATTTTCGATATTTTCATTGTTGCCAATGAATTGTCCTAACCCTGTATCATGAGTTGAACGGTTTGAATATTTCCCTTCAGGATAGCGTTCAGCTGGATTGTATTGAGTCACCCAAATTTGCTTATCCATAAAGTTCAAACGTTTAAATAACCATTCATCTTTAGAAAAATTAGCTCCTTTCGCCACAGGGTGTGTTCCACCTGCAAAAGGAATAATTTGATAAGAAACTGGATTGCCTAATTTATTTTCCTTGTTGAAATTGGTGAGTAAGCGAATAGTGGATGGATCAAATTTTTCAGCCGCATTTTGCTCATTGGTAATGACTTTACTATCAATTTGCATTGAGCTTGTACGAACACCACCTTTGTCATTGGCTTTCACCACAGGGTCCATATGCATAAAGCTGTTATTTTCACCATCGACATCCATATCTAAGCGGAAGTTATAGATGTGCTGATGCGTTGTGCCCACAATATTATGGTCAATTAAAGTTCCATATTTGGTATCTTCTTTTGCGGTACTGTCATGCATGGTGCGTGATTTAACGCCTTTAACAGCTTCAATACCCGTTGCACCCGCATTAATTCCAATTACACCATTTTGGGCAAATACCCAGTCAAACATGTAATCGTAGTTTCCAACCGTACTAATCCAGCGCACCACAAGTTCACGGCGAGCTTCACTCGCATCCTGATTGCCAAAAATTTCATGATGTTTATATTCAGGTCCAGCATAACGTTCAAATACAGCTATGGCATTTGGAATCACTTGTGGCTGGCCTTTATAGTCTGCAATCACGGCATCAAGTAAAACAGCGTTGTCAGGTGCATCTGTTCCCGGAAGAATAGATGAGGTAAGTGTTCCCATACCGTATTCGCCAGAGTCTAAATAAGATTTGAAGTACCATCCAATATCAGGGTCACCATATGGAACTACCATTCCACCAAGGTTCCCTTCATACATGACTTTACGCTTCACACCTTTATCTTTATAGGTCACTGTTGAAAGCTGCAAGCCAACACGAGAGTCTAACGCCACATGCAAACACCAATTCCCCCAATGTATGGTTTGGCCAGTAATGCTAAAGTTCTTACCCTCAGGTTCAGTAATATTGAGTGGTTTTAGCTTACTTGCTACGGGCTTATCCGACATATAAGGTCGATTTGCCATTGGCACAGGAATGATCGCACCTTCTTCAATCTTTATAATTTTCTCTTTATCTAAATCGACTACAGCAACTAGGTTCTCAATAGGATGTGCCCAATAATTGCCATCGCCCACATCGAGATAAGCGACGACTTTTAATATGTTGAGTTGTTTATCAAGCCCATCTTTACCGCCAAAATATCCAACAGTTAGCGGTGTAGCAATCACTTTCTTCGCATCGGTAATGCCGCGTTTGCGCAAAGCTTCCTGATATTCTTTACTCGTTTCAATTACACGCTGTACGGCTTCAAAATTATCGAGTAACACCATTCCATGAGTGTCTTTAAGTACATTCCATTTAGTGACTTGTTGAGTGTTAAGGTTAACTTCACCTTCAATCGCTTGACTACCCTTTAACAAAATAAATGAGGCAATACGATCTTCTTTAAATTCTTTGTGATTAATAAAGTAATCCCAGACTTTGGCTTTTTCCGGTTCTTTAAGCTTTAACTCGGCAAAACGCATATTTTTATAGGCGTATTTCGAGCGATTAATCACATCAAAGGTCTTTTTGATTTCGTCAGAGTTTAGGCTATTGAGCGGGTGAAACGTATTTTCAATTTTAAAAGTTTGATCTAAACCAGACTGGAATACTTCATTAAAAAAATCTTTTCCAATAACAGGTTTACCATCCTTAATTAATAAAGGCACGCTGAGTTTGAAAGGTTTGCCATTCACCAAGACCTGATCTGAATTGGGTTTGGCCCGAACCACCATAGAACCTTTGGTGATCATATAAGTATTGGTAAAATCATCTTTAACAACTTTAGCACCTTGCTCACTCATGTTTTGATAAAGTGAGACCATTTCGGCATGGCCGCCATGAGCAAACGCTTGAGTATTGAGTCCCCAAAAGCTTGCAGCGATTGATAAGTTAAGTGCCAGTATTTTTTGTATGTCATTCAATAATCGTTGTTTACGCATTGGTTTCATCCTTTTCATCTATCCCTGAACTATCTGAATCAGATAGTTAAAATGCACTTCCTGTGAGTGAAATTCATTAGACCAACTTAATAGTTTTATGGTTATTAAGCTTATCTAACCTGTTCTAATGAATTTAATTTCAACACAGTTACATAGGGCTAGCTTGTTCAAGAATGACGTCGAACTTGTCTAAAAATGACATTGAGAGATGAAAGAATTAAACCGACATACCCTCTCTAAATTCTTTAGGGGAAATACCATAAGTCTTTTTAAAGATTTTTGAAAAATGAGCGCCATCCCAAAAACCCCATTTCAAGGCAACTTGGGTAATTGAGCTTTGTTTGTTCTTTTTATCAAGCAAATCTGCTTTAACTTTTTCTAGGCGTTTGAGCTGTATATATTTGTTAATAGATAAATTTTCTTGAAGAAATAGACGGTAGAGATGACGTAGCGACACTCCAATATGCTCTGCAATTAATTTAGGTGTTAAATCTGGTTTTGCTAAGTTTTCTATAATATAACGCTCAGCTTTTTCCATGAGGTTATTGGAGCTATTAATATTTTTATAATTAATTGTCGGTTTGATTAAGGCAATCAATGCATCTTCAAAAGCATTACCATCTTCAGTTGCGTACCAAAGTTTGATGTTTTCAGCAGACATATTTTTCAAAATATTCTTGAGTAAAAAACCACTCATATTTTGCGTAATCAGTTTTCCAAAATATTCGGTACTAATATTTTCTTTCAGTAATTTTTCACGCGACAGATGGACTGAAATCTGACTTACCAAACCTTGCGGATACATTGAAATGGTTTCGACTGGGTCGACCAACACAATATCTCCTTCATTTAGGCTAAGAGTTTCATTTTTATACTCGAGCAGCATTTTTCCCGAATACTGCAAAATCAAAAAACAAAAGCGATTATTCACTCGATCAATTTCATCGGCTTTTCGGACAATCTTATTGGCATTGTTTTTGATAAAAGCAATTTCAGTATCGCCCAATAAAAAGCACTGAACTTCACCAATGAATAAATTACGGGTTCCGTCAAAATCGGTTTCAAAATTGCCGCACACACTTTTAATATGGTGCGTCCATGTGAGTAATGCATCGCTTACATATTGGTTCATCCCTTACCTCTCTATACATGTGCAACCGCTCAAAATTTTGCGTTTGTGGTGGTGCACTGTCTTGGCTTATTTGCAATCTTGTTTTATTGATAAACAAATTGTGTGCCAAAAATTCCTTATCCTTGGAATTGTTTTGATGATAGTCAGCTAGATGTAAAGAAGCTGATAAATCAATTCAATTTATCAGCTTAATGGGACTTATGCTACTCCTGCAAAATCTCGCAGCATGGTAATAAAAATATCCTTTTGTTCCTCAGAATACTTTTTAAACACCTCATTTTGGTGGCTATCGGCAATATCAAACAAATACTGCGCCGTTTGTTTACCTTTCTCAGTCAGTGCGTACAAATTATCGTGATCGACCAGCAACCCTTCAAATTTTAGAATTTCAGCCGACCGTTCAACTTCTTGCATTGGCATAGCAATATCGCGCGGTAAATCTTCCTTACTTGAAGCAGTACCACTAGCCAAAACAAGTAAGAGACGTGATTCACTAGTACGGAACCCAGAAGCCATTTGCTTAGGAATATAGTCGGTTTGATAGGCTTTAAAAGCACGACTCATTAAATAGCAGACATTGTTATATAAGTGTCCATAATGTGTTTGGTCTACGCCGTTCTGTTCAGTTTGCTTAACTTGAAGGCTCGGATGCGGCATGACACAAGAATATGCGCCTTGATGGTAGACCAACGGGCTTCGGCCTTGGTCATGGAAACGAACCACTTTACCAACAATAATCCAGTGGTCACCACCTTCTATCACTTGATAGCGTTCGCACTCAAATACCGCAGAACAATTTTCTAAGATTGGTGCACGTCCTGCACCAAGTTGAAAATTGGTGTCTGCAAATTTATCAATATTGCGTCTCGAAAACTTATTAGACAGTTCAATTTGCGTGCCCGATAAAATATTGACTGCAAAATGTGTGGCTTGTTCAAATACTGAAAAACTTGACGATTTTTTATCAATACTCCACAAAATAAGCGGTGGGTCGAGTGACACCGAGTTAAAACTATTTGCAGTTACACCGACTTTCTCACCTTGTGCATTTTGTGCAGTAACAATGGTAACACCTGTTGCAAAATTTCCTAATGCTCGTCGGAACTGTAGTGGATCGACCGTAAACTCATCTATTTGTTGTAATACATTCATCATCTTTCTCCTAAACCTTCTCTTACATCCATATAAATCGCGAGAACATTAGATATCTAAAACTAGTCTCGGTGTTTTAGAGCGCGAACAGCACACCAATATTTGTTCATTGCTGGCTTTTTCTTCGTCAGTAAAATAAACATCTCGATGATCAGGTTCGCCTTCAATTACATCGCACATACAGGTTCCGCATACGCCTTGCTCGCAAGACATTTCAATGTCGATGCCTTCTTTAGCCAAAGCCTGCAAAATGGTTTCGCCAGCTTCAACCATAATGATTTTTCCGCTACGCTCAGCCACCACCTCAAATGAATCTCCAGAGATGTCAGTTTCGACTTGGAAATATTCTTTGTGGATTTGCTGCTCAGGAAAATCATGAGTCGTGGCAAGGTTAATCACCCAATCCATGAAACCGACTGGACCACAGGTGTAAATATGGCTCTCTAAGTCAATATCTTTAATAGCAGATTCAAAAAATGCTCGATGGCTTGCACCTTCGGATTTAAAATGGAAAGTCGTGTATTTTGCTAACTCACCATTTTTAATTTCATCAACAAAAGCACAATGTTCAGGACTAGCCCCACAGTAGTGAAGCTCAAATGATTCACCTTCATGTGCAAGTTGATAGGCCATCGTGATTAACGGCGTAATTCCAATTCCACCGCCAATCAATACACTGTGTTTGGCTTTTAAAAGTGGAAATAAATTTTTTGGCTCGCTCACCTGAATTTGCATGCCATCTTTAATTTCATCAAAAGCCGAGACTGAGCCACCACGTGATTCAGGGTCACGTAAAATTCCAAGGCGGAACTTACCTTCGTCATTTGGATTTTGGCAAAGTGAATATTGGCGCACCATGCCATTTGGTAAGTGCACATCAATATGCGCACCCGCTTCAACTTTTGGCAATGTTGTAGAAGTTGCAGATTCAAATTCCATGACTGCAATATTTCCACCTTCCACATGGCGATTTTTAACGACAACATCATAAAGTGTAGTCATGATTTAACTCCCTTTTCATGGTTAAGCGATTGGCTTAACGCATGAATAAACCACCGTTAATATCCCATGTTGCGCCAGTCACAAACCCCGCATTTGGACTCGCAAGCAACCCACAAGTTTCAGCAATAAAATGCATACTTCCTAAGGCTTTAACCGGAATATTTTGGATGAACTGTTCCATTTTTTCGTCAGACACCACACTATGAACGATTGGAGATTCCATCGGACCCGGTGCAACCGCATTGACCGTCACCCCCTTTGCCGCAAACTCTTTGGCAAAAATTTTGGTTAACGTCACAATCGCACCTTTGGTTGCCGCATAGTGTGCACCTGTTGCCGTACCGCCATTTTGTCCTGCTAACGACGCCATATTAATGATGCGTCCATAACCTTTTTTAGCCATATATTGACCAATAATTTGACAAGCTTGGAAGGTGCCGCGTTGGTTAACTTGGGTCACCCAATCAAAATCGGCTGCAGTAATTTCTAATACCGGCGTTGCTTTGGTTACGGTGGCATTGTTAATTAACACATCAAGTTTAGAAAATTTCTCTTCAATCCATTGCACCGCAGCATGAAAATCTGCCTCAACTGAAATATCTAATTTCAAGGGAAACATATGTTGTGCATATTGACTTTGTGCCTTGGCGTTTTCGGCTTTTTCAAGCGTACTCGCTGACAAAATCACTTGATGGCCTTGGCTCGCAAAATATTCAGCAATGACATTACCGAGTCCAGAAGCAGCACCTGTCACTAAAACAACTTGTTTCATGTTACCGCTCCTAAAGAATGTAGCTAATACCAGCTAAGGTATCGGTTGAGTTAACCAAGTTAATGATTTTACGGTTAATCTTAAAACCTGTAGCCGCATCGCGAGTTAGATGGTAGGTAATATCAGCTGTGTAATGCTTGAGGTTTTCTTTACGGAATTCACGTAAGTTTTGAGCACAACGTAAAACTATTTCATCATCCTGATCTTGAATCACTCTTACACGAGAAATGCTACGCACAGTATTTGCTTTAGGCGCTGTAGAAATCGCTTCACCATTTTCAAGACGCTGTACACGTAAAGTACGCATATGATTATCGTCATAGGCATAATTTAAGTTGTTTTCGTAGTCAGTGAGGTTTGGGTCAATTGGAATGATATAAATGCCTTTTTCATTCCATAAATTCAGCCATTCACGATATTCACTGTGGTCTAACATATCTGCTTCAGCCCAGATGAAAGCAGTGACTTCATTTAATAATTGCAGATTCATATTCATTGCTCTCTCCTTAAGCCTTCATCATCTTTTTCCACTGCTGATATGCTGCGCGCATACCTGTTTCAGCACTGACATCACTTTTTAAGCCATCTTCAGTTTTGACTTCGCCCGGTAAACCGCGGTTGAGCATAATCCATAAATCATTACCCGCATTGGCACCGTGCTGTACGCGCTCCCAAGCTTCTGAGTCATCTGGTGTACCAAAACCAAATGGACCTTGGAAATGTTCATGCAAACGTAAGCGATATTGATTGGCAATTTGTGGACCACCGTCCATCGTAATTACCGAGTGATGAATTTCTGTTTCTGCAACTGAAATTGGCTGTAACACTCGGAAGAACGCCATCGAACATGCAATATTCGGGAATAAATTTAAGTTAAAGCCAGAACCACCGACTGCACGAACAATACGGCGCACTTCTAATTCTTCATGGCCTTCATCACGCAAAGCTTGAGCCAAATCTTCAAAACGCTCTTGAATTGGACGCTCCATGAGCTCTTCGTCTAAATCGACAAGATCAGGAATCATCACCATAACACTGTGACCATTACCTAAGTCTTCAACAAAGCCCGGTTGGTTTTCGAAGTTAAAGAGTTCTTCTGTTTTTTCATCTACAGAACTTAAGAATGACTTATGTACCAACGGGAAGTGATATGCATCGGTGGTATTTTCAAGCTGGATTTTCCAGTTACCCGGAAAACGGAAACGGTGTTCACCCAACACTTTAATTGGATAACCCGCACCTTGTTTCATAAACAGGTCAATCCATTTTTTCGCAGGCCCAAGGAACTCTTCAAGCGGTTGAATGTCTTCTTTAAATGAAGCGAAGATCATGCCGTTATATTCTTCTACCCGTAGACTCACCAGCGGTAATTCTGACTTATCTAAACAATCGCCGTAGCTTTCTGGAGATGGCACACCACGTAAACTACCATCAAGTGCGTAACTCCAACCGTGGTACGGACATACAAAACTATTGGTTTTTCCTTTTTTATGTTCGCATACGGTTGCTGCACGGTGACGGCAACGGTTTAAAAGTACATGGACTTTCTTTTTACGGTCACGCACCACAACCACAGGCTGTTTACCGATGTTAATCGTTTTATAGCTTCCACCTTCTGGAATTTCGCTGGCATGTGCAACCCACACCCAAGTGCTATAAAAGATTTTTTCCATTTCTTCATCAAAAATGCGTTCATCTTTATAAAGAGAGGTGTGGGCACGGTCACTTTGAACCAAAGTATCGTAATCAGTGCCAATGTTATGCGTCGGGATAATACTGTTCATATCAATAGTCCTTTTAAATATGTCCTGGGTCATTCCTGGGAAGGTACTGGCAATTCGGCTTCACTGTGCCAATGCGATACGGGACGACTGAAAATATTCTGTGTTTGGAAATGTTTAATTTTCCATGTTCCATCTGCTTGCTTTTGAAACTTCACGGTGAGCTTTGCTGTATTCAAATGACTACGGCCATCTTTAAACGTTGAAGTTTGCAACATCAGCCATGAAGCATATGCATCATTTTGATTTACATAAATTTGTTCAGAATTTACAAAGTGTGCATTCATAACAAAGTGAGATTCTTTTTGGGTATAACTTTTAAACATGTCGTAAATCGACTGCCAAGAATCATAACGGCCAAAGGATTTGGCATATTTCTCGCCAACACCTTCCCAAATACAGTCCTGATCAAAAAGATTCATCAGCTCGTCAAGGTCTGTATTTGCATTGAGCTCGTCGCAGATTTCCATATAACGGTTCAGGCAGTTGCGAATGGCGTTGTGCGCTTCTAACTGTTCTAGTCGCTCTAAGATTTCTGCAAAATTCACTTTGTCAGTCATTGCGGTCGCCTTAACGTTGGATAATCAATTCGCGCCCAACACGAGCTTCAACTTTGCAATATTTCCAAAGTTTGTATGGACCTTCACCCACCACCGTCGTTCTAAACAAGTTACAAGCCGCATGTACTGTTTCAATATCTGGAACATCTGCAAGCAAGTACGTTGTCCAAGGCCAGCCAGCACTTGGGCCAACCATGCTTTGGTCATCATCAAGATTTCCAAAAACATGTACGCCCGGTAAGTCATGAATACCATTCCACATTTCACCAAACGCTGCCCAAACTGCTTTTGCTTCAGCAGGCTCTGCATCAAAAAAGTTTTGGTTAATACCCATGCAGAACAAAACGCGTAATGATTTTTTAGCTTCCATCTCAATATCCTTTTAAAAATTAAACTTATAAATAACCTGGGGTTGGCTTTAACCCGAAACTGATTGAGCCTGCATTTTGTAAAGTCGCATCACCCATAAAGGCATGCTGAGTCACCACGTTGGTGTCATTCACAAAACGGCTAAATGGATTGTTGGTATAGATCGCTGTCATACCCGCGAGCATTTGCATTTTTCGGGTCACTTTGGCGCAAACTCGCGCTGCATGGGTACATGCCAGACGCATATCACTAATTTGTTCAGCAGTTGCTTCACGCCCAGCAATAATTTCATTCCAGACAATATCCATGGTTTGATAAAACCAAGATTTTGCAGCCTGAAACTCTGCATCTGCTTGAGCAAACTCATATTGAGTCACTGGACGGTTTGCAATTTCTGACCCGCCCGTAATAGATGCTTTACCTGGCGCTAATTTTTCAAATTCTTCTAATGCAGCAGCTGCAACACCAATACCCACCACGGTTAAGACTTGAGTCGCTAAAGACAGTGACGGATATTTAAAAAATGGCTCGCTTAGTTTTGAAGGTTCACCACGTACAAAGGTCCATTTCTTTTCGACTAATACGTCTTCAACGACTAAATCATGGCTTCCCGTACCTTTTAGGCCAACGGTATCCCAAGTCATTTCAATTTTGGCTTTTTTCGCAGGCATCACTGCCATGCGTGGTAAACCCTGCATTTCATTGTTTTTAAGCGGTGAAATCCCCACGCCAACAATGTCTGCTCCCATACAGCCGCTGGAAAATTTCCAACGTCCACGAACCACGACACCTTCATCGGTAATTTCAGCAGGTTGTGGCGGAAAAATACCTCCAGCAAACACCACATCTGGTCCGTTTTGGTACAATTCTTTAAGCGTTTCTTCTGGCAAACTTCCTAAATACGCAGGGCTCATACCGAAACTTGCTACCCAACCCACTGAACCATCAGCTTTAGATAAAGTCTCGATCAATTCACAAAACTGTCTTGGTGACCATTCTTCACCACCAAAACGTTTAGGAACCAGTGCACGGTAAACACCGATTTGCTTTAGCTTTTCGATAACGTCTTGGCTTACATAAGCCTGATTATCAAATTCACCTGTACAGGCACGCTCACGAATTTCTTGGCACAAAGCATCTAAGTCAATTGCTTTATCTTGAGAATCAAACTCCATTTTAGACAACTTATTCATCATCTAACTCCTTGTAATTTATTGCATTGCATCAACACAAAATTTAGCTATAGCGCATAATTGCTCATCTTTTTGATGCTTCGATACGATCTGTAAGCCCACTGGTAAACCTTCACTGGTTTCAAGTGGTACTGAAATAACGGGATGACCTGATAAATTAAATGGTCGAACTAAACCAGTAAGATTCAAAAAAGCGACAGTGTTTTCAGCTTCAGAAACTTTTGGTGGAATTTGCGGAAGTGTCGGTAGAACCAATGCATCATATTTTTCTAATAAAGCATCGAGTTCTTGGATGAGCTGCTCTTTCACAGCTTCCGCTTGTTGCACTTGCTCTAAAGTGGTGTGGGCTGCTTTTAATAAACGACTATTTACATCAGAACCAATTAAGCCTGTTTGGGTTAACTCACCAAAAGCTTGCCAGTTTTCATAGTTAATAATCTGCATGCCTGCATCATAAGCTGCTTCAAAATGTTCAACCTTTTCTGAAGTGGTCTGTAAATTGGCTTTTTGAAGTGCTTGATGAATACAGCTCCAAACAACCTCATCTGCTTTGACATCTAAAACCGCAAGTTTTGGTGCACTAGTAAATTCAGTAGGTTTGAAAGTTGGATCAATAATTTGCATGGCCTTTTCAATCATCTCGACTGAATTTGCAAAAGGACCCACGCAATCTAAAGAACTTGACGGCGGATATACGCCTTTTCTGCTCACGCGACCGAAAGTTGGCTTTAATCCAAAAACTCCGCAGCACGCAGCGGGCATACGGATAGAGCCACCCGTGTCTGTACCTAAAGTAAAGTCAGCTTGTTTAGCAGCAACTGCCGCAGCCGAACCACTCGAAGATCCGCCTGGAATAAGTTCAGGATATTTTGGATTGATGGGTGTACCAAAAGCGTGGTTAATGCCTGTAATACCAAAAGCCAATTCGTGCAAATTTGTTTTGGCAATAATTTCACAGTCAGCTTTTAAAATGTTTTTAACCACCTCAGCATCATCTTGAGCAGGTTCAACATTTAATAAAGCTCGACTACCAGCAATGGTTTTTAGACCTTGAATATCAATTGTGTCCTTGACCATCACCTTGAGCTTGCCACTTCCTTTGTGCACGCTTTGGCTAACAATATTCATTCACTTTTCCATGTATTTTTATTCATTAATCAAAATATCGGAAAATTTAATGGAATTGTCAAGTATTTTTTATAATTTGTTCTCAAGGAAATATCCAAAATTTTGTTTATAATAGGATTACCCTTTTTTCACTAAGTTATTGCTTAGCTATGCTTGATCATTTAGAACAATTTCTTCCTAATAAAGAACCGTCGAGTATTCAAAACTTCCCTTTTTTTTGGGTATCCCAAGTTAACGGAAAATATTCACAACTCATTGAAAAATCAATAAAAAAACTAGGTATTGATAATACACGCCGTAAAATCATTTTAAGTACTAATGCTTTGGGTGAAGCCAGCATTACCGATATCGCTAATCTTTCTACCTTAAAGTTAACTACGGCAACAAAAGCTGTATATCGCTTAGTAGAAGATGGAATTGTTGAGGTCTACTCTTCTACCACCGATGAACGCATCTCGATGGTGAAATTAACGGCCAAAGGTGTTGAGCTGGTTGAACAGATTAATCAAATTAGTGTGGTTACCTTGGCAGGCATCCTAAATGCTTTTTCAGAAGATGAGCTTCACAATTTAAATCACCAGTTAAAAAAATTATTTGATCTCATGCCATCAAGTTAATTATTTGACTTGATATCGGGTTCAATGCGCTCAAGAGCAGCATGAAACAGTTCTTCTTTTCTCGCTGCTCTTTATTAAAATAAGTTTTAATATTAAAAAATAAATAAAAATCAGTATTTTAATTTAATAAATTATTACTATCTGTTTACTTAACATACTTTTTAGGTATTCTAACATACTCAATAAGTAATGGAATTTTACATATAAAAAGAAAATAATAATTCCATGATCTTTAAAAACCCATTAACTCCTAATTGGGTTTAGACGCACTCTTCCGGTCTGTACGAGACCAAATTACTCATTTCTAGCCTATTTATTATTCTTATCTAAAAGGGGGAAATATCGAAAACTTCAGAGGAATAATAAAAGTTAGATATCAATTTCTTTAAGCGTTTTATACATAAGGATTAAGTGTATGAACCAAAGTAATATCGCTGTTGAAAGGACACAAAAGAAAAGCAATGCTTATGCATGGTATGTCGTCACACTTTGTATGTTGGCATATATATTTTCATTTATTGATCGCCAAATTCTGGCGCTGATGATTGAACCCATCAAAGCAGATCTCCAACTTTCAGATACACAATTTAGCCTGTTACATGGCCTTGCCTTCTCACTGTTTTACGCTGTTATGGGTTTACCCTTAGCCTATATTGCCGATCGTTTTTCACGACCAAAACTAATTTCAATCGGGATTATTGTTTGGAGTCTAGCAACGGCAACTTGTGGCCTAAGTAAAAACTTTATTCAACTGTTCTTGAGCCGTATGGCAGTCGGTGTGGGTGAAGCTGCGTTATCTCCAGCCGCTTATTCAATGTTCAGCGACATGTTTAGTAAGGACAAACTAGGCCGCGCGGTCGGGATTTATTCAATTGGCGCTTTTTTGGGTGGAGGTATTGCCTTCTTAGTTGGCGGTTATGTGATTAACTTACTTAAAGGCGTGACACTCATTGAAGTTCCACTATTAGGCGCACTTAAAGCATGGCAAATTGCCTTTTTTGTAGTAGGTTTACCCGGCATCATTATTGGTTTGCTTTTTATTTTGACCGTTAAAGACCCTGCACGTAAAGGTCAACAGCTCAACCAAAGCGGACAAGTTGACCAAGTTAAATTCACGCAGTGCCTTCAGTTTATCAAGAAACATGCAAAAACATTTGCTTGTCACTATTTAGGTTTTACCTTTTATGCAATGGCACTCTACAGTCTGACTAGTTGGACACCAGCATTTTATATTCGTAAGTTTCAACTCGTGCCGACTGAAACAGGCTATATGCTCGGCACTATATTGCTAGTTGCAAATACATTAGGCGTGTTTTGTGCAGGTTGGCTAAACGACTGGTTTATAAAAAAAGGTCGTCAAGATGCACCGATGTTCACAGGTGTGATTGGGATTGTTGGCCTGATTATTCCAATTGCATTTTTTACCCAAACAGATCAACTCTGGCTTTCAGTCAGCTTACTGATTCCTGCAATGTTCTTTGCATCTTTCCCTCTAGTAATTTCGGCAACAGCATTACAAATGTTAGCACCCAACCAATTTAGAGCACGCCTTTCTGCCCTATTCCTTTTGGTGAGTAACTTAATTGGACTCGGTATTGGTACAACACTGGTAGCCATAATTACAGATAAAGTTTTTGGTAGCCCATTAATGGTGGGTTCTTCTTTATCTATTGTGGGTGGTTTGTCTTGTGTACTGGCTTTAATTCTACTTTTTAAAGGCTGCAAATTCTTTAGTCAAAGCATGAAGCTTGAAAAATTAAATTAATAGGTCTCACCAATTGCAAAAATGTACTCTCTAACTAAACGCTTAGAGAGTACCGAAATATTCAAAATTACGTAGTGCCGAGGACTGGCTTACACTTGGGAAATGGATTATGGAATTATTTCACCGCTTTAAACCACACACTTTAGCTGTTGCCACTTTATTACTGATGTGCAGCAACTCATGGGCTGCAAATCCAAATCAGCAAACTGAAGATGAATGGAAATTCACTTTAAAGAATGCTTATATCAATCGCGATTTTGATAATGATGCACTCAAAGATACGGGTAGCTGGTCTCAGGCAGCATCTTTATTTTATAAATCGAAAATGCATGACACTCCGTTAGTTATAGCAGACAAGCCAATCACGATTGGGGCTGATGCTTCTGTTCAATATGCCGTGCGTTTAAGTTCTGACAAACACGTCGCAGATACTGTTCTGCCTTTTAATAAAGAAACGCAATCTCAGGCTTCAGACTATTTAAAATACGGCGCGACTTTAAAGCTGGGCTATGACAAAACACTTTTAAGTGTCGGTGAACTCTGGCTAGATTTACCTGTAACGGCAGTCGATGCTAGTCGTCAGTTACTCACTTCGTATTGGGGAACCAACTTAAAGTCACAACTTTCAGATCAGCTCTATGCCGAAATTGGCCGAGTGGAAAAAGTGTCGCCAAGAAATGAAGAAGACTTTAAAAAGTTTTCGTTCACTTCAAATGGCATTACCAAAGAATCTGATGGCTTGAATTACATTGACCTGCGCTATCAATTTACGCCGTCACTCAAGGGCGAATATTACTTTGGTAATTTAGAAGACCTCTACAACAAACACTATGTAGGATTAGAGCATAATTGGAAACAACCTAACTTTACGCTTACTTCTAAGTTTAAGTACTTCAATGCAAAAAATGACGGCAATATTTTTGATATCGATGCGCAAAACATTGGAGTTTTAGAAACACTCAAAGTAAAAAATCATACCTTTGGTTTGGGTTACCAGCAAATTATCGGCGAGTCAGCCTATCCCTTACCGGATGGCTTTTTGCCAGAGACCTACTTCATTAACTGGAATGCCACGGGATTCTTTAAAAAAGATGAAAAGTCTTACCATGTCATGTATGGCTACGACTTTAAAGATTACGTGCCGGGCTTAAATGCGATGGTGAAATATGTTTACGGAAATGACTTTAAAGCAGCCAATGGTGAAAAAAATCATGAAACTGAGTCAAATGTCATTCTAAACTATGCGTTTCAGCAACCCTTCTTAAAAGGCGTGGCTCTGCAATATATTCGTATTGATTACAATGTTAAGCACGGCAATGACTTTGACGAAGACCGTTTTTTTGTCAATTACACCAAAAAGTTTTAATTAAAAAATACCCCCTAAATTTAGGGGGTATTTTTTATCCTAATTTATTAACTAATCTTAAAGGCAAAACCTTCATAGCAATACTCATTGGTAACCATGGCCACTGCGGCACATAAGCTTTTACAGGTTGTTTTTCAATAGCTTTGACCAAAGCTTTACATCCTGTTTTGGCATCTACCTCAAAAGGTAGACGTTTAGCACCTTCATTCATTTCGGTACGGATGTAACCTGGGAAAATGGTTGAAACTTTAATTGGTGTATCCAGTAATTCAGCACGAATACCTTCAGCCAAGTGAGCGACCGCAGCTTTACTCGCTGCATAGGTCGATAAATGTTTTGGCAATCCGCGCATAGCACTCATGGATGACATGACCACTAAATGACCTGCGTTTTGCTCTCTAAAAATTTCAACTGCTGCTTCACACTGTGCTAAAGCAGAAATAAAGTTTGTTTCAGCTGTGGCTCTGTTAATTTCAAAATTACCTTTACCAATACGACGGCCATTTCCGACTCCCGCATTTACAATAATTCGGTCTAAATAGCCAAACTCTTGTTTAAAGGCGCGAAATACTTCAAAAACTTGATCGTAATTGGTGACATCCAGACTTTTTGCAATGACTTTAATACCGTACTGATTTTCCAGTTCAGTTTTTAAAGTTTCCAATCTGTCTAAACGGCGTGCACAAATCGCTAAGTTATAACCTTTGGCTGCAAATTCATACGCCATACCCGCGCCTAAACCAGAACTTGCACCTGTAATTAAAATTGTCTTCGCCATGCTTTTATCCTTATTTTAAATCCATGTCAGTAAATCTGGACGCTCAGCTTTTATAAAATGATGTTCATTTAAACTTAAAACCTGAGCTTCATTTCCAACCAATCGTAAAGTCGTGAGGCTTGTATTCGCAATTGCCCAATTCAACGCAAAAGTTCGATTAGGACTCAGTTCAAGTAATTTTCCAATTGCTACAGAAATCACACCACCAGAGGTAAAAACGACTGCATAACGAGGTTTGGTTTTTGCTAACTCATCACAAAGTTGCTGCAACGCCGTTTCGACTCTTTCTTTAAAATGTGGCCAAGACTCATCATATTCATGATGAAAGTCACCATCTGTCCATCGTCCAATGGCCCCTTCAAATATTTTGGCAAGATATGCGCGTGGATTCTGTTCTTGCGCTACGTCAGCTTTTAACATTTCAGGCTGTTCAAAACGCGGTTCATAACGGGCAAAAACCTGTTGGTGGTTAAACTCATTCCATAAATTATTATGATGAATTACCGCATCTGGAAAGCATTCATTTAGTGCGAGCTTTGCAGTCTGCTCATGACGCTGCATAGTTCCAGCAACCACATAAGGTTGTTCTTTCAATATTTGCTTAAAATAATGGCCTAATAAAGTCGCCTGAGCCTCACCATTTTCAGAAAGCTCATCATAGTTACTTTTACCAAATGATGCCTGTCCATGTCTTACCAGATAAATTGTGGTCATTTTCTTAAAATACCCTGTATTTTCTGTATAGATTGCTGAGCAAATTCAGATTTCTGCAATTTTTGCTGTACGATAAGTTTTAAAGCTCGGATATGTAGCGCATGAATCACGATCCAGAAATCTTTAAATGCAGGATTTCGGGTTTGCTTGTGGTAATAACGGTAATAGATTTGCTGGGCAATCACTGCTAAACGGAATACACCAAACACTTCATAAAAAGCCCAGTTTTGAGGCTTCAATCCTGTTTTTTGTAAATAATATTCAACGACTTCTTTACGAGAAAACATTCCCTTTAAGTGAGTCGGCTGACGGCGCGTCGATCTAAAAATCATGTTATCCGTTGGCTCAACCCAATAGGCCAAAGCGCTACCCAAATCCATTAATGGATCACCTAAGGTCGCCATTTCCCAATCCAGCACCCCAATCACTTCTGTTGGATGCCCTGGATCTAAAATCACATTATCAAAACGCCAATCATTATGAATAATACAAGTCGTAGAGTCTTGAGGGATATTATCATTTAACCATTTTCGGACATATTTAAAAGAAGGGACATTGATTGTGCGGACTTTTTCATAACGCTTATCCCAACCTTCAACTTGTCTACGGCAATATCCTGTTCCTTTGCCAAGTTCAGCTAAAGGCGTTTTCTCATAAGGAACTTGATGTAATTCAATCAACTTATCAATAACATTTACGCAAAGCTCATGAACATTTTCTTCATTAAAGCCAAGCTCAGGCGGTAATTTTGCACGAGGAATAATACCTTCAATGCGTTCCATGACATAAAAATCACAGCCAATGACCGATTCATCCTGACAAAGTGCCACCATTCTAGGAAGCACCGGATAATAAGGTGCAAGATTTTTCTGCACCATATATTCACGGGACATATCGTGGGCCGATTTCGCTTTTGTTCCTTTTGGAGGACGACGTAAAATTAAATCGGTATTTTCATACTTTAAACGATAAGTCCAATTCGACGCCCCACCTGTATATTGAGTAACGACCGCTGGGCCAACCAACTCAACACCTTGTTTTTTTAACCAGTTTTCAACTGCCCCAATATCAAGTTCTTCACCTTCACGTACTTCACCGCCTATATCAATTACCGACATCTTCACTTCCTTTAAACTTATACTTTCTTATGACGACCGAAATAACCACGTTTGGCCAACTCTAATTTGGCAATCATGCCTTTATGTACTTCATCTGGTCCATCAGCTAAACGTAAACTGCGTGCTTGGGCAAAGAAACCCGTTAATGGCGTATCTCTTGAAACGCCCGCACCGCCATGTAGCTGAATCGCCATATCGACTACTTTTTCTAATACACTTGGAGCGACTACTTTAATTGCAGATATTTCTGTTAAAGCAGCCATATTTCCTAAAGTATCCATTTTATAAGCGGCATACAAGGTTAAAAGTCTGGCTTGATCTATGGCTACCCTTGCATCAGCTACGCGTTCGAGGTTCCCACCAAGTTTTAAAATTTCTTTGCCAAACGCCGTTCTAGACATGCCTCGATCAATCATAAGCTCTAAAGCTTTTTCAGCAGCTCCAATACAACGCATGCAATGGTGAATACGCCCTGGTCCTAAACGACCTTGTGCAATCTCAAAACCTTGGCCAGCTCCACCAATAAAGTTTTCAAGAGGCACTCGAACATTATTAAAATGGACTTCACCGTGTCCATGCGGGGCATCATAGTCACCAAACACAGGTAACATCCGTTGAATTTCAACGCCCGCCTTGTCAATCGGTACTAAAACCATAGAGTGTTGATGATGTCGGTCTTTGGTTTCATCTGGGGTATGTGCCATAAAAATAATGACTTTAGCATTTGGGTCACCTAAGCCAGACGACCACCATTTCTTGCCATTTAAAACAATTTCATTACCGTCGATGAGTGCAGTGGCTTGCATATTGGTTGCATCGCTTGACGCGACATCTGGTTCAGTCATACAAAAAACTGAACGGATTTTTCCGTCCAATAAAGGTTCTAACCATTGCTTTTTTTGCTGCTCACTGCCATAGCGCCATAACAATTCCATATTTCCTGTATCTGGTGCATTACAGTTAAAAACGGTAGGTGCCAATAAGCTGCGGCCAGTTAATTCAGCTATGTGCGCATATTCTTGAACAGTTAACCCTGCACCCAGCTTTTCATCGGGTAAAAACATATTCCAAAGACCAGCTTGCTTAGCTTTAGATTTCAAAGTTTCTAAAAGCTCAGGCCATTGCCATTTTTTCCAGTTTCCATCTGGATTTAACTCATGAACTTCTTCCCAAAATTTTGCTTCGACAGGTTCTATTTCTTCTAAAATAAATTTTCTTGTTCGCTCGGTAAAATCCTGAGCTTTTTTTGAGAGTTCAAACATTCTTTTTCCTTTACATCATTATCTGGTCTTTACATCAACATAACTTGAAACTTAATATGAATGAAATGATTTTATTAAATACCATCACATGAATAATATTCATAACTTTCACGGTTTAGACTTAAGCTTTTTTCACCGAATTGATATCAATTTATATCCGCTATTTATCGCAATTTATGAGCAAAAAAGTATTTCAAATGCGGCAAGTAGTCTCAATATTACGCAGTCGGCAGCAAGTCATGCTTTACAACGATTACGCCAGCAACTTGAAGATGATGTGTTTATACGAGTAGGCAATAAAATGTCTGCAACGCCTTTTGCAGAGCAGATTTACCCAACTGTGAAGCAAGCACTTTTAACCATTCAAAACATTAGCCAACAGAAACATGTGTTCGACCCAACAAGCTTAAAAAGCTTAAAAATCGCCGTGCATGATGAAATTGAACCAATTATTCTTCCAAAGCTTGCTCAACATTTTCAAAATCTTAATTTAGATTTGCAGTTTGTTAGTATGAAGCTAGATCGAAAACATATTATGGCGGACTTGGCGACGCAGCAACTCGATTTCGTGATTGACCTAGAACAATACTTGTCTCCTAAAATTACCTTTGATCATTTGGTCACAGATGAGTTCGTCATTTGCAGCCAACTTAAAGAAGTCGATTTATCTCGTTATATTAATGGACGACACATCGGTGTTTCGTCACGCCGTACGGGCGCTTTGCTTGAAGATATTTATTTAAACCAACATCAGAAAATTTCAAGAAATGTATTTATGCGCTGTCAAAACTACTCAACGGCGTTACAAGTTTTGGGAGCTCAAGCCGACGCAATATTGACCATGCCTCGTATGATTTTGCAGCATTTATCTTATAGTCCTAAAATTTGCTTACATTCTCTACCTTTTGAGATAAGCAATATTAAAATGGGTATGTTTTGGCACGAAGATTTAAGGGATAATTTAAGACATCAATTTTTGCGACATGAAATTATTAAACTTTTTCAGTAAAGCAAATTGATCTACCAAGCTTCTATCGTACAAGGACCAGTAATGAGTAAAGATGAACGGATAATCCAGAATCAGGACAACAAAAAAACGATTCGTCATGAAGATTACATTGCTGGCATCGGTAAAGGCATGGCGATTTTAGATAGCTTTAGCAGTAATCAACATCGTTTAAACATTTCTATGGCGGCTGAAAAAACCGGACTCACCCGAGCGGCCGCAAGACGTCATTTATTAACTTTAGAATATTTAGGTTATCTTGAGTCAGATGGTCACTATTACTATTTAACTCCGAAAGTTCTTAAATTTTCAGGAGCTTATTTAGGTGCAGCTCAACTTCCAAAAGTGTCTCAGCCTTTATTAAATCTGTTGACTAACCAAACTTCTCTCATTTATTCAGTGATGGTGCTTGATGGTTATGAGGCCATTACCATTGCCCGTAGTGCTGCCCACCAACAAACCGACCGTGTAAATCCATATGGTTTACATTTGGGTAACCGCTTACCTGCTCATGCGACATCGGCGGGTAAAATTTTACTGGCACATTTAAGCCAGCAAGAACAATTGGACTGGCTTCAAAAATATCCTCTTCAGCGTCTAACCAAATATACGCATGTCGAAAATGATAAATTTTTAGAGTTACTAAAAGAAATTCGAGAGCAAGATTGGTGTTATTCACGTGAAGAACACGAATTAGGTGTTCATGCGCTTGCGGTACCAATTTATGGACAAGACTTTAAAGTGGTTGCAGCTTTAAATATTGTTTCTCCAACTATGAAAACAACTGAAGAATATTTAATCCAACACATTTTGCCTTTATTGCAAGAGACTTCGCGGGATTTAAGACAAGTTCTTTAAATCTTGCTTAGGCTATTTCACAAGGTGTCAATTTTATAATTAGCTTAGGCTATTCGGATAGATAAAAAAGATCCAGAATAACTGCTTAGGTTATTTTTCGAAGTAGTTGAAAGGTATTTTCAAATAACGGATACCATTCGATTCTGGTTCTGGAAAGTTTCCACCGTTCATATTAATTTGAATTGAAGGCAGAATTAATTTTGGCATTGCCAACGTAGCATCTCTTTCTTGGCGCATTCTTATAAATGAGTCTTTGGAAACTCTTTGGTTTAAATGAATATTGCTTTGCTTTTGAGTTCTAATATCTGTTTGACAGACATATTCATCACGGCCTTCGGGTTTATAGTCATGGCATAAAAACATGCGCATGTCGTCAGGAAGTGTATAAAGCTTTTGTACCGAATCATAAAGTGCAGCGGCACTTCCTTTAGGAAAGTCGCATCTAGCAGAACCATAATCAGGCATAAATAAAGTATCGCCAACAAAAACAGCATCACCAATCACATAGCTTAAGCAAGCGGGTGTATGCCCAGGTGTAGGAATGTTATAGGCTTCTATATCCCCTATTTTGAAATATTCATGATCTTCAAATAAATAATCAAAAGGCTGATTTTCATTGAATTTCTTAAAATCAAAATTATAAATAGCAGAAAATGTTTTTTGTACTACCAAGATTTTTTGACTAATCGCAATTGTACCACCCAATTGAGACTTTAAATATTTAGCCGCGGTCATATGATCGGCGTGTACATGGGTTTCTAAAATCCATTGTACTTTGAAGTTTTGCGCCAAGACATAATCGATAATTAAATCAGCATTGGTTGTTTTTGTAGTTGCTGAAGCTGCGTCGTAGTCAAGCACACTATCAATAATCGCGCATTGACGAGTCGCTAAATCTGCAACAACATAGCTAAAAGTATTGGTGTTTTCATCAAAAAAATCTTTTACTAGAGGTTGTTGCATAAGTTTAATTTCCTTTATTTAAAACTCGGTAAATAAACATTCCTAATAACATTGCGACAATAAAATAAAGCGCTTCAAAATGTCCTAATCCGATAAGTGTTAAAGCTGGCGCTGGACATATTCCAGCTATTCCCCAGCCTATCCCGAAAATCAAAGCACCAGCAATTAGCCTTTGGTCAATCTGTGTATTCATTGGTAATTGAATTTGTTCATTAAAGATTGTTTTAGGACTTTTTATAGCCTTTTGAAATGGAATAAATGCCACAGCAATCGCGCCTAACATTACAAACATTAAGCTAATATCCCACTGCCCAAAAATATCTAAGAAACCTAATACTTTTTCAGGATTAGACATGCCCGAAATCATTAAACCTAAAGAGAACAAACTACCAAATATAAAAGCCAAAATGTTTTTCATGACATTACCCCAAAACATGACGAACGATATAAACAGTTAACATGCCAGCGAACATAAAAACTGCTGTTGCTATCATGGAGCGTTTTGACAATCTGCTCATCCCACAAATACCATGACCACTTGTACAACCTGATCCAAGCCTAGTACCAAAACCAACCAATAAACCTGCTAAAATAAGAGCAAACATATTCGCTTTAATTTCAATTTCGGGTTGAAAAAAATAACCATAAATAAAGGGTGTAATAATTAATCCAGCAATAAACCAGAATGCAGAGCCTTTAAAGATATCTTTAGACGGATTAATGATTTGAGCAAGCAAACCACTAATTCCAGCGATGCGACCGTTTATATATAAATAACCGACTGTTGCAATGCCCAGTAGCAAACCACCTAAGAAAGCATAAACAATATTTGACATGTACTTACCCAAACAATATATGTTTTTATAATATGTATTATACGCTTATTTATTTAGAAATACTTAAAATAAAACTCTTAAGTCTATAAATATTCTTAACAAGAAAAAGCCCCAAATTATGGGGCTTTTATCGTTAGATTAAATCTTTAATGCCTAATTGTTCAGGTAACTTTTCCATAACTTTATTTAGTCTGTTGTTTGCTGGAGAAATACAACCTGTGTAATGGCTTAATTTTGTTTCCGTGCCATTAGGTTTAATCCAAGTAATGTAATAGCTAGACATGTCAGTTGCAGTTTGCTGGCAACCCGCAGTTTTTGATTGAGTTCCTGTTTGAGGACGATAAGTTTTTAATTCACTGGCAAGTTTTTGATAATCTTTTACACTACCTTGGATTTCTTTAACACCAAGTGTTTTTGTATATTGTTTACCTTCAAATCGAATTAAACCAGTAGGTGTTACTTCTACAGAGTATATTGGACATGCACCAAAACATGGACTAGAAGCATAACGAATTGTTTCTTGTGTATTAGGTGCTTGCTGAACAGAAGCACAACCCATTAAAGCTAAACCAGATAAAGTTGCAAGAACTAAAAATCTCATTACATCACCTATTATTATCAAGTGGCTTTAATCTAACAAATCATATCTAAATTGTCATTAAAGACTCATTTTTCGTCTCTTTATTTAGTAATGCTTAGGCTATTTTCAGATTTTTATAAAATTAGGATAGAATGCACATAAAAAAAGGCCCATCTTTCGATGAGCCTTAAGCCAATTAAAGCTTAAATTCCTGAAATACAAATTATTACTGGGTAGTAATAACCTGCGCCGACCATTCTAGCGTAATGCAATAAATTATATAAATATAATATAAATATATATTTACGCTCGTTTTTCCAACAAAAAAAACTGGTTTTTGATGATTAAAAACTGAATAATGTTTATTTTTAATTAAAATTCACGATCTTAAGTTAAACAAAACTTAATAAATTTTTAAAGTTTATTTATAGTTAAAACATTATAAAAAATTGCTTAATAGTTAGGCTATGACTAGTTTTCATGTCGAATCGTTTATAAGAATTTTCTAAGTTTAGTAATAACTTCAAGCACTTTTTTACTATTTGGTAAAGCTATCTAACTAAAAATATAGAATTTCCACAAATACCTTAATATAAAAAAGATATAAAAAAATAAGGGCAAAAGAAAATTTATCCTTTTGCCCTCTTTAATCACTTCTCTAAGCTATATGCGATTACATAATCACCGTGGTCAGGAGACTGACGTGCTCCTCCCGCAGAAACAACCACATACTGTTTACCTGTTTTAGGCGAAACATAACTGATAGGTGTTCCTTGGCTACCAACAGGCATACGTGACTTCCAAAGTTCTTTACCCGTAGAAGAATCAAAAGCACGTAAATAGTAATCTTGAGTTGCAGCAAAGAATACTAAACCACCCTGAGTTGCCATTGGGCCACCAATAGTCGGCATACCAATCGGTGCTTTCAAGCCCATCTTAATACCCATAGGTCCCGTGTCTTCAACTGTACCCAATGGTACTTGCCATGCAACTTGACGAGTTTTCATGTCAATTGCAGTCATGGTACCAAATGGTGGTTTTTGACAAGGAATACTTAAAGTAGACATAAAGCGGTTTTTATTCACTTTATAAGGTGTACCTTTCATTGGTACCGCGCCCATACCTGTATTTACTTTTTCACCGCCACTCGCCTGAATCTTGATATCTTCAGGGGTTTGTTTTATGAGTTGCACCCATAAACCAAGACGCATATCGTTCACAAACATATAACGATGAGTTGGATCAAAAGCAATGCTGCCCCAGTTCATACCGCCTAAAGAGCCTGGAAAACTTAATGAAACATCAGTGCCCGGTGCAGTAAATAAACCTTCGTAACGCATTGACTTAAAGTTAATACGGCACATAAGTTGATCAAACGGCGTTGCACCCCACATATCTGACTCGGTTAAAGTCTGATTACCAATTTGAGGCATTTCAACTGAACGTGGTTGAGTTAAACTGTATTGCTCACCCGGAATATTTGCCGCTTTCACTGGCTGCTCAATCACTTTAGTTAACGGTTTGCCCGTTACACGATCAAGAACAAAGAATTGGCCTGATTTGGTTCCAATCACAACAGCCGGTTTAGTCGTACCATCTTTTAATGGGAAGTCGACTAGACTTGGTTGCATTGGTAAGTCAAAGTCCCATAAATCGTTATGAACAGTTTGATATACCCACTTCTCTTTACCTGTTGTTGCATCAAGTGCTAAAACAGAAGTGTTGTACTTATGATCTAACGGATTACGGTTACCACCCCAAATATCAACAGATGAACTCCCCATAGGTAAGAACACTGTATTCATTTGTGGGTCATACGACATGGCGGCCCAAGAGTTTGCCGAACTACGTTTATAAGTTTCGCCCGGTTTTAGAACATGGTTAGGATCAGGATTACGTGGGTCAAATGCCCAGCGGAGTTTACCTGTAATCACGTCATAACCACGGATTACACCACCCGGCATATCCGCTGCTACGTTATCAGCAATACGGCTACCCACCACAATGGTTGTACCTGCAATCGTTGGTGCAGAAGTGACTTCAAAACGTGGAGCTTTTGTTCCATCGCCTAAGCCTTCGAGTAGATTAACTGTTCCATTCACACCAAAGTCTGCACAGCGCTCACCAGTATCCGCATTCACTGCAATTAAACGAGCATCTGGAGTATTGGTATATATACGGCGTGGACATGCTGTATTGGTCGCAACCGTAGTTACTGCATTCGCACCAGCCAAAGTTGGTTGAACAAGTGGTTTTGTCGAATCAAAGTATGCAACACCACGGCAACGTTCCCATGCATCGGCTTTAGAGTTAACTTCAGCTTTCCAGAGTTGCTTGCCCGAATCAGCATCGATTGCAAAAATGTTGTTATGTGGTGTACATAAAAAGACTTTATTTCCAATCTGTAGTGGTGTCATTTGGTCTTCAGCACCATTACCGCTACCCGTTGTAAAATCACCTGTTCTAAAGCGCCATGCTTCTTTTAGCTTATGAACGTTATCTCGGTTAATTTGATCGAGAGCAACAAAACGACTACCGCCCGTATCGTTTCCATAATTTTCCCAATTTACCTGTTTTTTAGCTGGGTCAACTGGTACTAAAGGTAGCTTTTCGCCCGAACTTGCTACTGTTGGATGCGGCTGGAACATTTGGTAAAGCGCAATCAACATACCGATAACAACTAGACCACCAACAGCATACGCTGGAGCTGCCGAACCGTTTTGAAATTGGTAACGTCGAATTGAAGGCAAAGTAAATAGCAAGGCAGCAAAAAGGCCAGCAGGAAACATTAAGCGCGAGAATAACGGCCAAAATTCCCATCCAGCGTCAACAAATGACCAAATTACCGTACCAACAAAAACAGCCGCAAAAATCCATACACTCAGTGCTTTTTTACGGAAAATACTAATTGCTGAAACTGTTATAAATAGTCCTGAGATAAGGAAATACCAAGAACCACCGAGAGATACTAGCTTTCCACCACCTACGATGTAAAAAACACCGGTAGCCAATAAAACTAGACCTAATATAAAACACCATATTTTGAATAAGATATGAAACTTAGAATCTGACTCAGACATAGATCCTACTCCACATATACTGAACCCGAATAGTTCAAGCATTTGGGCCAGTTAAACCATGTCTAACCAGCCATCATCATTGTTAAAAATTGACTTTCACACTCAGGCCCGCCACCCAAGCATCGTCAACCTCTTTTACACCAGCAGGTTGATGGATATATTGAATATTTGGACGCAACATGACAGCTGGAGACCATTGATAGGTATAGTTCAACTCGACATTTAGCTCGTCGTCTTGAATTGGAATATAGTTAGATGCGATCGGATCATAGCTATAGTATCCACGGCTTTCGTTTGTTGCGATTTGCTTATCTTTAGCACGATCATTGACTACATAATTGGCAATACCAAATCCAATCGAATCATTTGGACGGCTGTCAAATGGCCCTTTATACCAAAGTGCAAGTTGTTGAGTACTTTGAACAAAAGTCGTTGCTTTATCATTTACAACGCCATTAAAAGTTACGTATAAACCACGTTTTGGATCTTGGCCAGCATGGCTAAGTTGTTGCTGTGCATTAATCCAGAAACTTTGTTTCCCGTCATGAACCTTACCCGCGGTTTTAACATCATTCGCCTCTGCGGTTGAGTACAGTGCACCAACTTTATATTCACCCGGTAAACCATTAAATAGAGCAAGTTTTGGTTTCCATGCAAGCTCAACTGGTATGGTTGCACCTTTCACATTATTCATATCCAGATTAAAACCATCACTATTTGATGCTGTTTTAATATTGTCTGGATTGACCTCATACGCACCAATTCCAAAAGTCCACTCAGGTGCAAACTGATATTTAACGTTTGCACCCCAAATACCAACTGGTGAGTTATACCAAATTGAACCAATTGATTTTCCTAACTGCCCACCACAAAGCAATAAGTTCTGAAACTCACATTGAGAACTATTAAAATCCTCTGACATACCCATACGGCCAACTTTGACTTGTACAGTATTATCCGCAAAACCTTTTTTGATCCATGCTTGAGATAAGCGCCAGATTTTTCCACGACCATAAATTTCTTGCGCGTTACCTAATTGGCTAGAGCGTGGGTCTTTAATACGCTCTAAAGTAAGCGCATTACCATCACGTTTAGTCACAACGAGACTCGCTGTTGTATCTTTCCATCCAGCGATTTTTTCTAAATCAAAGTTTGCACCTAAAGAAAGCTGTGCAGCGTTTTCAAAAGTATTATTGTCATTGTAGCCACCATCTAAGTTTGTAGCAGCTTGGCTCATGATAGAAGCTGTAAATTTATAGCCTTGTTGCTCTAGCTGTTGGCGCTCGCCATTCCAATCACCAAGTAACCATTGACGGTCTTGCGACCACGGTTCATTTGCAAGAGCAAATTGGCTACCCATCACAGCAATCGTTAACACACTCAGTTTCATTAAATTTGGCATTTTAAATCCTTTTATCTTTTCTAAATGCGCCCCCTGTTTGAGGCGCTTTATTTGTTGTTATTTAATTTGCGTAAAGCCAAGCTCAGAAGTGGCGCCAAAGTGATCTGTTACATTCGCTGTAATTGATGCAACTTTGACACTTGGTTTCCAATTGGCTTTTGCGTTGCCATGTGTATCTGTAGCAACTGTTATTGTTCCTAAATATTGCTCAGCTTCTTTTGAAGTCGCTTTTTGGTTGCCAAAAAACTCAACTTGATAGCGCTGGTTTGGTAAACCATTAACCTCGATATTAACTGAATCATTATTTGCTGTTAACTTAGGTGCTTTAATACCCTGATTAGGTTGAGGGTTACAGCCTTGTTCATTTGGTTGAGTACAAGTTTTTTGTAGTTTAGATGGCTCAATCACTACACCGCCACCACGTGAACCAACAAAACCTTCATGTTCAAGTGCAGGTACACCAAATACAATTGCACCTAAACGCTGATTTGGCACACATGATCCACCAGCTTCACAGCGTTTAATATCTTTAGAATTGTCCCAAATTAAGTTTTTAGTCAATGTAATTCTTGCATTTGCATCTTTTTCTGAGCGAATGGCAACACCAATACGGTTACCATGAACTTTATTGCTATCAAGAATGTTGCCATCACCAGTCATATTTAGACCAATCGAGTTATTGGTCATTTCGTTGTAGGCAATATAGTTACGCTTGCCCCAATTAATCTGTAAGCCATCCGAATAATTTTCAAACTTATTACCAACTACAGCATTGTCATTGCCCCACAAGATTTCAATACCTTGTGAAGGCTCAGGGTTTACTTTAGTAGAAATAAAATGGTTATTTGCAATCAGGTTAAATGCAGCACCACGTGTTAGCTCTAAACCATCACCATTGTCTTGGAAAATGTTATCTAAAACTTTGTTGTTATTTGTAGTGGTTGCTGTCGGATTACCTTTACCATCATCGCCCGTAATCATGACACCAGCACCACCATAGTTATTACTAATACGGTTATGCTGAATAAGGTTATTGCTTGAACGATTAACCAATACCCCAATACAGAAGCGATGGATATCTAATCCTTTTAAAGTCACGTTATTGACATCACGTAGTACAAAACCCGGTAAAGTCATAGTACGAACATTGGTACCATACTGCTCAGGGTTTGCACCTGGGCATGCTTTTGCTCCTTCGCCTTTAATATAATTTGATCCATCAATTGCGATGTATTCACCAGTTTTATCCCACTCTGTACCAATAATTTTGACAGGTGCTTTAATTTCAGGAAGTGCGCTATTTAATTTAATCGCATAAGGTGCTTTGCCTACCGCCTGAATCAAAATATCACTTGCTTCACTTGGGTTAGCATTAGCTTGCTCAATTGCCCAGCGTAAAGAACCTTTGTTGCTATCATCTTGATACCGATCAACAACATAAGTTTGTGCTGCGGTTATTCCTGAAACCATTAAACCTAATGCAAGAGTAGTTAAACGTAATGTATTCATTTCATCATATCCTTATGATTTATGGGTTTGTTGGTTGAACGGTTTGTAAAATCTGTTTGAGCTTAGCCACATCAATTTGACCCGGTGCAGAAGCCTGACCAATCATGCCAAAGCTATAACTTCCGCCCATATTGGCAGTTGCAACACGAGAAATCGTACCTAATTGCCCCATCGACATTGTCAATAATGGCTTAGTGGTTTGCTGACTTACTTTTAAAGTGGCATTCATTAAAGTGAAGACGTCTTGTTTAGATTTAGGCATTACAGCGATTTTGAGAACATCTGCACCCATCTGATCTTGTTTTAACAAGCGTTTTTCAATTTCATCTTGGCTTGGTGTTTTTTGGAAGTCATGATTAGACATAACAACCAGCACTTTCTTTTGATGTGCTTTTTGAACAATTTCTGAAACTACTTTTTGATCACGGAACATTTCAACATCTAACCAGTCCATGAACGGATTTTTTAAATAAGCTTGATAAGTCTTCCCATAATCAGCATCGCTAATTTCGAGCTGACCACCTTCATTTTTAGTACGAATGGTGGCGATCATTGGCTTATGACCTAAAATCTTTTTCAATTCATGTCCTAATGCAATCACTTGTTTTGTATCACTTGCAAAACTGAGTAAATCGATACGAAACTCAGCTAAATCAGCATCTGCTGTATTTGCAATGACTTGAGCTTGAGCTAAAGCTTGCTCTTTAGTTTTTGCAGTGATCGGAACAATCGTTTTAACTGTTGTCATAGCAGGTTGTGTCTGGGCAGCCAAAGCAACAGGTTCAGCATTCACCTGTGCTACAAAAAATGGGAGTGTAAGCAAACTTAAGCTTAATAATGTTTTCATTTTCATATCATTCATCCTTAAAAAGGCTACACATATCCATGAATAATCAGGTGTAGCCTTAGGTGTTCCTTAAATATCAAAAAATACTGTTTCGTCATCGCCTTGAATACGAATATCAAAACGGTAAACAACTTCACCATTCTCTTCAGAACGTTTAGCAACAAGAGTTTGGCGACGCGGTGCCCACTCAATACTATTTAAGATCGGATCATTAGCATTTGCCTCAGCTTCATCGTCAAAATAAACACGTGTATGAAGACCTAAGTTAATACCGCGAGCGAAAATGACTAATGCAATATGTGGTGCCTGAGTTGAACCTTTACGGCCAACTGTCGCCCCCGGCTTAATTGTATTGAAGCTCCAAATACCTGTTTCAAAGTCAGCACCTGTACGGCCCCAGCCCTGAAATGCAGGATCAGCTTTTTGCTCACGTGTATCTGCCTGACTTGGGTAAATACCATTTGCATCAGCCTGCCAAATCTCGATCAGCACATCGCGTAGCGGTAAACCTAATCCGTCAAATACTTGACCTTCGAGACGAATGCGCTCACCTTTAGTCTGGTCTTGCACCAACTGGTTATTAAAGTTGTTTTCAAACACTTCAATATTTGCTTGTTGTGGCAATAACCCAATATGAACGTAAGGACCACCTGTTTGAGATGGAGTTTCTTTTAATTCCTGAAAATTCCAGTTGTTCATGCTCGTGCTCCTGATTAAGTCAATTCGTTTTCGAAGTAAGTCGCTCGACGGCCACGTAAAGTGATGTCAAAACGGTAACAACGGCTATCTGCTTCGATAAAGTTGTTTTTATCTTCTAGTGCAATCAAGGCACGACGTTGATCTTCAGAAGGAATTGTTTTTAAGATCGGGCAAGTGTCGATAAGAGTGTCGCCTTCAAAATAAAATTGCGAAATTAAACGCTGAGCCCAACCATCAGCAATTAAAGAGAAATGGATATGGGCAGGACGCCATTCATTAATACGGTTACGCCATGGATATGGACCTGGTTTAATGGTACGGAAAATATAAAAACCGTTTTCATCAGTTAAGGTACGACCACAACCACCAAAGTTAGGATCCATTGCACCAATAAACTTGTCGTTTGGATGGCGATAACGACCAGAAGCATTGGCTTGCCATACTTCTAGAAGTGCATTTTTTACAGGACGACCAAATTGGTCACGAACATAGCCATGGACAATGACACGTTCACCAATTGGTAAACCATCTTTGGCATAGTTCAAAATCAAGTCGTTATCTTTTGGACCGAACAAGTTTGAAGAAAAATGCGGCGCAGTAACTTCGGTTAGAGTCTCGTTAATAGAGATCAATGCATTTTTTGGCGAACGCAATACACTTGTTTTATAACCTGGCGTATACGCTGGTGGATGATCATCTGTATTACGTTGGGCGTAAGCACCCCAGCTATGTTGTGACATCTTTATCTCCTTAATCCTGTTCTTTCGCTGCAATTGGGTTTACTTCTATTCCCAACTCTTTAAAGACTTCTTCAGCCATATGCATTGCAGCGTTTGCCGCAGGTAAACCTGCATAGAGTGAACTGTGTAAGATCAACTCTTTTAAATCTTCTTTAGTTACACCATTGTTGAAACAAGCGCGTAAATGCATGCGTAGTTCATCTTCACGGCCAAGCGACAATAAAATTGCGATAGTGACTAAACTACGTGTATGACGCGGTAGGCCCGGACGAGACCACACTTCACCCCATGCGTAACGGCTAATAAAGTTTTGAAAATCTTGGTTAAAGTCATTTAAGTTTTGCAAAGACCGACCAACATGCTTTTCACCCAAAACTTCCGTCCGCACCTCAATGCCTTGTTTATAGCGTTGTTCATCATTCATCGTGATAGACCTCTATTAAGTTGCATCGGTATGCGCAACAAGTGATTTAACAAATACAGCAACAGCAGCAGCAGACGCCGGAATTAGTAATAAGCTAAGAATGGCAGTAAATGACCAATCATTACCAAGTAATACAGCCCCAATCCAAGCACCAAATACCGCACCGAAACGACCAATACCTGTCATCCAAGACACACCCGTAGCACGGCATTGTGTTGGATAGAAACGAGCACTTAAAGCTGGCATTGAAGATTGAGCACCGTTAATCGCAATACCTGCGCAAAGAACGAGTACAGCAAGTAATGTTGAGTTTCCTAAGCTTTGCCCAACAGCAATCGCAAATAGACCCGCAGCAAAGTAGAAAATGGCAATGACTCGGTTCGGGTTGAATTTGTCCATCGCCCAACCGATGAACAATGCACTTACCACACCACCGAACTGGAATAATCCACCGATAAATGCAGCACGTTCCATTGAAGCACCCGTTTCACGCATCAATGTTGGTAACCAGCTTGTAAGCAAGTAAACAACTACTAAGCCCATGAAATAGGTCAACCAAAGTAAAAGTGTTCCTTTCGCATAAGGTTTAGAAAACATAATCCCAAAGACATTTTTCTTTTGAGCTGTTTCAGTTTTCTCTTCAGGTACATGAAATGCAGTGGCATCTTGAACCTGAGTAGGTGCTATATGATTTAAAATTTTGCGTACTTTTTCTGGGTTTTTACCTTTAACAATTAAGAAGCGGTAAGACTCAGGTAAAACTAAAACCACTAGAACCATTAAAATTAAAGGTGACCAACCACCAAGTAAGAATAGACTGTGCCAACCGTAGGTCGGGATGAGCCAACTGCTAATAAAACCACCTGTTGCCATACCGAGGTTGTAACCACAGAACATACATGTCACGAGCAGTGAACGAATGCGAGTTGGACAGTATTCAGAAAACAATGTAGTGGCATTTGGCATCGCTGCACCCAAACCAATACCTGTCAAAAAGCGTAAAACGACAAGGCTATCTAAGTTGGTTGCATAAGCAGAAGCTAAGGTAAAACCACCAAATACAAGCATAGAAATAGCTAGAACAATTTTTCGGCCAAAGCGGTCAGCTGTTGGGCCAGAAACCAAAGCTCCAATAATCATTCCACCAAGTGCAGCACTCATTACTGGACCTAACTGAGAGCGATCAACACCCCAGTCCTGAGCCAATGCTGGTGCAATAAAACCCATTGCAGCTGTATCGATACCATCAGTAAAAATAATTAAGAAACAAATAATTGCGATCATCCACTGATACTTACTGAGTGGTGCATCATTAATTAGTGCTTGAGCATCGATACTTTTGTTTGGTGTAGCGTAATCCTGAGACGCCATATTTGCCTCCTTAAGGCCAATTCCTTTTAAACTACTAAGCTATTAGATTTGCTGAATAAACCTAGTCAATTCCTGAGTAAATCTTTGCGGTTGCTCAATATTAGAAAGATGAGATGCTTCCAATTTAGCAAGCTGACTATTCTTAATAGCCTTCTGCATAAACTCAGCATCGACTACTGTAGTTACTGGATCTTCCGTTCCTGCAATCAGCAACACTGGAATTTGAATTTCTCCAATTTCATCTCTCAAATCAGCATGTGCTAAAGCACGACACGCATTGGCATAACCTTGTGCTGGTGTGTTTGCCAGACTTTGAATCGTCGTTTGTGCAACTACATTATGTTGATAGTCGAATTTTTCGCTAAACCAACGTGTATGTGTGGTTTTTACCAATTCAGCGAGCCCATTTTGTTCTACTGATTCGGCACGACTTAACCACGCTTCAGCCTGTCCAATTTTGGCTGCCGAGTTCGCAACGGTAATACTTAGAAAGCGCTCTGGATAATGAATACCCAACCAAAGCCCTGTAATTCCGCCCATTGAAATTCCACAAAAATGGGCTTTTTCAATATCTAAGGCATCTAAAATATCAACCACATCTTCAGCTAAATTTTGTAAAGATGTTTCAGCGATCACATCACTTTCGCCATGACCACGTGTGTCGTATGTAATGACATTAAAATGACTTTTAAGCTCATCTACTTGCGGCTGCCACATTCCATGATCTGTTCCTAACGAGTTAGATAACACAAGTGCTGGAGCATCTTTTAATCCATCGGTATATACAGCGAGCTGTTTACCTTGTCGATTGGTTATAAGCTGTTTCACTTTATGTCTCCTCCCTGTGCTTCTTGCAGAACAGCATCAATTTGAGCTTGAATGTTGCCCAAATAGTTTTCTGCTTTAAATATTTCCAAAATTTCTGTTTGACTAAAATGTTCTTTTACTTCATCTAACTGACTAACAACCTCAGATAAATGCTGCTTTTGAGCCACGGCTGTTTTACAAGCTGCTTCAACAACATGATGTGCATTTAAACGTCCAATTTTTGGAGCAAGCGCCATCATCACAGCTTCTGCCATAATCAGCCCGTTGGTACACTCCAGGTTCTGCTGCATATGCTCAGTATTAACTTCGAAACCTTGTAAAACTTCACCAGTACGACTTAATGCTCCAGCACAAAGCTGAAAAATTTCAGGAACAGCTAACCATTCTGCATGCCATGCACCTAAGCTACGCTCATGTTCCTGCACCATGCTTTGATAGATGCTAGACATAAGTGCTGGTACACGATTTGCTGCTGCAAGTACTGAAGCTGCTGCAACTGGATTACGCTTATGAGGCATAGTCGATGAACCACCACGACCTTTCGCGGTTGGCTCAAACAACTCTGCAATTTCAGTTTGCATCATGAGCGACCAATCACGTGCCATCTTGCCCGTATTCCCAACAATCATGCCAAGCACACTTGCGATTTCTACAATACGGTCGCGCTCACCATGCCATGTACTTGTCGGTACAGTCAGATTTAGTTTTTTGGCAAATGCACTGACCACAGATGAACCTTGATCTTGCAAAGAAGCTAAAGAACCCACAGCCCCACCTAACTGAGCAGTAAACACACGTGATTTCATTGCATTTATACGATCTAAATCACGCTTAAATGCAGAAGCCCAACGAGCAAGCTTGTGTCCCAAGGTAATAGGCAAAGCTTGCTGTAACCATGTACGCCCAATCATGACTTGATAGCGATATTGCTTGGCTTGTTCTAATGCAGTCGCATAGCAGTGTTGAAGTTGAGCTTCTACAATATTCAACGCATCACGGCATTGCAAAATACAAGCTGTATCTAAAATATCCTGACTTGTTGCGCCCCAATGCACATAACGTGAAGCATCTTCATCAACATCTTTAACAATTGCCGTTAGTTGTTTTACGAACGGAATTGCAATGTTTCCAGCTAAGCCAGTTGCCACGGCTAAGGCTGAAAAGTCAAACTTTTCTATTGCTTGCTCAGCTACTTGGTTAATGGCGTTAGCCGCATTTTGAGGAATCACGCCAACTTGTGCCTGTGCTTGAGCTAACGCGACTTCAACCTCAATCATATATTTGATTAAAGATGAGTCACTAAAGATGTCGGTGACATCTTTTTGATAAAACAAACTGGCATATAACTGGCTCATGATTAGACTCTCTCAATAATCAAAGCAATACCTTGACCTACACCAATACACATTGAACATAAGGCATAACGACCACCTGTTTGTTCAAGCTGGTTTAAGGCTGTGGTCACGAGGCGTGCACCTGATGCACCAAGCGGATGACCTAATGCAATGGCACCACCATTTGGATTTACTTTGTTGCTATCGTCTGGCAAACCTAAATCACGGGTGACTGCCAAAGCTTGTGCAGCAAAAGCTTCATTGAGCTCAATTACATCCATCTGATCTAAAGTCAGGTTGGCTTGTTTAAGTAGTTTTTTAATGGCTGGTGCCGGAGCAAAGCCCATAATACGTGGTTCTACACCCACCGCTGTTGAAGCAATGATCTTGGCACGTGGTTTGAGGTTATAAGCCTGAACAGCATCATCGGAAGCAATCAGTAGAGCTGCTGCGCCATCGTTGATGCCTGAAGCATTACCTGCTGTTACAGTGCCATCTGCTTTAACCACAGGTTTAAGTTTGCTTAAAGCTTCAAGTGTGGTCGATGCACGTGGATGTTCATCGGTATCAATCACAACAGCATCACCCTTACGCTGAGGGATTTCAACTGCCACGATTTCTTTAGAAAAAAAGCCTTTGGCTTGCGCGCTTGCGGTGCGTTGTTGGCTCACCAAGGCAAACTGGTCCTGATCTGCACGATTTACGTTGAACTGTTCAGCGACGTTTTCGGCAGTCTGGGGCATGGTGTCTACACCATACAATTCTTTAAGTTTAGGATTAATGAAGCGCCAACCCATAGTGGTGTCTTCAATCTTCTGGCTACGGCCAAAAGCACTGTCAGACTTACCCATCACGTAGGGTGCACGGCTCATACTCTCTACACCACCTGCAATTACTAGATTTGCTTCACCTGCTTTAATAGCACGGGCAGCAATAGCAATCGCATCGAGTGAAGAACCACACAAACGGTTAATGGTGGTTGCTGGTACTTGATACGGCAAACCAGCAAGCAGTGCTGACATACGGCCAACATTACGGTTATCTTCACCAGCTTGGTTGGCACAACCATAGATCACATCATCGACGTGTTCCCAATCTACATTTGGGTTACGCTGCATGAGAGCTTTAATCGGCACAGCGCCAAGGTCATCGGCACGGACAGGTGCAAGGCCACCGGCATAACGACCGAATGGAGTACGGATGGCATCGATGATATAAGCGTTTTTTAATGTCATTTCCCTACTTCCTTACCCTTGAGTCGCATCAATCAAAGTTGCACCAGTCAAAGCCTGTAACTCATCAAAGCTAAGACCGTCAACTTTCTCAATCACCTTTAAACCATCTTTAGTCACATCAATCACACAAAGATCGGTGTAAATACGGTCAACACAGTGTTTCCCCGTAACCGGATAAGTCAGCTCAGCAACAATTTTCGGCTCACCTTGCTTGGTCACATGGTCTGTGGTGATAAATACTTTTTTAGAACCTACAGCCAAATCCATAGCACCACCTACCGCAGGAATCGCATCGGGAGCACCCGTGTGCCAGTTCGCCAAATCACCATTCGCTGCAACCTGAAATGCGCCAAGCACGGCAATATCAAGGTGACCACCACGCATCATCGCAAAGGAGTCGCCATGATGGAAAAAGCTGCCGCCTTCAAGCATGGTCACAAACTCTTTACCTGCATTAATCAGTTCAGGGTCTTCTTCACCTGCTGCTGGTGGTGGGCCAAATGCCAACAGGCCATTTTCAGAATGAAGAAAAATATCTTTGTCGTTAGGTAAGTAGCTTGCAATCTTGGTTGGTAGGCCAATACCTAAATTTACATAGGCACCATCTGGAATATCTTGTGCCACACGTTTTGCAATCTGGTCACGGCTGAGTTTCTGGTAGCTCATGTTATTTCTCCTTATTGCTTACTGTGCTGGCGCTACTTGTACAACGTGTTGTACAAAAATACCTGGGGTGATGATGTGTTCCGGGTCTAGTCCACCCAGTTCAACCACTTCAGAAACTTGAGCAATGGTGACATCCGCAGCCATGGCCATAATCGGGCCAAAGTTACGTGCAGATTTACGGTAAACCAGATTGCCCCAGCGGTCGCCCTTATAGGCTTTAATCAAGGCAAAATCAGCCTTGATCGGATATTCAAGTACGTAATCTTTCCCATCAATCTCGCGAGTTTCTTTGCCTTCGGCCAAAAGTGTTCCAAAACCTGTTGGTGTAAATACAGCACCTAAACCCATACCAGCAGCTTGAATACGACACGCCAGATTACCTTGTGGAACCACTTCAAGCTCAACTTTCCCAGCACGGTACAACTCATCAAACACATAAGAGTCTGATTGACGTGGGAAAGAACAAATCACTTTTTTAACTGAACCGGCTTTAAGAAGTTTCGCCAATCCATAATCGCCATTACCGGCATTGTTGCTGACAATGGTTAAATCTTTAATACCCAGTTCAATAAGACCGTCAATGAGTTCAGCGGGTTGTCCTGCGGTACCAAAACCACCAATTAGAATGGTTGCACCATCTTTAATTTGCGATAGAACCTCGCTTAGAGAGGACTTACTTTTGTCAATCATTAGACAACTCCATTGTGCTCATTGAAGAAGAGAAAGGTAAGAAAATAGGCACACTGGGGTAATAAGATAGATAAATATTTCACTCAATCCCGAGTGTTTCCCTTAGATTTCCCTTTTGATTATTTTTGATAATTTTCAGATTTTGATCTAGTAAGCTACATACACTTTTGTTCGATTTAGGATTTTTTTGTTCGACTATCGAACATTATCTAATTAAATTACATAATGATGTTATCTACTTCCGCTATAAAAAAATATAAATTATTTTGAATAGATGTGTAGAAATGAAACGTATACTTAGGCTATTTTAAAATAAAATAGCCTGCTATTAAGTATATAAAATATTAAGATTGTGATTGCAGAATCAAACGCGCAAGTTCTAAATCATCGGGATAAGTAATTTTTATATTATCAGACCGTCCCATAACTACATGTACGCTCTCCCCCATAAACTCAAGCGCGCTTGCCTCATCAGTAATAGTCAAATTATTAATTAGCGCTTGTTCAATCGCCTTTTTAAGTGTCCCAATTTTTGCAATTTGAGGCGTTTGAGCCTGCCACAATAACTCTCGACTTACCGTTTTATTAATCTGCTGTTCTTTATCTACAAGCTTCAACGTATCGCGCACAGGAATTGCCAAAATAGCACTTTGATTTGAACTTATCGCATGCAAAACAAGAGCATTTAAGCAATCAAGGGTTACACAAGGTCGTGCAGCATCGTGTACCAACACCCAATCATCTTCATCTGTAATTTGTGACAGATAATTTAGCGCATTTAAAACCGAATGGACTCGCTCAGCACCACCATTACAAAAATGTGCCTTATGCTTTTCGCTAAAAGCTAAAGTAGAAGCAAGAGTATCCTGCGCACCAATTGCTAAGACATAGCCAGCTAATGGAAGCTCAGCTAAACGCTTAACAGTATGCTCTAACACTGTCACATCTTGAATATATTGATATTGCTTTAATTCAGTTTTGGAAAAACGACTTCCTGAACCAGCAGCAGGAATAACTGCCCATAGTTTAGTCTGGGATATCTGGTGATGGAGGTGTCTCATTAGTTTCCAAATCTACTTTAGCGTTCGGGTCAATATAAATAGGTTTATAATTAGTACTGATCGTACTCATTTGAACAAATGTTTCGTGAGGCTTAACCAAACCAAGATCCAGACGAGCATGTTCTTCTATCGCTTCCGTACCATTTTTTAGGTCGAAAACCTCAGCTGCCAAAATACGGTTTCGCTCTTTAAGCTCATCATTTACTTCAGCTTGTTGTTGAATTTGCTGCATAAGTGCTTGATGAGGAAAATAACCCCCCTCACCTAACCAGAACTGATATTGCAATATAGCTACTAAAACAATAACCAATAGCAAAATAAGTTTGCTTGAAGTGGATCGAAATACTTCTAACATAGCATTAAGAGCTTTAATTAAAAACTTTATTAAGTTTTTGTATTGTATGACAATTTACAAGCGACATGCAAAATTCCTGCAACATTCCTGCAAAACTATGAATGGCCATATTACTTTAAATTGACCATTGTGACGTGTTTCATTTTGTCAAAATTAAACTCAATTGGAAAGGAAAATAATGTTTATAAACACAACTGTTTATAAATCAATCTATGCATATAAAAGTTACTGTTAAGAATGATTAAAAACTGCCAATATCATCGAAAAACCAGCAACCACCAACATACAATCTAGCAATAAATCAAAAGTTTTCTCAGACATCTTTATTACAAAAGTTTTACCAATATAATTACCAATAATTAGAGAAAAACCAACAGCAACTCCCGCAATTAAAATATTTTGTTTTAAAACGCCTAGTGCACCAAAAGTTAAGCTTTTTGTTACGTAGATACCAAATGAAGCGGCAGCCTCAGTCGCCAAGAGAGCTCCCTTCGTTAAACCGAAACCATTAAAAACTGGGAGTAATAAGGGGCCTGTCGAAAAAACAACACCTGTGATATAGCCCAGCACTCCCCCAGCAATGACCATTTGCCATGAACTAAATTTAAAACTATGACGTTTGGCATAATGCCTAATCGGTATTAAACAGAAGAAAAATACACCTATACATAAGTTAGACAATACTGGTGACATCACCCATAATGTATTGGCTCCTAGTATCGTTGCTGGTATGCCCAAACTTGTAAATAAAAGAAATGCTCTAATATTAAGCTCTTTACGCCACATTATCACACGTGAAATGTTCCCCATAATTGCAGCAATTGCCATAATAGGTACAGCAAGTTTGGCCCCAAAAATATAAGCAAGAATTGGTAATAAAATAATTGATGATCCAGTTCCAACCACTCCACTAATCAGCCCTGAAAGAACTCCAATAAAAGCCAGTGCCACATAGATCATAGGCCAAACCAAAATAATTATTCTTAAGAGAATACAATAATCCATGTATTAAAATCGCACTACGAATTTCATTTATTTTTAATTAATACACGATCACACATCTTTTGTACTTTTAACCAATAACCACTTAAAAACTATAGTTTTTTGATTTTTATTTTGCTATGAATTTTAAATCTACCCTATATCTAAAATTTGAAAAAGCGAGATAAAGATGGATCTTTCTAATATTTTTATTGGTGATACCACATGGGGCTTTGCTTTAGAAATTTTAATAAGATGCACTGTCATGTTCATTATTATCATTAGCTTTTTAAGACTATCTGGTAAACGTGGTATTCGATAACTCTCTTTATTCGAACTGGCTATCATTTTATGTTTAGGATCTGCAGCTGGTGACCCTATGTTTACTAAAGACGTTCCAATTGCACACGCTTTAGTGGTTTTTGTTGCAATCCTCTTTTTATATCGCCTTATCACTTGGGGTATGGTAAAGCACAAAAAAATTGAAACATTGTTAGAAGGAAGAGCTCTTTGCGTCGTCAAAGAGGGTCTTTTGGTCTACAAAGATTTTCAGAAACAAACATATTCTCACGATGAATTTTTCTCAGAAATGCGCCAGCAAAACGTAGAACATTTAGGTCAAGTCAGAACAGCCTTACTTGAATCCGATGGCATTTTGAGCTTACTTTATTATGAGGATGAAGATGTTAAATGGGGACTTCCTTTATTCCCAGATGCCTATCATAAAGCTGATGTACTTAAAATTAATACTTTTTATTCTTGTATGAAATGTGGCGAGACTAAGGTTTTAAATAAACTCGATCAACAATGTTCTCGTTGTCATCATCATAGTTGGGCTGAATCTTTAAAAACTCGGCGTTTAGGATAAATAAAAAAGTGCTATTTCTAAGAAGTAGAAATAGCACTTTTATTTTAAATATTAATTTTTCATCAATATTTAAATAAGCAAAGCATTATTCAAAAGATTAGTTTAAACCTTTGAACTCAGCTTTACCGCGGTAAGCCGCTTTAGTCATTTCTTCAATACGAAGCAATTGGTTATATTTAGCAACACGGTCAGAACGGCAAAGTGAACCAGTTTTGATTTGACCAGCTGCAGTACCTACTGCCAAATCAGCAATAGTTGAATCTTCTGTTTCACCAGAACGGTGAGAAATAACAGTTGAGTAACCATTTGCTTTAGCAAGGTAGATTGCATCTAAAGTTTCAGTCAATGTACCAATCTGGTTGTATTTGATAAGAATCGAGTTACCAACTTTCTCATCAATACCACGTTGTAAAATCTTAGGATTAGTTACGAATAAATCGTCACCAACCAATTGGATTTTATCACCAAGAATTGAAGTTAAGTAGCTCCAACCTTCCCAATCAGACTCGTCAAGACCATCTTCAATCGAGATAATCGGATATTGATTTACAAGACCAGCTAAGTAGTCTGCAAATTGATGACTTGTAAATGCACGGTTACCTTCACCTTCTAAAACGTATTGACCGTTTTTGTAGAATTCTGAAGATGCACAGTCAAGTGCAAGCATCATATCTGAACCAGCTTTATAACCAGTTTGTTCAATTGCTTGAAGAATTACAGTAATTGCTTCTTCGTTTGAACGAAGGTTAGGCGCAAAACCACCTTCATCACCCACAGCAGTATTCAAACCTTGTTTCTTTAAAACTGATTTTAAAGAATGGAATACTTCAGCACCAGCACGCAAAGCTTCAGCAAATGAAGTGAAGCCTACTGGCTCAATCATAAACTCTTGAATATCAACAGTGTTATCTGCATGCTCACCACCGTTCAAGATGTTCATCATCGGTACAGGCATTGTCAAAATTGTTTGACCACGAAGATCTGCGATGTATTGGAAAAGAGGAAGTTTCTTTTCTTCAGCAGCAGCACGCGCAGCAGCCAATGACACAGCCAAAGTTGCATTAGCACCTAATTTTTCTTTGTTTTCAGTGCCATCAAGCGCAATCATTGTGTTATCAATGTCTTTTTGCTCAAAAACTGATTTACCCAACAAAGCATCACGAATTAACGTATTAACGTTATTAACTGCTGTACGAACGCCTTTACCTAAGTAACGTGATTTATCACCGTCACGCAGTTCTAAAGCTTCACGAGAACCAGTTGAAGCACCAGACGGTGCACATGCACGACCAACAACGCCAGATTCTAAAATTACGTCTGCTTCGATGGTTGGGTTACCACGAGAGTCCAAAATTTCACGTGCACGAATGTCAACGATTTGGCTCATGAACAATTCCTCTGTTGAATGAATAACGAGATGCAGATTACTGCATCAATGGGTGTCTAACTTTTTGAATCCTTTAACTAAAGTATCCAATTCTTTTATTTGCGCCAAGAATGGCTCAAGTTGTGACATACGTAATGCACAAGGTCCATCGCATTTTGCATGTTCTGGATCTGGATGAGCTTCCAAGAATAGCCCAGCCAAGCCAGTTGCCATTCCAGCACGTGCTAAAGTTGTAATTTGAGCACGACGACCACCTGCCGAATCAGCACGACCACCAGGGGTTTGCAACGCATGTGTCACATCAAAGAAAACTGGCACATTCATTTCTTTCATGATGTCAAAGCCAAGCATATCTACAACAAGATTGTTATAACCAAATGCTGAACCACGTTCACAAAGAATGAGTTTGTCATTTCCTGCTTCTAAACATTTGTGCAGAATATGACGCATTTCATGAGGTGCTAAAAACTGAGCTTTCTTAATATTAATGATAGCTTGTGTTTTTGCCATCGCTTCAACAAGATCAGTCTGACGACTTAAGAAAGCAGGTAACTGAATAATATCGGCTACTTCTGCAACTGGTGCAGCTTGATATGGCTCATGCACATCAGTAATGATCGGAACATTAAAATGCTTTTTAATATCACCTAACCATTCAATACCTTTTTCAAGTCCAGGGCCACGGAATGAATGTAGACTAGAACGATTTGCCTTATCGAAACTCGCTTTAAAAACATAAGGAATTTCTAAACGTTTGCAAATATCTACATACGTTTCTGCAATTTCAAAAGCTAAATCTTTTGATTCAAGTACGTTCATTCCGCCAAATAATACAAATGGCAAATGATTTGCCATTTGTATATCGCCTAAACGTACAACTTCTTGTGGTTTTAATTGTGACATTTAAACTTTCCCAGTTTATTTAAATCGCATTATTTACTTTTTTGATGCTGAGTTTTCGCAGCGTCAATAAAACTAGCAAATAATGGATGTCCATCACGTGGTGAACTTGTAAATTCCGGGTGGAATTGTACAGCAATAAACCAAGGATGTTCAGGAATTTCTACAGTTTCAACTAAATGTTGTGCTGAAGAATAACCAGAAATTTTCATACCAGCTTTTTCAATCGACTCGATGAAACGGTTATTCATTTCATAACGGTGACGATGACGTTCAGTGATCTCAGCTTTTCCGTAGACTTCACGTGTTTTTGTGCCTTCAACCAATTCTGATTTTTGTGCACCTAAACGCATTGTTCCGCCCAAATCAGATTCGAGACTACGTTGTTGTAATTCACCACGCTCATCCAACCATTCAGTGATTAAACCAATAAGTGGATATTTTGTAGAGCGGTTAAATTCTGTAGAAGAGGCTTCTGGCATACCTGCAACATGGCGAGCATATTCAATAACTGCCAATTGCATGCCTAAACAAATTCCTAAGAAAGGAATACGATTTTCACGAGCGTACTGAATAGCTTTCATTTTGCCTTCAGTACCACGTTCACCAAAACCACCCGGAACTAAAATTGCATCAGCTGTACTTAAAATAGATACATCTTGACTCTCAAGCTCTTCAGCATTGACGTAATCAATTTGTACTTTTACGCGATTCTTAATACCAGCATGTAATAATGCTTCATTTACAGACTTATAAGCATCTGGTAATTCAACATATTTACCTACCATAGCTACACGTAAAGTGTATTCAGGATTCAATAATGCTTCGACTACATTGTCCCAATCTTCTAGGTTTGCTTCTGGAAGATCATTAAATCCAAAACGTTCACAGATCAAGTCATCAACATTTTGCTCATAGAATGTACGTGGAATTTGATAAATTGTTTTCGCATCTTTACATACCACTACAGCACGCGCTTCGACGTTAGTGAACAATGCAATTTTGCGTTTAGTATCAACATCTACATCATATTCAGTACGGCAGATCAGAATATCTGGCTGAATACCAATTGAAAGTAACTCTTTTACAGAGTGCTGAGTTGGTTTAGTTTTCAACTCTGCTGCCGATTTAATATATGGCAACAAGGTTAAATGCATAAGCATGGTACGTTTATGACCAAGCTCAACCATTAACTGACGAACCGACTCCATGAACGGTAATGATTCGATATCACCTACGGTGCCACCAATTTCTACAATAGCAACATCATAGCCTTCGCCTGCGCGAAGAACACGTTCTTTAATATTATCGGTAATATGAGGAATAACCTGAACTGTACCACCCAAGTAATCACCACGACGCTCTTTATTTAAAACGTCTTGATATACGCGACCACTCGTAAAGTTGTTTAGCTTGGTCATTTTAGCGCGACGTAAGAAACGTTCGTAATAACCCAGATCGAGGTCGGTTTCTGCACCATCTTCGGTAACAAAAACTTCACCATGCTGGAATGGGCTCATTGTCCCTGGATCGACATTAATATAAGGATCCATTTTAACCATTGTGACTTTTAAGCCACGAGCTTCCAAAAGTGCAGCAACAGAAGCAGCAGAAATACCTTTACCTAGTGATGAAACCACACCACCAGTGACAAAAATAAAATGGGTCATTAAGTTTCTCATACAATCAAGCCGAAATCGGCCTACAATGTTTGGCAATTTTACTGTACTCTGCCCCTATAAAGCAAAGTCAAACCGCATCAATTCAAAGAACAATAAACAACTGGTTATTCTAGCAGCATTTTTAATAAAAAATTAGCTCAATCTCACATGATTTTTTCATTGCTATTTACTGTTATAATGCCAATTCCTCAATTAAATGTTGTTTAGGGCAATGGCAAATAAAAAACTTTTAATCTGTGCTGCAATTGCGGCTGGACTATTGTTAACCGCATGCGTTAAAAAAGAGACACCTAAAGAAGAAGAGCAAGACAAGGTTGAAACTGCTGTTTCAGAACCTCAACCAGCGAAGCCTGCAAAATTTGAGTCTTTAGAGAGTGTGGATACTCATCAAGAAGCTCAAGTTGAAGCACAACCACAAGTTGAAGTTCATCGTGAAGAAACAAACAACACTACAACTGAAATTCGCCGTGAAACTCGTCCTGCACATTCTGATGAATCTTCACAGACACAAGTTGCTGAACAACCTAAATCTGAGACACCAAAAGTAGAACCTAAACCAGAAAAGAAAACTGAGGCTAAAGCAGAACCTAAAGCTGAAAAAGCTCAGTCAAAACCAGCTAAGGCAACTGAATCTGCTAAGACAGAAGATGATGCAGTGGCTGCTGCAATTGCCGCTGCAACACCAGCGCTTAAGAACTAAGCGTGTGTCGGATAATGCCCAAATTAATTTTTTGATTTGGGCATTTATATAATATTCATAATAAAAATAAATTTAATTTCTTTGCTTTTATCTTCAAAACTTCTTTGTCTATCATTTCGGGACAATCTAGTTTCATCCATTCAAAAATCATTGACTCCAACTCTATCTACTTATACTTTTTATCAACAAGTTCCTTTTTGGAACTTTAATTAAAAGAAAATTGGAGCTTAAAATGAATACCGTATCAAATCGCGTGCCAGCCTCATTTCCAGTCCGTCGTATGGACTATAATTTTGAAAATGTACCTCGCTATTGGTGTAATAACGAACCCACTTTTACACATTACTTTACGGGTTTATCTACATTGTTCCCCGAGGGTGAATCATATTTTGTTCGTTCAGTTAGAGCATTACGCGCAAAAGCAAAGTCGAATGAACTTCTAGATCGTGAAATTAGTGCTTTTATTGGTCAAGAAGCAATGCATTCTAAAGAACATCATGCTTTTCATGTGAGTGCACAACAACATGGTTTAGATCCAGAATCTTTAGAAAAAGTAACAGGTATTGTTTTAAAAAGTATTGAAAAAGTTTTTAGTAAAAAATGGAACCTGCTTGTAACGGTAGGTCTTGAACACTACACCGCAGTACTTGTAGTTAGCATGATGCAGTCTATTAATGAACTGATGACGGACTCAACTATTCGTAACTTATGGTTATGGCACAGTATTGAAGAAACTGAGCATAAAACTGTAGCCTTTGATCTTTATGAACACTTGTATGGAAGTGGACTGAGCGCATATCTCCCACGTATCACTGTCTTTACTTTAAGTTTATTTCTAATTACAGGCCTTTCAACCACTTATCAATTCGTTCTTATGAAGCGGGATGGCCAACTTCTTAATTTTAAATCTTGGCGTAAGTTTCTTGGTTTTGCAGCAACACAATATAAAATTTTAACTCCGAAATTTTTTGACTATTATCGCTTTGATTTTCATCCCAACCAAACTGACGAAAAAGATCTGGTTGCCAGTACTAAAATCAAAATTGGTCTAAAAAATTCAAAATTACTTTTATCCTGATCCGATAAAACCATAAAGCCCATCTATTGAATGGGCTTTATTGAACCAATTACGGCAACGCAATCATTGTTTATGATCAACCATAAAATAATTCGATATTAATTTGGCTGCCCATGAAGTACTTTTCCAACCTTCGTAAAAACCACAATGACTGCCCTTTTTAGTGGTTATCACTGCAATATTACTCATTTGCTGAATAGTTTCTTTATAAGGCTCTAAATTTTTAATAGAACAGACTGGATCATCTTCAGCATTAAGAATCATTAATGGAATTTTGACATTTTCAAATACATAAATGGGATTAATCGCCTGACAATAACTTTGATAGTCCTGAAAACCGGCCATTTCGAAGTACTCTTTTTCAAATTCTTCTAAATTGGTAGTCGATAAAACTTTTTCTAAAGATGCAATTTTGCTCCACGTATTTTGATACGGATAAATAAAATACTTAAAGAGCTTTTTGGTCATCATTTTACTGTAAAAAGGATGAACATTTTTAAAACCAATTTCCGTGTTATAACCTGGACACATCGCAAAGGCAGCTTTAAAAGGCGTATCTTCACCTTGCTCACCCAAATAGCGAACAAGCAAGCCTGTACCTGCCGATGAACCTACCGCATATAAATCTGATGTGGGAAATAAGCTTTGAATATGGTCAAGCTGTTCTTTTAAATCACGAGTAGAACCAAAAAGAGAAATTTGTGGCACAGGCATTGGTAAACCTGCGTGACCACGGCGAAGACATAATGCAATTCGCCAGCCTGTATATTGATTTAAATCGCGTACCAACTCACGCATACTCTCAGGAGTACCTGTAATGGTATGCATGATTACAACCGTTGGTGTATCTGCTGGTAAATTATAGCCATACCAAGCAATTGCGGTAATACCGCCATCACTCATCGTAAGTTGATCAATCCGGTCATATTCCAATTTTATTGATTGTTTTCTAATAAGATCGAAATAGAGTAAATGAACATGATTATTCGTCAACCAAGGTGTAGGACGATATTTCTGCTTGAGTTGAGGGAGCTTCTCCAACACATCTTTTATTTGCCCTTGAGGATCATAATAAACTTTTGGATGCTCCGCCCCTAATACTAAATCGAACAACTCTGAACCGAAATCTTTAATTTTACTAAAAACAGATATGCCCATATCCAATGACTACCTATGACTATGAGTGAAATGATTGCCGCACTAAAGCTGCAATCTGCCTTCCCCAAATTTCGTAAACTTCCTTACTAGGATGAAAACCATCACTTGCCATTGTCAAATTCATGGCTTGAAAAGTTTCAATATCATATTGAAGAAATTTAAACTGGCTCTGTGGTGCTAACCATTGCTGTAATTTTTGATTCATTTGCTCTGCATATTGCCCAAATAACCAAGCCAATGGATTGGGTAAAGCTGGGAAATGTTGCATTGGAGGCACTCCAGAAACAATGATCAGTTTTGGTTGAAAACGTTTCTGAATATGCTCAAATAATTGTTTTTGTTGCTGTATCCATGATTTGGCAGAAGTCAACTTAGTAACATCATTTACACCAATAGATGTCACAATTACATCATACTTCCGCTCTTCTAAATGCTGTAAAGCATGAAAAACTTGTCGGGTCGTATCACCAGTTTTGGCATGAAGTTTCCACTGGAGGAAAAATTCATTTTGCAGTTCTTGAATAATAGCACCAGACAAAGCATCTTTTTGTGTTTGTACACCCACGCCAGCTGCTGCAGAATCTCCCAAAATAAGCAGAGATAAGGGCTTGCCTTGACCAATGCTACCTTCTCGTTCACCTTTAGGCTCTAATAAACGTGGAGTGTTCTTTCGGACTTTATTGCCTTGCACAAATAATACAGGCAATAAAAGCAATGTTGAAAGTTTTAACCACATTTAATATACCTCAAAAAACTTAGGCTATTTAATAAAAAACTATTGAGGTTTGAACTGAGTAATTCTTGCACCCATTTGTTCAGCCAATGCAGCTAAACCACTCATTGGACGAATCATTACTTCAAAGTCAATAATTTTACCGTGCTCATTAAAACGGATCATATCAATCCCTTTCAATGATTTGTCACCTACATTCGCACTAAACTCAAGCACTACATTTTCGCCATCTTCTGTGTAGAATTCTCTGTGATAGGTAAAGTTTTCAAATACCTGAATCACGTTAGTAAGAATAAAGAAAACAACTTGTCTTCCCTCATAAGGTTTATAAGCAACTGGTGAACGGAAAACAACTTCATCTGCGAGCAAATCATTTAAGTTCGATAAGTCGTTTGATTGAATCATGTGGTGCCATTTTTCTAATGACTGTTTCGTTGTTTCAAGTGTCATTTTTCTTTTCCTTCAAATTGGTTTTAGTAGTGAGCATTCTCTTAATTAAGACAATGCTCACTTAACTCATTAAAGAACCGCTGCTAGTTCAGCACCTTGACGAATAGCACGTTTAGCATCCAACTCACCAGCTTCTTTAGCGCCACCAATCAAATGAACATTCTTACCATCTGCTTTTAATTGGTCATACATTGCAGTAAATGATTCTTGGCCCGCACAAATTACGACATTATCAACTTCAAGCACTGTTGGTTTTCCATCAACCGTAATATGAAGTCCTTGATCATCGACTTTTTCGTAGTGTACGCCTGCTAACATTTTCACGTTTCTGTTCTTAAGACCTGTACGGTGAATCCAACCAGTTGTTTTACCTAGTCCCGCACCCACAGAAGAAGCTTTACGTTGTAACAAATAGATTTCTCGCTCAGAGGCCTCAACTTTCGGCTGCTTTAAACCACCAATATGCTCATAGTGAGTATCAATACCCCATTCTTCATAAAATTTTTCTGGATTTAAACTACCACTTTCACCTTCATGGGTTAGGTACTCAGCTGTATCAAAACCGATACCACCTGCCCCAATAATGGCAACACGCTGACCTACTGGTACACGCTCTTTAAGGACTTGTAAGTAGCTCAGTACTTTTGGATGATCAACACCTTCAAATTGTAATTGACGAGGTGTTACACCAGTTGCAACTACAATTTCATCGAAGCCCGATTGGCTCAACTCTTCATAAGTCGCTTTATGATTTAATACAAGTTCAATATTTGGACGTAGTTCAATTTGACGATTAAAATAACGTAATGTTTCGTAGAACTCTTCTTTACCCGGTACAGTTTTAGCGATATTAAACTGACCACCAATTTGATGGCTTGCTTCAAAAATTTTAACTTGGTGTCCACGATCTGCCGCATATACAGCAAAACTTAAACCTGCTGGTCCTGCACCAATAACAGCGATATTCTTGTGATTTTGCGCTTCTTTAAAAATCAGTTCAGTTTCATAGCATGCACGAGGGTTAACTAGACATGTTGCGATTTTCATAGAGAAAATGTGATCGAGACAGGCCTGATTACAACCAATACAGGTATTGATTTCATCACTACGACCTTCACTAGCTTTTAAAACGAACTCAGGATCTGCAAGCATTGGACGTGCCATTGAAACCATATCTGCATGACACGATGCTAATACATGCTCAGCCATTTCAGGTGTATTAATACGGTTTGAGGTAATTAATGGAACTGAAACTTCGCCTTTTAATTTTTCAGTGACCCAAGTAAATGCAGCTCTTGGAACTTTAGTGGCAATTGTTGGAATACGGGCTTCATGCCAGCCAATACCCGTATTAATAATGGTAGCGCCTGCTTTTTCAATCGCTTTAGCAAGCTGAATAACTTCTTCTAAAGTAGAGCCACCTTCAACCAAATCGAGCATTGATAAACGATAAATAATAATAAAGTTTTCACCGACTATTTCACGTGTGCGTTTTACGATCTCGATAGGAAAACGAATGCGGTTTTCATAGCTACCACCCCATTCATCATCACGATGGTTTGTTCTGGCTGCTATAAACTCATTAATTAAATAACCTTCAGAGCCCATAATTTCAACGCCATCATAACCGGCATATTGCGCAAGTTTCGCACAGTTTGCAAAGTCATCAATGGTTTGTTGAACCTCAGCAGAAGTCATTGCTTTAGGTTTAATTGGGTTAATTGGTGCTTGAATTGCCGAAGGTGCAACAATTTCAGGCTGATAAGAATATCGGCCCGTATGTAATATTTGTAATGCAATTTTTCCACCAGCAGCATGGACGGCTTCGGTAATGACTTTATGTTTTTCAGCTTCTTCTGTGCTATCTAACTTAGAAGCATGAGCAAAAGTTAAACCTGCCTGATTGGGTGCAATACCGCCAGTAACAATGAGTCCAACATCCCCTTTAGCACGCTCTGCATAAAAAGCTGCCATACGTTCGTAACCACCTGGCGCCTCTTCTAGACCAACGTGCATAGATCCCATCAATACGCGATTTTTTAATGTCGTAAAACCTAAATCTAATGGTTTTAATAAATGTGGATATAACGACATAACAACTCCTTGGCTTGCTAATCTGCTTGCTTAATGCAACTTGTTGCACAAATTTATAATCAAATTTTGACTTTTATGCAACATGTTGCATAATCTTATGAGTCACACTTTACTTTTGCTTACAAATGGATTGCCATGTCACTTCCCCATGTTTTACTAACCAGCTTACTAGAACGTCCAAGCACTGGCTTTGAACTCGCTCGCCGTTTTGACCGTTCTATGGGCTTTTTTTGGAATGCCACACATCAGCAAATTTATCGTGAACTCAATAACATGCTAAAAAAAGGCTGGGTTTCTACTTTAGAAAATGAGATGGATAGTGGCCGAAAAAAAACTTATCAGGTCGAACAACTTGGGCGTATAGAACTGGCTTCATGGATGACACAGCAAAGTGAACCTGCACAGCTTAGAGATGACTTAATGGTAAGATTGCGTGCAGAAGCACAATTGAGCAATAATCAAATATTGCCCGAACTATTGCGACATCTTGGTTTACACAAAGAAAAGCTTAAGCTTTATCAAAGTATTTATGATAAAGATTTTAAAGATAACGATGACTTGAATAATCGAGTGCTATATATCCACAAAATGATCTTGGAACTCGGTATTACCATGGAAACTGAATGGATCAAATGGTTAGAACAAGTCATTCCTCAATTAAAACTTTTTGCTCAAGATAACGTATCTGGAGAATAAACATGCCTTATTACACCATGCCCGATCAGGAAAGTTTATTTGTACGCCGTGTTGGTCGTGGTGAACCGGTATTAGTATTATCTGGATTAGGTATGCAGAGTTGGCAATGGCTACCTTTTATCTATGCAAATCGTAAAGAATACGAGTTTATTATTCCTGACTGGCGTGGTTTTGGCGGTTCAAAAAATTGTGCCATTCCCGATCAAGATGCTATATCAAGTCACTGGCAAGATGTTGCTCATTTAATTGAGCAATTAAAACTTGATAACTTTATTTTAATGGGCTACTCAATGGGCGCAACCACAGCAATGCATGGTATGAAGCATGCTCATCTAGCGCAGCAATTAAAAGCTTATTTACATATTGATCAAACTCCAAAAATATCAGTAGATTCAACATGGCAATATGGTTTATTTGGCCCGCTACATGTTCAATTTAAACAACTGCTCAATGATATTTATCAATTATTATCAAAACACAAAAATGCTAAATACCTTTATGAATTATCGCTTCCAGACCGTCAGGAACTTGTACGATTATGGGTAGATTTTATTGAATTGCAAAGCAACAATCCATTTAGTCCATTTGTTTTTAAAACGGCTTTAAAACAACCTTTTTTACAGAAGTATCTATTACCCATTCAACGTTTAGACTACTTATTTTGGTATGTCGAAAATTATCTTTTTCACAATGAAGATTATCGTGAGGCGCTTCAACAATTACAGTGCCCTACTACTTTCTTTATTGGTCGTAATTCGACACTTTACCCAGAAACTGGTCAAACACTTATTGCACACAGTGTTGAACATGCAAAAGCAATTTATTTCGAGCGCTCAGGTCACACGCCATTATTAACCGAACCGAAAAAGTTCGGTCATGAAATCACCACTTTTTTATCCGAACTAAAACATGCTTCTTAAAAAAAGGGATCTGCTAAACAGATCCCTTTTTTAAATCTATAAAATATTAAGCTGAATGAGCTAACTCATTTACCTTTAATTGTTCAGCAACGCTTAACAAAAGCTGCTCCGTTTTTTCCCAGCCTAAACAACCATCTGTCACTGACTGACCATAAGTCATTTCACATGAAATTTTCTGATTACCATCAACTAAATGACTTTCAATCATGACACCCTTTACTTGAGTTTTTAAGCGCTCAGCAACGATTTGCTGTAAAACCTCTGGTTGACGTAAAGGATCTTTACCACTGTTGCCATGACTACAATCAATGACTAAAGCAGGAAGATTCTGTTTATGCTTTTCTCGTATTGCCTGAATTGAAGCTAAGTCATAATTAGGACCATGATTTGCTCCACGCAAAATCAAGTGCGGCAATGGGTTTCCAGCACTCTGAATAACTGAAGGCAAACCTTGCTGATTCATTCCTAAAAATTGATGCTCATTCTGTGCCGACTGAATAGCATCTAAAGCAATTTGAATTGAACCATCTGTACCATTCTTGAAGCCAATGCTATATGACATGTGGCTTGAGATTTCACGGTGAATCTGAGACTCGCTGGTACGAGCACCAATTGCTCCCCAAGCCAACAAATCATCAAAATAACCAGTTGCCATTGGACTTAAAATTTCGCTCGCAATTGGCAAACCCTTTTCAATAATTTGTAAATAAAGCTCACGGGATTTTTCTAAACCTAATTGTAGATTAGATGATCCATCAAGATTTGGATCATACATATAACCCTTCCAACCCACAGTTGTACGCGGCTTTTCAATATAAGCACGCATTACAATGAATATTTGATCTTTTACTTTTTCTTGTAATTTTTGCAGTTTTTCTGCGTATTCAAGAACCGCAACTGGGTCATGAATTGAACATGGTCCTGTAATAACCATTAAGCGCTGATCTTTACCAGCAAGAATATTTTGAATAATTTGGCGGTGTTCTGCAATTTGACGTGCGAAGGTCTGCACAAGCGGATATTTAGCTTTTAACTGGACAGGTAAACTAACTGGTGTTTCTTTTGTATTACTTTGAGTTAGTAGAGTATTTAAAGCATTCATTGGTCTTTTCCTTTGGACTGAAACCTAATCAGTCCGATCATTTATTTAAGCGTTTTGGATCTATTCGTTGGCAAAGGTAGGCAAAAGTAAAACCAATAAAAGTTGCTAAAGTATGAATAAGTCATGTTGTTCATTTTGAGTTCCTCGATTTGAAAAAGATAAAGCATAAAAAAACCTGATCGGGGTTGCCGATCAGGTATTAACTGTGATGGGCAACTTTCGTGCCCGAATACGCTCAGGCAACTATCTAAATTGCCAGAAATAAAAGTAAGCGTTAGAATTCACAGATTGATTTAACATCTTTATCTCAAATATTAAAAAATGTTCCTTAAATCTAAAATACGCATTGTTGATGAGTTTGACAAGTGTTTTTTGCGAAAATATTTCTTACTTTTTCACTTAAAACTTAACTGACCACTTTCATAATTAACGAATTAATCCTTGCGGCTGTAAAACAATCAAACTTGCACCACAAAGCACAATAAAGCCGCCTAAAATATCCCATCTCGTTAAAGCAACCTGATCGACAAAACGCAGCCACATCAGCGCAGTAAAAATGTAAATCCCCCCATAGGCCGCATAAATTCGTCCAGAGGCAGCGGGATGTAATGTAAGCAACCAGACAAAGAAAGCCAAACTTAAGACTGTTGGTAACCATAACCAAGCAGACTTCCCCTCTTTTAAAATAAGATAAGGAAAGTAACACCCTAAAATCTCAGCGATGGCAGTAATAATAAATAACCCGAACACACTAAGTATTCGGGTTATAGAAAGACTATCAATTAACATAGATTAAGCAGGTTCTGCCGTATGGTGATCTTCAAAAACTTCAAGTTTAAGACCAACTGCTTTGCCATCTTCTTTCTTCACTGATACCGCCACATTACCGCCATGATCTGCAAGTTCACCAAACAGAATCATTTCAGCTAATGGTTTCTTCAAGTGTTCTTGAATGAGACGTTGCATTGGGCGAGCACCCATTAAACGATCATAACCATTGGTTGCTAACCAGTCACGCGCACTTTGATCTACATCTAGAACCACACGTTTTTCATCTAACTGTGCTTGTAATTCTGTTAAGAATTTATCAACTACAGATTCAATTACTGTGGTTGGTAAAGCTTTAAACTGAATAACACTGTCTAGACGGTTACGGAACTCTGGTGAGAATGCACGCTTCATTGCATCTTGGTTATCTAAGCTATGGTCTTGCTCTGTAAATCCAATGCTTGCACGTGAAATACTTTCTGCACCAATGTTTGTGGTCAATACAATAATGACATTTCTGAAGTCTGACTTACGACCATTATTGTCTGTCAACGCACCATGGTCCATGATTTGCAACAACAGATTAAACACATCAGGATGTGCTTTCTCAATTTCATCAAGCAACAAGACACAATGCGGATTTTTATGGATCGCATCTGTGAGCAAACCACCTTGGTCATAACCTACATAACCTGGAGGAGCACCAATTAAACGAGAAACAGCATGACGTTCCATATACTCAGACATATCGAAACGAACAAGCTCAACGCCTAGCAATTTCGCTAATTGTTTAGTAACTTCAGTTTTACCAACACCCGTTGGGCCAGCAAACACAAAGCTACCAACAGGTTTATCTGGCGATTTCAAACCAGCACGTGACAACTTGATTGCAGAAGCCAAAGCAGTGATTGCTTCGTCTTGACCAAAGACAACACGTTTTAGGTCACGCTCAAGATTTTCAAGTACTGATTTATCATCTTTAGACACAGTCTTAGGTGGAATACGCGCAATTTTAGAAACGATGTCTTCAATATTTTCTACAGTAATTAAGCTGTCTTCACTTTCTGCTTTTAAGCGGCGTTGTGCACCTGCTTCATCGATGACATCAATTGCTTTATCTGGCAAGAAACGATCATTAATAAATTTCGCAGAAAGCTCAACCGCAGAAACCAAAGCTTTGTCGTCATACTGTACGTGGTGGAAATCTTCAAACTTGGTTTTCAAGCCACGTAAAATATCGATAGTTTCAGAAATGCTTGGTTCATTTACGTCAATTTTTTGGAAACGACGAGATAACGCATGATCCTTTTCAAATACCTGACGATATTCTTGGAAAGTCGTTGAACCAATGCAACGTAAAGTACCATTTGCCAAAGCTGGTTTAATGAGATTCGATGCATCCATAGTGCTGCCCATACTTGAGCCAGCGCCAATAATCATATGAATTTCATCAATGAATAAAATCGCGTTTGGATTTTTCTTCAAAGCATTCAGCAATTGTTTTAAACGTTTTTCAAAATCACCACGGTATTTTGTACCTGCTACCAATGCGCCAATGTCGAGACTATAGACTTCTGCATTGCTCAATGGTTTTGGTGCTTTACCATTTACGATGAGCCAAGCAAGGCCTTCTGCAATGGAAGTTTTACCTACACCTGGATCACCCACTAGCAATGGGTTGTTTTTACGACGGCGGCAAAGAATTTGCGCTGTACGCTCAATTTCTTTTTCACGGCCAATAAGTGGGTCTGTTTTTCCTTTTTGCGCTTCAACATTTAAATTGAGCGTATAAAGTTCCAATGGCCCTGCATTGCCTGAATTGCTTTCACCCTCAATGTCTTCAACTTCTTCTTCAACTTGAACTTCGTCTTTACGCGTCCCATGAGACAAGTATTGAGTCAAAGTCAAACGATTAATTTGATGACGTTTAAGTAAATAAACAGCAAAAGAATCACGCTCTGAGTACATTGCGACCAAAACATCCGCACCTTCAACAGTACGATCACCACCACTCGATTGAACGTGGAAAATTGCACGTTGCAAAATGCGGTCGAAACTTTCAGTTGGATGTGGAGCTTGCTCGCTATTTTCGCCAAGCTTAGGAGTATGTTGTTCTACATATTCTTCTAATTCTTTACGTAAAGAAACAATATCAGCTCCGCATGCTTTTAATGCATTCACAGCCGAATCGTTATCGAGTAAGGCTAATAGTAAGTGTTCAACTGTAAGAAACTCATGTCTCTTTTGACGAGCCATGCTAACAGCCAAACGTAATGATACTTCTAATTGACGACTGAGCATGTGACCCCCTTATGCTTTAGGCTCAATCTGGCAAAGTAATGGATGACCTTGCGATCGAGCGTAATTATTAACAAGGTTTGCCTTGGTTTCCGCGATGTCTCTTGGATATACCCCGGCAGTACCTTTACCTTCATAGTGTACTGTTAGCATTACTTGAGTTGCTTGGTCAAGATTCATTGCAAAGTATTGTTGTAAAATTTCAATTACAAAGTCCATTGGTGTGTAATCGTCGTTCAATAATACTACTGCATATAAGGGCGGACGCTTGAGTTCGGGAGGTGCTGTTTGAACAACAACCTCTCCATCATGATCTTCGTTTTGCGAATCACTTAAGCGTGGATTGAAGTGCCAATCGACATAGCCAGACTGCTGAAAAGAAGCCTTAATATCTTTTAAATTTGTTTGACGCTTATTTGTTCGCATATGATGTTACTATTGTGAATTTGCTTCAGCTTGGGGAATTTCTGCAACAAAAGCAGAAGGTGTTTCGACAGGTGCACCACGCTGCCAACTAAAACGCTTAATCACAGGTGTATCAGAACCACCCGTTAAACGCACTTCAATAAACTGAGGTGTGAAACCCTTAGGCATGGTCCAACGGCCTGTTAAACGCTCAAAATCAGTGAAGTTAAAGTTCTTATCTTCAAGCGGTACAACCAAAACTTCTGTATCTTTAATCAGTCTAATCTCTACTGAGCCAGAAGCACGGCGTTTACTTGGACTCACTTGTACCAGATCAAGCTGATATTCATAAGCATTTTCTGGTAATGGCTTAATTGCCAAATTTTGAATCGTTAAGCTTAAACCACCGCGTTGTCTTAAAATTTCTCGGTAGATATTACTCATACCTTCTTGTTGTGTTTTATCAGCATTTGCTTGATTCAGTGCTGTAAACAGATCATTCGCATTTGTAACAGCAACATCACGCTCTTGTACAGCAGCGTTCAGGCTTTTATTGACTGCATCTAACGCTGTTTTTTGCTTTTGCACTACTTCAACCAATTGCTCTGCATCTGCATCGTAACCTACAACAGTTAAACCTTGACGGTGTCCAATTGTATAGCCGAGCGCAAAACAACCACTTACTAAAATAGCGGCACCAATAAACAAAGGTTTATTAGTGTTTAAAAATTTTTTCTTTTGCAACGAACTTTCTACAGAAGTCGTCTGTTCCGAGTTTTGCATCGTCATCTCAGTGTTTAAGATCAGAGTCAAGACACACATTTAAATCGAAATTTAAATGTGTGTGAAGCAAAAAAGAGTTTTTTATGGTAATAAACCAATCCCTTGTAAGCCTTCGTCTTCATTAAAACCAAACATAAGGTTCATATTTTGTACAGCTTGACCAGATGCACCTTTTACAAGGTTATCTTGCGCCGCCAAAATAATGAGTTTATTTGGTTGTGGTTTATACAAAGCAATACGTAACTCGTTTGCTCCACGTACACTACGTGTTTCAGGTGAGCTATTTGCAGGCATAACATCTACAAATTTTTCATTTGCATAGAAGTTTTCATACAAAGCTTGTAAGTCTGTTTGCTTACCTGTCTCTGTCAAGTCCACATAAATTGTACTCAACATACCGCGAATCATTGGCACCAAATGCGGTACAAATAAGAGCCCTTCAAAGCCACCTTTCTGTCCCGCAATATTTTCTAGTGCTTCAACAATCTCTGGATGGTGGCGGTGACCTGCAACACCATAGGCTTTAAAGTTATCGGCATTTTCACTGTAAATCATGCCTAAGCTTGCTTTACGGCCAGCACCTGAAACCCCTGATTTTGCATCAATAATAATATTCTTGGTTTCAATCAATGCTTGTGCAGATTTTAAAAGTGGAGCCAAACCTAATTGAACAGTTGTTGGATAACAACCTGGATTACCAATGACTTGAGCTTGCTTAATTTTTTCACGATTTAACTCAGTTAAACCATAAACAGAATCTTTTAGTACATCTGGGCACGCATGTTCCATGCCATACCATTTTTCAAACTGTTCAAGATTTTGCAGGCGAAAGTCCGCTGCCAAATCAATAACTTTGGTCCCTGCTTCGATCAAATCTTTTGCATGTTGCATCGCAACACCATGTGGGGTTGCAAAGAATACAACATCACATTCTTTTAATGCATCAATATTTAAATCTGAAAATTGAAGATCTGTATGCCCACGTAAGTTTGGGAACATATCAGCAACTGGTTTGCCTGCTTCTGTACGTGAAGTCAGAACTCGAACCTGCGCTTTTGGATGTCGTAATAAAATACGTAATAGTTCAACGCCTGTATAACCAGTTCCACCAACAATTCCGACAGAAATCACGTGCATTACCTCAAATATTGAATCTATACTTGCGGTAGTATGACAGGATGTCCAGGCTTACAAAACCATTTCATGCTTGGTAATTTTAATTTTTTTATTTTTTAGCGTTAATTACATAGCACTTGCTGGTCTGTCAGAACCAAACAAATATCAGTAAATAAATACCAGATTCATTTTTGGAGAGCTAGGATGCTTGATCAATCAAAACAAACAAAGTTGCGCACTTATCTCGGCCTTAGTACTTTAATTTTAAGCGCAGCCCTTGTGGGATGTGGTGGTGGCAGTAGTAGCGGTTCATCTAATACAACGACACCTACTGTGCCAACTCCTGAAGTTACGACAGATTTCACACTTAAAACCCCTGTCGAAATGCGTAATGTTCAACTTAAAGTCTATGACAATACCGACAATAGTATTTTGATTGATACCCAAGTTGCGAGTTTAACAAGTTATAATATTAAACTTCCAAGTACTAAATTGAACCGTCTTTATCGAGTCGAAGTCATAACTCAGGCTTCATCTCAAGTATTTGACCCGATTAATTCTAAATATCAAAATATTTCTGGCGTCTATCATGCTTTTATTACCCCAAGTGCAATAAGTAATAAAACTCAACTGATTAGTCCAAGTTCAGAAGCAATTTATCAGCGTGCTGTAATCCGATCAGGACAACTTCCACAAGAAACGATAGATCCGACCCGTATTGAGCAATTACATGTTGACTTAGCTTCTCAAGATGTTTTCAGGTCTCTTCTTAATGCTTTTAAAGATACGAATCTTCCAAGTTTAAGTCCTATAAATACGCTTACAATTTTAAATGTATTGAAATACTCAACCACAAAGCCAAGTACTTATGTGGACAGCTATCTTAGCTTTGGATATTTACAATATTGGAATACGATCCATGGTAATCCGAATTCTTACCAAGAACTCACAAATAGTCTTGCAACCGATTTAAAAGATGGATATTTGGATGGCAAAAAACTTATTGGTGATAATACAACCATAACAACTATTTTTAACCCCTCACCAGATAATATTGACCCAGCAAAAAATACGCTTTTGGACATTGCAGCCAATCAAAAAGTAACTCGTGATTATTTTGAAATCAATCTAAAAGCGGCCACATTACAACTAGCAAATTTGAAAGATCAACTTCTTCTAGACCCAGTAGGTTACGACCTTTTAAAAAATAAACAATACGCAGGTATAGTTCCTATTGGCAATACGACTGATTTTTTCCGTATAGATGGTACGGGTGATTATCGACGTGCTGTTGGTTTTAGTGGTATTACGGCGACTTGTAATGGTTCGGCTTATCCATGTAAACAAGGTTTGACCAGCATCAATATAGCTGACCCTAAACTACCTGCCACAGACTATTTAGTCGGTCACTATGAAAACAGCGCATCAGGCTGCCAACTTAATTTCCGTGCAAATGGACAAATTGAGTTAATTCAAGGTTCTCAGATTTATCGTTCTGCATTGAGTGCGGATAGTACAGACAACTTACTGCAAACAGATGCTGCAAGTTATAGTTACTTACTTAACTCAAGCTCATCTGAACCAAACAACTCAACGCAGCAATATAATTTTATACAGTTACATATTAAAGCCAATAAAATTGTCAGTGCCCAAGCTGGCCTTGATAGCCGCAAAGCCCCAGATGTATTACAAACAAAACAATTGGAATGTAGCTTTAGCTAAGCTGTTATATACCACCACGCAGGCAATGGATTGGCTTTTAATTGTCTGCGGTTCTGCATATAGTTGGGGTCGAACTTTGCAACTTCGGCCCAAAATGCAGGGCTATGATCGAAGTGTTTGGTGTGTGCTAACTCATGAATGCAAACATAACGGGTAATTTGGGCTGGCATAAGAACCAAGCCTGCATGCAACATAATATTATGCTGACTACTACAACTTCCCCAACGTGTTTTAGGACGTCGAATTGTACATTCTGAATACGTTAAACGCGTTTTTTGACTAAGTTCTGATAAAAGAAGTGGCAACTCTTGTTTGGCATAAGCAATCACGGCATTTTGTAAAGCTTGGTAAGGCTGTTGGTCTTTAATAAATAAATAATTATTTTCCCAATCAAACTGAAAAATGCGATGTTGCTTTTGCACCACAATTTGAAAAGGCTGTTCTCTATTGAAAAAGGAAATTTCTGAAGGAATCTCAACGGATGCTGATTGAACGTGCTGCTGTTTACTCCACGTCTCGATCAACCATTGTTCAGACTGCGCCAAAAACAGCTGAATCTGTTTCTTGCTACAAAATAGCGGGACAGTCAGTCGTATAGAGGCAGGCTCAACACGTAAGCGCAATTTTCTTGCCCTTACGTGACGAACAATTTTAATTTCTGGCATTTCCACAGACATTACTGTGCAGTATGCTCTTCAATACCATTATTTGTCGCAACAATTGCAATTGTTGCAGGGTTTAACGCAAAAATACCGTTAGTCACAACACCCGGAATGTTGTTGATGGTCTTTTCCAAATCAATTGCGTTTAAGATATTCAAATTAAATACATCTAAAATAACGTTTCCATTATCTGTCACCACACCTTCGCGGTAAACTGGATCACCACCTAAGCTGACCAATTTACGAGCTACAGCAGAGCGCGCCATTGGAATTACTTCTACTGGTAATGGGAAATCACGACCAAGTTGATCAACCCATTTCGAATCATCAACAATACATACAAATTTTTTAGCAATTGAAGCTACAATTTTTTCACGAGTTAATGCTGCGCCGCCGCCTTTGATCATATGCATATGGCGATCAATTTCATCTGCACCATCCACATAGGCATCTAAACCACCTACATGGTTCATATCAACCACTTCGATACCTAATTTTTTAAGACGGTCTGCTGTTGCTTGCGAACTTGCTACTGCTGCTTCTAACTGTAATTCAGGCAACAAATCAATTAGAAAATTTACAGTACTTCCAGTTCCTACCCCTAAAATGCCACCTTTGGGTAAGTGTTTTAAAGCAGCTTTCGCAGCAGCTTGTTTCTTTTCATCTTGGGTTGCATATAGGCTCATTACATCACTCAACTATTTTTTGACATTTATGCGCCAATAAACGGCGCAAATGCACAAGGGTTTGCTACAATAATTTCCTATTTTAAACTGTTATAGGGAAGATGAACATGCTGTCTCGTGTGGTACGACAAATTTTACAAGCAACGGTTTATGATGTTGCAATTGAAACACCTCTCGAAGCAGCTCCACGAATTAGTCAAAAATTAAATAATACAATTCGTTTTAAGCGTGAAGATTTACAACCTGTTTTTTCTTTTAAATTACGCGGTGCTTATAACCGTATTAGTCAAATACCGAAAGACCAACTTGAGCGTGGTGTAATCTGTGCATCTGCGGGTAACCATGCTCAAGGTGTAGCATTGTCCGGTCAACGTTTAGGCATTCCTGCAATTATTGTTATGCCAAGTACAACTCCTGACATTAAAGTTCAAGCAGTTAAACGCTTGGGTGGCCAAGTTGTATTGCATGGTGATAGTTTTGATGTAGCAAATAAATATGCGCAACAACGTGCCGAAGTTGAAGGACTTGTATTCATTCCACCCTATGACGATGAACTTGTCATTGCTGGTCAAGGCACCATTGCAAATGAAATCTTACGTCAATGGCGTGATGTAGAATATGTGTTTGTTGCTGTAGGTGGTGGTGGCCTAATTTCGGGTGTAGCAGCTTACCTTGGTGAAGTTGCACCCCATGTGAAAATTATTGGCGTTGAATATGAAGAGTCTGCTTGTTTAAAAGCAGCACTAGAAGCCAATGAGCGCGTAATCTTGCCACATGTAGGCTTATTTGCAGACGGTACTGCTGTTGCACAAATTGGTGCTTTGCCGTTTGATATTATTCGTCTTCGCAAATCTGATAACTCAGGTCCAATTGTTGACCCAGACATTGTGACTGTAAATACAGATGAAATCTGTGCTGCAATTAAAGATACTTTTGATGAAAACCGTAGCATTGTTGAACCATCAGGTGCAATGGCGTTAGCTGGTATTAAAAAATATGTAGCTGAGCATAAAATTACCGGTAAAAACATGGTGTCGATTGTTTGTGGTGCCAACATGAACTTTGACCGCTTACGTTACATTGCAGAGCGTACTGAACTAGGTGAGCAACGCGAGGCAATTTATGCGGTTACGCTTTCTGAAGAAAAAGGCGCATTCTTAGGTTTCTGCCGTGCCCTACAAGGCCGCAATATTACCGAGTTTAACTACCGTGCAAATAACACAGATGAAGCCCAAGTGTTTGTGGGTATTAGCTTAAAAGGTGGTGATGCTGAACGTCATGAAATTTTAGAGCAGCTTAAACAGCAAAATTATGTTGTCGATGATTTATCTGATGATGAAGTTGCTAAATTGCATATTCGTTACTTGATTGGTGGTCATGCTAATCTGGACGATGAAAGATTGTTCCGTGTTGAGTTCCCTGAGCGTCCAGGTGCATTACTCACCTTCTTAACTCGTTTAGGCCCAACCCACAATATCACCCTGTTCCATTACCGTAACCACGGTGCTGCTGAAGGTCGCGTATTGGTTGGTTTACAAGCAACAGATGCCAAACAAAATCCAGATGGCTTAATCGAAACTCTAGAGCAAATTAGCTATCCATATGCAGAAATTACTGACAATGTGGGTTATAAGCGTTTCTTGAAATAATCTTTTTTTTTGATAAAAAGCCGGCAAATTTGTCGGCTTTTTTATAATTTAAGCTCAATATTTTTTTATATTTACATTGCTTGTCTTTATCTCAAAGAAAATTTCATTAAAAATAAAGCCCTAATTAAGTATAAAAGGTTATTTATGGCACAGTTCGCGGTCATCGGCTTGGGAAGTTTTGGAGCAACAGTTGCTCAAGAACTCACAAAATTAAATCATGATGTTATTGGCATTGATACAGTCAAAAAGAATGTAGAGAACCTTGCCGATGTTTTAACTCATGCGGTCATTGCTGATGCTACAGATGAACATGTACTAGATGAATTAAACATTCAAAATTGTGATGCAGTTGTCGTTGCAATTGGTGAAGATATTGAAGCCAGTATTTTATGTGTGCTGAATTTAAAAAATCTCGGTATTGATAAAATCTGGGTAAAAGCAAAAACTAAAGCCCACCACACAATTTTGTCTCACCTCAATATCAATAAAATCATTCATCCCGAAGAAGACATGGGTGTACGTGTTGCACAAGCACTCAATTACCCTATGGTGAGCCGCTACATGTCTTTAGATGATGATCACTATATTGTGAAAATTGATATTCCCGAGAAATTGAATGGCATTAACTTGTATGGAATTATGCAGCAAGCACCACAGGTTAAAACACTACTTGTAAAAAGACAGCAGCAAATTCTATTTGAAACTGATGAGACTTTTACCTTAAAAATGCATGATATTATTATTTTGGAAGGTCATTTACAGCAACTTAAAAAACTCTCACATTGTTTCTTATAAGAAAACGAACTAGAAAATATGTCTCTTAAACCTAAGCCACACAAAACACTAAATTTAAGTCCTCCATCTTTATTAGCGTTAGGGTTTCTAGCATTTATTATATTCGGCACATTGTTGCTTAAGCTTCCTATTGCCAATAACGGACATGTCAGCTGGATGGATGCATTATTTACAGCAACCTCAGCGGTTACCATTACAGGTTTATCTGTTTTAAATATTCATCAATCTTTTACACTTTTTGGGCAAGTCATTATTTTATTACTGATTCAGTCAGGTGGTTTAGGTTTTATGACTTTTGCCATTTTAGCCGCATTAAGTCTATCGCCTAAAGTAGGCCTTAAGCAACAAATGATGGCTCAAGACAGTCTCGGTCAAACTAGCCTCTCTAAAGTGACTTTTGTTGCAAAAGGTGTTGTCGCCTATACTTTTCTTTTTGAATTGATCGGAACCATAATTCTTACGACTGCATTTACACCTGCGTTTGGTTTTGCTCGCGGTTTGTATTATGCAATTTTTTATAGTATTTCTTCATTTAACAATGCGGGTTTTTCTTTATTTAATAATAGTTTAATGGGGTTCCAAAACAACTATGTAATCTGCCTTACAGTGAGTTTACTTTATATCTTAGGTGGACTTGGCTTTTTAGTTTTGATGGATATCAAGCAGAATAAAAAGTGGAAAAAACTAAGCCCCAATAGCAAACTAATACTTACAACAATAGCGATTATTAATTTAGTCGCCTTCATATTAATCTGGGCTCTAGAAGCGCAGAACCCACATACATTAGGAATGCTGAGTGTAGGCGATCAAGCTTTACATGCTTGGTTCCAAGCGACTGTTCCACGATCTTCAGGGTTTAATACTATTGATACAGGTGCAATGACCAATAGTAGTTCATTGGTTATGATGCTGCTTATGTTTATTGGTGGCGGCTCACTGAGTACCGCTGGTGGTATTAAGGTAGGAACCTTTGCGATATTGGTTTTAAGTGTACTTTCATTTCTAAGACGTACAGATGAAATTAGAGTCTTCAATCATTCTGTTTCTCATGAAACTACTTATAAGGCCTTAGCAGTTACTGCAATTACCAGCATTCTTATATTTATTGGGTTCTTCATACTTTTGCTTTTAGAACCGAAAGCTGACTTTATGAACTTATTATTTGAAGTAGTATCGGCAGCCTGCACAGTTGGACTCTCTCGTGGTATTACACCAGATTTACACAATGGTAGCCTATTTATCTTAAGCCTACTTATGTTTGCAGGAAGACTTGGACCTTTAACTCTGGCATATTTGATCGCCACACCTAAAAAGAGTCGCCTTAAACATCCTCAGGCCAACATTCAAATTGGTTAATAAAAAAAGCCGCTTTTACAGCGGCATTTTTTATCAGCTTGAACTTAGTACCAGTTCATGAGTGAAACACCCAAACCTGCATAAGTTGCGCGGTGGTTATAGTCAATTAAGCTTTCACCATATCCATTAAATAGCTGAAAGTGACCACGTAACTTACCACTAATTGGGAACGCCCAGTCAAACTGAACTGCACCATGAGAGTCATCACCACCTTTTAAAGAGTGGCGTAGCATTAAAGAGAAATCGTTATCTTTCCACTTATAAAAAGCAGTTAAATCCCCACGCCCAACATAATCTTCAATATCAGGATTGTTATCATCTTTGGCAGCTTCATTAATGCGTACCCAAGGACGAAGCATGACAGCAAAGTTACCACGCTCTAAGCCCACATTAAAAATGACACGGTTCCAACTACGAGATAAAGGATCTGAACGACCATTTGACTGGTGATTTAAAGTTACACCTAATAAACGACCATCTAAACCGAGCAACTCATAGTTTGTTCTAAACATTAAACTTGCTTCAGGCTCATAGTTCGTTTCACGGAAAGGACGAGATTCTTTAGCATTAAATGTCTGCCAACGTGAAGATTGCGTATACCCCACCCACAAATCACCATTGTTGCCAAAAATATTTTCCCAAGCTTTAGTTTTCAAAGAAATTTGAAATTTAGTTTCCGTCGATTTCAAATCTTGAGCTTCTTTAACAGTGTTATTGGGATTTGGACTACTTGGAAATTCATTTTTATCACTAGTCCAAAATACTGGTAGTAAATAGACAGGCTGATAAGCACGAATATTCCAAACACCGAGCTTACTCTTTTCAGATAACTCCCACCGTTGGTCTAGTAAAGAAGTAGTAGGCTCAATTTTTGGAGCCTTCCCTATTACTTTTATATTACTAACCGTATCTACAACCTTCTCTTTAAATGTTTCAGGTTGAACAGCAGGCTGATCAACTTTTTTAACAGGCTCTGGGACTGCTGCAGCTTGCAGAGCGGGCAAAGCCGAGGGTTTAAATACAGAGTCATAACAAGCTAGGCGATCAGCATTTGAAGCAAGGGCAACACATGCATCTACGGTCGCAGGTTTTACAGGGGCTAAGGTGTCAGCATATACCACCGACGCACATAAACAGCTAAGCAGGGTTCCCATACTTAGCTGTAATGATGTGCGTTCAAATTGTCTGAACGCCATGTTCATCTCCAATTTTTATTTTAATTAACTTGTTTAATTGTAAAGCCCAGTTGCTGCAATTCATCACGTTTTGCAAAAGGTGCAACCACAGCTTTTACAGGTGTTTGTTCAATTAAATATTGACGCACAACACGCTGTAAGTCTTCTAGAGTCACATGCAATAGTCTTTCACGTAAGGTACGGCGGAAAGCTGGAGTTCTTGCATGTAACAGTGCATAACATGCTGTAATTGCTTCACCTGCCGGTGATCCAGGTTTGTCCATACTTGCCACCAGACCAAGAATTGCTTCTTCAAGCTGATGAGGTTGTTGCTCTGTATTTAATAACCATTGCACGCTCGCTTCAAAGTCTTTAAACGTCTCAGCTAAACGTGGGTCACGGTAACTAAAGAAACGGAATGAACATGCATTTCCATCATAGCTAGCACCACCACCATAAGCACCACCTTTTTCACGAATAGCGCTGTGTAAGAAACCATTACGCAAGTAGGCTGCCAACACCATTAAAGGTGCTGCATCTGGATGAGACACTTCAACTGCTTGATATGCAGAAGCACAGAACTGAACATTGGTTTGAATTAACCAAGCTTCATGTTCGTTCGTATTTTCTTGCTCAACTTGGTTTAACTCAGCCGCTGCATTATCAACGTTTAATTTATCCCAAACGTTTTGAATTTCTTCAACCAAACGCTCTGACTGATGCTCTTCACATACCAATAAGAACTGTTTAGGTGCTTGCAATAATTTGGTATGGATATGCTTCAATTCAGCAATAAGTGCATCGTAAGCGGCATCGTCTTGAGTAATTTTAGTAACAAGCTCACCCAACCAGTTCAACGCACCTAAGCCAGTGTTTTGATAGTCGCGTTGAGCTAATGCACTCATATTACGAGAAGCAATCTGCATCGCATAACTATGACCAGCTCCTGATAAACGAGACTGCCAACGTGTCTTACGTTGCTGTAACAACTCAATAATGCGCTCTTTCTCATCGAAGCGAAGTTGTTCAAATGCTAGTTTTAATAAATGAATCGCATCGAACTTCTGAGTTAAAGATTTAGTCGTTAAAGTTAACCAAGCACTAATTTTGTCTTTATCGTCAACTTTACTGCGTAACGAAGCACCCATTCCCAAACCACCACTTACAGCTGTTTGTAAGTTTTGTAGTTCAAGATAGTCATACTCACCTGCACCAACTTCACCCATTAAGATAGAGAGTAAATTGAAATATGGTGAGCTAACAACATCATCAGGAATCTGAATGAGGACTTGTTGATAGTAAATGCCATTCGTTCCAGCATGATACAAATTCAACGGCGTATCCATTCGATTACAGATAATTTCACGCAATTGACCTTGTACAATATGCAAGTCAGCAGGAACGTCTTCTAGACCAACTTTAGGTAATAGCTCAAGATTGTCTGGTGTATCTTGACGTTGTTGTAATGCTTTGGTTTTAGCAACGATCTCTGCTTTGTCTTCTTCAGTAAGCTTTTCACCAATCGCAGCTAAACGTGCCTTTTCAGCTTCTTGCTCTTTTACAGACTTGGTTGCATCAGGTACTAAAGTCATTTGGACACGATGTGGGTTATCTAACAAATGTGTTTGAATTAAATTAGATAACCACATTGGGTCTTGGAGTTCTTCTTTGACCTGAGCAATGGCACTATCAACATCCCAGATCTGAATTGGGTCATTATGATGAATAGCACCAGTTAAACCATTTAAAATCAAACTTAAACCATATGGTGTACCGTCACCATTAATTTCACGTTGATGCAATTCGATTTGATGCAAAATCGCATCAACTAAAGCTGAATCAATTGGTTTTGCAGCTACTTCACGTAAAATATTTAAAACACCATCTTTAAAGCTTTCGGCATACTCTGGGTTTGAACCTTGAACACCACAGTAGAATGTCATTTCAAAGTTACTGTCATCTACGCCCATTAATGGACCAGTTGACTGAGCATAACCACAAGTTTCTAAATAATGACGTAGTGGCGACGCGGAGTTTTCAAGTAAAACACCTTCAACCAAACGCATACCTAGACGTAGTTTGATATCACTCGCTTGCGGTAACAACCAAGACAATACATGGTAAGTTTTATCTTTTAACTCATCTCCATCAACAGCATAGTTTTCTGTAACTTCTATAGGTGCTGTTAAACGTTTTTCTGGTTTTGAATATAAAGTTGTACCCGCAGCAAACTTATGTAGAGCTAGTTTTTCAAATTGCTCTTGTAACTCATATGCCGTTTGGTTACCGAAGGTCATAAATACCGCATTACTTGGATGGTAATGAGTTTTATAAAATTCGACTAACTGTTCATACGTTAAATCAGGAATATCTTTAGGATCACCACCTGAGTTGTAGTGATATGTAGTTTCAGGGAATAGATGATGAGCCAACTGGTGATAAAGCTGATCAGACGGTGCACTCATTGCACCTTTCATTTCATTGAACACTACGCCTTTATATACAGGCTGATCATTTTCAAGTTCAATACGAATACCTTCTTGAGCAAAATCAAGAGGATTTAAATTTGCTGAAAAAGCCGCATCAAGATAAACAGAGAGTAAGTTTTGGAAATCTTTCTTATTTTGAGTTGCAAATGGATAGGCTGTCCAATCTGCTGCTGTAAATGCGTTCATAAATGTATTTAATGAACGGCGAATCATTAAAAAGAATGGGTCACGAACAGGAAACTTTTCAGAACCACATAAAGCTGTATGCTCTAAAATATGTGCAGTTCCTTTAGAATCCATCGGTTGTGTTCTGAACGCAACAAGGAATACATTTTCATCATAATCAGTTGCCAAGTGATAATGCACCGCACCTGTGACTTTATGCTTATATTCAGACACTAAAATATCTAATGCTTCAACATGGTGCTGACGTAGCAACTGAAACGCAGGGTGAACAGTTTGAGAAATGGTTTCAGTGACATCTACAGTCATGTGATCTCCTAACATATCGGATAAGTGAATAAGTCTCATTATAGCCTGAGTCGGCTTGAGATTGGCGAACAAAAGCCAAGTAAAATACTATGTTTTTGTTGAGTATTAGTTTTCATGGGCATAGCTTTGATATCAAACACATAGCCCACGTGGTTGTATCCTAGCAGAACAAAACCTTTTAATACTATCTATATGCTATACAACACACAAAAAAGCTCATCATTTCGATGAGCTTTTTTTGATATTTGTTAATTAAAAACGATAGCGAAGTGCGACTTGTGCATTTAGCGGGTCACCCATCATGTTTGAATCATTTGCTCCACTATGACCTGAAACAAAGTAATCACGATCAAACAAGTTATTTAGGTTCAAGTTCACATCATAACGTTCACTTTGATAACCTAAGGCCGCATTTACAACAGCATAACCTGGTAAAACGTTTTTGTTATCTGGCGCGCTAAAACGTGATGATTCACCACGACCACCTACAGCTGCATACCAATGATCATTAATTTGGTATTTTAACCACAGATTAGCTGTGTTGTTTGGCGTAAGCGCTGAGTGATTATCCGTAAATCCAATAGTCGATTTTTCAATCTTACCATTCATATAAGAATAGCCAGCTAGCACGGACAATTGATCAGTCAACTGACCTGTTAATGAAAGTTCAACACCTTTGGTTTTTTGTTCGCCTGCTAACAGTGCTTGCGTTGGATTAGCTGGATCTTGATTTTGAATATTGGTTTGGCTCATTTCAAATAAAGCCAATGTCACATTCAATTGATCATTTACATCCCACTTTGCACCCACCTCATAATTTTCGGTTTTTGTTGGCTTTAAATCATCACTGTTTTGATAAAAAACAAATGAATCAGCCAAAGGCTGGAAAGAACGGTTATAAGAAGTATAGAGTGAAAGATTGCTTATTGGCTGATAGACCACTCCAATTCGTGGAGAATAAGTATTGTCAGTACGGTTTAAGTCTAAATTCGCGCTTGTTTTATCATCACGATCTTGAGATAAATTGTCATAACGTAAACCAACTAAAACTTTAAGCTGGTCTGTAACAGTCATTAAGTCTTGCAGATACACGCCGTAGTTTTCAAAAGTATTGCTATTGTTATTACGTGCAGCTGTAGTTCCAGTATTAATAGGCGCCCAGTACTCTAATTTAGGATCATATAAATCTGTAGTTGTTTTAGCACCTTGCCAAAGTATCTCATCTTTATGCTGCTTGCTATATTCAGTACCTATTAAGGTACTATGCTTTAAGAAACCTGTATTAAATAAAGCGCTCAACTCTTGTTGAACATATACACCATCTTCATTCCGCAAGCGTTTATTTTGAGTCAAAGTAATTTTTGACTTATCAGCAGGATGCGTATCAACACTATATTGACGGTCTAATGAGTAGTTATAGTGGCGAACTGCACCATGATATTTGAGTTGATCATTAAACTCATGGTCTAAGCTGATAGTTTGACTTGAGATTTCAGTGTCAACATCCCCAACTTCTTTACCGTTTAATGCACCATAAAAAGTTTTAGGATTTGTTTTAACAGGTTTACCTGTAATTGGATCTGTCGGGAAGCCTTGATCAGCTAAACGATCATCATGCAAATAGTCAGCCTGAAGTAAAAGTTTAGTTTTATCGCTAATATCCCACTGTACTGATGGAGCCACCGCCTGACGTTTTAAAAAGGCCTGATCACGATAACCATCTGAATCTTCAACTGCACCAGTTAAACGAACCTTAACATTCTCTGCTACTTTTTCATTCACATCGACTTCTGCACGGCGTTGACCTGTAGTACCACCAATCAGGCTCACTTCCCGCAAAGATTGATCCATTGGTTTTTTATTAATTTTATTGACCAAACCACCCGCCGAACCACGCCCATAAAGTACAGAGGCAGGTCCTTTTAATACTTCGATTCGTTCAACATTCGACATATCACGAAAATACAATGCATCATCGCGAATACCATCTACATAATTATCTGTGATTGCTGAGAAACCGCGAATCATGACCTGATCACGTTGTCCATCCCCGACACTAAAGCTTAAACCAGCAACGTTTTGCAAGGCACCTTGCATAGAGGTCACTGTCTGCTCTCTTAAAATTTGTTTCGGTACAACATTTACAATTTGAGGAACATCTTTTAATTGCATAAGTCCCTTAGTGGCACTGGATGCTTGACCTACTTCTTGTTTTAAACTTTTTTCCTTCTCAGCCTTTACTGAAATTGTTGGAAGGTTGGTTACAGCCTGTGAGTCTGCCTCTGCGGCATATACATGGCCTGTTATAACCCCAAATGATGAAATAAATAAAATAGAACGCTTCATGTAAGTTCGCTACGAATAATTTCAGGCGAAGTTTCAATGAAATACTATACATTTGTAAATATTATCAAGAATCATTATTAATTGATAATATTTATTAAAAGGATTGTTTCAATAGCCTAGTCAAAACATACTTTGTCTGCTAACCGCTGAATTACCTGAATTTTATTCAACAAACTACAGCAAATGTGAGCAATGGTGTAAACTTATAAATCTGATTTTTTACTCTGTGACAACACATATGACAACTGTAGATCTTTTTGCAATTGGTAATGCATTAATCGACCAAGAATTTAAAGTGTCTGATGATTTTCTTAGTCAGCAAGGCTTACAAAAAGGCACAATGCAGTTGTCTGACGGTGAAACACAATCTGCTTTATATGAAAATTTAAAGCAAACTCAAGATTACAAAGGCCAAGCAAGTGGTGGTTCTGCTGCAAACACAACTGTAGCCTTTAGTGCATTAGGTGGTAGCGCTTTTTATGGGTGTCGTGTTGGTCATGATCAATTGGGCGAAATTTATCTACAAGGTCTAAACGAAGCTGGCATCCAAACCACTCCTAAGTCAATCAGTGAAGGTGTAACAGGTACCTGTATGGTACTTATTAGCCCAGACTCTGAGCGTACCATGCATACTTATTTAGGTATTACGGCTGAACTTTCTCATGATCAAATCGATTTTGAGCCGTTAAAAACAGCAAAATGGCTCTATATTGAAGGTTACCTCTCTACAAGTGAAACAGCTCGTAAAGCAGTAAAACAAGCACGAGAAATTGCAAAAGCTCACGGCGTTAAAATCGCTTTATCTTTATCAGATCCTGCAATGGTTCAATATGCCCGTGAAGGCCTAGAAGAACTGATGGATGATGGTGTAGATTTATTGTTCTGTAATGAACAAGAAGCTTTAATGTATACCAATACGACTACCGTAGAAGATGCACTTGCTCAATTACGCTTTAAAAACCACACCATTGTGATTACACAAAGTGCAAAAGGTGCTTTAGTTGCAAACCCTACGCAACATTTTCATGTGGCAGGTCGTCATGTCGAAGCTGTAGATACAAATGGCGCTGGTGATGCTTTTGCAGGCGCATTCCTCTATGCATTAAACCATCACGAAGATTTAAATGCTGCTGCACAGTTAGCCATCCTAATTTCTAGTGAAGTTGTGTCTCAATTTGGTCCTCGTTTAGCCATTAATGACTATGCTAAACTTCTTGAAAATTTTCAGAAGGAATGTGCTTGAAATGGAAAGGATCTGTATGACGGAAGAAGTTCCTGAGCGTGAAGCTAGAGCTTTTGACACTTTACAAGGAACGACTATTTTCATTACACAGCGTGATGGCTCATTCTATGCTTATCAGAATTTATGCCCACATTTGCAAACAGAACTTGAATACTTAGAAAATCAATTTCTAGATCAAGACCAAGAATATATTCAATGTTCTACTCACGGTGCTTTATTTAACGTGGAAACGGGTGAATGTATATCAGGTCCTTGTTTAGGTGATTTTTTAAATAAAGTTGAGATTAAAGTCCATTCAGATGGCGGTATTTATATCGTAGACTAAGATCATCAACATTAGAGTTTCTACCATGGCTGATTTCTTTTTTAATTATTATCTTATGCCATTTCATTTAAGTGTTGTGGCTTTGATATTGCTCAGCGTGGTAGAAACCATTGGTATGTATATTGGATTACGTCCAAGCCAACTACTTAAAAAAATTGCACCCGATTGGCTTACTAACTCCCCATTACTGAATGTTAAATTTTCTAAAGCTCTAATTTTCGTTTTTTTACTTATTAATTTCAGCTTTGCAGGTTATTTCTTACAACTCTCTTTCTTTGCAATACAGCATTACTTTATTACTCCTTTTTATTTAATTATTCCTGCACTGGTCATCGCAATCTTTTTTACTGTATTCATGATCCACTGTCTTGACCAAGTGATTAAACCAAAGCTCACTCACACCAATTACAATCTGTTAGGACGACTAGCAACTATCTCAAGTGGCAGTGCTAGACCAGGTTTTTCAGCTCAAGCACGCGTAAGAGATGAATTTGGTCAACTACATTATGTTCAAGTTGAACCAGAATATGGTGAATTAGAATTATATTCACAAGTAATTTTAGTGAGAGTTCAAAAAAGCCACTATCTTGCAAAAAAGATTTCGATGTCCAACGACTTATTTGCACCCGACTAATTTTTATACTTTTATACCCTTTTTAAGATTTATCAAAACAATATTTTTTATGGATGCTCTTTCTTAACTGAGTCATATCCACTCCCTTCTATTTGTTCATTTTTTATTTTAAACCAACCAAAACACTCAGAATAAAAAATAACCAAGTATTTTAGTTGGATTTAATTTTTATTATTTACAAGTGTTTTAGTTGGATTTAACAATAAATTCAAACTATTTTAGTAAGATATTTTATTTTAAATTATTTAAACACCTAAGTTATTGTTTTAAATAATAAAGATAATTAAGTTTTTATTTAAAATATATTTATTGTTTATTTTTAATATATTTTGATTAATAATAAAATTAATATGTATCGAGGTTTATTTTATGAGCCTTAAAAATCTAGATATAAATGCCAAATTAGTTAGAGAAATCACGATTATTCTAATAATTAAAGTCGTGCTTCTCTTAACAATCAAACATATTTGGTTTGATGCTCCCACCATCCCCAAAAATTTCGACAATCAAGTCGCTGAGCATATTGCTGGCGATAATACTTCCCATATTAAGGAGACACGTTGATGATTTCTGAAAGCGTGGTTGATCTTTCGCGGTTCCAGTTTGCGATGACCGCAATGTATCACTTTCTTTTCGTACCCTTGACCCTAGGCCTTGCATTCATTCTGGCTATTATGGAAACCACTTACGTTATATCGGGTAAAGAAATTTACAAGGATATGACTAAATTTTGGGGAAAACTATTCGGTATTAACTTTGCCTTAGGTGTAACTACTGGCCTCACCATGGAGTTTCAATTCGGAACAAACTGGGCATATTACTCACACTATGTTGGTGATATTTTCGGTGCCCCATTAGCAATTGAAGGCTTGATGGCATTTTTCCTTGAGTCAACATTTATCGGTTTATTCTTCTTCGGATGGGACCGTCTGAGTAAAGTACAGCATTTAGGGGTTACTTGGTTAGTTGCCCTTGGCTCTAATATGTCAGCACTCTGGATTTTAGTTGCCAATGGTTGGATGCAAAACCCTGTAGGTGCAGCATTCAACTTTGAAACAATGCGTATGGAGCTTGTAGATTTCGGTGCACTTATTTTTAACCCTGTAGCACAGGTTAAGTTTGTACATACTGTTTCTGCTGGGTACGTAACAGGTGCAATTTTCGTACTCGCAATTTCAAGTTACTACTTACTTAAAAAACGTGATCTGCCTTTTGCCCGCCGTTCATTCGCGATTGCTGCCATTTTTGGTCTTGCCTCTACACTTTCAGTGATTTTGCTTGGTGATGAGTCTGGTTATGAACTAGGCGATGTACAAAAAACTAAACTCGCTGCAATTGAAGCGGAATGGGATACTCACCCTGCTCCTGCTCCATTTACTTTATTTGGTGTACCAAACCATGAAGAAATGCGAACAGACTATGCAGTTAAAATTCCTTATGCATTAGGTCTAATTGCAACTCGCTCAACAACCAAAGAAGTCACTGGTCTAAAAGACTTAATGCAACAGCACGAAGTCCGTATTCGTAACGGTATGCTTGCTTATGCTGAACTTGAAAAACTACGTGCTGGAGACCGTTCACCAGAGTTATTAGCTTCATTTGAAAAAAATCAAAAAGATTTAGGCTATGGCTTACTTCTTAAGAAATACGCACCAAATGTCGTGGATGCAAGTGAACAAAACATTCAAGCCGCTGTTAAAGACACCATTCCAAATGTAACTGCTCTATTCTTCTCATTCCGTGCAATGGTGGCCTCTGGTTTCTTAATGTTGCTTCTTTTCATTTTAGCCACTTGGGCTGTAGCAAAAAGAAATGCTGAAAATAAACCGTGGTTACTCAAATATGCATTGTTTGCGTTACCACTTCCATGGATTGCAGCTCAAACAGGCTGGTTCGTTGCTGAAGGTGGCCGTCAACCTTGGTCTATTGGTGAAATTCTACCAACTCACTTATCAACTTCGAGTTTAAGTACAGGTGATGTATGGGGCTCTATCCTCGCGTTAGCAGCGTTCTACACTGTCCTGCTTATTATTGAAATGTACTTAATGATTAAATTTGCTCGCTTAGGACCAAGCTCACTTCACACTGGTAAATATCATTTTGAAAAGCAAGAGACAAAAGCATCTGTTAATGGGGAGGCTTTATCATGATTGAATACGAACTCCTAAAAATCATATGGTGGGTGTTAGTTGGAGTATTACTCATCGGGTTTGCTTTAACCGATGGCTTCGATATGGGCTCAATGGCACTTATGCCTTTTGTTGGTAAAACTGATAATGAACGCCGTGCGGCTATTAATACCATTGCACCGCACTGGGATGGAAATCAGGTTTGGTTTATTACTGCAGGTGGTGCCTTATTTGCTGCATGGCCAATGGTTTATGCAGTTGCATTCTCGGGAATGTATTGGGCCTTATTACTTGTGCTATTTGCCCTATTCTTACGCCCCGTAGGTTTTGACTATCGTTCTAAACTTGAGAATACAAAATGGCGTAACTCTTGGGATTGGGGACTATGTATAGGTGGTGCAGTGCCTGCTCTAGTTTTCGGTGTAGCGTTCGGTAATTTATTCTTAGGTATCCCTTTTAGTTTAGATAGCACATTGCGCTCTGAATATTCAGGTAGCTTCTTTGCTCTTCTTAACCCATTTGCCTTAGTTTGCGGTATTGTTAGTTTATCCATGTTGTGTGCGCATGGCGGTGCTTGGCTAATGCTACGTACAGACGGTGCTTTAAAACAACGTTCTGCTAAAGCCACACAAATTATGGCAGCAGTATTCTTAATTTGTTTCCTTGTCATTGGTGCATGGTTGTACTTCGGTCAAGTACCAGGTTATAGCTATGCAGCCGCAATTGATCCAAATGCTGCCCTTAATCCTTTGGCGAAACAAGTCATCACAAATAATAATCCTGGTTGGATGAACAATTACAGTAACTATCCAATCACTAAAGTTGCTCCAGTTCTCGCAATTTTAGGGGCACTTATCGCACTCTTTACGGCATCAAAAGCAAAAGCAGGTTTAAGTTTTGCTGGAACAAGCTTAATGATTGTAGGTGCAATCTTAACTGCTGGGTTTGCTCTTTTCCCATTTTTGTTACCATCGAGTGTTAATCCGAACTCTAGCTTAACAATGTGGGATGCTGTATCAAGTCATCGTACTTTAGGTGTTATGACAGTTGCTGCTTGTATATTTGTTCCAATCATTTTGATATATACCACTTGGTCGTATTACAAAATGTGGGGCGTGATTACCAATAAACATATCGAGTCAAACTCGCACAGCTTGTACTAATAAGGAGAAGCATATGTGGTATTTCGCATGGATTCTTGGAATTTTGATGGCATGTTTTGCGGGTGTACTCAGTGCACTTTATATCGAACATCATCAAGATTTAGATGAGGAATAGATCATGGCAAATGCAATGACAACATCAAATCAACGAAAAGCTCAAGCATTTGCAATGGCCATTTCATTTCTGTTGGCATTGCCGCTTGCTGCAATTTTATTGATTCATCCTTCACTGATGCTAGATGCAAACGGACACTACAACCATAGTCAGCTTATGCTGGTTATGGTGGGAATTTCCGGAGGGTTTATCTACGGTGTTGGTTTCGTACCCCACTTCTGGTTATGGAAATGGTTATTTAGCCCTTGGATAGCTTGGCCTCTTATGCTGTTAGGCTATTACATCTGGTTTTTAACCTAAAAAAAGGACCTCATTTGAGGTCCTTTTTCATTTCAATCAGTTGTATAGGCACAAGAGGAACGCCAACATCTGCTTCATATGGATATGGTTCTACATGACCTGTTTTTGTATATCCGCGTCTTTCGTAATAAGCAATCAGTTCTGAACGAACATCTAATACATACATGATCGCACTGTCTAATTCAGGGACTTTTTGCAAAGCAAACTGTTCTGCATATTCCAAAACATAGCGGCCTACTTTCATGTTCTGTAAATTAGGATCGGTACAGAACGTTCCAATCTCAACATTATTATCCTGAAAATTTAACCCGATACACGCAACAATTTTTGAAGAATCTATTTCTGCAACTATTAGTAATGAATTAGACAACTCTAATTGCTGTTGTAGTTGCTCTTGACTAATACGTTGCCCTTTTACAAATTCAATTTCAGTTGTCCAGCTTCTACCTTGTTGTTCTCTATACGATTGATTAATTAAATCGACCAGTGACGTTATGTCACTCAATTCTGCTAGACGGAAATTTAAGTTCATCATAAATATACTTAGGCTATTTAAAATATTATAAAAATAAAGCCGATATTAAATCGGCTTTATTTTGAATAGCAATAATTTAATTTGATTGCTCTGCCAACCAAGCCATAAATTTTTGACGCTCAGCTTTAGAAGATTTCTGCCACACTTCAACCAACCGTTGATCATTACTTTGCGCAGCACCTGTCGAAGGAACCGTTGCAGCAACAGATGTAGTAACTTGAGAAGTAGATGGCTTGGCAGCAGCATAAACAGCTTGAGGCTGAGGTTTAGAAGGTTTTGTTGTAAAGTCTGCTACCTTACCCAACAACCCAGTTGCAAACCAAGGTTTTGCTTCGTTGTTTGCACCAGTTTGCTGAACAACTAGTTCATTATTTGAATTATATAAAGCCACTGTTGGTTGCTCAGCATATTTCTTTGCTTGCTCATATTTTTTTGGCACATCAACCATCGCCAGCTTATAAGTTTGGCCGTCTTTTAATGTTGGTGTTTGAATTGTAACCACGCCCGACTTAACGATATCGTGCTCACCATTTAAATGTTCAAAATATTCTTGATAACGTACACTTAAGTTTGTTTCGCCGGCATCGACTTTGTAACTATTTTTAGAAGAACGAAATAATCCAGAGTTGACTTCTTGACCATTCACCGCAAGGATTACAATTTCCTCTGGTGCTGTAATTGTAACTGCTGAAAATACTGAACCGCTGAGTAATAAACCAATCGCAGTAACACTTAATCTTAAAGTCATCTGTTCACGTCTCTATAATATTTAATAGTTTGTAAAAACATGAGCAATATGCAACATGATTATGACCATTTTATGACAAGCTTTATTTATACAAACTTAGCCTTATTTTTTTTAAAATATATTATTGAATTTTAGTCATTATCTATTTTAAAAAAAAGTTACAACCCATTTTTCAAGCATAAAAAAAGAGCACCTACAAGGTGCTCTTTTCATCAACTAAACTTAGTTGAATGTTTTAAAACGATCTTCATCGCTAATAAATGCTTTCTCACCAGCAGGAGCTTCAACAGAACCAAATACTAGTTGAGCACGTAATTTCCAATTTGCAGGTACATCAAATGCAGCAGCAGCATCTGCGTCAACAATTGGGTTATAGTGCTGCAAAGAAGCACCTAAGCCTAGCTCTGAAAGTGCTGTCCAAGTTGCGAACTGAGCAATTGCAGTTGAATGTTCAGACCAAACTGGGAAGTTGTCTGCATATAATTCAAATTGCTCTTGTAAGCTTTTAATAACAGCTTGATCTTCATAAAATAATACTGTACCAACACCAGCAACAAAACTATCAATTTTTGCATTTGTACCAGCAAACGAATCTGCAGGAACAATTTTACGTAATGCTTCACGAACTAAATTCCAAAATTTAGCATGTGATTCACCATAAAGTGTCACTACACGTGAAGATTGCGAGTTGAATGATGATGGACTATGTTTAACCGCTTCACGAATTGTTTCTTCAATTTTAGTGCGATCTAATGCAACATTTTTACCAATTGCATAAATAGTACGACGGTTTTTAATTTTATCTAAGAAAGTAGACATTTTGTTATTTCCTACCTATTTGATTGACCATTGGCCGTTGTTTGGGAATGAATATAGTCTATGAAACTCATTTCTTATAATCAGCATTAAAAATATGACAGTTCGTTTTATTTTCGCAACAATAAAAAAAGATATTAATATAAAAAAACCTCACTATTTCGTGAGGTCTTATCAACTTAACTAGACATTATTTTTCTGTTTCAAATAATGCTGCTACAAATGATTTCGCCGAGAACGGTCTTAAATCATCAATTTTTTCACCAACACCAATGAAACGAATTGGCACATGAGTACGGCTTGCAATATTGAACAGTACACCACCTTTAGCAGTACCATCTAACTTAGTAATAGTAATACCAGTTAATCCCACTGCTTGGTCAAATTCTTGTACTTGGTTAATTGCATTTTGCCCTGTACCAGCATCCACTACTAACATAATTTCATGCGGTGCGGTCGCATCAATTTTTTGCATAACACGCTTAACTTTCTTAAGTTCTTCCATCAAGTTGCTTTTGTTATGTAAACGACCTGCGGTATCAGCAATTAGTACATCAATACCTTTTGCTCGCGCACTTTCAAAAGCATCAAAAATAACCGAAGCACTGTCTGCACCGTGGCCTTGAGCAACAACAGAAATATCGTTACGCTCACCCCAAATTTGCAATTGTTCAGTAGCAGCTGCTCGGAATGTATCACCTGCAGCTAGCATTACTTTTTTACCTTCGCCTTGTAAACGCTTAGCAAGTTTACCAATTGTCGTTGTTTTACCTACACCATTCACACCAACCATTAAAATCACATATGGCGATTTATTTGGGTCAATATGTAAAGGCTTAACACGAGGCGCAAGCAAAGCAACCAACTCTTCTTGTAAAGCTTTATAAAGCGAATGTGAATAAATCAAATCGCCACGAGCGGTACGTTCAGTCAAGTTGGTAATAATTGTTTTGGTTGCTTCAACACCAATATCAGCAACTAATAACTGCTCTTCTACTTCTTCAAGCAACTCATCATCAATTTCTTTACCACCAATTAAGATGTTGACCATACCATCAGTGAAATTACGACGGGTTTTAGTCAAACCATCTTTCATTCGTCCAAAGAAACCAGATTTTGGCTTTTCTGACTCTAAAGAAGGTGCAGTTTCAACAGCTTCTTCAACTTTTACTTCTTGCTTAACAGGTGATTCAACGATAGGAACATCGATAGCAGGTAAATTAGGCAATGTGACATCGTCATCCCCGATCTCAGCATCTATCAAGAATTTATTTTGCATATTCGATTGTTGTTGCATGCCGATTCCTTGAAAAGCAGCGTGTTAAAAAACGGAAAGTTTAGCATAAATTCAAGTTTTTGCCTGCTCCAATAGCGAGCAAAACCTTGTTGAAATAAAGACAATACTTATTGAGTATCTTCTTGCGCTAATGCTGGATATTCTTTGATATGATTGTGTTCAAATTGATACGCATGCATTAATTTCAGATACTCTGCTCGATGAATCTCAGATTGCGTCATAATCAACTCAGCCATATCCTGAGTTCTAGGATAAGTCGCCTGTCGAGAAAGTTGTACAATTCTTTGGTATTGCTCTGAATTGACAGGACGAAGTAATGCTAAATAAGAAAGTACAAAAATACAGGCAATAATAATAATCACAACTAGATTAAAACATTGCTCTGCCTTTAACTCAGACTTTAATTTAAGAAAATTTTGTTTGAATGTGAGCATGACCTACCTCTAATTTATGTAGTGTAGGGTTCAATGCACTTCAGCACAAGATCAAAATCCAGTAAGGCTAATATTCTTTATCCTTACTGGATCGCAAACTTTAGCTGATGAGAGATCGAATTACAGAGAAGTATAAAATTGCAGCAATAATCACTAAAACAAGGAACATAGCAAAAATGCTCAAACCTTCTTCTGCATCTGCTGGGTGCAATTCATCTTCATCTGCAATTTTTCTAAGCTCACCATCATATATATTATAGAACTGAGCTTTTTGACTAGGATCTAATTGGCTAGCGTAATCAAAAACGCGTTTTCTTTGTGCCAAACAATAATCACCTAAATGTATTTCTTGATGAAAAATTGCTTCGTCTAATAATTTACGATGATAATGAGCAAGCTCTATTATTTGGTCCTCTTTAGGAGGAGTATCAAAAACAAAGCCATCGATTGTATTTGTCATAGTTATTCTCCTTGTCTTTTATTCTCATATTGATTTTACTCAAAATTATTTGCGAATAATGTTTAATCATGTATCCTAATAGTGAAATAAAGAAAGCTGATCAATAGTTGACAAATCAATTAATCTGTAATATTAGTTTAACAATTCTAAGTTAAATTAGATTAAAGGCAGCGACCTTTAGAAAAAGTAATCATAATTACAATAAGGAGTTTTATATGATTCAACGTATCTCTCATCATGATTTAGAACATGTATACGCAACTGCAGTTAACACAATTCACTCTCAAATGAATTTCCAAGATGCAGTTGCACAGTTAGAAGAAGTTGCTCGTGCTGGTCACGGTAAAGCTGCACTATTCTTAGCAGAATTATACTATCAAGGTTTCCGTGTTGAACGTGACTCCCTGAAAGCACAATATTGGCAGAAACTGGCCACCATGCAAGCATAAAGAAACGTCACTTAGGTGGCGTTTTTTTATGCCTATAAAAATTCAATATAGACAAACTAAATTGCTATTTTTCTTGCGCTTCACCAAAGCTTTAGTCGCTTTATCTTGCTCAGGGGGCGTTTTTATACCCGTAAAAACTTAATGAATAATAAGCCTAATAAGCTTCTTCAATAACTACGAAAACAATATTTTCATTTGGTATTTATCATTGATATTTCTAGTCATCAATATTTGTTTACGTTTTGACACCTGTTTAAACTGAAATGTCATGTGATTCTCTTATAATAAGCTAGATAAGTTAAAAACCTTTAAATTGAAAAATGAATAATTTAAGTAATCTACAACCGGTTTCTAAAGACTTGATGATCAAGATTTATATTTTAAGAACCATGATGTACTGCGGGGTTCTTTGGGGACTATTTGATGAAGGATGGGCCATTAAATCGGATCAGGAAGATTTCATTTTCCCGTTTTGGTTAAATGGAGTTCAGGCGCATCGATATGCTAAAACTCACTGGCCTAATTACAAACCTAGAAAAATCACTCCAAAAGACTTCCATGAATCTCTACTACCAACCTTAACACGGTTAAAAGTTACCCCTGCTTTATTTAATTCATCTCACCGCAAGTTAAAGCTATCTACTCAGCAAATGCATCATTTCTTTTTTAATCATCCTAAATGGCAGGTAGCTTAATTTTTAAGCCACCAAATATAGAGTGCTTTTTGAACGCTTGAGCATAAAACTTGTATTTGAGTGACTATGGAGTCTTTGCAATTTTCTAAAATCAGGCTAATTTAAATCAAAATGATAAAACAACAGGACAGAAGAAATGACTATCGTTGCACAAGTAATTAAGAACAAATCACAACAAGCTATTTTCACAATCTCACCCGAAGCAACTGTCCTTGAAGCAATTACGATTATGGCTGAAAAAGGAATTGGAGCTTTAGTCGTAGCAGAGGGTGAAACAGTAGTCGGAATACTATCTGAGCGTGATTACACTCGAAAAGTAACTCTAATGGAACGCTCATCTTATAGCACAACAGTTGCTGAAATTATGACAGCAAAAGTAATCACTGTAGGCCTAAACAATACAGTTGAAGAATGTTTACAGCTCATGACCGATCGTCATTTACGTCATTTACCTGTATTAGAAAATGGAAAACTAGTTGGTTTTATTTCAATCGGTGACTTAGTTAAAGCAGCAATGGAAGACCAAAAAGTTTTAATTGAACAATTAAAGCAATATATTTCTGGCTAAACGTACAAAATAAAAATGGGCGTTAATCGCCCATTTTTATTGCCTTTAAAACTTAAAGATAATTGGTAATTAAAGCAACTAAACGTTCTAACAAAATATCAGCTTGAGCTTGAGTCATATTAATTGGAGGTAATAAACGAACTACAGAACCTGCTGTTACATTAATAATAAGCTTGTATTCATCACGAGCAATCGCAACGAGTTCAGCACAATCTTTAGGTAATTGAATACCAATCATCATACCAAAACCACGCACTTGTACGCCATTATCTGCTAGTTGAGCACGTAATTGATCAACAATATAGTTACCCACGACTGCTGCATTCTCTACTGCATTTTCCTTCTGGATCGTATCAATTACCGTATAAACCACACGAGAACCCAATACCGTACCACCATAAGTCGACCCATGGCTGCCAGGCCCTAATAACCCTACAGCTTTACCCTGGGTCATTACAGCACCCACAGGAAAACCATTCCCTAATCCCTTAGCAGTGGTTAAAACATCTGGAATAATATTGGTATGTTGATATGCAAAGTATTTACCAGTACGACCATTACCAGTTTGAATTTCATCTAACATCATCAACCAGTTATGCTGATTGCAAAGATGGCGAACTTCTTCTAAATAGCTAAACCCTTGTGGCGCGATATTAATGCCACCTTCACCCTGAATCGGTTCAATCAAAATAGCAACGATATCGGGATGTTGTAAGGCTGCTTCTTGAATCGCTTCAATATCACCAAATGGCACTCGAATAAAGCCTTCTACCAAAGGAGCAAAACCCTCTTGTACTTTCTTGTTACCAGTTGCAGAAAGTGTCGCCAAAGTACGACCGTGAAATGATTGTTCAGCTACAATAATCTTTGGCAGACTTATACCTTGTTGAGTACCAAATTTACGAGCAATTTTGATTGCACCTTCATTTGACTCGGCACCACTATTTGAAAAGAAGATTTCTTCCATACCAGAAACTTCAGCAAGCTTCTGAGCAGCAGCAGTTTGCCAAGGAATTTCAAATAAATTACTGGTATGTACGAGTGTTGCTGCTTGGTCAGCAATTGCTTCAGCAATAGCAGGATGAGCATGTCCTAAACCACAGACAGCAATACCCGTTAATGCATCTAAATATTCTGTACCATCTTGTGTGTATAGATATGCCCCTCGGCCTCGGACAAAACTGATCGCTTGGCGACCATAAGTAGCCATTAAGTGTGTTGGTTGATCAGGTTGTACTGGAGCTAGGGTAATATCAGTCATCACGAACTCTGTCTGTATGAGGTTTTAAGAAGGGTTTATATAAACAAAAACTTGCGCTGATGAAAAGGCTCATCACTCATTTATCTAAAATTTCGTCTGCTTTTTACTATCACTTCGGTTTATACAATAAAATATTGAATATTCTATGCAACTTTAGACAGTAAGGTGGTTTGCAAACCAATGTGAACACCCCCTATAATGCTGCAAGATTAGTTGAGGATCTACATATGACTGAACAAGCACGTGATACTGAAGCGTTAATTCGCGATCAAATTGCGAAGCATCCCGTTTTACTTTACATGAAAGGCACTCCACAGTTTCCACAATGTGGTTTCTCTGCACGTGCAGTAGAGGCGCTCAGTCAAATTGGTCGTCCATTCGCATATGTGAACATCTTAGAAAACCCTGATATTCGTGCAACTTTACCAAAAATTGCAAACTGGCCTACTTTCCCACAGCTATGGGTAAATGGCGAACTTATCGGTGGTAGCGATATCATGCTTGAAATGTTCCAAAATGGCGAATTAAAACCATTAGTTGAACAATATAGCGCAGCTCCAGAAGCTTAATAATAAAAAAGCCAATCGAAAGATTGGCTTTTTTATACTCATCAAATTAACAATCACTTATGCCGACATAACGGAACAAACCATCAACACCAAGATCTGATTTAAAAATAGTCAAATTTTTATATGATGTGCTCGTTATCGCTTCAAAAACATTCATATTTGGATCTTCATGTAACTCATCTACATTTTGAGTCATAGATTCTTCAAAACGGTCAGCCACAAATTCAAAGCCTAAATCCATTGCAATAAACAATGTATGTTCACAAGGTTGAACGTATTGCTCTTGTGACCAATCAATAACTGCAAGCTTACAAATCGGGCAAAGAATATTTGCAGTTGCATCTTTTAATTCAACTAACTGGTAAGACATACTTAAAAAAAATTTGATAAAAATATATTTTATGAAAAATAACGTATAAACACCATATTTGATTTTTAATTCGAAAAACGGCATACAAAACAATTTCAACGTCATTACATTTGCATTTCAAACCATCTAAATTTGCTTTTCGAGTCCTTTTTATATGCTTTTTACAAAAAATTAAAATCAAACTTTATCGTTGCAAAAATAATAATGTAAAATCTTTAGTGTTGCATAAATAGGATATTTTAATGCTCACCGATCTTGATGATTTTTATTGTTTTGCCCTTGTTGTTGAGCATGGTGGATTTAGCGCCGCTGAACGTGTTACTGACATCCCAAAATCAAAATTAAGTCGTCGTGTTTATAATTTAGAAGAAAATTTAGGAGTCCGTTTAATACAACGCAGCTCACGCCATTTCGCTGTTACCGATATCGGGATGGATATCTATAGACATGCTCAAGTCATGATGAATGCTGCTCAAGCTGCTCATGATCTAGTCGACCACTTAAGTATTCAACCTAGAGGTGTGGTCAAAGTAAGTGTTCCTGTAGATATTGCCCAAAACCAACTACCTAAAATTTTGCCAGCCTTTTTAAAAAAATATCCTGAAATACGCTTACAACTTATCGTAAGTAACCGCCGTGTTGATGTTATTAATGAAGGTATTGATGTTGCTTTACGTGTCAGATCTAAATTAGATGATGATCCAAGCTTAGTATTAAGACAATTTTCACTTATAGAGCAAAGTCTATTTGCAAGTCAGGCTTATTTAAATGAATTTGGCAATATCAAGACGCCAGAACAACTGAGTGAGCATCGTATTTTAAGTCTATCTGAAGAGCATTTAGACCAACAATTCACTTTACATGGACCAGACAACCAATTGAAAAAAGTCAAAGTCAGTCCAACTGTGATGGGAACCAACCTTTATATGCTTGCCCAACTTGCAAGTCAAAATTGCGGTATTGCCTTATTACCAGAAACAGCTGCTGAAGATTTTGTGAAATCCGGTCAGCTTGTACAAATTTTGCCAGACTGGAAAGCGGCTCATGGTATATTTCATGCAGTTTATCCGTCTCGTAGAGGATTGCTTCCAGCGGTACGCGTATTCATTGACTATTTGGTAGAGCATCTTTCCGAGCATTCATAATATTAAAAAATAAAAAAGTTCGATGAGACATCGAACTTTTTATACTTTTAGCGATTAAATTTTCGGATAGCTTCCCACACCTTCTGGCCATGGTGTCAACAATTCAAAACCTGTATCTGTAACAGCGACCATATGTTCCCATTGGGCAGATAAAGAAAGATCTTGAGTAATAACCGTCCAACCATCGTTTAATTCTTTAACTTGAGGTTTCCCTGCATTCACCATAGGTTCAATCGTAAAGACCATACCTTTCTTCAAAACTAATCCTTGTCCACGTTGCCCATAATGCAGAATATTAGGCTGCTCATGATAGACTTTACCAATGCCATGCCCACAATATTCACGAACAATGCTATACCCTTCACGATGAGCAACGGATTGAATAGCGTAACCAATATCACCTAAAGTTGCCCCAGGTTTAACTGTGTGAATACCAGCAACCATTGCCTCATAAGTTGTTTCAACTAGTTTTTTGGCATGTGGATTGACATTCCCCACATAGTACATACGGCTTGTATCACCAAAGTAGCCATCTTTAATAATTGCTACATCAATATTAATAATGTCACCATCTTTTAAAATTTTATTTGGTGAAGGAATACCATGACAAACCACTTCGTTAACTGAGGTACATATTGTTTTTGTGAAACCGTGGTAACCCACATTGGCAGGAATCACTTTTAAGGTATTTACGATGTAATCATTACAAATATTATCTAAATATTCGGTTGTTACACCGGGTTTAATATACTCACCTATCATTTCTAAAACTTGTGCAGCCAAACGGCCAGAAATCCGCAATTTTTCCAGGTCTTGTTCAGTTTTAATTGTAACAGTAGAAGCTCTCATTCAATTTTATCCTCGTAGACATTGCTTTTACCATGTCTACAAAAATGTAAGTTAATTTCGAATATTTTAGAACGGATGTAGAGTAGGCAGGAAGCTGTAAATGCCCAAATATTCAACATTCATAATAGAAATTGATATTTTTATTTTTACATAATTTTCTTAAAAAGTCAGATATAAAAAATCTTTTCTTTATTTCTTTCAAAGGTTTTTCAACTAGATAACTTAACCACTTGATATTTTTCATATCTCTGAATGATTTATAAGGTCGGAAAAAAAGCTTTTTCACATAAAATAGCGCTTGATCATGCTCTCGTTTGCTCTAAAATTCTTTCTTTTTTGTTAAATTTGATTTATGCAACAACTTCGTACTGGAGATATTATTGCTTTAGGTTTTATGACCTTTGCGCTCTTTATTGGAGCTGGCAATATTATCTTTCCTCCCATTGTCGCTCAACAAGCAGGTGATCATGTATGGTTGGCAGCCATAGGATTTTTGATTACTGCAGTTGGCCTACCTGTCATTACGATTATGGCACTCTCTCGCATGCAGGGTTCCATTGAAATTATTAGTTCTCCTTTAGGCCGAATAGCAAGTCTGATTTTAACTGTTGTTTGTTATTTATCAGTAGGTCCTTTATTTGCTACTCCACGTACTGCAACTGTTTCATATGAAATCGGTTTTTCATCATATTTTGGAACATCAAGTAGTAGCCTTTTAATCTATAGCGCAATCTATTTTTCCTTTGTAACTGTAGTTTCGTTATATCCAAACAAGCTTTTAGATACTGTTGGACATGTACTCGCTCCCCTAAAAATTATTGCTCTCGCAATTTTAGGAATTGCAGCGGTTATGATTCCTTCGGGCTATGTTCCTGCTCCAATCAATCATTACGTGAACTCTCCTGTTTCAGAAGGTTTCGTAAATGGTTATTTGACGATGGATACTTTAGGCGCTTTAGTATTTGGTATTGTAATTATTCAAGCAATTTACTCGCGCGGCGTTACCGATAACAAACTAGTAACCAAGTATGCCATTATTGCTAGCCTTATTTCAGGTGTTGGTCTTACTTTAGTTTACTTAAGCTTATTTAAATTAGGTTTGGGTAGCCACGAAGTTGCACCAAATGCAGCAAATGGTGCTGTAATCTTACATGCCTATGTTCAACATGCTTTTGGTAATATGGGTTCATTATTCCTAACTGGCCTCATTTTCTTAGCCTGCATGGTGACTGCAATTGGTTTAACTTGTGCATGTGGTGAATATTTTGCCCAATTGACCAAGTTACCTTATAAGCTTTTAGTTTTCATTCTAGTTGGTTTCTCTTTCATTATTTCTAATCTTGGATTGACCAAACTGATTGCCGTATCTGTTCCAGTTTTAAGTGCAATTTATCCACCTGCTATTGTGGTGATTATGCTTAGCTTCTTCTGGAAATTTTGGCATAAGCCGTCTTTTATTGTTGGTTCGGTAACAAGTATTGCTTTCATTTTCGGAATCATCGATGGACTTAAAGTTGCAGGTTTTGGAGATAATCTTCCTACATTCCTTCAGCATTTACCATTAAATGAACAAAACCTAGCATGGCTGATCCCATCTTTAATTGTTCTTGCAGTAACAACCCTTATCGACAAAGTTAAACACAAAAACATTTAATCTGGTGTTTTTTGAAATCGAGTTTTACCCAAACATGATTTTATATATCGAATAAAATGCTGCGTTTACCCAACCAGCATTTTATTTCAAACACCAGTATTTCATGACAATTCAACTATAGATATAATTAATTTTTACTGTAATATTACACTAAAATAATTTTTAGCTTACTCAGGAAAGAAGAGCATAAATGAAAAGTAAATATTATCTAACATTAGCAGATGCAGAGTTTTTAATGGAAGAAGCTCAAAAATATGCAATAGAACATAACTTTAAAGTTAGTATCGCTATTGTTGATGAAACAAGTTCTTTATTACTTATGAAACGTCTAGATGGCGCTTCTCCTCTCAGTACACATATCTGTCTAGAAAAAGCTAAATGCTCATCAATGAGCGGCCGCCCTTCAAAATTTTACGAAGAACTTCTTCAAAATGGCCGTCTTGGTTTCTTAAGTCTGCCAAGTGCTAAAGGTATGCTAGAAGGCGGAAAAGCGATTATTTATGAAGGCCAGATTTTAGGCGCAATTGGTGTTTCTGGTGTCCAATCTTTTGAAGATGCTGAAATTGCACAACATGCCATTGATGTGTTTTTAAAGAAACAAAGCAACTAAAGTAAATTGTAAGAAAAGAGAAATTATTATACTTTTCACCTAAAAATTTCTCTTTTCTAAAATATTAAGTATTTTATACAAAAATATTTAATATTTACCTTTCTTATACCTTAACTATTTATAAATATAGAGGTTTTCATAAAACTGTTCAAAAATTTTTCAATTGACTATTGAATTAAGCTAAAAATACAAGTACAACATTAAACTTATTCTTGACTAAAACATTTGGTTTTAGCGCAACCACAAGGAGGGATGGAGATGTTATCATTACATTTCAACAAACAAGTCTTCATTAACACTCTGAACAGTAAAGATTCAGTTGTGTATGGGGTAACCACGCTTGCTCTTATGCTCACTTTACTGTTTCAAGGTATGATTAAAGGGAATCTGAAACCCGAGTACTTTGTATACGCCATGGTTGTTTCTTTTGTATTTTGTGTATGGGCCTTTGTCGATCACAAAATGCGAAAATTAGCTAAAAGACGAATGAGTCGACAGAAATAATAGAATTTAAAAAAATGGATGAGCGATCATCCATTTTTTATTTACCTAAAAATAATAGAATGGTTCCCATTAGTAAAATAGCAGTGGCTAATAACTCAGTAATAATTAAAGCAATCATCATTAAAGTCATCAACCATGTCGGTAAACTTAAATGGCCTAACCTATGTGGTTGTTTAAACTGATTGCTCGTATCCTGCAAAAAACCATGAATGATATAAACTAAAATTGAGAAACTAAAAAATAGTATATTTGCAAATACACACCATAGAGCAATATCTTCACTTAAAACCGTAAAATAGCTTAATGCAGCCAAAGTGAGTGTAGCTGCTGCATAAAGCAAACTACTTCTATGTGCAATGTCTACATAATAATGTGCACGGCTTAATTCAGAACGGCGAATTTGCCAATATTTCCATACTCCTGTTAACATTCCTATCCATAAAAAGACACCACTAAAGACAATAGCCAACTGTACAGCTTTCGATATTTCCATCATTTCCTTTATTCGTTTTATTAAAATTTGAAGAGCTGTATAACATAAATCTTGACTTTATAGTCACATTTTAATCAAGTACCTTTTCAGAACTCATGTACATTAAGATGAATGATTAAATAATTAGCTTTAAATATATGGATAAGACTTTTGAATCTTTTTGGATTACCTGTAAAGATGGCTATCAACTTGCAGCACAATTTTATCCTGCTCAAGAAAAGAAAGCTGACCACCCTATTCTTATTTGTCCAGCAACGGGTATTACTAAAAACTTTTATCACTCCTTTGCGGCATGGTTAAGCCAACAAGGCCACGATGTATTGAGTTTTGACTTCCGAGGAATTGGTGAATCATTACATGGTACTTTAAAGCAAAGTAGTGCAAGCATTACCGATTGGGGCATATTCGATATACCAGCTGCCATTGATACTCTATTAATTAAAACTGGAGCAGATCAGGTTATTCTTATTGGACACAGTGCTGGCGGACAATTACTTGGAGTCGTGCCTAATTATAATAAAGTCGCAAAAGTTATAGCCGTTGCATGTTCAACAGGAAACATTAAAGGTCTTAAAGGAAAAACTAAGTTTCTAGCGCCAGTGATGTTTAATCTTATCTTCCCTATTTCTAGTCTCGTTAAAGGATATGGCGCAACTCAATTCATTGGTATGGGAGAAAACCTACCTAAAAAAGTTGCTCAACAATGGCGAGAGTTTTGTAACCATCCCGGATATGTCAAAAATGCCATCGGCAAGACTATTTTTCATGATTTTCATTCAGAAATTCAGTGTTCAATTACTGCGATTTGGGCTGATGACGATGAGATTTCAACCAATTGCAATGTAAAAGAATTATTAAGTCTATATCCAAATGCAAATAAAAAAATGATTGAACTTAATCCAAAAGATTTAGGATATAAATCAATTGGCCATATGTTGTTATTCAAAAAATCACATCAAAAACTTTGGTCTATTTTAGAACAAGAAATTAATCATTAATCACTGGTTTTATTTTCGCCTCTAAGTCAGTAATCCTACTTAGAGGTTTTTTTGTATTAAAAACGAACTACTTTTTACTTAAATGCGTCGATATGCATTTAAAGTTCTGCTAAGGTAATTCATCTGAAGCTGTTGTCAAAAATAAGTAAATATACTTGTTTAATGCATACAGCTTCTTTTTTTCTGTTTTAGCTAAAGCCAAAGAAATTGTTCAAGGATAATTATGCTAGCACTAGAGCCTCAACATATTCATATGAATCAACGTGCTGTTGATAAAACACATGCATTAAAGTGTCTAGTAGATATATTAGAAAATGATGGGTTAGTTACACCTGAATATATAACAGGACTCATCAATCGTGAACAACAAAGCGCGACTTACTTAGGCCAAGGTATTGCCATTCCACACGGCACTCCCCAATCACGTGAATATATTTTAAAAACAGGTATTCGCTTAGCCCATTTTCCGGAAGGCGTAATTTGGGATGGAGAAAATAAAATCTATTTAGCTGTCGTTATTGCAGCAAAATCTGATGAACATTTGCAAGTTTTGCAAATTCTTACTCGTGCATTAATGCATGATGTGAGTGAACAAGTAAAAAATGCTTCTAAACCTGAACAAATTATAGAATTACTACAAGCTCAGCCTCTATCTTTAGCTCTTCATGAAAATCTCATTCAAACTGAAATTGATGCGCAAGATATCGAAGACTTATTTTGGACAGCTTCTCAGACACTAAAAAAACATAATTTTGTAAAATGTGGTTTCTTAAGTTCACTAAATCCAGAACAAGCCATCCAATTACAAGATCAAATTTGGTCTATTTCTAGCAATCAATTTGTTCAACAACCTGCTATTAGCATTACTAAACCATCAAACGCTTTAGAACTAAATGGGAAAAAGCTAAATACATTAGTTTGTATAGCAGCGAATGATCAGCTCGATAATGCAAGATTTAATCGTTTAATTGATATTTTATTTAACCCAGAACAAGTTGCAGAGTTAGATAAAACCCAAACTCCAAACGAAATTGCTAAAATTATTGGGGCTGATGTTATTCCAGACTGGCCTCAACGTTCAGTTGTATTAGCAAATGCACATGGCTTACATGCTCGACCAGCTACGCACTTAGTCAATTTGACCAAAACTTTTCAAGGCGACATTCAAGTTGCTGTAGATGATGGCAACTTTGTTTCCGCTAAAAGTTTAACTCGTCTTTTAGCCTTAGGTTGTAAACGTGGTCAAACTCTACGTTTTATCGCAGAACCAGAAACCGATGCAGTAGATGCCTTAGATAAAGTGATTTTTGCAGTAGAGCAAGGCTTAGGCGAAGAAGTCGAAGCAATAGCAATAACCAGTCAAGTATCCGAACAGGTTTCTTTACAACCATCTACATCAAGCGTAAAAATTCTAGGAAACAACAACACAGGAATCGCGGCATCGAGCGGTTTGGCTTTTGGACCAGTACATGTGATTAAACCAAAGGTTTATCAATATGAACGTATGGGTTTAAGCGTAAAAGCTGAAAAAGAAAATTTAGATATTGCATTACATGCAGTAAAGAACAATATCCATCAAGTTATTGCCAAATCCGATGTTTCTGAAATTAAGCAAATCTTTCAAGCTCATTTAGAAATACTTGATGACCCTGATTTGATTAATGGTGTCTATCAAAAAATTAACCACAATCTATCAGCGCCAGCTGCTTGGCATGAGCACATTGAGGCTGCAGCTAAAGCGCAGGAAGCATTATCAGATCGTTTACTCGCTGAACGTGCAACAGACTTACGTGATATTGGTGACCGTGTTTTAACACAACTATGTGGTGAAGTGGTTATTGAAGAGCCTAAAGAGCCGTATATTTTAATTATGCACGATGTTGGGCCAAGCGATGTGGCTCGTCTTAACAAAGACCGCGTTGCAGGTATTTTAACTGCTATAGGTGGTGCAAGTGCTCATAGTGCAATTGTGGCACGTGCTTTAGGCATTCCAGCTATTGTTGGTGCTGGTGAACAAGTCTTGGAAATTGATCAGAAAAGTACCCTACTCATTAATGGTGACACGGGAACTTTTGTTTTAAATCCAGATACAGTTCAAATCGAACAAGCTAAGCAAGAGCGTGAGCAACAACGTCAAATTCGTGAAGAAGCCGAACGTCATAGCCAAGAACCTGCTATTACTTTAGATCAACACCAAATCGAAATTGCTGCCAATTTAGGTAAAGTTCAAGCAACAGCACAAGCAGTAGAATGTGGTGCAGAAGCGATTGGACTACTTCGTACAGAGCTGGTTTTCATGTCTCATAGCAGTGCACCTAATGAAACTGTTCAAGAAGTTGACTACCGCGTGGTATTAGATGCACTTGCTGGCCGCCCACTTGTAGTACGCACATTAGATGTAGGTGGTGACAAGCCCTTACCTTATCTGCCAATTGCTGAGGAAGAGAACCCATTCTTAGGATTAAGAGGAATTCGTTTAACTTTAAGACGCCCTGAGCTTTTAAGACAGCAATTAACTGCTTTATTAAAAGCATCGGATAATCGTCCATTACGAATTATGTTCCCTATGATTGGGCGCGTTGAAGAATGGCGTGCTGCGAAAGCGATTCTTGATGAAGTAAGAGCTCAACATCCATGTGACAATTTACAAGTTGGCATTATGATTGAAGTTCCTTCTGCCGCTTTGCTTGCACCAATTCTTGCACAAGAAGTCGACTTTTTCAGTATCGGTACAAATGACCTGACTCAATATACTTTAGCGATTGACAGAGGCCATCCAATACTCTCAGCTGAAGCAGATGGGTTACACCCAAGTATTCTGAACTTGATTGATCAAACTGTTCAGGCTGCCCACAAACACGGCAAATGGGTCGGAATCTGTGGTGAGCTTGCAGCAGATCCGAAAGCTGTACCTATTCTCATGGGATTGGGCGTGGACGAACTGAGTATGTCACCAAATAGCATTCCACTAGTAAAAGCTCAAATTCGTACGCTGAGCTATAGTCATGCTCAAAAACTTGCGCAACAAGCTTTACTGTGTGATAGCGCTCCTGCTGTACGCCAGCTCTCTGAACAAGACTTATAAAATTGGGAATAGTAATGGCTAAAATTTTAACAGTTACTTTAAATCCTGCAATTGATGTAACCATCCAACTAAATGAGTTACAGGTAGGTGAAGTGAATCGACAAGAGTCGGTAGAAATTCATGCGGCTGGTAAAGGCCTTAATGTTGCACAAGTATTAAAAGACTTAGGTCACGATGTAATCGTAATTGGTTTTTTAGGCGAACATAATCGACAAATTTTCGATACACATTTTGCCCAAGCTCAATTTCAATCAGAATTTATTTATATTGATGGCGAAACACGTCAAAATATAAAAATTGCTGAGCAGTCTGGGCAGATGACCGATTTAAATGGGAAAGGTTTCTTTGTTTCTGAAACAGACAAACAAAGCCTATTTAATAAGATTGAATCTCTATTACCCCAAGTTGAGGTGGTTGCAATAGCTGGTAGCCTACCCCAAGGTTTTAGTATTGATGAGTTACAACAACTTATTCAACTAATCAAAAAACAAAATAAAAAAGTTGCATTAGATACCAGTGGTAAAGCTTTGGTTGCCGCAATTGCATGTCAACCTTGGATGATCAAGCCTAATACTGATGAGCTCGTAGAAAGTTATCAACGTCCTGCAACAAGCTATGCTGAACAAAGAAAACTTTTCGACAGCTTAACCAATATTGAGCATGTGGTTATTTCAATGGGTGAAGGTGGCGTAAATTGGCTGCATGCCTTACACCCCCTACATGCTCAAGCACCAAAAGTTATTGTAAAAAGTACAGTTGGTGCTGGTGATTCCCTCTTAGCAGGTATGATTCATGGACTTGTAAGCCAACTTTCCCCTGAAGAAACTTTAAAAACTGCGACAGCAATTGCAAGCCATGCTGTAACACAAATTGGTTTTCGAATTCCTAGTCCAGAAGTTCTAGACCAATTAAAAGCACAAACTACTATCAATTCATTGAGTGAATCTGATGCAAACTGCTAAACATTTATTATTTGTCACGAATAGTCCGCAACAGCAAGTTAATGCTTTGATTTTAGCTCGTAAACTTGCTTTAGTCGCAACACAACATGGCTATAAACACAGCGTTATTTCACTCGATGAATTTGAATCAAGTGATGACTTTAATCATGTGATTATTGTTGGGCAACAACCTAAAAACCTAAATATTTTTGGTCAAAGTGCTTTGTCTTTAGTGTCTATTCAAGATATTAAAGAAGATGCTGATAAAGCACTTTTAACGGCGCTTGAACACTCGAAACCAGCAAATGAATGGGATCAAAAACCTAAGCAGACTTCAAATGCAGCAACTCACTTTGTTGCAATTACTGCTTGCCCAACTGGAGTTGCCCATACATTTATGGCGGCCGAAGCGTTACAGCAAGGTGCAGAGAGACTTGGTTATCAAATCAATGTAGAAACTCAAGGTTCTGTGGGTGCAAAGAATATTTTATCAGCACAAGCGATTGCGGACGCCGATATTGTTATTCTTGCCACTGACATTGAAGTCAACACAGACCGTTTTGTAGGTAAACGTGTTTATCGATGCAGTACTGGCTTTGCCTTAAAACAAACCGATAAGGCCTTTGCCGAAGCAATTGCGAATGCACAAGTTTTAGAACAAGGTAAACAACAAGCTACAACGGAAAATAAAGAGAAAACTGAAAAAGTTGGAGTATATAAACACTTATTAACTGGTGTTTCTTATATGCTACCTATGGTTGTTGCAGGTGGTCTATTAATTGCCCTTTCTTTATGTTTTGGCCTGAATGCAGCAGAACAAGCTGGTAGCCTGCCAGCTATATTAAAACAGATTGGTGCAGCAGCATTTATGCTGATGGTACCGATGCTATCAGGTTATATTGCATATTCCATAGCAGACCGCCCTGGTCTTGCCCCTGGCTTAATTGGTGGATTATTAGCTGCACAGCTACAAGCGGGCTTTTTAGGTGGAATTGTTTCTGGCTTCCTTGCTGGTTATATCGCATTATTTATTGCTAAAAAACTTAAACTACCAACTAGCTTAGAGTCTCTTAAACCTATTTTAATTATTCCATTATTAGGAACGTTATTTGTTGGTCTCATTATGTTCTATGTGGTTGGTCAACCTGTAGCACATATTTTTGAGTTAATGAAAGATTTCCTCAATAACATGGGCACAACAAATGCCGTATTAATGGGAATTATTCTGGCAAGTATGATGTGTATTGATTTAGGTGGCCCAATTAACAAAGCCGCTTACGCTTTTACAGTCGGTTTACTTACAACCAATACCTATATGCCAATGGCAGCCACTATGGCTGGCGGAATGGTTCCTGCAATAGGTATGGCAATTGCGACCTTCCTCGCTAGAAATAAATTTAGTACTGGTGAAAAAGATGCAGGTAAAGCTGCTTTCGTGCTTGGTTTATGCTTTATTTCAGAAGGTGCAATTCCATTTGCTGCAAAAGACCCAATGCGTGTTATTCCAACTTGTATTTTAGGTGGCGCAGTAACTGGAGCACTGGTTGCGTTATTTCACTGTGAACTCGTTACCCCACACGGCGGTGTATTTGTACTCCTAATTCCAAATGCAATTAATCATGCTTGGTTATATCTAGCAGCAATTGCAGCCGGAAGCATCGTAACAGGTGTAAGTTATGCCATCCTAAAAAGGAACCAAGAAGAAAAACTATTAACAAACTCATAAGTTAATAGAAAGGGAGAATATTAATTCTCCCTTTCTATTGCTAGCTAATTTTTAATGTTGAATTTGCACTGCTCGCGCCATAACTTGTTCAGGAAGGTCTTGGGCCAACATTACTGTAAGCGTTGGTTTTTGCTTAGCATCTCCTACTAAGTTTTGAGCTTCTAAAACTGCATTTACATCTTTCGGCGCTAGTGTATACATTGCACCAGTAGCAGGGTCTACAATTAAAAGACCAATTAAACCACCAAAAATAATATTACCCAAATACCAGCCGCTTAGAGTACCTGTAACCTCTACAGTTTTGCTTTGATAACCTGGTTTACTGAAAGATACTTGGTAACTTTCAGGTTTAAAATAACCTGCCCCTTTCTTCAAGCTTACTGTGGCAGGTGTTTGCCCTGTATGTACTTTCATCCCATTACGATTTTTAATTTCGATAGTTGCCGATTCAGGCACACTTGTAAAAGTAAGTGTTTGCGAAGAGCCAGTAATAATACTCGCACAACCATTTAATCCTAAAGTCAAAGCTAACATTGAAGTAAGTAATAATTTGTTCATCATTAATCCGAAAAAATTTATCTATCATTATTTGAAAACGCACTATATTAAAACAAACAAAAAATAACAATTAAGATACAATGCAACAGTTTAACAATTAAGCAAATCATTAATTGAAATACACTTGTAAAGTTTAATTTTATTATTAATATATCAATCATGTTAAATGTCTGGTAAATTTTTTAGCTTTTAATATCAATTAAGCTATTGATTATATTTAATATTTCATTATTAAATGCATTTATTTTTTATGGTTATGACTTTGTAGACAAAAAATATTTAGAGAAATGTCACGTTCAAAGCAAATTTTTTTTTCTAGGATTCTCTGGCAAAGAGATATCGTTCATTTTACGAACAAGCGAGCAGCCAAGTTCAAATCAACGGTAAGAAATAAGTTTTATCAGATTAGCAAAATTTATAGTTTGTCCTTGTTAAATCAAACAATATAAATTTTGCTCACGATCTAAAGTCCTGATATAACTTGCTTAGTGAAACTATATTTTTCAACTATTAAGATTAGTTTCATAAAATGCGATCCACCAAGGTATGGGGAAAAGTCAATGACAAAGAAGTATGCGCGTTTTTTACCTACAACAGAATCTTTCACTCTTGAAGATTTTCCATATTATTGGATTACTCAGGTCCATGCTCAATATGTTCAGAATATTGACAATGCCCTCAAAAAATATGGCCTAGATAATTCTCGTCGACGGATTATGCTTGCACTCAGTAGCAAACCACATGCTAGCGTTTCTGAGCTATCCGACATGATCATTTCAAAGATGTCGACAACAACTAAAATTGTTTATCGCTTAAAAGACGAAGGTTTAGTTGAAACATATTCTTGCCAAACTGATGGACGTATTACACGTGTATATCTTACTGAACGTGGCACTGAAATGATAAATAAAATTAATGACCTAACCAGCGTCGTACTTGAGCAATCTTTTGAAGGCATAACCCCTTTACAGTTAGAAAAAATGATGGAAAGCTTAAAAATGCTTTTAAAGAATCTATCTCGTTAATTACTTTCTATAACTTACTGAATTTTAAAGCCCTCTTATGAGGGCTTTTTTACATTTACTGGCCATGACTCGAAACTTAAATTTCATAAAATAGTCAATTAAACACTATGCGTGTTGACTTGTTCTTTCAACTCCAGTAGAAACTCTCTTCTATTATCTACATCGTAATTTTTGGAAAATGGCTAAAAGAAAATATAAAAGTGATAAGTTTCAGGTACGTCGTATTAACCGTCAATGGTGGGTACTTGAGAAGGATTTAGAAACTAATTGTTATAATAAGCATGAACAGGTAGCTACAAAAACTTTAGCTAACAATTATGCTGATGACTATATAGAGCAGTATTATATGAACCTTTATATTCAACAACAATTGAAAAAACCAGAAACCGTATAAAAAGCCATCACGGCTTTTTTTTATATAATTTAAAAGTTAATAAACAGTAAGATAATAAAAATTATGGCATAAAAAAAACCTACATCTTGGGGAAAATGTAGGCTATAAAATGCACAAAAAGGATGTATATATCCTTTTCGACAGAATGAATTTTACGATAATATAAGGCCTTATTTTATATTACTTTTGTAAACTTAATGGTATTTATTGTATTTGTGCTTAATAATTTAAATTAATTTTTTATATAAATTTTCTAAGTAAAATAGTGAATTTAAACTAACTTGCGCCTTAAAAAATATTTTATCTCATTTATATACCTCCATAATCTCTTCTTTTTTCTAATATATAAACAACTGTTTATAACAATTTTTTTACAAAAATAAGCATAATTTTTTAAAGTTAAAACTCTATTTTTAGTAACCTAAATAGAATTAAAAATTAATAAATAACATACGCATACATGAGTAATTACAATTATATTTTAGAAAAATATTTATTTAAGCTCAAAAAAACACCAAATGTCCAGTTTTTATAGCTTTTGTGCTGACGACACAACTATTACAATACAGTTTATAAATAGTTTAATTCTTCAGCAATTTTTAGGCATGTTATGACTTCAATGTCGAACACTACCCAAAAGCATTTTATTGTTGAGCAGATTCCTCTACCGACATGGGTTAGTGATGAAAAAGGCTTAATTTTATATTGCAATACGGAGTGTACAAAATACTGGCACGATACTTCTCCCCCATTATCTCAACAATGGTTAGATTTCGTGTACCCTGCCGATTTAGAAGAAGTTAAAAACAAATGGTTAGATGCTATACGACTCCAGTCAAGAATCGAATTTAAATGTCGTCTTTTACATAAAAGCCATCACTATCGATGGTGTAAGCTTTCAATTCAATTGTCAAAATATCATGAATCTTTGCCTAAAAATGAATGGTTTATTAGTTTTTTAGATATTGATCAAGACATCCAAGAACAACAAAGCTTACTTAAAGATATTGATATACAAAATCAAATGCTTGATATCAGTGTCGATTGTATTAAAGTTTTAAATACAGATGGCACAGTCTCTCATATGAATAAATCAGGATGCGTTGCTCTAGGCGTGCCTGAAAATGAAAAAAAATTTGGAATGCCATGGTTAGACCTTTTACCACCTCATATACGTAAACGTGGAAGAGTTGCTTTAAAAAAAGCCTTACAAGGTAAAGTAGCTCGATTCGCTGGCATGAGTTGTTTACCAAATCAAGATCCTGAATATTGGGATAACATGCTTACCCCAATTCAACATACAAACGGCGAAATTATTCAAATATTGTGTGTTTCTCGGAACGTTACTCAGCAATATCTTACTGAGAATCGTCTTAGAGATATTAGTGAGCGAGATGAACTTACCGGATTATTTAATAGACGTTCATTTAAACTACAATTAAAGCGTACATTAACTTACTCAAGAGAAACTCAAACCAGCGTAGGGTTACTTTTGATTGATTTAGATCATTTCAAACACATTAATGACACCATAGGTCATAGTGCTGGCGATCACTTATTAAAAATCCTGTCTAAACGTTTTAATCAGTGCGTAGACCATGAACGATGTTCTGTCGCTCGGTTAGGTGGCGATGAGTTCGCAGTTATTGTCAGCCATTTAAAAAATGAAAATGATGTCCGAGAACTTGCTGAAGTATTACTCCAACAACTCAATCACCCTATTACATATGCTGGCAATGTGCTCAACGGTGGAATGAGTATCGGCTGTGCCATTTACCCGCAAGATGCTGTTGATCAGTCGAGTTTATTAAGCTGTGCAGACATGGCATTACATGACTTAAAAGCTCGAGGTCGTGGTGGTATACGTATGTATAACCCCAGTATGATGCAATTAACCGAAGCAATCGCATCTCAGCTTAACATTGCTAGGCAGCTTATTCGTCACCATACCATCCAACCTTACTATCAACCCAAAGTTGATTTAAAAACTCATGCTGTCCTAGGATTTGAAGCATTATTACGTTGGCACACAACATCAGCTCAAACAGGTTTGCCTTCACAAATTGCTGAAGCTTTTAAAGACTATGATTTAGCCAGTAAGATCGGTGAAATTATGCAGCATCAAGTTTTGCATGATATGGCTAAATGGATAAAATTAGGTTTTCAGCCACTTCCTGTATCTCTGAATGCAGCGCCAGTTGAGTTTTTAAGAGACAATTACGCTGAACGCCTATTAAAAAAGATTTATCAGTTTGAAGTTCCTACACATTTAATTGAAATAGAAGTTACTGAGCATATGCTTGGTGATCGTGGTTCTGAATATGTTATTCGTGCACTCAATAAACTAAAACAACATGGTGTACGCATTGCTTTAGATGATTTCGGAACAGGATCTTCTTCTCTAACGCATATACGAGACTATCCAATTGATTGCCTAAAAGTCGATTGTAGCTTTATACAAAAGATGCAACATGACCCATCAATTTATGCAATCGTCCAAGCAATTGGCTTACTTGCACCCAATCTTTCCCTTAGGCTAATAGCAGAAGGTATTGAAACACCAGAACAACAAGAGTTACTGCTCCAGTTCGGATATAACATTGGACAAGGTTTCTTATTTGAACAAGCTATTGATGCGAATCAGGTTATATCTATTCTTAAACAAGGTCAGGCTTATATAGAAAGCCACTATTCTATGAATTAGTCTGAATATTCAAAAGAAGTCGCTCGCTTTACACACTAAAAACACACAATAAAAACCATAAAATTGGCGATAATATAATCATAACGATAACTAATTTTTAGTTCTTCAACAATAAATATTGTCACAAGGCAATAAGGAGCAATATATGAGTTATCACCATATTTTAGTTCCAGTCGACGGTTCTCCTACTTCACTTATTGCGGTTAATCATGCTGCAAGTCTTGCAAAAGCATTTAACAGTAAAGTTACTTTAGTATATGCGCTCACTATTGATCCTTTTATTTCAGTTGAAATCATCGATAGTACAGAAATCGCGCAAGATTACTTTAATAAAGCGAGAGCTTCGATTCAGGGCATTTTAGATCAAGCTAAAGAGCAATTTAGTCAACACGGAATTTCTGTTGAAACAAAGATTGTTGAAGGTCAAACAATTCACACAGAAATTATCAAAGCAGCAACTGAGCTAAAAGCTGATTTATTGGTAATTGGTTCTCATGGGCGAAAAGGTTTTAAAAAGTTCTTCTTAGGAAGTGTAACTCAAGCACTGTTAGGAGAAATCCATGTACCAGTATTGGTCGTAACTGAATAAATAAATCTAAACTTGTATAAAAAACCCAGCTATAGAGCTGGGTTTTTTACATAAACTACTTTCCGTTATACGTAAATTTAATAAGAGAACCAGGATTCTCTAAAGTATGCGTTACAGAACCATCGTCTTTTTGCACATTCCCCGCTGTATCGGTCAGTACATATAAAACATTGCCCTCTGGACTTGCAATCACGTCACGATAGCGGTTATTGCTTTTAAACATCGGGATAGCATCATCCAAAGTCGCACTATATGTCGGATCTAGCTTAATACGGAAAATTACCCCACGTTTTAAAGATGGTACCAATAATGTATTTTCCCATCCCGGAATCGCTTTTTTGCCTCCCGTATATACATATGCCGATGACGGTGCAACCGTTGGCCAGCAGACATAAGTCATATCACCACACGTTGGATCATTGTAGTTATAGGTATCTTGTACGGTATATAGCGTTTTTAAAGGTGCTACAAAGTTTTTCCCAGTCCATTCAGACTCTTTAGTCACTGGAACGTCTTCGGCTACTTTTACTCCATTTTGACCCAAATCTTTAATTTGTGATTTATTAGTTGCAGCCGAATAGTTGGCATAAGCATAACCACTGTCATCTTTGTAACCTGCTACATTTGGCCAACCATAGTTCCCACCTTTTAAAATGAGATTAATTTCATCATCAGAATTTGGACCTTGCTCAGATTGTAAAAGCTTTCCATTTGGAGCAAATGCTAAACCTTGTGGATTACGATGCCCTAAAGTATAGATATGGCTAACTACCCCATTAAAGCTCGGGTTATCTTTAGGAATACTTCCATCCAGATTTAAGCGTAATACCTTGCCCATATAGGTATGATAGTCTTTGCTGTTAAGCTCTTGCTGAGTTGGGGTATGTTGCGCCTGATTTGGTAAAAACAAATAAGCCAACTGGTTACGACCTTGGTCACCAATTGTATAATAGATTTTTTGGTCGGGGCCAATAACAAGACGACCAGACTGGTGATCTTTCGATGATGGTAAACCTGCAATCAAATCGACAGGTTTTTCAAATGTATCTGTTATTTTATTATAGGTATACCTACGGATAATTGTTTGGTTTGGTAGTTCTTTATCTGTAGATTTTGGATTTTTAAAAGTACCCGAAATATAGATATAAGGGTTATGTTTAAAATTAGGATGAAAGGCAAAGCCTAATAAACCATTTTGTCCATCTGCATCATTCACAATTTCAGGAACCTGAAACACTGTTTTTGCACTACCAGACTCAGGATTGACTCTTATAATCTTTCCCGTTGCTCGTTCAGTTAACCAAATCTGATTGTCTGGCCCCCATAACAAAGCATGCGGTTTATTTAAGTTAGACAAAATAACTTTTTTATCAAAATTTTCTGTTCTTGCTTTAGCAAATTGTGCAGGGGTAAGAGGAATATCAGCAAACGCTGTATTGAATGCAAATATCTGGGCAGCACCCACTAAAGCAATTTTAGTCAATAAATGTTTATTCATATGTCCACCTTATAAATTTTCAAAATTTACGAGAATTTTTAAACTTTTAGCAAAAGTTTGGTACATGCTCTCTATATGATTTGTATTATGATGAATAGCACATTTATTAAAATCCAAATTTATGAAAGGCTCTGTTGCATAAAAGTAGCTATTAAAAAGAGCTCAACATCTTTATAAACTTCTTTTAAGTTAAACAACTTAAATTTATTCTTATCTCTTTTATTAATTTTTAGATCTTATGCTATTCCTCAAACACTTTTAAATGCTTCAAACTCTATATCCATGATGCTTACGCCACCTTAAGTTTACATCCTCTTATTTCTTGTAAATAACTCATCACTGTTTAGTGATGTCGTGTAGTTACGTGTGAAGGGATTGCTAATATTGCTTCAGGTTTTTTGGGTGGTATGGCCGGTTGTGCCATGATTGGTCAATCAATGATTAATGTAAAATCGGGTGGCCGCACACGTTTATCTACTTTCTGCTGTGGAGTTCACTAACACAATTTCAAAATAATCCTAAAAGCAGTAATATTGTTATGATTGCTACAGTTATCGTGGTAGTTGCCACTCATAACTTAGCGTTAGGCGTATTGACGGGCGTATTACTTTCAGCACTTTTCTTAGCAAATAAACTTGAAAATGATATTCGTATAGAAACCTCCTTAGAAGGTGAAGCTCGTCTGTATAAGTTAAGTGGTCAAATATTTTTTAGTTCATCTGAGAAACTTATGCAAAGCTTTAACTTTAAAGAAGATATTAAATTAAAGAAGCAATTATTGACCTTACCCACTCTCATATTTGGGATGTGACTTCAGTTGCTATGCTAGATTCTGTAGTAAATAAATTTCAAAAGAACAATATTAAAGTAACTGTTCGCGGTCTAAATGAAGCGAGCTCAATTATGATAGATAAATATGGTACTCATGCAAAAATTTAAAAAAGGTCCTTCAGGACCTTTCTTTTTACGTTTGAGGAGCAATTATATAAAAATATAAAAGCATACTTATTAAAACAACTAGCATAACAGTCAAATAAGTACCAACTGTATTAAAACTTTTTAGAAACTTCAATATATCCATAAAATCATAGAAACAACCAAACTTTTAAAAATTATTTAAAAATTCAATCAAATTATCAACCATAAGAATTTTACAATTTATTCAACTACAAATTTTTCGTATCAGAAATGTATAAATATATTAATTATTGATTTAGTTCTTAATAAAAAATACCCCCATATTAAAAAATATGAGGGTATTAAAAAATAAATAACTTTACAGACGCAGTATATGCTTGAACTACTATAATCGCTTAAAGATGTATTTTCAATACCTCTTTGATAAATTTAGTGACTTATGACTATAAGTATGAGCAAATTTGATGATTTTATGTACTAAAATATTTTTCAACAGCAAAGTTTAAAAATAAAAAAGTCCGTATCTTGGGAAGCTACGGACTATAAAACTCATCTAAGCAACAGCTAAACAATTTGTCGCGTAGAGAGAAAACACTATCTTTTTAATCTAATCGAGATATTAGTTTAGGTCAACTCTAAAGCATATATATCAATAAAAAAGTTAATTAAATGTGAAAAAGTTCACAGTTCAATCCACATATAATAAACAATGAATATATATCATTAAAATTTAAATAAATATATATAATCTAGCTCTAGGTTCAAGTAATTGATTTACCACATAAGGTCTAACAATCACTTAAAATCGTCTATACACTTAAATTAACAATTGAGATGGAGGTATTCTCTTTTATAGAGCAAGGATAAGTTTTTGATTTTTAAAATCTATAATTTATCCAATTTAATTCCCGAAGTTTTCTATTTCGCATTTTTCGATTTTATTAAAATATATACTTAAAGTAATAATCTAAAATAGAATAATGATTAACTTCTGAAATAATATCTAATGACATAAGATTCTGATTTTGTTTGCACTTATGATCAAAATAGTTTTGGCTTTGCCATTTCAACTCACTTAGCTCCAACTCTCCACACAAAAGCGTACAAGGAATATCAACATTCTCTTCCCGATGAATAGGGCTATATTTTAAAATATCGTCTTGTGATAACTTTAATGCATGGTTTAAATGAGTCGCTTGTATAGGTGTTAAATCATATATTCCACTTAATAAAGCCACCTCAGATAACAAAGGGTGGCTTAAACATAATGCTCCGAGATGCGCCCCTGCTGAATGGCCCACTAATAAAACCTCATCCGTTTTCCAATTCTGCTGTGCAATAAAATCGAGGGCTTTTTGAGTCTGAGCCACAATTTGCGAAATATGGCTTTGAGGAGCCAAGTCATATTCTACAAGTACACACTGCGCTCCTTTTGCCAAAATATACGGTGCTATAAAGGCAAAGTCCGATTTATCACACCACTGCCAATATCCTCCATGTATAAAAATCACGGTTTTATTGGCATGTTCTAAAGGGAAAAAATCCATCGTTGATCGGTTCTGTGAACCATACTTAATATCTTTTACGTGATGATAGGCCTGATAACTTAGCAAGCTTCTATATTGAAAGCTTGCTAATATTTCACCTTCATTTGCTACCGTTGTAGCATTGTCATATTGTCTCATATCGCGATTACTTCAATGTCTCTTCAGTAGACTTAAGACTTACTTTTAAGGTTGAACGTTTTAAGTAGAAGCAAAATATCAGAACAAGCACCAAAGGTACGCCAAACTGTAAAGTAGACTTAAACTCATTGGTAAACCAAGTAGTTACTGTAATACTCAAAATCGCAATAAAACCAAATAGTGAGATGAATCGACTAGCAGGAATTTTAAATTTCAGCTCGATGCTTTGCTGAGCCATATGTTTTCTAAAAAACATATGTGTTACAAAGATGCTGCCCCACGTGAACAATGCACCAAACATCGATAGCGCAATCATGATTGGAAACGCAGAAGCCGGATTAATCGTATAAACAATACTAGCAATACCAATCCCCACCGCTGATAACAACAGTGCATTTACCGGTACACCGTTGCTACTGATTCGGCCAAAAACTTTTGGTGCATCACCTGCACGGGATAAGCTAAACAACATACGAGTTGAAATATAAAGCATGCTATTCATTGCAGATAAGGCAGCTACAATTACAATAAAATTTAAAATGCTATCGGCATATGGAATACCAACAATCCTCATGACCATAACAAAAGGACTTGTTGCATCTGCTCCAATCAAAACCGTCCATGGCACCAAAGTAACGATGAGAAATAAGGACAATAAATAGAATAAAATGAGTCGGAGTGCTGTGCTTTTAAATGCCTTTTTTACTGCTTTTTCAGGGTCTTTTGCTTCACCAGCTGCGACGGCGATCATTTCTATACTTAAATAACTAAATATTGAAATAATGACACCAATCCATACCCCACTAAACCCATTGGGGAAAAAGCCTCCATGCCCTGACAAATTAGTCACAACTTGCTTCATTCCCTGATTGCTTTGAGTCAAGATACCAATAGCCAAAAGAATAAACACGATAATGGCAAAAACTTTGATTGTGGAAAACCAGTACTCAACTAGTCCGAAGGCTTTAACACTATAGGCATTTACAACAAGTAAAGTTAGTGAAAAAAAACCAATCCAGACCCAAGAGCCTACATTGGGGAACCAAAGCTTCATATAGTCAGCTACAGCGGTAATCTCGGTACCTACAGCCAGCACAATACAAGCCCAATAACAGTAGCGAACTAAAAAGCCAGCAAGTGGACTCATATAATGTTCTGCATACGCCCCAAATGAGCCAGAAGTAGGATGCTGAACCGTCATTTCAGCCAAGCAAGCCATAAGTGCAAATGCAATTAAACCACCAATCGCATAGCTGACAATGACTGCGGGACCTGCAAAGCTAATTGCAAATTTGCTTCCCATAAACAATCCGGTTCCAATTGCTCCACCAATGGCAATCATACCCATCTGTTTTGCAGATAACTTTTTATGTAGCCCAGCTTCTCTATTTTGTATTTCATCAAAACTACTCATAGGCCCTCCTAGCCATTTTTTTATTTTGATTCCTTAAAATCAGGTCACTTCACCGCGAACTAAATAGCGCTTGTTTTTCCATTCACTATTCAACATAGTTTCTTTTAAGTGCTGTACTGCATTCCAAATATCTTCAAATCCTAAGTACAAAGGTGTAACACCAAATCTCAACACCGCAGGTTCCCTATAATCACCAATCACACCACGTGCAATAAGCGCTTGAATAATTTCATAACCAAATTCATGGCGATAACTAACGTGACTACCACGATATTTATGTTCTAAAGGCGTAATTAACTCAAAACCAAATTCAGAGCATTCTTGCTGTACCAGTTGAATGAATAAATCAGTTAATTTCAGAGATTTCTCACGGATTTTTTGCATATCGGCATGTAGGAAAATATCTACGCCGCATTCAATAAGACTCATAGAGATAATGGGCTGTGTTCCACATAAATAGCGACGAATGCTATTAGCAGGCTCATAATGCTGTGCCATATCAAATGGTTTCTTGTGACTCCACCAGCCAGATAAAGGTTGCCAAAACTGATCACGGTGCTTTTCATTGACCCACAACATTGCTGGAGAACCAGGACCACCATTTAAATATTTGTAGGTACAACCAATCGCAAAATCACTGCCGCTTTGGTTCAGGTCCATTGGAACAGCACCAACGGAGTGACATAAATCCCAAATCACCAAAGCTTCTTTAGAGTGAATCTGCTCATTAATAGATGACATATCGTAGAAATACCCAGTACGGTAATTCACGTGAGAAAGTACCACTACAGCAACATCTTTCTCTAACGCACGAGCTAAGTCTTCTACGCCATCAATCAATTCAACTTGATAGCCCTTTTGAATTAAATCAATGAAACCTTCAATAATATAAATATCTGTTGGAAAAGCATCTTTTTCCGCAACGATGATTTTACGTTCAGGATTTTTTTCAGCCTGAATTTTTACCGCTGCTGATAAAACTTTAAATAAGTTCAGTGTAGTTGAATCTGAAATAACAACTTCGCCTTGCTCAGCACCAATCAATGTGGCTACCTTATCTCCCAGTCTAGTAGGTAGCCCCCACCAATCAGCCTTATTCCAGCTATTGATCAAATCTTCTCCCCATTCTTGGGAAATAATGTGCTGGGCGACAGCCAAAGATTTCTTTGGTCTAGCACCTAAAGAGTTACCATCTAAATAAATGACACCTTCTGGCAATGCAAATTCATCTTTAAATTTTTTGAGTTCATCTTCCTGATCCCAATATAGACACTGTTCATGAGTAATCATTTGGTATTGCACCTATTTCAACATTTCCTTTGTATTTGAATTTTATCACGCCAATTCTTGTGATTTATTCGATAATATTTGATAAAAAATGACTAATTTCGTATAAAATTCTAATTAAAATTAAAAAATATGGATGTAATTCGAAAATGAATGTGGATGCAATCGATCTAAAAATTTTGAAGTATTTACAAGATAATGCCCGCTTAAGTAACCAAGAACTTGCTGATCTAGTCAATCTCTCAGCATCTGCTTGTCACCGACGTGTCAAGATTTTAGAAACCAACGGGATCATTGAAAAATATCAAGCGAAAGTTAACTACGAAAAATTAGGTATAAAAATTGAGGCCATAGTTGAAATTAAACTTGCTCAACTCACTGAAAATGATCATCAGTTTTTTTTAAGCCAGATCAAGAATTTTGATGAAGTGATTAATGCTTATATCATTACAGGCGAATCTAATTATGTTCTGCATGTCGCCACTAAAGATCTAAATTCTTTTTCTCACTTTGTTATTAATACACTCAATAAAATTAAAGGAGTGGTAAGCATTAATTCTAAGATTATCTTACAGAAAATTATACAAAAGCCACTGTAGACTATATGGTTAAATTAAAAATTATATTTAAAGAGCTTTTACTATGATCGAAACCGAACGTTTAATCTTAAGACAATGGAAAGAAACTGATGCTGCCCCCTTTATCGAAATGGGATTGGATAAAGATGTTATGCGTTTTTTTCCAAAGCTTTTATCTGCTACTGAAAGTATAAATTTAATTCAAAGAGCATCGGCCCTTATTGATGAAAAAGGTTGGGGATTTTGGGCTGTAGAATTAAAAGAAAGCCACGACTTTATTGGTTTTATTGGCCTACACGACCAACCAGAACAATTTGATTTTTCCCCTTGCATTGAAATTGGCTGGAGGATTGCTACAAAATACTGGAAAAAAGGTTATGCCACAGAAGGAGCAAAAGCAGCATTAGACTATGCCTTCAATGTGCTTAATAAAGATAAAGTGGTTTCTTTTACAGCAACAGTGAATAAGCCTTCTCAAGCTGTAATGGAAAGACTAGGAATGCGTAAAGTTAAACACTTCAATCATCCCAAGCTTCCAGATGGGCACGCACTTCAAGAACACGTTCTTTATGAAATATACAATCCTTAATTTGAGTTATGAGTATATTAAATAGTGATATGATCAAAGATTACTAATAAATTTAAACCAGAGCTATTCATCAAAGTCATAACCTACCGAAGTTGAATGCTCCCAATACTCATTAATTTTATCTGCAATAGCTTCTTTGTCCATTGTAGTTAAAACATAGAAAAGTTTTGCCTCTTTGTTTTTTCTCAAAATTAATAAATTGTAATAGTCATATTCAGGACCATTTAGTCCCAGTGATGGTTCTTGACAGTGCTTTTCAGCCTTGTAATGCCATTCAAGTTTATAAGTATCAATGCCATTTGCGGCATTGATAACTATGCCATCATTGGCTCCTCCAATAAATCCAATTTTCATTGCCTACTCTAAATTATTATTCGGATAATTTTTAATATAACTTTAAACATGCACAGTTCAATTTATAAAATGTTCTTCAATACGTACACTATGTAAATCAAAATAGTGCGATTACTACTTTTATAGACATAAGAGTACTATTGATAGATTCCCATCATTTAAAGTTCCATTTATTATTTTGAATAAATTGATCAGAATTGCGCTCACTCAATTTTCATTAGACTCTCCATCTAAAAAATAACAATCAAGTCCTTGGCAGCATTTGAATTTATCACTTTTAACAATCATTATTAATCAGCCTCGATAGACATCTAAATGATGAAATAATAACAAATCAATCCGTTTTTATAGGCTTTAATGCTTATAATCTTAGCCTAACTTTCTTCCTTGTCTATTCAAATTGGAGTCCTTAAAACATGGCTAAAATAGTGCTTTTCGATATGGACGGAACTTTGTTAGATTTGGCTTTTGACGACTTTATCTGGAACGAATGTCTACCTGTACGGCATTCTCAGACGCATCAACTCTCTTTAACAGAAAGCCAAGAAATATTGACTCAATTTTATCTTAGTAATAAGCACACTCTTTCATGGTACTCCTCAAATTATTGGACGAAAACTACTGGAGTAGATATTTTAAATCTTCAGAAAGAATTTCAACACAAAATTAAAACGCGATCAGGATGTATGGAGCTACTTAATGCTCTAAAAGAACAAGGTTATCAATGTTGGTTAGTGACCAATGCAGACTGCGCAAGTTTACAATTAAAACTTAATAACATCCCTATTCAAGATTTTTTTGATGTGATTGTATCTAGTGAACAAATGGGCTATGCGAAGGAAGATCTTCAGTTTTGGCAAGAGTTACAACGCTTGCATTATTTTGAACCAAAAACCACTATTTTTTTAGACGATACTCTTCAAGTTTTAAAAACTGCAGAAAAATTTGGTATAAGACACTTGTTTACTATATTACAGCCCTCAACTCTTAAGAGTAAAAGACAGCCACAAGATTTAGAGTATAAAGCTCTAGATCAGCTTACAGAGCTACTGTCTGTTTTGAATCAAACTGATAGAAAGGATAATGATGTCAAAATTGCATGAAAACGATGCTGTAGACACAATGCGTGTCGACAAATGGTTATGGGCAGCACGTTTTTTTAAGACTCGTTCTATTGCTAAAGCTGCAATTGAAGGTGGTAAAGTACATCACAATAATGAGCGTGTAAAAGTTTCTAAAGAAATTCGTGTTGGAATGGAACTTGTTGTTCAACAAGGTTTCGAAAAAAAGACAGTTGTTGTCAAAGCACTTTCCAACACCCGAGGACCAGCTCCAGTTGCGCAGCAACTTTATGAAGAAACTGAAGTAAGTATTGCGAGACGGGAGTTGATTGCGTCCCAACGAAAATTGCATAATCTAGCTCGACCTGACCATAGACCAAGTAAGAAAGATCGGCGACAAATCAATCGGTTTAAACAGGATAACGATCAACATTATGAAGACCATTGGTCTTATGATGATGAATAGAAACGTCGAGTTATGTCGCACTCACATATATAAGATATAGAAGCTAAAGAAAAAATCTGTCACTATTAGCCCTGTGAAACAAGTTGAGATTCAATGCATCCACTTGGGTTAAACGTGATGAACATAGAGTATTGAGGTTTTTGAGATGGATGAGAATAAAAGCAAAGCATTACAAGCCGCTTTGAGTCAAATTGAAAAACAATTTGGCAAAAATACGGTTATGCGTCTCGGTGATAACACTGTTCAAGCAGTTGAAGCCGTATCTACAGGTTCTTTAACTTTAGACATCGCATTGGGGATTGGTGGTTTACCAAAAGGCCGTATTATCGAAATTTATGGTCCTGAATCTTCTGGTAAAACCACAATGACATTGCAAGCAATCGCCCAATGTCAAAAGTCTGGTGGTACATGTGCATTCATCGATGCCGAGCATGCCCTAGATCCTCAATATGCACGTAAACTTGGTGTAGATATTGACAACCTACTTGTTTCACAACCTGATAATGGTGAACAAGCACTTGAAATCGCCGATATGCTTGTCCGTTCAGGCGCAATTGATTTAATCGTTGTGGACTCGGTAGCTGCCCTTACACCTAAAGCAGAGATCGAAGGTGAGATGGGTGATTCTCACATGGGTCTACAAGCTCGTCTTATGAGCCAAGCGCTTCGTAAAATTACGGGTAACGCTAAACGTTCAAACTGTATGGTTATCTTCATTAACCAAATTCGTATGAAAATTGGTGTTATGTTTGGTAGCCCAGAAACTACAACGGGTGGTAACGCTCTTAAGTTCTATGCGTCAGTTCGTTTAGATATTCGTCGTATCGGTCAAGTAAAAGAAGGCGACGAAATCGTTGGTTCAGAAACTAAAGTTAAAGTCGTTAAAAACAAAATGGCTCCTCCATTTAGAGAAGCTATTTTCCAAATCCTATACGGCAAAGGCACTAACCAACTTGGTGAACTTGTAGATTTGGCAGTTCAACAAGATATCGTTCAAAAAGCTGGTGCATGGTATTCATATCAAGGTAATAAAATTGGCCAAGGTAAGAATAACGTGATTCGTTATTTTGAAGAAAATAAGCAAATCGCTGAAGAGATTGAACGCAATATTCGAGAGCAATTGCTGACCACAGGTACAAATGGCGCAGTACAAGTTGAAGATGACGAAGAAGAGCCAGATCTATTATTAGAATCTTAATTATAGATGAGTCATAAAACGCCCTTCGGGGCGTTTTTTACAAGGAAACCTATATGTTCAAAAGAAACGACGAGCAATCTCAACAGCGTCCCCCACTTACTGGCCAGCGTTTACGATCATATGCTTTTGCTTTACTTACTCGCCGAGACTACTCTAAAGCAGAACTGATTGAGAAATTAGCCCGTTATGCACAAAATATAGAAGAAGTGAAACAACTCGTTGAAGAGTTATCTGAGCAAAACTATCAAAGCGACCAACGTGTTGCAGAGCAAATGCTTGCAAGTCAGATTCGTAAAGGTAAAGGTCCAAAACGCATTCAACAAGCTTTAAAAACCAAACAGATTGAGAACGATTTAATCGCTGATGAAATTCACGAAATTGATTGGGTAGAGCAAGCTTATCAGCTTAAAGTTAAGAAATTTGGAGAAATGGTTGAAAAAGACCCAAAGCTTAAAGCAAAACAAATTAGATTTTTACAATATAGAGGGTTTGATTTAGATGTAATTTTAAAAGTAATCCAAAGAAAATTGGATTAAAAGAAAGGTGGCAGCCCCACTAGCAAAACTTCGGCACATCATAGATCTGCTACCGTTGCTACCTTCCGGTCCTGGCGGGGTTCACAGAGTACAATTGCGAAGCCACCAGCGGGGCTACCATTGCAAAACAAAGTATAGAGATTTTTAAAAGAGATGCAACCCTTCTATACCGTTTTCAGCAAGTTTTTGTTTCGATTGATTAATTCATCAACAATAATCGCTTAAAATTTGAAAATGTAATTTTATGAGCTTAAGTTCCTTTTTCATTTTGCATAAAATATGCTTGAAGATTGTAAACTATCCTTGCATTTAAACTGTTAACTGTTTTAATTGCATTGATCAATGAAAAACCTTAGATATTTAGTGAATTGATTTTTATATTCCGGTGTTCAAGGTAGCTTTTATATAAAATTATGGATTTATACACATGCAAATGAAGAAGCATTCTTTATTATTTATTGCCTTAATGAGTACCACTTCTCTATACGCAAATATTCCTATTGAGTCTCGTGGTTTAAGTCAAAATGATGGTAGTGCATCTAATACTTCTTCAAGCAATATTTCAGTTCCCACCAATTTAAACTGGGAGTTGATGCAAAAAAATCAACAATTAGAGAATGATATCCGCACATTAAGAGGACAATTAGAAGAACAAGCGAATGATATTGAGCAACTAAAGAAAGATCTAGCCAACCGCTATACAGACCTAGATCAACGTTTAGAGCTACTACATCAAAAAGTTGACCCAGACAGTGCGACTCAAGATGATAGCTCAAATACGACTGCCGATAGTAGCGCCACTACAAATACATCAGCACCTTCTTCTCAGCCTACAGATGGCAACAAAGTAGTTGCAACTCCGCCTACTCCAACCACCTCTGGACAACAACCTAGCGCACCAGTAACAAACGCTCAACCAACCACCGCTGCTCAAAACCAGTCAAATCCACTTGAATTAGAAAAAGCCGCTTATACAGTAGCTTTAGATGCCTACAAACAAGGCGGAGCGAAAAAAGCTATTGCCCCAATGCAAAACTTTATTAAAAACCACCCTAATAGTATTTATACAGGTAATGCTTACTTTTGGTTAGCTGAATTTCATTTAGCCACAGATCCTGTGAACTACAATGAAGCGAAGAAAAACTATAATATTGTTGCGAATCAATATCCAAACTCTAGTAAAGCTCCTCGAGCATTGTATCAACTGTATAGTATTGCAAAGGATGTTGATAAGAATACTGCATCAGCAAACCAATATAAGAACAAATTACTTACGCAATATCCTAAATCTGAAGAAGTTAAATTCTTTAAAAAATAATTTAGACATAAAAAAAGACACTGTTAAACAGTGTCTTTTTTTATGTCTTATTAATTAGCGTACAATTCCACGCTCTGATTGCTCAATAGAATCAATTAATAATTGAGCTTCCGGAACAGAAGGCAAAATTTCACTTTTAATTTGTTCAACAGCTTGAACAGAGGTTAGTCCAGACTTAAATATCAATTTATAAGCTTCTCTTAAACCTTGAATTGTATTTTTAGACCAACCTTTTCTTCGCATACCTTCAGTATTTATACCAAAAGCATGAGCAGGATTACCTGAAGCCATCACATAGGCAGGTACATCTTTAAGAATTAATGAAGCACCACCAATCATGCTGTAAGAATCAATTTTACAGAATTGATGTATTCCAGAATTCCCACCCACAATAACGTGATCACCAATATGTACATGCCCAGCGACACCAACATTATTAGCAAAAATATTATGGTCACCTACAATACAGTCATGTGCAATATGCGTGTTTACCATCAATAGATTATGGCTACCTATTTTGGTTAATGCATTATCCTGCACTGTGCCTCTATGTAAGCTGCAATGTTCGCGAATTAAATTATTGTTACCAATTTCAAGCCAAGTTTCTTCACCTTTATATTTGAGGTCTTGGCAAACTTCACCAACACTTGCAAATTGAAAGATTTCATTATTTTGGCCTATTCTGGTAAAACCACCTACTACCACATGAGAATGTAATTTAGTACCAGCACCAATAGTCACTTGAGGACCAATAACACAATAAGGTCCTATTTGAACATCTGCAGCAATTACTGCAGATGGATCAATAATGGCGGTAGAATGGATTAAATCGTGATTGCTCATGCCTGCTCTGTTTTTTGGTGTGAAATCATAATCTCAGCGGTTGCTGCTACAATGCCATCAACGCTAGCTGTACAATTATATTTGTAAATGCCGCGCTTCTGCATTACCAACTCAGATTTTAATACAAGTTGGTCACCTGCAACTACTTGTTTTTTAAATCTAACTCTTTCAGCACCAGCAAACAGGAACAAAGAACCTGGTTTTGGTGTTTCATTGTTCATAATAAAACCAAGAACACCTGAAACTTGAGCAAGTGCTTCAACAATTAGAACACCAGGCATAATTGGATATTCTGGGAAATGTCCTTGTAAGAACTCTTCATTGATAGAAACATTTTTATAACCAACAATACTATTGTCAGTAACTTCAGTCACACGATCAACCAACAAGAATGGATAACGATGCGGCAAATATTGACGAATCGTTTGAATCTGCATTGGTAATTCAGGGATGGCAAATTTAGGGGTAGTTGACTCGGTCATAATATTCTATTTACGCAAATTAAAAGTTGATTCAAGAGACTCTATTTGAGCCTGTATATGATCAAGTCGTTTAGTGATTTGGGTCAATGGCACATCTGCTAATTGTCGCAAGCGTACAACAGTCTTTTTCCAATGACTATTTTCAAATAATCCAATTCCCGATGAATAAGTTCCTGCAACAGAAATATTTTTTGTGACCATTGACATTGCAGTCAAAGTCACATTATCGGTAATTGAAAGGTGACCTGATACTCCACATGCTCCACCTAGAATACAGTTTTTGCCAATCTTTGTACTTCCAGCAATACCGCACTTGGCTGCAATAGCAGTATTTGAACCAATATGAACGTTATGTGCAATTTGCACAAGGTTATCAACAATTACTCCATCTTCCAAAATTGTATTATCAAGTGCACCTCTATCAATACTACAATTTGATCCAATTCGAACATCATTTCCAATTAAGACCGAACCTAGCTGAGCAATACGATGCCACTTACCTTGATATGGCGCAAAGCCAAAGCCCTCACCGCCAATCACAGTACTCGAGTGTACACGCACACGATCTTGTAATTTAGAACTGCCCGTAATGGTGACATGAGAATCGATAAAACAATCTTTTCCAACTTCTACATAATCATCAAGTTTTGTATGTGACTCAATGATCGTATTATCACCTACCACACAATTTTCACCAATAAACACATAGTGACCAATATATGCCGTTTCCGAAATAATAGCAGAAGGATGAATTTGAGCAGTGCTTTCTATCCCCGTTAGGGAAACCTTTTTATCAAACACATGAGTCAAAATTGCAAATGCAAGGTAAGGATTTTCAACAATAATGAAATTATGTTTTTCTGGAAGAAGTTCTTTTAAAGTAGCTGTAACAATGAAGGCACCAGCATTACTCATTTTGGCTTGCTCAAGATATTTCTCACCATTTATAAAAGTAATATGGTTCGAATTAGCTTTTTCTAAACTTGCCAAGTTCGAAAGTTGAAGACTACCTTCACCAATTAGCTCACCTTGAACCAGATGAGCTAATTCATCTAAACGATATTGTTGCACTTTCATTAATTTATTTCATTGAATTAACCTTTTGAATCATTTTATCAGTTAAATCATATTTAGGGTCATAGGCAACAGTTGAATTTTTATTCAAAACAAAGTCAAGATTATTTTCTTTTCGTAACTGTTCAGCAGCTTGCTTAACTCTTGTTTCAAACGTTGTATTCATACTTTGTAAGCTAGCTTGAACTCTAGATTGTAAGCCTTGTTGTGTTGAATTAAATTCATTTAGTTTCGATTGATACTGAGATTGCAATTTCTTAATATCATCTTCTTTCATTTTTTGGCCTTGAGTTTGGGCCTGACGTTGAAGTCCCTCTAACTCTTTACCAAGTTGTTCAAGCTTAGTTGTCGTTGGTTTTACTGACTGGTTTAAGCTTGCATTTTGCTGTTTCAAATAAGTACTACTCTCAACAACTTTAGCTAGATCAATTACACCATAACCAGCTGCATTAGCTGCCACTGAAGCTACCGTTAAACCCAACCCTAACATTAATGCATTTAATTTTTTCATATAAATCACTTTCCTTATTTCGTTGTTCAATGAAGCCGTACTTAGAAAGTACGACCAATTTCAAACTGGATTTCTTTAGTTTCATCACCCGGCTTATCATTTAATGGGAATGCATAACTAAGTGACAGTGGCCCAATCATAGTAATCCAAGTTACACCCACACCCACGCTATAACGTAAGTTACCTAAATCGAAGCCATAATTATCTTCACAATACTTCTTAACGTCTGTAATTGTCTGACCATTAATCCTCATGCCTTTATCGCCATATACAGAGTTATTAATGTTACACTTAGTATCAAAGACCTGACCACCTTCAGCAAACAGTACAGGACGTACTTGACGAGTCCAATCTCCTTTAAATGGCATAGGTAATGCTAACTCAGTACCAAATTGAACTAGAGCATTACCACCCACATTTTCAGGTGAAGGATCATTTTGTTTTGTTTCTTGTAAATTTACACTAGCATATTTAGGCCCCAAAGTACTGTTGTCATAGCCTCGAACAGAACCATAACCGCCCGCGTAGAAGTTTTTATAGAATGGTAAATCATTACCATAACCAAGCTTACCATAACCACGAAGTACAAAGCCTGAATTACCAATCGGTAAGAATGCTTGCGTATCATAAGTAAGTTTTTGGTAGTCAACATCACTTCCTGGTAAGCCTATTTCAAGGCCTAAACGGTGAGACATACCAGATGTTGGGAAAATTGGTCTATTTAACGTGTTATATGACCAACCTAAGTTTAAATTATAAGTAAAGAATTCACCATCAAAAGCACTATTGTAGTCTTCAAATCCACCTTGACATGTATCAGCTATTGATTCATTTGTTTTAGGATCTGTCTCTGTCTTACCACTTGGACACCAAGTCGACTTACCAGTTGCTTTACCACCATTTGCTAATAAATAATCACGTACATAGGTAGAGACGTAAGGACCAGTGGTGACTTTAGTATTATCAACACCAACTGAAGCACTTAAACTTTGATTTTCATCAATAGGATAACCAAAACTTAAACTACCACCCACACTATCAGTTACATAGTTATTAACGTTATAGTTATCATTTAGCTTAGTTTTACGATAATAAACGTTATAACCACGGCTTACTCCATCAATGGTGAAGTATGGGTCAGTGACACTTAAATTATAATAATCTTGAGTTTCTGAACGAGACAAATCAATTGCAACTCGATTACCAGTACCCATGAAGTTGGTTTGACTAAGTCCTGCTTGGAACGTGATACCACCATTTTGCGAATAACCTACCGCCAATGTTGTGGTACCTGAATGTTGTTCTTCAACATTTACATTCAAATCGACTTGATCAGGTGAGTTTGGAATTCGGGCAGGTTTAATATCAACAGTTTTAAAGAAACCTGTACGCTCCAATCGAACTTTAGACAAGTCAATTTTTTCATTACTTGCCAAAGCGCCTTCCATCTGACGCATTTCACGACGTAATACTTCATCAGAAGTTTTACTATTACCAGTGAAATTAATACGACGTACGGTAACTTGCTGACCTGGATTAACATAATAATTTAGATCAACAACACCAGTTTCATTATTAATTTGCGGAACAATATTTACATCAGCAAAGTAATAACCTGCATTACCATACTTGCGCAAAAGTAATTGCTTAACAGCATTTACCTTTTCTTGAGAATAAGTATCGCCATCTTTATAAATTTTTAAGGCTTGTAATTCTTCAGGCTTATACAGTGCATCACCCAAAAATTTAGTTTGGCCAAATTTAAACTGATTACCTTCCTCAACTGCAACTTCAATAAAGATATGTTTTTTATCTTCACTAATATTAAGCTGAGAGTTATTAATATTGAAATTAATATAACCCTTGTTAAGGTACATAGCACGTAATGCTTCAAGGCTTGCGGCCATTTTTTCACGCGCATAGCGGTCATTACGTGTAACGATTGAAGCCCAGCCGCTTTCTTTAAGAGCAAATGCTTGCTTGATTTCACTGTCTTTAAAAACAGTATTACCAATTACATTGATATCAAAAACTTTTGCTGCCGTTCCTTCGTTGAAATTAATTTTTAATTCAACGCGATTATTTGGTCGCGCAACCGTATCAACAGTAACGCTAGCATCATAACGACCTTGTTGAGTGTATTGCTGCTCTAATTCTGTTTGAATGGTTTGCAAAGCAGATTTCTTAAAAACCTCACCCTCTGCAACACCCATTTTTTTAAGGCCTTGTTCTAACGCCTCTTTAGGAATAAGTTTATTACCCTTAAATTCAAGTTTTGAAATAATAGGGCGTTCAATAACATTAAAAACCAAAGTATCGTTATCTTTTGACGCTTTAATATCATCAAAAAGACCCGTGGCATACAATGTTCGAATTGCTTCGGCGATCATCGGTTCATTAACGCGATCGCCACTGTTGATTGGCAACATGGTATAAACATTTGCAGGAGTAAGACGGACTAAACCGTTTACACGAATATCTCTAACAACGAAATCATCAGCTGCATATGCTTGTTGTACCGCTGCCATAGCGCTAACAAGTGCCAAAGGCATTAAAAAATGTGTGTGCCGCATGCCAGTTTTTTCCAGTAAGTTATAAATCCATACACGTTTACAAACGCATAAAATCATTAAATAAAGCTAAAAGCATCATACTACCGAGCAGTACCATACCAATTTTCAGACCAAACATTTGTATTTGTTCAGAAACAGGCTTTCCTCGAATAGCTTCAATGATGTAATACACTAGATGACCACCATCTAACATTGGAATTGGTAATAAATTTAAAATTCCAAGGCTTACACTCATCAATGCCATGAAAGAGATAAAAGTTTGCCATCCCATTTCTGCACTTTGCCCAGCTACTTTTGCAATAGTGATAGGTCCAGAAAGATTTTCCAATCCAATAAGTCCTTTTACCATTTTCACTATTGAGTTCAAAATCATGCTCGAAATCTGGCCAGTTTTATCAAGAGCCATTTCAAAAGCTTGTATTGGAGTATATTGGATTGTTTGCTTATATTCGTCAGGAATTGTAATTTTTCCAGCATCACTTTTTACACCAAGGACACCATTTACTTGTCCCATGTTGTCGCGTTTTCCTTGAGGCATCACTTGCAAATGAACCAACTGTTGATGACGCAACACATCAATATTAAGTAACTTTTCTGGAGAGCGCTGAACAACCTCAACAACATCAAACCAATCTTTCATAGGCTGACCGTCAATCGCAACAATACGATCACCCACTTTCATTCCTTGACGAATTGCAGCACCATCTGCTGTTAAATCTGTTACAACAGCAGGAATTACAGGTCGATAAGGTAAGAAGCCTAATACATCGAGTGCAGATTCATTTTGGTTTTTTAAAAAATCTTTTATCGGTAATACAAAATTTTTATCGGTGCCTGCACGATTTACATCGATATTTACAGTACCGGTTTCACCTACCCGATCAATCAAAGCAAAATTTAACTTTTCCCAAGTTGCTGTTTCTTTGCCATCAACAGCAATAATTTTATCACCTACATGTAACTGAGCAGCTGCAGCTGGCGAGTTTGGTATAATTTTACCGATTTTAGTATTTAATTGTTGTTGCGCTGGCAAAAATAAAACCCAAAAAAGCAATACGGCAAAAATTAAATTAATTAATGGCCCTGCCGCAACAATAGCAATACGTTTCCATGGTTTTTGACGGTTAAAAGCATATGGTAAATCTTGTTCTGCCACATTACCTTCTCGCTCGTCTAACATTTTAACGTAGCCACCTAAAGGTAAAGCAGAAAGCTGATATTTAATACCGGACTTTTTAGAGGTCCATTTGAGTAAAGTTGGACCAAAACCAATTGAATAAACTAAAACTTTAACACCAAGTTTACGTGCAACCCAGTAATGACCAAACTCATGAATTGCAATTAACGGACCAAGTAAAAGAGCCGCTGCTGCAATCATAAAAAGAGCATTCATTTCAGCCTCCAATACTTGATATATATTGTTGAGCTACTGAGCGAGCCATTTTATCTTTGTCTAAAATGCACTCAATGCTCTCAGCGGCTGCATTCTCTAAATCTTGCAAAGTATGCTCTACCACTTGCGGAATATGTGTAAATCCAATCCTTTCCTTTAAGAATGCTTCAACAGCAATTTCATTCGCTGCATTCAAAATGGTAGGTGCCAAACCTCCTGCACGCATTGCTTGTCTTGCAAGATTTAGTGCAGGAAATTTTTGGGTATCTGGAGCTTGAAAATTAAGCTGAGAATACTCAAATAAATCTAAAGCAGGAACACTTGTTTGTAAACGCTCAGGCCATGCTAATGCATGTGCAATTGGCGTACACATATCAGGATTACCCATTTGTGCTAATGTTGAACCATCAACATACTGCACCATAGAGTGAATAATACTTTGTGGGTGAACAACAACTGTAACAAAATGTTCAGATATTGAAAACAAATGACACGCTTCGATTAACTCTAACCCTTTATTCATAAGAGTGGCGGAGTCAACTGAGATTTTTTGGCCCATAGACCAGTTTGGATGTTTACATGCTTGTTGTGGTGTTACATGTTCCAATTGTTCTAGGGAATGATTTAAAAAGGGACCACCAGATGCAGTCAGTAGTATTTTGGATACACCTAATTGCGGTTGCCCAGTTCTCTCAACTTCTAAATAATTATGAGGTAATGACTGGAAAATAGCATTATGTTCTGAGTCCACTGGCAATAATAATGCCTGATGATCAAGAGCAGCTTGCATCATGATTTCACCAGACATCACCAATGCTTCTTTATTTGCAAGCAATACTCGTTTACCAGCTTTAACAGCTGCCAAAGTAGGTAAAAGACCTGCAGCACCTACAATTGCAGCCATTACAATATCAACGTCAGCATGTGATGCAATATCAATCAGACCATCTTGCCCAATTAAAATATCAATGTCTTGTATGTTTTGTTGCGCAAATAATGTTTTTAATTCAGCTATCTTCAGTTCAGGAACAACAACAACTTTAGGGCGAAACTGTTTGCAGATTTCAACAAGTTCAGAAATTCGACTATGTGCCGAAACTGCAAAAACTGAATACTTATCTGGATGCTGACTTAAAATTTTTAAGGTACTTTGTCCAATAGAACCAGTTACACCCAATATGCAAACAGATTGTGTCATCTATAAATCTACACCAATAAGCTTTAATATATACATTCCCGTTGCAAAAATCGGGGCTGCTGCGAGTAAAGAATCAATACGATCCAACACACCACCATGACCAGGCAACACACGCCCAGAGTCTTTAATACCAGCACGACGTTTGATCATTGATTCAAACAAATCACCTAATACTGAACCAAATACTGTAATTAAAGATAAGATCAGGAATAAAAGTTGTTGAACCCAAGTTAGATTTAAATATTGATATTGCACTACAATCATCACAATCACTGTAGTTAAAATACCACCATACAATCCTTCTACCGATTTATTTGGACTTACTGTGGGTGCCAACTTTCTTTTACCAAATTTGCGGCCTACAAAGTAAGCTCCACTATCTGCACCCCATACAAGCAAGAACAAATACATCAACCACCATGGTGAGCTTTGCCATACTACAAAGATTGCAGTCACTGCTGCACAGATAAGAATTAAACCAATAATATAGAGAGTCGCGTTATACCAACCATCAAATTCCGGAAAAGACTTAACCCAATATACACTAACGAGCCAAGTTAAAATTGAAGCAGACCATAGCAACAATGCAATGTCATGAAAGAATAAGGCAACACCAGAAACAAAGGCAACAAGTAGACCATAACCCCATGCTTTAGGCTTTACTACCGCACCAGCTTCATGAGGCATTAACTTATACCATTCATACCCCGCAACAGCTGCCGCCACAATCATAAGTACCAACATTGGATAATGTGATTGCGTAGCAAACATACAGCCCAAAACAACTGCAACAAGTACCAATGCGGTAACAATCCGCTCTAACATTATAATTTCTCGATTTTCTCTTGCTGAATTTGTTCAGATGTTTTACCGAAACGACGTTCACGCCCTGAAAATACATTCAGTGCATGATCGAATTCCTCGACTGTAAATTCCGGCCATAATGTATCCGTAAAATACAGTTCCGCATAAGCTGCTTGCCACAACAAGAAGTTAGATATACGGAAATCTCCACCTGTACGGATCAACAAGTCCACAGCTGGCAGATCGTTTAGACTGACATATTTTCCGAACAAATCAACATTTATTTGATCAGCGTCAATTTCACCACGAGAAACTGCTTGTGCAACCTCTTTAGCTGCATTTGCAATATCCCACATACCACCATAGCTAATCGCAATAGTTAATGTCATGGTGTCATGATGTACTGTTTGTTGCTCTGCATCTTCCATTAAGGCAACTAAATGTAAAGGTAATCGAGAACGATCCCCTATAAAACGCAAAGCAATATTGAATTTTTTCATGCGAGGTATTTGCTCATGAATTGTTTCTTCAAGAAGCTTCATAAGCAGATCGACTTCATATTGTGGTCGATTCCAATTTTCACTCGAAAATGCAAAAACAGTTAAAGCACGGACGCTAGTTTTTATACAATGCTCAACAATAGGATCAAGAATATTTTTACCTTCTCGATGCCCATCGCCTTTTTGCATTTGATTTTTCTTGGCAAAGCGGTTGTTGCCATCCATGATGATGGCAACATGCTGAGGAAGATGATACTCTTCTGATTCGGTCATAAAATTAGACCTTCATCAATTCTGCTTCTTTCGCTGCAAGACGTTTATCTACTTCTGCAACATATTTATCAGTGATTTTCTGAATATCATCACCTGCACGACGCTCATCATCTTCAGAGATTTCTTTCTCTTTCAACAGTGCCTTGATATCACCTAAAACATCTCGACGAATGTTACGAATAGCAACTTTTGCATTTTCAGCTTCACTTCTTGCAACTTTTTGCATATCACGACGTGTTTCTTCAGTTAAAGCTGGTAAAGGCACACGAATTGAATCAGCAGTAATAGGGTTTAAACCTAAATCACTTTCACGAATTGCCTTATCAATTGCAGAAACCATTGTACGTTCAAATGGTTGAACGATAAGCGTACGAGAATCTTCAACACCAACGTTCGCTACTTGGTTTAAAGGCACATCAGAACCATAGTAAGGAACCATTACCCCATTTAAAATTGATGGGTGTGCACGGCCGGTACGAACTTTATTAAACCCTTGTTCCAAAGACTCAAGAGTTTTCATCATACGCTGTTCGCTGTCTTTTTTCAGATCGTTAATCATATGATCTTCCTTACTTATTTATTCAAGGATGTATATAACAAATTTAATTTAGCGCTAGTATAAAGAGCTTTGCAGCACACGTACATTATTTAGTAACGCGCGTACCCTCTTTTTCACCCATCACAACTGATAAAAGCGCACCAGATTTATTCATATCAAATACTTGCAATGGAACATTATGGTCACGGCATAGACAAATTGCTGTTAAATCCATAACGCCTAGCTTCTCATCTAACACTTGATCAAATGTTAAATGATCATATTTGACTGCATCTTCGTATTTGCTAGGGTCTTTATTATAAACACCGTCTACTTTGGTTGCTTTCAAAATTAAATTTGCTTCAATTTCAATACCACGTAGACAAGCTGCTGTATCAGTTGTAAAGAATGGATTACCTGTTCCCGCAACGAAAACACAAACTTCGCCCTGGCTTAAATGACGGATTGCATCACGACTTGAATATGACTCTACAACAGTACCAATTGGTAATGCAGACATAAGACGAGTTCTAATGTTTCGACGCACTAATGCATCACGCATTGCCAAACCATTCATGACAGTTGCAAGCATACCCATCTGGTCACCTGTTACACGGCCAACCAAGCCATCTTTTTGTAACTGGCTACCACGATATAAGTTACCCCCACCAACAACGATACCTACTTGCACACCCAAGCCCACCAAATGTGCAATAGAAAGTGACATCTGATCTAAAACTTGAGCATCAATACCCATATCTTTATTACCTGATAATGCCTCACCAGATAATTTTAATAAAATTCGTGAATAACGGGGGCTTATTGTTTCCGCCATGATTTTGCTCCAAGACCTCTTAAACTGAATGCTTTTTGAATCGTGATTCGATTAGACCGATTTAATTTTAATTAACTTTGCAAATAAGTCGTATTCATCCGCATCGGTAATTTCGACTTCCAACATATCACCTGGTTGAATCGTGCTCTTATCGATATCTTCTACGAAGACATTACCGTCAATTTCCGGAGCATCGGCATAAGAACGTGCAACAGCAACAGGATATTCATCTTCCAAACCATCGACTAATACAGTCATCGTTTGACCGATACGTTTTTGTAATTTGGCAGCAGATATTTGCTGCTGCACTTGCATAAAGCGCTCGTAACGCTCTTGCTTAATTTCTTCTGGCACATGATCTGGTAAATCATTGGCCGTAGCGCCTTCTACTGGTGAGTAGGTAAAGCAGCCTACACGATCAAGTTGAGCTTCAACTAACCAATCTAGCAAAATCTGGAAATCTTCTTCAGTTTCGCCTGGAAAACCAACCACAAAAGTAGAACGGATCACAAGATCCGGGCATTTTTCACGCCACAATTTAATTTTTTCTAGAGTATTTTCACTATGCGCTGGACGCTTCATTAATTTAAGAACGCGTGGGCTCGCATGTTGGAATGGAATATCCAGATAGGGCAGGATTTTACCCTGAGCCATCAAATCAATCACTGCATCAACATGTGGATATGGATATACATAATGTAGACGCACCCAAATTCCAAGCTGACCAAGTGCTTCACACATGTCAAAGAATTTAGTTTTTACTGGCTGTCCGTTCCAAAAATCCAACTTATATTTAGTATCTACACCATAAGCTGAAGTATCTTGTGAAATAACCAATATTTCTTTCACACCTGCGCGTTTTAACGCAGCTGCTTCTTCTAACACGCTACCAACTGGACGTGATACTAAATCACCACGCATGCTCGGGATAATACAGAAGGTACAACGGTGGTTACAGCCTTCAGATATTTTTAAATAAGCATAATGCTTAGGCGTTAAACGGATACCTTGTTCAGGAACAAGATCAATAAAAGGATTATGTTTTGGCGGTGCTGGTACATATTCATGTACAGCTTCCATCACATCTTGATAAGCTGCCGCACCAGTAACCTTTAAAACGTTCGGATGCATTTGACGAATTTTATCTTCGTCTTTACCTAAGCATCCTGTAACGATTACTCGACCATTTTCACTCATGGCCTCGCCAATTGCATCTAGCGACTCTTGTACCGCAGATTCAATAAAACCACAGGTATTAACAACTACTAAATCAGCACCATCATAATCTGATGCAACTTGATAACCTTCAGTCTTTAACTGAGTTAAAATTCGTTCAGAATCTACCAATGCCTTAGGACAACCTAAAGAAACAAAACCGACTTTGGGGGTCTTCATGAATCTGCGCTCCACTTGAATGCGCGTATTGTATGTCTTTTCTCGTCTCACGCATAGGTGGAAACCCCACTCTTTGTGTAATGCACCAAAATACAACCAATATTTGCACCAAAACCCAATATTGCACCAAGTTGGAACATGTTATTATTAGCAAGCAGGCTGCTATTTTTGACCAAAAGATATTAAGAACGATTTTAGCGCGCTTTAATTACGCTTGAAACCTCAAAATAATCCATAAACAAAGTTGGCGTACATTTTGCATCATTCATGTTCTATAACGGTGAATACCGATAACCAATGAAGATGCCATTGCGCCATTTTAAGACAGGAACGATTCGCTAATGGATCAACACGTACCTATCGACTATCGCCTTTTGGTAGACAATTTAACTACTGCGATTTTATTAATCGATAGTAATTTTAATATTTTTTATTTGAATTCAGCTTGCGAAGCACTTTTCGACATTAGTTTGCTACGTGCTTCTGGGCAGCCGGTTTTAAATTTACTTCATGCGCCCGATGATACCTTTAATACACATGAAGCTTTACTCAATACTTTAAAAACAGGACAACCTTATACACGTCGTGAAGCTGTGATTAATGTCAACTTTAAAGACTTACATGTTGATTATACGGTTTCACAATTAAATGCAGGTAAAAGTTATCATCCACTTTTACTTATTGAGTTAAATCCAATTGACCGTATGTTGAAAATTTCTAAAGAAGAAAACTTAATTCAACAACATCAAGTGGCTAGACAGTTGGTTCGAGGCGTTGCTCACGAAATTAAAAATCCACTGGCTGGGATACGAGGGGCCACTCAATTACTTGCTCGGAGCTTGAATGACGAGAGTTATGCGGAATTTACAGATGTTATTATTAATGAAGTAGATCGTCTTACTAACTTAGCTGACACTATGTTAGGTTCAAGACAACTGCCGAGTTATGAGAACGTAAATGTTCATGAACCTTTGGAACGAGTTCGGTCTTTAATTGCAAACCAAACCAAGAAAAAAATTAAAATTACGCGTGATTATGATTTGTCTTTGCCAGATGTGAATGCTGACCGAGACCAATTAATTCAAGTTATGCTCAATATTAGCGTTAATGCCATTCAAGCGATTACAGAAAATAAGTCATTTTTTATAGATCAAGAACCCGAATTAATTTTACGTACCCGAATTCAACGTCTAGTCACTATTAATGGTGTGCTCAACCGCTCTGCTGTACGAGTTGATATTGAAGACAATGGACCGGGTATTCCAGAAAGCATTTTAGAATCTGTGTTTTACCCGTTGGTTACAGGGCGAGCAAAAGGTACAGGGCTTGGCCTGAGTATTGCACAGAACATTATGCATCAACATAACGGAATGATTGAATGCCAATCAGTTCCTGGAAAAACAATGTTTAGCTTATATTTACCTTGGGAGTCAGACCGTGTCGCGAAATAAAATATGGGTTATTGATGACGATCGCGCCATGCGATGGGTACTTGAAAAGACCTTTAAAGAAGAAGGATTTGACGTCACCAATTTTGAAGAAGCTCAAACAGCACTCGAACGTTTACATCATGATGCGCCCGATGTCATCTTAACTGACATCCGTATGCCTGGTATCGATGGGTTGACTTTTTTATCCAAAGTAAAAAACACACACCCCGACTTACCCGTCATTATTATGACAGCTCATTCAGACTTAGAGTCAGCTGTATCAAGCTATCAAACTGGTGCGTTTGAATATTTACCAAAGCCATTTGATATTGATGAAGCTTTAGCTTTAGTCAATCGTGCGATTTTGCATATCAATAAATTGCAGCAGCAAGAAGCTACAAAAACTGCTTCTCCGCTACAATCGACAGAAATTATTGGTGAATCTCCTGCCATGCAAGAGGTTTTCCGAGCAATTGGGCGGTTATCGCAATCACACATTACCGTTTTAATTAATGGCGAGTCAGGAACTGGTAAAGAGCTTGTTGCACATGCTTTACACAAGCATTCACCGCGCCGTGCCAAACCATTTATTGCGCTAAACATGGCAGCAATTCCGAAAGACTTAATCGAAACGGAATTATTTGGTCATGAAAAAGGTGCTTTTACGGGCGCAAACACTCAACATCAAGGTCGTTTTGAACAAGCCAATGGCGGAACATTATTCCTTGATGAAATTGGTGATATGCCTTTTGAAACACAGACTCGTTTACTTCGCGTACTTGCAGATGGTGAGTTTTATCGAGTGGGTGGGCATATCCCGGTTAAAGTGGATGTTCGAATTGTCGCTGCGACACACCAAGATTTAGAAAAATTGGTGAATGAAGGTCGATTCCGTGAAGACTTATATCACCGTTTAAATGTAATTCGTATTCATATTCCTAAGCTTGCGCATCGTAGCGAAGATATACCAATGCTTGCTCAACACTTCTTGGCCCGTGCAGGCAAAGAGTTAGGTGTAAGTCCAAAGATTTTACGTACTGAAACAACAGACTATATGCAACAACTGCCATGGCCAGGTAACGTGCGTCAGCTTGAAAATACCTGTCGTTGGTTAACTGTCATGATTACTGGTCGTGAAGTTTATCCAGAAGATTTACCTTCTGAACTAAAACAAGTACCACTTCAAAAAACTAGTGAAACTAGTCAGCCAGCCCCGTCTTTTGAACGTATTTCTTTACATCATTGGGATGAATTGCTAAACCAATGGGCAATTCAAAAGCTCAAAAATGGCGAAATGAAGATTTTGGATATTGCAACACCGATGTTTGAACGCACATTAATTAATGCTGCCCTACAACAAACTCGTGGACGCAAACGTCATGCAGCTGAACTATTAGGTTGGGGACGGAACACCCTAACCCGAAAGTTAAAGGAACTAGGAATGGATTCTGCTGATGACGATGATGAGGACGAACACAAAGCGACTTTGTCTGAAGCTTAATTGTAAAATACATAATAAGAGCGGCTAATTGATTTTAGCCGCTTTTTCTTTATATCTATTGATAAGGAAATTAATCGTTAAATTAAAACGTGAACATATAGTTACATCACTAAAAAACTCCAAAAGATCGTGTAAGCTTTTATATTTTAAAATATTTATTCAGTTTCATACTTATATGATTGTTTAGCAGACAATCTAAGAATATAGCAATGTCCATCGGTAAAGATAGTTTTGATATACTAGCTAAGCAGTATTAATCGTTGTTATTAAATTTTATGCATGATCCAGTCCTTGAGTCACATCATCCTATATGTGACAAACCTCAGACGCGCCGCGGTATCGAACGTCGTTTAGCTTTATTGCTAAGCGCAACCGAGCTGTTTTTGGAAAAAGGATATGATGCCGTATCTCTTGACGATATCGTAAATCATGCAGGTGGTTCAAAGGCCTCTATTTATAAATATTTTGGAAACAAAGAAGGACTTTTTACCGCGATTTGTGACTATAAGCGTGAAATGTTTTTTAAAGATGTGTGTATTCCATTTAATCCTGAAAAAAGTACTTTAAAAGAATATCTGATTCAAACGCTCGAACGTGTTTACGTTCATATCATTCAACCGGAACATATCGCGTTTTTACGACTTATTATCGAACAGACAGAATGTAATACGGTCCTCATACAATACCTTTATGACAAATGGGTACACAACTTACAGAATACACTTACTCAAGCATTAGAGTTTGCACATAATGCAGGAGAAATCACATGTCCTTCTCCTTATCATTCTTCACTCATGTACTTTGGGATTTTACGCGATATTGAGTGGCGTATGATTATGGGTATGCCCGCTCTACCCAATGAGAAAGAAGCATTTGATTATATTGAATATTGTGTAGACATTTTCTTAAAAGGCCACCATAAAGTCTAATTCTTTTGCATTTTGAAATGCTTATAGTATAGTAGACTTCTTTTTCTCCACATCCACCCAGCCAACAACAGATAATTGTTGTATTTCAAAGACAATTATTATGGAGTAGCTACATGGCTCTAAGACATTTCCTGACTTTACGTGATCTATCCACATTAGAACTTAACCGCATCTTAGAACGCGCAAGTGAACTAAAAAAAATGCAACAAGGCAATAAGGTTTACCAGCCTTTTGTTGGTAAAGTATTGGGAATGATTTTTGAAAAATCGAGCACACGCACTCGTATTTCTTTTGAGGCTGGTATTAACCAATTTGGTGGCAGTGCCATCTTTTTATCACCTCGCGACACACAACTAGGTCGTGGTGAGCCTATTGAAGACTCAGCACGTGTTATATCAAGCATGCTTGATATTGTGATGATTCGTACTTTTGGTCATGACATTGTTGAACGCTTTGCATCTTACTCAAAAGTTCCTGTGATTAACGGCCTAACCGATGACCACCACCCTTGTCAGTTACTTGCAGATTTACAAACTTATATTGAGCATCGCGGTAGTATTGAAGGTAAAACCGTAGCTTGGATTGGTGATGGCAATAATATGTGTAATTCATATATTGAAGCTGCACATTTAATGGGTTTTAAATTAAAAATTGCTTCGCCAAAGGGTTTTGAACCTAAACCTGAATTTTTAGCAGAGTTTGGACATTGTGTTGAGCTTTTTGACAATGCTGAAGATGCCGCTGTAAATGCTGACCTTATCGTTACAGACGTATGGGCAAGCATGGGGCAAGAAGAAGAGCAAAAATTACGTAAGAATGCTTTTTCAGCGTTTCAAGTCAATGAAAAACTGATGAGTCTTGCACATCCAGATTGTTTATTTATGCATTGTTTACCAGCACATCGTGGTGAAGAAATTTCAGAAACCATGCTTGATCATAAAAATTCAGTCGTATGGGATGAAGCAGAAAACCGCCTACATGCTCAGAAAGCTTTAATGGAATTTTTATTGAATGAAAATTTGAAAAAAACTTAATCTCGATAGAAAAACAGCATCTTTAAGGTGCTGTTTTTTTTATTTCCATAAAACTCTTATTTTTCTTATTTATTTTTTAAAATTTTTCACGATGTTGCTGAATATATAAACAGTCTATATTTCAACTACACTCCAGAATCGTGTATAACATTCTACACAATAAGCCAAGCCTACTCTTGTAGAGTGCGATTATGACAACCCTTGAAGAATCACTATCTCAAATCCCTGCATTTTCAATTATTCACGAACACTTATTTAGTTCAGCACAACCTTCCGTTGAACAGCTCAAACTCATTAAAGAGTATGGCTGTAGTACTGTTATCAATTTAGCTTTGACAAATTCATCGAATTGTATTGAAAATGAAGATCAGGTTTGTCTTGAGCATGGTTTAAATTACATTCATATTCCAATTGACTGGGAAACACCTTCTTCTGACCAATGCTTATTGGTTTTAGATTTAATTGATCATTTGGTTCAAAATGAAATCGTTTGGTTACATTGTGCCAAAAACAAACGTGTAAGTTGTCTCATGTACGTATACAGACAATTTTATATGAATATGGACATGCCAACTTCTCAAGATTTACTGCACGAAATTTGGGAACCAAATGAAACTTGGACAGGACTAATCCATAGCATTACCTTACAGCTACAAGGCCGTAAGGCTACCTTAGAACTTCAACAGTCTTTGCAACAAACTGATGATTTAGTTTAATTAGAGATTAATACCGTCGCTGTTGCTAAAATTCCTTCTTGGCGACCCGTAAACCCAAGTTTTTCGGTGGTGGTCGCTTTGATACTAATTTGATTTAAATCCACATTCAAAACATCTGCAATGCTTTGGCGCATCTCTAAATTATGTTTCGCTAATTTAGGACGTTCGCAAGCTACAGTAATATCAGCATTATTCAAACGATAACCACGGTCTAATATTAATTGATAAACGTGTTTTAGCAGTACACGGCTATCCGCTCCTTTAAACTCTGGATCGGTATCTGGAAAATGCTGACCAATATCACCAAGCGCCAGTGCACCGAGTAAAGCATCACATAGCGCATGTAACACAACATCGCCATCAGAATGTGCTTTCAAGCCATGCGTATGTGGAATCTGAACGCCAGCCAAAGTTACGAAGTTACCCTCTTCAAAGGCATGTACATCCATTCCTTGTCCAATACGAATTTGAGCAACCATATCAACTCTTCCCTTTTATAAAAACTTAAGAAATCTTGTATTCAGCTGTTGTGTTTCGCTATAGTACACTTAGCAAAGTAGACTGAAAGTATAAGCGATCATGCCGTCGAATACTGATATGAATCAATTGAAAAGATTAAGTTTTGTCGTGACATTGAGTTGTTTATGCTCACCATTTGTTTTTGCGGAATCTATCGACTGCTCAAATTCAAAATCTGAGCTCAAAATCTGCTCAAAAACCTTTAGTGAAGCGCGTAAGCAACTCAACAATCAATATCTTTCTGCATACTTAGTTACAGATGCCCCCTTAAAACTTCTACAAGATACGCAGACTTTGTGGTTTAAACATACTCAACAATGCAAAAACACTTCATGTTTTCAACAACAGTTTGATATACGTGGGGATGATTTAAACTTTTATGCATCACTTAAGCAAACCCTAACACAGCATTATCTTAAATTTGAAAATGGGCATATTGCAGCTCAACCTGTTCATTTACAAATTCATCAACTTGCTAAAGATAAAATCAAAATCGAAGGATTAGCTTACCGTAATCCGAATAACCGAAAAGATACGCAAACTATTTCACTAATGGCTTATAGCTCTCCTGAACAGAAAAGTGAAATTTTAGATAACGAACATAACTGCAAATATAAGTTCGATTTCCAAAAAGCTTTACTTGTAGTGAAAACCCAACAAAAAGGTTGTGAACGATTTACAGGTGTTTATAGACTATATGATTAGTTGATATAAAACAAAAAAGCCAGTGAATCTACACTGGCTTTTCTTTTTTAAGTTGGATATTTTTGCAGAATATCTTGACTCACCAAAACAGCTGTCGCTGCTGATAAAGTCCAACCTAAATGGCCATGTCCGGTATTATAAAAAACTCGTGGCTGTTTAGACTGTTTTACGACTGGCAACATATTAGGCATCATCGGTCTTAAACCTGCCCATGGAACAACATGCTCAGTTGAAATGTCAAAATTACGATTCACCCAATTCACTAAAGGTTGAATACGATCCGCTCGAATGTCTCGATTATAGCCGTTAAACTCAGCCGTACCTGCAATACGTAAACGATCTTGGCCTAAGCGAGACGTTACAATTTTGGCGCTTTCATCAAGCAAACTCACCCATGGCGCATTTTTAATACTTTTCTCATCTTTCAATTGGACAGTAATTGAATAGCCTTTAACTGGATAAACATTTACACGCTCACCGACCATATCAGCCAACTGATAACTTCCGACACCACCACAAACAACCAGAACATCACCTTCCAATTGAAAGCTATCTGATTGAGAAAGATGAGGATGTTCAGCACTTGGCTGACAATTCAACACTACTTTATCTGTGTGACATTTAATATCAGTCACTTCAAGCCCAAATTTATACTGAACACCATATTGTTTAGTCTTTTCAGCTAAAGAAGTTGAATACTTATGAATGTCTCCAGTTGCATCACTTGGAGTGTAATACCCCCCAAAGTAATCACCAGTTAAAGATGGCTCGATTGTCTTCATTTCCTCTGGTGAAACTGAATAGCGCTCCAAAGTACCTTTGTTTAAGACGTCATTCACCTGTTTCGCAACATCATAATCAGCCTTACTGTGATACATATGAAGAATACCGCGTTTCTCCAAATCAAATTGAAGCTGCTCTTTTTCAGCGACTTCAAACAAGCGCTTACGAGCGAGCAATGCTAAGCGAACAGTTTCTATAGTGTTAGCCTCATAATTTTTAATATGAGATAGAAACTCAACTAACCAGCTATATTTGTGCAAGCTAAAAGAAGGGTTAAGTAATAGAGGAGCATCTTTTTGCCTCATCCATTTAAAACCTTTTATAACGGTCGCTTTCTGGTTCCAGACTTCTGCATTACAAGCAGATAATTGCCCTCCATTTGCAAATGATGTTTCCATAGCTGGATAAAGATGGCGATCAATCACTGTGACTTGGTAACCTAATTGAGATAATTCATAGGCTGAAGTAACCCCTGTGATTCCTGCACCAATCACAATAACATGTGGCATAACAGACTCCTCTGAAATGCAAAAACATTTCATCAGTACAGCCCATCTGTCATTTGTACCTGAGAGTTTCGACCTAAATACTACCTTTTAGCATTTCGATCTTCCCCTTCGGTGAGTTTATGACTTATAAGTTTTTATTCTTCATGCTTATAAATCTTAAGCTGCTCTCCAGATTTTTTAATTATTACAGTCCTTTTGCCTGAGAGTTTCCGGGCCTGTTGCTCCTTCGGCGGGTTCCTAAGAACCTCTCTCCCGCAATAATTTTGTATTTATATAAGCAATGTATCTGCCACTTTTAAAAAAACGCATTCTTTTCTTGTAAACTTTTGTACAACAATTTAATTAAATAAGAAAGTATTTGATTTAATTATAAAAAAAGGTGAATTATTGAAATTCACCTTTTGCTATTTATTAGAGCTTTCCTTCAAGTACTTGGTCAGAAACTAGACCTTTCCATTGCTCTCTCAAAGCTGGTAAATAAAACTTCTCACCAATTGTGACCAACTCCGCATCAATGAGTGCATGAATTTCGTGCATAAAAATATAATCCAGCGCGACTAAAGACAGTTGATGATTTTTTTGTGCTACTTTTTTACGTTTAGATTGAGCTTGTTTAATGAGCTCATTTGCAAAATTTTTATCTTTATATGTTGTGATTGCATTTAAACGAAGCTCAATAACACCCCAACCTGCCAACAATTTTTTGAAGATTTCAAAGTCTTTTGTCGTTGATTCCCAAGTTACGTTTTCCAGATTATTATCTTCGGGTAAAACAGGTAACAGTAAATCACCAGTACTTGGAAAAATCTTTTTAAGATTTAACAGAAATTTAACAGGCTGATCACTTGGGTAATCATTAAACTGTACATGTTGTTCGGTATCTGTTAAATAAATCGAGAGCATTCAAAAATCCTTAGCTAAGCAACTGTTTATTATGTGTTTAATTTCTATACCGCAAAACAAATGCAAATTAAAAACAATACAAAAACAGGATAAGGTGGGCATTTTAACAATTATGACAGCTTATTCAACTCTAAGTTAGTTTGATTAAGCTATATAAGAACAATTAAATTCAATTAACTTTGTAAAGAGCGCTGATATGAATTAATAGCTCAAAAAGCGAGTGCTCATTAAATACACTACAACTCAGCCTCTTATTCAGATTTAATGTTACAATACAGTGATTTACTCAATTTCATCTGGCTCCCAAAGAAATGAATAGATCACAGTTAATTTTATTATTTTTAAGTATTTGTACTTTTTCTTCTTCTGTATTTTCTGAAACGATTACCTTCCCAACTGAACAAGAGTTTTATGACCAAAAATCGAATCGCCATAGAAGTATGCTTGAGATAAACAATTCAAATCATAAGTTTAACGAATCACAACATAATCCTTTTCGTTCTGATTCAAACAAGAAAACAGTAGATTTTTTTGAAATTGCCAAACAATACCAAGATGAGAAACCACAAAATACCTACTCTCATTCTCCAGATCCAACTGTGAATATGAGTGATCATGACCGAAGTCTCTACTATATTAGAAATCATGATGATATAGGTCTCAAAAGAGATATTCGTATTCAACAATATAGATCATTAAAACAGCAATACGATAAAGGAGTCATTTCCAATGATGAATACAAAGAGAAAGTTTACAAAATTTTAAAATAAGCTTTTATATATTCTGAAGCCTTCTTTTAATGGAAGGCTTCTATAAGAATTTTTGAGATAGAAGGTTAAAAATTATAAAAAACAAAGATTCATAGTAAATAAACAATAAAAATTAAACAGTTTTAACTGTTAAAAGACACCAAACTATTGATGTCTTCCCTACAAATAAAGGAGAGATCAATGAAGATTCGAGCTTCACGTACCTATTCAACTTATTCAAATCACTATTTTATTTCAAAAGAATATGAATGCAGCGTTATTCCAGTAAAAGGAATGTGCTTTACCGATCTTGGTTTGACCGAAAATGGTGTGATTGAACCGATAGAAATTATAGAGGTCACTATAGATCCGACCTCTAATTCTTATCATGTTCTTTTAGCAAAAGATGCTCATGAATACACGAAAGAAGAACTAAAAAGAAAATTTGAAGAAATGAAAGTAAATAGTTGGGAATATATAGAAGATCTACTGATGTAGCTTTTATTCTCAACCTAATAAGTTAGAGCACATATCAAAAGCTATAGATTTAATGCGTACATATAATAGCCATCAGTAGTTTATCTGTACATTCAGTACAAAATGGCACTACTGATGGCTATATAGACTGCTTATTTACTATTTGGCGAAACCATTTTTTCAGGTTTAACGACCTCGTCAAACTGTTCTGCTGTTACTAAACCAAGCTCAACAGCCACTTGTTTTAAAGTCTTATTCTCTTTATAGGCAGTTTTCGCTACTTTTGCAGAGTTTTCATAACCAATAACGGGATTTAATGCAGTAACTAACATGAGAGAGTTATGCAAGAAGTGGTCAATTTTATCGCGATTAGGTTCAATTCCAACCGCACAGTGATCATTAAAACTATTACATGCATCGCCAAGAAGCTGAATAGATTGCAATAAATTATAAGCAATCACTGGCATAAATACGTTTAATTCGAAGTTACCCGAAGCACCAGCGATATTAATAGTGGTATCGTTACCAAGCACTTGTGCAACCACCATGGTCATTGCTTCACTTTGAGTTGGGTTCACTTTACCTGGCATAATACTTGAGCCTGGTTCATTTTCAGGAATGCGAATTTCCCCAAAACCACAGCGTGGGCCACTTGCTAACCAACGAATATCATTAGCAATCTTATTTAAGCTTACTGCTAAAGTTTTTAATGCGCCTGATGCAAAAACAGCGGCATCACGCCCTGCAAGTGCTTCAAATTTATTAGGAGCAGTAACAAATGGCAAACCCGTTAAAGCTGCAAGCTGAGTTGCTGCCTTAACAGCATAGTCAGGATGAGCATTTAACCCTGTTCCTACTGCTGTGCCGCCCAATGGCAACTCATACAAACCAGTTAAAGCTTGTTGCAGACGTACTAAACCGTGCTCAAGTTGAGAAACATAACCACTAAATTCTTGGCCTAAGGTTAATGGTGTAGCATCTTGCAAATGAGTACGGCCAATTTTAACAATATCGTGAAACTCATCGGACTTCTTTTGCAAAGTCACTTTAAGCTGCTCTACAGCTGGAATCAGCAATTCATTAATTTGCAAACTTGCTGCTACGTGAATAGCTGTTGGAAATGAGTCATTGGTAGATTGCGCACGATTGACATGATCATTTGGATGTACTGGTTTTTGTGCGCCCAGCACTTCACCTAATTTTTGGTTGGCAATATTGGCAATCACTTCATTACAGTTCATGTTGCTTTGTGTACCAGAACCTGTTTGCCAAACTACGAGTGGGAACTGTGAGTCCCATTTTCCTGCAATCACTTCTTCAGCAGCGCCCACAATATATTGACTTAAATCTTGTGGTAACTGTCCTAACTCTGCATTGGTTATTGCTGCTGCTTTTTTTACCAATCCCATCGCTCGAATCATGGCACGGGGTAAACGCTCCTGCCCGATTTTGAAGTTCTGTAAGCTACGTTGGGTTTGTGCTCCCCATAGCGCTTCATTTGGAACTTCAATCTCACCCATAGTGTCATGTTCAATTCGTGTTTGCATAGAAACCTCGGTTATCTGGTTAAAGAACTCACGGGCTGAAGCAATTTTTGCTTTGGCTAGTTAATTTTAGTATCGTACTCAAGCATTCCATTATTGTAAATAAGAATCATTATCTTATCTTCCATTTAATGTGTTTTGATAGAATCTCCATTCATCTTCAATCATTTGCTTTAAAGTTCGTTTCGGATTCCATTGTAATAAAGTTTTTGCTTTTCCTACATTTGCACCAAGTTGAGCCAATTCTTCATGCTTATAAATTGCCGATTGTGTCGGAATTTCAGCTTGGGTCACTTGTGAAATTTCATCTAATAACTGACGAATTGAATGTACTTGGTCATGTGCAATATTAAATGCTTCACAGCAATGGGTTTGATCACGTAGCCATAGTAGAGTTGCACTTACAGCTTCGCATACATCTAAGACATGTAGAAAACTACGCTCTACAGTATGGTCTTCGGTAGACACTTGGTCTTGTAATTCAATTAAATCACGCTGCATGGCTGCTACTTGCAATGCAAGCGGTACAATATTTTTAGGAAGCTGCGCAACATACTCACCTAATACACCATGCTCAAAAGCACCTACAATATTTGATAGGCGTAAGATCGCAATTTTCCATTCATGATCAATTTTATAGGTATCACGAATGATTTCTTCAATCATCTGTTGAGATTTGATATATGGATTTGGATAAGCGTAGTTGAAATCTTGTGTTTCACTCAGTTCTAAATCAGATTTTCCATAGACTGCCAAGCTAGATAAATGGATAAAATGACGAACTCCTGTACGTTGCATCGCACGTAATAGACTCATGATGCAACTGACATTATCGTTATAATATTCGAGCGGTTTTAAGTTAGATTCTTCAATGGATTTAAAACCAGCGGTGTGAATGACAGCATCAATTGAGTATTGTTCAAATACCTTATTCAATGCAGGTGTATTACGTACATCAAGTTTAACAAACGGAACGTACATACCAGAGATGTATTCTAACCGCTCAAGCGTTTGCAAGGTCGAGTTAGCCAAATTATCGACAATAACCACTTCTTGGCCTTGAGCCAACAGACTCAATGCAATGTGTGAACCGATAAAGCCTAAACCACCTGTCACTAAAATCATTGTATACTTACCTTTCTCTTAATGTATCTACGCCCATTTAGACGTATGACCATAGTGAATTCTCAATGAGTACATTACTACTAATAACCTCTGCTCCTACTTCAATCCATGCTTGGCATGCGCTGGGCCTTGCTCAGGCACTCAAAAGTAAAAATGAAGACTTTCGTGTATTCTTTTACCAAGATGGCGTTCAGGTTGCGAATGATTTTCAGTGGGTTCCTGACGACCAGCGTAATTTAACGCATGAATGGCAAAAGCTCTCGATCCGACTTCCTGTCTGTGTCAGCGCCGCCCTTGCACGTGGTATTACCGATGCAGAAAATGCGAGTCGCCATCAACTTAGTCATCACAACCTAGCAGACAACTTTGAGTTAGTTGGACTAGGTGAACTTGCTGATGCAGTACAGTCAGCCTCTCGTCTTCTTCAATTCTAAGTTACTTTGTTAACTTAGATTGTTGCTTTTAAAAGGTATATTGTGTGAAAACTGTACTCGTTATTTTGACCCAAGCCAATCTAACCAGCCTACAAGTCAATGAAAGCCTCGCCGCTACTATGGTTTTAGCAACCTTTGGCTCACCAGTCAAAGTATTATTGAAAGATGCAGCTCTTAGCCTCTTACAAAATGAACATAACTTTGACCAGTTGCAGCATGCTTTTAAAATTGCTTCAAACATGGTGGATAGCTTTGAGTTTTATGACTTGAGCCCCATTCTTGTTGAGACCAAAAATAAACAGCATCCTTTTGTTCAAAACAGTGAGCAGGAGCTAGAGTTTGTTCAGTTAGATACTGAACTCATCCAATCCTTCAATCATGTCTTATATTGGTAGATAAAGGTGTAAATTTAATGACGCAATCAACACTTTATCTGGTGCAAGCTTCTTATCACCATACCCCTCGTATTATTGAAGAACTTGAAAAGCTTTTTAATAAAGACGATCAGATTGTTTTTATGGGCGATTCAACCGCACAGCTTTCCGTAAGCATTTGTCAGCAGTTTGGCTCAGTTTCTTGTTTGTCTCATGAAAAAGATTTAATTGATGCAGAAACCTTAGCTCACGTTAAGATATTAAATTATGACCAGTTTGCGGATCTGGTTTTACAATTTAATCGATGTATTTCTTTGAAATAATATAGTTAGGCTCATTTTTATGAATTTAGAATTAGATCAAGATGGTCATTTAGTCGACTATACGATTTGGAACCCCGAAGTCGCACAGGAACTTGCCAAATCTCTCGATCTTGAATTAACAGATTGGCATTTTGAAGTTTTAGCTGCGGTTCGCCAATTTTATCAGCAATTTGGGCATTCTCCTGCAACACGCCCTCTGATTAAGTTTTTAATGAAAACCGTCAGTCCAGATATTAATAATGCTGTTTTACAGCAAAAATTTAATACCGGCCTAGTTGCACGCCATCTCAGTCGTTTGGCAGGCATTCCTAAACCGGCAAATTGTCTATAAATTTTTTATGCGAACTTTTTAGCGGCAGCGACACATAGAATTGTTACTGCCGTTACCATTAACATCGACCAACTTACATGTTCATGTAATAACAGTGCGGCAATCGCGAGTCCCATTAAAGGTTGTAAAAGCTGTAGCTGGCTAATTGCAGCAATACCGCCTTGTGCAAGCCCTTTGTACCAGAAAAAGAACCCGATAAGCATACTAAATAACGATACATAAACCAGCCCTGCTATCGCCGATGTAGATACATCTTGGAAAGAAACAGGCATGTAAAAAATAGTAGCAAATAACATAATCGGTAAAGCTAAAATAAGCGCCCAACAAATCACCTGCCAGCCACCTATTTTTTTCGAAAGTACTCCGCCTTCTGCATAGCCAAATCCACATAGAATAATTGCAATAAGCATGTATAAATCGCCGATGCTGAAAGAAGCTTCACCCGATAAAAAAAACATGTAGGTAAAAACAATCAGACTGCCTAAAATTGCAAATATCCAAAAAAATAAATTTGGTTTTTCTCCGCCTCTCACTACTGCAAATATCGCTGTTGCAAGCGGTAGAAGACTAACAAAGACAATTGAATGTGCTGCATTCATAGATTGCAAAGCAAGTGCCGTAAATAAGGGAAAACCCACCACAACACCTAAAGCAACTATAGCAAGTGGCCCCCAATATTGTTTAGCGGGTCTTTTTTCTTTAAGCAAAAAGATAAGAATTAAACCTAAAATACCCGCAATGGCTGCTCTTGCCGCCGTGAGAAAACCAGGATCAAAACTGGTAACCGCAACACGGGTGGCTGGTAATGAGCCTGCAAAAATCGCAACCCCAATAAAACCATTTACCCAACCATTCATAAACTTTTGCATATTATTCTCCGCAACTATACGAAGAATTTAAGCTGTGATATGGTGTCAAAACCAGATACAAAGCAGTACAATTTCAAAAAACTGTTATGTATAAATAAGCAGTACAGTTAGAGATGGTTAACGTGAATCAGTCAAAAACAAAAATCGAGCTTGTTATCTCACAGATTGAACAGCAAATTAAAAATCGTTCTTTAACACCAGGCTCCCGTTTACCTTCTGTACGTAAACTATCCAAAGATTTAGGTTTTTCTGTTTCTACTATTGTTGAAGCTTATGAACGGTTAATTGCCGTAGGTAAAATTGAATCTCGTAGTGGCTCCGGTTTTTATGTCGTAGGACCGCTTGCCCCTTTAGCTTTAAGTGAATTAGGCCCTAAATTAGATCGTTCTATAGATCCGTTATGGATTTCGCGTCAGTCTCTGGAAGCAAAACCCGATGCATTTAAACCTGGTTGTGGCTGGTTACCAAATGACTGGATGCCACTTGAGAGTATTCGTAAAGCTTTAAGATCTGCTACACGTAACGAAGATGATAACTTAATGGGCTATTCGTCACCTTTAGGGCTGCCAGCATTAAGAGATTTACTCGCTAGGCGAGCGCAAAGTAAAGGTATAGATGCAAACTTGAACCAAGTTCTTTTAACTGATTCGGGTACCCAAGCAATTGATCTGGTTTGCCGTTTCTTACTTAAACCAGATGATGTTGTTTTGATTGATGACCCTTGCTACTTTAACTTCCATGCCCTACTTAAAGTTCATCAAGTTAAAGTTATTGGTATTCCTTACACACCAAATGGTCCAGATTTAGAAGCATTTAAAGAAGCGATTGAGACCCATAATCCACGGCTTTACATTACAAATTCTGGAATACACAACCCCACTGGTGCAACACTCTCACTTTCGATCGCTCATCAATTATTAAAACTGATTGAGCAGTCTAATTTGATTGTGATTGAAGACGATATATTTTCAGATTTTGAACATACTTCAGCGCCACGACTTGCGGCCCTAGACAACCTTTCACGCGTGATTTTTATTGGAAGTTTCTCTAAAACACTCTCTGCCTCTATTCGCTGCGGCTACATTATTGCTAAACCAGAATGGATTGATCAAATTACCGATTTAAAAATAGCTACCAGCTTTTCTCACAATGGGCTCTCAGCCAAAATATTACATACAGCTTTAACTGATGGCTCATACCGTAAGCATCTAGATGTGTTAAAAGTTCGTTTAGCTCAAGCCATGCAGGAAACAATAGCGAAACTTAAATCGATTGGAATAGAACCATGGATTGAACCAAAGGCCGGAATTTTTGTGTGGTGTCGGTTACCCGAAGGAGTAGATGCAGCGAAGATTGCTCAGTTTTGTCTGAATCGAGAAGTAATTCTTGCTCCGGGTAATGCCTTTAGCCAAGCACAATCGGCAGGCCAATTTATTCGTTTTAATATTACCCAATCAAATCATGATTATATTTATAAGACTCTTACAGAGGCACTTCAGCAAGAGTCTTTAAAGAAAACGCTTTAAGCTTGTTTTTGCTTTTGTTCTATATAAGCAAAATAGCCCGGTCCAGCCGTAACTTGAACTTGTTTTGCATGCAAAGGTTCACTGCAGACCGAACATATCATGATTGGTTCAAATTTATGACCACAAGCTTTATGACGATATTCCAAAGGTTTACCTAAACCTTGATCCATCCATTTATCTGCCCAGTTCGCCATAGATAATATAATTGGATAAAGCTCAAATCCTTTATCGGTGAGACGATATTCAAAGCGTTCCTGACGATCAAAATAAGGAGCTTTGACTAAAATTTCGTATTCAACCAAACGCTTTAAACGATCCGATAGGACATGACGAGTGACACCTAGCGATTTTTGAAAATCATCAAAACGGCGAATTCCCATAAAAGCATTACGTAATATTAGCATCGTCCATCGATCACCAATTACTGATAGCATACGGGCAACAGAACAAGGTTGATCACCGATGTCATCCCATTTCATCTTTATGCTTACCTCAATATATAACTGGCTTACTTGCCTTATTATTTATACCCTAAACCACTTAATATGTTATATGCAATATTCAGCTTAAAAATAAGTTTTTAATGTACTTATGATGCTTATTTTTTAAATAACAATGAATAGAAATACTTATAAAATATGATTAACTTATAAGTATAAATTAATCATATTCAGCTTATTTATAGGCTAATTTGAAATAAAGATTCCTTTTAATAAAGCACCTGACTCTAGTTTTGTACTCGTAGGAATACGGACTAAACAATTGGCTTGCATAAGGTTACTCAGCATATGAGACTGCTGCTTAGCCAAACTTTTTACTCTAAGTTGTCCTGCATCAAAATAAGCATACATTCGCAAAAAACGCTCACGTGCATCTTCTTTTAAATCATGCTCTAAAATTGCAGTAAACCATTCTGGTCCCTGTCTATTACCCTGCAATGCATCAAGCAAAGATTTGCCGTAAACTTGCATTGCTACATATACCGCAGCTGGATTGCCCGGTAAGCCTAACAAATAGCAAGAATGGCTAGCTTGTGAATTATGGTATTCGGCAAAGAATAAAGGTTTACCCGGTTTTTGTTTAACTTTCCAAAAGATTTGTTCAAACCCAACTTCGAAAGCGCATGGTCGAACAAAGTCGTAGTCTCCTACCGAAACTCCGCCTGTTGTTATAATGACATCATGACTATCTTTTAACTGGTTAAAGTAATGGGTGACCTGCTCTGCTTCATCTGCCACGTGAATGAGTTCAATATCTAAACCATAATCTTCAAACCAAGCTTTTAGTAATGGACCATTTGCATCAAAGACTTTTCCATCAATTAAATCATCTGCCGTTTGAGCAACTTCATCACCTGTGACTAAAACTGCAACTTTTGGTCTGCGGTAAACAGTAAGTTCTTGTACACCTGCCATACTTAAAGCAGCCAAGCTTCCAATATTTAGAAACTGTCCTACTTGAGCAAGTAACTGCCCTTGCTGGATTTCTTCTCCGGTAAAGCGGATATCGGCTTGAGGGCGTATATGTTCCGTTAAACAAACTTCTTGGGCCGAAATAACCGATACGATTTCTTGTCGTGCTACATGCGTTGTCCCTTCAGGAATTTTGCCGCCCGTAAATATACGAATCGCCTGACCTTCACCGAGTATGTCATGACTCTCACTTCCAGCACGAATCTCACCTGTGACTTGGAACTTTTGATAATTTAAGTCTTCTGCATGGCTACAAAGTGCATAGCCATCTACCGCACTTTGAGAAAAACTTGGTAGATTAATTTCAGAGTAAATCTCTTTTGCAAGATAACTACCTAGGCTATTTGTTAGAGTCTTTTGAATAGAGTTTAAGTTTTTAGGCTTATTAATCACTAAATCTAGTGCTTCATCTATACTGATTAATCCACGCTCAGCACCACAACCTGACATTATTCATAGCCTCCTGGATGCGGTAAATCACGGCAAACATCAAAAATATGGACTAAGGCAGGTAAAATAGCAGCCATTGATTCGCTTGCTCCACCACGGCTTCCCGGTAAAGTCACTACTAATGAACGATCAATAAACCCTGCCACTCCACGTGACATAGCAGCATATGGCGTGCGTTTTTGTCCAAATGAGCGAGCAGCTTCCATTAAACCATCTAATTTACGTTCTAAAAGAGGCTCTAGCGTATCAACTGTAATATCACGCTTGCCAATTCCTGTACCACCAACAGTCATAATGCAAGCATATGATTTGCTCAACTCAAGCACTAAGTTTTTTAAAGTATCTGCTTCATCTGGCAAAATCTGGTAGTGAATCGGATCAAATCCTGCTTCAGTTAACGTTTCAACCACAGATTTTCCGGCAGTATCCGGCTTTCTGCCCGCTGCGACGGTATCGGATAACACAATAACCGCAGCCGAAACAGGTTGACGCAATACCCGTTTAAAATGGGATTTTCCGCCTTTTTTCTTCAGTAGTTTACATTGATCCATCCAGAGTTCTTCTGGTTCACAATGAGGCTTTAACATGTCATAGATAGTTAAGCCTGCAAGGCTTGCCGCCGTTAAAGCTTCCATTTCTACGCCAGTTGGACCAATAGTTTCAACAACAGCAATAATTTTTACAAAGTCATGTTCTAATTCATATTCAACATCTGCCCGATAAATCGGTAGCGGATGACATAATGGAATCAGCTCATCAGTTCGTTTGGCTGCCAAAATTCCTGCAACACGCGCTGTTTTTAATGCATCACCTTTTTCCGTGTTTCCTTGTCTTAATAGTTCAATACAGTGCGGTGGTGCATATAAAATCGCTTGTGCTTCGGCAACACGATAACTTTCCGGCTTCATTCCTACGTTTTTCATTATTTATCCTAGTGTTACATATTTCAGTGTGAGTGTTCATGGCCGGCATGATGATGGTGATGTTTGTGCTCGTGCGATGCATCCTTACGAATACAACAGCCCTCTACGTAATGACTCGTGCCATCTGTAAAGAACTCTTCTTTAAAGACAGGCACTTCATGTTTTACCCGCTCAACCGCTTCCTCACATGCTTGAAAAGCTTCACGACGATGGGCTGCATACGCAATCGCAATAATGGCTGTTTCACCGACATCTAGATACCCAATACGATGAACCACTCGCACATAAGATACCTGATACTTTTTCTCAATTTCTAGTTCAATTTCACGTATCATTTTTTCTGCAAGCGGTTTATACGATGTATATTTCAGCGCCTTTACCGCTTTACCTTCGTGGTGATTACGAACCGTACCCATAAAAATATCGATACCGCCACACTCAGGAAAAGATTGAATCGGATCAAAAGTATCAAGGCTTAAAGCTTGCTCTTGTATACGTGCAAAATCTCGCATGGTTTAACCTCCCGCAACTGGTGATAATAAAACCAAAGTACATGGCTCACTTAAGGTAGCTTGTCTGGTGATAACATTGTCACCAATCGCACATGCACATTTTTCCATGGCTTTTATAGATTCTGGATGTAATGAAACAATTTCATCTAATACATCTTTAACCAAAATATGGCTAGGACAAACTAGCGAAAGATTTTCAGGTAGCAATTTTTCAATTGCACCAAATGCTTCGACTTTAATTTGAATAGATTGTTGCATTTATCCCCCAAGCATATGCATGCTGATTTTACGGGTTTGTTGATGTTGTAAGGCATGGAAACCTTTGGCTTTGTGCCAGATATAAGGATGAACCAAATGATTTAAATTTTGGACCGTCATATCGTATTCTGGCGTGTGTTGTTTACTTACCAATGCTTCAAGCTGAGGCTTAATATTTAAGCCTTTCGGTGCAAACAAACAGTTATATAGTTCGCCTTTTGCTGTAATTCGTATGCGGTCACACTGATGACAAAATGAATGCGTAATTGTTGAAATAATTCCTAAATGGTAGCTACCGTTAATTAGATATTGACGCGCTGGCTCATGTTGCTGCTCGATGACTTGTACCGAATAATACAGTTGCAATACCTGTAAAATTTCAGCCTCGCTTACCACATCTTTATTTGACCAAAGTGCATCACCATCAAGCGGCATAAACTCGATAAAACGTAAAGGAATATGATTAGCAATTGACCACTTCACCATAGGTAAGATTTGATCATCATTTTTATCTTTCATTAATACGCAGTTAATTTTAAAAGGCAGTCCTGCATCTTTAGCAGCTTGAATACCCTCAAGAACTGGTTCTAACTTTTTCTTAGTAAGCTTTTTAAATTGAATTGAATCAAGACTATCTAAACTAATGTTTAAATCATCTAATCCCGCGTCTTTTAGTTGTTTAGCGTATTTTGCAAGGTAATGACCATTTGTAGTCATCGATATACGTTTTAAACCTAATGCTTTTAAGGCCTGCAAATCACGAACAAAATGAACAATGCCTTGACGCATTAATGGCTCACCACCCGTAATGCGAATACTCTCGATACCTTGCTGCACCATAAAATGACAAAATTGAAAGAGCGCTTCAAAACTAAGCAAGTCCTGTTTATTTAACCATTCTGGATGCTCAGGCATGCAATATACACACTTAAAATTACAGCGATCAGTTACAGAAATTCGTAACTTACGCTTGATACGCCCATATTGATCTTGCAGAAGGCTTGGCGCATTTTCAGAGTGATATTGTTTCATCATTTGCACTCATATCTAGAACATTTCAAATCTTGCGAGCACCGATTATGAACAATCAAATACAAAAAATTGCATCTTAATAGTGCTTTGATTTTTAATAGCAAAATTTGTTCCAGCTCTACTTATTTTCCATAATATTTAAATTTTTTATAGACTTTTCATCGCACTACCTTAAGAACAACTAAAAAATAAATCTCAAGTTAGCACGGTAAAATCTATGTTTTACTTGATTCTATTTCTAACACTTTTCTAGACGGATGGGTACATATTTATGGTACGGCGTTTTCGACAATGGATCACAATGTTCAGCAGAAATAAGTAAGTTTAATTGTGGCCCAATCGGTGCTCCATTCTGAAAGCGCATACCGTAGCCATGTGGCAGTGACACAACACCTCTTCTCATCCCATCATCTAACTCAATAGCTACCTGAATTTCTCCATGCTGTGAGATACATTTAAGCTGCTCTCCTGTATCTACATTTAAGTGCTTTGCATCTTCGGGATGAATACGTAGTGCACCTTCTGCATCTACTTTTCGCCAAGCAGGGTCACGGTAAATTTGGTTGGCGTTATAGCTACGGCGTTCACCTGACAAAAGGATGAAAGGAAACTCTTCAATATTAACGTTATGGCTTTTCAAGCTTGCGAGTTCACTTAACATCTCGGGAATTGCAAGACGTATTTTCTTATCTTTATAAGCCACCAGTTTCCAGACTTCATCATATTCATGTTGCGATAAAACCATACCTGAACGTTGCTTTAATATCTGCTCAAATACTTTGACACCTTGTGTTAATGGATTACCTTTATAACCTGCACGGCGTACTGCTTTGGTATGTAAAACAGCATATTGAATAGATAGCGGCAATAAAAAAGCAACTGAATCTGCAGAATTGCCAAGTCGTTTGCCAAGAGTTCGATAAATGATAGAGGCAGCAAAAGGGATATATTTTTTATGGCGTGCCAAGGTAAGTCCTAGCGCAGACAAGTAGGGTAAGTAGGCTGTTTTTTTCGAGTCGACCGCAGCTATTTTTTCTAAAATTGGAAAGCGTTTTGGAATCACCTGCATGGCTTCAAGTAATCGTGTATAAATTTCTGCCTCTGGCAAAGTATTCGCTTGAGCGGTCAATACAGGATGACGTAGGTGAAAACCATTTTTAGGAAACTCAAGATTAAAGCCAGTAAATTCCCATTTTTCAAACTGAGTATGCGCTGGCAAAATATAGTCTGCAAGTCTCGCGGTTTCTGTCATCGCAATATCAACTACAACCAATAAATCTAATGCTTTAAAGGCTTTTTCATAGGCAGGTGTATCAGGGTAAGTTAATAGTGGATTACAACTATCTACAAACACCGCACGAATTTGTTTTTCCCCTGCTTTTAGGATTTCATCGGGTAAAATATTAGGCGGGAAAAACCCTGAAATCGGGAACATTTTATGATAAACGCTACGTCGATATTTTGGTTTTCTTTCATCTGTATCACTTAAAATTGGAATAAACATGGTATGCAAATTATTGGTACCCTGTTTTCCAAAGTTCCCTGTCAGCAAGTATAAAAGCTTTTCTAAATAACCATTTAATGTTGTATTCAAAGTATGTTGAATACCTAAATCGATACGTACACAGCCTCTTTTTGCCTTGGCAAAATCTCGAACAATCTGATAAATCAAATCAATAGGTACATCAGCTTTAGCAATATAGTCTTCAATCGGGACATGGTTAAATGCAGCTTTTACTTCTTCAAACCCATGTGTGTGCTGCTCAATAAATGCTGTATCATAAAGTTTTTCTTTAATAATGATCGCAATCATGGCCGACATTAAAAAAGCATCTGTTCCCGGTTTTAACTGTACGTGAATGTCTGCTTGTTTTGCCGTTTCGGTAACACGCGGGTCGAACACCACCATGGTTCGGTTCGGATCTTTCTTAATATGTTTTAGCGTGTCTCGTGCGTTAGGAATACCGTGTGCTTGAAATGGATTTGTTCCAATAAAAAGTACGTAATCTGCATGTTCAACATCTTCTGTCGTATGGCAAGCCTGACTACCGAACAGGCGGCCATTGAGCCAGAAATCACCTGTTTTTTCTTGGGCAAGTGAGTTATATGCATAATAACTTTTCATAGCCAATAAAAGTTGTCGACCATAAGCTGCACCGAGGTGGTTACCCTGACCACCGCCCCCAACAGAGGCAAAAGCTGTACCTCCAAAATTATCTCTAATCTGAACCAATTGATCGGCAATTTCTTGTATAGCCACGTCCCAACTAATTTCTTGAAATGAGCCATCTGGCTGGCGTTTTAAAGGTGCGGTTAAACGGTCTGCATGTTTCTGGTAATGCTGTAATCTTGCGGCTTTTTGGCAAATGTAACCTTGAGAAAATGGATGCTCAGGATTACCTTTAATTTTGACAAATTGGTTATCTTTAATTTCTACGCTCAAACCGCAGTTTCTTGAACATAAAATACATGCGGTCACATCTGTTTTACTTTGCTGAGCTGCGTCCATCATTTTTCTGGCTCCGTTTATTTTTATACATCTGGCTAGAATGAAAATAACAAGTTCCAAAATAGAACTTAAATTCTAAACAGTCAATAACTCAAAATTTAAAAAATGATTTCAGATTATCAATGTAAATTTTAAATCGATATGATTGAAGTTCTAATTTGTCGAAAAAATCTCTTTAAATGCTTTAATTTGTTTGTATTGTTGAAGTTCATCTAAAGAATTAATGCTATGGAAAAATAAGTTTTGCTTTTGAAATATAGCGACTTGCGCATGCAAAAGCTTAAAGCATTCTTTCAAACTTAATCGTTGCTTTTCAATTTGCTCCGTTATGGTGATGAGACTTTCACGTTTTAACAAACAAAATGGGTATAAAGCATCTCCATTAATTGAAACGTAAGCTGCCTGAGCCTGTTTATTTTTCCGAAGAGCGCTGTGTAATTTTGCAACGACTTGCGTAGGTATGTAGGTCACATCACAAGGGATAAACAAAACATAATCTGCTTTTACATGTGACCATGCACTTTTCATCCCCATCAGTGGACCAAAAAAACCGGAAGCATCATCTTGAAAACACTTAATATCGGGCACAATACTTTGATAGATTGAATAGTCACGATGACTATTCACCCAAATTTCAGATACAGATGACTTTAGTTTTTGATGAATTTTGAGTAGTTGCGTATCGCCATCGAATTGCTGCAACAGCTTATTTAAACCATTCATACGGCGGGCTTGTCCACCTGCCAGAATGACCAAATCAGTTACGGGATATCCCTTATTCACACTTCCACCTCTTGCTGGCAAGCTTTAATCAAGCCTCGGATTTCAGGTAAACATGATCCACAATTGCCACCAGCTTTTAAACAAGCAGTGACCTGTTTTTCATGGATAATGCTTTGTGTTTTTATTGCTTCGATAATTTTATTCTTACCTACTTTAAAACAACTACACACCAAAGGCCCATCATTATTGGTAGCCGACATTGGCATACCTGCTAGTAAAGCTTTACGGTGCAAGGCGCTTAAACGCTCTCGTTTAAACAGACTCGCTACCCAGTCACGGTCTGGCAATAAATCTGGAGGTGCGATATATAGACTTGCAATTACAATGCCATCTTTCAAAATAACGCTATGGCTCAGTTGTGACGAAATATCTTCTATGCTCAACCATTCAAAGGTTTCATCGGCAAATGGTAAAAAGCTTTTCAGATTCTTTTGAGTATTATGAAAAGTTTGGCGGTCTGCAAGTTCATAGCGGCTGGTTTTCACCATTTTGACTTTAGTCCACCATGCACAGTGATGTAGCGATTCTTGAATATGCGAATCGTATCCTTCACGAATATAGAGCACACCTTGCCAAGTGGTATAGAACGGCTGAATGGTCACAGGCGTATGTTTGAACTCTGGTTCACCTGAAATGGCATCGACTTCTGGGTTAACCACTTTGCCAATACGGGCATCGGACGCAACTTGTTCAGTCCAGTGAATTGGTGCAAAAATTTGCCCACGACGCACACCCGATGAGAAGGTCACACGTAGTACACAACTACCCCATTTCGAACGAACTTCTACTAAGCCTTGATCACGTACACCAAACTTCAAGGCATCACTTGGGTGAATCTCACAGAATGGTTCAGCACGATGACTGGTCAGATTTGGTGACAAGCCAGTACGCGTCATGGTGTGCCATTGGTCACGAATACGCCCTGTATTTAAAATGAGCGGATAATCTTCTGAAACTGCATGAACTGGATCAATTACAACAGTTGGAATCAGTTTTGCCTTGGCATTTTTATGACTAAACTGCCCTTTCCCAAACAATTGTTGAACGGCTTTAGCGTCTTGGTTTTTATTCCACACTGGCCATTGCACTGGTTGCAGAGCATCGTACTCAGCATTACTTAGGTTCATTAAACCTTTTAGATTGAAATAACGGAAATTATTACTTTCTGCACGAGCATTTATGTCTGCATTGTCTTGTGCAGATAACGCTGCATGCTCATTGAAAATATCAACAGCACTGGTAAATTCAAAACCATCGAAGCCTAATTTTTTCGCGACTTGACTCACTGACCACCAGTCTGCTTTTGCTTCACCCGGCGCAGGTAAAAATGCACGCTGACGTGAAATACGACGCTCAGAGTTGGTCACAGTTCCATCTTTTTCACCCCAACCTAAAGCTGGAAGCAAAATATCAGCGTAAGCCGTAGTATCCGTATCGGCACAGATATCTGACATAACGACCAATTCGCATTTCTCTAAAGCACGTTTCACCTGATCGGCATCTGGTAAACTTACCACTGGATTGGTCGCCATAATCCAGATGGCTTTAATTTTTCCAGCTTCAACAGCACGGAACAAATCAACTGCTTTTAAGCCAGCTTGAGTCGCAATAAATGGACTATCCCAAAAGGTCTGCACTACTTTTTGATGTAGTGGATTATCTAAGTCCATATGCGCTGCCAGCATATTGGCTAGGCCACCCACTTCTCGGCCTCCCATAGCATTGGGCTGACCTGTCATCGAAAATGGTGCAGCGCCGAGCTTACCAATTTTTCCAGTCAATAAATGGCAGTTAATAATGCTATTGGCTTTATTTACACCCTGACTTGATTGATTCACACCCATTGAAAATAGGGTGACTACTTTTTCAGTCTGTGCAAACTTTTTAAAAAACTGTTGCAGCTTATCGAGTGCAATTCCTGTACGCTTTGCCACATGTTCAATATCAGTTTCTGGCTGACTACTTGCCAAAACCTCTTGCAAACCTTCCGTGTAAGCCTCTACAAACGCCTGATCGGCATGACCTTTTTGATATAGATATTGAAATAAACCATTAAATAAAGCGACATCTTGACCCGGTAAGATCGGCAAATGCAAATCCGCTTGCTCACAAGTACTGGTAAACCGTGGGTCAATTACCACCACAAACATATCGGGATTGTGGTTTTTAGCCTGCATAATCCGCTGATACAGCACAGGATGGCACCATGCGATATTGGAACCCACCAAAACCACCATGTCTGCATGTTCAAAATCTTCATAGCTTGCTGGGACAATATCTTCACCAAAACTACGTTTATGCCCCGCAACAGCCGATGACATGCAAAGGCGTGAGTTGGTGTCGATATTTGCAGTGCCCAAATAACCTTTTACAAACTTGTTCACCACATAATAATCTTCAGTCAAAAGCTGACCAGAAACATAAAATGCAATGCTGTCACGACCATATTGATCGATACAAGATTGGAATTTATCGGCAATTTTATTAATTGCTGCATCCCATGTGGTTACTACCCGATCAGCTTTGCGCCCGATCATTGGTTGTAAAACACGTGTTTCTAACCCTAAAGTATCCGCAAGTCGGCTACCTTTGATACATAAGCGTCCAAAGTTGGAAGGATGCTCAACATCCCCCTCAACTTGCACCACAGGTCCTTGAGGTTTTTGTTGAACGGTTACACTAACACCACAACCCACACCACAATATGGACATGTTGTTTTAGTTGTTTTTGCAACATGGTCGGAGCTATCGATTTCAACGCTTGGAATACTATTCATAACTGCTCCTTTCCCTATTTAGCCTGCTTTTTTTAATGCAAAATCTCGACCAAATAGCAGCTTATTTCTAAATGAAGAAACAGGTGTTTGGTCTGCAATTAACTCTGCATACCACATGCCATCTTCAGTATCTCCAAACAATACTGCACCGATTACCCGATCGCTTTGAATGATAATACGCTTATAAATCTGGCGTTTTTCATCGTTTAAAATAATGTCTTCATAATCATCTTTCGGTTCAAAATTGCCTGCCGAGAATACATCGACACCACTGACTTTTAACTGAGTCGGCACAGTGGGTGCTTTAAAAGTTAAGCTGCCGTGTTCAGCCAAATGGGTCGCGCAAATAAAAGCTTGCCCCCACAGTGGTTCAACCAAACCAAAAGTTTGACCACGGTGCTCAATACACTCACCCACAGCATAAATACTTGGGTCAAATGTTTGCATGGTGTCATTCACCAACACACCACGATTACAACGTAGACCAGCACTTTGGGCCAAAGTAATATTCGGGCGGATACCTACAGCAAACACCACAAGGTCAGCATCTAACACTGTGCCATCTTTCAAACGGATTTGTTTGACATGACCGTTTTCATCACCAATTAACGCTTCTGTATTTGCTTCGGTAATAATGTTAATACCTTTTTGCTCAATGCTATTACGCAGTAACTGACTTGCACGCCCATCAAGTTGACGCTCCATAATGCGGTCCATCAAATGCAATACTGTCACATTCATACCGCGTTGTTTTAAACCGTAGGCTGCTTCTAAACCGAGTAAACCACCACCAATCACGACTGCATTAGTTTTTGAACCGCAGTACTCAATCATGGTGTTAACGTCATAAATATCACGGAAAGTTAACACCCCTTTTAAGTTGACACCTTGAACTGGTGGAATAAACGGAGCCGAACCTGTTGCCAAAATCAAACGATCATAATCAACAGTTTGCCCTTTTTCGGTGTAAACCACTTTACGTGGACGATCAATTTTTACCGCTTTATCACCAGCAATAAATTTAATGCCTTTATCGTCGTACCACTTTGGTGGATGCAGCATAATATCTTCAATGGTTTTTTCACCCGATAAAACCGGAGACAACATAATACGGTTATAGTTACCCCAAGGTTCTTCACCAATCACCGTGACTTCATAACGATCTGGTGCCATATCAAGTAAATCTTCTAGACAACGCATTCCTGCTAAACCATTCCCGATCAGCACCAGTTTAAGTTTGTCTTGTGATACACCTGTATTGGTAATATAAGTTTTTTGCGGCACTGCATTGACCCAAACACGGCCATCAACAATTTTGCTCGGATAAACCGCCAATTTTTGGTCTTTATCTTCTAAACAACGGCCCGTAGCTAAACTGAAATGTTGTTTATAGATTGGAGATGCAACGACGCGTTCGCCTTGTAAATCACCAATAATCCCGCGGCTCATCACATTCGCTTGGCTAAACGGATCTTTATTGCTCAGCACGTAAACACGTTTTTCATGCCCCACACGAAAGATTGCAACAGCTTGACCGCCCACTAGAGCTCCTGCACCAGTGTTTGGGGTTAAATCATCGAGGGCGCAAACATCAATCCATTGATCATCAGGAAGCATATTTTTGTCTTGTACAATATTCATATAAGTTCTCCTTTATGCTTCAACCATTGGAATACGGTCTACTGAACGTTCAGCTTCGGTTAATGGACGGATTTGACCACGTTCAGTTGTAAATTGAATGTGTGGATCGGCCTGCTCATTTGCACCTGCGTTGATATACGTTTGGAAGCGTTTACGAACTTCAGGGTTCTCGACAGCTGTACGCCATTCGTCTTGATATGTACCAATAATATGTTCCATACGACGTTCAAGCTCGGCAGCCAAACCAAGAGAATCATCAACAACTACAGATTTAAGATAATCTAGACCACCTTCCATGTTGTCGCGCCATACACTCGTACGTTGTAAACGGTCTGCGGTTTGAATGTAGAACATATAGAAACGGTCGATGTAACGGATGAGCGTTGCTTTATCAAGGTCAGATGCAAGTAACTCTGCATGACGTGGTTTCATACCACCGTTACCACAGACATAAAGGTTCCAACCTTTTTCGGTCGCGATAATACCCACGTCTTTACCTTGCGCTTCCGCACACTCACGTGTACAGCCAGACACTGCCATTTTTAATTTATGCGGTGAACGTAAACCTTTGTAGCGGTTTTCAAGTTCAATCGCTAAACCAACTGAATTGTCTACCCCGTAACGGCACCAAGTACTACCCACACAAGATTTCACGGTACGCAATGATTTACCGTAAGCATGACCAGACTCGAAGCCCGCAGCATTTAACTCTTCCCAAATGAATGGAAGCTCGTGAACTTGTGCACCAAACATATCAACACGTTGACCGCCAGTAATTTTGGTGTACAGGTTATATTTCTTCGCAATTTGGCCAATGGCAATCAAACCATCTGGAGTCACTTCACCACCAGCCATACGTGGTACAACTGAGTAAGAGCCATCTTTTTGGATGTTACCCAAGTAGTAGTCATTACTGTCTTGTAGACCTGCATGACTTGGCTCAAGGACGAAATCGTTCCAACAAGAAGCCAAGATATTTGCAGCAGTCGGTTTACAGATGTCACAACCCAAACCATGGCCGTGTTGGTGAATCAAGTCATCAAACGTTTTGATTTCATTGACACGTACCAAGTGATGTAGCTCTTGACGCGAGTACGGGAAATGTTCACAGATATGGTTATTTACAGTCACACCTTGACGTTGTAACTCTGACTTTAACACTTGAGTCACTAATGGTGCACAGCCACCACATGCAGTTGCTGCTTTGGTGCATTTCTTTAATGCACCTAAAGAGGTCGAACCATCGCTAATTGCTTGGCAGATGTCCGCTTTTGATACGTTGTTACATGAACAAATGGTCGCGCTGTCTGGAAGTAAATCGACTCCGCTACCACCAGATTTTCCTGCCGACTGCTCAAAGCCTGGCATGATTAAACTTTCAGGCACTTCCGGTAAAGCCAGACCATTTAACATCATTTGCAAAAGGTCGTTGTACTCTTTTGCATCGCCCACCAAAACCGCTCCCAGCAATTTGGTTTTATCCGCATTTACAACAATCTTTTTATAAACCAGCGCATGCTCATCTGCATAGAAGTAGCTTAATGCACCCGGAGTCATGGCATGCGCATCACCAACAGAAGCAACATCCACACCCATTAATTTCAACTTGGTGCTCATGTCCGCGCCAGCGAAGCAATGACACTCTTCATCTAAAATATGTTTTGCTGCAATACGTGCCATGTCATAGCCCGGTGCAACCAAGCCATAAATTTTATTTTGCCAAAGCGCACATTCACCAATAGCATAAATGTTGTTATCTGATGTTTGGCAATAATCATTAATGACAATACCACCACGCTCACCAATCGCCAGATCACTATTGCGTGCGAGCTCATCACGTGGGCGGATCCCCGCAGAGAATAAAATCACATCAGTTTCGAGTTCACTACCGTCGGCAAACTTCATCACATGAGTGGTATTTACACCAGACTCAATAGACTGAGTCGCTTTTTGTGTATGAACTTTTACACCGAGGTCTTCAATTTTACGGCGTAAAACCTTGCCCCCTAAGTCATCAATTTGAACTGCCATCAAACGTGGTGCAAACTCAACAACATGTGTTTCTAAATCTAAATCACGTAAAGCTTTTGCAGCTTCAAGTCCAAGCAAACCACCACCAATCACGACACCTGTTTTTGCATTAAGACTCGCTGCACGAATCGCGTCTAAGTCTTCAATCGTACGGTAAACAAAGCAGTTTTCACGGTCATTACCCGGAATTGGTGGAACAAATGCATATGAACCAGTCGCCAGTACCAATTTGTCATAACTAATCACATCACCATGATTGGTTGTTACAGTTTGTGCAGTCGTATCAATTGCAGTTGCTTTTGTATTAAGACGTAAGTCAATGCCATGAGCATCGGCAAAGTCAAAACGTGCTAAAGATAAATCTTTTGCCGATTTCCCAGAGAAATATTCTGTCAAATGCACGCGGTCATAGGCGATACGAGGTTCTTCCGCGAGAATAGTGATTTCCAGTTCATCATCTGCTTTTTCTAAAATGGCTTCGATGAATTTGTGGCCCACCATACCATGACCAATCATTACCAATTTCATAGTGTTTCTCCTCAAATCACGTTGCTTTTAAGCTGCGTTATTGCGTTCTCAAATAGACATTGTTTTTTTGCTTTGTGCTCTATCGAGAAATGAATCAAGCTCACATGGCATGTAGCTGCTTGAAACCAATTTTTTTCACTCGTTAACGACACCCAATGCACAGCAAAATCAAAAAAAGAAATAAAAAAAGCGAGCCCCCTTTTAGAGAAGGCTCGCATCGCTGGAACTGAAAAATTAAATAATTCAGATGTAACTTTTTTATGCAATAAAAATAAAGACATGACCTTCACTCCGACTGAACGTAACTTCTTTGTATGTGCGGTTGCACTCACAAACTCGATCAGAACGGACATCGTTGGCCGTCTTTAAAACTCATGGTCGTCTTCGACCTGTAATTAAGTAAGCACTTTGCATGCCAATTCTTTTTAAGATTAATATTAATAATTTTTTATTATTATTTTCAAATGTTTAAATTAAAACCTATTTTCATCTATAAAGAGTATTTAATTTTACCTGCACTATTACTGCTCCTCTATATGGTTTAAATAAAAATAAGTTTTGCCACAAAATGAATCGCAGTTTTGCACCAATATCGATCAAAACAACTTTTTAGCCTCCTAGATTGTCAACAACTCCTGATTTTTGGTTTAATTTTGGATGGCACTAATCTTGCTTAAAACTCAATAACAAAAAACGCGTCGAATTGGCGCATTTTCTTAGCCTGATTTTCTGAACTTATGCCAAAACTCAAAATAGCTCTTATCGATGATGATCATGCGCGAGCCGACTATATAAAAAATAGTTTGCTTGAAAATGACTTTGAAGTGGTGGCCTGCCTTACTTTGGATCACTTGAATATTTTTCGTCTTGAAGATTTACAAGCCGATGTCATCTTGCTCGACATGGATCATCCCCATCGTGACATTATTGAAAGTTGTGTGAGTAGCTATGACCTACCAACTGTTCTATTCACTAAAAATTCAGATAAAGACACCATCAAACAAGCCATCGATGCAGGTGTAACTGCTTATATTGTAGATGGCATAGATCCTACCCGCTTACATACCATTTTAGAAATCTCGATCGAGCAATATAAAAAGCACAAAAAACTCGAAGGTGATTTAAAAGAAGCTCAAACCAAACTTGCTGACCGTAAGGATGTTGAGAAAGCTAAAGTTCTACTCATGCAACTGCATGGCTTACCTGAAGAAACTGCATTTCAACTTCTTAGAAAAAATGCCATGAGCCACCGGATCACGATTGGAGAAATGGCACGCCGTTTACTTGACGCTCAAAAACTACTAAATGATCAACTAAAGGACGAATAAATGAGCACATTAGAAAAGACTCAATTGCAACTCGGCTATATTCCTTTACTTGATTGTCTTGCATTGCTTTGGGCAAAACAGCAAGGTTTTTTCGAAGAAGTCGGTTTAGATGTTACTTTAGTTAAAGAAGCATCATGGGCAAGTCTTCGAGACCGTTTAGCTTTTGGGCTATTAGATGCTGCCCACTGTTTATCTGCCATGCTACCTGCAGCAGCCGTGGGTGCAGACCAAATTGGTATTGCACTGCAAACCCCTCTTATTTTAAGTAAAAACCGTGCTTTTATTAGCTTAAGCCAAAAATTAACTCATCAACTGGCTATTCAAGAAAACGATAATGCACAAGCTACCGCCCAAAAAGTGACGAGCTATATTGAAGCAGATCATTCTTTGTCCTTAGCTCATGTATTTAAACATTCAATTCATCATTATTGTTTAAGAGAATGGCTTGCTTTGGGAGACTCAAAAATAGCTCAAACACTTAAGCTCAAAGCCCTTCCACCACCGTATATGGTCGAAGCTTTAGATAATCATGTCATTGATGGTTTTTGTGTAGGAGAACCGTGGAATACACAGGGCGAACTTTTAGGCTTAAGTAAAATCGTATGTTCAAGTCAAGACATTATTCCCAATGTGGCAGATAAAGTTCTTGCAGTAACTCAAGAATGGGCTGAACAACATCCTCAAACTTTAATTGCACTCACCACAGCAATTATAAAAGCTCAAAAGGAATTGAGTGATTTGAAAGACTTTTCACCTGTCTTAAAGTTGTTGGTCGATTTTGGAATTGTCCGCTTTCACTGTTCTGAAGAAGTACATGTCGATAAATACTATATGATTCAAAATATTGTAAAAAACTTAGTTAAAGAAAATGCTGCCCCACAACCTAAAGATTTCCATTGGCTATTTGAACAAATGCAAAAGTGGGATGAACTTCAAATTGACCAAGCACAAATCACAAGCTTGGGTGCTCAATGCATTAATCTTGAGGCTTATGAACAAGCCAAACAGCGATATTCTTCATAAGCTATCTAAGAGTCAAATCAGCATAAAAAAAGCTGTCTTTTATAAAAAAGACAGCTTGAAAGACCCATAAGACAAAATGCGAAACACGCATTACTATATTTTCCAGGCTCAACTGATCCATTGAAAATATAGCGCTTATGGAAATGATCATATCTGTCTAAACATATCATTTTCAGACATTTTCATATCAATAACTGACAATTCATTACTTTTACATCCTTTTCATAATTTCGACGAACAACCAGAACTACCCTAGATATCTGTGCATAATTTTGTTAACTTGATTATGTTACAAATTCAAAATATGAATTTTGAGTTGATGAATTTGGGGGGATGAAATAATGAGAGAGATCTCACACCGCGAAGTTTATGCACTGGTTGATATTAACAATTGTTATGTCAGCTGTGAGCGACTTTTCAACCCCAAACTCATTGATAAACCTGTAGTTGTTTTATCTAACAACGATGGTTGTGTTGTGTCACGTAGTGAAGAAGCAAAACTTTTAGGTATTAAGATGGGAGTACCGTGGTTTCAAATTGAGAAAGATGCCGTGCAAGCTGGTGTTCAAGTCTATTCAAGCAACTACACTTTATATGCCGAGATGTCCCGTCGTTTTTTTGCTGTTCTCGGTGAATTTTTCTCTCCAGATGATATAGAAGCTTACTCTATAGATGAGTGCTTTATTCATCTCACTCCTTACCTTCAATCTATTGATATATCTGACTACTGCTTTAAGGTGAAAGAGACTCTCCTCCAATGGTTAGGTCTACCTTGTTGTATTGGAATTGGATATTCAAAAACACAAGCAAAACTTGCCAATCATTTTGCCAAGAAAATTAAAAGTTTTAAGGGAATCTGTAATTTCATCACCTTAGATCCATTAATTACGGAAGACCTCATGCAACAGACATCGGTCAAAGAAGTATGGGGAATTGGTTATCAACTGGTCAAACAACTACAAAGTTATGAAGTATATTCATGCCTAGACTTAACTTTTGCCAATGAACACCATATGGCAAAGGCATTTTCTGTGGTCATGGCACGCACTATTCGTGAGCTAAAAGGCCAATCATGTATTGAACTTGACGATCCTAGTATTCCAACTAAACGGATTTTAGCGTCACGAAGTTTTGCTCAAGCTTTATCCAGTATCGAGATTATTAAACAAGCACTTATTTTTCATCTTAATCGAGCGCATCGCCGCTTAATGAAACAAGAACAACTTTGTGCCTGCATTCAAGTCATGCTTTATGAGAAAACCGATAAGCCACCTTATAAAAAAGCCACTTCTCAGGCCATTGGTCTTCACTATGCAACAGATGACTTATGCATAATCACGAAAGCAGCAATGCATCAAATTGATGTTTTATATAAAGAAAATAAAAATTATATAAAAATTGGAGTATTATTTTGTGGTCTACACGCGCGTCAACAACATATTGATGATTTATGGCAACCTTTGGAACTTATTCATCAAAGACAACAATTAATGGAAACTTTAGGTACAGTTCATAAGCGTTTTGGTAGTCATTATTTACAAGTGGGATATCACTCGCGCAATCCATCTTGGCAAATGAAACAATGCCATCGCTCAAAAAACTACCTAACTCGCTGGAATGAAATGTTAACAATTGAAGATGCCCATACCGTCGTTACACAAAATACATGAACTGTTTTTGTCAATTCGGTTTAAAATGAGCCTTGTTAAATTACTTGAAATTTTGTCATTTTTTAACATTGCTAATTCGTCGCAAAATTTACAATATATAAGCCGAATTTGGTGTACCCTTTCTGCGACAATTAAAAGAAATTATAAAAAACTTGTAGAAACATATGCCATAATAAGCAAACTTTGCAGACATCTTGCAAAGACTATTTGCAACTTTAGAGCTGGAGCAATCTGAATGAGTTCGACCATTTTGGTAATTCATGGACCGAATTTGAATTTGCTGGGAAAACGCGAACCAGAAGTATATGGTCATCTTACCCTAGACAATATCAACCAACAACTTATTGCTCAAGCTAAACAAGCCTCTATTACACTCGATACTTTTCAAAGCAATTGGGAAGGTGCCATTGTTGACCGTATTCATCAGGCACAAACTGAAGGCGTAAAACTTATTATTATTAACCCTGCTGCTCTTACTCATACCTCAGTTGCTTTACGTGATGCTCTACTTGGCGTTGCCATTCCATTTATTGAAGTGCATTTGTCAAATGTTCACGCACGTGAAGCGTTTAGACACCACTCTTATTTATCAGACAAAGCAATTGGCGTGATTTGTGGTCTAGGTGCAAAAGGTTATAGCTTTGCACTCGATTACGCCATTAAAAAAATTCAACCATCTAACCCAAACTAGTTCAGGAATAGTCGCCCATGGATATCCGCAAAATTAAAAAACTCATCGATTTAATGATTGAGTCTGACTTGCAAGCGATTGAAGTTAAAGAAGGTGATCAATCAATCGCTTTAACTCGTCGTAATCCTGTCGTTGCTGCGGCTGGTGTAGCACTTCCAGCAGCTCCTGTTGCTGAAGCACCTGTTGCAAAAACCCCACGTGGAGCAGTTGAAACTTCTCCTATGGTTGGTGTGTTCTATGCTGCTCCAAGCCCAGGTGAAGCACCATTTGTTAAAGTAGGTCAAACTGTATCTGCTGGTGAGACTTTGGGTATTATCGAAGCAATGAAAATCATGAACCCGATTGAAGCAACTCAAAGCGGCGTGATTGAAGAAATTTTAGTGAAAAATGGTGATGTGATCCAATTCGGTCAACCTTTATTCCGTTATCGCGCGTAATACCCCGGGGACAACTATGTTGCAAAAAGTTTTAATTGCAAACCGTGGTGAAATCGCTTTACGAATTACCCGGGCTTGCAAAACATTAGGAATCAAAACTGTCGGTATCTATTCAGATGCAGATAAAGATTTGATGCATTTACGTTTCGTTGATGAAGCAGTATGTATTGGTCCGGGTGCAAGTAGTGACAGCTATTTAAACATCCCAGCAATTATTACTGCTGCAGAAATTACTGGTGCTGATGCAATTCACCCAGGCTATGGCTTTCTTTCAGAAAATGCTGAGTTTGCCGAAATTGTAGAAAGCTCCGGTTTCACATTCATTGGCCCTCGCCCAGAACATATTCGTTTAATGGGTAACAAGGTTTCTGCAATTGTTGCAATGAAAAAAGCTGGTGTACCTACAGTACCTGGTTGCGACCATGCTGTAACTATCCACAACGCTTTAGCAGAAGCTAAAGAAATCGGTTTCCCGCTCATTGTTAAAGCGGCAGCTGGTGGTGGTGGTCGTGGTATGCGTATTGTTGAGCGCGTAGATACATTACTTGAGTCAGTTCAAGCGGCTCAACGTGATGCAGAAATGTGGTTCGGTGATGACACCGTATACATGGAACGCTTCTTACAAAAACCTCGCCATGTCGAAGTTCAAGTTTTAGGTGATGGTAATGGTCATGCGATTCATTTATATGATCGCGACTGTTCATTACAACGTCGTCATCAAAAAGTTTTAGAAGAAGCTCCTGCTCCAAATCTACCAGAAAAAGCACGTGCTGATATTTTAGAAGCTTGTGTTAACGCATGTCAGTTAATGCAATATCGTGGTGCTGGTACATTTGAGTTCTTGTTCGAAGATGGTGAATTCTTCTTTATCGAAATGAACACTCGTGTTCAGGTTGAGCACCCTGTAACTGAAATGGTTACTGGTGTTGATATCATTGAGCAACAATTACGTATTGCAGCTGGTTTGGGTCTAGAGCTTCAACAAAAAGATATTGAAGTTCGTGGTCATGCTATTGAATGTCGTATTAATGCAGAAGATCCAACAACTTTCTTACCTTCACCAGGTAAAATTGAGAGCTTCTATGCGCCAGGCGGTGCAGGTATTCGTTTAGATTCTCATATCTATCCTGGATATAGTATTCCTCCATACTACGACTCAATGATTGCAAAATTAATTTCTCATGGTAAAGATCGCGAAACTTCGCTTGCTCGTATGCGTCAAGCGTTAGACGAAATGATTCTTACTGGAATTAAAACCAACATTCCTTTGCATAAAGATCTTATCTTGCAAGACAAAAGCTTCTGTGAACAGGCAATGGACATCCATTACCTTGAAAAGCACTTGTTGAAGCAATTGGAAGAAAAGAAGAAAGCTGAAACTGCATAACATGCATAATAAAAAAGCCTCTTAAATAAGAGGCTTTTTTATATCTATTTAGATTTATGGCAACATTCGACGTAAAGTTGCAAAACATTGCTCACCTTTAGCAGTTGAGCAGAAATTAATAGTATGGTCATTTTTCCACTGCACAAAATATTGGGAAACATCACCAGTCTGATCTTGCTGCTGACCAGAGCAATCTACTTTATTATTATCAAACTTAATCTGCATAACTAAAGCAGATAACTGCTCTTTAGGGTCATCAGATGGCTGGTATTCATAAATACCATATGACCATTCCTCACCACTTTTGATCACTACATCATTACTACTGCGGAAGTTATAGTACTCTACACATTTCTTATTATTTGGAATCTCCATTCCCCATAATCCCATAATCTCAGGACGCGTAACAATACGTATAGCATTAGGATTACTTGCAGTTCGAACAGGCTGTTCAGCAGGTTGTTGCGTTGCTGTTTCAGCCATAGCAAAACCAGAAAAAGCTAATAATAATCCCATAATATAAATATTTTTCATAGATTTATTAATCATTAAACGCATGAGTTTAAGTTAGCACATTTTTTTAGAAAAACATTGCTTCATAACCATATAAAAACAATATTTTTCAACCGTAACGAATAGATACTTTCCATAAAACAATTTAGCCGCTTAACCACGTAATTTTAACAATGTTAGTGATGTTTCGATTAAGAAGCTGGCTTTTCAATTTGTTTAGGTAACCAAAATACAAAACATAAACCGAATAGCACAATGAGCGCAGCAATCATAAAAATATGCTCACCCGTCAGAGTTTTCCAATAATGACCCGCTAAAATACTTCCAAATGCCACTCCCAATCCCCACATGGTACTGTATAAAGCCTGTCCACGACCTTGCTGTCCTATTGAAAAGTTTTGGAAAATAAGCCGCATTGCAATAAGGTGAAATAGACCAAAACTAAAAGCATGTAAACATTGTGCAAATAGCTGACCTATAAAGTAATGAGAAAAGAGAGCTACTAGCAACCAACGTATGCTGGTTAAAACCAAACATATAGCAACAAGACTACGCCAAGAAAAATATTTGAAGAAAGTAGCCGCACATGCAAACATTACGATTTCAGAGACAACCCCCATTGCCCATAAGAAGCCAATTTCAGTCGTACTGTAATTTAAAGATTTTAGAAAGTTACTATAAAAACTATAAAAAGGTGCATGCGAAAAAAGGAGAATAAATTCGATTGTAAAAAAAGCAGCAACTTCAGGACGCTTTAACACAGGTAATAAAGGCTCTAAATGCTTTTGAGAAGTTGGAGCTCCCTCAGGCTCACGAATAGTGAAAGCCCAAATAAAAGCAAGTGAAGCAATAACAAGCAATAAAATAGGCAACATAGAAATTGGAATAATTTCTAAAATGGCACCTATAGTAAATACACCTACAATAAATCCAACTGATCCCCATTTTCGAATCTTCCCATAGAGTTTTGCTCTTTGATCACCTAACCAAAATAAGGTTACCCCCTCAAACTGAGCTAAAATTGCATTTTGGAAAAAACTAAAAATAAGCATGAGTAAAGCGACAGATTGAAAGGTATTAGGAACTATAAAAATAGCCAACCATATACAGGCTTCCATCCAAGTTGCCAGTCGCACCAAAAGCATTCTTTTACCAGATTTATCTGCGATCCACCCCCAAACTAAAGGTGCAAAAAATCGTGTCACAATCGCAATAGATGATAAAATCCCGATTTGCTGATAATTAAACCCTTGATCTTGAAGATATAAATTCCAATACGGCATGAATGTACCAACAATGGAATAATAGAAAAAATAGAATCCACCAAGTCTGGTTTGGATTGTAAGTGATGGGAGCAAGTAATAAACCTTTGTATTTTCAATAGGTTAAAATTTTAGATGGTTGCATATGTATATCTACATTTACCCTCACTTGTAGTTCAACAGTCTACAAACTTAATTTTAAACATTTTGTAGACTGTGCATTAGTTAGACAAAGTAGATATCAACTTACCGACTGTCGCAATTCTATCATTTACATAAAAAACTCATAGCGTTATTCATAATAGAAGATATGGAATTACAAGATTTTCATTTAATAAATATTGATTAAATCTTGTCTTAATTTTCATAAATAAGTGTTTGTCCATCATCGGGTACTTGTACACGGTCAACTACATTCATTCCATGCAGAATTTGCTTTATCTCATCTCGTTTTACAGGACAGTGATTTAATGCTTCAAGATGATTAGCAATAATATATTTAGGCGAAAGCTCAATAAATTCGCGTACTTCATCTTTCGACATAAGAATCGGCTGCCCCACATCCATTTGCGCTTGTCCCGCAGCAACTACCGCAATATCAGGTCGGAATTTAAGTAAGGCATTTTTAACATCATGAGTAAGTACGGTATCACCACTAATATATAAAGAAGGTTCATTTGGCAATTCTAAATAGAAGCCACAACCATTCGCCATCAATTTACTAATCCAGCCATGCCCATGGTGCGCCGGTATCGCGACCAATCTTCCACCTAAAAACTCGATTTTTTTCCAGTAATCAATACCTGCCTGAACATTTATCCCATATTTAGATAAATACGACACATCATTTTGAAAGGAATAAACAGGAATTTGCTTTTGAACAAGAAAGTCCTCGCCCTTTTGATCTAGATGATCAGTATGTTGAAATGCTTTTATTCCAAAAGTTTGGCTATGAGTAATTAAACAATGAGTAACTTTGTTTAATAATTCTTGGGCATTCAAAGGTAGATCAACTAAAGGATTCTTTTTAGCCTTAAAGCGGATGTATGAAAAAGCAGGAAGCGAACCTTTATCACCCAACATAGGATCAATTAAAATAAAATAAGGGCCAGTTTCAATAATAAAAGTTGCACTTCGCAAATGATGAATTTTCATAGCTATATAAATTGTTTAATTATATAAAATGCAATTATAAACTATTAGGTTAGTAGAAATTTAATAGCTGATAAGTTATTTCTATTAGTCGTTTGATCAATCTATTGCTTAAGCCATCCACCATAAAGATATCTGAATATCTTTTTGCCTTAACTGACTATAGTCAATCTTATCCAATTTTCATAAAAATCATGATAACAAAACCTTATATCAGCCATCTAATCTACTTAGTTAAAAAAACATTTTTTACAATAACTTAGATACATAGAATAATCTCATCCCTTAATTATTTTAAAATTTAAGAATAAAATAGCTATACTTCACACCAAAGTTTGTTCGACATCTTTCACAATGCCTCATCCCCCTAGCTTTTGGCGTAGTCTTTTTCGTCTTGTGCATATTTATGCTGGTATTTTTATTGCCCCATTTATATTCATTGCGGCATTTACAGGTCTTCTATATGCAATTACTCCTCAGATAGAACAATCTATCTATAAAAATGCACTATATGTTCAGCCTTTAAATAAAGATATGCGCCCCATAAGCCAACAGGTTGAGGCAGCTAAAAAAGCGATGCCCGAATCTGCACAAATTACAGAAGTTAGGCCAGCTCCAAGCTCCACACAAACAACACGAGTTATTTTTTCTGATAACGCTCATCATTTAAATAATGAAGCTGTTTTTGTAGACCCTTATACACTCTCTATAAAAGGTCAACTTGCAGTATATGGGACCAGTGGAGTACTTCCATTTCGTACCTTCTTAGATCAACTGCATAGTAATTTATTATTAGGGAAATGGGGTCGTTTTTATAGTGAGCTTGCAGCAAGCTGGCTGGGCATTTTAACCCTAACGGGCCTATATAGCTGGTGGAAGCGTCGTCAAAATTTTAAAATCAGACAGACATCTAAAAATCGTTTATTAAAGTGGCATAGCTCTATCGGCTTGACTCTATTACCACTTTTATTGTTCATTTCGATTACTGGTCTTACATGGTCCCAATGGGCTGGCGATAATATTCGTATCGCTCGTCAATGGTTAAATTGGCAAACACCAACATTAGCCACAACTTTAAATAATGCTCCATTACCCCAAATGTCTCATGATGAGCATAAAGAACATCATGATATGGTCATGGAAACTTCGGATTTAGAGATCATGCCAACTGAATTCGACTCTGCATTAGCAATTGCTAGGGCAAATGGAATTCATTCAGCCCAAATACAAATCAAACCACCAGTTGATGCAAATCAGGCTTGGACTGTTACTGAACTACAGCGCAAATGGCCAACTCAAGCAGACAGTGTAGCGATTGATGTACATCAACATAAAGTCATCGACAAACTAGCTTTTAAAGATTACTCGTTATTTGCAAGACTTACACGCTGGGGAGTCGATGCTCATATTGGAGTGTTATTTGGATGGATCAATCAATTGATACTCGCCTTATATGCTCTTGGGCTATGTATCATGATTATTTATGCATATAAAGCTTGGTTTAAAACATCTAATTTAAAACTTACGACTAGCCATTTTGTTAGCCAAACTTTATTGGTCTGGAAGCGCGCAACCAATCAACAAAAAATATTAACTATACTTACTTTTACTATTTTAGGAATTAGTTTGCCTATTTTCGGATTTAGCTTATTAATCACACTGTTTATATTCCTAATACGAAAACAAAGCTCTCTACAAACTAAATAAGATTCTTAACAAACATACACTTACCCACTCACCATCTGCTTACTTTAAGTGAATAGTGAGTTGGCAGCCATTAGTAAGTCACTGTAACAACTATGCTATCTGAGTAGTTACCGGGCGTACTTGAAATAGCGGTTCCTTGCGGAATTTTTCCATATACATTTGAAATTTGACTAGTGCCAGATCCTGTCTTTGACACTCCACCAGAACCACCCACCGTTGTTGTACCACCTGTAGCATCCCACACTGTGCCATAAGCAGAATCTTTGTATAACTGATAAGGAATATATTGACTGCTTCCATTGGTCATACGTCTAAATCCACCGCTTATACGGTTATTGCCGTCCCCCAAATAAATGCTATAAGGTGTTCCATTGTTGCAAGTTGCATTAATCGCACCTTGAGCCGTGTAGTCACGACTTGTTGTACCAATATCACTAATATTGCCAAAATCGACATTTGATGTGGAATCTAGCTGACAGAAACTTGGTACTACATAGTTAGCTGTAATCGTCATATTACCCGAGTCCCAGCCACCGCCACTATCACCCTCACAAACACTGCTCGAATTTGCTTGCATGTCCCAAAATACTTGAACGGAGCCAATATAAGTCCCTACCGGATAGGCTGTTAAAGAGCCCGATCTTGCTGGAACTTTAATACTTACTGAGTAACTAATAATATTATTTGGTGCCACCGTAGTAACAGGACCATACCAAAAGTTTGAAGTTTGATTTGCAGTAGAAGAACCTGCTCCGCCTACCGTTGCAATAACCGTATAAGGTAATGAAACATTACTATTTGAAGTAGTTGCTCCAGTAAATACTGTCTTCATGCACATATATCTTGATATTTGAGCAGTATTCCCAACATTCGTACACCGAATAGTTCCAGTATAAGTAATGGTAGCGTCACTATTAATCGTTGCTGCTGTATAATTATAAGTACTATTTGTGGTTCCAGTTACCGTACAGCCAGCATGTGCTGAACTAAAAAAAGCATAAAGCACAAATAACAATAAACTAGCTAAAACATACTTTAAAGTAGATGAAAACTTTTTGGCTAGCATGTAGGAACTATGACTTACAATACTTATTGACATACATAAGGCCCCAATTTTTTAGCACTGTATTGCTGACTTTCGTAAGTGAAATTAACTTGACATGAACCATGATCAAGAAGGTCTATTTCAAGTTTATTTTGCTTTAATAGGTTTGGAACGAAGACCTCACCATCATAGCCCACTACCGCATCTTGTTGCCCATTAATTCGGACGCTATAACCCGGTAACAATGGCGAGTTATTTTTATCTACAACTTTGACTAATCCTGAAACAACTCGATGAGCACCAAAGTCAACTAAAGTTCCTTGGCGATAGCCCACAAGTGCTGTTCGATTGGTCGTTGTCACATCCCATTCCAGTGGTAAATAAGATGGGTCTAGATAGATATGATGAGATTGATACGGTCTTAAATTCGCAATTAAGAATCTTCCTGACTTATCTGTCTCTCCTAAATTTACTCCACCATTTATAATTTGGCTTTCCGGTCCAGCATTGGTGACAACAGCATAACCATCTCCAATTTCATTGGCTGCAAATATACGGCCTGCTGCTGCAACTAAAGATCCTGTCGCTGAAAGTGCAACTTGGTCATTATCTCCAATTCGGTTATAACGACCTGTCAGGTACGCAGCTCGTGCTCGATAAGATCCATAGACCGATGCATTGTTAGCATGTGCATCTTGATCCCGTTCAACATAACCACCCCATCCAAATGAACCAATTTGCGGATCTGTAAATCCATTGATTTCTTGTCTGTAGGTTGTTTTACCACTGTCATTAGATACACTTGTAATTGCATTGACTCTGGTAGATGGCGTATAGCGCAGCGCAAAGTAAATGCCATAGTCCTTATGGTTTTCATAATCCTTATATGCAGAACTATAAAAACCCCAGTTCTTGTTCAAACTTCCGCTTAAGTTGGCAGACAGTAACTTATACGAGTTATCACTGTATTTGATCTGGTTATAGCCGACATAAACACCATAACCTGTATAAAAG